>CAWDLZ010000012.1:0-443497 GCA_963803265.1 uncultured Alphaproteobacteria bacterium | reverse complement strand
TTGAGCGGCGCCTATTATTTGGGGAAGGCGCTCAGCCCTTTCAGCGAGGTACGCGAGGGCGATGTCGCGACCCTGCTCAAAGGCCAGATCGCGGTGCTGGCGCTGCCGGACATTTCGCCGTCCGGCCCGGCCGAGAAGGACGCGATCGTCAAATGGATGAATGCAGGGGGCACCGTGCTGCGCTTCGCGGGCCCGCATCTCGCCGAGGCGACCGACGACGATCTGCTGCCCGTGACGCTGCGGCGCGGCGGGCGGACCTTGGGCGGCGCGCTGTCTTGGGAGAAGCCAGCGGCGCTCGCGCCCTTCGACGCGACGAGCCCCTTTGCCGGGCTCGACATCCCGCCGGACGTGACCGTGTCGCGCCAGGTGCTGGCCGAGCCGACGCTCGATCTCGGCGACAAGACCTGGGCGCGGCTCAGCGACGGCACGCCCTTGGTCACCGCCGAAAAGCAGGGCAAGGGCTGGCTGATCCTCGTCCACACGACCGGCGATCCGGAATGGTGGACGCTCGGCTTGTCGGGGCTCTTCGTGACATGCTGCGCCGGATCGTAGCCCTCAGCCAGGGCGTCGCCGGCACCAGCGACAAGGCGCTGCCGCCGGTCGAGACCCTCGACGGTTACGGCAGCCTCGGGCGGGCGCCGGCCACGGCCGCGACCATCCCAGCGGGCGGCCTCCTCAACACCGTTGCGTCGGCGAAATATCCGCCCGGCTTCTATGGCACCGAGGATGCGCGCCAGGCGCTCAACCTCGCGCCGGCGGTGAAGGTTTTCGCCCGGTTGCCGGAATTGCCCCCGGGCGTGGCGCGGACCTCTTACGCGCGCGGGCCCGAAGTCGATTTCCGCCCCGGCCTGCTGGCGGCGGCCCTGGCGCTCGGCCTGATCGATCTCCTGATCGCCTATGCGCTGCGCGGGCTGCTGCCGGGCATCGCGCTAAAGCGCGGCGCGGCGGCCTATCTGCTGCTCGCGCCGCTCGCGGGGGGCGCGGTCCTGCTGCTATTGGCGGCGGCGCATCCGGCGCGGGCGCAAGGCAACGACAGCTTCGCCATTCAGGCGACCACCGGATTCCACCTCGCTTATGTCGCCACCGGCATCGCCGCGGTCGATGCCGAGGCGCGGGCGGGGCTCGTCGGTTCCGCCAACGTCCTCAACCAGCGCAGCTCGGTCGAGGCGGGCGACCCGATGGCGGTCGATGTCGAGCGTGACGAGCTGATCTTCTTTCCGCTGCTCTATTGGCCGGTGGTGTCGGGCGAGGCGCCGCCCTCGGCGCAAGCGGTCGAGCGCATCAACCGCTACCTCGCGACCGGCGGCACGATCCTCTTCGATACGCAAGATCAAGGTCAAAGCACGGCGCTCACGGCGGCGGCGACGCAAGCGCGGTTGCAGCAGATCGCCGGCGGGCTCGATATCCGCCGCTGATGCCGGTGCCGCCCGATCACATCCTGACGAAATCGTTTTATCTGCTGCAGGAGTTTCCCGGCCGCTGGGCCGGCGGGACGCTGTGGGTCGAGCCGTCGGAGGACCAGGTCAATGACGGCGTGGCCAGCGTGCTCGTCGGCAGCAACGACTGGGCCGGCGCCTGGGCGGTGGATGCGAGCGGCGCGCCGCTTCACGCCGCGGTGCCGGGCGGCGAGCGGCAACGCGAATTGGCCTATCGGTTCGGCGTCAACCTGGTGATGTACGCGCTCACCGGCAATTACAAGAACGACCAGGTTCATGTCCCGGCGATCCTGGAGCGGCTCGGGCAATGAACGCGATCGGAAATTTCGGCGGTTATAGCATCGCGGTGGCGCCGCTGTTGCCCTGGGCGGTGATCGCGGGGTTCGCCGGCCTCGCCGCGCTGATCCTCGCCTATGGCGGCGTGAGGCGCGCGCGCGGCACGGCCTGGCGGCTCCTGGCTATGGCGATGCTGGCGCTCATCCTGCTCGATCCCTCGATCGTCGAGGAGCAACGCGCGCCGCAAAAGGACGTGGCCGTTGTCGTCGTCGACGACTCGCCGAGCATGCGCATCGGCGACCGCCGCGGCGAGGCCGACCGAGCGCTCGAAACGGTGACGCAGCGCCTCGCCGCCTTCAAGGATCTCGATGTCCGCGTCGTTCATGCCGGCGCGCCCGACCCCGATGCTCCCATGGCCGATACCGGCACCCAGCTGTACACGGCGCTGGCGCGCACGCTCTCGGACGTGCCGCGCCAGCGCGTCGCCGGAGCGATCATGATCACCGACGGCGAGGTTCACGACATGCCGCCGCCGGCGCAATTGGCGCTCGACGCGCCCTTGCATGTCCTCGTCACCGGGCAGCCGGGCGAGGCCGACCGCAGGCTGGTGGTCAAGGACGCGCCCAGCTTCGGCATCGTCGGCAAGGACGTGCAGCTCAACGTCCGGGTCGAGGATTTACCGGGCGGCGGCAGCGGCGAGGCGCGCCTCACGATGCGGAAGGATGGCGGGCAAGCGGTCGCCCGCATGGTCGCGGTCGGCCAGGACGTGCCGCTAACCGTGCCGATCGATCACGGCGGCCCCAATGTGGTCGAGCTCGAAGTCGAGCCCGGACCGCACGAACTGACGCTCGACAACAACCGAGCGGCGCTGGTCGTCAACGGCGTGCGCGACCGCCTCAAGGTGCTCCTCGTCACCGGCGAGCCCCATCCGGGCGAGCGGACCTGGCGCAACATCCTGAAATCCGATCCCTCGGTTGACCTCATCCATTTCACCATTTTGCGGCCGCCCGAGAAGCAGGACGGCACCCCGATCCGCGAGCTGTCGCTGATCGCGTTTCCGATCCGCGAGCTGTTCGACGAGAAGCTCGACCAGTTCGACCTCATCATCTTCGACCGCTACAAGCAGCAGAACGTGCTGCCGCCCGTTTATCTCGAGAACATCGCGCGCTATGTCCAGAACGGCGGCGCGTTATTGGACGCGGCGGGGCCCGCTTTCGGCACGGCCGAGAGCCTCTATCGCACGCCGCTGGGCACGGTGCTGCCGGCCGAGCCGACCGGCAACGTGCTGGAGCAGGGCTATGTGCCGCATGTCAGCGCGGCGGGCCGTCGCCATCCGGTGACCGCGGACCTGCCCGGCTTGCCGGACGACCCGTCGAAGACGCCGCCCTGGGGACGCTGGTTCCTCGACGTCGAGGCGCAGGCCAACCGCGGCACGGCGGTGATGGACGGGCTGGGCGACCGGCCCCTCCTCGTGCTCGACCGGGTCGGCAAGGGCCGAGTGGCGCAACTGCTGTCCGACGAGATGTGGCTGTGGACGCGCGGCTTCGAGGGCGGCGGGCCGCAGGCCGAGCTGCTGCGCCGCGTGGTCTATTGGCTGATGAAAGAGCCCGACCTCGAGGAAAACGATCTGCGCGCCGAAGTGGACGGCAACCGCCTCGTCGTCACCCGCCAATCCCTCGCGCCCGACGACAGCCCGGTGCAAGTGACCGGGCCGGACGGCAAGCCCACGACGCTGACCCTCGCGCCGCAAAGCGGCGGGCGCAGCACCGCTTCGATTCCGGTCACGGAGAGCGGCCTCTACCGCGTCACCGACGGCGCGCGCACCGCGCTTGCCGCCGCCGGCGCGCTCAACCCGATCGAGCTCGCCGATGTCCGCGCCACCACCGATAAGGTCGCGGCCGACGTTGCCGCCACCGGCGGCGGCGCTTTCTGGATCGGGTCGGGCGCGGTGCCCGAGATCCGCCGCGTCGGGCCGGGCCGCAGCGCCGCCGGGAGCGGCTGGATGGGAATGCGCGAGAACGGCGATTATATCGTCACTGGCGTGAGCGAGACGCCGCTCCTGCCTGGAATCCTCGCGCTCGTCCTCGCCGTTGGCGCCTTGCTGCTGGCCTGGCGCCGCGAAGGGCGATAGAAGGCGCGCGGCTTTTCGGCTAGAACGGGCACTTCTCTTCTCGTCATGCCCGCGCAAGCGGGCATCCAGGGGCTTCGCTGGGTCCCCGCTTTCGCGGGGACGACGGTTGAAGCAGAGGCAGGTGAGCTTGCTGAGGCACGTGTTCGCGCCCATCCACAAGGAAGGCTGGCGCTTCATCGCGGTCTTCGCCGTGGTGGCGGTGGCCTTGTTCTGGCTGTGGCCGCCGCTCGGCCGGCTCGGCGTTCTGGCGACCGCGTGGTGCGTGTATTTCTTCCGCGACCCCTGGCGGGTGAGCCCGTTGCGCGCCGGTCTGGTGCTGGCGCCGGCGGACGGGCGGGTGCTCGCGATCGACGAGGTGCCGCCGCCGCCCGAATTGAGCCTTGGCGCCGAGCCGATGCGGCGGATCGCGATTTTCATGAGCATATTCGATGTCCATGTCAACCGCGCGCCGATGGCGGGCCGCGTCGCGAAGCTCGCCTACACCGAGGGAAAATTCTTCAATGCGAGCCTCGACAAGGCGAGCCGCGACAATGAGCGCATGGCGATCCGGCTGACGACGGAGGTGGGCGATATCGGCGTGGTCCAGATCGCGGGCCTCATCGCGCGCCGCATCGTCTCGACGCTTCGCGAAGGCGAGGAGGTGATCGCCGGCCAGCGCATCGGCCTCATACGCTTCGGCAGCCGCGCCGAAGTCTACTTGCCCGTCGCCTGGGGCGTGCTGGTGCTGCCGGGCCAGCGCGCCATCGGCGGCGAGACCGTGCTGGCCGATGCGCGCAGCTCCGAGCCGGCGCGCCACGGCACGGAGCGACTGAGATGCGGCGCCCGCGCTTGCGCGTGCGGCCGATGCGCGGCCTCTCCTTCAACCGGCTGATCCCCAACATCCTGACGCTCTTGGCGCTGTGCGCCGGGATGACCGCGATGCGCATGGCGCTCGAGCGCAACTTCCGCACGGCGGCGGCGGCGATCATCTTCGCCGGAATTCTCGACGGCCTCGACGGCCGCATCGCGCGTCTCTTGAAAACCACGTCGGATTTCGGCGCCGAGCTCGAACTCCTTGTCGGACTTCGTCTCCTTCGGGGTCGCGCCCGCGCTCGTCGTCTATGTCTGGACGCTGCATTCGGTATCGAGCCTCGGCTGGGTCGTGGCGCTGCTCTATGCCGTGTGCTGCGCGTTGCGTCTCGCGCGCTTCAACACCCAGCTCGGCGCCGACCTGCCGCCCTATGCCTATAATTTCTTCACCGGCGTGCCCGCTCCGGCCGCCGCCGGTCTCGTCCTCGTGCCGCTGCTGCTGCAATTCGAGTTCCACTGGGACGGCTTCCGCGCGCCTTGGCTCAGCGCCGCCGTGCTGGCCGGCGTCGCGGCGCTGATGGTGAGCCGGGTCCCGACCTTTGCGATGAAGCGCTTCCATGTGCCGCGCGAATGGGTGTTGGCGCTGTTGCTCGCGGTGGGCCTGCTCGGCGCGCTCGCCACCACCGAGCCTTGGGCGACGCTGCTCGTTATCGCCGTCGTCTATCTCGGCTCGATTCCCTTCAGCATCCGAGCCTATCGCAAGCTGCGCGCCGCCGCCGAGGCGCTGCGCGCGGGCGGGCGCGTCATCGAGCTGCCGTCGATCGAGTCGAAGGGTTAGGCGCTGGCGCCGGCGAGACCGAACGCTTCCGCCAAAAGCTCGTAGGATTTGAAGCGCGTCGCGAAATCGAAGGTGATGGTGACGACCACGAATTCCTCGACGCCGTATTTCTCGCCCAGCGCCAGCAACTGCGCCTTGCATTGCGCGGGGCTTCCGATCACCTGGCGGCGGCGGTTCATCGCGATGCGCAAGCGCTCCTCGCGCGAATAATCATACGCTTCCGCCTCCTCGACCGAGGGAAAGGGGCGAAGAATCCCCTGCTCCATCCTAAGGCGCGAGAGGTCGCGCGACTTGGCGAGGCGCTCGGCCTCGGCCTCGGTCGCGGCGCAGATGACGGCGACGCCGATGCTGCCTTGGGGCTGCGCGAGCCACGCCGAAGGCCGGAACTGCGCGCGATAGGCCGCCATGATCTCGGGCCCCATCCGGTCGGTGATGAAATGCGCGAACGAGAAGCTAAGACCGAAATAGGCGGCGTAGAGCGCGCTTTGGTCGCTCGAGCCGAGGAGCCAGGGCTCGGGGTTGGTGGCCCCGCGCGGCTGCGCGCTGACCCCGGCGAAAGGATGCCCGCTCGGCACCTCGTCGCGTAAGTAAGCGAGGAGGTCCTGGATTTGCCGCGGGAACTCCTCGATGCCCAAGGCGCCCGGCCCGTGCGCCAGGGCGCGCGCCGTGACGTAGTCGCTCCCCGGCGCCCGGCCCAGCCCGGGATCGATCCGGCCCGGATAAAGTGTCTCCAGCATCCGAAACGTCTCGGCGACCTTCAAGGCGCTGTAATGCGACAGCATCACCCCGCCGCTGCCGATCCGCATCGTCGAGGTCACGCCTGCGAGCCGCGCCACCAGGATTTCCGGCGCGGCGCCGGCGAGACCCTCGGAAGAGTGATGCTCGGCGACCCAATAGCGCCGATACCCGAAGCGCTCGCACGCCTTGGCGAGCTCGATCGAACTCGGCGATCGCCTGGGCGGGCGTGCCGCCGGCGCGGATGGGCGACTGGTCGAGGACGGAGAGGGCGATCATGCCGTCACGTCGCTCTCTCGTCCGCCTGCTCGCGGGTCGCGGTGAACTTCAGATGCGGCCAATCCTTGATGGTGCGGTCGAGGTCCCAGGCGTTGCGGACGAGGAACACCTTCATGCCGTCATGGTCCTCGGCCATGGCGGCGCGGTTGGTGTCCTCGAAGCGCTTCAATTCGGCGGCCGGGCCGTCGATCCAGCGCGCGGTCTCGTATTGGCCCTCCTCGAAGCGGACGCCGAGCTCGTACTCGCTCTTGATCCGAGCCGCGAGAACTTCCAGCTGCAACGGCCCGACCACGCCGACGATCCAATCGCCGCCGACGAGCGGCCGGAAGACCCGGGTGACGCCTTCCTCGGCGAGCTGCTCCAAGGCGCGCTTCAAATGCTTCGATTTCATCGGATCGTCGAGCCGCACGCGGCGCAGAATCTCGGGCGCGAAATTGGGGATGCCGGTGATGCGGATATGCTCGCCCTCGGTCACCGTGTCGCCGATCCGGAGCGCGCCGTGATTGGGGATGCCGATGATGTCGCCGGGCCAGGCTTCCTCGGCGAGGTTGCGCTCGCGCGCCAGGAAGAACACCGGGTTCTGGATCGCCATGGTCTTGCCCGAGCGGCAATGAAAGAGCTTCATGCCGCGCCGGAACCGGCCCGAGCAGATGCGCAGGAAGGCGATGCGGTCGCGGTGCTGCGGATCGATATTGGCCTGGACCTTGAAGACGAAGCCCGCGACCCGCTTTTCCTCGGGCGCGATGGCGCGGGGCAGCGCCGGCTGCGGGCGCGGGCTCGGCGCGAGCTCGGCGATGCCGGAGAGCAGCTCGCGCACGCCGAAATTGTTCAAGGCGCTGCCGAAGAACACCGGCGTCATGTGCCCTTCGAGGTAGGATTTGCGATCGAATTCGGGCGTCAACCCGCGCGCCATCTCGACCTCGTCGCGTAAGCGCTGGAGTGCGCCCGCGGGCAGGCGCTCGGCGAGCTTGGGATCGCCGAGGCCGGCGCAGCGCAGCGGCTCGGTGACGCGCTCGCCCTCGCCGCGCGCGAACAGCAACAGCGCGTCGGCGCGCAAATCATAGGTGCCGAGGAAATCCCGGCCCATGCCGATGGGCCAGCTTGCCGGCACCACCTCGAGCGCGAGAAGGCGCTCGATCTCGTCCATCAGGTCGAAGGGATCACGGCCCTCGCGGTCGAGCTTGTTGACGAAGGTGATGATCGGCACGTCGCGGAGCCGGCAGACCTCGAACAGCTTCAAGGTTTGCGCCTCGATGCCGCGCGCCGCGTCGAGCACCATCACGGCGCTATCGACGGCGGTGAGCGTGCGATAGGTATCCTCGCTGAAATCCTGGTGGCCGGGCGTGTCGAGGAGGTTGAAGGCGAGGCCGCCATGCTCGAAGCTCATCACCGCGGAACTGACGGAAATCCCGCGTTCGCGCTCCACTTCCATCCAGTCCGAGCGCACCCGGCGCCGGTCGCCGCGCGCCTTGACCTCGCCGGCGAGCTGAATGGCGCCGCCGAACAGCAGCAGCTTCTCGGTCAGGGTGGTCTTGCCGGCATCGGGGTGCGAGATGATGGCAAAGGTGCGCCGTCTGGCGATCTCCCCAGCAAGCTCGGACGCGGATGGCTCCATGGCCAACCGGCTTACAAGGGCAAGCGCGCGAAATCAACCGTAGCGATAACGCAAACGTGAGGTTTCCCCGCTGCCTCGGCCCACGGCTTCATGGTATGAGACGGGAACACGAATCGCGGCGCCAAGCGCGCCTTTTCAGGGGGGATTCCATGGCCATCAAGCCGTTCCTCGTCGCTGCAATGCTGGCCGCGCTTGCTGCGCCGAGCTTCGCACAGGCGCCGCAGGGCGGCCCGCCTCCCGGCCCGCCGCCGACCAACATCCGCGGCACCATCGCCAAGGTCGACGGCTCGATGGTGACGGTCAAGACGCGCGACCAGAAGACCGTGATGGTCATGTTGGCGCCCAATGCCGCGGTGCGAACCTTGGTGCGCAAGAAGCTTTCCGATATCAAGCCGGGCGACAACCTCGCCTCGACCTCGGTTCGGGGCAAGGACGGCAAGCTCCACGCCCTCGAAGTGCATTTCCTGCCGGCGTTCGTCCCGGAGAGCCAAACCCCTTACGATTTGGCGCCGGGCAGCCTGATGACCAACGCCCACGCCAGCAGCGTCGCCATGGCAAAGACCGGCGATACCCTTACGCTCACCCTGAAGGGCGCGCCGACAATCGTCGTCATCGACGCGAAGACCAAGATCACGCAGCCGGCCGACGGCGCGATGGCCGATCTGAAGCCCGGCAAGGCGGTATTCATCCGCGCCAGCAAGAACGCCGATGGCAGCTACAGCGCGAACAACGCCACCGTCGAGAAGAACGGCGTCAAGCCGCCGATGTGACGCCGGCGCAGGAGGAAATCTTGTGAGAACGAAGTCATTGATCGCAGCGGCGCTGTTCGCGGCGCTGGCCCTGCCGGCTCTCGCCCAGGCGCCGGCCGCGCCCCTCGTGAACATTCGCGGCACCATCGCGAAGCTCGACGGCCAGACCCTGACCGTCAAATCCCGCGACGGCCGGATGCTGCCGGTCACGCTGCCGCCGAATTACGCCGTGCATACGCTGGTGCGAAAGAAGCTCGCGGACATCCACCCGGGCGATTTCGTCGGCACCACCTCGGTGCCGGGCAAGGACGGCAAGCTTCACGCCGTCGAAGTGCATTTCTTTCCCCCCAACCTTCCCCTCCACGACAGCCAGACCCCGTGGGACCTCGAGCCCCGAAGCCTGATGACCAACGCCCATGTCACGGGGATCGCCAAAGCGGCGCGAGGCGGGGTGCTATCGGTCGATTACAAGAACGGCACCGCTTCGGTGATCATCGACCGCAGGACGGCGATCGTCGCCCCTGCCCCCGGCAGCGCCGCCGATCTGAAACGCGGCAAGGCAGTTTATATCCTGGCCCGCAAGGGGGCTGACGGCGCGCTCGTCGCGGCCGCGGTGACGGTCGAGAAGAGCGGCGTCAAGCCGCCGATGTGAGGCGCCGCGCCGATTGACATCGAGCGCTCCGCTCGTAGTCTCGGGCCGGAGGAGTTTTCGCCTTCGTGACCCAACAAGACCCCGTTCTCATCGTTGGCGGCGGCCCGGCCGGGCTTGCCGTCGCGGTCACCCTCGCGCTCGCCGGGGTGAAATCGACCGTGTTCGAGGCCGAGGCCAGCCTGCCGCGCGATCTGCGCGCCGGCTCGTTCCATCCGCCCACCATGGAGATGCTCGACCGGATCGGGGTCGGCGAGAAATTCCTCGGGCTGGGGATCAAGGTGCCGCGCTGGCAAATCCGCGGCCGCGAGGAAGGCGTCATCGTCGAATGGGATTCTCGCTCATCGCCGACGAGACGCCCTATCCGTTCCGGCTCCATTGCGAGCAGTTCAAGCTGACCCCGCTCTTGAAGGAGCGGCTCGAAAGCCTCGGCGGCGAGGTGCGCTTCGACCATCGCTTCGTCGCGGCGAGCCAGGACGGCGGCGGCGTCGCCGCGCGCTTCGAGACCCCGGGCGGCACCCGGACCGTGCGCGGCAGTTACCTCGTCGGCGCCGACGGCGCGCGCAGCGCGGTGCGGCGCGCGATGGACATCGCCTTCGAGGGCTTCACCTGGCCCGAGCGCTTCCTTGTCGTCGGCATCACCCAGGACTTGGCGCGCCACGGCTATACCTACAACGCCTATATCGCCGATCCCGTGGATTGGGGCGCGATCTTCAAGATGCCGCATGACGGCCCGCCGGGCCTGTGGCGCGTGCTGTTTCCGACCGACGCCGCCCTCGCCGACGAGGAAGTGCTGAGCCGCGGCTTCGCCGAGCGCGCACTCCAGCATTTCCTGCCGCGCCCCAGCCCTTACGACATCGCGCACAGCGGCATCTACCGGGTGCACCAGCGCATCGCGGCCGATTTCCGCCGCGGCCGATTCGTCCTCGTCGGCGACGCCGCCCATGTCAACAATCCCTTAGGTGCCTTCGGCCTCAATGGCGCGCTCCACGCCGCCTTCAACCTCGCCGACAAGCTGGCCGCCCTCGTTCGCGGCGAGGCCGACGACAGCATTCTCGACCGCTATGTCCGGCAGCGCCGCGGGGCCAATGTCGAATTCGTCCAGGCCCAGTCGATCCGCAACAAGCAGGTGCTCGAGGAAAAAGATCCGGCCACGCGCGCCCGCAATCTCGACGAGTTGCGCGCGATCGCGGCCGATCCGGCCCGGGCCAAGGCCTATCTCATCCGCAGCTCGATGATCGCCAGCGTGCGCGCCGCCCAACGCATCGAATAAGGTATAAATATCTTTTAACCTAGCCCGCCTTATTCACGACGGGAGCGATTGTAGGCTGGCGGATGTAGCGTAAGCCGCTGATTGCGAGCATGATTCTGTTGTCAGGACAGAGTCGAAGCCGCGATCACGGAGCGCCACATCCGCCATGAACAAAGATAACCTCCTGCCGTTTTCCCTGCCAGCGATTTGCCGCAAGAAAGTGAGCGTAGCTTTCGACGGCGGGATGCTGTCGTCGGATGCGGGCGTGCTGCTGCTGCGCGGGGTCGAGCGGCATCTGGGCGTTGCAGCGCGCCTCGCGACCTGCCTGAAGGATCGCCGTGATTCCGATCGCATCGATCACACGGTCGAGGAGATGCTGCGGCTTCGGATGTTTGCGATCGCGGCGGGGTACGAGGACGCCAACGACTGCAACAAACTGCGGGACGACCCGGTATTCAAGATGGCGGTGGGCCGAGCACCGGGAAGCGGCGAGGCGCTGTGCTCGCAACCGACCATGTCGCGGTTGGAGAATGCGCCGTCGCGGATCGAGATCGCGCGACTGATGCTGGCGCTGGTGGATCAGTTCTGTGCCAGTTACGCGCGGGCGCCGGCTTCGATTATTCTCGACATCGACGACACCTTCGACGCGGTGCATGGCCGGCAGCAGTTATCGCTGTTCAACGCGCATTACGACGAACGCTGCTTCCTGCCGATCCATATCTACGAGGGGACGAGCGGCAAGCCCGTTGCCGTCATCCTGCGCAGCGGCAAGACGCCGGGCGGGATCGAAGTGCGCACGATCCTGAAGCATGTCATTGCCCGCATTCGCCGGCACTGGCCGAAGGTCAACATCCTGGTGCGCGGTGACAGCCACTACGGTCGAGTCAAGGCGATGGATTGGTGCGAAGCCAATGGGATTGGCTACATCTTCGGCTTCGGCGGCAACCCGGTGCTCGCCGGCATGATCCGGTCGGTTGCCGACGCGGTGTGCGTCGAGCGCGCGGTGACCGGAACCGAGAAGCTGCGCCGCTGGAGCACGCTGCGTTACGGCGCCAAGAGTTGGCAAAGACAGCGCCGTGTCGTCGCCCGGATCGAGGCGACGAAGCTCGGCCTCGATGTCCGTTACGTCGTCACCTCGCTCAAGGGCAGCGCCAAGCATCTCTATGAGACAGTCTACTGTGGCCGCGGCCAAGCGGAGAACTTCATCAAGCTACACAAGGCCCAGCTCGCCTCGGATCGTACGTCGTGCCGTGACCCGCGGGCCAATCAGATGCGCCTCATCCTGCACACGGCGGCTTATTGGCTGCTTCTCACTCTGCGCGCTGCCGCGCCCAAGCGTTCCTCTTGGAGAACGGCCGAGTTCACGACGCTGCGATTGCGGCTGATCAAGATCGCCGCCCGCGTCGTCGAGGGCGCCGCTCGAATTCGCCTCTGGCTGCCGACAGCTTGCCCGGACGCAGCGATCTTCCGGCTGCTCGCCGGCCGCTTCGCCGCTGCGGGACCATGACCCACGGGGCGATGTGCCCCGCCGAACCCTTCCCGCAACCTCCAGCCCTCGACCCAATAAAATCCCGATCAGCGTCGTAACGAACGCGATGGATCAGCCTTGTCACACTTCAAAAGAATCGTGGTGCGCCGAAAATCGCGCTACGCTCGTGAATACAAACGGCTAGAGAAGGCGGGTACCCCTGCCAGGCGCCGCGTTATAATGCCGTCGGGTACAATTTTTCTCTGGTCGCCATGCCGAGGATATCGCGTTATTTCGTTCTGCTCGCCGTGACGTGGATGGTCGCCATGACCTGGCGCATTTATCCGCAATTCAAGGACGCGGTGCGGGTCAACGGGCGTGTGACCACGGTCGGCGATTACGTCAACGATACCTGCGGCGAGCGCGTCGGCCCGGCGGCGGCGACCTGCCTGGCCGAGGCGCGCGAGACGGCACGGCAACTGTTACGACGCGAGCAGGGCGATTCGGTCCTCCTCATCGCGGCGCCGCTCTTCGCCTATATCGCGATCTGCCTCCCGATGATGTTGTGGCGCGGCCGGCGCCGCGACCCGGCACGGGGCTGAGGCGGCGATGGCGCGGCATAACGCCCCCTTGATCCTGCTCGCGCTGGTGACGGCGCTAGGCCTAGCGGCGCCGCGCGCGGCCCGCGCCGATCCCGCGCAAACTCAGAACTTCGCGATCTGGAAGCAGATGGACAAATGCGCCGCGCAGGCCAATGCGAAGTTCCCCGACCACACCCCCGATGGCAACGCAAAGCGCGAGGCCGCGCGCCAAGAATGTCTGCGCGCCAATCATCTGCCGGTTTCGGCGGCGCCTTCGCCCGGCCGCTGACCGCCGGCTCAAGCGACGAGGCGTAGCGCCGCGGCGATCTTGGCGAGCTGAGAGTCGAGGTCGATCTCGAGGGTCGAGGTGATCTCGAGACGCCGATCCTCGAAGACGTGCACCTTGGCGCGCCAGCGCCGGCGCCAATCCATCACCGCGGCGTCGCGCCGGGCCAGGAGATCGGCGAGCAGCGGCTTGTAGAGCCCAAGCAGCGCCACGAGCCAATTGTTGAGGTGCGGCGATGGCGGCACCGGGCCGAGCGCGAAGCGATCGAGCATCTGGGTTACGTCGCGGGCGGGAAACCAGGTCTCGCCGGTGACCCAGCGATTGGTGGTGAAGAAGCGCAGCGGCTTGCCGCCGGCGTCCATCGCGATGGCGACGAGGTGGCTCCAGGGATCGGCGTCCTCGCCTTCGGCGCTTTGCGGCGCCGAAGGCATCAGCGGCGCCTTGGGCGCGGCCGGATTCTCGGCGATAGCGAGCTCGGGCATCACCAGCGGGCGCACCCCGGCCGGCATGCCGCTGGCGCGTAGAAAGGTATGGAAATGGCCATGCTCGTCGCCGACCGCGCCCGGCCGCCGCTCCGATTCCGCATGGGCATGATAGAAATACTGGGCGCGGCTTGCGGGGTCGAGAACGTCGCCCGCGGGATAGTGCTGCCACGTATAGACCGTGGCCGCGCCCTGCAAGGCCTCGGCCAGCACCGAGCTGTTGGCCGTTTCGAGCGCGCGCTGGCAATCAAGCAGCGCGCGACCGCAAGCTGCCATGGCTTCCAATTCGGCCCGGCTCAGTCGAGCGAAATCGACCATGCAATGTTCCGGAGCGGCTCCTGAGCCGTTATGTCCCGGCGCGGCGGCGCTGGCAAGACCTCGCGGGAATCTTTGGCCTGTCACGCGGCCGCGACTCGGGTAAATTAACCGTCCCGACGACCCAATTGATTTGCTCGCATTTTCTGCTGGCGGTCGCTCGCGTCGCGAGCGACGGTATCCCCTTCGCCGGCAAATGCTCAAGGAGAGCGCATGGACCTCAAGCAGCATATCCGCGGCATTCCCGATTTCCCGAGAAAAGGCATCCTGTTCTACGACATCTCGACCCTGCTCAAGCACCCCGGTGCCTGGAAGGAGACCGTCGCCGGCCTGACCGAAGCGGTTCGGCCGCTCAAACCCGATCTCCTCGCCGGCATCGAATCGCGCGGCTTTCTCGTCGCCGCGCCGGTTGCCGTCCTCCTGAATTGCGGCTTCGTGATGATCCGGAAGAAAGGCAAGCTGCCGGGCCCCACCATTCCCCACACCTACGACCTCGAATACGGCAGCGACACGGTGGAAATCAAATCCGATGCGATCGCCGCCGGGCAGCGGGTCGTGGTGCTCGACGATCTGCTCGCGACCGGCGGCACCATGGCGGCGGCGGTCCGACTGTGCCGCATGGTCGGCGGAAACGTGGTCGGCGCCGCCTTCATCATCGAGCTCACCGGCCTCGACGGGCGAAAGAAGCTCGATGTTCCGGTCACGTCCCTGCTGGCTTACGAGTTTTAGCGAGGACCCTGCCGGCGACGAGAATCGCCACCGCGACCACCAGCAACAGAATGGTGGCGAGGGCGTTGATTTGCGGGCTGACGCCGAGGCGCACGCTCGAGAAGATCACCATCGGCAGAGTCGTCGCGGACGGCCCGGTGGTGAAGCTCGCAATCACGAGATCGTCGAGCGACAGCGTGAAAGCCAGCAGCCAGCCCGCGGCCAGGGCCGGGGCGATGAGCGGCAAGGTGATGACGGCAAAGACCTTCCAGTGCCTGGCGCCTAGATCGAGCGCCGCCTCCTCGAGCGAGCGGTCGAAGGCGGCGAGCCGGGCCTCGACGACGACCGACACATAGGCCATTCCCAAGGTGATATGGGCGATGATGATGGTCGGAATGCCGCGCCCCCTCGGCCAGCCGATCGCCTGCTCGAGGGCGACAAACAACAAGAGCAAGGACAGGCCGGTGATGACCTCGGGCATGACGAGCGGCCCAGTGACGAGCGCGCCGAAGAGGGTGCGGCCCTTGAACCGCCGGTAGCGCGCCAGGGCGAAGCCCGCGAGCGTGCCGAGAACGAGCGCGCCCGAAGCCGCAGCGAGCGCGATCTCGAAGCTCGTCGCCGCCGCGCTCTTGATCTGCTCGTTCGCCAGGAGCTCGCCATACCACCGGGTCGAGAAGCCCGCCCAGACGGTGACGAGGCGCGATGCATTGAAGGAATAGACGATGACCGAGGCGATCGGCCCATAAAGAAACACGAAGCCGAGAGCCATCGTCGTCGCTAAGAAGGGCGACAGCCGGTTGATCATGTCTCGGCGCCGGTCAAATAGCGGCGCAAAATCCCCATCGGCAGGGTCAGCAGCACCAGCATCACCACCGCCACCGCCGAGGCGAGCGGCCAGTCGCGGTTGGTGAAGAACTCGTCCCACAGCACCTTGCCGATCATCAAGGTGTCGGGGCCGCCGAGGAGATCGGGGATGATGAACTCGCCGCACATCGGGATGAACACGAGGAGCGAGCCGGCGATGACGCCGGGCAGCGACAATGGCATCGTCACCCGCCAAAACGCCTGTGCCGGGCGGCAGCCGAGATCCGAAGCGGCCTCGAGCAGCGCCGGATCGAGCTTTTCGAGCGACGCGTAAAGCGGCAGCACCATATAAGGCAGATAGGAATAAATGAGCCCGACATAGACCGCGAAGGCATTGTTGAGGAGCGGCAGCGGCGCGTGGACGAGGCCCAGCCCCATCAGGGCGTTGTCGATGAGCCCGTTGCCCTTGAGGAGGCCGATCCAGGCATAGACCCGTATGAGGAAGCTGGTCCAGAACGGCAGGATCACGAGCAGCAGCAGCGCGTTGCGCCAGCGCGCCGGCGCGCGAACGATGCCGTAGGCGAGCGGATACCCGATCAGCAGACAGCCCGAGGTCGCCCAGAAAGCGAACCAGATGGAATTGACGTAGGCCCGCGCATAAAGGCTGTCGCCGAGCAGAAACAGATAATTGGCGGCGCTGGCCTCGACGCGGCCCGCGGCGACGAGCGGGGTGTAGGGCGGAATGGCGGTCGCCTGCTCGGCGAGGCTGATCTTGAACACGATCGCGAACGGCACGAGAAAGAACAGCACGAGCCAGGCGTAAGGCAGGGCGATGACGAGCGCGCGGCGCAGCCGATCCGAGGCCGAGATCGCGCTCACCGCTCGAGCACCACCGCGGCCTCTCTGCCCCAGCCGAGCGAGACCGGCTGGCCGAGGGAGAGGGCGAGCCGCGCCGCGCCGGTATTGGCGATGGTCGCGCGCAGAATTTTGGCCGTAGCCAGCTCGATCTCGACATCCGAGGCCTCGCCGCGATAGGCGATCCCGCGCACCGTGCCGCCGAGCGCGTTGGCCCAAGTCGGATCGGCGGCCGCCCCAACGGCGATCTTCTCGGGCCGGATGGCGAGGTCGACCTCGGTGCCGGGCGCGAGATCGCGGCCATGCGCGGCGGTGAAGCGCCCGCCCGCCTCCGCGCTGTCGAGAGCGACGATTCCCCTCTCGACCGACCGCACGCGCGCGGCGAAGAGATTGACCGCGCCCAAAAACCCTGCGACGAACCGGTCGCAAGGGCGCTCATAGACCTCTTCGGGCGGACCCATCTGGGCGATGCGGCCCTCGTTCATCACCGCGATGCGCGAGGCCATGCTCATCGCTTCCTCCTGGTCGTGCGTGACCAGGAGGAAGGTAATGCCGACCCGGCGCTGGATGCGCACCAGCTCGAAGCGCGTCTCCTCGCGGAGCTTCCGGTCGAGCGCGGTCAGGGGCTCGTCGAGCAACAATAATTTGGGCTCCTTGACGAGCGCGCGCGCCAGGGCGACGCGCTGCTTCTCGCCGCCCGAAAGCTGATGCGGCTTGCGCCGCGCCAACGGGCCAAGCTTGACGAGATCGAGCATCGCGGCGACGCGTTGCGCGATCGCGCCCCGCGGAATCCCGTCCTGGCGCAGCCCGAAGGCGATGTTGTCGGCGACGGTCATGTGCGGAAACAGCGCATAGGACTGGAACATCATGTTGACGGGGCGCGCATAGGGCGGCACGCCCGCCATGTCGCGGCCGTCGATGAGAATACGGCCGCGGTCCGGCCGCTCGAAGCCGGCGAGCATCCTGAGCAAGGTGGTCTTGCCGCAGCCCGACGGGCCCAAAAGCGCGAAGAACTCGGCGCGGGCCAATTCGAGCGAGACCCCGGCGACCGCGTCGGCCGCGGCACCGGGGTAGCGCTTCGTCACGCGATCGATGACGAGATACGCCGCCACGATCTCACTCCCCCGTCTTGATCCGCGTCCAGGCGCGGGTGCGCAACCGCTCGTATTGCGGCGTGACCGGCGTGTCGAAGAAGAGGCGCGCGCGCACCGCCGCCGGCGGATAGATGTTGGGATCGCCGCTGAGATTCGGATCAACGAGAGGCGTCGCGGCTAGGTTGGGGTTGGCATAGGCGACCGCGTCGCTGATCGCGGCCGCGACCTCGGGGCGCAGGATGTAATCGATGAAGGCGAGCGCGTTGCCGGGGTGCGGCGCGTCTGCCGGGATCGCCATCATGTCGATCCAAATCATCGCCCCTTCCTGGGGGATGGTGTAGGCGATGGCGACGCCGTTCCTTGCCTCGACGGCGCGGTTTCTCGCCTGCACGATGTCGCCGGAATAGCCCCAGGCGGCGCAAAGATCGCCATTGGCGAGGTCGTTGATGTATTCCGAGGAATGGAACTTGCGGATGAAGGGGCGGATCGCCTGGAGCACGGCCACGGCGCGGTCGAGATCGGCTGGATCGCGGCTCAAGGGATCGCGGCCGAGATAGGCGAGCGCCGCCGGAAACAGCTCCTGCGCGCTGTCGAGTAGCGAAATCCCGCAAGGCCCGAGTTTTTTCGCGTTGGCCGGATCGAAGATCAGGCCCGAGCTGCCGGTGGGCGCGTTCGCGCCGAGGAGGCCTTCGACTTTCGCGCGGTCATAGCCGAAGCCGGTCGTGCCCCACATATAGGGCACGCCGAAGCGGTTGCCGGGATCGGCATGGGCGGCGGCGGCGAGAAGCTGCGGATCGAGATTGCGGTAATTCTTCAGCGCATCCTTGTCGATCGCGCGATAGACGCCCGATGCCGCCTGGCGGGCAAGATAAGGCGCGGCCGATGGCACCACCAGATCGTAGCCGGAATGGCCGGCCAGGAGCTTGGCCTCCAAGACCTCGTTGCTGTCATAGACGTCGTAATTGACCTTGATGCCGGTCTCTTTCTCGAAATTCGCCACCGTGTCGGCGGCGATGTAGTCGGACCAATTGTAGATGTTCAGCACCTTTTCCTCTTGCGCGCCGGACGGCGCGGCGCCTGAGAGCGCGGCGGCGAGGACGAGGGCCGCGAGGCGCGCGTTCATCGCCTCACCGCGCGCGGCGCCGGTTCGGCGGCCTCGACCGTGTCGTCGAACCGCCGGAAGTCGATGCTGGGCCGGCCATCCGCGGCTTGGCCCAAGATATCGGCGAAGCGGTGGTTCCAGCGCAGCTCTTCGGCGAGATAGCTATGGCGCGCGTTGACCGGCTGCGCGAAGGTCTCGTCGGTGCCGAGGATGCTCGCCACGATCTCGGCATTCTGGCGAACGAGGCTGTCGCGGGTCTCGCCAAAGAGCGGGCTCGCCTCGTCGATGGGATGCATCACCGTCCAAGAGAGCGCGAACATCGGCGTGCGCGACCGCACCACGCGCAAATCGTGGAACCGCCGCATGGCCACGCCCTCGCTGCTGACCTCGTCGCGCAAGAGCGACACGCTGACCTGGGCCTCGAGGATCAGATTGCGGCGCTGATTGGCGGCGCGGATCATCAGGGTCGGCACGCCGTCATGGGGCGCGATCACCGCGACCTTGCTGAACATCATCCGCGCCGTCGGCCGCGAGAAACGCGCAAAGACGAGTCCGGTCGCGACCGCGAAGCCGGTCATGCCGAGCAGCACCTCGCCGGTGACGAGCAGATTGGCGTAGAGTGTCGCCGGCCGCATCTCGCCATAGCCGATCGTCGCCATGGTTTGAACGCTGAAAAAGAACGCATCGGCGAAGGAGCGCGGCCGCGCGTTGGCGATGCTGCCGTCCTGGATCAGATAGAGCGCCGCGAATCCGAGATTGAAAAAGACATAACCGAGGACGAGCAGCGCGAAGATGCCCGACCACGGCAAGGTCAGCAGCCGGTGATAGATATCGAGCCGCCAGGCGCCGCGCGGGATGATGCGCTCGACCGAGCGGAGCGTGGTCGGCTTTGCCGCGCGCCCGCGCCCGCGCTTGGCGCTGCGCCGCGGCGTCATCGCGCGCTCGTCTCCGCCCGGCATGCCTCTGGATCTCGGCTGGAATCCATGCCGTGCGCTCGCCTCACGGCAGATGGGCACGGTTGAAGTCGAGCTGGGCCTGATTCAATTGGAAGCCGACGATGATGGTATAGACATTGCCAAGCTGAAGGTTCTTCAAGGGGAGATGCATGGTGACTTTGCCGGTCGTCGCGGTGGTGTCGGTGTCGCCGGAAAAATCGCCGCCGAGGTTGAATTCGCGCTTGCCGAGGATATTGCCGGTGCTGTCGGCGAGGGCGACGAAGTAGGGCACGTCAACGTGCCGGACGGCGAGCGTTCTGCGCATCAACGTAAAGTTGATCGTGACGTCGCTCTCGATCCCGCCGGTTTCCTTGGCGCAATGCGACGTGACCAAGTCGATCTTGGCCGCGCTGGGAATTCTGTCCGGGTCGGCCTGGGCCGCGTCGGTGACGTCGGAGGGCAGCGCGGCGATGGTTTGCAAATCCGGCACGGTGGTCGTGGCCGGACAGGTGAAGCTGCCGACATTCGTGCCGAAATTCGAGCATCCGGAGAGGACAAGCGCGGCCAGGCTCGCAAGGGCAAGGGCCTGGGCGCGTGGCGCTCTCCTTATTCGGTTCATCGCTCTTCCTTGCGCTGTGCCGCTGCACTACCTTGCTGCCTTGCGGCAGAAGCCGGCTCGGACTTTATTCGACGCGTGCGCAGGGCACAAGCGTCGGCCGCTCTGGCGTGGTAACGCGATGGCCGTCTATACCGACGTTCCCGACGACGAGCTCAAGGCCTTCCTCGCCGACTACGCGCTGGGCGAGCCGCTTTCCTTCAAGGGCATCGCCGAGGGCGTCGAGAATTCCAACTATCTGCTGCGCACCGATTCCGGCAGCTACATCCTCACGCTCTACGAGCGGCGCGTGACCCCCGCCGACCTGCCCTTCTTCCTGGCGCTGATGGGCCACCTCGCGAAGAAAGGGGTGGCCTGCCCGACTCCGGTCCATGGCCGCGACGGCAAGGCGCTGCGGTCTCTGTGCGGCCGGCCGGCCGCGATCGTGAGCTTTCTGGACGGGCTGTCGCCGCGTCGCATCGAGCCCTATCACTGCGCCGGCGTCGGCGCGGCGCTCGCCCGGCTGCACCAGGCGGTCGCGGATTTTCCGCTGCGGCGCGCCAACGACCTCTCGGTGGCCGGCTGGCGGCGGCTCTACGAGGATTGCCGGCCGCGCGCCGACGAGATCCAACCCGGGCTCGCCGCCGAGCTGGGCGCCGAGCTGGCCGCGCTCGAGCAGATCTGGCCGCACGATCTGCCGCAGGGCGTGATCCATGCCGATCTCTTTCCCGATAACGTCTTCTTTCGCGGCGAAACGGTCTCGGGCCTGATCGACTTCTATTTCGCCTGCAACGATTTCTTCGCCTATGATTTGGCGATCTGCCTCAACGCCTGGTGCTTCGAGGCCGATGGCGGCTTCAATGTCACCAAGGCGCGCCTCTTATTGGCGAATTACCGCGCCGGGCACGCGATGAGCCGGGCCGAGTTCGACGCCATCCCCGTGCTGGCGCGCGGCAGCGCGCTGCGCTTCCTGCTGACGCGGCTTTACGACCGGCTCAACCAGCCCGCCGGAGCCCTGGTCAGGCCCAAGAACCTGCTCGAATATCTGAAGAAGCTGCGCTTTCACCGCGGCATCGCGCAGACCGGCGCCTACGGGCTCGACCCGTGACGGCCACGATCGATATCTATACCGACGGCGCCTGCAGCGGCAACCCAGGACCGGGCGGCTGGGGCGCGATCCTGATCGCCGAGGGCCACGAGAAAGAACTGTTCGGCTCCGCCAATCCGAGCACCAACAACCGCATGGAGCTGATGGCGGCGATCGCGGCGCTCGAGGCCTTGAAGCGGCCGAGCACGGTGCGGCTTCACACCGACAGCCTCTACTTGCGCGACGGCATCACCCGCTACATCCACAACTGGAAGAAAAACGGCTGGAAGACCGCGGCCAGGAAGCCGGTCAAGAACGTCGATCTGTGGCAGCGGCTCGACGCGGCGCTGGAGCGGCACCGCGTCGAGTGGCGCTGGGTCAGGGGCCATTCCGGCCATGACGGCAACGAGCGCGCCGACGCGCTTGCCCGGCAAGGGGTCGAGCAAGCGCGGGGGATTTAGTCGTCGCGCTCGCGCGAGCTGGGTTGGCGGGGACACCCCGTTCGATCGCTTTACGATCGAACCCTCTCGGGCGCCGCGTCACAGCGGCGCGGGGTCTCGGTCGCGCGAGCGAAAAAACCTACAAAGCCCGCAGGATCGCGTCGGCGCTCGAGACTTCGAACGCGCCCGGCGCCTCGACGTTGAGCGCCTTCACGACGCCATTGTCCACGATCATCGCATAGCGCTTCGAGCGTATGCCCATGCCCGGGCCGCTGAGGTCGAGATCGAGGCCCAGTTGCTTGGTGAAGGCGGCGGCGCCGTCGGCGAGCATCAGGACCTTGCCATCGGTGTTCTGGGCCTTGCCCCAGGCGCCCATGACGAAGGCGTCGTTGACCGCGACGCAGGCGACGGTATCGACGCCCTTGGCCTTGATCTGAGCCGCCTTTTCGACGAAGCCGGGCAGATGCTTGGCCGAGCAGGTCGGGGTGAAGGCCCCCGGCACGGCGAACAGCACCACCTTCTTGCCGTTGAAAATCTCGTCCGTGGAAATGTCCTTGGGTCCCTCGGCCGTCATGGTCTTGAGCTTGCCCGCGGGGATCTTTTCGCCAACTGCAATCGTCATGCTCGCCTCCTCGGCTTTGTGGACGTTGATTTCAGGATAGCCGGTCAAGCCGGAAAAATCACCTGTCGGCGGATGCGGGATTGGGCGACCCGGTGGCTTCCTCGAGCGCCGCCGTCACCGTGTTTTGGGTGAGCAGCTCGGGCAAGGCGATGCCGCTGGGCGCGGCCGGGCCATAGACCGCGTTGAACGGGATGCCATAGCGTCCGAAGTGGTTGAGATAGGCGGCGATGGCGGCATCGGGCCGGGTCCAGTCGGCGCGCATCGCCACCACCTGGGGCCGCGCCAGCGCCGCGCGCACCGGGCCGGAATCGAGCACGAGCCGCTCGTTCGCCTTGCAAGTGAGGCACCAGTCGGCGGTGACGTCGACCAGCACGACCCGGCCGTCGCGCACCAAGCCGCCGATCGCGGCAGCGTCGAATTTCCGCCACGGGCCGCTCGCCGTCTCGGCCGCACGCGGCGGCGGCGCGAAAATGGGCACCAGCAGCGCGGCCGCCAACGCGACCGCGACGGTCGACCAGCGCGGTCCGGGATCGCGCAAGCGGGCCAGCGCGGCGCCGGCGCAGATCATCAGCACTGAGACGGCCAGCGCCGCCCCCGTGCCGATCTCGGCGCCCAGCACCGCGACCAGCCACGCCGCGCTGCCGGCGAGGAGAAATCCGAGCGCGTGGCGCAGATGGATCATCCACTTGCCGGGCCGCGGCAGCCGCCGGGCGAGCGGCGGAACCGCCGCCACCAGCAGATAGGGCGACGCCATGCCGAGGCCGAGGGCGAGGAAGATCGCGACGATCTCGCGCGGACCGGCGGCGAGAGCGAAGCCTATCGCGGTGCCGAGAAAAGGCGCCGAGCATGGCGTCGCGAGCAGGGTCGCGAAGGCGCCGGTGGCGAGATTGCCGAGGGCGCCGCGCTCGGCCCGCGCGGCGACCAAGCGCGGCACCGGCAGCGCGAAGAAGCCCCAGAGATCGCAGGCGAAGAGCGACGAGCACCACGGTGAGAAAGACGAGGAATCGCGGGTCCTGGAACTGCACGCCCCAGCCGACCGCGACTCCGGCAGCCTTCAGCCCGACGCTGGCAAGGGCCAGCACCAGGAAAGACAGCATGACGCCCGCGGCGGTCGCGAGCAGGCCACGCCGCACCGCGGCGGCGTCGTGGCTTCGATCGGGCAGGGCGGCGAGCAGCTTCAGCGCCACCACCGGCAGCACGCAAGGCATGAGATTGAGAATGAGGCCGCCCAACAAGGCCAGGCCGAGCATCGCCGCCAGAGTGGGCAGATCGACGACGTCGGGGCCGCGCACGGGCACGACCGTGCCGGTTATCGCGCGCGGGCCATCGACCAGCGTCACGGCGAGGTTTTCGCCGAGGAGCCGAGGCCAATCGCCGCTGACCGGCACGCGCAATACGGTTTCGCCCGCGCCCTTTACCTCGACGCGCGGCGCGCCGAACGCCACTTGCTGCCCGGATTCGAAGAATGCATCCGGCGCGGCCAGCGGCGTGCCGCTGGAGACCCGCAGCTCCAGCACCGGCGCGCTGCCCCAGCGCAAGACGGCGCCGACGAGATCGATTCCGGCCGCGCTGCCGTCCTTCGGCACCTGCGCCTGATATTGCGCGATCAGCGCGGCGTAGCCGGGACCTTGCGCCGCGTCCGCCGGAACATCGAGCGCGAGCGTGGTTTCATAGGGCACGCAAATCTCGTTGCAGGTGAGATAATGCAGCGCCGCCCTGAGGCGCAGCGCCGCGCCCGCATGATCGAGGCTGGCTACGATCGGCAATACCACCGCGCCGCTATAGCCGACGGTTTCGAGGCCGAGCACCGAGAAGCGCTCGGGCGCGGGCCAGGACAGTTGGGCCGCGGCGAGGTTCTGCGAGCCGGCCCAGTCGAGATCGGGCGGATATCCGGCATCGCCCGGCGAGCGCCAATAAATCTTCCAATGCGGCTGGAGCTGGAATTCGAGGCCGAGGAGCAGGCGATCCGCGCCGTCCACCGACGGCGCCGCCGCGATCAGCCGCACCCTGCCCTGGTCGGTCTCGAACCATGGCGAGGCGGCATCGGCGCGCGCAGCCGCAGGCGCCAGAAGCGCCAGCATTCCCAAGAAAAGTCCGATCCACGCCCGGTTCATCGCGCCCCTTATATAGGCCGCCCAAGGGGCGGCGGGGTCACAAAATCGCTAGGCTGCGGCCGCGCTTGCAAGCCGCGCGGGCGGCGCCTATCTCAAAGGGCGGAGAAACCCATGCCGGCCGCGACCTCGCTTTCAGGACAGTTGCTCATCGCCATGCCGCAGATGCAGGATCCGCGCTTCACGCGCGCGGTGATCTTCATGTGCGCGCACAATGCCGATGGCGCGATGGGGCTCGTCCTCAACAAGATCATCGAGGAACTCTCGCTGGCCGACGTATTGAAGCAGCTCGGCGTCGCCGCACAGGGCTTCGGCGGCGCGCCGATTCATTTCGGCGGACCGGTCGAGGCCGGGCGCGGCTTCGTGCTGCATTCGGTCGATTACACCGAGGAGGCCACCGTGGTCGTCGAGGGCGGCATCGGGCTGACCGCGACTCTCGAAATCTTGCGCGCGATCGCCAAGGGCGTTGGCCCGCGCCGCTCGCTCTTGGCGCTGGGCTATGCCGGTTGGGGACCGGGGCAGCTCGATGCCGAGATCCAGGCCAATGGCTGGCTTCACGTCGCCGCCGACGACGAGCTCGTCTTCGGGCCGGGCTTCGACGACAAGTGGCGGCGCGCGATCGGCAAGCTCGGCGTCGATCCCTTCGCGCTGTCGGGCGATTCCGGCCACGCGTGACAGGCGCGGCCGCGAACTCATAAATCGGGGCTGGATCGAAGCCCGCGAGCTACCGCTTGCGTCTCGGTAGCCTTATGATATCAGGGCTCGCACCATCGCCTCTCGACCGCGCGCCGTCAGGCGGGCATTCTTATGGACGTTCATCCGGCTCCTCCTGGGAACTCTGAAGTCTCAGCAACCTCAGCTTCCCCGGTCCGAGCCGGATGGACAACCTATTGAAAGCTCACACCTAGCCCGCCTTATTCACGACGGGAGCGATTGTAGGCTGGCGGATGTAGCGTAAGCCGCTGATTGCGAGCATGATTCTGTTGTCAGGACAGAGTCGAAGCCGCGATCACGGAGCGCCACATCCGCCATGAACAAAGATAACCTCCTGCCGTTTTCCCTGCCAGCGATTTGCCGCAAGAAAGTGAGCGTAGCTTTCGACGGCGGGATGCTGTCGTCGGATGCGGGCGTGCTGCTGCTGCGCGGGGTCGAGCGGCATCTGGGCGTTGCAGCGCGCCTCGCGACCTGCCTGAAGGATCGCCGTGATTCCGATCGCATCGATCACACGGTCGAGGAGATGCTGCGGCTTCGGATGTTTGCGATCGCGGCGGGGTACGAGGACGCCAACGACTGCAACAAACTGCGGGACGACCCGGTATTCAAGATGGCGGTGGGCCGAGCACCGGGAAGCGGCGAGGCGCTGTGCGCGCAACCGACCATGTCGCGGTTGGAGAATGCGCCGTCGCGGATCGAGATCGCGCGACTGATGCTGGCGCTGGTGGATCAGTTCTGTGCCAGTTACGCGCGGGCGCCGGCTTCGATTATTCTCGACATCGACGACACCTTCGACGCGGTGCATGGCCGGCAGCAGTTATCGCTGTTCAACGCGCATTACGACGAACGCTGCTTCCTGCCGATCCATATCTACGAGGGGACGAGCGGCAAGCCCGTTGCCGTCATCCTGCGCAGCGGCAAGACGCCGGGCGGGATCGAAGTGCGCACGATCCTGAAGCATGTCATTGCCCGCATTCGCCGGCACTGGCCGAAGGTCAACATCCTGGTGCGCGGTGACAGCCACTACGGTCGAGTCAAGGCGATGGATTGGTGCGAAGCCAATGGGATTGGCTACATCTTCGGCTTCGGCGGCAACCCGGTGCCTCGCCGGCATGATCCGGTCGGTTGCCGACGCGGTGTGCGTCGAGCGCGCGGTGACCGGAACCGAGAAGCTGCGCCGCTGGAGCGACGCTGCGTTACGGCGCCAAGAGTTGGCAAAGACAGCGCCGTGTCGTCGCCCGGATCGAGGCGACGAAGCTCGGCCTCGATGTCCGTTACGTCGTCACCTCGCTCAAGGGCAGCGCCAAGCATCTCTATGAGACAGTCTACTGTGGCCGCGGCCAAGCGGAGAACTTCATCAAGCTACACAAGGCCCAGCTCGCCTCGGATCGTACGTCGTGCCGTGACCCGCGGGCCAATCAGATGCGCCTCATCCTGCACACGGCGGCTTATTGGCTGCTTCTCACTCTGCGCGCTGCCGCGCCCAAGCGTTCCTCTTGGAGAACGGCCGAGTTCACGACGCTGCGATTGCGGCTGATCAAGATCGCCGCCCGCGTCGTCGAGGGCGCCGCTCGAATTCGCCTCTGGCTGCCGACAGCTTGCCCGGACGCAGCGATCTTCCGGCTGCTCGCCGGCCGCTTCGCCGCTGCGGGACCATGACCCACGGGGCGATGTGCCCCGCCGAACCCTTCCCGCAACCTCCAGCCCTCGACCCAATAAAATCCCGATCAGCGTCGTAACGAACGCGATGGATCAGCCTTGTCACACTTCAAAAGAATCGTGGTGCGCCGAAAATCGCGCTACGCTCGTGAATACAAACGGCTAGAGCGCGATCCATTCCACTCGATCCTTAATCGCGCCGCATGATGACCTGGCCGGCGAGATCTTCGATCCGGTCAACCCGGATCAAGATCGCGAGGCCCTTGCGTTCGGGATCTCGCGCCTGCTCGGCCGGCGGCGACAAATTCCACACGCGCTCGCGCGCGGCTTCGTCGCTCGCGATGCGCGCCACCCCGCGAAAACGAAGCGCCGCGTTGCGAAACGGCACCTCCTTGGCGCGGGCCTGGTTTCGGCAATAGACGATCACGCGCGGATTCTCCACGATCGCGTCGTAGCTGGTGCGGTAGCTGCGCTCCCAGAAACACAGCGTCCCCTCGTCATAGACGGCGAGCGTGCCTTTCGGGCTGATCTGCGGATCGCCGCCCGCGGTCGCGGTGCCGATAAGGGGCGGCGCGCCGTCCTCCAAGGCTTGCTCGAGGAAGCGCCGCATCACTTCGGTCATCTTGATCGGCATGCCGCCTCCAACGCGGTCATTCCGTCGGCCGCCAATTCTTCGCGTTCAATTCGGCAATCGCCCGCTCGACGAAGGAATAGTCGTACATCGCCTCGACCGATGGCGCGTCGCGCTCGGCGACGCCGAGGATGGCACGGCGCAGCGTGAGGTCGAACTGGCGCACCGCCAGCGTCGCCTCGCCGCCGGCAAGGACGGTCGGAATCGTGTCGCCCAGCGATTCGGCGATGAGATCGGGCGGCATGGCGCCGCCCGATTCCTCCAAGACCCGCAGCGTGCCGTCGCGATAGGTCGTCATGTATCGAACCGCCATCACGACGCCCTCGACGAAGCGCGCCACCTCGTCCGGATGTTTGTCGATGAGGTCGTCGCTGGTCACGAGGCCGTTATACGGTATCTGGATCTCCTTGGGAAAATCGACCAGCACGTGGCCGTTCTTGAGCGCACCGCTCGCCCGCGCCATCCGCTCCTCGATATAGGATAGGAAGATGGCGGGCATCGAGGCCTGTTTCATGATGGCGACGCGCTGAATGCCGCCGACCCCGACCGGCGTGAAGGCCACCCAATCCTGTGGCAGGCCGGCCTTCATCAGCGCGGCGCGGGTCGCGAGCTCGTCGAGCCCGCCGCGCGTCTCGATGCCGACGGGCTTGCCCTTGAGGTCCTGAAGACTCTTGGTCTCGGGACCCGTCGCCCACAGCTTCCAGGGCAGCGATACCGCCAATGTCATGACGACCTTGAGCTTGGCGCCTTTGATGATGGCGCTCACGGCGGAGCCGGAAGACGAGCTGAACTGCACGTCGCCCGATATGAGCGCCGGCGTCGCCGTGCCTCCGCCCGCCTGGATCATGTTCACATCGAGCCCGAGTTGCGCGAAATAGCCCTTCTCGATGCCGATGAAGTACGGCGCGTAGAGCGCATCGAAGCTGGCGAAGGTGACGCTGACCTTGTCGGCGGCCATCGCCGTGCCCCCGGCGACAAACAACCCGGTGACGAGCGGCGCCATCAGCAATGCCGCCATCCGATGTCTTCTCGTCACGCGCCGGTCCTCCCCCGCGAGCTCGTAAGCCAGCCTTCGGTTCCGTTGACACGCGGTCCCCTTATCATAGACTCGACGAGCCAATTTGCGAGAAAGACTTGCCATGTACCCCGAAGATGTCGATCCGGAATCCGGATTCAGGTTGCCGGTCCCGAAGCGCGACGCGTTGGACGAGGACGGGCGCCGCGCCTACGACCTCATCGCCGACCCGAAGGGCGGCACGATCCGGGGCATGCGAGGCCCCGGCGGCATCCAGCTTTATAGCCCCCAATATTCCCGTTTCGCGCGGCCGGTGAACCACTATCTGCGGCACGAGGCCGGGCTCGGGGGACGGGTTCGCGAGATCGCCATTCTCACGACGGCGCGCGAATTCGACAGCCAGTTCGAATGGGCGGCGCACGAGCCCGAGGCGTTGCGCGAGGGCGTGTCGCCGGCGATCGTCGAGATCATCAAGCACCGCAAGAGCACCGGCGGGCTCGACGAGGCGGATGCGATCATCGTCGATCTCGGCCGCGAGGTTTTCCGCACCAAGGCGGTCGCGGCCGCGACTTTCGCGCGCGCCCTGAAGCAGTTCGGCCCGCGCAAGCTCGTCAACATCGTCGCGCTCATGGGCAATTACGCCGGCACGGCAGCGCTGCTCGCGACCTTCGGCATGCAGCTCGATCCCGGTCAGAAGCCGCTTCTGCCGGTGCCGTGAGGCGCCACGGTGACCTTCGCCTATTGGATGATCTTGGGCGCCGGGTTCCTGCCCTATCTCACCGTGGTCCTCGCGAAATCGGCTGGCATCGACAACCGCGCGCCGCGCCGCGACCTCGACGCGCTGACCGGCTGGCGGCAGCGCGCCGACTGGGCCCATCGCAATCATTTCGAGGCGTTTCCCCTCTTTGCCGCGGCCGTCATCGTCGCGGAGCTCGCCCATGCCCCGCAGAACGGGATCGACGCGCTCGCCGGCGCCTTCGTCTTGTTGCGCATCCTTTATACGGTCATGTATGTCGCCGATTGGGCGACGCCGCGGTCGATCGTCTGGGCGCTGGGATTTCTCGCGGTATTGGGCTTGTTCGTCCTCGGCGCGTGAGTTCCTAAAGAGAAGGATGGATCGTGGCCAAAAATCTCCGCAGCTTCCTCGATCAGCTTCGGTCCCATCGCGGCGCGTTGCTCGAGATCGAGCGGCCGGTGAGGCCGCATGATTTCGACGTGACGGCGCTGCTCAAGCAATTGGAGGATGACGGCCGGTACCCGGCGGTTCTCTTCAAGAACCCGACCGATCTTTACGACCGGCCCTCGGCCTTCTCGCTCCTCAGCAATCTGCAAGCGTCGCGGTCGCGCTGCGCCCTCATGTTCGGCGTCGATCCGGCGACGCCCCATTACGATTTGAGCCTGGCCTATGCCCGGATGGCCCGCGGCACGATCGCACCCGAAACCATCGCGCCCGATCGGGCGCCGGTGCGCGAATGTATCTGGCGCGGCAGCGAGGCGGATGTCGGCCGCCTGCCGATCGTCCGGCATTTCGCGATGGATCTGGGCCCGACCTTGACCATGACCCATGTCATGCGCTCGGCAAAGGGATTTTACGACGTCTCTTTCGCCAAGACGTTTTACAAAGGGGACCCGCAACGGATGGTCGTGAGCATCCAGACGCGGGATCTCGGCCGCATGGTGAAAGAGTACGAGCAACGCAACGAGCCCGCCCCGATCATCAACGTGCTCGGCCACCATCCGGCCTTCCACATGGGAAGCCTCGCCCACAATACCGGCGGGACGGACGATTACGCGATGCTCGGCTCGTTCCTCGGCGAGAAGCTGCGCTTGACGCCGTCGCTCACCTGGGGCGACCGGTTCATGGTTCCGGCCGACGCGGAAGCGATCATCGAGGGCGAGATTCCTCCCGGCGAGCGGGAAATTTGCGATCCTTTCGGCGAGGTGCCGCGCCTCTATCAAGCGCAATGTCTCCGGCCCGTGTTCCAGGTCAAGGCAATCACCTTTCGCCGCAATGCCATCATCCAGGACATCTTCGCGGGCTTTCGCGACAGCTTTCCGCTCAATGCCATCTCGACCGAAGCCTCGCTCGAGACCTGCCTCAGGCCGCGCTTTCCGAACCTGCACGCGATTCATTTGCCGGATTCGGGCAGCGGGTTGCTCGCCGCCTATATCTCGGTTCGCGGCATCGAGCCCGGCCAGGCCGAGGCAATAGGGCGCATCGCCTTCGAGGAGACGCCGATCCTGCACAATGTCGTCGTCGTCGATGACGACATCGATGTGTTCGACGAAAAGGAAGTGCTATGGGCGCTCCATACTTATGCCAGCTTGGCGCGCGACGTGAAGATATTCGGCGGAAAATTCGCGCCGCACCTGGCTTACAATCCCGGCTTCGCGCCGACCAACTGGGGCGGCAAGGTAGTGATCGACGCGACGCGCCCGAAGGATTTCGCGTTCGGCGCGCGCTCGGAGGTGCCGAGAGACGCGATGAAACGAACGAGATTGACGGATTACCTGCCGCGCGACGCCGCTTCCGGCGAATGATGGACCGCGAACGGGTTGCCCAAGCCGGGGGAAGATGATCTAATTGAGGGCAACGAGCGGGAGGAATCATGCGCGCCGTCGCACCCGGAAGCTTGGCGTCGAACTCCAACCGGCCCGACGCCTTCGTCCATAAGCTCATACGGAATGCCTGGTACGTCTGCGCCCAGGGGCGCGAGATCGGGCCGTCGCTGCTGGCGCGAACGATCCTCAACCAACCGATCGTGCTCTACCGTACCGCGGCGGGCAAGGTCGTCGCGATGCACGACGTCTGTCCTCATCGCTTCATGCCTCTGTCGAAGGGCAGGCCTTACAAGGACGGCATTCGCTGCATCTACCACGGCTCTCTCTTCGATGAAACCGGCGCCTGCGTCGAGGTGCCGAGCCAAGCCACCGTGCCGCCGAAATGCGGCGTCAAGGTTTATCCCGTGGTCGAGCGCGAGAAATGGGTCTGGATTTGGATGGGCGATCCCGCCAAGGCCGATCCCGCCGATATTCCCGAGCAAAGCTATCTCGGCATGGGCAGCGAGGGCTTCTGGACGGTCGAGCACAAATACCGGCACGTGAATGGCCGCTATGGCCTGTGCAATGAGAATTTGATCGACGACACGCATATATCGTTTCTTCACCTGGGCCAATTCGAAAGCGGCGGCCGCCTGCATACGCCGCCCGAGGTGTCGGAGGCGGGGCGCTGGATCAGGACCCGCTGGTTCGACCCCAACGAGAAGATCAGCCCGTTCTTCCGCATGCTGTTCGACGTCGATTACGATTTCGCGCCACGCGCGCTGGTCGGACATTTTTGCCCGCCGGTGACGCATTGCGTCTGGATCGAGATGTACGACCCGAAGAACCCGTCCGCCGCGCCGAAGAGCCTTCGCGTCGCGCTGACCTTCACGCCCGAGACCGAAGCGACGACCCATTGGTTCTGGGCCGAATTGCGCGATTTTCACCAGAACGATCCCGCCTGGGACGCCTTCGCGAGCGACACTTCCTGGGCGATTCAAGACCAGGACCTCTACGCGATCGAGGGGATTGAGGTGCTGTTGCGGCAAGGCTGCGACCTGCCCGAGGAAGTGAGCTTCAGGGCGGACGCCGGTGCGCTGCGCGCGCGCCGCGTGCTGAACCAGATGGTCAGGCAGGAAGAATCATGACATGAGCGAGCTGGTCGACTTCATAACCCGGCGGCTGACGCAATTCGCCGGCGATGATGTCGGGATCGGCGGCGCCGTGGTCAAATTCGACGCCGGCGCCGACGGCGTGATCGTCATCGACAGCAGCGCCAAGCCGGCCCGCATCTCGACGACGGATCGGCCGGCCGATTGCACGATCAAGATGGCGGCCCCGTTCCTGCAAAAGGCGTTGACGGGGGAAATCCCGTGCGGCGCCGCCTTCATGAAATTCGTGCGTGGCGTCGAGGGCCGTCCCGGGCTCGCGGTGCAGATCCAGCCTTTCCTTGCCCGCATCGCGGCTGAGACCTCGGGACACGCGCGCTGAGCGCGGCCCGATCCGATGGACCGCGTGCTCGAGCGGGCGTAGGCTTACGAGGCTTTGGGATTCAGGGAGGCGACAATGGCGGAAGCTTCATCGGTCGGCGCGCTGGCATCGCGCTTCGTCGATATCGAATCGGTGCCTTGGATCGAGACCTCGCCGGGAACCCGAATGAAGGTTCTCTATCACGACCCTGAGACCGACCTGCTGACCATCATGACGAAGATGGAGCCGGGGGCCGGCATTCCCGCGCACCGGCACGAGGATACTCGAGCAGACGCTGGTGCTCGAAGGATCGCTGGTCGACGACGAAGGGGAATGCAGCGCCGGCCATTTCGTTATCCGCGCCAAGGGCAGCCGCCACGCGCCGGTCGCGCCCAAGGGTTGCACGATGCTCGTGTTTTTCCTCAAGCCCACGGCGCACCTCAAGAAGTCGCTGTTGGAGCGCGATTAGAGATGGACACGCTGCAAACCAGTTTCCGCGATTTATCGGTTGCCGAGTTCGACACGACGACGCTGTTGCAGCACGCCGCCCAGCAGGCGATCCAGCGCCGTTACGAGGATTTCCCGATCATCGACGTCGATGGCCACCATTACGAGACCGAATCCTTCTCGCAGATTTGCGAGTTCATCGAAGATCCGGTCCTGCGGAGCCAGGCCAAATACCAGGGCTTCGGCGGCGTCGGCATCACCGGAGGCGGCAATTATCAGCCGCTTGCCGGTCGGGTCACCCGTTACCCGGGAAGACGCCGAGAGAAGACGCCGGCGGGGACGCATCGCGATATCGCGCTGACCCGGCGCTGGATGGATGCGATCGGGATCGACCTCCTTTGCCTCTTTCCGACGCCGATGCTTGCCCTCGGGCTGACGCCCCGGGTCGAGGTCGAGGTCGCGCTCGCGCGCGCCTATAATCGCTGGCTCTGCGAGACGGTTCTGGCCGAAGAGCCGCGCATCAAATCGTCGCTCTATCTCCCGATGAACGATCCCGAGGCGGCGTACAAGGTCGTGCAGGATTTCGCCGGCAAGAAGGGCGTGATCGGTTTCACGGTGTGCACCGCGCGGCACAAGGCGCTCTACGACAACGCCTATATGAAGACCTATGCCGCCATCGAGGAACGCGGCCTGCCGCTCGTCTTTCACAGCCAGTTCGGCGGCGGGGGCGATCAAAGCCTGAACCTATGCAACCGCTTCATGGCGGCGCATGCGCTCGGCTTCAGCTGGTTCAACATTCTCCATTGCACGAACTGGCTGTGCAATGGCTTGCCCGAGCGCTTCCCGAAGCTCAGGACGATCTGGGTCGAAAGCGGGCTCGCCTGGATTCCGTTCCTGATGCAGCGGCTCGACAATGAATGGATGATGCGCAGCTCGGAGGTGCCGTTGCTCAAGCGCAAGCCGAGCGACTACATGCGCGAGATGTATTATTCGACGCAGCCGATGGAGATGGTGCACAACCGCGAGGCGCTCGAATTGACGTTCAAGATGATCAACGCCGAGACGCAACTCCTCTACGCGTCGGACTATCCGCATTGGGACATGGACCTGCCCAGCACGATCTACGATCTGCCGTTCCTCTCCGAGACCGCCAAGCGCAATATTCTGGGCGGCAACGCCAAGCGCGTGTTCAACCTCGAGCCTGCCCTATCCGACCTCAAGATCAGGCGGCTCGCGGGCCGAGCGGAAGCGGCGGCGCGCTGATCGTCCAACTCCGCCGATCGAAGCGGCAGTTTGTGGCGACATAATTTCGCCACCTTATCGGCTTAAGCTTTCAAAAAATAAAAATTGCGCCAGCGAGGAGGGTGGACAGCGAGGTAGGAGGACGAGATGGCTCGATACCGCTGTTAGTTCTTCGGAGCCGACGGCCGGCTGCTCGGAGCCGACACCATCGAAAGCGAGAGCGACGAAAAGGCCGTGGCGGTCGCCAGCGAAGAATTCTTCCAGAGAGCGTATGCTCGCGGCTTCGAAGTCTGGGAGAATGACCGCACGGTGCATGTGAGACGCGCCGAGGCATCGTAGCTTCTAGAATCCGGCGTCGCGATCGGCCGGCCGCTATTGCGGCGGCGGCCCTTGGCTCACGCGCACCAGGTCGTCGGGGCGCATCCATTTCTGGAACGCGGCCTGCACCTCGGCTGGACCGAGCGCGATATAACGCCGTGCCGCGATCGTCGGCTCGTCGAGCGGCAAGTCGAGATCCCATCTTTGCGTGAAGCCGCGCGCGATCCGAGAGACGCTCGACTTCTCCGAGCGGAATCTGACGGAGAAGCAGCGCCTTGACGCGGGCGAGTTCGTCCGCCGACGCCGGCGCCGTTTGCATCGCCTTGAGCTCGCGGACGACAATGTCGCTGGCCTTCGTTACGTTGTCCGGGTCGGAGGCATAGCGAACGAAATAGGCGCTGCGCGTCTTTCCGGCTTGCACATCGGAACCGACGGAATAGACGAGTCCGGAATTCTTTCTCAAATCGACGCTCAATCGCGACGCGTAGAAGCCGCCGCCCAAGACGGCGCTTCCGAGCTCGAGCGCGTAATAGTCGGGATCGGCGCGCGTGAGCGCGAGATTTTGCGCGAGAACCGCCGTGTCCTGCACCCGGCTCGCATCCGGCACCGCGATCGCGTTGGCGCTATTGGGCGGCGCCGCGGGCAAATCGGTTTGCGGCTTCGGCCCCGTGGCCGTCCAGGCGCCGAAATATTTCTCGATGGTCGCTCGCGCCTGCCGCGGAGTGATCTTGCCGATGACGACGATCGCGGCAAGGTCCGGGCGGAGAACGGTGCGGTAATAGGCGCGGACATCCTCGAGCGTGATCGAGCGAACCGTTTCCGGAGTCGCCTCGCGCAAAGACGGATCGTCCTTGGGATAAAGAGCCTCTGCTATCGATCGCTGGCTTAGATAGGACGGGCTCGCGAGTTCTGGCCGCGACCACCTGGGCGAGCTGACGGCGCACGATCTCCATCGCTTGGGGCGGCAAGGCGGGGTGGAGTTCGTTGTCGGCCAGAAGTGCTATCCCGCGATCGAAATTCCGCGCCAGCACCTCCACCCCGAAATCGGTTCCCGCTCTTTCATAGGCGCCGATTTGATCGAGAGCCCGCTCGAACGCCAGCCGATCGCGTTGCTCGGTGCCGTAGGAGAAGAGCTGGTCGAGGATTTGCGATACGCCTTCCTGTCCGGGAGGCTCTTCCGTCTCGGCGCGGTTTTTGACGTGGCCGTAGACGCTGACGGTGTCGCTCACGTCTTCGGGCTGAACGATCAAGGTGAGGCCGTTCGGCAGAACGCTGACCACCGGATGGATCGTCGATGGCGGCTGGGTCAAGCGAGCGAGCGCCGTCTCGGCCCAATCCGGCAATTTCGTCGGCCCGGCCTCGCCGAGCGCGATGTTCTCTTGTCCGCCGAAGCCGCCATTCGAGACGACCGGTCTGCCCGAGCCTCGCGGGAGCATGACCGCCGAGATCGCATGATCGAGGTCCAGATATTTTCGCGCCGCGCGGTTGACGTCGGCCACGGTTACTTTCTCGATGCGCGCGAGGTCGTCGTCGGGCGAATTCAGGCCATCGACGGCGAGCGCTTCGGCCCATGCGGAAGCCAAGCCCTGGATCGAGTTTTTCTCGAACTCGGCTTCGCGGCGCTCCTCGATCTTCGCGGCCGCGACGAGGTCGGCGGGCACCCCCTCCCGCGCCACTTTTTCCAGAATGGAACGGACCTCGCTCTCGATCGCCTTGGGATCGTCGCCCTCGGCGAAGGAAACCGTGGCAGAGCCGATGCCGCCCTTTGGCAGCGAGTCGAGCGAAAAGTCGGTGCGTATCGCCTTGCCTGCGGGGACGAGAGCGTAAAGATCCCCGCGACGGCTCCCCAGCACGTCGGCGAGGACCTCCAATGCCGGATAATCCGGACTGTCGAGACCCGGCATACGCATGGCGATGATCTGCGCTCCGGTGGGACGGTCGGTCTCCAAGCTGATCGGCGTCGGCAGGACGGATTTTGGCAGGATTTTCGGGCGTGCCGGCAAAGGCTTGGCCTTGATCGCGCCGAACAGGCGCCGCACCGTGGCAAGGGTCGCCCGCGCGTCGATATCGCCGACAACGACGAGGATGGCGTTGTTGGGCGCATACCACGCATCATAAAAATGTTTGAGCATCGCTGCCGTGGTCTGATCGAAGGACGGCCGCGTGCCGAGCGCGTCATGCTCGTAGGGCGTACCGGCGAACAATGCGGCACGCAGCTTGGCGTCGAGAACGTAACCGGGGCTGGAGAGGTCGCGCGCCACTTCCTGCTCGATGGCTCCGCGCTCCTCGTCCCAGTCCCGCTCGGTGTCGAGCACGCCCTGCATTCGCAACGCCTCGATGTGGAGGGCAACATCGACATCCTCGGCCGGGACCGTGAACAGGTACTGCGTGACGCTCTCGCGCGTGTCCGCGTTGAAATTGCCTCCCAAGATGCTGCCGATATCGGCGAGTTGGTCCGCCGAGAGGCCCGGGCTGCCGCGGAACATCATGTGCTCCTGCGCGTGCGCCATGCCCGGGAAACCCGCCGGTGCCTCGTCGGACCCGACCAGATAATTCACCGAGGTCGCGACGACCGGGGCCAAGGTATTGCGGACAACGACGACGCGCAGCCCGTTGGGAAGCGTCGCGCGAACTATGCCCGCTTCCTCGGCGCGGGCCGACATGCCCGGGCTCGCGCTTCCGAGCAGCGTGAGGGCGAGGCCGGCGAGCAGCGACAGCGCGCGATGCGGCCGATGAGCATTGCTTGAGAGCATTTTCCCGGCTAGGCCCCGCGCGCGTGCAACGCCATCCCGATGAGCGCGATGCCGCCGAACACCATGTTGATGCCGACGAGGAGCCCGATCGCCCAGTACGCGGTGCCGGGAAGCCCGACGACGATGATGCCGGCCAAGACCAGATCCGTGATGCCGCTGAACAGCATCCAGCCCCATCGGCCCGACAAGGCGCGCTTGTGATCGAGCGCGAACATGATGGAGGCGACGCCTTCGATCACGAAGAAAACGACGGCGACCAAGGTGAGCGAGACCACGCCGCTCCGCGGCCAGCCGAGCAACAGGACTCCGGCGGCGATCGCGAGCGCCGCCGAGAGCAGGGACCACCAGAACCCCGGCGCGTGCCGCAGCCATAATGTCGAAATCAGCCCGACGACGCCGCTGATCAGGAAAAGCCAGCCGAGAAAGATATCCACGGCGAGCGTGGCGAGCGGGGGAACGACGATCGCCGCCGCACCGAGAATGATCAGGATTATTCCCTCCACCAGATAAAGAACCCAATGCCGGTGGAACGACGCCGTAAGCGCGCGCCGAATTTCATCGACGTGGGATTGGTCGGTCAACATGGCGGCTCCCCTTATGATTATCGCGGCGGCGAGCATTGAAGGCTGACGAAAGCGGCGAGTTGAGTCTCTATTTATGGGCCGGCGCGCCCGCTTACGCGTAATGCTTGCCCGTTTCCGCCGGTGCGCTACCATACCACGACGGATGGAACAGGAGGAGAATCCGATGTTCGCCAAGCTCAACCATCTAGCGATCGTCAGCGAGAATTTCGCGATGAGCGCCCGTTTCTACGAGGCTCTCTTCGGCATGAAGACGGCAACCCAGCAGCGCGCCGAAGGCGCGGCCGTCGTCGGCGATGGCTATGTCGGCATGAACATCAATCCTCGCGTGCCGGGCCGCGGCTCGCGGCTCGAGCATTTCGGCTTCGAGGTGTCCGATGCCGAAACCGCCCTCGACCGGTTGAAGACCCGTTATCCCGAAGTCGCATGGCTGAAGCGCCCTTCCAACCGGCCTTATGCCGGCATCTCGGCGCACGACCCGGACGGCAACGTCTTCGACATCTCGCAGCGGGAAATGGCGAACCGATCGGATATCTATGTCGAGCAGCATGGGCTGAACCCGCGCCATATCAGTCATTTCGGCCTGCGAACCATGCGGGCCGACGCGATCGCGGAATTCTACCGGACCGTATTCGAGCTCGAGGTCCGCAACAAGCGCGAGGGCGATCCCAACCATTATCTCAGCGACGGGCACATGACCATGGTCATCATGCCGTGGCGGATCGCCGACTACGACGCCACCGGCATCATGCCGCCGTCGCTCGACCATATCGGCTTCAAGACCGAAAGCCTCGAAAAGTTCAAGGCCGATGTCGAGCGCATCAAGGCCCGGAACCCGTACCTTGCGCCGTTCCCGATCGATTATGGCCCCGAGGCCAAGGCAAGGCTGGCGCTGTTCGAGAGAAGCTGCCCGTTCTGCCAACATCATCTCTCGGACACGGAGGGCGTTCTCCTCGGCGTCGGCGAGAGCTAGACCGCAAAGATCGCGCGTGAAAAAAAGAGCACCCGTCGCCGCGGAATGACGGAGGGCGATCCGAGCGCACGACGCGCCAGCGGGCAGCCGTTGCGCCGCAAGGAGGATTTCCGCCTTTTGACCGGCAAGGGCCGGTACGGCGACGATTTCAACGTCGCGGGGCAAGCCTATGCCGTGATGGTTCGCTCTCCTCACCCGCATGCGCTGATCCGCGGCATCGATGGAAAGCGGGCCCGCGCCATGGCGGGCGTTCTCGGCATATTCAGCGGCGCGGACTGCCGCGCCGACGGCCTCCTCGCCATCCCTCATGCGCCGGTGCCAGCGACCGAATTCGATATGAAGCTGACCGGCCCCGGCGGTGGCGAAATCTTCATCGGGCCGCATTGGCTGCTCGCCGCGGATAAGGTCCGGCATGTCGGCGAAGCCGTCGCGATGGTCGTTGCCGAGACGACGGCGCAGGCGCTCGACGCGGCGGAAGCCGTGGAAGTGGCGTATGAGGAGCTTCCTTGGGTAACCGATTGGGATGCGGCGCTCGGCGCCGGCGCTCCGGCCGTCTGGGACGAGGCCCCGGACAATGTACTCGTCGACACCACTTTCGGCGACCCTCTGGCCACCGAGCGCGCCTTTGCCGGCGCGGATCGCGTCGTCAAAATGGACTTCCACATCGGGCGCGTGACCGCCGCGCCGCTCGAGCCTCGGGCGGGTCTGGCCCAGTACGATGAGAGCACGGCGCGCTACACCCTCCACTTCTGCAGCGGCGGGCCGGGCGTCGTGCGGCAAAAGCGTCAATTCGCCGCCGTGCTTGGCATCGCTCCGGCGCGCTTGCGGCTCGTTTCCTACGATGTCGGCGGCAGTTTCGGATCGAAAAATCGCCCCTATGTCGAGCATGGCCTCATCCTTTGGGCGGCGCGCAAGCTCGGCCGGCCGGTCAAATACATGGCGACCCGTTCCGAAGCGATGCTGACCGATTATCAGGGACGCGATCTCGTATCGAAGCTCGAGCTGGCGCTTCGGTCCGATGGCCGCTTTCTCGCCCTCAGAGCCTCGAATGTCAGCAACGTCGGAGCGCATTGCGTCTCGCTCTCCCCGCTCGCCAAAGGCTGCGCGCTCATCACCGGCTCGTACGACATTCCGGTCGCCAGCCTCCGCGCGCGCGCCGTCTTCACCAACACCATGCCGACCAGCACCTATCGCAGCTCGGGACGCCCCGAAGTCACCTTCGCGATCGAGCGGCTGATCGATACGGCGGCGCGCGAGTTGGGATTCGACCGCATCGCGCTGCGCTGCAGGAATCTCGTGCCACGGCAAGCCATGCCCTACACCAACGCGGTCGGCACGACCTATGACAGCGGCGATTACGCGGCCAACATGGCGGCGGCGATGCGCATCGCCGATTGGGACGGCTTCGCGGCGCGCCGCCGCGAGGCCGCGGCCCGCGGCCAGCTCCTCGGACAGGGGCTCGCGAACTATGTCGAGTTCCTCCACGGGCTCGCCAAAAGAGCGCACCGAGATCGCCGTCACGCCCGAGGGGCGCGTCACCGTCGTCATCGGCACCCAGCCGAGCGGCCAGGGCCACGAGACCAGCTTCTCGCAAGTCGTCTCCGACCTTCTTGGCGTGCCGGTGGAAACTGTTGACATCGTCATGGGCGATAGCGATATCGTCAGCGAGGGCGGCGGCTCGCATTCCGGCCGCTCGATGCGCCACGCCGCCACGGTGATGGCGATGGCCGCCGCCGATCTGATCGCCGCCGGAAAGCGCATCGCGGCCATCCTGCTCGAGACGACGCCGGACCGGGTCGGGTTCGAGCGGGGCCGCTTCGCCGCGCCTCGCGCCAATCGCAGTTTCGACTTCATCGAGCTCGCCACGGCAGCCGCGCGGCACGTTTTGCCCGATGACTTGAAGCATGGCCTCGCCGTGGCGAAAGACAACGAGATGCACCTGCCGGTCTTTCCCGACGGATGCGCCGTTTGCGAAGTCGAAATCGATCCCGACACGGGATGGGCGAAGATCGCGCGCTATGCGTCCGTGGACGACGTGGGACGGTGCATCAACCCGATGATCGTTGACGGGCAGACTTACGGCTCGATCGCACAAGGCGTCGGGCAGGCGATGTTGGAGAAATGCCATATCGATCCGGCGAGCGGCCAGCCGCTATCCGGCTCGCTCCAGGACTACGCAATGCCGAGAGCCGGCGATCTGCCTTCCTTTCGAACGGAAATTGTCGAGGTTCTGTCGCCGACGAACCCGCTGGGCATCAAGTCGGGCGGCGAAGGAGCGACGACGCCCGCGCCCGCTTGCGTCATCAACGCCATTGTCGATGCGCTGGGCGGGTTCGGGATTCGCGACATCGCGATGCCGGCCACGCCGCTGGCGATCTGGCAGGCGATTGAGAGCGCCGCGTCAAACCCCCGCGCCTAAAGCGGCGTTCGATAGCCTCAATATTTCTTGTTCGCCTCGCCGGCGAACGCGTTGTCGAAGGTTGCGGCCAGGTCGATCTTATCGTCCTTGGTGAGCCGCCCGGCCGAAAGGATCTGCTTATAGCTATTCTCGACCTCCGCCATCGTGACGCGCCCATCGGCGACATAGCTATTGAGCGCCGCAGCCAGGCTTCTTTTGTACAGGTCGGGATCGCGGCCGTAATATTCCGGCGGAACCGCCGCAAATATGCGATCGACATTGGAATTGTGCATCCATTTTAGGGTGCGCACGATGGCGTTGACGTAGGCTTGCACTTGTTGAGGATGCTCCTTGATGAACTTGGCGGTCGTGAACGAACCGCCGAACGCGGTCGGGCCGCCATAGACGTAAGTCTGCCCGGCCTCGGTGCGGGTATCGACAATGGGAATCACTTCGCCCTCGCCGGTGAGCTTCGTCATCACCGGATCGGCAATGATGATGCCGTCGATCCGGTTCGACTCCATCGCGGCCACTGCGCTTGCGCCGGTGCCGACGCCGATCTCTACCACGTCGCCGAGCGTGAGCCCGGCCTTCTGCAAGACGATACGCAGGATGTTCTCGGTGGCCGACCCCGGGGACGTCACCCCGATCCGGAGACCCTTCAAATCGGCCGGCGAGCGATAGGTTTTCGCCAAATCCGGCCTCAGGCCGAACGCGATGCCCGCCTTATTGATGTCGAGCACGACCGTGACAAGGTCCATCCCCTTCGGTTGCAGGACGATGGTGTATTCGAGCGCCCCGAACATCATGTTGACGCTGCCGCCGACGAGGGCATCGACGGACTTCGTTCCGGCCTCGAAGTCCTCGAGTTGGACGCTGAGGCCTTCGTCGCGAAAATAGCCGAGCCGATCCGCCAAGGTCGGCGGAAGCTGGCCGATCAGCGCCTTTCCGCTCACGGCGACCGTGAGCGGCTGGAGCGGTGCCGAATTCGGCTGCGCCGCGGCGGGCCCGAACGACAGCGCCGCCACGGCGAGAATTGCCAGCGCGGCCAAAAATCTATTCGTCATCTTGCGTCTCCACCGCGGTTAAACTCGGCCTCTACGCTAAATTCTTTCGGCGCTGCCGCATAGGCTCGCCTTCGACGATGTTGTATAGAGTTCGGAAATAACGGAGAAGATCGGGAGGAGACGATGCGAAATGCTGTTTGGGCCGCGGGTCTAGTCGCGGCTCTTCTATCGTCTATTCCGATCGCCGCGCGAGCGGACGAAACATCGCTGATTTTCGCGACGACCGAGCCGGCGCCCAGCCCCGACACGACATTCGTGCTCGCGCCCTGGGCCGAGCGGCTCGCTACCGCGACGAAGGGCGCGCTTCATATCGATGTCCGCGACGGAACCGCGATCGCGAACGCGACCAACATCTACGACCGCGTCGAGAGCGACGTGGTGCAAGTGGGCATGGTCATCCCGAGCCTCGTCGGCGGCAAATTCCCGCTTACCGACATGATCGGACTGCCTTTCGTCACCAGCGACGCCGAGAACGCGTCGGTCGCGTTCTGGCGGCTCTACCGCACCGGGCAGTTGGATGCCGAGTACAAGGACATCGTTCCCCTCGCCTTCGAGCTGTACCCGCCGCAAGGCGTTCACTTGACGAAGGCGCCGGCCTCGCTCGACGATCTGCACGGCCTGCGTCTGCGCGTGGTGAGCAAGACCGGCGCCGAGTTCGATCACGCGCCTCGGCGGGACGCCGCTGGCGCTCGATCCCGCCGACCAATACAGCGCGCTCCAGCGCGGGATGCTCGACGGCGTCGTCAGTTCCTGGGCGGGCATGGGACCGCTGCATCTGACGGATGTCACTTCCTACCACATCGAAACCTCGCTCGGGACAGGCATGTTCATCGTGTTCATGTCGAAGCAGAAGCACGATGCGCTTGCCCCCGCGTTGCGCCAGGCGATCGACGACAGCACCGGCGAAGCCATGAGCCGCGACCTGGGACGGAGTTTCGACCAGCGCGCGCTCTTATCCCGCGCGCCGGCGGCGGCCGCGCCCGACAAGCACACGATCGTTCAGCTTACTCCGGCACAGAGCCGGAAATGGCGCGACACGATCTCGCCGGTGATCGCGGCCTGGACGAGCTCGCATCCGGGCGGCGCCAAACTGCTCGAAACCTATCGCGGGTTGCTCGCCGATCTCATGGCGCGCAAATAAGCGGCGAAACATTCCTTGGCATCCCGGCCACCCTATGGCAGGTTTCCGCGAGACCAATTCGGAGGAATTCGATGGCTGGCCCCTCCCCTGCGACGCCGCGCGGCATCGACCTGGCAACCGCGTCCTCGATTATCGAAGTCGCGCTTGCGGTCGCCCGCAGCCGTGATTTGCGCCCGATGAGCATTGCCGTCCTCGATGGCGGCGGCGATTTGGTGGCCTATAAGCGCGAGGACGGCACGGGAATCGGGCGCTACGAAATCGTCATGGGCAAGGCCTATGGCGCGCTCGTCATGAACCGGCCGAGCCGCGAAATCGGCAAGATCGCCGAGCGCAATTCGAATTTCATCCAGTCGATAATCGCCGCGACGCAAGGCCGCTTGATCCCCTCTCCGGGCGGGGTCTTGGTCAAGGATCTCTCGGGCCGGATCCTGGGCGCGGTCGGCTCCTCGGGCGACGATCCCAATGCCGACGAAGCCTGCGCGATCGAGGCGATCCGCAGCGCCGGTTTCGTGCCCGATCCTGCGGAGGCGGTGGGATGAGCGTGAACCGGTCGTACGAAGTTGACATCGAGGAAGTCGAATATCTGAGGCATGGCGAGAAGCCGTATCTTGCGCGCGTGTTCCGACCGCGCGGCGCGGGACCGTTTCCGGCAGTCGTCGAAGCGCATGGCGGAGCGTGGTGCAACGGCGACCGGACCAATAACGACGCCATCAACGGGGCCGTCGCCAAAGGCGGCATCGTGGTCGCCGCGCTCGACTTCAGAAATCCGCCAGAGGCGACCTATCCGGGCTCGGTGGCCGATGTCAATTACGGCGTGCGCTGGCTGAAAGCCAATGCAGGGCGCTTCGACACCGCGCCCGCAATGGTCGGAAGCATGGGCACTTCCAGCGGCGGCCATCTCGTGGTGCTCGATGCGCTGCGGCCGCTGGATCCTCGCTATGCCGCGCTGGCGCTGCCGGGCGGGTTCGACGCGCGCGTGCCTTATGTCGTCGCCTTCTGGCCGGTGATTTGTCCGCTCGGCCGTTACCGCGACCGCAAGGGGAAGCCCGAAGGCGAGCGCGCCTACCAGAATCGCGGCGGCGCCGTCGCCCTGCAAGACCGCTACTGGCTCACCGAGGAAGCCATGGGCGAGGGCAGCCCGACGCTCGCGCTCGAGCGCGGCGAAAAGGTCGAGTTGCCGAATATCCTCTACCTCCAGAATCCGGCGGACCTGCTGCACCCGCGCCATCTCATGGAGCAATTCGTCGCGAGCTACCGCCGGCGCGGCGGCAAGGTGGAGGTGGAGCTCTTCGAAGGCGCGGCCTACGACCTCGTGCGCACCGACCCGTCATCGCCGAGCGCCCGCCATGCGATCGCGAAAGCGGTCGAATTCATCCACCGGCAGGCCGAGCAAAGCGCGATGACGGCTTGACGGCCGCCGCCCCCTCGCGGATTCGCCCCGAGCCTCGCGCCCGAGCGCAGGTTATTTTATGAACTCGTTGTCGAACAACTTATCGTAGGACTGAAGCTTCTCTTCCGGCTTCAAGAAACCCGCTTCGACGTTCATGCGATCGGCGTTCTCGAATTCGATTGCCTCCGATGTCGGCGGGTTAGGCGTCATAGCGGTCACGGCAACGACGGACGCGAACAGCACCGCGTCGTCCGTGAGCGGAAAATGGTGCTTAAGCAGCTGCGCCGTCTCCGGCGGGTGGGTATGCATATATTGCGCCGCCAGCAGCATCGAGTGACCCATTTTCACGCAGATCGAGCGATGCTCGACGCAGAATTCCGGGCGTGTGACGAGAATCGATGTGGCAAGCGGCGAATAGCCGGGCGGATCGCCATGGATGCCATCCGCGATCACGACGCCCAATCCGTCATGCTCGGCCTGCTGCGGCCACGGCGGGCCGTTGGCGAAGCCATCGAGCGCCTCGCGCGACATCGCGGCGAAGATATCTTGCGGTTGCATCGGAGATATCGCCATGTCCTGCGGGTCGATGCCGCCGGCTTTGGCCACGGCCTTCAAGAAAGCGTCGCCGATCGTCGCGATGCCGCCCATGCCGAAAGAGTGGCCCTTCAGGATCCGGGCACGCTCCGCAAGCGGCGCTTTCGGATCGAAGTGCGCGGCTTCGGCGATCGATTTACGCAGGACGATGAATTCTCCGGACTCGCTCCCGAGGGTTGCGATCGTCACCAAACTCTGGCCTCTGGCAAAAGCACGGGCGATCGACGCCCCGGAGGAAAACGAGAAATCCATCGAGCCGGCGATGACGGCGTTCATCGCTCCGATGCCCGTGATTTGTCGCGATTCCACATCCAATCCTTGCTGCCGATAGAACAGATCCTCGGCAAGATACTCGGCGGCAAAGTTGATGAGCGGAGCCGGAAGCGCGACCGAGGCATGCTCGATTTCATCCGCCTTCGCAATCGACGCGGTTGAAGCGACCATGGCCGCCGCGACGAGCGCGGCCGTGCCGAACCGCCCAAGAGATCTGCGCATCGATGGAAATCCTCCTTCAGGGGTTTCCGACAAGCCTGCCGAATAGTCGGCCTAGATCGCCGGGCGTTTTGTCGCCGGTCCAAACGACATACTGATCGGGGCGAACCAGGATCAGGCGCTGCCCGTAAGCCTCCCGCCCGTCGCGGCAGGTGTCCGCAATTACTTTCAGCGGAATGTTCCGCGACCGCGCCGCCGCCTCGAAGGCCGCGACGGTGTGCGCGTCGGCGTCGAAGGCGAGCAGGGTGAAGCCCTTGCCGAGCTCCTCGAAAACGTTGCGGCCGGAGGTCAGGCGCTGCGGCGCAAGGTGATGGCCGGCGCGAGCCGCGAAGGAATGCGTGCCGTGGGCGCTGCAAACGCCATTGGGCGGGCCGATAACGACGGACGAGCCCTCATAGTTCGGCTCGTAGGTCATCACCATCGTGCCGGCACCGCCCTTCCGGGCCTGCCACGCCAGCTCGAATTCCGCGAGGTCGCGGTCCGGATTGTAGCGCTCGAGAAACGCGCGGTCGGATGCGATGCGGCCGGCGATGAAATCCTCGCCGGTCTCCTTGAAGATCGGCCGGCGTTCCTCGCTGTAGGAATCGAGCAAGGCGTCGCTGCCCCAACCCGCCAGCTTGGCGGCCAATTTCCAGCCAAGATTGACCGCGTCTTCGAGGCCGTTATTCAGTCCAAAGCCGCCATAGGGCGGGTGGCTGTGGGCGGCGTCGCCCGCGATGAAGACGCGCCCCGCCTGGTAGTTCTCGGCCACGGCGACGCGCAAATCCCAAAACCCGACATGGTCGAATTCGCAAGCGAAGGGGAAGCCCGCGGCTTTCTCGATGAGCCCCTTGAAATCGTAATTGTCCGTCGTCGTATCCGCCGGCACCGGAGCATGGAAGAACCATCCCTCGCCGACATCGATCCGGCCGAAGAACTGCCAGTAGCCCTTCAGATCGGGGTGCAGCGCGTTATAGGTGGAACGCACGGGAAAGCGCTTCAGCCCTTCGTGCAATTCGCGCGAGCGAAAAACCGCCAGCACCATCAGCTGGTCGAAGTCCGCCCCGCCCCGCGCGATGCCGAGCTGGTCGCGGATCGTGGAGCGCGCCCCGTCGCAGCCCACGGCATAATCCGCCTCCAGGATTTCGCGCCCGGTCCCGCCTTGCTCGACGATGGCGATCCGCACCCCTTTGTCGTCCTGCGCGACGGTCTCGGCCGACCATCCGAATCGGCTTGCGACGTTCGGCAGGCCGGCCATCCTGGCGCGCAGCACTTTTTCCGTCAGGTATTGCGGCAGCCGCTCGACATCCTCGAAGTAGTAGGGGCGGACGATCTCTCTCTGCGGCGGCGCGTACCAGTACGGACTCATCAGGTTGCCATAGGCGACGATGCCGCTGACCGGAATTCCCGGCGGCATGATGCGCATTGCCCGCAGCACTTCGGCGATGCCCCAGAAATAGAAGTGCTCGAGCGTGCGCGGGGAAAGATTTTGGCCTTTGGGAATCCGTTGCGGCTCGAAATAGCGTTCCAACAGCGCGCAGGACACGCCGCGCAGGCCAAGCTCCACGGCGAGCGCCACGCCCACAGGGCCTCCGCCGACGATGACGACCTGGTGCCGCTGAGCCACGGCGGTCAAGCGCCGCCGGCGCCGATTAAGGGCACGCGGCACGCCTCCAGCAGCCAGCGCGCCATGGCGGCCAAATCCTCGTCTTGACCTGCAAAGCCCGTGATCTGCACGCCCAGGGGTACCTCTTCGACCATCAGCACCGGCAGGTTGGAGGTCGGCGCGCCGATCGCCGAGGAGGCGTCGTTGTATCACGGCATCCCGACATTGGGCAGACCCTTTTGGCCGGGGCCGATATGGGCAAAAGTGACGAAGCCATCGACCTTGCGAGAAGGGCGCGATGGAGCGCGCAGCCGCGCGCGCTTATCCCAGAGGCGCCGCGCTCGGAAACGCATGACGAGGAAGTCGCGCGGCCTCGCCTGCGTTGCGCGTTGCGCGCGGCGGCCGCGAGGCCCTATCTTGCGGGCGCGGAGAAACCAATGTCCTGCCGCCGATCATCCGGCGGATCTTCCGCCGAGATAATGGGATGAAAGCCGCCGAGTACGCATCCGCCCGACACCCGATGACAGTCATCGAAACCTGCGTGCGCCGCCTGCGCGGCGCCATCATGGCCGGCGATTTGCGGCCCGGGCAAAAGCTGATCGAGGCCGATCTCTGTCAGGACCTCGGCGTCAGCCGGGCCTCGCTGCGCGAGGCGCTGCGCGCGCTCGAAGCCGAGCGGCTGATCGAGCTGATGCCCAATCGCGGCCCGTCGGTGGCGAAGCTCGGCGAGAGGGAGATCGAGGAAATCCACGAGGTCTGGGCGCTGCTCATCGGCGAGGCGGTCCATCGCTTCGCGCAGCTCGCCGCCGCCGAGGACATCGCGCGGCTCGCGACCATCCTGGCGCGGCTCAGGCAGGCGCTGCGCGCCAAGAACCCGGTCGAGCAGCTAAACGTCACCAACTCGTTCTTCGGCGCCATCTCGGATCGTTGCGGCAACGACGTGCTCATCGGGCTCGTCAACGCGCTGGTCTCGCGGCTCAATTTCCTGCGCGCGCAAGCGCTCATGGATATCGGCTGGCGCGGGCAATGCGTGCACCAGATCGCGGATGTTCTCGCCGCGATTCGCGCCAAGAAGCCGGCAGCGGCGCGTCGGGCGACGCGGCGGCACATCGAATCGGCTTGCAGCGCCGCAACGAGGGTCGCCCTCCTGCCCCGGCGCGAGAACGGCGGGACAAACGACGACACCGGCACCCGCCTCGTCGCCGTGACGCGCTGGCCCGGCCCCAATCGCCGCGGCGGCTGAAGCTACCACGAGACCGAGACGTACTGGGTCTCGAGAAACTCCATCAATCCCTCATGGGCGCCCTCGCGGCCGAGGCCCGACTGCTTCACGCCGCCGAACGGCGCCGCCGGATCGGAAACGACGCCGCGGTTCAAGCCGATCATGCCGGCTTCGAGCCGCTCGCTCACTCTGAGGCCTCGGCTCAAATCGCGCGTGTAGAGATACGAGACGAGGCCGTATTCGGTCGCGTTGGCGCGCTCGATCGCCTCTTCCTCGGAGCGGAAGCGCTGGATGGGCGCGACCGGCCCGAAGATTTCCTCGGCAAGACACCGGGCGCCCTGCGGGACATCCGTCAGCACGGTCGGCGGGTAGAAGAAGCCCGGACCGTCGATCCGCTTCCCGCCCGTGACCACGCGCGCGCCGCGCCTGGTTGCGTCCTCGACCAGGATTTCGAGCTTGTCGCGCGTGTCGGCGTTGACGAGCGGCCCGACCGCGACCCCCTCCTCGAGCCCGTTGCCGACTTTCAGCGCCATCATCCTGGCGGCGAATTTCCCGACGAAGGCATCGTGAACCGCGTCATGCACATAGAAGCGGTTGGCCGCGGTGCAGGCCTCGCCCATGTTGCGCATCTTGGCGATCATCGCGCCCTCGACCGCGGCGTCGATGTCGGCGTCCTCGAATACCAGGAACGGCGCGTTGCCGCCCAGTTCCATCCGCGGACTGACGACGTTGTCGGCCGCAGAATGCAGCAATTTGCGCCCGACCTCGGTCGAGCCGGTGAAGGATACGATGCGCACGCGCGGGTCGCGCAGCATCGCGTCGACCACCGCGCCGGATCGCCGCGACGGCAGGAGGTTGACCACGCCCGGCGGCACGCCGGCCTTTTCGAGAACGCCCATCAGCGCCAGCATGGTGAGCGGCGTTTCCGAGGCAGGCTTGAGGATCACGGTGCAGCCTGCCGCGAGCGCGGGCGCGATCTTCCTCGTGCCCATCGCCGCCGGGAAGTTCCACGGCGTCACCAGCACGGCGATGCCGGCGGGCTTGTGTTGCACGAGGATGCGGGCGCCGGTGGAGGGCGCGCGCGAGACCTGGCCGAGGTTGCGCACGGCCTCCTCGGAGTACCAGCGGAAGAATTCCGCGGCGTAGGCGGCCTCGGCGCGCGAATCGACCAGTGCCTTGCCGTTCTCGAGCGTCATCAGCCGCGCAAAGCGCTCTTTCTCGGCGACGAACAGCTCATCGGCCTTGCGCAGGATTTCGCCGCGCTCGCGCGGCGCCCGCGCCGCCCAAGCGGGAAAGGCCCTCGCCGCGGCGTCGACCGCGGCCTCGGCGTCGGCGACCGTTCCGTTGGCGACGGCGGCGAGGACGCGCTCGGTCGCCGGATCGATGACCTCGAAGCGGCCGCCATTCGTCGCCTCGCGCCAAGTGCCGCCGATGTAAAGATCGACCGGAAGGTCTCGCAGTGCCGTGTCGTCCATGATGGCCTCTTTAAGTGAAGACGAAGCCCGCGTCGGTGGGCAGCACCCGGCCGGTGAGCGCGAGCGCGGCCGGCGTCAAGAGAAGCGTCACGCTTCCTGGCCGCCCTTTTCGTAGGCCTCATCGAGCGAAGTGTCGATCCGCGCCAGCTCCTCGCCGCCATCGCGCCGCGCGTCTGCCTCTTCCCGGACCTTTTCTATACCATAGCCCGCATCCGGCGGGCGCGGACTCGGGCTTTCATCGGCCGCGGCGTGGACACGATGATGGGCTCGACCTATTAGTTGCATGTCCCCATCGTCGCGGATCGCACGAAGTGGGCCGAGGTCAACCGGGCCGCCGAGCCGCACAGGATATAAAATTGAAAGGTATTTGCATGCCTCTCGCCGCGACAGAACACGGTGGTTTGCACTACCAGATTGTCGACCAGGTCGCGCCCTGGCAATCCGCGGGCGACCCGATCCTGTTCCATCACGGTATCGGTGCCCGCGCCGAAATCTGGGCAGACTGGCAGGTCGTGTTGGCCGACCGCTATCGTTTGGTCGCCTTCGACATGCGCGGCTGCGGCCGATCGCACGTTCCAGCGGCGGATTTCAAATGGTCGCTCGACGTGCTGGTCGATGACCTCTTTGCCGTTGCCGACGCGGCGGGCCTGACGCGCTTCCATCTGGTGGGCGAATCGATCGGCGGCACGATTGCGTTGGCCGCCGCGCTGGCGCGGCCGGGTCGGATCGCCACGCTCACCGTGAGCAACGGCGCCCATCTTGGCGCATCGATCCAGCGCGTCGAGGTCTGGCGGGGTCAGCTCGACGAAGGCGGCGTGAAGGGCTGGTCCGAAGCATTCATGCGCGACCGCTTTCATGACGATGCGCTCTCCCCGGAGCGGCGGGCGTGGTTCGCCGCCCAACAGGAAGAATGGCCGCGCGAATCCATCCTGAATGCCCTCGGCGTCCTGATCGGCACCGACCTCGCGCCGAGACTGAGGGAGATCGTCTGCCCGACGCTGCTGCTGCATCCCGACGGCAGCCCATTCATTCCGGTGCCGATCGTGGCCGAACTTCACCGGCTCCTGCCTAACGCGGAGCTCAACGTTTTCGGCCATGCGCGCCACGGGCTTCCGTTCTCCCATGCCCGACAATGCGCCGGTGTGCTTCGGTCATTTCTCGAGTTCCGCGCCGCCGGCTGATAGAGACCATCCGATCCAGAAGCACTTCGGCTGCCACTTCGAGGGCCGGGCGACTCGGCTGGACCTGGCGTGACGGCGAAACATCGGTTGCGAAAGCGAGAGCCCGGTTCCGCGCCGACGAGAGACATACGTCTGCCGGCCGCTCAACTAAAGCGGTATCCGATCGAACCGAATCGGGAGGTCCTACTTTCTTTCTCGTCATGCCCGCGAAAGCGGACGTTTCTGGACCCCCGCGTGCGCGGGGTGACGAAAAAGTTTTCGACTTGCGCGGATGTCGCTCTAGCGGGTTTGGCCGATTCTAATGGCGGATGCGAAACAGCGGGCGATCGATCCGGGCTGCGACGCCTTCAGATCGAGGGACGGAAGGTCTCTGGCCGCGCGTCGATCGCGTCGGCGACGGCGTTCGCCCAAGACGGCGTATCGCGCGGCAGCACGCAGCATAGGCCCCGCATCCGGTAACCCTTGGGGTCGGTGGGAGGGTCCTTGCCCTGCTGAAGCTCGCGCGCCGCGGCGAGGAGGCGCCGACGCGCGTTGACGATGACGACATCGGTACTGCCAAGACATTCCTTCGACCGGTCGAAATCCCAGCCCATGCTTTCGGTGATCGCGGTGTCCTGGTCCTGGAAGATCGTGATCCGCTGCCAGGGCTGCTTCGCGGCCGGCGCTTCCGGATCGGCATAGCCATTGGTCTTATTGCGCTTGGCCGTAAAGCTGCCGGGGATCATCGTCGAGTGGATGCCGGTCGGCGTTCCCTCGTGGAAGAATTGGAGCTTCCCGCGCGCTCAGCGGCCGCTGCGGATGCCACGAGACGCCGAAGGTCCACACTTGGTGTTCATCGACCGGAACCCAGGCATGGCCGCCCAAGGGCGTATCGCCCGGAAAGCCCGGGAGGACGCTGAAGCAGGGGAGAAGCCACCCCCCGATGCGCCAGTAAAAATTCTTCTCGTCGGCCTCGCGGCGCGCCCCTTGCAGCAGCCCGTTCGGCCGCTGCACGACCTCGAGTTGCGGGTGGGCGTCCTTGGCCAGCCAATCGCGCGAGGCGGTCATGTCATGCTCGGTCGCGCGGCGGATCGTCTCGACGCCATGGAGGAAGCCGACATGCGCCGAATCGATATCGCCTTCCAAGCCCTGCAACCAGTGACATTGCTGGAGCCGCTTCGAGACATAGACCTGATTCTCGGGCACGAGCAGCCATTCGAGCTCGGGCAGGCCCGGCTTCTTGTCCGCCGGGCCCATATAGGTCAGCACCACGCCGTTGCGCTCGATGCATGGATAGGCGAGCTGCCTGATCCGGTCCTTGAACTGAGTCTGCGGCGGCTCGTTCGGCATGTCGAGGCATTTGCCCTCGATGTCGAATTTCCAGCCATGATACCAGCACCTGAGGCCGCAATCGTCGTTCTTGGCGAAATAGAGCGACGCCCCGCGATGCGGACAATTCTCGGCGAGCAGACCGACCCGGCCCTCGCTGTCGCGGAACGCAATCAAATCCTCGCCGACCAGCCGCACCCGCACCGGCGCACCATTGGCCTCGAGCTCGCGCGACAGAAGCGCAGGAAGCCAGTAGCGCCGAAACAACGCGCCCATCGGCGTTCCGGGGCCGACATGGGAAAGCACGTCGTTGTCCTCGGAGGTGAACATCGCCGGCCTTTCCACCTGCTACATCGCCGTGCCGCGCCGGAGAAGCTCGCTGCGGCGCGGCGCGGCCTTCGAGCGTCGCGGCGAGCCTGCGATAGCGAAGCGCGCGCGACCGGTAGCACTGCTTGAGCGCGGGAAGCCGGACTTCCCGAGCGATCTCAAGCCATTTGGCCGCCAGTTTCTGATAGATGTCTATCTGCTCCACGATTGCCGTTCCCTTGCGCCGGCCTTATCGAGCCGCGTGCTGAGCAAGCCGTTTCGTCTTGGTTTCGGAGAGAATCGGATCGAGATTGAAAAGGCGCCTCGAGTTGCCGCCCAGGATATTGCGCTTGGCGGCCTCGGTCAGGAACGGCAGGTCGTAGATCGTGCTCGGCAGATCCATGTCCCAGTGCGGATAATCCGATGCGTAGAGCAACTGGGTCTCCGCGTTGATCATCTTGAAGGTCAATTCGAGCGCTTCGCGGTTCTGCACCATCTCCATCGGCTGGGTCGTGTAGTAGAATTCGCGCATATATTCCGAGGGCCGGCGCCTTAGCAACGGCACTTCCGAGCTGCGCATCATGTATTCGTTGTCGAGACGCTGCATCAGGAACGGAATCCAAGCGAGGCCGCTCTCGACCCAGACCACCTTCAATTTCGGGAAGCGTTCGGGCATGCCGTTGCAGAGCCAGTTGGTGCAGTGAAGGATGTTGAACCAGCTGAAGCCCAGCGCATGAACCGCGAGAAAGCGGTTGCATAGCGAGATGCTCTTGTCCTGGCCCCAGGCGAAAGCGCCGTGATAGACGAGCGGCAAGCCCATTTCCTCGATGAGGGCATACGTCTTGCAATAGGCGTTGTCGTACACCGCCTTGTAATGGGGCGAGCAGATGGTGAAGCCGATCACGCCTTTCTTGCCGCCGAAATCCTTGACCATCTGATAGGTCGCCTCGGGATCGTTGAGCGGCAGATAGAGCGAGGATTTTATCCGCGGTTCGTGCGCCAGAACCGCCTCGCATAGCCAGCGATTATAGGCGCGCGCCAATGCCACCTCTACTTCGGGTCGCGGCGTGAGGCCAAGGCTCAGCATCGGCGTCGGGAACATGCAGACCTGGTCGATGCCGATCGCGTCCATCCAGCGCTTGGTGATGGTGATGTCGCGCGTCGTCGTCGTCGCCGGCGTCTTTTCCTTGCTCCTGCCGGCATAGCGCGTGACCCGCCCGCTCAACTCCTGATAGGAGCCGCTCGGGGTCGTGATGCCGCCGCCCCCGAAGCCCTGATACTTCGCCTGGCTCCGCATCACCGGATCCTCGATGTAATCGCAGATCTCCTTGAAGGAGAGCGTCTCGTAGTGGTGCCCATCGATATCGACGATGAGGAAATCCTCGTAGCGGCGTTGCACCGCCTGCTCGTTGGCGTGGTGCAGCAAAGTGGTCGTGTCGAACTCCTCGACCGACAAATCGCGGTAGCTAACGGTGTCCATGAAACCTTCCTCCTGGCCTGGCCGCGGCTACGCAGCGGGGAAATCGTCTTCGGGGTTGTGCTTGCCGATCGTCGTCATCGACTGCCAGTGCCCGAGATCGAACAACTTGATGTCGGTCGCCTGCAAGATCGCCGTGCAGCCGATCAGCGCATCGGTTGCGGTAATTCCGCTGCCGCGGGCGAAGGCGCGCGGCAGGTTGCCGGCTTCGACCTTGGCGGCGTAAAGCCGCAATACGCTGGAAAAAAGCTGTCCAAGCGCATCATCCGGCACGTCGCCCAGGGCATCTTCTTTCAGCACGTCGCTGAAGATGGCAACAACTTCGCCCGCGAGAGCTTCGATCTGCGTCGTGCGTTCCTCAGGCGTCGACATAGACCGCCCCGTTCTTCTCGACGACGTCGAATTTTTTTAGCCGTATCTTCCCGTCGCAGACGCTGACTCCGGTCTCGAGATGGAACTCGTAGGAGTGCCAGGGGCAGACGATATGCATGTCGTTGGTATCGAAATCCTGGTGCAGAAAGGTGCGGTCCGGCGCGATGATGTCGAGGACCGCCGGCATTCTCACGCCCTCGCACACCGGCCCGCCCTGATGCGGGCAATGATTGCGGTAAGCGTAATATTTTCCGCCGTGGCGGATCACGCCGATTTCGGCGGTGCCGGATGTCACGACGCGAACCGCGCCCTCGCCCAGCTCGCCCTCCTTGCAGACCAAGATTTCGGCCATGTCTCGCGCTTCCCCTCTTCCGCAATTCGCAGGCTGTTGCCGCCCGTCACCGTCCCCCAAGGGAGGAATCGGGGTCTATACGTAGTATTGCTTATATGGTCCGGAGGCGTTTCCTCCGAACATCGCCCGCCATGTTCCAAGGTGGGGCCTCGTGTCGAACCGCAGCCGGCAAGAAGCGGAAATTCTGCGCCGACGCGTGGCGCTTTACCGCGGTTATCTGCGCGAAGGCGTAAGCGCGGAGCTGACGGAAATTTATTTGAGAACGATTCTCGTGGATGAGGCGGAAATCGCCGAGATCGAAGCGCGTTCCCGAGAGCGTTGATTTGTCGCAGCCCCGTCGGCGAATCTCGCCCGACCGGCCGAGATCGCCCCGGCATCCGGCCGCCGCCACTCCCTCAGCGCGATTGCGCGATGCCATTTCGCAGCATCTGCGTTACCGCCTCGGCGAATTCGATCGCTTGCTCGGCTTCCATGGCCGGCAAGGCTTCCCTGGCGCTCGGCCGGAAAAGGGCCAGCCAGCGGTCGAAATCTTCCGATCCGATCGGCAGCCGGAAATGCGGCGACATCACACAGCCGCGATAGCGGCCCGTCCGCAGCAGCGCGGCCGACCAGAAGTCGCGCATGATTTTCAAATGCTGGTCCCAATCCGAAATTTCCGTCGCGAAGATCGGCCCGAGCCGGTCATCCGCCCGCACCCGCTCGTAGAATCGGTCGACGAGCCTGGCGATGCTCGCTTCGGTAACCGCGCTCGAGATCGTATCCATTCGCTGTCCTTTGCCGGCTTGGGGCGCTAGCCGGAGCCCTCTCACATCGTCCAATAGGCCAAGCCCGGATGTTTCTCCCACACCCGCGCCTGCCAATGATCGTCCATGACATCCATGTCGGAAAAATATTCCGCCTGGCCGCCGCACGGATTCTTGAAATTCCAGAACATGTTCGAGCCGACGACATGGCGGCCGGGCTTGGTCGCGGCTTTCCAGCCATGGCTTTGCAAATAGGCGCCGCCCGCCATGATGTCATCGAAGCTCGCGACCTCGAATGCCATGTGGCCGAAACCGGTGCGGTCGAGAAACCCGAATACTCCCAGCGTGTGATGATCCGCCGCGCCCGATGCGCGCAGGAAATAGCCGAGATCGAGACTGTGATCCGTCAGCCGGAAGCCGAGACGCTTCATATAGAATTCGGCCGTCTCTTGCTCCATCGCGCGGGTGGTGAAATAGACGATATGGCCGATGCGCTTCGGGTGCACCTTCGCCGGCATGCTGAATGGATGATTGACCCGCGACGGCGGCGGCATTTCCGGCTCGGAGTGGGGCCGGATAACGCGGAAGCCGATGGCGAAGCCGTTGGGGTCGCTGGTATGCAGGACGTTGGCCGAATCGCGCGTCACGTCGCGGTCGCGCGAGAGATCGTCGGCGATCTCGTCGAGAGTCGGGACGAAGTTGACGCCCCAGATCGCCTCGCGCACGGTCGAGCCGGACTCAATGGCCGGCGGCAAGGCGGGATCGTTGGCGGAGCAAATCTGAATCGATTGCCCGGACGGCAGGACGAAATCGGCGCCGTGCGTGCCGCGCTGTACGCAGTCGAGAACCCCAATCCTCGTAGAATTTGATCGCGTTTTGCAGATCGTCGACGCCATGGGTCACGCTTTCAACACGGATGATCTTCATGAGTTCCACCGCTCCTTTCCGTCCTCGGCACCGATGCCGCGCATTTCCTCTCCTTTATCAACTATGCCTTTGCGAAACCGCCGCCAATTGTGACATTTCGCCGCGTCATTCCGCGTGCATCGCAACATGGAACGACGCATGCGCTTGCGGCCGAGCGAATCGCCGCACGCCACGACCGTTTGATCCAGATCAATGCTCGCTGCGTTCGCGGAGCCCTAAATTTCAAGTTAGATCAGTAACGCCATGGAGACGCACATGCCGAACGAGAGCGCGACGGCGCCGACAAAAACCGAGCCATCGGCGGAGAGACGGAAATTCTACGAGCGCATCGCGCCCCACGCGCTGACGCCGTTGTGGGAGGTCGTCAACGCGCTGGTCACGCAAGAGCCGCACGTCACCACCAAGCCGCATCGGTGGCGTTACCGCGAGGTCCGGAATTTCATGCTCGAAGCCGGCGCGCTGCTGACCGCCGAAGAGGCGATGCGCCGCGTCCTCGTCCTCGAAAACCCGGCTTTTCCGGGTCAGTCGAAAGCCACGCCCACGCTCTTTGCCGGGATTCAGATGGTGCTACCCGGAGAAGTAGCGCCCGCGCATCGCCACACCCAGTCGGCGCTGCGCTTCGTGCTCGAAGGCGAGAACGGCTATACCGCCGTGGGCGGCGAGCGCACGACCATGCATCCGGGCGACTTCATCGTCACGCCGCCCTGGGCGTTCCACGACCACGGCAATGAGGGGACGATGCCGGTGCTGTGGCTCGACGTGCTCGATGCGCCGATGGTGCAGTTCTTCGAGACCAGCTTTGCCGAGCGGCACAATGAAAAGAGGCAAGTTCTCCATCGCCCCGAGGGCGACGCGCTGGCGCGCTATGGCGAAGGGCTGCTGCCGCTCGAAAGCGACAAGCCTTACGGCCTCACGGCTCCGGTGTTCAACTATCCTTACGAGCGGACGCGCGCGGCGCTGCTCGCGGCGGCGAGAGGCGCGGCGCCCGATTCGCACACCGGCGTCTCGCTCCGCTATGCCAATCCGCAAGACGGCGAGTGGGCGATGCCGACGATCGCGACATGGATGACCTACCTGCCGGCCGGCTTTCGGACCGAGGCCATGCGCTCGACCGATGGGATCGTCGTGGCCGTCGCCGAGGGCAGCGGCGCGGTGCATAGCGGCGATCACGTCATGTCGTTTGGGGCGAAAGACGTGATGGCGGTGCCGAATTGGACTTGGCGAAGCTTCGAAGCGAAGACCGATTGCTTTCTGTTCTGCGCTTCGGATCGCGTCGTTCAGGAAAAACTCGGCCTCTGGCGCGAAGAGCGGGCCGCGGCGTAAGCTCATCGCCCAGGGGCGGGGCCGCTTGCTTCCGCGGCCCCGGAACGCGAATGAGCAGAGAAGATGGCAAAGAAATACAAGATCCTCGTCGCCGGCGCGGGACTTGGCGGCCTGGCCGGGGCCTCATGCTTGATGAAGGCGGGTCACGCGGTCGAAATCTATGAGCAGGCCCCGCAGCTCGGCGAAGTCGGCGCCGGCATCCAGATCAGCGCCAATGCGATGCACGTGCTCAGGCATCTCGGGCTCGAAGAGGCGATCACCAAGGTCGGCGTGCGGCCCGGCGCCTATGTGTTTCGCCTCTATGATACCGGAGAGGTGATCCAGCGCTTTTCGCTGTCGGACGAGCACGAGCGCTTGCATGGCGCTCCTTACACGCAGCTCCATCGCGCCGACCTTCACGACATTCTCGCGGCGCGGGCGCGCTCGTTCGATCCCGCCATCGTTCGGCTCGGCCGCCGCGTCGCCGGCTTCCGCGAAAGCGGCGGCGGCGTCGAGCTGGCACTCGCGGACGGCTCGACGGCAAGCGGCGACCTGCTGATCGGGGCCGACGGATTGAAGAGCGTCGTGCGCACCGCGATCGCCGGCGACGTGCCCGCGACCTACACCGGCGACGCCGCTTGGCGCATCACGGTGCCGGTCGAGCGCTTGCCGCGCGGATTGCTCGAGCCGGTGATGTCGGTCTTCATGGGGCCGGGCGGCCACGCGGTCTGCTATTATCTGCGCGCGGGCGCTCTCCTCAATTTCGTCGGCCTCGTCGAAACCGACGAAGTGTCGGAGGAGGCTTGGACGGTGAAATTTCCGTGGCAGAATTTGAAGGCCGATTACAAAGGCTGGCATCCGATCATTCAGACCGTGATCGATGCCGCCGACAGGGATCAGTGCTATCGCTGGTCGCTGCACAGCCGGCCCGCGATACCGAATTGGAGCACCAGCCGAGCGACATTGCTCGGCGACGCCGCGCATCCGACCCTGCCCTATCTGGCGCAAGGCGCGGTCATGGCGATCGAGGATGGCGCCGTCCTCACGAGGGCGCTCGAAATGTCGGGCTCGATCTCGGACGCGCTTCAGCTCTATCAGCGCAATCGTCTCGCACGCACCGCGCGGATCGTCGCCCAATCGAGCGCCAACCGCGCGCTCTTTCATCTGCGGTCCGTGGCAGAGATGAGGGCGGCCTTCGCCCGGCACGACGAAGGCGCCGATCGCAACAACTGGCTCTACTCGTACAATCCCTTGACCGTGCCGCTGGTGTGAAGGCGGCCATACCTCCCGCCTGACCTCCCATTCGGCCATGACTTCGCAAATTCCGGCATGGCAGGGGCGGCATTTCGCCTAGCCGCTTGGGCGGCGCGCCCGCCTGGTTTGCTATCGCTCGCGGCGAAGTATCGCGAGCGCTCTGACGCCGTCCGGGGTGTCGGGCGCCCGCGCCTATTCCGCCGCTGCCCGCCTTTGGCGCGTGCCTACCAACTCGACCGGATTGCGGCCGACGAAGAAGGCGGCGTTCGGCTCCTCGGTCGGTTTGAGGCCGGAGCGCAGCAGTCCGGTGCGCAGCTGGTTCATTTGCTGCTCGTGGATCTTCATGGTCGGCTGGCGCAGCGGACCGCCGTTATAGCCCTGCAGCCAGCCCTGGTAGGCCCACACCATCCGGTTCAAGAAATGGCCGCCGGAAGACGCGGCGTTGACCGCGCCTGCGGCAGCGCGCGCCGGCTGCGTCTTCCAGTAGATGTCCGTGGCCTCGTCGAACTTCTTTTCCTGCAGCAGGTTCATCACATGCGGCACGGTCGCGCCGAGATAGTGGGTGTTGGACGTGCCGGTGAACTGGATCGGCACAAGTTGGGCGAGCGGCACCAGATCGCCGAACAGCGGCGATTCGACGATGACCTCCTTGCCGAACAGGCGGTAGCATTCGACGAAGCCCATGATCGACGGCATCCCGCCTTCGGCCTTGATGGCTACGATGTTCGGGCAGCTGTCGAGCAGCTTGCGGATGACCGGCGCCGGGATGTCCGATGGGTGGAGGCGACCGAAGCCCCACAGCGGCACCGGGAACAGAAGGATCGCGAGGTTGGTCGCATCGCAGAACGCCTTGGTATAGTCGTAGATGTCGTCCAGCGAGCCGGGGTAGAAGTTGGCTGGATAGGACAGCAGCACCAGCTCGCAGCCATTCGCCTCCGCCGCCTTCGCCGCCGCGATATTCTCCTCCAGCCTGTTGAACGCGGCGTGCAGGATGAGCTTCAGCCGGCCCTTCAATTCATCGTTCGACCACTCGAAGAACTGGGCATACTCGTCTAGGGTGACCGCCGTCTCCGACACGAGAAGCGTGCCCGTGAAGCCGTGTTCCAGGCATTTGCGAACATCGTGGCGGATGCCTTTCTCGTTAAGGCCCCTCAAGTCCGCCGTGTAAGACGGGATGATGACGTTGGCGCAGCCCTTGAGATGCTGCCACGCCCAGTCGCGCGCCTCGTTCTTCCGGTAGCTCGCCATGATCCCTCGTCCCTCCACCGAGTGAGCCGCGATACGTTCCCGGCGCAGCGATGCCGGCCCACGAGCAATCAAAATCGCATCAATTTCAGTATTGAGTCAAATCGTTTAGCGCAATGTGCGCAATCAGCGTTGAACCGACCGTTGATCTGCGGCCCGATCCGGTTGCCGACGGGTCAGACACGGGCACGAAATATACAGCAATCACCCGCGAATTTTACTGGCTTCCGCACCGCGATCGCGGTTCAACAGGGCTCGGTACCGTGGGCTGGTCGCCTGCGAGCGAAGCCGTTATGGCTTGCGTTCTCGCAGCATTGGGCGAAAATGAGCGAGTTTGCAATTGCGGAGACTCAGCCATGGGAAGGCGCGCGACCGGAGTGGCCGCTGTGCGCGAACACATCGATACCGGCAGCTATCGCGACCAGGACCGACTGCCGCCGGAGCCGAAACTCGCCGAGAAGCTGGGGCTGACGCGCGCCCAGTTGCGGACCGCGCTCGCCCAGCTCGCGAAGGAAGGCATGATCTGGCGACACGTCGGCAAAGGCACGTTCATCGGGGCGCACCCCCATTCGGACGCGCCTGCGACGGTGATGCATTCCATTAACCCGCGCGAGCTCATGGAAGCGCGTCTCGCGCTCGAGCCGCGGCTCGCCCGGCTTGCGGCGGTCAGCGCCAGCAACCACGATCTGGATCAAATGGATTCCTGCCTCGAGGCCGCGCGGGCGACGGATGATCGGCGGCAATGGCAGCTCATGGACTTGAAGCTTCACCGCACGATCGCGCAAGCCTCGCGCAACAGCCTGTTGCTGGAACTGTACCAGGCGATCAATTTGCCGGAGCACAAGGACGTGTGGGGAAGATTGAAAACGCGTATGCTGGCGGACGAACTGCGGCTCGAATACACGGCTCATCACGAGGACATCGTGGGCGCGATTCGCGATCGAGATCCGGACGACGCCGAGCGTTTGATGCGAACGCACCTCGAGCGCGTGCAGCAGCGCCTTTTTTCTTACACCCAAGCCGACGCGGCAGCGATACCATGAATGGCGCTCTCGACCTCGCGCCCGCGTATTTCCTCTCGAACGATGACGTTGCCCGGGCGTTCGACTGGGACGAGGCGATCGCAGCGCTCGCCGATGCCTATGGTGCCTTCACCGACCCGGCGATGGCGCCCGAGCGCGTGCTGGCGCGCAAGGGCCCGATCTGGATGCGCTCGCTGGTCGCGGTCTCTCCCAAGGGCCGGTTGATGGGCACCAAACTCTTCGCCCGGTCGTCCTCCGGACGCGTGCGTTACGCCATCCCGCTCATGGATCAAGAGACCGGCGCGCTCGTTTGCCTCGTCGACGGACGGCGTATCACCGGCACGCGCACGGCCGCCACCACCTGCGTCGCGCTCGAACGCCTCGCGCCAAAGGACATCCCGGTCATGGCGATGATCGGATCGGGCGAGGAGGCGAGACACCACATCCTCGCGCTCTCGCACATTCGGCGCATCGGGGTTTGCCGCGTGTTCAGTCCCGATCCGGAACACCGCGCCGCCTTCTGTCGTCATGCCAAGGACAACGCGGGCATCTCGGCAACGCCGGCCGCGTCTTCCAACGAGGCGGTGAGGGGCGCCACGCTGGTGATCGCGGCCACGCGCACCCCCGACGGATCGCCTGTGCTGTTCGGCAAAGACCTCGCGCCCGGCACGACGATCGCTTCGATCGGGGCAAGCCTGCCCGAGCACGTCGAGATCGACGCCGAGGTTGCCCGGCGGGCGCGCCTCATCGTCGCCGACGGGATCGAGGAGGTTCTGGAGGGCACCGGCGACATGATCGCGGCGCACCGAGCGGGCGTCAACTGCGCCGCCAAGACCGTCTCGCTCGCCGAGCTTGTGCAGGGCAACGTCGCTGGCCCGCGCGCGCCGGACGACATCGTCATGTACAAGTCGACCGGGTCGGGGTTGCAGGACGTTGTCGTCGCCGAGATGTGCTGGAACCGCGCCCGTCGCATGGGGCTCGGCACCGAGCTTCCGATGCAGCTCTCGACCCGCGGATAGAAAATCGAGGCTTCGCGAGGAGGGGAAGATGGTCGCGGGATTCCCCATGAAGACATGATTCATCCTCGTGACGGGCGCCGCACGTCAACAAAGGACGCGCCTCTCGGCGCTGCATAATCCCTCTTGCTTTCCCTCGGAGCGGCACGAATTCGCCTCGAGCGTTGATCGGCGAGAAGGAAAGAAATCATCCTGGACGTGGAAAGGAACGAGCGGTTGACGCGGGCCGGACCGGCCGCACCCTGCGGCGATCCGTCCGGCCGTCTCGGGGTAATCTGGCGCAGCAATTTCGGCGCATCGGCCCTATGATGATCAGTCCCCGGCGCCCCCAAGAAGCTCAGAGGTCTTTTTTTGCCTAAGCCCTCGTCCATCCTTCCCTTTGTCATGGCGGGCGGCGCCTTCATGCAAAAACTCAACTCGACCATCATCGGCACCTCTCTGCCGCAGATCGCACAAAGCCTGCACATCTCGGTTCCGCAGGTTAGCCTCGCGATCACCAGCTACCTGTTGAGCGCAGCGGTTTTCATCCCGATCAGTGGCTGGATCGTGGACCGCTTCGGCGTCCGTCCGGTCTATGCGGCGGCGATCATCACGTTCACGCTCGGCTCGTTGCTGTGCGGCCTTGCCGACAGCCTCACCCTCATGGTCGCCATGCGTATCGTCCAGGGAATGGGGGGCGCCCTGCTGGTTCCCGTGTGCCGCCTCGTTCTCATGCGCGCCTTTCCCAAGGACCAATACATGCGGGCCATCAACTACATGATGGTGCCGGCTACCATCGGGCCGATGCTGGGCCCCGTCGTCGGCGGATTGATCACAACCTACGCGTCGTGGCATTGGATCTTCTTCATCAACGTGCCGATCGGGATTCTCGGACTTTGGCCTCTACGCCTCATCGAAGAGGTGCCGATGCCGCGCCCGCCCGCGTTCGATTTCCGCGGCTTCGTCATCATCGGCTTCGGTTTCGGGCTGGCGCAGCTCGCGGTCGAGAATCTCGGCCGCAACGTGATTGCGTACCAGTGGCAAGCCGCGCTCGTCGTCCTGGCGGCGCTCGCACTGTTCGCGTACGGGAAGCATGCGAAACGCTGCGCCGATCCGGTCTTGGATTTGACCCTCTTTGACATCCGCACTTTCCGCATCGCCGTTCTCGCCGGGAGCGTGTCGCGGCTCGGGATCAGCGCGGCGCCGTTTCTCCTGCCGCTGTTGTTCCAGGTCGGGTTCGGCCTCGATCCGCTCCATTCCGGACTGCTGACCTTCGTCACCACCGTGGGTTCATTCGCGACGCGCGTCGGCGTCCCGCAACTATTGCGCGCGGTGGGCATCCGCGCGGCGCTGATGGCGAATGCGTGCATCCTCGGCATTCTCCTCGCCGGAATGTCGATTTTTCACGCCGATACGCCGGCCTATGTGATCGTGATCTATCTCTTCTTCTTCGGACTTCTGCGTTCCGTTCATTTCTCGGCTCTCGGCGCGCTCGTCTTCGCGGATCTCCCGCTCGAGCGCAGCGGCGCCGCTACCAGCATTTCCGAAGTGGCGCAGCGCCTCTCGCAAAGCGCGGGCATCGGGATTGCGGCAACGCTCTTGGCCGTCATCGGCCACGGGCATATCGTGCCCGCCGATTTCGGCCTCGTGTTCGGCATGGTCGGATTGACCGAAGTGCTTTCGGCCTGGGGCTTCCGCAAGCTGAAACGCGACGACGGCCACCAGCTCACGGGCCGCCGGCCGCGCACGCTTCCCGTCGTCGAGGAGCCGATAAAAGCCGGCGCCGAGTAATGCACTTGTCTGCCGGGCGGCGCCGCTTCAAGGCAAGACCCGGCTGGGGAGCCGTCATTGCCATGCGCGCAGGCATGGATGGCGCCGTGACGAGCATGCGACGAAATCAATAATCTAGAGCAGCGGTCCGATTCAACTTGAATGGACCGCGCGCTAGAGGCTTGGCGGTCTCACGCGGCGTCGCCTTTGAACGCCGTGTCATGCTTGAGAAACCGTTCATGGCCCTTGAGCATGTAGTGCCAATAGAAGAACGGCAATCCGGTGACCTTGATCCACCAGCAGATCCAGTGCTCCTTCGCCGGATCGAGAGGCAGCGACGGCGTGACTTTGCCGCCATAGATGAATTCGGCCATGATGACCTTGCCATAGGCCGTGGTGAGCGGGCACGAGGCATATCCGTCGTAACCCGCCTCCACCGGCGTGCCGGCGATCATGTGCAAAAGATTGCCCACGACGATCGGCGCCTGCTTTCGCACGGCCGCGGCGGTCTTGGAATTGGGCGCCGAGCACACGTCGCCCAAAGAAAAGACGTTCGGGTGGCGGACGTGCTGCATCGATCTCTGATCGACCTCGACCCAGCCGGCCGCGTTCGCCAATGGGCTTTTCGCGATCGCATCGTGCGGGCTTTGCGGCGGCGAGACATGCAGCATGTCGAACGTGACAGTCGTCCGCTTGCCCTTGTCGTCGCCGCCCACGGCCTCGAATGTAGCGGTCTTCGCTGCGCCGTCGACCGCCACCAGGTTTTGCTGGAAATGCGCCTTGATGCCGTAGCGCGCGACCACTTTCATCAGCTCACGCGCGAAGAACGGCACGCCGAACACCACGGGGGCATGCACGAAGTACTGCAAGTCGCAAGACTGCAACACGCCGGCGCGGCGCAGACGGTCCGCCGTCAGATAGACGATTTTCTGCGGCGCACCGGGGCACTTGAACGGCAGTGGAGGCTGGGTGAACACCGCGCGGCTGCCCGACTTCAATCCCTGGACGCATTGCCAGGTGTAGGGCGCGTACTGAGGCGAATAGTTGCTGCATACGCCGTTCTTGCCCAAGGTCGCAGACAAGCCCTCGATCTTGTCCCAGTCCAGCTTCACGCCGGTGCAGACGACAAGGTAGTCGTAGGTGAGCGTGTCGCCGGTGTCGAGCGCGACGCTGTTTTTGTCGGGGTCGAACGCTTTGGCGGACCCGCGGATCAACGTCACGCCCGCGGGGATAAGGCTGCGTTCGGGCCGCTGGGCCTTGGCCATGTCATAGGCCCCCGCCCCGACCAGCGTGAAGCACGGTTGGTAATAGTGCGTATCGGACGGCTCGACGATGGCGATGTCGAGCGACCTCGGTCCACGGCGGCGCAAACTCGCCGCAACCGTGACACCGGCGGCGCCCCCTCCAACAATCAAGATTTGATGATGCTTGGTGTTAGCCACGGGACCTTCTCCCACCGGTTGTCTTTCGCTCCAATCCGATTGCAGGATTACACGCTTCCACCCTCGACCGCATGGCCTTCGGCGCGCCAGCGCAGCATGCCGCCAGCCAAATTCGCGACGTCGGTGAAGCCGGCTTGCTTGAGGATGTTGATCGCCTGGGCCGAGCGGCTGCCGGCGCGGCAGACCGCGACGATCGGGCAGTCGCGCTTGAGTTCGCCGATTTGGGCGGCAAGCTCGCCGAGCGGAATCAGGATCGCGCCGTCGATATGGCCCAAGGGGCCGGCGAATTCAGCTTGCTCGCGAACGTCGAGGATCTGCAGCGGCCCGCTATATTCCTCGAGCGCGTGCGGCTGGATCTCCCAGATGCCCGCGAATGTGTAGGTGATCGGCGCCCAGCCGGGATCGGCAGCGGCGAGACGGTCGTTTTCCGGCCGGCCGCAATGCAGATTGGCCGGCACGGCGACATCCATCTGCTTCGGATGCGCAAGCTTCAAATTCGCCATGTGGCCAGTGAAGTCGCCTAAGCCGATCGAGCCACCCAACCGCGGATTGAATCGCTTCTCCTCGGCGACGCTGGTCACGGTGAGGCCGCGATAATCGTGCGCGGGATAGAGCAGACATTCATCGGGCAGCGAGAATATCTGCTCGCGAACCGAATGGAACATCGCGGTGGCATCGCCCTGCTGGAAATCGGTGCGGCCTGTGCCGCGTATCAGCAAGCAATCGCCGGTGAAGGCCATGCTGCGATCGTCGAGCACATAGGTGATGCAGCCGCTGGTATGGCCGGGCGTAGCGCGCACCATGAGGCGGCGCGCGCCGAACTCCACGACATCGTCGGCAACGAGATAGCGGTCCGCGCCCTCGGCGCCGCTGGCGCGCGCGAGGGCGATGCGGCTGCCGAGACGGCGCTTTAGGAGCCACGCGCCGGTGACGTGATCGGCATGCACGTGCGTCTCGAGCGTCCACAACAGCTTGAGCTCGAGTTCCTTGAGGAGTGCCGAATCCCTCCTCACCTGCTCGAACACCGGATCGATCAGCACTGCCTCGTGCGTCACCGCGTCGGCCAGCAGATAGGTGTAGGTCGAGGATCCCGGGTCGAACAGCTGGCGAAAGATCATCGTGCCCCCAGTGCCTCGCACGCGTGGACACCGGATATCATATCCCTCGAATAACCGAGATGGAAGGCGTCGGCAGGCCGTGCCTTGAAGCTCGGCTCCCTCAGATCCCGCTAGACGCTCGCGCTCGGTTCTTCGCTATTGCACCAGCTCGTAGCCGAACCGACGCACTTTATCGAGGTTGCGGCCCTCGATGCGTATGAGGCTGGTGGAGCCTTCGCGCTTGGGCGCGTGCAGATCGCCCTCGTTATAGAGGTGCGCCATGCCCGGCCTCAACGGATAGCTGTGCACGTACTTTACCTTGCCCCGCTTGCCCTCGCCGGCAGGCTCGAGCAGCGCGAAATCGCTCATGACGGTTTCGCCGCGCGCTTGGCCGTAGATCGCCCAGGAGGTGCCGTGGTCGTGCGGATTGCTCGCTCGCGCGCCGTCGTAATTGTGCCCGCAGATGCAGAAGCCCAGCTCCGGATCCTCGAACAGAATCTTCCGCTCGCCCACATCCTTACCGAGATTTTTGTCGATGAAGGTCTGGTCCTTGAGATACTCCTGCAGAACCGCGCACACTTTCTTGCGCCCCTCAGGCCCCGGGGCCTCCGACAGGAGGCGATGACAGGTTGCAGCAAATTCCTCGAGCGTATGTGGCATAGCGTCCTCCAGATTTTGCTCGAGCGATATTAGCCTGACAATCGCCGGATGACCACGAGTTCGTTGGAATCGAGTGCCGATCCGGCTTTGGGATCAAAGCAGTCGGAGGATGCTGCCGGCCCAATCGCGCGTCCGAGTTCCTCGCGCAAAAAGGTTCTCAGGCCACGGCCAGGAGATGGATCAGCCCAAGGCTGATCGCGCCCAGCACGATAAGCGAAAGCGTCACGGCAGCCGATACCCGCAAGCCGGCCCGCGCGACGACCCCTACCTCGACGCCCAAGCCGAGCGCTGCCATCGAGACCGTGGTCAGCAAGTTGGCAAGGGAGGTGATCGGCGTGATCAGCGCCACCGGGATGAGGCCGAGCGAGCGCAGTGCCGCCACCAGAAGAAAGCCCACGATGAACCACGGCACGAGCTGGTGCAGCGCCGGACTCCCCGGCTTTGGGCGATCTCCCGCGGTGAGGTGCGGCGCATCCTCGTCGGCTTCGTCGCGCAACGGGCGGGTGAAGAGCGATAACGCCAGAACCACCGGACCCAGCATCAACACCCGCACCAACTTCACGATCGTGCCGACTTGGTTGGACAGAGCGCCGATCGGCAAGGTCGCCGCCAGCACCTGCGGCACGGCATAGACGGTCAGCCCCGCCAACACGCCGTATTGCGTCAGCGACAAACGGAGCAGCGGCACCAGCAAGGGCAGTCCCAGCACCACGACCACGCCCAACACGGCGGTGAACGCGATGGCGGAGGCGATCTCGTCCGCATCCGCGCCGATCACCGGCGCCACGGCGACGATGGCGGAGTTGCCGCAGATCGAATTGCCGCAGGCGACCAGTATGGCCAAGCGCCGCGGCAAGCCCATGACGCGGGAGATGCCGTAGCTGAAAGCGATGGCCACCGCGACGATCGCCAGGATTCCCACCAGCATCGGCGGGCCGATCGCCAGGACGGTGTGCACGCTGACGGAAGCGCCGAGCAGCATCACCGCGATTTCGATCAACAGTTTGGCGGAGAACTGGATTCCCGGAAACCACAGGGCGCCGGGGCGCCATAGGCTGCGCAGCGCCACGCCGACCAGGATCGCGAGCACCAGAGCTTCGAGATAAGCCTCTCCGACGAGACGCTGTTCGGCGATCTGGAGAACGCCGGCAAACAAGGCGACGCCGACGCAAAGCAGCACGCCCGGAAGCATTCGAGAGAGCGGATTTTGCTTCAGCAAGGGACGCCCTGTGATTGCCGATCGCCGATGCGAGAGGTCGCGGCAGCTTGCCCCAATCTATTTCTTCAGCGCGCGACCCTAACAAAGAGATCGGCGCGAAAAATCAACAAAAAGAAACGGGGAATGGCGCGCTCGTATCGAATTAAAGTGGATTTATCGGATCAACCACAGCTGCGCCTTGTTGTTTGTGCTCAAGGGCGAGCGGCGCGGGCCAGATGGATGAAGGCTCCGCTGGCCTCAGATCGATCGCATGTAGCCGCCATCGACGCGGACAGTGCTGCCGGTGATATAGCCGGCCTGCACACCCGCCAGAAATGCCGCAACCGCACCGAACTCCTCGATCGTGCCGTAGCGCCCCATGGGAATCGCGAGCTTCGACGCGTTGACGACCTCTTCGAGGGTTGTATGCGCGACCTTGGCGGTGTGCTGGTCGATTTCGTTGAGGCGCTCGGTCTGGATGCGGCCCGGCAGGATCACATTGACCGTGACCCCGTCCGCGGCCACCTCGGCGGCCAGTGTCTTGCTCCAGCCGACCAATGACAAGCGGAGCGTATTCGACAAGGCGAGATTGGGAATCGGCTGCAACGCGCCGGACGAGGCAACGGTCAGGATGCGGCCCCATTTGCGCTCGCGCATGCCAGGGAGGAAGCGGTTGGTGATTCCGATCACGGACGCGACCATGAACTCGAACTGCGTTCTGAGGTCGGCGACAGTCATTGCAACGGCCGGCATCGCCGGCGGCCCGCCCGTATTGTTGACGAGGATGTCGATGCCGCCGGCAGTACGCTCGACTGCGGCGACCAGCGCCTCGATCTCCGCGGGCTTCGCAAGATCCGCCACGATCGGCGTGGCGTTTCCACGAGCGCAAGCATTGACCTTATCGGCAGCCGCAGCAAGCCGCTCCCGATTGCGGCCGACGAGAAAGACCGCAGCACCCTCCGCGGCAAGGGCCGCGCCAACGCCGAGCCCGATGCCGCGGCTCGACGACAATACCAGCGCCCGCTTATCCTTGATTCCCAGATCCATCGCGATTCCGTGTTTTGGGTTCGGCGATCCCTGCCGTCGCGGGCTTAGTCTTCGAGCGGCGGAACGCGGCGAAAGTGACAGGTGCCGTCGCGCCCGATGCGCGCAAGCAGATCGACTTCCCAAGCGAGATATTCCGCCATCGCGTCCGACGTATTCGAGGCGCGCTCATAGGGCTTGAGCCAGACGTCAACCGCTTCGTCCGCCATGTTGGCCTCGCCCGCCACCAGCGCATGGCCAGCCCGCGCCCAGGCCGCGTTGCCGCCCGCCAAGACGCGGACGGGACCGCCCGTCAGCGATTGCGCCTCGGCGGCCGCGAGCGAAGCGACGACGCCGTCTTCCGAGGTCAGCACCAGAGTTCCGCGGCGGCGAATTTTCGGCATGGCCAATGCGAGCCGCGAGCGGATGGCGAACCACGCGCCCGCGATATGGGCTTTGCGGAAATTCCGGCTGAGCGATAGATCGATCACCGTTGCGTTCTCGCCTGCCAGCAATTCGGCGAGCGCGGCGGGGCTTATCGCGATCTCGGGGCGCTCGGTCGAGCCGAGCGCGCGCGGCTTCGGAAACCCGCTTTCAGTGCCGGCCTCGGCCAGAACATAGACATCGCTCCAGCCCATCTGCAGCAGCCACGACGCCGTCATGATCGCGCGCACATCGAGATCATCCACGAGGACGATGCGGGCGCCAAGCGTGCCGACATATTGATCGGTCGCCTGGACGAGCTGCCCGCCGGGGGCGGAAATCGCGCCGGCGACATGTCCGGCCGCATAATCCGCCGGGTCGCGGACATCGAAGAGATAAAGTGTCCGCTGCGCGCGCTCTCCCTGCCATCGCTCGAGGGTCGGGCGATCGATGTGCTTCACGCCGAGGCGACACGCAACCCGCGCGGCGGCTTCGCGCGCCGCAGTGAGCCCGGCGCCGGAAACCGCGGGCGCCCGCCGCTCTTTGCCGGCTTCGCAAGCCTGACCGGCCAGCGACCAACCCATCGTGCCGTTGCGCAGAGCGACGACCCGGTTCGTAACGCCGGCATTGATGAGCGACTGCGCGCCGATGATGCTTCGGGTGCGCCCCGCGCAATTCACCACGATCGTCGTGTCGGGCGAGGGCACGGCGTCGCGCACGCGCAAGACAAGCTCGGCGCCGGGAACGCTCGTCGCCGTCGGGATCGATACGCGGAAATATTCATCGAATGGCCGGCTGTCGAGCACAGCCAGATCGGCATGATCGGTCATCAGCCGCGCAAGGTCCCGCGGATCGATGCTCGGTGTGCCGCTCGAATGTTCGACGAACTCGCCGAAGGCCTTGCTCGGAACGTTGACTCCGGAGAAGAGCTCGAAGCCCGAATCCCGCCAGGCGGCGCAACCGCCCGCGAGGATGGATATATTGCCGTACCCGGCGCCGGCCAGAATTGCCGCGGCGCGCTCTGCCCCGCCGTCGCCGCCATCGCAGAGAACGATCCGCGTCGCCGGCCGCGGCACCAGTGGCGCGATCAAAAGCTCGAACCGGCTGAGCGGGACGGATCGGGCGTGCAACAGGTGATTTTGGGAAAAGATGAGCTCTTCGCGCACATCGACGATCGCAAGCTCCTGGCCGTCGTCGAGCATCGCGCGCAGCGCATGTGCGTCGATAAGGCGTGTATTCGCCGGCAGTCTTCCGGTCGCGTCGTTCGTGGCCATGAATACCATCCCCGTCAGGACGCCCTCGTGCGGCGCCGCCGCTCCGACTTTGCCCTGATCGCGCTCAAACATCACGTGCGAAATGCGGCGATCAGCCGCGCGACTTCACCGCCGGATTGGCAAGACGCAGCGGCCGCCCCTGTTCGTAAGCGACGATCTGCTCGTAGGCCTCGCGGAAATAGAGCTCGAAATTGTCCCATTCGGCCCAAGCGCTGTGCGGCGTGCACAGAACGTTCGGCATCGACAGGAAGGGATGGTCGGCCGGCGCGGGTTCCTCCTCGTAAACATCGACCGCGGCAAAACCGGGTCGGCCCTGCCGCAGCGCCGCCAGCAGCGCGCCCGGCTGGATCAGCTCGGCGCGAGCGCTATTGACGAGGAGCGCGGTCGGCTTCATTCGCGCGAGATCTTCCGGCCCAACAATGCCGCGCGTCTCCTTGGCGAGCCGAACATGGAGCGATAGGACGTCCGCGCGGGCGAAAAGCTCGGCCTGGCTTGCCGCGACCGAGTAGCCCTTGGCACGCGCCTTGGCGCGCGACGTATCCCGGCCCCAGACCAGGATTTCCATGCCCATTCCCTTGCCGGCCTCGGCCACCAGCTCGCCGATCGCGCCCAGGCCGAAAATCCCGAGCGTCGAGCCGCGCAGCCGATGCGCGATCGTGGCGGGCAAGGCGCCGCGCTTCATGCCTTCCGCTTCCCGCGTGATGTTGCGGCGCGACGACATGATCAGCGCCACCGTGTGTTCGGCCGGCGATTCCGGCGAGTTGCTGACGCCGATGGCGACCGGAATTCCGAGCTCGGTGCACGCCGCGAAGTCGATCGTGCCGGCGGTGCGGCCGAGCAGCGCGATCAATTTGAGCTTCGGCAGCCGCTCAAGCAGCGGGCGCGTGAGACGCACGCGCTCGCGGATCGAGACAATGACATCGGCGTCGGCCAGGCGCTTCACCAGCGTGTCGAGATCGCGCACCGAATCGGTATAGCGCGTGACGTCATGATGAGAGATGAGCGAGAAGCAGATAAGCTTGTCCGCAATATCCTGGTAGTCATCCGGTATGACAATCTTCACCGCACCGGCTCCATGATCCTCGGCTAGCTCGGAACCCTCACGATGCCGCTTGCGGCGTCATCTGAGTGACCTTTCCCGTCTCGAGATCGAACGTGTTGCGCGGAATCCGATCGAGATTCGTGCCGGTGACCCGGATGAAGACCGCCTTATCCGGATAGTCGATCGAATGTATCGCACCATCCTGATAGATGCCGGCATGAGAGGGCGTCAGCCGATATTTCTTGGCGGGCTTGAGCTGGCTCTTCGCCGGATCACTGCCGTCGTCAACGCGTTCCCATTCGACCATGTCTGTATACTCGGTTGCCTGGCCGTAGATCGCCCAGGATTTGCCGTGATCGTGCGGCGGCGAGACGCGCGCCTTTCCGTTGACATGGGCAAGAACCTGGAAGCCCAAATTCGGGTCCTCGTACAAGACCGTAAGCCCCGGTTTCGCGGCCTCGCAATAGCGGGCGATGAATGCCGGCTCGGACAGCAGACGCTCGAGATCCTGGCGCACCTCCTCGCGGCCCGCCGGCCCTGAATCGCGGGTCAGAACGGCGCGGCAGTCGGCGATGAAGCGATCGAGTTCGTAGGGCATGGAATCCTCGTCGGATAGAAGTTTCGCGGCATTCAATTCTCGCGCATTTCGAGCCCGACCACCAGGGGCGGGTATCACATGGTATTGGAGCGAGATGAGAGCGGCGCGCGGTTTCAAGAGCGGCAGGCAGGGGCGTTGAACCCGCCCTCTTGCATCGCGATGGGGTGCCGGCGATGATGCGCGCAATCGACCGCTTTCGCATCGCGGCCGGACGATTGCGAAGCGCGCCGCGAGCGGCAGGCTCGATCGAGTCTGGCGCGCGTGTGGCGACATGCTGGGGAAGGACGATCCATGGGCGAACTTCGTCACATAGCCATTGCGACCCGCGACCCTTGGCTCACGGCCGAATTCTATAAGACCATCTTCGGCTTCGAGGTGGCGGGCGAGACGGATTCGAGCCTCGCGGAAGGCGTCTTTCTGTCCGATGGCGTCTTCGGGATGGCGCTTCTCGATTTCAAATCCGAGAAAGCCGCGCAGGGACGCGGCAAGGACTTCGTCGGCTTCCACCATTTCGGCGTCTGGGTCAACGATATCGAAGCGACCCAGAAGCGCATCGAGCGGGCCGGCGGAAGATGGCTCATGGGCGAACCCGACTATCGCCAGAATGCCCAATACGAGGTGAAGTTCCTGGACATCAATGGCGTCATCCTTGACCTCGTCCATAATGGCTGGGCGGGCACGCAGCGCCGGCCGGGACGGCCCGACAATGAAGCGAGCCCGAAGCGCAGCCTCGTGCCCCGCTTTGCCGAGCGCCGCGTCCGTGCGGCGAAAGCAATGGCCGCGCGCGGCCTCGTCCAAGACCCCAATCGCCGGGGCGAGCTTCGTCACTTTGCGATGTCGGTTCCCGATCCCTGGGCGACGGCCGAATTCTATCGGAGCATCTTCGGCTTCGAAGCCGTCGGCGAGACCGAATTCGAGTTTGGCCGAAGGCGTGTTCCTGTCCGATGGCGTCATCGGCCTTGCCCTTCTCAATTACAAATCCGACGCTGCATCGCAGGGCAAGGGCCGGGATTTCGTCGGCCTTCATCATTTCGGCATCTGGGTCAACGACGTCGAGGCGACCAAGAAGCTCATCGAACAGGCCGGCGGTCGATGGCTCATGGGCGAGCCCGACTACCGCCACAACGCCGCCTACGAGGTCAAATTCCTCGACATCAACGGCGTGGTTCTCGACCTCGTCCACAATGGCTGGGCGGGCACGCAACGCCGCCCCGGCATGTCGGATAACGTGGTCAGCCCGGAGCGAAGCCTCGTTCCGCGCTTCGCGGAGCGCCGCGCCCGTGCGGCAAAAGCAGCGGCGCCGACGGACGCGGACTAGGATCGGTGCTTTTGCGCCGGATCGCCGCGATCCGGGCAGATTCGCGCCGAACGAAGCCGCCGAAACGAACAGCAGCGCCAGCATCACAAGTGAAGCGATGACAAGCCGGATCGCGGCCAACGGAATCGATGTGAGCTACCGTCTCGAAGGGCCGGCGGATGCGCCGGTCATCATGCTGAGCAACTCTTTCCTGACCGATTACGGCATGTGGGATTTCCAGGTGCCCGCGTTCGCCGCGAAGTACCGAGTTCCTGCGATACGATCCGCGAGGCCACGGCGATACGCAGGCAAGCCCCCCTCCCTATTCGATCGATTTGCTGGTCGCCGATGTCATCGGCCTGCTCGACGCGCTCGGCATCGCGCGCGTCCATTTTCTCGGCCTTTCGATGGGCGGCGGCGTCGGCCAACTCCTGGCGAGCCGCGATCCCGACCGTCTCTTGTCCCTCATTTTAAGCGATACCGCGTGCCATTTGCCGCCCGAATCGGCATGGGACGACCGCATCGCTCTGGCCACGTCCGAAGGCACGGCGGCGTTCGTTCAACCGATGACAACGCGCTGGCTGACGCCGGCCTACTACGAGCGACATGCCGAGATCGTCGCCAAATTGGGCGCCATGATCGCAAAGACCTCGGTCGATGGCGCCGTGGGTTGCGCCGAGGCGCTGAAGAAGATGAACCAGTCGTCGATCTTGTCCGGCATCAAGGTTCCGACGCTGATCGTCGTGGGCGCGCTCGACATCGGTACGCCGGTTCCGGCAGCGGAACTGCTCCACCGCGAAATCGAGGGGTCGAAGCTGGCGATCATCGCAGCGGCCGGCCATCTCCCGAATATCGAGCAGGTCGATACCTTCAACCGTACCGTGCTGGACTTTCTCGCAAGTCTTCCCTCCTAGCCGAAGGCGATCTCTCCCATGAGCGAAAAAACTGCGACACGGTCGGGCGCGCTGATGGAAGGGCGCGAATATCTTGAAAGCCTGCGCGATGGCCGCGAAGTCTACATTTATGGCGAGCGCGTCAAGGACGTCACCACCCACCCCGCCTCGCGCAACGCCGCGCGGTCGATCGCGCGCCTTTATGATGCGCTGCACGATCCCGCGACAAGCGACGCGCTCACGATGGTCGATCGGCACGGCATCCGAACCCATCGCTTCTTCACCGCGAGCTACACGGCGCAGGAGCTGCTGGCCGCGCGCGACGCGATCGCGATTTGGGCGCGCATGACCTACGGGTTCATGGGGCGCACCCCCGATTACAAGGCCGCTTTCATGGCGACACTGGGCGCCACGCCCGAATTCTACGCGCCCTATACCGAAAACGGCCTCGCCTGGTACAAGCGTTACGCCTCGAAGGGCCTCTTCCTCAACCACGTCCTGATCAATCCGCCGGTCAACCGTAAGAAGCCGGTGCACGAAGTCGGCGACGTGTTCGTTCACGTGGTAAAGGAAACCGATGGCGGCATCGTCGTCAACGGCGCCAAGATGCTCGCGACCGGCTCGGCCCTCACCAACGCCACCTTCGTCGCCCAGAACAGCGCCGTCCAGCTCGAGAAAGGCAAGGCCGAGGATTTCGCGCTCGTCTTGATCGCGGCGATGGATACGCCCGGTTGCAAGCTCATCTGCCGGCCATCCTACGAGCGCGCCGCGCACAGCCCCTTCGACTATCCGCTGTCGAGCCGGTTCGACGAGAACGATGCGGTCATCATCTTCGACAACGCCTTCATCCCTTGGGAGAATGTGCTGGTCTACCGCGACATCGAGCGCGCGCGGGGTTTCTACGCCGCCTCGGGCTTTTTCAACCGCTACAACCTTCAGGCCGGCACGCGATTGGGCGTCAAGCTCGATCTCATGTGTGGGCTCCTTGCGAAAGCCCTCGCGGCCAACGGCACCGACGATTTCCGCGGCGTTCAGACCCTGCTGGGCGAGGTCGTGGCATGGCGCAATCTCGTCTGGGGCCTGACCACCGCCATGTGCCTCGATCCGCAACCGGGGCCCGGCGGCTCCGTGATGCCGAAGCTGGAATACGCCTCGACCCTGCGGCTCTTCGCCACGATGGCGTGGCCGCGCATCAAGGAAGTGTTCGAGACGATCCTCGGCGGCGCCCCGATCGTCACGCCGTCGAGCTACAAGGACCTCGAGAACCCCGAATTGCGGCCGCTGCTCGACCGGTATTACCGCGGCTCGGACAGCTCGGCGGAGCAGCGCATCAAGCTCTTCAAGCTCATCTGGGATGCGATCGGCACCGAGTTCGGCGGCCGGCACGAACTCTACGAGCGCAATTATTCGGGCAACAACGAGCAGATGCGTCTCGATGTGCTCACCTTCGCCCAGCAGCGCGGCATCATGGACGAGTGCCGTAAGCTGGCGGAACGGTGCATGAACGATTACGACCTCAAGGGCTGGACGGACCCAACCTGGACCTTCGATTCCAAGAAATCCTGACCCGCCGGGCGAGGATCGGCTATTCTCGCGGCTTGTTCCATGCATGCGCTCGCAAGAGCACGGATCATCGCCATGGCCAAGCTTCGTCACATTGCCATCGTCGTCCAGGATCCCGAGCAATCCGCCAACTTTTTCGAGGCGGCGTTCGACATGAAGGTGGTCGGCAAGGCGCGGCGCGGCCTCTATGTCTCGGACGGGGTGGTCAACGTCGCTCTGTTGAAGGTCGAATCGGAAAACGAGCGCCTTGGCGTTGCGCATTTCGGCATGTGGGTTGACGATCTCGATGCATCCGAGAAGAAAGTCGTCGAAGCCGGCGGCACCTATCTGAGCGGCCGGCCGACCTCTCCCAATTCCTTCTACGAGGCCAAATACCGCAATCCCGATGGCGTGGTTTTCGATCTGACGCACAATGGATGGGCCGGCGCAGTCAAGGATGTCGTCCCGAAGATCTGAACGCCGCCGCCTACTTGGAGTGTGCCCCCATGAACCCTTCAAACAGCTTTGCCCCGCCCGTCGTTGACCTGCTCTCGGTCCGCGTCGTCGTCGATTCCCATTACGAGCGATTCCTGCCGAAAGCGGCGCACCCGGCCGTCGCGATCGAGCATGTCGGCGAAATTCCGGGGCGGCAGATGACCACCCTCGCCGGCGAATGGGGGTTGTCGCTCCATCTCGAATCCGATGCGCGACGGAGCGAAGGCGCAATATCTCCTCGATTTCGGCTACACGCCCGAGATCCTCAACCGCAATTTCGGCCTGCTCGACATCGCGGCCGCGAAGATCGACGGGCTGATCCTGAGCCACGGCCATCGCGATCATTACGGCGGACTCGTCGGATTCGTGAACCAGCACCGGATGGAGATGCGGCCCGAAATGGCGCTTTATGTCGGCGGAGAGACGATCTTCCGCGAGAAATGGCTGGCGGCGCGCGACGGCAAGCCGTCGATCTCGTGGGGCGCGCTCGACCGCATCGCGCTGACGGCGCAAAACGTCGTGCCGGTGTGCTGCGGCGCGCCGCACGCGCTCGACGGACCCTTCACCACCGGCGAGATCGAGCGCACCTCGTTCGAGACGATCACCGGCGGCACGAAAGTCAGGAGCGAAGATCATTTCACCGCGGCGGAGCGGCGAGGCGAGCTGGTGCTGGACCGGCACCGCGACGAGCACGGCACGTGCTACATCGTGAAGGGGCGCGGCCTCGTCGTGATCTCGTCCTGCGGCCATACCGGGATCGTGAATACCGTCAAGACCGCGATGAAGGTCGCCAATGTCGACAGGCTCCACGCCGTGATCGGCGGGTTCCACCTCGGCATGGCGCCCGCGGATTACATCGAGCACACGGTCGGCGAACTCGAGGCGCTGGCGCCCGATGTCGTCGTGCCGATGCATTGCACCGGCGCCGGCTTCATCGAGGCGATGCGCCGCCGCATGCCCGATCGCATCGTCGCCTCGAACCTCGGCAGCCGCTTCACCTTCGGCGTCTAGGCTCGATTGTCCTTCGTCGTGCGCATTGCCGGCTTCGGATCGATGCTCGGAGCGCCGTCGATGGCTTCGAGCGGCCATAGCTTCAGGCGACGCGGGCCGTCCAATTCCAGCACTTCGATGCGATCCAGGGCGATCGGATTGGGTCGATTGGGAGACCGGGTCGCGGAGACCCCCGCCGGCGCGCCGGTGCGATGATCGACCGGAATTCGCAACCGGTCGGCTGTTAGAGATCGGCGCCGCCGAGCGTGTTGCCGCAGCCCGAGAATTTTCCGTACCGGCGCGGGATTGCCGGGCATCGCCATGCCGCAGATTGGGCGGCGGCTCGCGCGTTCAGAAGTCGTGAGTCAAGATTTCGCTGCCGCGGCGGCAGATCTCTCGGCCGTAATCGACGAAGATGCCTTCGCCCCAATAGCGGTAACAGCTGGTTTGGGAAACCAGCAGATGGAACAGAGCTTTGCGGTAGCGAGGCTCGTCCGTCGGCAAACCGGGTTTGAGCACCTTCTCGTAAAAGAGCGAGCTCAGCGCTTCCATCGGCCCGAGGAGCCTGTCATAGCCTTTCACCCAGGAAATGTTGTTGGTCCAACTTCCCCCTTCCACCTGAAATCGCGAATCCTCCTTATGCAATTGCTCGATCACATCGGCGAGCTTCTTGGCGCCATCTCCGGGCTCGAAACGGTTCCAAATCCGCGACTGAAAGACCGGTTGCAGGGGCGGCATATCCGCCTCCCTGACGCCCATCGCAAGGAGGTGATCGAGATACTCGGTGACGTTGACCAGGGGCGTCTCGGAGCCCGAACATTCCCGCACCACTTCGATATACTTCGCGGGAAACTCGTTCATCATCACTCCCCCGTTCTCGCCATCCGCGATCTGCGTCACCAGGGGTGGAACCGATCTCTCTCCGAGATCCCATCGTGAAAGTCCGCGCGCCTCATAATAGGGCTGCATCTGCGCCACCAGCTTGGTGTCGCTGCCCTGAGTCTTGACGATCGCGATGATTTCGGCGGTCTCGCCCTGCGAGTTACGGCATACGAGCCGATGCGGTAGGTGCTTGCGCTCGGGTCCGGCGCCGGTGTCCGGGCGTTCGACGGTATGTTCCTGCACGAGGACCCAACGGTAGCCGCATTCCTTCAGCGTCCTCACGAATTCATAGGCCACGTCTGGATGGTTGGGTAACGCCATCTCGGCGGGAGAAAAGCCGCGCACGCGCGTAACCGCCTCTAGGCCGAAGAGTGCGGCGAAATGGTGCTGCCATGCGCGTACGTGCAGCCGGTAATCCTGGACCGGGGTGGACGGTGCCACGGGATGCCCCCAGGCAGATCCGAGCCACTCGACGCAGCCGCGGTAACGCGGCTCGCACGTAATGGCGCGCAGGTTCCCAAGCACGTCATCGAGCCCCAGTTGCTGAAGGCCCCAGAGCAGCGTGCCCGAGTAGTCCAGCATGACCCGCGGCTGCTTTCCCTCTTCGACCAGTTGCGGGATAAACTCCCCCATCCGTTTATAGCACCAGCGGAAGATACCGGCGTTGTAGCGCTGCTCATCGCTTGCGCTTGCCATCATCTGCCCCAGATTACTGACGAGCTCGGCACTATGAATATCTGGCCCGCCCGCGGGGATCAGCGGTTGATGCATGTGCAGGGCGATCGCGCACGCGCTCCGGATGCGTGAGAGGTCAAACTTGCTCTCGCTAAGATCCACCGGGCGGCCGCTCGCGCTCCTGATCGCGTTCTCGATGACGCTCTCCGCGCCGCAAATATTGGGCAGCCCATTAACGACCGCAGCTAGAGAATTCATGATTTTCACCAGCCCTCGTCTCTTCTCCGCCGCTTTCCGGCCAGCGGCTCATTTATGCCGGATGTGCTCGTAGATGTTGACATAATGCTGGCCAGGGTGGTTCCACGAATAGTCGTACCGCATCCCGTTCACCATAAGCTTGCGGAACTCGCCGGGATAGGAATTCCACAATCCCAGCGCACGCTGCAGCGCCGACTCGATGGCCGGGTAATCGAAGTGATCAAACACATAACCGTTCCTCGCCTCGTCGGGACGAGAGGAATAGTCGCGGTCGAAGACCGTGTCGGCAAGACCGCCCACGGCGCGGACGATCGGAACCGTCCCGTATTTCAGCGCGATCATCGGGACGAGACCGCACGGTTCGAAGTGGCTCGGCACGACCAGCAAGTCTGCGCCCGCGTAAACGAGATGGGCCAGCTCGGCATCGAATCGCAATTCGAGATGGCAATCGGGATTGTCGTTAAGATGGTTTTTGAGGTGCCAGAAATACTCGTTTATCGATGGCTCGGGGCTCGGCCCCAGCAATACGAATTGCGCGCCGTTCCACAGCGAGTAGAAAAGCGCGTGGCGCAGCAGGTGAACGCCTTTTTGGCTGTCGAGCCGACCCACATAGGCCACGATCGGCTTGAAGCCCTCGCGCAGCCACAGCCGCTCGCGCAGTGCGCGCTTGTTACGGTATTTGAGGTCCGGCGACCCGACCGTGTAGCGCTGCGGGATGAAAGGATCCGTCTCGGGATTCCACACGTCGTAATCGACCCCATTGAGGACCCCGCCGAACTTGCCGCGATGGATCCAGAGCGTGTGTCCCAGTCCGAAGTTCTGGTCGGTGTTGAGCGCTTCCCAAGCGTGCTGCGGGGATACGGTGGCGACAAAGTTCGAGTAAACGATGCCGGCTTTTGTAAGGTTCAACAGATTGTGGTTGAAGTTATCGCCCAGGCGGTCGTAGTGGAGATAGTACTCGGGCCGCCCCAGCCCGCTAGCCCGCAGCAGCTCCGGTCCGCACTGCCCTTGATGGCGGAAGTTGTGGATCGTAAAGCACACTCGTTGGTTCCCCATTCCGAGAAATTTATAAATCTCGAACAGCAAGACTGGGACCAGCCCGGTCTGCCAGTCATGGCAGTGGATCACGTCGGGCCGTTTGTTGGCCTTGAGCATGAACTCGAGCGAAGCCTTGCTGAAGAACGCGAACCGCATCGCATCGTCGCGGTAGCCATAGGCCGCGGGCCGGTGAAAAAAATTGTCCCGCGAGTGCGGCTCGATGAAATAGCACTTGCGCCCGTTCACCAAACCGAAATAAACGGTGCAATGGATCGCGCCGCCGTACCACGGCACCCAGAGGTCACGATAGTCGACCGTCAATCCCCAGATGCGGTCGTACCGCACGGAGTCGTACTTGGGCAGGATGATCTCGACCGCGTTGCCGCGCATCTCCAGCTCGCGGCTCAGTCCCGACACGACGTCGCCCAATCCTCCGACCTGCACAACCGGGGCACATTCCGGCGCGATCATGATCACATACATCGCATTACCGTTGTCACTGATTAGCTAGCGTTTCCGCCCGGCCGCTTCGGCGATTGCCAAGGCCAGTTGCGCTTGCGCCTCGGCAAGCAATTTCAGCACCTGCTCTCGCGTTTCCGCCGTGCTGCGAAGCTTGAGCAACTCTTGATAGTGTCGGATATTGAGCCGGATGATTGCTGGATCTTCCATCACCACCTTCGCCTCCGACGAGAGGGGCGGGAGTGCGCAACGCCTCTTCCGGACGCAGGCGTCTCTCTCAGCCGGCACCGCCCGGACCTTATGGCGACCGGTACGCTACCGTACGCCCGATCCCGACCAGCGTCGAGTCGATACCGTACGCCCGGTATCCCGACTAGCGTCGAGTCGATAGCCTTGATTTTTTCTCGGGACCGACCAATCGCAAACGCATGAGTATCGAGCGGCGGCCGTCGCGTACGGCAATCTTGAAAGCGTGTTCGCGTACCGGTAGTCTCGGAGCGTCGTGGCGGGGTCAGCGCGCCAGCGAAGTCCTTGTGCGTGCCTTGCCGGAACGGGCGAGCCGCGGCGGGCCGAGCAGCCGCTGGTATTGGGCCTTCACCGCACGATAACAGGCGCAGGCGGATGCCTCCAGACGGCGAGGGTCCAGAATGACGAAGCGGCCGCGCGTGGTTTCGATCAGGCCCGCTTTCCTGAACTGGCCTACCGCATCCGTTATGCCCGCCCTGCGAACGCCGAGCATCGTGGCTAGAAACTCCTGACTGAGCGGCAATTCGTCTCCGTCCACGCGGTCCTGCGCCATCAACAACCAGCGCGCCATTCGCGCGCTCAACGGATGCTGACCGTTGCAGCCAACCGACTGGGAAACTTGCGCAAAGAGCGCCTGCACGTAGCGCAGCAGCAGGTCCATGAGCTGGGGATTGCGGGCGCTCTCGATTCGCAGCACATCCGCGCGCATGCGCAACGCCGAGCCGGCCATCTGGACCCCGGCTTCAGCCGACATTGCCGTTGCGCCGAGCGGAGCCAGCGCCCCAACCATCCCCTCTCGTCCGATCAACCCGACTTCGACGACGCGCCCGTGCTCCAGCTCGAGCACTAGGGACACCAAGCCGTCCTGCGGAAAATAGACGTAATCGATCGGCTTGTTCGGTCGAAGCAGTATTTTCCCAAGGGGCATGTCGAAAGGCTCGAGGTGGGGCCGGAGGCGGTCAAGTTCCTTCCGCGGCAAAGCATCGAGAAGCCGGTTGGTGATCCGCTCAGGAAATGGCGCGGAAATCGAGCGCCGGCTGCGCATGCTTTTCATCTTTCGCGATGCTCCACGGGGAACCCTTCTGGCGGCGCTTCCATTCACCATCCGCCCGGTGAGCCGACGATTTCGAAACTATTACGCAATCATCTTCCGGTTTCGCCCGGTTGCGTCCCCTCCGGTGCAAGCACGACGACGGCAAGCGGCGGCAAGGTCAGCGCCACCGAGTATGGTCGCCCTTGAAACGGTGTCAAATCGCTAGTGCAGCGGCCGAGATTGCCAACGTTGCCGCCTCCGTATGCCTGCGCATCGCTGTTCAGAACCTCGCGATACCGGCCGCCGCAGGGCACCCCGACGCGGTAATTGTGGCGCACCACCGGGGTAAAATTGCAAACGACAACCACGAACAGGTTGCGATCCTTGCTGCGCCGGATGTAGGAAATGACGCTTTGCTCGGCGTCGTGGCAATCGATCCACTCGAATCCTTCCGGCTCGCAATCCAACTCGTGCAGCGCCGGAATGCTGCGGTATAAATGATTCAAGTCGCGCACGAGGCGCCGCATGCCGGCATGCATCGGATCGTCAAGCAGGTGCCAGTCGAGTCCGACGTTGTTGTTCCATTCGCCCTCCTGAGCGAACTCGCCGCCCATGAACAAGAGCTTCTTGCCGGGCATCGTGTACATGAAGGTCAAGTAGGCGCGCAGATTGGCGAATTTCTGCCAACGATCGCCCGGCATCCTGGCCAGCAGCGAGCCCTTGCCGTGGACGACCTCGTCGTGGGACAGCGGCAAAATGAAATTCTCGGTGAAGGCATAAAGAAGCCCGAAGGTGAGGCTGTCATGGTGGTGCTTGCGATGCACCGGATCCTTGCTCATGTAAAGCAGCGTGTCGTGCATCCAGCCCATGTTCCACTTGTAGCCGAACCCGAGTCCGCCGACATAAGTTGGGCGCGACACCATCGGCCAGGCGGTTGAACTCCTCGGCCACGGTGAAGGCGCCGTCGCCGCGCGCATAGATCGCTTCGTTCATGCGCCGCAGGAACTCGATCGCTTCGAGGTTTTCGCGGCCGCCGAAGCGATTTGGAATCCAATCGCCCGCCTCGCGGCTGTAGTCGAGATAGAGCATGGAGGCGACGGCATCGACGCGCAGCCCGTCGATATGGTACTGATCGAGCCAGAATAGCGCGTTGCACAAAAGATAGTTCGTCACCTCGCGCCGGCCGTAGTTGAAGATCAAGGTATCCCAATCTCGGTGGCGGCCTTGGCGCGGGTCGGCGTGCTCGTAGAGCGCCGTGCCGTCGAAGTACGCCAGCCCGTGCGGATCGGCGGGGAAGTGGCCGGCAACCCAGTCGATGATGACGCCGATGCCCTCGCCGTGGCAGCGCTCGACGAACTCGCGGAACTCGTCGGGCGAGCCGAAACGGCTCGTCGGCGCGAACAGCCCGATCGGCTGATAGCCCCATGAGCCGTCAAACGGATACTCGCTCACCGGCATGAGCTCGATGTGGGTGAAGCCGAGGTCGCGAACATAGGGGATCATCTCTTCGGCAAGCTCGCGATAGGTGAGATAGCGCCCGCCCTCGGCGAGCCGTCGCCGCCACGATCCGAGATGAACTTCGTAGATTGCCATCGGCGCGTCGCGCGCCGCGCCGGCAGAGCGCCGCTTAGGCCAGGTACTGTCCTTCGAACGATCATCGCGAAGATCGTAGACGATCGATGCTGTTCTCGGCGGGCGCTCGGCATAAAAGGCAAAGGGATCGGCTTTGAGCGCCAAAACCTCACCAGTATGGGACTTGATCTCGTATTTGTAGAGCTCGCCTGGCGCAATGCCAGGGATGAATATTTCCCACACGCCGCAGGACGGATGGAAGCGCATCGGTTGGCGGCGCCCGTCCCATTGGTTAAACGGCCCGACCACGCTCACCCGGCGAGCGTTCGGGGCCCACACGGCGAAGCCGACGCCGCTGACGCCATCGATCGATAGGGGATGCGCCCCAAGCTTCCGATATGCGTGCCAATGCGTCCCCTCGGCCAGCAGATGAATGTCGAGATCGCCGAGTAAAGGACCGAATCGATAAGGGTCCTCGACTTCGTAACGGTTCTTGCCGATTGCGAAGCGCAGCCGGTACGGGAATGGTCCTCCGGCGGCCAAGCGACCCGCGAAAAGGCCCCCGGGATGGACGCGGTCGAGCACAAGCCGGACCTCGCCGGTCCGCGCATCGACGACCGCGGCCGAGTCCGCGTCCGGATGAAAAGCACAGATCACCATCCCGCCGGCGATATCGGGGCCGTGCATACCCAGCACTGCGAATGGGTCTCCGTGATCGCCGGCAACGATTGCCGCCGCAGTTGCGGCGTCCACCAATCGCTCCACCAATTGCGACGTTCGACGTTCACTTGCCATAGCTGATCATCTCCATGACCCACGCGGGCGGAATAGGGATCCAGTCCGGGCGATTGGTGGCCTCCGCCCGATGCTGTTGAAGCTCTTGATACCGATAGGGATGGTCATGAGGGGAGTCTTTTATGTTCAGACGACCTGCACCGACGCGGGGAGTCATATCCATCGAGGTTCCTTGATCGCGCTCGTTAAGCTCTTTTCATCGGTCTCGGCGTCTGCCGGAGTCGAGGTTCTCTCCGCCGTCATGGCTGGGCTGCCCCATTCTGACGGGCTCTCGGGCTGCTTGTGTCCGCTCACATGCGATGTAGGATCACGGCGAGCCTTCGCGCAACAGTCACGTTGGCCTTTTGAAGCCCCTGCGCTGGCGATGGCGAGGCCCCAAGCGCGCAAGCTCGACCGTTGCCGCAGGCGCGTCACGAGCGCTTTGGCCCCTCAAAGAGGCGGCTGCGAACCCCTTCATCAATACGCGCCGACACTACGCGACCTGGCGAAGCGCGAGCTGCCCATAGTGGATACGTTACAGCGTGGGTATGATGCCGGGTTGCACTGGCTCTTTCCCGACGTCTGAAAGGCATAGTTGTGAGCGAGAATCCGCCACTCCCTCCCGGCGCTCAGGCGCGAGTCCCGCCGCCGGCCCGTCCGCGCGAGCGGCGCGAACCTCTGCCATGGCACCGACCGAAACCGAGCGAAGACGATCCGGACGCGCCCGCACGCGTCAAAGCAATCCTTGGAAGCTCCAGTTATCGCCAGGCCGATCAGGATGTCGACTTTCTCAATTGCGACGACGTCCGCGGCCTGAGGCTGCAGCTGGATTATCGCAAGACGGAGCACTTGCTCGAGCAGGAAGGTATCGCTCACACGATCGTGGTGTTCGGGGGCACGCGCATCCTCGAACCCGTGGCGGCGCGACGTGAGGTCGCACTGCTTCGCGCGGCGTGCGACGGAAATCCAAGCGATGCCGCATTACGGCGGCGACTGGCGGTCGCCGAGCGGATTGAAGCCAAGAGCCGCTATTACGAGATTGCGCGCGAATTCTCGCGCGTGGTAAGCGCTAGGTGGTCCGCGCAGCACCTCGAGCGCGTCGTCATCATGACCGGCGGCGGGCCAGGAATCATGGAAGCGGCAAATCGTGGAGCGTCACGATGTCGGCGAGATGTCCATCGGACTGAACATCAATTTGCCCGACGAGCAATACCCAAACCCCTACGTGACCCCCGATCTTTGCTTCCGCCTCCATTATTTCGCGATCCGCAAGCTGCATTTCCTCATGCGCGCGCGGGCTCTCGTCGCGTTTCCTGGCGGCTATGGCACGCTCGACGAGTTGTTCGAGATTTTGACTCTCGTGCAGACCAGGACAACGCATCCTCTGCCCATAATCCTGGTCGGCGAATCCTACTGGCGGCAGGTCTTCAACCCCGAGTTTCTTATGGATGAGGGCGTCATCGATCCCGAGGATCGCGACCTGTTCTGGTTTGCCGAGACTGCCGAGGATATCTGGAACGACATCCTGCATTGGCACGATCTCACGGGCGGCCCGCTCGGCTCGAAGAATCGACAGGAACCGAAATGAAGCTTTCATTTTACGGCGCCGATCGGGGCGTCACGGGCTCCTGCCACATGATTGAAGTGGCCGGATGCCGCATTTTGGTCGATTGCGGCATGCTTCAGGGTAGCCGAGAACTTCAAGAAGAGAATGCCGACGCCTTCGGTTTCGAGCCGGCAACGGTCGACCTTCTGTTGCTGACCCACGCCCACCTCGATCATTGCGGACGGCTGCCGCTGCTGGTCAAGCGTGGCTTCCGGGGGGAGATCATCACGACCTCCGCTTCCCGCGAACTCGTTCGCCTGGTCCTACTCGACGCCGCCCATCTCCAGGAAGAAGAGGCCAGCCACCGCGCGCGCGCCGCGTCGCGACGCGGTCATGACGAAAGCAAGCAGGTGCCGCTCTATTCGATGCTCGATGCGCTCAATAGCTTCGACCGCTTCGGCCGCACGGCGGCCTATAGCGAACCCTTGGAATTAAAGCCCGGCGTTCGCGCCACCTTTCTCGATGCCGGCCATATCCTCGGCTCCGCCAGCATCCTCATCGAGGCGCAAGAACGGGGACGGCCCTATCGCATCCTCTATTCCGGAGACCTTGGGAATGCCGGGCGGCCGCTGCTGCGCCCTCCCGTCACCCCGCCGGCCGCCGATATCGTGGTGATGGAAACGACATACGGAGATCGATTGCACCGAACGCTCGATGAATCGGTGGAAGAACTGTATGAGGCCATCGGCGACACCTTCGCGCGCGGCGGCAATGTCATCATCCCAACATTCGCGCTCGAACGCGCCCAGGAAATTCTGTTCTTCCTGCGCCAAGGCGTCGAGCGGAATCGTCTGAATCCGTCGATGCAGGTCTTTCTCGATTCCCCAATGGCGATCTCGGCCACGGAAATCTTCGAGCGCCATCCCGAATGCTACGATTCTGACGTTGCCGCGCTTTTCGAGAAAGGCAGTGATCCCTTCTTTCTGCCTGGACTGCACGTGACTCGCGAAAGCGCCGACTCGATCGCGATAAACAAGATCCGCGGCGGCGCTCTCATCATGGCCGGTTCGGGCATGTGCACGGGAGGGCGGGTGCGTCATCATCTCCGGCACAATCTGCCCTTCGCGGATTCGAGCGTCATCTTCGTGGGCTTCGCGGCGCAAGGCACCCTTGCGCGTTTGATCATCGATGGTGCCAAGCACGTCCGTCTCTTCGATGAGGAGATCGCGGTACGGGCGCACGTTCACACGATCAATGGGTTTTCGGCTCACGCCGACCAGCGCGAACTCTTGAACTGGCATGCCCGGATCGCCAACGTCGCGACGACAATTCTCGTCCACGGAGAAGAAGCCGCCATGCGCGCGTTTGCACAACACCTCGGCGGGATGCGCGTCGAGATGCCGGGTTTCCTCGACCAGATCGAATTCTGATCGGTCTATCGACCCTCAAAAGGGCCCTGTTACGGCGCTTTTCCCGACTTTTGGCGGAGACGGCCCAAACCGGGTGACTGGCTGGCTGTGGACGCTAACGCTTTGAGATGGATCAAACCGGCGGATTGGCGTACCGCCCGTTCGGCTAGCCCTTGACGCAGATCACCGGCGCAAGCGTCGCGACCTTGTTGGCGAGCCCCGCGGCTTGCGTTGCCTCGACGACGGAGAGCGTGTCCTTGTAGGCGCCGGGCGCTTCTTCGGCGACGCCGCGGCTCGACGGGCTCTTCACGATGATCCCACGCGCCGCCAATTCGTCGACGACCTGGCGTCCATGCCATTGCTTCAGCGCCTGGTGACGGCTCATTCGCCGTCCCGCGCCGTGGCAGGCGGAGGCGAAGGCGCGCTCGGGCCGCGTGGAAGCCCCGACCATGATGGCCGAGTACGTTCCCATGCTGCCGCCGATCAGGACCGGCTGGCCGATCGGCTTGAGCGAGTCGGGCAGATCCGGATGCCGTGCCCCGAAAGCGCGCGTTGCTCCCTTGCGATGAACGAAGAGGCGGCGCACCTGGCCCGAGACCTCGTGGGCTTCCTCCTTGCACGTGTTGTGGGAGACATCGAAGAGAAGATCGAGCGACGCGTTCGGGAAGAAATGACCGAACACGCGCCGGGCGAGATGCGTGATGATCTGGCGATTGGCGAGAGCGCAATTGATCGCCGCCCGCATAGCGCCGAGATATCTTTGGCCCAGATCCGACAGGATCGGAGCGCAAGCAAGATCGAGATCGGGAAGCGCTAGCCCATGGCTCGGAGCGGCGATCGCCATTTCGCGCAGGAACTCGGTCCCGATCTGGTGGCCGAGGCCGCGCGAGCCGCAATGGATGCTGAGAACCAGGTCGCCCGTCTTCAATCCGAAGCCGAGCGCCACCGCCTCGTCATGGATGGCCGTAACCTCTTGCAGCTCGAGATAATGGTTGCCCGAGCCGAGCGTGCCCATCTCCGCGTGCTGGCGCTTCTTGGCCTGGGCGGAGACCGCATCGGGGCGTGCGCCCTCCATGGTCCCGCGCTCCTCGATGCGCTCGAGATCGGCCGCCCTCCCATAGCCCAGGCCCAACGCCCATCCGGCGCCACCCGCCAGCATGGCGTTCATCTCGCCGTCGTCGAGCGTGATCTTCCCCGTGCTGCCCAGTCCGGCGGGGATATTGCGGTAGAGGCTATCGGCCAGATCGTGCTTCACGGTCTCGATGTCGACGCGCTTGAGGCCGGTGAGCAGAGTTCGCACGCCGCAGGAAATGTCGAACCCGACCCCGCCAGCAGAAACCACCCCGCCCTCGGCGGGATCGAACGCGGCGACGCCCCCGATCGGGAAGCCGTAGCCCCAATGCGCGTCGGGCATCGCATAGGCCGCCCCGACGATGCCGGGCAGGCAGGCAACATTGCGGCTCTGCTCCAGCACTTTGTCGTCCGTGTCGGCGAGCAGGTCGGGCGAAGCGAAGATCACCGCGGGGACGCGCATGCCGCCCGTGGCAGGCAGCCGCCACTCGCTTTCGGAGACGCGTGACAATCCGGAAATGTCCATCCTGCACCTCGCTTAGACATCGACGACGCACTGGGCGACCCAGGCGTTCTCTCCTAGCTGTTCCACCTTGAGGGCCGTGAGCGTGGCCCCCTTCGGCTCGACGGCCGGCGCGTGCCGGGAAAGGTCGACTGGCTCGCCCCAGGCGCGGCCATGCAGGCGGTTGCCCTCGATGCTCACCGAAAACCGTCCGAAGATCATGCGGCGAAGCGACATCTCGTAGATCAGGCGATTGAGCCAGTCGAACAGCAACAGGTCGGGACTCGGCGCCTCGCAATCGATATCCACCGCGCTCGCCTCGCGAATAGCGCTCAGGGCGGTGATGCATGAGGCCAGCGCGACCGCGGCCTGCTCGAAAGCGGATTCCATCGTCGGCCCAACGCCGCGCACACCGATATCGGCACCGTGGGGAAACTGTTCGGCACACGTCTTACCGGCCATCATCGGACCTTTCCTCCCGGCACCGCTGGCCGAGAGTCTGCCAGGCGCTTGCCTGTCGAGCCTTGATGCATGTCAAGGCGGCGCGCTTCGGTGAAACCTGCTCGCTTTGCGCTGGATCGAGGCAGGCGTGGCGCGGCCAACCAATGATCGACGCCGGAACCCGTCCCATCCCATCGGGAGATTAAGACCATGAGAATGTGGCGAAGGCTCTTGCTAGCCGCGGGACCGAAGACGCGGCAAGGCGACGCGATCTTGACCTATCTCAAGGGCAGACGGCGCGTTATCTGTTGTGCTATGCGGCACGCATCGAGGGAGCGCTCCATTGAAAGCGTCAGACATCATGACCCGCGAGGTCGAAACGGTCGGACCCGACGACCCGTTGCGGAAGGCCGCGGCGATTATGGACCGGCTCAATGTCGGGTTTTTGCCGGTTTATGACGGCAGGCGGGTCGTCGGCGTGATCACGGACCGCGATATCGTGGTTCGTGCGCTGGCCGCAGAGGGAGGCCCTGAGCCGACCAAGGTCGGCGACATCATGACCGAAGAGGTGCATTATTGCCTCGAGGGCGACGAGGTTGCCGACATCGTGAAACACATGGCGGCGCTGCAGGTCCGCCGCCTCCCGGTGTTCAGCCGCGAGGGCAGCCGGCTCGTGGGTATCGTCTCGATCGGGGACATCGCCGTCCGTGCGAGCGAGCACATCACTGCGGGATCTGGTGCGGCGCATCTCCGAGCCGTCGAAACCCGATCGGGCTTGATGCATGGCGGCCAGGGTGACGAGTTTGAAGCGAGGCAGAAGCTTCTGGGAAGGTGATCGATGGTTGATTTAGGCACGGAGCAACCCGCCACGGGCAGCGAGGTCCGGGAAATCCTGGGCCCCCTCGACGATGCAGTGATCGCGGCGATCCTCGGACTAGGAGCAACGCGGAACGAGGTTCTGGAAGCCTACGCGTGGCTATCCGCTGACGACCAGATACGTCGGGAACGGCACAGCACAATCCACGGCAGAGCCGCTCAGGTCTGCCGTCTCCTGGAGGCCGAGCTGCCGCCTTCTGGCGATGAGCGGTGAGCCGGCGACGGAACGAGCGTGGGCTCGCGCCGTCTCAGCGACCTCGACCAGCTGCGACGGGGCGAACGCTACCGTCCATGCTGCAGCCATGCTGCACGTTTGGTTCTTGACCGCCGCGCGGGGTGGCAAGCCGATAACTGCCGCCTGCGTCCGAGTTCGACGCACCTAATTCGTTTTGCCGCGCATGTGCAGACGGCTAATGCTAGACACGACGTCCTTTACCTCTTCCTCCTCGAGAGGAGGCCTGCAGCGGACGCGGTTCCAGCACAAAAGCATCTCGGTGACAACCTCAGGATCGACGCCATGCCACAGGAGGTGGCCTGCGAGCGAAGCAAGGGTGTTGTTGCGGACACCTTCTTCCACCCCGTCTCGGAGCAGATCGCGCCAATACCGGATCGGATGGCCGTGAAGCTCGACGTCGTCGCGCGCAAGCTGCTCAAGCCACTGCGGCAGGGCGGCCGGCTTCATGGTGTTGGGATCGCGCCCGGGACGCCAGACATATCTCTTGCCCGTCGGATGGATCGACGGTGGAGCGACGGCCAAACCGCCTTCGGCGCGAAGATCGATGCCTCTGGCGAGACCGGCCCTGGTTCGCAAATTCATCGCTGGCGGCCGGAAATAAAGATGGCGCCCGCCGCCGCCGGTCTCGGCTTCCGCCGTCGAGGGCAAGCTGCCGTTCGCATGCTCCAGGACCGCTAGGCTTTCCTCCCCGCCGTGCCGGGGGTCGATATCGAGGACGACGACGTGCGAAACGCTTCCCGTTACGATGCCGAGATTGGCGTCAGGCCAACGCCGAAACCATTCGGCAATTTCGTCTTCGCCGGCACGCCGATGCTGGTATTGTTCCCATGCGATGAGCGGCAGCTTTGCCCTGGGGCGGATCGGTACGACCGACCAGCCCAATCTCAGGTATTCCTTCGCCGCTTGTTGAGCCTCCCAGAAGGGGCCCGTTTGGGCTTGCGCCTCGCCGCGGGAGGTTAGATCTGCGGCCATATCCCCGCTTTCTCACAGAGCCGCGCCTGGCGGCGTATAGGGATCGGAACAGGGATAGACGGCTTCCGTGCGCCGATACCGATCCGGGCCTGCGATCCACCGCCATGCAAGCCGGGCGGCATCGACACCTTGCCACCAGTGTCCGCCTCGCCAGCGTTCATGGTCGAATTGCCCGACAATGCCATGCCAGCGGTCGCGTCCGCTCCAGGCGCCACCGCCTGGGCCATGGCCGATCTCCCTCATAAACCAGAAAATAACGTGCCACCTCGGCCGTCGCCGGGAATTGATCCAAGTCAATCCCCGTGCAGTCTTTCAAGAAACCTCCGATGGGTCGCCGTTGATCTGGGTCAAAGCGCGATAGCCGAGGAAATGCATTATTGCACATGTAATTCAAACTGAGGGGCCGTGCGATGCCGTACAAGCAGGTCATCTTCCGATCCGCGGCTCGCGAAAAGATTCTGCGCGGCGCATCACAGCTTGCGGACGCGGTGCGCGTAACACTCGGTCCACGTTCCAAAGCGGTTCTCATTCAGAAAAGATGGGGTGCCCCGATCGTCTGCAATGATGGCGTCACCATCGCCAAGGAATTCGAACTCAAGGACCCGGAAGAGAATCTCGGCGCGCAAATGATGCGGCAGGCGGCGGAAAGGACCGGCGATCTCGTCGGCGACGGCACGAGCACGGCGACGATCCTGGCGCATGCGATCTTTGCCGATGGCGTGCGCAACGTCGTCGCGGGCGCGAGCGCCATCGACCTCAAGCGCGGACTTGACCGCGCGACCAAGGCGGCGATCGATTCGTTGCGAAAAATGTCGCGCCCGGTTGCGACGCGCAAGGAGAAGGCGCAGGTGGCGACGATCTCGGCGCACAACGATCCGGCCATCGGCGAGCTCGTCGCCGACGCGATGGATAAGGTCGGCGCCGAGGGCGTCATCACGGCCGAGGAATCGAAGACGACCGAGACGACGATGACCGTCGTCGAGGGAATGCAGTTCGACCGCGGATTCGTGTCCCCTTACTTCATCACGAATCCCGACAAGATGGAGGCGGTTCTCGAGGATCCGTTCATCCTGTTGTCGGACCGCAAGATCGGCATCCTGAAGGACCTCATCCCCCTGCTCGACCAGGTCGCGAAATCGGGCAGGCCATTGCTCGTCGTGGCCGAGGATATCGAGGGCGAGGCTCTCGCCACGCTCATCGTCAACCAGGTCCGAAGCGCGCTCAAGAGCTGCGCGGTCAAAGCGCCGGGTTTCGGCGATCGCCGCAAGGCGATGCTCGAGGATATGGCCGTGCTGACGGGCGGCATGGTGATCTCGGAGGAAATCGGCTTGAAGCTCGAGCATATCGGGCCGGAGCAACTCGGCCGGGCTAAGCGGGTCGTCGTCGACAAGGACAACACGACCATCATCGGTGGCGCGGGCACCAAGGCCGAAATCGACGGCCGCATCCAACAGATCCGCCGCGAGATCGAGAAAACCACCAGCGACTATGACCGTGAGAAACTTCAGGAACGGCTGGCCAAGCTCTCGGGGGGCGTCGCCGTGATCCGCGTCGGAGCGCCTGCCGAGGCGGAGATGAAAGCCAAGAAGGAAGCGCTCGACGACGCCATCAGCGCGACCAAGGCAGCCGTCGCCGAAGGTATTGTTCCCGGTGGGGGGTTGGCGTTGCTCCGCTGCATCGAGGCCGTCACGCGAGAGGAAGCGAGTTGCGAGGGCGATGAACGAACCGGGATTCAGGTGCTGAAGCGCGCGCTCGAATCTCCGACCCGCCAGATCGCCGAGAATTCGGCAGTGGATGCCGGGGTTGTCGTGGCCCGCATGCTGGCCGGCGAGGGCAATCTAGGGTTCGACGCAGCACGCAAAGCGTATGTCGATCTGGTGGAGGCCGGGATCATAGACCCCACCAAGGTGGTGCGCGTTGCCCTTGAAAACGCGGTATCCGTCGCAAGCGTCCTCCTGCTGACCGAGGCCACCATGACCGAGATCGCGGACGAAAAGAAGGAAAAGGCGGCAGAACCTGAATACGGAATGTAGTGGGTTCACTGAAGCCGGGAGGATCCGATGGCAACTCATCCGCTCGCACTGTTCACTCTCGCCGGCACGGAGGAGTACGCCAAGCGCGTGGCGCTGCATCTTGAGACGCCACTCTCCAGTATCGAGGAGCGCAGCTTCGAAGACGGCGAGCACAAGGTGCGTCCTCTCGAATCGGTCGAGGGCGCCGACGCTTACGCCATTCACGCCCTCCACGGTGACAGGACGCAGACCGTGAACGACAAATTGTGCCGGCTGCTCTTTTTGATCGGCACCTTGAAGGACCACGGCGCCGCGCGCGTCACCGCCGTGACGCCCTATCTGTGCTATGCGCGCAAGGACCGCAGGACCCAGCCTTACGATCCCGTGACCTCCCGTTACGTCGCGGCCTTGTTCGAAGCCGTCGGCACAGACCGGGTGATGGCTCTCCAAGTCCATAACGACGCCGCCTTCGAGAACGCCTTCCACTGCCCGACCCGGCACATCGAGACTGCCGAGCTCTTCGCCGAACACTTTGCGCCGATGGCAAGACGGGAGAAGATCGTCGCCGTCTCTCCCGATGCCGGCGGCGTCAAGCGGGTCGAGCTGTTCCGCCGTGCGCTCGAGCGTAAGTCCGCGCGTCCTGTCGATAATGCCTTCGTGGAGAAATATCGCAGCGGCGGCGTCGTGACCGGCGGTGCGCTGGTAGGAGGAGTCGAAGCTAAGACAGCGATCATTCTCGACGATCTCATCAGCACCGGCAACACGCTCCTTCGCGCTGCCAGGGCCTGCCGCGCCGCAGGGGCAAGTCACGTGTTCGGAGCGGCCACCCATGGCCTCTTTACCGGCGGCGCGGCGGAGCTGTTCGCAAGCAGCGATTTCGACGGCCTCGTCATCGCCGACACGGTTCCGTTTTCCGAGACGATCGCGCCAGCCGCGCGCGATCGAGTGATCGTCCTGGATTCCACCCCATCGGTCGCCGCGACGATTGGCGAGGCGCGGAGGTCGGGATGACGCTTCCCCATCTTCATAACAGACAGGAGTCCGATGCCATGCTCGGTGGAACGGCGGACGAGGCGACCGAGACGGTGCAGATACCGCCGTTCCATTTGGAAGGGACGCTCGGATTTCCAGCGGGGCAGGCGTCCGGGCTGGTTCTTTTTGCCCATGGCAGCGGCAGCAGCCGCTTCAGTCCACGCAATGCCTACGTTGCGAGCGCGCTCCGGAAAGCCGGTCTCGCGACGTTGCTGTTCGATTTGCTCAGCGAGAGCGAGGCCCTCGACCGCGCCAACGTCTTCGACATCGACCTGCTGGCCGACCGGCTGCTCGCCGGCACCGTTTGGGCCCAGGCTCGCGAAACGACCCGATCGCTGCCCGTGGGGTATTTCGGGGCCAGCACCGGGGCAGCGGCCGCGCTCATTGCCGCCGCACGGCTTGGCGAGAACATCGCGGCCGTCGTCTCGCGCGGCGGCCGGCCGGATCTGGCGGGCGATGCCCTGAAGCTGGTCAAGGCGCCGACCCTGCTGATCGTTGGTGGCGACGATACCGAGGTTCTCGGCCTCAACCGGGGCGCACTCCGCGCGTTGCGCTGCGAGCGCATGCTCGAGGTGGTGCCCGGGGCGACCCACCTCTTCGAGGAGCCGGGCACGCTCGAGGCGGTCGTTGAGCTCGCGCGCCGCTGGTTCCTCCTTCATTTGGTCAGTCATGCGCGAAAGTGAACCAATGCTGTTCGCCGATCGCCAGGACGCCGGCCGACAGCTTGCAACCGAGCTCCTGCGCTTCAAGAACCAGAGACCGGTGGTGCTGGCCTTGCCGCGCGGCGGCGTGCCGATCGGCTTCGAGATCGCAAGCAGGCTCGAAGCTCCCCTCGATGTCGTGCTCGTGCGCAAGATCGGGCATCCATTGTCGCCGGAACTTGCCGTTGGCGCCGTCGCGGACGGCGAAAGGCCCGAGACGGTTCTCGACGATAGAGCGATCGCCGAGCTCGACGTTTCGCGCTCCTATCTCGACGCGGAGATCAAACGGCAGCTGGACGAGATCGAACATCGCCGCCGGCTCTATTTCAAAGGGCGCCAGCCAGTGGATATCCGAGATTATACGGCCATCGTCGTCGATGACGGGATCGCCACTGGTGCGACGATGCGCGCAGCGCTCCGAGCCACCCGCCGACGGGCGCCGGCGAAGCTCGTGTTGGCTGTTCCCGTCGCGCCACCGAGCGTCCTCGCCGCCCTGCGTTCGGACGTGGACGAAATCGTCTGTCTGTTGTCGCAGGAAGACTTTGGCGCCGTCGGCTTCTTCTACGCCGACTTCCGGCAAGTCGAGGACGATGTGGTCATCGATCTGCTCGACCGCGCGGCGGCAAGGGTGCGCGCGTCGCACCCCACCAGCCCGGGCGCCGCTGGCAAGCGTCTCGGCGAGGAAGGCCGCGGGTAAGGGACGGCGCCATGATCGCCGCCGAGAAACCATCGCCGCGCCGGGATCCGGGACTGGTCTTTCACGTCGTGGCGCTGCCGCTCGGAGGCCTGAACTGGCGCGGCATCGCGGTGGAACCCGTGTCCGTGACGCAGACCGGGGTCGGCCATTTCGGCCTGCTTCACGGACCGGTTTGGCGCTCCCTAATCATGCCGCAAGTGAGAGCCTTCATCCGCGAAATGGCGTGATCGCGATTGGCCGGAATGGTCGCGGGTTCCACGTCGCGTGCGATGATGTGCCAACCGTCGGTGCCGGCGGCGCCATCGGCCTGTAGGTCTTGGGCCGAGCCCAGCCAGAGGCCGACAAAAGGCACGGACGTCTCGGTAGCTGCCGCGGCGATCGTCTGGCGTTGCCGGGCATGCACGAAATCAGCAGTGACGAGGGCGGTAAATCCTCCCCTCACCGCTTGCTCCGCCTCGGTCGCCAGATGCCTATAAACGCGCTCGGTCGTCTCGCTATCATAGGCCGTCGCAGGTAGCCGCGCGGCCGGCGGCAGATTCGCTAGCCGCCCTCGTGCGACCTCGCTGCGCAAGACGCGGGCGCCAGGAACCGGCCGAAAGCTAGCCGCGAGCTCGTAGGCAACCGATGACTTGGTGCTGCCACCGACGCCGCCGATCGCGATCAGCTGGCATGGCGCTTCGGAGAGGAGCGATTCCGCCAGCGCCAGATACGACAGTGCCCTCGCCGCGTACTGCTGTGCGTCGTCGGGGCGGGAGTTTCGCCGCACCGCATCGGCCAAGGCGTAGGCACGGGTCGCGGCGCGAACCGACAGCATCAGCGGTAGAGCCGCTAGTCCGTCGCTATCCCCCGTCGTGTCGAGATACCGGTTGAAGAGAATATTGGCCAGGATCTCTTGGCCGCGGTGATGGAGGTCCGTCAGCAGAAACGCCACGTCGAACAAGACATCGATGCAGGAGACCCGATCGTTGAATTCGATGGCGTCGAAGAGGGTCGGGCGACCATCGAGCAGGCAGATATTGGCGAGCCGCAGATCGCCGTGGCAGCGCCGCACCCTCCCCTCGCCACGTCGGCGATCGAGGAGTGGCGTCACCCGCTCGAGGGCATCGAGCGACGCCTTGTGCAAGCCGGCGATTGCATCGTGACCGAGGATGGCTTCCACTTTCTGCTGGTCGCGGCGGTTAAGTTCGATGGCGGCGCGCAGACTGTCAGCGCCGCCATACCCCGGGGTCCGCTCCGCCGCTTCGTGAAACCGCGCGATTTCGTCGGCAAGGACGGCTATCAAGTCCGGCGTCAGGCTGCCGGCGTCGGCGAGGTGATCGAAAAGGTCGGCCTGGTCGAAACGGCGCATGGCGACAACCCAGTCGATGACCGGCCCATCGCCGTCGAGGGCGAGTTCTCCGCCCGGCTTCCGGCGGATCGCATGGACGCCGAGATAGAGCTCGGGCGCGGTGCGACGATTGAGCCGGAGTTCGGCGCGACAGGCCGCCTCACGCCGCTCGACGGTGGTGTAATCGAGAGCGGAAAACGCGACAGGACGCTTCAACTTGTAGGCGCGATCGCCGACGAGGAAGATAACCGAACAGTGCGTTTCGATGCGTTCGACCTGCGTGCTCGGCAGACCGTAAGTGGCGCCGTTCGACAAAAACGCAATGATCTCATCCTGGCTCGTCATCGCATCGGAATCCCAAGGCTTGCGTCAATAAGCCATGCGCCTCGATGGCGCGGCAAAACGGCCACCAACCCAATACATTCGTTTGCGGCATGGTCTTTGAGATGGATCAAGGAATGCCACCTGCCGGCACGACGGCCTTTTCATTGAAGCGCGAAGGATTCCCGGCGATGAACGTCATTGATGCCCTTTATCACCGTCGTGCCGTTCGCGATTCCATCGATACGCCAGTGGACGAGGAATCAATCCGCTTCGTCATCGCCGCTGCAATCGAGGCGCCCAATGCCATGAACCGGCCCCCCTGGTCCTTCGTGGTCGTCAGAAATCGCATCACACTCGATCGACGCTCGGAGGGGGCGAAGGCCCATTGCCTGACCTCCCCCTCGAAAAACCCCCATCTTGCCGGCTACCGCGAACATCTGGCGTCGCCGGCGTTCAACATCTTTTACACCACGCCCGCCCAGATCGTCATCTGCGCCACGGAAACGGACGCTATGGCCGAGGAAAATGCTCTAACGGAGGCGATAATTTTCGCAAGCGGCGGAGTGGACGAGGATCGGCTATCCGCCCTCACCAAGGACAGGGCGCCGATCGACCGCTTTGACGCGGGAACACGCCTCGCAAGCTCACCCGACGCGCCGGCGCTCGCCGCCCTGCTGCTCGATCCGGTAGAGGAACAGGCGGGCAGGATGGCCTACGGGTAGAGAAGATATTTGGCGCGCATGGTCTTGAAGGCTTGAAGCCCTGCCTGCCATTGGGCCGACACGACTTTGGGATCTACGCCGTCTTCTATCGCATCGAGCGTCGTCCGCGACCCGATGAGACCGAGAGTGCGCTCGATCAGAAAGCGTTCCGGATAAAGCCGGTGGATCGCCGCGGCAAGCTCGATGCCAAGGCGCGGCGTGTTGAGCGCCGTCCGGTCGGTCAATGTGATCCGCACGCCATGGCAGATCTCGCCGGCATAGCGGTCGCTGGCTGGATCGAAATCCGCCGCGGCGAAGCGCACGCCCGAGATTCTGCGGCCCTGCAGGTAGCGGGCTAGAGCCTGCCCGTCGATCCAAGGGGCGCCGACGAGTTCGAACGGCGCGTTTGTGCCTCGGCCAACGCTGACATTCGCGCCCTCGATCAACGCGACGCCCGGGTAAAGGGTCGCTTCGTCAAGCGAGCGAAGATTGGGCGAGGGATTGACCCACGGGAGGCCGGTCTCGTCGTACCACCAGCTTCGCCGATACGAGCTCATGGGAATCACCGTGAGATTTGCTCCGATGCGATTCTCGGCGTTGAACATCGTGGCAAGCTCGCCGAGCGTCATGCCATGCCGCACCGGCATCGGGAAGTAACCGGTGAACGAGCGGCGTTGCGGTTCGAGCACCGGACCTTCAACCACCGCGGCTGTGATGGGGTTGGGCCGGTCAAGCACATAGACGCGAACGCCGGCACGCGCTGCCGCTTCCATTGCATAGGCCATGGTCGTGGCATAGGTGTAGAAGCGGACCCCGACATCCTGCAGATCGACCACGAGGGCGTCGAACCGAGACAGGACCGTCGCGGAAGGATGCAGATCGGTGCCGTAGAGGCTGTAGATGGGGAGGCCCGTTCTCGGCTCCGTGCCGGAGGCGATCCGGTCGTCGCGATTCCCGCTGATGCCGTGCTCGGGACTCAATATCGCGGTAAGACGCAGGCCTGGCGCGTTCGCCAGAAGCTCCAATGTGCTGCGTCCCGCCGCGTCGCGTCCGGTTTGATTCGTGAGAAGTCCAACTCGTTTTCCTGCGAGCGGCGCGAAGCGCTCCGCCTCGAGGACATCGATCCCGGTGAGCACCGCTGGCTGCGCCGCAGCGGCCACGATCTGTGCGAGGTGCTTCCGCAAAGGCGCGGCGTCGCCGCGATCGCCAGGATAGAGCCGGCTGGTGAGAATGATGAGGTAGGTTCCGCGCTTGGGATCGATCCAGATCGAGGTTCCGCTGTAGCCCGTATGGCCATAAGATTCCGAGCCGAACGCCAAATCCTGGCCGCCGGAAAATGGCGAAGCGACGTCCCAGCCCAACCCGCGTTGCACGCCGCCGGGAAGCCTGCGGGGCGCGGTCATGCGAATGACCGAGGCAGGGCTGAGGATGCGTATTCCATCAAAGCTGCCGCCATTGAGCAGCATCTGAGCGAAGATCGCGAGATCGTCGGCTGTGCCGAACAGGCCGGCATGGCCCGCGACACCTCCCATCCGATAGGCGGTCGGGTCCTGCACCTCGCCCCACCGGAGAACGCCCTCCTGCACGTCGGTGGGTGCGATGCGCGCGCGGACGGACAGTTGCGGCCGAAAGCCCGTATCCGTCATGCCCAGCGGGCCGAAAACGTGCCGTGCGACGTAGAGGTCGAAGGGCTCGCCGCTGATTCGCCGGACGAGTTCCCCAAGCACAATGAAATTGATGTCGCTATAGAGAAAGCGAGTGCCCGGCGCCGACACGGGCTGCTCCGCCTCGATGCGGGCCTGCGCGGCGGCATTGCCCGACCAGGCCGCCCGCATATCGAGGTCCGGCCGAAGACCCGAGGTGTGCGTCAGCAACTCCTCGACGGTAATGCGGTCCTTGTGATTTTCGGCGAAAGCAGGCCAATATTTCGACACGGGATCGTCGAGCTTCAGCCGGCCGGCCTCGACGAGCTGCATCACCGCCGTCGTCGTCGCGAGCACTTTCGTAAGCGAGGCAAGATCGAAGATCGTATCGGCCGTCATCGGCACCCGATCGGGCTTAAGCGCCCGGTCGCCGAAGGCGTGGCGATAGACGATGCGGCGGCGCTCGCCCACGATCACGACTGCGCCGGGAACGCGGCCAGCATCGATTTCCTCTTGAACCGCAGGACCGATCTGCGCTAGCGCCGGGATCGGCCGCGGATCGCCGGCCGCCTCGACGCCCGAGGCGCCGGCGGATCGCCACACGGCTGCGGTCAGCAGCATGGCGAAGATCGCCATGAAAATCCGATCGGCCATTTTCGGCTCGCGTGCCAGGGTCATGGTGCCATCCTGCGTCCCGCCGACCGAAGCTCACGAGCATGCGGCAGCGGATTCGGGCTCGAGTCCTTCGCCAGAATACACGTTCCTGGGGTTCCACAACATCCAGCCATTGGTTCCGAAATCCTCGGAGGCCCGAATCTGTTGCCGGATCTCGCCCGCGCCGAAAGCCCGACGATCGAAAGCGTAATCCCGAAACGCTTGAAGCCAGGGCCGGAGGCGAAGGGGCGACGCGTTGGTTCGCTCGCGAACGCGGTCGAGCAAATCGCGGACGATCTCGTAGACATGCGCGACCGGATTCGGATAGCCCGGGATGCCGAATTGAAAGCCGGAAGGATAAAGCATGGGCGAGAGGTAATCGACCCGCGGCAAGAGATCTTCGAGCCGTTGCCCGATATGCGTGTCATCCAAGTTCCAGCAGATGTAACCGAAGACATCGACCGCGAGAAACACATTATAGGGGATGAGGCGCTGACGGGCCGCATCGAGGAATGCCGCGATCGTCCCGGTTCGCGCCTCCAGCGTGTTTGGCTCGGGCAGACGAGCCTCCTTCGCGTCCGGAAAGCGCAAATAGTCGAACTGGATTTCGTCGAACCCCGCCTGCGCCGCTTCCGCGGCGATCCCGATATTGTAATCCCACACCTCGCGTCGGGTCGGGTCGACCCAGCGCAATCCGTCACGATCGCGAAAGACGGCGCCGGATTGCTGCTTAATCGCGAGGTCCGGGCGCGCCGCGCCAAGCACGTCGTCCTTGAACACCACGATCCGGGCGATCGTATAAATGCCCTTCTCGTGAAGCGTGGCCACCAGCTCGCCCAGATTCGGGATGGTGATGACACTCTCGGCGCCGATTTCGGACGCGAGCGGCACCGCGCTTCGATAGGCGACCAACCCGCGATCGGCTTTGAGATCGATGACCAGGGCGTTGAGCTGGCTCTCGCGAATCAACTTGAGAGCCGCATCGCGAAGGGTCGAGCTTCCAATGCCGTAAGTGGAAAGATAAAGCGCCTTGGGCTTAAAGGGCGCGAGACGTATCTCGAGAGACGGGCTCGTCTGCGCGCTCGCGTCGATATCCTGCCGGCGATAGCCGGGAGCGCGTACCCGGACGATGTCGCCAAGGGTATCGATATGAAAGCCGCCAGCAGGGTCGGTCGAGACGACGGTGCCCTCGACGGTGACGCTGGCCGCCGCAATCCCGGCGCCGCTTTTAGCGTCGACGACCCTGCCGGAAAGATCGCGTGCTACGCCCGACCCCGCCGTAGCCAGAAGCACGACGACCACGGTCAGGATTCGCCACAGGCTCCGCTTCATGGCTTGGCTCGGCTCCCAACAGTGCCTTCGACGATCGTGGCAAATCGGGCGCCCCGATCGAGATCGGTAATGAGATATCGCGGCAGCGCCAACGGATCCGACCCGCGGATCACCGCGCTCCTCTCTAGCGTGAAGGCGGCGCTGTATCCAGCGAGAGCCGCCCATCGCTCGAGTTCCGGATCAAAGATGCCAAACGGCCACGCCAGCATGTCGACGCTGCCGCCGAGACGCCGTTCGAGGACCTCTTTGGAGCGGGTCAGCTGCTTCATGACGAATGTCCGATAATCATCGGGCGAGAGGCGTGCGCGCTCGTGATGAAAGTTCGGATGCCAGTAGGTGTGAGACTGCACGTCCACGAGCCCTGTTTTGGCCATCTCGGCAAGCTGCTCCCAGGTCAGCGCATAGCTGGCATTCGAAATCGCCGAAGGGTAGATGAAGACAGTGACCGGAAAGCGATAGCGCTTTATCAGCGGAAACATCTCGGTATAGATGGATTTGTGCCCATCGTCGGCGGTGATCGCGACGGCGCGTGACGGAATCGCGACAGAAGGATCGTGCAGGCTCGCGACGAGCGACTTGAGGGGAATGATTTGGTACTCGTGGTCGCGCAGCCACGCCAATTGCTCTTCGAAAACGGCGGTTGTGACCGTCATGGCGTCGGCAACGACCGGTCCGAACCGGTGATAGAGCAGGATCGGAACGCCGTCCGACCGTTGCTGCGCGGAGGCGCCCCAATCCGGTGCGAGCAGGGCGAGGGCGGCTGCGAATAGCGCCGCAGCGAGCTTGCGCGGATAATTGCCGATGACAGCCAATCGATGCCCCGCTTGAGAACCAGCTAGCGCTCAAGAGCCATCTATCCATCCATCCTGTAAATGCGACATGATGGACCGGGCACCCTTCGCCGGCGACCCTCCAAGAATCGACGGAGAGACCAGTCGGCCATTTGCCTGGCAGAGGCGAAGAATTCGGCGCATTTTTGGTTAACCGCGGATGTGTTCGCACCTCGTTCTAGTAGATCCTATAGGATTTCAGAACGCGGCGCAGATGCTGTTCGCCGAACACGACGATATGGTCCAAGCACTCCCGGCGAATTGAGCCGACGAGCGGTTCGGCGGCCGCTGGACCGAGAGATCCAACGCCAATAGGCCCGAAAGCCGCTACGATGCCATCGCAGCACTGTTTCCGCCGCGATGATCGTGACAGCCTCTACGGCCGCCGGGCAAAGCCGATAGAGCCAAACGAAGGCGAGCCGATCGAGGTTCGTCAGGCGTGGCCTCTCCGGCGCCTTGCGCCTGAGGATATTGATCTGCTGACGGAGGATCATGATCTCGGTCTCAAGCCGCGCCCTCGACTTGAACGGCGACGCCAGAAAGCTGCGAAGCAAAATCGGAGCCACCGGTCACGAGGCCGTAGCATCACCCAATTCGTTAGGCCTAGCGAGTCCGAATTAGGTTTACGCTAGGCACAGGACCCCACGATGAAATCGCCGCTTCGAGTGTGTTTCAGCTTCGAACCGGGCCCCCCAATCAGAAAGATGACGACGTACTGGAACTGTTCGCAAATATGCCTGGATAGAGGCGTTCGGATCGGCGCTGAGCTGGCCTCGGCTTTCTCGGCCACCCTGTTGTCCAACGGAACCGAGAAGGAAAGAAGCGCATGAGCGATATTTTGTCTGAACCGTCTGCTGCTGTTGTTGGCCCTGTGGGAAGCGAAGGCGCTTCGTGGCGAGCGGCGCCTGCTCGGCAAGAATTGCTACTTCATCATCTCCTCGAACGCCGGGGTACCATCGCAGACCGACACGACAATGGACCTGGTTCCGATTTATAGAGCGGCCGTGTGGCAACAGGACGCCCGTACGAAACGCGCGTTCTTCGACTTCCCGTCCCTCCGCTCAGGATGAAGGAAATTCTACCTCATCCGAAACCGGGTTCACCGGCGTGAACTTGGGAAGGGTCACGTCGTCGGTCACGTCTTCGAAGACGACCCTGACCGGCATGTCGCATTGAACCCGCTCGGCTGCAATGCCTGTCACGGTCGAAAGAAGCCGCGGCCCCTCATCCAGCTCGATCACCGCGACGACGTAGGGCAGGTCCCGCTCCCAGCCGGGATGATAGAGACGGTGGTAGGTCACAAAACTGAACACCTTGCCGGTGCCCTTCACCTCGGTCCAGTCATTTTTGGCGGAGCGGCAATGTGGGCAGCAGCGCGAAGGCGGAAACCAGAACCGCGCGCAAGCGCCGCATTTCTGCAAGACCAGGCGGTGTTCCCGCGCGGCTTCCCAGAACGGCCGCGATTCAGTCGAGGGCCGCGGCAGCGGCTTCGCATAGGCGCTCTGCGGCTCGGGAATCATGTGGCGGTTCCAAGGATGAGCGTAGAGTGGCACACGGTGTTGCCGCCATGGCCCGAAACGAGGCAGGTCTCGGCACCGGCAACCTGGCGGTCGGGGCCATAGATGCCCTGAAGCTGGCGCACACCCTCGACGATCTGCAGCATGCCTTCGGCATGCGCCTCGGAGAGCTGTCCGCCCGAGGTGTTGGTCGGAAGCGACCCGTCCGTGGGCAGCGCGCCTGCGGCGACGAACGGGCCGCCCTCGCCCTTCTTGCAGAATCCGTAATCCTCGAGCTGGGCGAGCACCATGTAGGTGAAGCAGTCATAGATCTGCGCGCAATCGATGTCGCGGGGGCCGAGTCCCGCCATGGCATAGGCGCGCGCACCCGAAGGCCCGGCGGCCGTGTTCACCATGTTGTCGTCGGCGAACCAGCCGGTGAGATTGTTGTGCGTGCCGAAGCCCTTGATCAGGACGGGCCTGCGGCGCAGGTCTTTCGCCCGCTCGCGGGTCGTCACGACCACGGCGCCGGCGGCATCGGTGTTGAGCGAGCAGTCAAGCAGCCCGAACGGATCGACCACCATGCGCGCCGCGCGGTAATCGTCCAGGGTCAACTTCTTCTTCATCGCCGCCGCGGGATTGCGGAGCGCGTGCTCGCGAAAGGCGACGGCAACCGCGCCAAATTGGTCGCGGGTGGTGCCGTAGAGGTGCATGTGGCGGCGGGCGCCGAAGGCGTGCATGGCCGGCGCGCCGAAGAGCCCGTATTCGGGGCCGAACTCGGCGGATTCCATCTCCTCCGGGCGCGTTGCCGAGCGCATGTGCGCGGCTTCGTTGCGGTGGGTGCGCGACCAGGAATCGCGTCCGTACCCGCAGAGGCACGACGCTCGCTAGGCCCGCCTCGATCGCCATGCACGCCAAGATGACGGAGAGGATCTGGCTCGCGCCGCCATTGCAAGGGGTGGTGGAGAAGCTCGCGTCGATGCCGAGCCGCGCGCCCACCATCTGGTGAAAGGTGTAGGCGTCGTCGGGCCCGCGCACCAGCACCCCATCCGCGTCGGCGCTCGCGAGCCCGGCGTCATCGAGCGCGTTGACGCAGGCCTGTTCGACCAACCCGAGAGCGCTCATCTCGGGCACCCTGCCGAGCGGCGAGGTTCCCGCGCCGACAATGGCGTAGCGGTCGCGGTAGGCCATGTTCGGGGCCGTGTTCACTCGACCTCCTTTTCCGGTTTCATCCCGATGCGGGCCAACACCTCCGCCGTGTGCTCGCCATGCCGCGGAGCCGGACTCTTGATCTCCATCGGCGTGTCCGAGAACGTCACCGCGCCATTGATCAGCTTGACCTTGCCCAATTTGGGGTGCGGCAATTCTCGGACCATGTCGAGGTGGCGCACCTGCGGATCGGCCAGTGCCTCGTCGAGCGTGTAGATGGGGGCGGAGGGCACATCGGCCGCGAGCAGCGCCTCAAGCCAGTGGCTCCGCGGCCGCGTCGCGAACACGTCCTGGAAACCGGCACAGAGCGTATCGTACGCCTTGCGCCGGTCGGCCTTGTCCTTGAAGCGGGGATTCTCGATCCATTCGGAACGACCCGCCACCCGGCACAGCCCCTGCCAGAACTTGGACGGCGACGACAGGTGCACCACGAACGGCTTGCCGTCGCTGCCGGTGAAGGCATAGACCTGCGCCGTCTGCGTGCGGGTCTTGCGGTTCGGAATTTCGCCTTCCTCGAAATAACGCGCCACGTTCTCGCCGAGGAAGGCCAGGGTCGCCGCCAGCAGCGAGGTCTCGACACGCTGCCCGCGCCCGGTGCGCTCGCGCGCCATCAGCGCGCCCAGGATGCCGTAAGCGGCCATGATTCCCGTAAGGTGGTCCGACAGCGATACGCCCATCGGCTGCGGTTTTTCGAGGTCGGTCAGCACCGAGAGCAGCGCGCCCATCGCTTGGCCCACGGTGTCGTAGCCCGGACGGTGGGCATAGGGACCGGTGGCGCCGAACCCGGTGATAGAGCAGTAGATGAGGCGCGGGTTTGCCTTCGCGAGCGCGTCATATCCCAAGCCGAGCCGATCCATGGTGCCGGTCCGGTAGTTCTCGATAAGGACATCGGCCTGCGCCGCGAGCGCCTGCGCGGCCTTGCGCCCGTGCTCGGATTTGAGGTCGAGGATGACGCTCTTCTTGTTGCGGTTGACCGAGCCGAAGGTGGCCGAATAATCCGCCGCGCCCCAGCCGCGAAACGGATCGCCCGAATCGGGATCCTCGATCTTGACGATCTCCGCGCCGAGATCGCCCAGCAGCATGCCGGCATAGGGTCCGGATACGTAGCTTGCGAACTCCAGGACAGTGATACCGTCGAGCGCTCGCGATGAAGGACGTTCCATGTCGAATTGCCGCTATCGAAAAGAGGCTTGAACCGCCATCACTGTGCGAGACATCATCGCGCGCGCGACAGCGTTTGCAGCAGGTCCGTCCAGCGTCGCCTGACCTCGCGGCGGTCTTCCGCTCCGCGGACATTGCTCTTCGGGAAGTCGCTCTTCCAGCTGAACGGGAATGATCACCGCGACGATCAGTAACGTGAGCGAGGCAAGAACGGTCGCCTGGTCATAGAGCGGCGGCATGTTCTGGTGCACGAGATCGTAAATCACGTTCGAATAGACGCAAGGCAGGCCATGATGAAGCGGCGCGTCGCGGCTCGGGGAATGCGCGGCGGCGCGTGAAAAACCGCCGCCGAGCGGCTCGGAAATTGCGTGTCCATAGAGCCGAGTTTCCCTCTGACCGTCGCACCATGCGCCCTTCCGCGCCGCGCGGCAAGCATCGGTCGCGCATTCGCGCCCGACCGAGGTCCCGTCTCTTCCCCGGCGCCCGCCATGCGCTTATGCTTGCGGCGGCCGTATCGCCGGCCTCGAGGACGCCAGACCTGAATGCCCAGCAAGCTCCTCAGTCCGATCAGCCTCGGCGGGCTCACGCTCGCCAACCGCATCATGGTCTCGCCGATGTCACAGTTCTCAGCCGTCGAGGGCTTGATGAGCGACTGGCACATCATGCATCTCGGACAATTCGCCGTGAGCGGCGCCGGGATCGTCTTTACGGAAGTGACGGGCGTCGAGCCCGAAGGGCGAATCTCGACCGCCTGCACCGGCCTCTATAACGACGCCCAAGAGGAGGCCATGGCGCGGGTCATCGATTTTTGCCGCCGCCACGGCACCTCGAAGATCGGCCTCCAGCTCGGGCATTCCGGCCGCAAAGGATCAACCCACATTCCCTGGGAAGGAATGGGTGCCGTGCCGATCGAGAACGGCGGCTGGCAGACGGTCGCGCCCTCGCCGATCCCCTTCAATCTCAAATTCCCGATGCCGCAGACGCTCGACGAGAGCGGCCTTGCGCGCATCAAGAACGCCTTTGTCCAGGCGACGCGCAGGGCCAACCGCGTCGGCTTCGATGCGATCGAAATCCACAGCGCGCATGGCTTTCTGCTGCACGAATTCCTGTCGCCGCTCAGCAATCACCGCAACGATCGCTACGGCGGCGATCTCGAGGGCCGCATGCGCTATCCCATCGACGTGTTCGATGCGATGCGCGCCGCGTGGCCGGCGTCGAAAGCGCTCGGCGTGCGCGTCTCCGGCACGGATGGCGTCGAAGGCGGCTGGGATCTCGTCCAAACCGTCGAATACGCAAAGGTCCTCAAAGCGCACGGTTGCGATTTCATCGACGTGTCGAGTGGCGGGCTGTCGCCGAACCAGAAATTCGATATCGGGCCCGGCTACCATACGGCGCTCGCGGCCGAGGTGCGGCGTCAATCGGGCCTGGCCACGGTCGCGGTCGGCCTGATCACCGATCCGCACCAGGCCGAACACATCCTGCGCAGCGGGCAGGCCGACATGGTCGCGCTCGCCCGCGCCTTCCTGTTCAATCCGCATTGGACCTGGGAGGCAGCGCGGCAACTCGGCCTCGACGCCCCCGCGCCGCCGCAATACCGCCGCGGGCAGGCGATTTTCCTCAACCGGCCAACTTCGCCGCCGGCGGGAAAGCCCGAACCGTCCCATTGACAAGCGCACGGCACTTTGATGGACTGAACGTAACAAGGCGCCTCGTCCCGAGAGCGCATGACAAAGCGGCTTGGCACTCGGCCGCCATGGGCAGGAAGCTATGAAGGCTTATACGATACGACTGTTGGCGTGCGCGCTCGCCGTTCTGGCGCCAGCCCGATTTGCGTCAGCGGACGAATGGAGCGATATCGTCGCCAAGGCTCAGGCGGAAGGGACCGTCGTGGTCGCGACCAATTTCGGTCTTCCGTCGTTCCGCGACGGGCTCAACGATCTGTTCCAGAAAAAGTACGGGATCAAAGTTGACCTCCGCACGCTTCAGTCAAGCGAGATGTACGCGATGATGGGCCGGGAATGTGCGGTCCATCGGATGACGCTCGACGTCTCGATCGGCGGGAACGAAGGGCCGCTCTACAAACAGGGCTGTCTCGCTTCCATCAAATCGCAATTGGTCTTGCCGACAGTCACCGAGGGCAAATACTGGCAGGACGGCGAGTTGAAGTTCAACGACCCCAAGCAGAATTCCATGTTGCAGACGATAACCTCCTTGTACGGATGGATCATCATCAACAGCAACGAGATCAAGGACAATGAGCTCGTCGAGGCCAAGGATCTGTTGAATCCGAAATACGCCGGCAAGATCGCTGCTTTCGATCCGCGCGTCGAAGGCGCCGGACTGAACATGGCGGCCTATCTATACCAGGTTCTCGGCCCGGGATTCGTCAAGGACTTTTATGTCGGCCAGAAGGTTGCCTTCACGCGCGATTATCAGCAGCTCGGCGAATGGATCGCGCGCGGCGAATACGCCATCGGAATCGGCGCCGTCGCGCGCGGCATCGAGCCGTTCCGCAAGCAAGACCTTCCGATCAAGACCGTCCAGCTCAAGGACGTGGCGTATACCGCGGGAAGCGTCGGCGTCGTGCAGTTGAGCGAGGGCGCGCCTCATCCCAACGCGGCCGACGTGTTCATAAACTGGTTCGCGTCTCAGGAGGGGCAGAAGCTGTTCAGCTCGGCGATCGGCGAGCCGAGCCGGCGCGTGGATGTCCCGACCGATGGAGTTCCTCCTTACATCGTGCCGAAGCCCGGGGTCAAATATTTCGACACTTACAGCTGGGATTTCAGTGTCGAGAATCACGCCGCGCTCGCGCAGAAGGTGGTTGACGCGATCGGCCGTTGAGAAGCACGACCTGGTCTGGGCGTGAGGTTTGAAGTGGGGAGGCGTGGCAAGAGTAGATCCTCCCCGGCGAAGTTTCGCCTTGGCTGACAGTCTTTGGTCCGAGCGCCGTTTCCGGGTTCGACCGCACTGGCCGGCATGGGGAGGAATGGCGCTCGTCGCGACCGTCGGCACCGTCAGCCTGACGCCGGTGGTCTTCATCCTTTTCAACAGCGTCAATGTCGCCGCCGAAACGAAGCCATGGCAGTTCGGCCTCGACGGATGGATCGCGGTCTTCACCAACCGGCTGACGCTCTCCGCCGTCGGCTACAGCCTGCTTCTGTCGATCCGGTCCGTAATCGGCATCGTCATCGCCTTCGTCATGGCGTGGCTCCTGGTACGCTTTCGCCTGCCGGGCAGCCGGTTCGTGGAATTGTCCTTGTGGATCGGCTTCTTCCTGCCGCCGCTGCCGCTGGCGCTGAGCTGGGGTCTCCTGCTCGGTCGCGACTATGGGCTTCTCAATCAGTTGCTGAAGCCGTTCGGCCTCGCGTTCAACATCTACTCCGTTTCCGGAATCGTCTGGGTCCATCTCACATCCACTATTGTCCCGGTGATGACAATCCTGCTGATGCCGGCGCTGCGGCAGATGGACGCGTCGATGGAGGAAGCGGCGCGGATTTCCGGCGCCGGCCCGTTCTACACGATCCGCCGGGTGCTGCTACCGATGCTGGCGCCGGCATTGCTGACGGTGTTCCTCGCCGGGGTTATCCGCGGCCTTGAAGCGTTCGAGATTGAGCAACTGCTCGGGACGCGGGTCGGCATCTATGTCTATGCGACGCGCATCTACGACCTTATTCAGAGCGATCCGCCGGATTATCCCCAGGCGATGGCGCTCAGCACGGTTTTCCTCGCTATCCTGCTGTTGCTCGCGCTCCTCTACCAATGGGTCGTCAGCCAGCGGCAGGTGGCGACGATTTCGGGCCGTGGCGCCTCGTTCCGGCCCATGGAACTCGGCAGGAGCCGATATCTCATCTCGGGGATGCTCATCGGCGCCATCGCGATCGCGATTTACCTGCCCTGCGCGATCCTGCTCCTCGGCTCGTTCATGAAGCTGTTCGGCTTCTTCAATATCCAGGACCCCTTCACGCTGAGCCATTGGGCCGGCGTTCTCGACGATCCGGACTTTTTGTCGGCCTTGCAGAACTCGGTCATTCTCGGCGTCTTGGTTGCGGGGCTCGGCGTCATTTTTTATTCGCTGCTGGCTTATGCGCTCGTGCGTTCTTCGATCCGGTACAAGAACATCCTCGGCATCCTCGTATGGCTGCCCTGGGCCGTGCCGGGCATCCTCCTCGGCCTGTCTTTTCTGTCGCTCATGCTGTCGGTGCCGGCCTTTTATCCGCTCTACGGCACCTATGGCGTTCTCGTTCTCGTCCTTCTCGTCAAGGAGATGCCGATCGGCGTCTACATGCTGAAGACGGCGCTCGTTCAGATATCGGAGGAATTGGAGCAGGTCGGCAAAGTCTGCGGCGCCCGCTGGCTGTTCGGCTACCGCCGCATCGTCTTGCCGCTGATGTCGCCGATGCTGGTCAGCATCTTCGCGATCGTGTTCATGTCGGCCGTCAAGGACATCGGCACGATCATCCTTCTCGGCAGCGGATCGACGAAGCCGCTTTCGCTGCTGATGCTGTCCTATTCGCTCGGCGGAGAACCGCAGGCGGCGGCCATCATCGGTGTGATCCTCAGTTGTCTCGGGGTGATCGTGGCGCTGATTTCACGGCGTTTCGGCGTTCGCCTCGACCTCGAAAGCCGCTGAACATAGGAAAAGGAGAATTCAATGCCCGCGCGGAAAACCGTCCAGCTCGAAAACGACAAGGGTCACCGGAACCCGATTCCGACCTGCGTCGTTCTCGGCAATCTCATTCTTCCTTCGGTGATCTCTGGCATCAGCGGTCTGCCCGACGGGGTGACGCTCTCCCCCGAAGAGGAAATCGAGCGCGGTTTCCAGAGGATGAAAACGATCGTGGAGGGGGCCGGCGGAAGCCTCGACACCATCGGGAAGATCACCGTCTATCTCAAGAACTTCTCGGATCGCGAGTTCGTCAACAAGAGCTGGCTCAAGATGTTCCCGGACGAGAACAGCCGGCCGGCACGCCACGTGGTACCGCTGCCGCTCCCGGGCAAGGTCGTCATGCAGCTCGACGTGATCGCCAGCACGATTTAACCATGGAGTTGACCCGCATGAGTGCGCCATGGAAGCTCGCCTTTCCGCAGAACAAGCGGTTGGCCGTCATGCTCCATTTCCCGGTCGAATGGTGGCCCGAACCCGCGGCCGACTATCAGGAGCGCTATTACCAGGAATATGGCGCCAGGACCGGCGCCTGGCGGCTGCTGGAAGTCTTCGACCGCGTCGGGGTGAAGGTCACCTGCCACTTGAACGGCATGGTCGCCGAGTTGTTCCCCGATCTCGCGAAAGCGATCGTGGGCCGCGGGCACGATGTGGCTGGGCACGGCTACGATCAATCCCATCGGCAATGGGAAATGACGGAGGAGGACGAGCGCTGCGTCATCCGCGCCACTCTGGACCGGATCGAAAGCGTGACGGGCTTCCGGCCGCGCGGCTGGGTCTCGAGCGGTCGCAGGACCAGCAAGAACACAGTGAGGATATTGGCCGAGGAGGGGCTCGTCTGGCACAGCCATCACGATCTCGGCGACTTGCCGGCGCGAGTTCACGTCGGCGACAAGACCATCATCGACTGCCCGATCCAGCGCTACATGAATTACAGCGAGCGGAAATTCATCGGCTTCCAGGGCGACCGCGTCAAAAGCTGCAAGGAAATCCTCGACTTCTACAAAGGCCAGATCGATGCGCTGCGCGGCGCGGCGCGTTACGAACCGCTGTGCTTCCAGTTCAGCTCGCACGCGCACATGTTCGGCCTGCCCGCCTATTCCTGGGTCGTCCAGGAAATGATCGGATACGCCTTGTCGTGCGATGACATCTGGTTTGCCACGACGGACCAGTTGGCGCAATACTGGTGCGGAAGCGATTAGCCATCCGAAGCACCAGAATCCGCCACGGGGAGATCATCATGCCGAGAGTGACGATACCTGACATCCAGCAGATGCGGCACGACAGGAAGAAGATCGTGGTGATGACCGCCTATGATTTCACGATGGCGCAGCTCATCGACCGCGCCAATGTCGACATCATGCTGGTGGGGGACAGCGGCGCGCAGAATCTGCTCGGCTACGAGGACAGCGTCTTCGTCACCCTGAACGAGATGATCGAGATGACCCGCTCCGTCGTCCGCGGCACGAAGCGCGCCATGGTGGTCGGCGATCTGCCCTTCATGAGCTACCAGGTCAGCAAGGAAGAGGCGGTCCGCAATGCCGGCCGCTACATCACCGAGGCCGGGGCGCAGGCGGTGAAGCTCGAAGTCGGCGCCAGCTACGCGAGCACGGTCGAAGCCGTGGTGAAGGCCGGCATTCCAGTTATGGCGCATATGGGGCTCACGCCGATGGCGTCGATTGGCAGCGGCGATTTCCGCGACCAGGGCGCGCGTATCCAAAGCGAGCTGATTCTGAAGGACGCCCGCGCGCTGGTCAACGCGGGAGCCTTTTCTCTGCTGATCACCGGCGTCCCGGCGTCGCTCGCGACGGAGATCACCAGGACGGTGCCGGTGCCGACGATTGCCGGATTTGGCGCCGGCGACGATTGCGACGGCGTGATCGGCGTCAGCCATCGCGTGCTTGGCTTCAATGTCGGCGAATTGGACAAGAGACGCGCCAATTACGGCCCGGTCGCTGTCGCCATGTTTGAAGCGGCGAAAAGCTTCGCCGAGGATGTCCGCGCCGGCAAGCCCGTGCGCTCGCGGCGCGACCAGAACGAATAGGATTGCGATGTCGGGCCCGCCCCTGCTCACCGTTCATAACCTCAGCAAGAGTTATGGCATCGTGCCGGTCCTCAAGGGCACGAGTTTCGACGTGCGGCAGGGAGAAATCCTGGTGCTGCTCGGCGCGAGCGGCTGCGGCAAGAGCACCACTTTGCGTCTGCTGGCGGGGCTCGAGCGTTCGGACACTGGCCGGATCGAGATCAAGGATCGTTCGGTGGCCGACGCCGAGCGCGGCATTTTCCTGCCGCCCGAGCGGCGCAATATGGGCATGGTGTTCCAGTCTTTCGCCGTCTGGCCGCATATGACGGTCGAGGAGCATGTCGCCTTCCCGCTGATCGCCCGCCGGACACCCAAGCGGGAGATCCGGGCGCGCGTCAACAAGACGCTCGAATTCGTCGGCCTCGCCGAATTCAAGGACCGCCGCGCGACGCAGCTCAGCGGCGGGCAACAGCAACGCCTGTCGCTCGCGCGCGCGCTCGTTTACGAGCCGGACATCCTGTTGCTGGACGAGCCCCTAAGCAACCTCGATGCCACGCTCCGCCAGCAGATGCGGATCGAACTGAAGCGCCTGCAACAGGAACTGGGCAGCACGTTCATTCTGGTCACCCACGACCGCGTCGAGGCGATGACGCTCGCGCACAGGATCGCGGTGATGCGCGAAGGCACGATCGAGCAGATCGGTCTGCCGGACGACGTTTATGAGCGTCCGGCTTCGCCCTTCGTGCACGGCTTCCTGGGGGCGATCATCGATTTCCGGGGAGAATGGCTGGGCGAGAACGGCGCCCGCTACGTGATGCTCCGCGACGGGCACAAGCTCCAGCCCAACCTCGCGCGGATTCCGGCAGAGGCCGATGCCGCGCGGGATGTGCGCGTGACCATCCGCACCGCGGATTTCGAAGTCGTCGCCGAGGATCGCGCGCCGCGCGTCAACGATCTCGCGGCAAGCGTCTCGAGCGTGATCGATCTCGGCGACAGAAACGAGATCGGCGTCCGCTGCGACGGCAACGAATTCCTGCTCGACATGCCGAAGAAATTCCCGGTAAAGGCGGGGCAGCGATTGCTGTTGAGCGTCAATCCGGCCCATGTGAAAATCTGGCACGCTTAGAGGTGGAGAATGGCGGACAACCGGCTTGTAGAAATGCTCTTGCGCTCGGTCTCGGAGTTCAACGATCTGCGCAAGCGAGAGCCCCGGAAGGCGATCGATCTCAGCGGCGCCCGTCTTGTCGGCGCGGATTTGAGCGATGCCAATCTTCGCGCGGTGGACATCAGCGGCGCCGATTTGACCTGGGCGTCTCTCAGGGGCGCCGATTTGCGCGAATCCAAATTCACGTGGTGCGACGCCTACTATGCCGATTTCACCGGCGCCGATCTTTCCGGGGCGGAGCTGACCGCCACGAATTTCTACGGCGCCAAGGGACTGAAGCGGGCCGACTACGAGCGCGTCGCCCAAGGAACGCGTGACAGCGTCGCCTTTGCGGAGTCGCCCGCGAGCGGACGGACAACGGAATCGAGAGGAGGATAAGCCCATGTCTATATGCCTTTCACATGGTGGTCCCATGACCTTCGTCGGCGCGGAACCCGCGAGCCGGCTCCTCGTCGGAACGGTCGGAGGCGTATTCGCGCTCGATCGGCAGGACCGTTTGAAATGGAAGGTCGCCTCAAAGGCGCTCGAGGGCCAGCATGTCAGCTCGGTCCAGCTGGAGCCCCAAAGCGGCACCACCTTCGCGGGCGTCTATAAGGGCGGCGTCCAGGTCAGCGAGGACGGCGGGAAGTCCTGGGCGAAGCGCAGCGACGGGCTCGGCAGCGACGACGTCTATTCGCTCACCTATTCGCGCGCGAACGGCAAAACCACCGTCTATTGCGGCACCGAACCGGCCCGTCTTTTCCGAAGCGACGATCTGGGCGCGCATTGGTCGGAACTCGATTCGCTCGGCGATGCGCCGGGCAAGGGGAATTGGACCTTTCCCGCGCCGCCCTTCGTCGCGCACGTGAAGTTCATCGCCGTCGATCCGCAGGACCCCGACATCATCTACGCCGCCGTCGAGGTCGGCGGCCTGTTGAAGAGCCGCGACGGCGGCAAGACGTGGGAGGCCCAGCACGGCTTTTACGCGGACGTGCACCGAATCGTGATCTGCAAGAGCGACACGAACAAGGTCTATATCAGCACCGGCGCCGGCATTTATCACACCATCGATGGCGGCGAGAACTGGAAGCAGATGACCAATTACGCGATGCGGATCGGCTATCCCGATCCCTTGATCGCCGTTCCGGGCCGCGAGAGCCTGATGTTCACCGCCGGCGCCCGCAACACGCCGGGCGCGTGGCGCAAGACGCATACGGCCAATTCGAAGATCGCCCGCAGCCGCGACGGCGGCCAAAGCTGGGAGCTGCTGAGCGGCGGCTTGCCGCCGGTGATGCGCGGCAATTTCGAAGCGCTCACCATCATGAGCTGGGACAGTTCGTTCGAGCTCTACGCGGGGACAACCGACGGCGACATCTATTACAGCGACGACGAGGGCGACAGCTGGTCGAAGATCGTGACCGGACTGCCGCCGGTGTCGAAATTCAACCATTATCGGGGGCTGCGCTGATGTCCGAGATTATTGCCGGCCTTTCCTCGTCCCATGCCTTCGCGCTCGTCGATCCCTCGACTTGGGACGAGCGGCGGGAACGCAATCGGCAGCTCTACCAGAAACGGTACGGCGTCGAGCCGGCGCGCCAGCCCAAGGTTGCCGAGGAAACGAACGAAGTCCGCAGGTCGCGATACAAGAACGTGAAAGACGGCCTCGATTTCTTTCAGAAATGGCTCCAGGACAACAAGCCCGATGCCCTCATCCTGATCGGCGACGACCAGAACGAGAATTTCCGCACCGACAACATGCCGCAGATTTCGATCTATCTCGGTGACAGCGTCCGCGCCTTCGACCCTGGACGCGACAAGGGCGACGAGCCGTCGCCGCGATACCGCTGCCATGCCGAACTCGCGCGCACGCTCTTGGCAAATCTCGTCGAGCGGCAGTTCGACGTGTCCTTTTCCGTGGCTTTCCCGCAGGAAAGGCTGTTGTCACACGCCCATGCGCCAATTATGCGGCTCATGGACCCGGACGCCTCCATCCCCGTCGTCGCTCATTTTCGTCAATGCGATCCACGTGCCGGCGATCACGCCGGAGCGCTGCTACCGGCTCGGCGAGGCCATTCGCGACATCCTGACGAAGCAGCGTCCCGCTGGCGAGCGCGTGGCGGTCTATGCCTCCGGCGGTTTGTCGCACTTCACCGGCGGCTATCCCTGGCGCGATTACACCGGCCCCTTCGCCTACGGCTCCATCAGCGAAGCGTTCGACCGCACCGCGCTCGGCTGGATGGAGAGCGGCAACGGTCACAAGCTCGCCGGCCTTACCTCGAAGGATCTGCTCGACAACGGCGACATCGAGATGCGGAGCTGGATCGTTCTGGCGGGTGCCATGGGCAGCCGTCCGGCCCGTGTCCTTGCCTACGAGCCGCTCTATAGCGGAAATATGGGGATGTCGGTCGCCTTCTGGAAAGGCTGACCTGTCCCCAGCTTAAATCCAAACTCGCACGTGCGGTTGGAACTATACGGATGACGGTGATATCCTTGGCGTTAGCCGCGTCTCCAAGCCGCCGAGGCGCGCCTCGTCGGGCATCGTTCACGGGAAGAAGCACATGGCTGAAATGGAGCGAACGCGGATTCGGGAAAAGGAAGCGCCGGCGCTCAGTTCCTATGAGCTTGCGATAAGGCAAGACAGAGAATTTGCCGAACGGCAGATGATGGGCCGTATCGTCGTCAAATTCGCCGATTGTCCGCAAACCCTGACACGGCAAGGTCGGCTTCGTAACTATCTCGGCCTGACCGTCAAGGATACGCCGCTGCAGGATTGGATCGTCTTCACGCACGAAGTTCGCACGGCCTCCGGAAAGCACCGTCATCAAGGCGGGCTGATCATCTACGTGATCGACGGGGCCGGATATTCGGTCGTCGACGGCCAGCGCGTCGATTGGGAGAAGGGCGATCTGCTCCTCCTTCCCCTCAGGGAAAAAGGGGTCGAGCACCAACATTTCAACGTGAATCCCGAGAAGCCCGCTCTTTGGATGGCTTTCATTCACGGCCCGACCCGGGACTACGTCGCCTCGGAGATGACGCAGTCGGAGGTCTCGCCCGAGTATAAAGCCGCCGAGGAGAAAGCGGGCCGGTGACGGACCGCGGCAGTCCTCGCGATGGGCGCGGACGAAGCGCGGCTGGAACTCGACAAAACGGGAAGGATCGAATGGCTTCTGTGATCTCGCGCCGCGATGCGCTGGCTGGGCTCGGCGGTTCGCTCGTCGTGTTAGGTGTGCGGGAGGTGAAGGCCGCCGAGCCTCTCACCCTGGTGCGTGTCAGCATCGTTCCAATCTATGCCGTCTCCCCACATTTTGCGGCCGATGCCCGAGGCTACTTCGCGGCTGAAGGAATCGCGGTGACGACGCAGGCCGTCCAGGGTGGAACGGTCGGCATCCCGGGCCTGATCGGCGGCAGCTTCGACGTGCTATATTCCAACGCGATTACGGTGCTGACCGCCTTGGAACGGGGGATCGACGTCCGCATCATCGCCGATGGCGCACCGATTCCAACGAAGCCGCCCGATCCCGGGGCGCTCTTGAAGCGCAAGGGCGATAACATATCCAGCGGCAAGGATCTCGAAGGCAAATTCATCGGCATCAACACGCGTTTCGACATTCAGTGGCTCGTGATGCAAGGCTGGGTCAAAAAGACCGGCGGCGATCTCAGCAAGATCACCTATCGCGAAGTGCCGCTGCCTTCGATGCTCGACGCGCTCAAGAACAAGCAGGTGGATGCCGCCCTGGTATTGGATCCATTCATGACGATAGGCCTGGGCGATCCGAGCTTCGAGCTGGTTGGCTGGCCTTTGTCGACGACCATGCCCGGTTTGCCGAGCTCGGCATGGATCGTGAGCGGGAATACCGCGGATACCAAGCCCGAAGTGGTGCGGGCCTATGTCCGCGCGTTTGAAAAAGGCGTGCAGTGGGTGAACGCCAATCTTGGCAATCAAGCTTTCCTTGATCTCGTTGCGAGCTACACCAAGACCGATCCGAAGCTTCTTGCCAGAATGTACGTATCTGGACAGCCGACCTCGATCGATACCGACGGTTACAAAAAGCTCGTCTCGCTGATGCGGGAGTACGACCTGCTGAAAACCAACGTTAACGTAGAATCAAAGATTTTCAAAATGCCCGCTTGAGGGGCTTGTTCCGTCTTCGCCGCCGCCGGGGTCACACCGTTGACGGTTATTCTCGACGTGGCCAATTCGTTGCCGATCGATTTGGTGAGACCAAAGAGGCTGGCTTCGCCGCTTCAGGCGGGGGCATTGGGATTTCCTTTCCTCCTCGAAGGGTTTCTAACCGAGCCGCCCCTATTTGCACAAAACGCGGCGCGTAGGATCGATCCTGATATCGACCGCCATCCCCGCCGTTATGGTCGGCGACGAATGGACCCGTTCATCGAGCCGCGAGGTTCTCGGGCGAAGCTCAAGATCGTGGGGGCTTTAAGCGCGGCAAGAGCCGATGCGCGTTCTCATAGTCGATGGCCCGCAAGAGGGCTTCGCTGAAACCGCATCCCGCCAGTCCGCTCACGATCTCTGCCGTGGCGGTTCAGCTCTTCGAAAACCGGCGCGTCATGCGTGTCGCCCAGCCACTTGTCGCCGATGTTGGTCATCGGCGCGACGGCGTCCGCCGTCAGCGGGTCGAGCGCAGATTCGATTTTGCGCAAGCTGCCTCCGACATCGAGGATCGGCCGCAAGCTTCGTCGATTCGTTTTATGCCGGTCGCGTAGAGGACGTGCGCGACGATGACAGCGCGCTCGTTCGCTTCTCTTAAGTGAGAGATAGAGAGAGGTCGATGTTCAAGAAGCGGCACGCATTTCCGCCACGCAACGCTGAAAGCTGTTCCGCTGACAGGCCGAGGCCAGCGAACAACTGCGCCGATTTTTCCTGCCCGGCGGTAAACGGGTAGTCCGATCCGACGAAGATTTGCGAGGCGCCGAACACTTCGATGAGATGCTTCAACAGCCGCGGATCGAAGACGATGTTGTCGTAATAGAGGCGCTGTGCGGTCGCCGCCGGCGATGCGAAGCTCTTACTCAGTGCCGAAACCTTTTGCCATCCCGATTCGAGCCGCGGCAGGAACGAGGCCAGGGTCCCGCCGCCGTGACTGAAGCCGATTCGCAATTTCGGGAATTTCTCGATCACGCGGCCGGTAATCACCGAAGCCGCAGCCAAGCCGATATCGGTCGGATAACCAACATAAGCGCCGAGCAGAGCGGGGCCCACCAGACGGCCCGCGACGGAGGGATGCAGGGCATGGACGAAAATTGCGAGGTCGAGGCGCTCGGCTTCGGCGAAAAACGCGTCGAAAAAGGGATCGCCCGGAGACTTGCCGTTGATGTTGCTGCCGATCTCGACCCCGACCAGCCCATACTCGGCGCGCAGCTTGCCTAGTTCTGTGCATGCCAATTCCGGATCCTGAAGCGGAACCATTCCCAATCCGACGAAGCGATCGGGTGCCGTTCGAATCATTCTCGCGATCGCCTGATTGATCGATTGCGATAGAAGAAGAGCCTCTTTGGCGTCGATCCAATAGGACAGCAGTTCGGGCATCGGCGACAGCGCCTGCATGCCGACATCCTCGCCATCCATGTCGGCGATGCGCCGCTCGATGTCCCAGCACCGACTGTCAACGAGACGAAATTCCTTCTTGCCAATCATCACCATCGCCTGGCGATCGCCGCGATGATCCATTCGCGGCCATTGGCCGCAAGACGGCGGCGCGGCGGGGAATTCGCTCGGCACGACGTGGCAGTGGACGTCAACGACTTTCATGCGTCTTGGCCTTCGAGTATCGATGCGCCGTCGCGGCGTCAGGCGACAAGATGCGGTTGGGCACCCAGCCGTTGCGATAGTTTGCTCGCCGCGATGGCCAGTTCTCGAGCGGGTCTGCCGTCCCAAGCGACGTCGAGACGCCCTTGAACCCCGATCACCGCAATGGCCGCGACAATCCGGTTGATGTGATCGAACACCGGTGCGGCCAGCGCGGCGCGGCCGGGGTCGACGAGGTTCGTGGCGACCGACATGCGATGGGTGCGAAACTCGCCCAACAACGCTTCGATGTCCGCGAGGCTGCGCAGTCCCGAGCGAGCGGCGAGGCCTGCGGGATCCGCGATTTCGGCCTGCATGCTCTCTTGGGTCAGGCGTCGGTCGAGAAACGCCGCGAAAATCCGCCCGAAGGACGAGGTCAGAAGCGGCATCACCGTTCCGATTCGGATCGTCAAAGACATGATGCCCGGCGTCTCCGCCAGGCGCACGATCGTCGGACCATGATTGGCCCAAACCGCCATCGAAACCGTCGTGCCAAGACGGTCGCGGAGGTCGTCAAGCGCGGCCTGCGCCAGATCCACGACCTCGATTCGGCGCATCGCGGCCAGCCCAAGCTCGAGCGCAAACGGGCCGAGATCGTAGCGTCCGCCGGTTTCGTGCTGCGCCACCAATCCGCTGCGGACGAAGCTCGCGAGATATTTGTGCGCCTTTCCGGGCGGCATACCGACGGCGCCGGCGAGTGCCGTCAGAGTCAGCGATCCCTTTGCTCGAACGAGCGCGCGAAGCAGGGACGTCCCGATCTCAATCGATTGAATGCCGGTACTCACCGAGCGCTCTACCGAACCGAGGTCGTTGACAGCATCTGCCAACCATGTTCTCCTAAAGAAATTAATTACGCATTCCGTATCATTTTTTTCATAATGCGTAAATACGTTTGTTCGCCTGGTCAAAAAAGGGAATGGGAAGCCGAGATGCTTAGCGAAATCCGATCGCGTTTTGTGTTGGCGAATGGAGTGCGAACGCATTACTCGGAAGGAGGAGCCGATGGACGCACGATCGTCGCGCTGCACGGCGGAGGCGCCGGCTCGTCGGGCTTGGCTGGGATGGGGCCGCTCGTGGAACGACTGGGGACGAATTACCGGGTCATCGCGCCCAACTCGATCGGCGGGTTTGGGCTTACCGACCCTTCTGCTCCGGCCCCCTATGGCCTCCTCAGCCGCGTATCGCACCTGGCGGACGTGATCGACGCGCTTTGCCTGCCGAAGATCATCCTCATCGGCAATTCGCAAGGCGCGTGGGCGGCTGCGCAATATGCGATTCTCCATCCGGATCGGGTCGAGAAAATCATTCTGATTTCCTCGCTCACCATCGCCGTGTCGCTCGGCATCAAGCAGCGCCCGACGGAGGCGTTGAAGGCCTTGAACGATTACGACGGCACGCGCGAGGGCATGAGACGCATTCTCCAGGCGCTGATCATCGATCCCGAGCGCATCACGGATCGGCTCATCGACGAGCGCCAAGCCGCGGCGACACGCCTCGGCGCGCTGAAAGCGTTTCGCGCTTTCGGGCGCAACGGCGCCATTCTCCGCGAGAATCCGTTGTTTGCGCTGCAGAACGACATGACGAAGTCGTTGCCAATTCTGACGCAGACGATTCCCACGATCTTCATATGGGGCGATAGCGACACGTTCGCCTTGCCGGAAACCGGTCGCGAGATCGCAAAGCATTTACCGGACGCGCGGTTCCATTGGGTGCCCGGCGCGGGTCACCAGGTTCAGACCGATAAGCCGGACGAGGCGACCAAGATCATCCGTGAGTTTCTTGGTTCCTGAAGCAGGCGTCGAGGCGCGGGAGATGACGAGATGCTGACACAAGAGCAAAACGAACGCCTTACCAAGGTGGGGCGCGGCACGCCCTGCGGCAACCTGCTCCGGCGCTATTGGCAGGCGCTATGTCCCACCGGCGAGATCACGGCGGAGAATAACAAGAAACGCGTTCGCATCCTGGGCGAAGACCTGTTGGTCTATCGTGGCGACGACGGCAAGATCGCTTGCATTGCCGAGCATTGTCTCCATCGCCGCGCCTCCCTCTTTTTCGGCTTCATCGAGCCCGGAGGCATCCGCTGTTGCTATCACGGCTGGAAATTCGACGCGCAGGGCAAGTGTACGGAGCGCCCATTCGAAGCGCACGCGCCGGACAATCTTTGTCTGCCCACCTATCCCGTAGAAGAACTCGGCGGGCTCTTGTTCGTCTATATGGGCCCCGATCGGGCGCGGGCGCCGCTTCTGCCGCGCTGGGACGTTCTCGTTCGCAACGATGGGAAGCGCAATATCGTCGTATTGCCTGTCCATGAGTGCAACTGGCTTCAAATTCAGGAAAACACGGTCAATTCGGTCCATACTTACTATCTGCACGGCCATATGTCGGCGGTCAAAAACCTGCCAACCCTGGCGCAGGGACGCTATTTCTATCGTCCGATCGAGTCCTATGACTGGGATCTGTGCGAGTGGGGGGTCGAGAAGACAGTGGTCTATGGCGGGGACCAGCCCGAGGTCGAGATCCGGCCGCCGCTGATTTTCCCGAACATCTTGCGCATTCCCGAGGGTCCGGTCGAGGCAATGCATTTTCGTGTCCCGATCGACGACACGCATACCCGCATTTTCTGGGTCGGCCTGAGAACCCGGCAAGAACGCGCAGACGACGTTCGAGTACGCGCCGGACGAGCCGCTCGGCAACGGAGAGAAGGCGCTCCAGACTTTCTACGGGCAGGACCGGATCGTTTGGGAAACACAGGGCGTGATCTTCGATCGGTCGCTTGAGGTGCTCGGCGCCTCCGACAAGGGGATCGTCATGTATCGCCGCATGCTAGCCGAGCAAATCGAACGCGTCGAACGCGGCGAGGACCCGACGATCGCCGTCGTGCGCGACGAAGCAGAGAATTCGATGATCACCTTCAAAAGCTCCAGCCGGCCTCGTGCCGACAATATCGAGCATATTTTCGTCGCAAGCTGAGGCCAGAAAATTGTGAACTGAGGGAGTTCTTCGATGGCCGAGATCATGGGAATTGGACTTAGCCATTATCCGGGGCCGATCGTGCCGGTGGAAGCCTGGCCGAGCATGCTGCAGAAATGGGTCGAGCTTGGTCGGGTAAAACCCGAGGTTTTCGCCGCACGCGATCGCTGGCCGGATGGGATGCGGCGAGAATGGGGAAGTGACGAGGGGCAGGAGGCTGCGAAAGAGCATCGCCGTCGCCTGCTGGCCGGATACCGACGCTTGCGCGAAGAGCTGGATGCTTTCCGCCCCGACATCGTTCTCATTTGGGGCGACGACCAGTACGAGAATTTCAAGCGCGACTGCATTCCGGCCTTCTGCGTCGGAATTTTCAATTCCGTGGTATGCCGGCCTTTCGGCGGCAGCATGGCGGTCTTCAAGACCGACCAAAATGCCTGGGGCCTGCCGCCCGACACCGAGTTGCCGCTGCGCTGCCATCATGAAGGCGCGCGCGCATTGTCGAAGGCGCTCCTCGATGGCGGGTTCGACATCGCCTGGTCTAGCGCGGTCCGGCATCAACGCGGCCTGGCACACTCCTTCAACAATACCGTCGTCTACCTTGATTACGACCGCCATGGCGTCGGCTTCGACTATCCGATTATTCCGTTCCATATAAACTGCTACGGCAATCAGCTGATAAAGACGAGCGCCAGCGTCGTAGGCGAGGGAGCGGACGAGATTTCGCCGCCGTCGCCGAGCCCTGCTCGCTGCTTCGAGATCGGCCGCGCAACGGCGCGCTTCTTTGCGGCGTCGCCCTGGCGCGTCGCTTTGATCGGTTCGGCGAGCTGGTCGCACGGCTCGCTGACGCAGAAGCACGGTCGCCTCTACCCCGATATCGACACGGATCGCGAGCGGTTCGAACAATTGCGCTCGGGTCGCTTCGATAAGTGGGGCACGCTCTCGTTGACCGAAATGGAGGATTCCGGCCAGCACGAAGTGTTGAATTGGGTCGCGTTGGCAGGCGCCATGACCGAGCTGGGCCAGGGCGCCGAGGTGGTCAACTATGTCGAAACCTATGTGTTCAATTCGGCGAAGTGCTTCGCATTTTTCCCGCCGCGCGGCGAATCGGCGAAGACGACCGGCATCGGAGCTCGGCGAGCCGCGTCGTGACGCAGCTCGTCGTCGAAGATGATGCGCGAAGCCCGCGGGGATCGGGGCGGTACGCGAATTTTCTCTCGCGGGCACGCGACAGCCGCGCGAGCGGCCTTCTCCTGGTCGTGCTGCTGCTCTCTGCGTGGGAAGTAAGCGCCCGGTCGGGCCTTGTCGAAAGCGTGAATTGGCCGCCGTTCAGCGCGGTCATCACGGCTCTTGTTGTTGGCGTCGCCGACGGCGAGCTCTTGCCGATCATCCTCTCGACGCTTTGGCGAATGGCCCGCGGCTATGCGATCGGCTGCGCCATCGGCGTGCCGCTCGGGTTCGGGATTGCTCTGTTGCGCCCCGTTCGGCTGGCTTTGCGGCCGACGATCGAGTTGCTGCGGCCGATTCCGATTCCCGCGATCATTCCCCCGCTGATTTTTCTGCTAGGTCTCGGCGATGGGCTGAGGCTCTCCAGCATCGCTTTCGCCACCGTGTTTCCGGTCACGCTCAACACCGTCGCCGGGGTATTGGCGGTCGAGCCCGTCTATCATCAGGTGGCCAAAACCTTCGGGGTGTCGCGGATGACGACGCTGTGCCGGGTCATATTTCCGGCATCGCTACCGTTCATCCTCGCGGGCTTGCGGACGAGTCTTGGTCTTGCTTTCGTCGTCACCGTCGTGGCCGAGATGATCGTCGGCCAGGACGGCGTCGGCTATTATCTGATGAGCATGGAATTCGCGATGCGCGCCGCCGATATGTATGCGGCGATCGTCCTGCTGACTTGCGTCGCCTACCTTCTGAACCTCGCGTTCGTGGCGTGCGAAGCGCGCATCATCGGGTGGGCGCGACTTCGCGAGGCGGCCGGGGACGCGGCGTGAATATCGCCTCGATGGCCGAGATGAAATCACCAATCGCGAATGCGACATCGGTGTCGCCGACGGGCGAGAGGGTCAGGGTCAACCAAATCGGCAAGGCGTTCATCGGACCGGGAGGCGCCAAGGTCGATGCAATCGATACGGTGACGCTTGAAGTGGAGCCGGGCGAGTTCCTGGCGATTGTGGGCCCGAGCGGATGCGGTAAATCGACCCTGCTGCAAGTGATCGCCGGCTTGATGTCGCCGTCGACCGGCAAGATCGAACTCGGCGGGCGCGATGTCACGGGACAGCCAGCCCACATGGTCTACCTCTTCCAACAATACAGCAAATCGCTCCTTCCCTGGATGAGCGTTTCCGGCAATGTGATGTTTGCCTTCCGCCATCGCATTGCGTTGAGCCGCAAGGAAGCGCGGGCGAGATGCCGAGAGTACCTTGCGATGGTGGGCCTGGCGGATTTCACGGATCACTACCCCTGGCAGCTTTCCGGCGGGATGCAGCAGCGCGTCGCGATCGCGCGTGCGCTCGCCGCCGAGCCGAAGGTATTGCTGATGGACGAGCCTTTCTCCTCGGTCGATGCCCTGACCCGTCTCGATCTTCACGCCCTGATTCTCGATCTCTGGACCGCAAAGCGTTTCACCGCGGTCCTCGTCACGCATGATGTTAACGAGGCGATCTTTCTCGCCGATCGCGTGGCGGTGATGACACAGCGTCCTGCGACGATCTCGGAAGTGATCGGGACGAACTTGCCTCGGCCTCGACTTTCGATCGAAACGCGGGAATCACCGGCCTTTCTCGCCTTGCGGCATCGCCTGCTGGCGCATCTCCTAGCGCGGCCGGGAGGGGGAGCCCATGCGCCGCCTTAATGAACGGCTCGTCGCGGTCGTGGCGGGCTGCGCCGTGCCCGCAATTTTGCTCCTCGCGCTTGAGCTTGCGGCTCGCAGCGGCGCGGTAAATGCGACCTTCCTTCCGCCACCAAGCGCGATCTTCGCCACCTTCGTGCAGATCCTCATCTCGGGGACCGTCATCGACCCGCTCCTGCACACGCTCGCGCTGCTCTTCGCGGGTTATGGAATCGGCTGTGTCGCCGCTATCGGCCTCGGCATTCTGATGGGCTATTCGCGCTCGGTCTTTAATTTATTCGAGCCTCTGACGGAGCTGCTGCGGCCCGTGCCGAAGGCGGCTCTGTTGCCGGCTCTTATTCTCTTCCTCGGCCTCGGCGGAACGATGGAAGTAACCATCGTCGCCCTCGGCTCGTTTTTCCCCGTGCTGATCAACACGCTTCAAGGCGTCCGCTCCGTCGACCCGGTCATGATCGACACGGCGCGGACGTTCGGTCACAAGACCCCGGCCGTGTGGCGGCGGATTCTTCTGCCTGCGAGCGCGCCTTACGTGCTGGCCGGAATGCGGATCAGCCTCGGTCTTGGCCTGATCCTCGTCGTCACCTCCGAGATGCTGTCAGGAACCGGCGGTCTCGGCGACGCGATTCTGAGCGCACAGCGATCGTTTCTCGTGAAGGAGTCGTATGCCTGGCTCATCGTTCTGGCGTTGTTTGGGCTTATCCTTACCGCCGTTTTTAGCTGGGCCGAGAAGCGCGTGGCGTTCTGGCATGCGCCGCAGATGAAGTGACGAAAGTCGAATAACCGACAAGGATCGCGCGGGGTGCGGTCGAAATCAGGGAGGAATGTCGATGAAACGATGGTTTAATCGTCAGCTATTTGTCGCCGCGCTCGGTCTCGTAGGCGCGATCGCATCGGTGGCCTTCGCGCCGGCGAGCGCTCAACTTGAGGTAGCCCGCGTCAGTGTCATTCCAATTCTCGACATGGCGCCGTTCTACGCGGCCATCGAGCAAGGGTATTTCAAGGCCGAAGGGCTCGACGTCACCACGGAAACGAACCAACAGGGCGGAGCGGTCGGAATTCCGGGCCTTGTTGCCGGCGCATATGACGTTGCCTATTCGAATACGCCGACCAATCTCCTGGCTATCCAACAAGGGATCGACCTCCGCTTGATCGCGGCCGGCTCGCGCAATCCCGACCAGCCGCCGGAGCAAGTCGGGCTGCTGGGCCGCAAGGAAGACAATCTGCACACCGGCAAGGATATGGAAGGCAAGTCGATCGCGGTGAATGCGAAGAACGGCGTGCAGTGGCTGTTCGCGCGCGCCTGGGTAAAGGCGACAGGGGGCGATCCCGACAAAGTCACCTATCGCGAGGTTGCATTTCCGCAGATGATCGACGCGCTGAAAGCCAAGCAGGTTGACGCGGCCTTGGCGCTCGATCCATTTCTCACCTTCGGGCAACGCGATCCGACCCTGGTGGTCATCGGCTGGCCGTTCCACACGGTCTTGCCAGGCATTCAGGCTGCGGACTTCGTCGTGATGGCGGAAACCGCCGCGAAGAGGCCGGAATACGTCGAGAAGTTCGTGCGCGGTCTCGCCAAAGGCGTCGACTGGGTGAATGCCAATGCCGGCAACGAGGCATTCCTGAAGCTCGTGAACGGCTATACCAAGATGGAGCCGGCCTTGATCAAATCGATGCCTATATCCCCTGCGCAGTCGGCGGTCGATCTCAATTCCTTGAACAGGATCGCTGCGTTGATGCGGGAGAATGGGCTGCTGACGAGCAGCATCGATGTCGCCGCAATCGTGTTCAAGCCGCGGTGACTGGCATGAGATACGTCAACATGCGCGGGACGCCCGCGATCATCGCCCTGACGATGATCGCCTCAACCTCGTTACTTTCGCCGGCGAGGGCCCAGGTGACGCCGGTACACGTCAGTACGCTTCCGATCGCCGAGATCGCAAACTTATATGCCGCGATCCAAGAAGGTTATTTCAAGATGGAAGGGCTCGACGTCACGACCGAGGCCAACCAGCAAGGCGGCGCAGTTGGAATCCCAGGGCTCGTCGCCGGCGCTTACGATGTCGCTTATTCGAACACGCCGACGATTTTGCTCGCCGCGCAGCAGGGTATCGATCTGCGCATCATCGCCACTCCTACCGGCATCGGCGACCGGCCGCCCGATCCGGCGGCATTACTCGCCCTGAAGGCCGAGAATCTACACACTGGGAAAGACATGGAAGGCAAGTCCATCGCGGTGAATGTCCGCAATGGCTTGCAGTGGATGGTCGCGCGCGGCTGGGTCAAGGCCAAGGGCGGAGATCCCGACAAGGTGACTTATCGCGAGGTGGCGGTGCCTCAGATGACCGACGCGCTCAAGGCAAGGCAGGTTGACGCGGCTCTCAGCATCGATCCGTTTATGACCATTGCGCTTCGCGATCCCACGATCGAGATTCTCGGTTGGCCCTTATCCACGGTCCTGCCGAATATCCAAGTGTCGAATTTCGTCGTCACGGCCGAGACCGCGACAAAACGCTCGGATATGGTCAACAAATTCATCCGTGGGATGAACAAAGGCTCGGATTGGGTCAACGCGAATTTGGGCAAGGAGCCGTTCTTCAAGCTCGTCAACAGCTACACCAAGATGGACCCGGCGCTTCTCGCCCAACTGGTCGTGAAGAAATCGGGAACGGAGACCAATGTCGACTCGCTGAAACGACTGGCGGCGCTGATGCGTGACAGCGGGCTGCTGACGACGGACATCGACGTCGCAAAAATTGTGTACCGGCCGAGCCCGCCTTGATGCCCGCGACAGGCCGCGGGTTCTGATCGCCGGGCTTCCGAGCGAACTCATGCGCATCGGCGAGAGATACCAGGCCGATCTCGCGAAAATCGACGATCGACAAGGCGATAATTCGGTTCCGTGCCGCTCTGCCACATATCACAACCGAACAGCGCCGACGCCGGCTGGCGCGTCGATGGGAGAGAGGATGAGCTGGGAGAGAAGATCGCAGCTAAAGATCCGGCGAGCGTATCGAGGAGGCGGGATTCCGGATTCTCCGGTGTGACTCACGACCTGAAATAGGCCCTATTACGGGGCCTTTCGCGGGTTTTTGCGGAGGGCGCCTGAACCGGGTGTGAAATCGCTTCCAAAAGTGACCCCACTTGGGAGTGCACGCAAGTCGTTAATTGCGCGGGCTAATCTGTTTCCTAGGCGGGGTCACGGTTCGATGCGAAGCGTGACCCCACCAAATCGCAATCTTACATAACGAGATCAATGCTCTATGAGATAGCTGAGGTGAGGTCAGCGTTGCGCCCGATTTTGCACGGTGAATGCAAAACGGGTTTGTCGACTATATCGGGAAATGGGCATCCGGCTTAGGAACAAGGCGCCGACTAACCGAACGCAAGGCGCCTGCACCAAAAGTGAGTCAGAGCCGAACCGTGATTCCACCTAGGAAACAGCTTCGCCCGTGCAATCAATGACCTGCGTGCACTCCCAAGTGGGGTCACGTTCGGAAGCGATTTCCCAGCCTTGGCGATATAGGCCGGCAGATAATCGGCCGTCAGCCCTTAGGGGAGGGCTAGGGGCGCGAGCCCGGCAGCGAAGCTGGGGGCGGCGCCGATGTACAGGAAGCCGACGGCGAAAGCGGCCGCGACACGGGCAGCGCGCATTATTTCCTCCCTGTAATTTTGCGCCGCGGACTAGGCCCACGCTTGCCGCCGGCGGCAAGCGCAGCCATTTGCAACGGAGGCTGCCAAGGCGCACAGTGCGCCCGTTATCGCAGGCAGGATCGCCAAGAGGTAATTCATGGCCGATATCAAGAAGGCGCCGCCGCCGGACCGTAACCTTCGCGCGCCGAGGCTCAAACTTCCTGCCGGAGCCTGCGATTGCCACTTCCACATTTACGGACCGCAAGCCCGGTTCCCGCTGAAGCCCGGCCGCGGCGTCGAGTTCGAGGATTGCACGCTGGACGACCTGCTGGCCTTGCATAAGACGCTCGGCATCTCCCGCGGCGTCATGGTGCAATCTTTCCAGCACGGAAACAGTTATGAGTGGATGCTGCATGCGCTCACCTTCGATCCCGCGCGATTTCGCGGCATCACGGTGCCGGCGCCGGATATCACCGACGGCGAGCTCGAAATCCTAAGCAAGGCCGGCGTCGTCGGTATCCGGATCGTCGCGCGCATGGCACGCGATTTCGATCCGCGCTTCATTCATCGCGTCCATGAGCTCGGGTGGCATTGTCAATTCTTCGTCGAGGGAATGGAAGAGGTCGCCGCCTGGCGGGACCGGATTCTCGGCGTACCGGGCAATTTCGTGATCGACAATCTCGGCAACCCGCCGACGGACAAGGGCCTCGACAGCCCCGAGTTCCGTTTCGTGCTCGAAGCGCTCGACACCGGCCGTGGATGGGTCAAGGTGATGCCGCGATTCTCGAAACAAGAGACGCTGCCGTTCTCCGATACTTTCCCATTCTTCGAGGAAGTGGCGAGGCGCCATCCCGACCGGCTCATTTGGGGGACCGATTGGCCTCATCCGAATTATTACAAGCCGATGCCGAACGACGCCGATCTCGTCGATTTGACCGGGCAGTGGGCGAAGGACGAGACTCTCCTGCGCCGCATCTTCGTCGATAATCCGGCGAAGCTCTTTGGGTTCCCCGCGTAGGCCAGTTCCTGCGCCGCTCGCGTGGTCAGACCCGCAACGCCTCTTCGAGGTAGCTGAGGTCATAGAAGCTCGAAGCCTCGCTTTCGCGATGAGCTTCGGCCGAAAAGCGTTGATTGAGGGCGAGCACCGTCTTGACGTGACTTTCTTCGATCCGGCCATCCCTGTTGAGGCCGCATCGATCGGAGACGAGCCCGGCGTAGACGGCTTCGGCTTCCGCTTCGCTAAGGCTCGGGAGGCGCCGGCGCAGCACCGATAACGAACCAGCCTTGTCCGCGAACACCGCGCGGTGGCTGGCGACCAGGGCGCGGATGAACGCGACGAGATCTTTGCGATGATCGCGTGCCCAAGAGCGCCGGGCTGTATAGACGCTCGATTGATAGCCGCCCAACGCGGCGCTGCTGTCCGCGAGTTGGGTGAATCCGAGCGCCTTTGCCTGATTATCGTTGGGCGCGGCCATCAAAGCCGCATCCGCTTCGGCTTTCGTCAGCGATTCCATGGTGACCGGCCCGCCGCCGACTGCGACGACCTTATAGTCCCGGTCGCGTTCGAGCCCGTGTTGGGCGAGCAGGCCGTAGAGCGAAGGCGTTGCCGGTCCTGATACCGCTTGCCGCCAAGGTACGGCCGTTGAGCGCGGCGATGCTATCGATCCCCGGCCGCGCCATCAGCTTCTGGTTGCCGAGCTGGCTTCCCATGAAGACGAACGCTTCGGCCGGCGGATCGATCTTCACCTCGCCCTGTCCATAGGCATAGGCCACGATGTTTTCCATCAGCGTCGTGAAGACCTGCAGGGTCCCGGCCATGAGGCCCTGATATTGCGAGGCCGAGCCGCGCGCCTGCTGAAACTCGACCTCGATCCCTTGCTTCGCAAAGGAACCGCGCTCAGCCGCCATCCAAATCGGTAAGGCTCCCGACGAATGCGGAAAGTTGGCGGCGATCTTCTGCATGGAGGAACGCTCCACCGCTCAGAGATATCCGAGCCGACGCCGATATCGCTCGGCGGCTGGATGAAGCGGAATCACTTACGGTGTCTCGGGAGTCTCGCGGCACATTATATGGGTCGGAAGCGGGCCGCTCCCGTCCCAGGGAATGCAGCTCTTGCGCGATTCGAGCGCCATGAAGATGTCGGTGACGATCTTGTCATCCGTCTCGGCATGGCAGAAGACCATCCATCCGCTGAAGTCGAGCGTCAACACGTCATGGGGCAGTTTCGGGAAATCGCTCTTCGGCATAATGGTGCGCCGGTAGCCCATCGTTTCGAGCTTTTTCATCGTGGCCTCCGCGAGCGGCAATATCCGAATGCCGGCGTCGAGCGCATCGTTCACCCAGCCGCGTGAGCCTTCGTCGAACACGGCGTCGATCTCTCCGCTCACGAGCGCCGCAAATTTCTTGGGCTCGGGATGGAGAAGGGAGCTTTCGTTCCGGATGGTTCCGCCCCAGGCGATTACATCGGCGCGGGTGAAGCCGGCCGCCGCAGCCACGTCGTCGAACATGTCGTGAAGCGCATGATCGGCCAAACCGCGCATCGAGAGCCTTAAGGGGAAGCGCCGGGCCAGAATGTCTTCGAAGCTTTGCAGCCGCGTCTCGGAACGCACGGCAAACACCATCTGGTCCCAGGACGGTATCACCGCGATCGAGGCCAAGTTCACCGGAGTCTTGAAGATGCCCTTGCCGTTGCGCGCCACCGCCGCGACGGCGGCCGGGTTGATGATAGCGACGTTGACCTCGCGCCGCGCGACCGCGAATATGCCCTCGGCCGTGCTGGATCCGAAAAGCCCGACGGGTTTGCCGCCGCCGTGCCCGGGGCCCAAGAATGCTTTCGCCTGGAAATAATCCGGATTCGATTGCACCGCATCAAATCCGATCATCTGCGAAGCGACCTCGAGCACTAGGCGCGAGCGTGTGATATTCGGATTCGACTGCGACGCGGGCATGAGGGCTCCTGGCTATTGCTGTTTGAGGCGGGCCGCCTCCTTTTCGAGGCTCAGGTTGACGTATTTGTTTACGTCGATGTCGGTCTTGATGACGCTGAACGCCTTGAGGTCGTTGACGCCGCGCTGCACCGCTTCGATGTTGGGCAGCCCGTTCGGGTCGCGATATTCATCGTCGTGCGTGAACATCCATTGCAAATTGTTCGACCGGGATCTTCGTGAAATCGGAAACCAGCTGGATGGCCGCCGCGTGATTGGCGGGAGTGGTGAACCACCGCAAGGCCCTCAGATAATCCTCGAGAAGATCGACGATAGCCGCACGTTTCTGGTCGAGGACCGATTGGCGGACGACGTAAAGCGTCTCGGCGGAGGGGCCGCCTAGCGCTTCGCGTTTATCGAAAAGCACGCGGGTTGCCGCAAGCACGCGCGGGTCGCGCGCGGTAGGCCCCGCCGTCTGCATGAGTTGCACCTCTCCTTGCTCGAGCATGGCGAGCATGTTCTGGGGCGCAGCTTCGAGCATGGTATAGTCGCGCGGCGCCTCGAGCCCACTCTTGCGCAGCATGACCCGGATCGCCATGTCGCCGGAGCTGCCGATGCCCATCGCGACGGCAACTTTACCCTTCATGTCGTCGATCGTGCGAATCGGCCTGTCCTTGGCGACCACGTACTTTCCCGAATAGTAGCCCTTAACCCCGTCCTGATATTCATCGAAGACGATTTTCGTACCGGGTGCGGCGCTGCGAATCGTGTTGCTGAAGGCAAAGGTGGAAAGCGTGGCGATATCGAGATCGCCGCTGGCATAGGCCGATATCATCGCCGGGCTCGACGCGAAATGAACGAGCTCGACGTCGTAGGTCTTGCCGACATGCGCCATGACGTCGCGCTTCATGAAAAGGACGGGCGAAACCTCGTAGGGAACGATCACCCAGGCGAGTTTCAGCTTCACGGGCTCGGCATTGGCCGCGAAGACGGTGACGAGGGCGATTGCGCCCGCAGCAAAGCCAGTAAGGCCGAGAAATTTCCGCGGCATGCTCTTCCTCCCTCGGATCGGGGTTGGCCCCGTTGCGATCCATTGAGAAAGATAAAGTCGGCGATTGCAACACCAATCCGATCAGGAGATAATTCCCTAATCGCAACGGCACGCGCGAGCCGTGGACTTTTGCGTCCCGATAACGTTGGAGGATCCGCCTTGGCGCGTCACATCCCTGGTCCGCTTTTCTTCAATCTGCACGGTCCGTCTGGCACGCCGATGCTCTTTCTTCACTCGACGCCGGACGATCACCGGCTCTGGATGTACCAGAGCGCCCATTTTTCCGCGTGGTATCGCACGATCGCCGTGGATCTCGCCGGCTACGGCCGTTCGCCGCCGGCGCAAAAGGGAATGAGCATCTCGGACCAGGCCGACGCGGCATGGGAGGTCGTCGATCAAATCTCGTCGGGGCCTTGCATCATCCACGGCAATTCGATGGGCAGCATGGTCGCCATGCAAATGGCGCATAAGCGCCCGCAGCGCGTGCCTTGCCTCATTCTTTCCGGCACGGGCTATCTGCCGACGCGCGACGCGATGAAGGTATGGGCGAAACGCTATGCCGAGGAAGGCATCGAGCTGCGCTACAGGCAGTGCCTCGACCATTTCTCGCCGGCGTCGCAAGCTCTGCCCCATGTCCAGCATTACGCGCGCATGGTATGCGAGCTGAACAATCCGTCGACGCTCGACAGCATCATCGCGATGAACGAGGCGCTCTACACCGATCCTGAGCCCGACTCCTTCTTCGACGAGCTGCGGATGCCGACGATCATCATCAGCGGTACGGCCGACCGCAACCATGCCGCCGCACGCGAGCTGGCGAAGCACATCAAGGGCTCGACCTTCAAGGAGATCGAGGGCGCCGGGCACGCCGTCATGCAAGAAGCGCCCTGGGCCTACGATCAATACTGCATCGAGTTCCTCGCCAAGCACGGGCAATGGCCGGGCGAGCCGCCGCAATCCTAGGGACGACCCGGAGACCGATGAGGACCGACGAACACGCCCTGCTCGCGGGGATCGCCGCCGATACGCCGATGGGAGCGCTGCTGCGCCGCTATTGGACCGCGGCGCTGTTGTCGCGCGAGCTTGAGCCCGAAGGCTCGCCGGTCCGCGTCCGCCTTCTCGACGAGGATCTAATCGCGTTCCGCGATCGCGAAGGCAGGGTGGGGCTCGTTGGCGAGCATTGCGCGCATCGCGGCGCATCGCTCTATTTCGCCAAGAACGCCGATTGCGGCCTCAGGTGCTGGTACCACGGCTGGATGTACGATCGCGATGGCCATTGCATCGACATGCCGAATGAGCCGCCGCAAAGCCGCTTTAGCGATAAGGTCAAGCTGAAGGCCTATCCGTGCGTCGAACGCAACGGCGTGGTTTGGACCTATATGGGGCCTGCCGAAAAGAGGCCCGCGCTTCCCGCGCTCGAATGGCTGACCGTCCCTGAAAGCCACGTCTATGTCTCGAAGCGCCTCCAGGCCTGCAACTGGCTGCAAGGCATGGACGGCGATATCGACGGCTGTCACCTCGGGTTTCTACACGGTCACGTGATCGAGCAGGTGCCGGACCTCAAGGAATTTCGTTCGGCGAAATGGCTCATTCGCGACCTGCACCCGGTTTTCGATCCGGTGGCGATCCCGTGCGGCATCTTGCTGTCGACACGGCGACGCGCCGAAGCCGACACCTACTACTATCGCGTGAACCAGTGGTTCCTGCCGGGCTACACCACGATTCCGTTGCCCGGATTGGGGCCGCAAGCGGGCCATTCCTGGATCCCTCGCGACGTCGGCGAAAGCTGGGTGTTCACCTTTTCCTGGCATCCGAGCCGGCCCTTGACCGCCGAGGAGCGCGCGGAATTCGAGGCCGGCACGTCGGCCGTTCATGCGCAACTCGTGCCCGGTTCCTTTGTGCCGGTTCACGCGAAGGCCAATGATTACGCCGGTCCCGACGCGCCCCCAGCCTGCCAGCCTTGGATGCGAATCAAGAATTTTCAGGACCAGGATATGTGCATCACCGAGAGCATGGGCACGCTCTATGATCGCACCCGCGAGAGCCTCGGCTCGACCGATAGCGTGATCAATCAGACGCGCCGGCGTCTCGTCGCGGCGGCGCGGGGGGTGGCCGATGGAATGGACGCGCCCGGGCTCGATCCAGAGGGTTTTCGTTTTCGACCCTACTCGGCGGAGCTGCCGCGAAGCGTCGTCGACTGGCGCGAGGCTGTGGGCGACGCCATCGAGACGCGGCCCGAGACCTATCGCAGCTCGGTCTAGGCGGATCGCTTGCGCGTGGCTGCCGGGGTCTTTGGCATCGCCGCCGGTCGATCTATATTGAATCGAGGCGCCGCGAATGAAAATGGCGCGAGGTTTTGCATCCCGAGAGGAGGGAAACATGTCGGAGGGCGCTACGACCAAGGTTCAGCCTGCGCTCAAGCTGAATTTCCTGTCGCATGGGACCCTTGAATCACGCGATCTCGAGGCATCGAAGAAATTCTACGAGGAATTCCTTGGCCTCGAAGTCGTCTATATGAGCAAGATCGCGCTGTGCATCCGGCTTGGCGGCAATCACACGATCGTCGTCGTCCGCACCAACAGCCGCGGCGAGCTGCCCTTCATCAATCACAACGGTCTCCGACGTCGGATCCGAAGCCGAGGTGGACGCGGCGCATCGCATCGTGACCGAGCAAAAGGACAAATGGGGTCTGCACAAGATCACGCCTCCCAAGGCCCAGCACGGCGCCTACAGCTTCTATTTCTGGGACGCGGACGATAATTGCTGGGAGATCCTGGCCAATCCGCCGACCGGCTACTCGGTGCTGTTCGATAAGGCGCCGCTCGACTGAACCGCCGGGGCGGCTAGCGGTCCTCTTCCTTGTCGCGGATCGCCTTCAGCATGCCGACGCCGCGGTTGGAACGCCATACCGTGACCGACGTGGCGGCAAGCTCGACCACCTTGTGAAGCTCCTTCCAGCTTGCGCCGTAACGGCGCGCCGCGGCCGCATGCGCGGTGGCGCCATCGAAATTGTGCTCGCCCAGCATCACCGCAAAGAGAATCATCTGCGACAGCTTGTTGTCGAAGACGTCGGAATACATTGCGTGGCCGCGAATGGCCTCGAGCCGGACCAGATAGGCGGGATTAATCTCGCTCGAAAAGGCAAACCGGTTCCCCGGGCTCGGCGGCATCGAACCGAAGGTCTTCACGTAGGTCTTCCGGTAGCGGTCGATCTCGTCGAGCAGCGATTTTTTGGTCGATCTACGTTGGCGCGCGGCCACGGGCGATGCTCCTTTGCCTTCGCGAATTCGTTCCCCGGCCGCGCCTCAAGGCGCGCGCTTTGCGCCCTCGGCCACAAGGGAGAGCTCGGCGTATTTCCCGAGGTCCAGATCGGCCTTCAGGAAGCCCATCTGACGCAGCCGGTCTACTGGACCTTGCAGCGCACCGAGATCGGGCGCCCCATTGAGGGAGTGATAGGCATCCAACTTGGTGAAGACCCAACTATCGTAACGCTCGGGCGGTTGCTTGGTGAAGCGGGCCAGGATGTTGACGACTTCCTTGTGATTTTTGGGATCGGAATACCAGCGCACCGACCGCACCATATCCTCTAGGAAATCGGTCAGCGCGGCGCGGTTCGCGTCGAGAAAAGCCGTGCGCGCCGTGAGCAGAGACGCGGTTTGCCCTAACGCATCGCGCTGGGTGAAAAGCGTTCGTGCCTTCGCCAGCAACTCGGGATCGAAGGCGAAGATGCCGACGGCCGGAATGAGGTCGGCCTTGCGCTCGAGCAGCATGGCTTTCATATTCGGCGGTGCGGCCTCAAGGGTGTTATAATCGCCGTCCGCGACACCATGGCTGCGCAGCATGGCGCGTATTGCGGTATCGCCGACGCTGCCGATGCCAAAGGAAGCGACGGTTTTTGCCTTCAGGTCCTCTACTTTTCGTATCGGGCTTTCGTTCAGCACCATGAAGCTATCAGAATGATAGCCTTCGACGCCGTCCTCGTAATCGTCGCCGATGATCCGAAGATCGCTCATTCCGGCGTTCTCGATTGCGGCGGCGAGGCCGAATATCGTGAGCGGCGCAATATCGAGCTCGTCGGTGGCCATGGCGGGTATCATCAGCGAGGCGGAATTGTAGTGGATGGGCTCGTAGGTGTAGGACGTGCCAAGATGTACAGCTACGCCCGGATGCGCGAAATAGATCGGTACATACTCGTAGGGCGTGACCACCCAACCGATCCGAATCTTCACGGGGTCTGCGTTGGCGAGCCCGCCCGCGCCCGCGACGAAGCCCGCGAGGACGACGGCTATCAGCGGCGATTTCACGCAGCGCATCTTTTGCTCCCGCTTCCGGTCCCGCGTGGCTAAGGACTGATGAGGTTCATGAATTTCTCGGGCGGCTGGTCGCCCCATTGAGAGGCGAGGCCTTCTTCGATCGGCACCAAATGCGAGCCGCTCTTGACGTTGAGCCGGTCGCTATCGGCCCAATGTTCATGCGCGCGGCCCCACGGATCGAGCCAATAATCGTAGACCTGGCTGCCGAGAAGGTGCCGGCCGATGCCCCAGACGTGCTCGTACTTGCCGCGGTTCTTCAGATACTCGTGCCCCAGGAAAACGTCGTCGATATCGTGGACCTCGAACGATAGATGGTTGAGGCCGGCATGATCGGCCTTGAAGCAGAAGAACGCGTGATGATCGACATACTCGTCGCCGCAATCGGTTCGGTTGAACGAGCCGATGATGTTCTCTTTCGGCCCCGCATAAACGTCGTCCGAGCAGATCATGCCCAAATTGTCGCGGAACCATTTAACGGTTCCCATCACGTCGGGCGCGGCCAGGACTCCGTGCGCGATGCGTTTCACTTGGCTCGGCCCCTTCTTGAGGCGCATGACCTCGCCGGCGCGGTTGATCGGCTCGACGCCGCTGTTGACGCGCTGGAACCGAACCGGCAGGGGCGCTGGAAGGGCGATGCCGTGAACGATCTCGATCGTATAGCCGTTCGGCTCCTTGAGCCGTACCCGCTTGCCGCCGCCGGGCTCGTCGATGTTCTCGATGCCGGAGGCGCCTGGCAATTTCGCCGCCGCCTTGAGATCGTCTTCGCTCGCGGCGTACCAGGCGAGACTAACGAATTTCGGGTCGCCCTTTTCGGTGACGTGAAGATGATGCGTCGGATCCGTGCCGCGCATATAGAGCGCATTGGGAGTCCGTTCCGACCGGACCATTCCGAAATCGACGAGGAACTCTTCCATGGTGTCGAGGTCCGGTGCACGCAACCGGCCAAAAGCGATATCGCGGATTTTCAACGGTGCCATCCTGATCCTCCCGTGCCGACCCGATTTCCGCCAAATCTAGCGCGGTGGGCGCACCGCGTCTCGATAATTTTGGCGGCTGACCGCGGGGCGCGGACCGAGCGGGAGCGTTTTTGAAGGACATCGTTGTTTCGGCGCATCGACCCGTCTGCTAAGCTCGTGGGCTGTAGTTTCCGGGAGCTGTCATGCCGATCGAGCGCCGCATTGATGTCCACCATCACTTTTATCCGCCCGAATATTTGAAGGGGCTTTCGAGCGGGAGCGGGGCCGACCGCGATCTTTTTCCCGGCGTCACCAACTGGACACCGCAGCGCACCATCGACGAGATGGACAAGCATGGCGTGACCACGGCCGTGCTTTCGCTCTCGCCGCCGGGGTGCCAGACCGGAGCCCGGTCCGAAAACGCAGCGATGGCGCGGCTCTGCGGCGAGTATGCGGCAGGCATGCGTCGAGACCATCCGGGGCGCTTCGGCATTTTCGCGCCGATGCCGATGCCGGATGTTGATGCAACCATCGAAGCGATCGAATACGCGTTCCATACGTTGAAGGCCGACGGGATCGCACTGATGACGAGTTATGGCGACAAATGGCCGGGCGACCCCGCCTTCGATCCGGTGTTCGACGAGCTGAACCGGCGCAAGGCCGTCGTCTATATCCATCCGATGGCGCCCCGCTGCTGCAGCGGCATGATGGGCTGGGTTCCGGATGCCATCGTCGAATACCCCCACGACACAAATCGCTGCATCGTGAGCCTGCTGTTCAGCGGCACCGTGGCGCGCTGTCCCGATATCCGCTTTATCTTTTGCCATGGCGGCGGCTCTATCCCAATGCTGGCGGGCCGTATCGGTCATTCCGGCTCCAATCGGCCGTATCTGCCGCGCGTGCCCAAGGGCGTCGACTATGAGTTGGAGAAGCTGCACTACGACGTCGCTTTGGCGGCATGGCGGCCATCGCTACTGGCGCTCTTCGATTACGTGCCGATGTCGCAAATCCTGCTCGGCAGCGACTATCCGTTTTCATCAGTCGGCGTGTCGATCCAGGGGCTCGAGGCGATGGATCTGCCCGAGGAAAGTCTCGGCGCGATCTGCCACGGCAACGCCGAGCGCTTGATGAGCGGCCTCGCAACCCGCGCACGCAAATAGGGCAATGGGACGGCGACTCGCGTCCGCATTTGCGCGGCCGGCTTTCACCGGACCGATCGGTCATTGACAAGCATCGCGCCCAACGCCTACCAAGCGCGGGCTTCGGAACCCAAGAAGGATTAAGATGGAGGAATTCATGGCAAGCACGGAAAGACGCAACGTCTCCGATCAGGAATGGGAGCTGCGGCGGAAACTTGCCGTCATGTGCCGCGTCGTTGGTATGCAGGGCTCGATCGGACTCTATGGTCACATCTCGATCCGCGTGCCCGATACCGACATCGTCCTGATGACGCCGGGCGCCGGCTCGGAAAAGACCGCCGTGCGCATCGACCAGATCTTCGTCTTCGATATGTCGGGCAACATCCTCTACCACCCCGGCGGCGACAAGCCGATGCAGATCCCGGCCGAGTGGCGCATTCATACGCAAATTCACAAGGACCGTCCCGAGATCGGTTGCGTCGCGCATCTGCATGCCCGGGCCTCGACCCTTCTCGGCATCGCGGGCAAGACCATCGAGCCAGTTTATTCGCAGGGCGGACTGCTCGCGGGCGGCGTTCCGACCTGGGACGATCCGACCATGGTTCTTGACGACACCGCGGCGATCGCGCTGTCGAAGACGTTGGGCAAGCATGTCGCGTGTCAAATGCGCGGTCACGGCTCGGTTGTCGTTGGCGAGTCGGCGGAAGCGGCGCTCGGCGCCTGCACCTTCATCGAAGAGAACGCGCAATACCAGATCGATGCGATGCTGCTGGGCGGCTACAAGCCGTTTTCTCCGGAGACCTGGGATCGGGTGTCGGCTCAACGCAAGGGCGGTTGGGGCACGAAGCTCTTGTGGGATTACTGGGAACGCAAGGTCGTGGTCGAGGGCTTGCCGCTCTAAATCGATCGCGCTGGGCTCGCCCGCGCGGCTATCGTCGGGCGGTCGGCCTCAGGCGGTAAAGATGGCGAAACACTTGTTCGAATTGAACACGTAACTTTCGAGATAGTCGACGATCCTGGCCTTCAACCCGGCCTCGTGCATCGCGCCCGCAAGGCAGATCCAGTTCAGGAATTCGTGCTGGCCCGAGTGCTCGATTTGGGCCGTGGTGAGGTTTCGCCATGCCGCGAATTTCCCTTCGCGTAGCTCTTCAAATCGCTCGCGGTCGGCCGCCATGTCGGGCATCAGATAATTGGTCTTTTCCGTGAGGAAGGCGTGCGACCAGCTTGAGGTGCCGATGAGCGCGACGCGCCACTGGCTCGCCTTCACCGCGCGCGCGACCGCGGCCCCCACGTCGAAGCATCGCGCGGGACTGGGACCCGGCGGGTCGGGCTCCGGCACTTCGCCGGGATCGAGATGCGCCGCGACGCCCCGGCTCCGGATGACCGTCGAGCCGTAGCAATTCACGGGGAACGCTACGACCGGATAGGGCCAGCCCTTGCGGTCGTAATCGAGATAAAGGATCGAGAGGATGAAGGCTTGCGCCAGCCCGTGCTCGTATTTGGGCACGTACGCATAGCTCATATCGAAGTTTTCGTTGATGAGGCTGCTGACGATTGCCTTAGCCCCTCGGCGATGCCCCGGAATGTGGAAGACCTTATCGCTCGGCTCACCCCAGACATTGTTGCCGTTGCCCTGATAGGGACGACAGTTCGACCTCGTTCAGAGCCATGACGCAGAAGGGCGGTATGATGTCCTCGCGGAAATTCTCGTACTGATCGTCGCCCCACATCACCACGAAATCCGGATTGAAGTCGTCGAGCGCCTTGCGCGCGACCCGGAAAGCCTCGACGAGGCGCCGGCGATGTTCCGCCGCGGCCGAAATGCCGCGATCGCCGCCCCATTCCCGGCGCATCAACTCAGGCCAGCCGGCCGGGTCCTTCGCCGAGTCAGGAACCTTGTCGCTTTTCAGAATACGTTCGAGGAAGCCGGGCATGCGCTGATCCGGGAACATCAACGGCACGAAATGCGTGATGCCCAAGCCAAGGATTTCGCCCAGTTTTTCCTCCCTCGCGATGCCCGTTACGTTAGGCCTCGCTTCGCAAACGCGCAAGCGCGCCCGATCGGCCCATCAATTGATTTCGATGGAACCTCGCCATATCATCGATGCCAACAAGCATCTGTCGCGCTTTCCGCCGCAGAGCGGAATCGAAAGGGAGGATCCAATGAAGATGATCTTGCGCGCAGCCGTCGGCGCGGCGGCGATCAGTTTTTTGGCGGCGCCGTCTTGGGCGCAGGTCAATATCATCCTGACGACGATGAGCCCGCCGGGCAACGCGTTCAGCACCGGGTTCTTCGGCCCTTGGGCGGATCGCATCGACGAGGCCAGCAAGGGAACGATCCATGTCGAGCCGCGCGACGGCTTCGCCTTGGCGAATTTTACCAACGTCTACGACCGCGTGATGAGCGACGCGGTCCAGATCGGTTGGGGCATGCAGGGGCTCGTCGCCGGCAAGTTTCCCTTGACCGAAGTCACCACCTTTCCTTTCGAGGCGCAAAGCGCCGAGCAAGGCTCAACCGCGCTGTGGCGTCTCTACGCGTCGGGCGCGCTCAAGGACGAATATAGCGGCGTCAAGCCGCTGGTGCTCGGCATCTATCCGATCAACGGCGTGCATTACGCGAAAATGCCTAAATCCTTCGACGACTTTAGCGGATTGAAGCTGCGCACCGCGAGCAAGATCCAGAGCGACTGGATCGAAGCGCTCGGCGGCGCGCCGATCTCGATGGGGATGGAAGACATCTATCAGGCGCTTCAGCGCAGCGCCATCGACGCGACGCTCCAGGCGTGGACGACCTATGCGAGCGCGCCGGCGCTCGCCGAGGTGACCAACGTCTTTCTCGACGTGAAGCTCGGTACATCGACGATGATGATCTTCATGTCGAAGGAGAAATACGATTCCCTGCCGCCGGACGGAAAAAAGGCGATCGAGGAGAATTCCGGTGAAAACGAGAGCCGGGAATGGGGCAAGTTCCTCGACGCAACGGCCGCCGCGACCGGCAAGCAAGTGCTGGCAAAGCCCGGGCAAATCGAAGCGCATCTGACGCCAGCGCAAACGGCTTCATGGGAAAAGCGGATCCAGCCCGTCACCGACGCTTGGATCAATTCCCATCCGGGCGGCGCGGCGCTCAACGCGAAGTTCAATGCGCTCTTGGCGGACGTGTCTGCGGGGAAGTGACGTGGCGCAAAGACCGCTCGGCGCTGTAACGCCGGTTCCTTGTCCCTGAGGTTTCATGCCGCCGCTCGCGACCAGTTCTTTCAGCATCTGGCCGACATGGGAGCGCCAGTCATGGAGCGCAGGTGTTCCCTTCTCGGTATAAACCACCCACTTCATGGCGTCGCCGCCGATCGCCTCGGCGACCTCATAGGGACCTTCGGCCAGGAGTTCTCCCCATTTGCCTTCACGCCGCGCGCACAGATCGAGCAGCTTATCTACAACCGCGACGTTGCCCCGGTCGAACCGCATGCCGTCCGTCTGTTCGGCGGTAAGAAGTCCCTTTTCCCAGGTCTCGAAGGCGATCGAGGCGCGGAACGCGAAATGGCTGCACTCGATGCCGCACCTGGGCGGCATTCCTGCCCTGCCCAAGCTGGGCTTTCGATACGACTGCGCTTGCCGGACGGCGCGGCAGCGGCCTAATCTCGAGCCAACGACAGCGCAAGGAGGAAATCATGGGCGCGCGACCTATCGCGGCGGCGCTTGCCGCGATCATCCTATTTGCCGCCGCGCCTGCGTTCGCGGCAAACCTGGCTCCCATCACGGTCGGCTACAGTCCGACGGTCGATTTCGTGCCGCTGTTCGTGGCGCAGGACCAGGGGCTGTTCTCGAAGCGTGGCCTTGAGGTGGCGCTTGTATCCATCCCCGTCGCCGCCAACGATCCGCCGGCCTCACCTCGCACAGCATCGATATCGGCGTCGGCACCATGCCGACGCTGCTGCTCCCAGCCGAAAACGGCCTCGATTTCGTGATCGTGTCGGGCTACACGCGCAACCTCGCCTCCGATCCGCAAACCAGCCTGATGACGCGGACCGGCTTCGACTACAAGACGCCGGCCGACTTGAAGGGCAAACGGATCGGCACGCCCGGCCTTCTCAGTAGCTTCGATGTGCATTTCCGGAAATGGCTGAGCCTCAACCATCTCGCCGTGAGCGACGTCACCTTGATCGAGGCGAAGTTCAACCAGATGGGCGACATGCTGAAAGGCGGCCTGCTCGACGCCGCGATCGTGATCGAGCCCTTCCGCGGGCAGGTTATCCAAAGCGGCAGCGGCGTGCGCGCCGTCGATTTCCTGGGGCAGGTGACGAAGGACGACGCCGGCGCCTTCTGGATGGCGCTGCCCGAATGGGCCGTTTCGCACGAAAAAGAACGCGCCGCCTTCCGCGCCGCGCTCGAAGAGGGCGTGGCGCTCGTGAAGCAGGACCCGGCCATGGCCGAGGCCGAGATGCAGAAATATCTGAAATTCACCTCGCCCGTCGCTGGCGACTGGAATTTCGACATCTCGCCGGCCGATGTTAAGTTCTACCAGGACATGATGCTCGAATTCGGCATGCTGAAAACGAGAGCCGATCCCGCGAAGTTCGTGGCGAAATAAGGAACCGGTAATTTCGCGATGTTGCAGCGCCGAGCGGGCGGCCATCTTAAATTGACGCTCTCGCCCGTTGGTGCTACCGCAGCCTTCGGCGCGCGTATCGAGCCGCGCCAAACCGGAGTGGCGGAATGGGCTTTCGCGTAACTTTGCAGCCGAGCGGCCACAGTTTCGAGGCGGAGCCGGGCCGGAATGTCCTGCGCTCGGCTCTTGAGGCGGGCTTCAACCTGCCTTATAGCTGCCGCGCCAGCGGCTGCTCGACCTGCAAGGCGCGGATCGTCTCGGGCAAGGTCAACCACGCGCTGTCTTCCGAGACCTATCTGCCGCAATGGATGCGCGATCAAGGCATGGCGCTCCTTTGCCAGGCCAAACCCTTGAGCGATCTCGTCGTCGAGGTCCAGGAGCTGACGCTCCACTTGGCCAAGCCGGGCATCGTGCCGTGCCGGGTGAAGCAAATCCGCAAGCTCGCGCCCGACGTGATCGTGCTGCATCTGCGCACGCCTTATAACGACAACATGCTTTTTGCCGCGGGCCAATACATCGATTTCCTGCTGGAAGGCGGCAAACGCCGCTCCTATTCGATCGCCACGGCGCCGGTACTCGAGGGTGGAATGATGGACATCGAGATCCACATTCGGCACACGCCGGGAGGCCTCTTCACCGACCGCGTCTTCTCAAGCCTTAAAGTCAACGAAATCCTTCGCTTCGAAGGGCCGCTCGGCACTTTCTATCTGCGCGAAGACAGCGCCAAGCCGATCGTCTTTCTGGCCAGCGGCACCGGATTCGGACCGATCAAGGCGATCATCGAGTATTCGCTGAAGCGCAAGATTTCGGCGACCCGTCCGATGGCGCTCTATTGGGGCTGCCGCGCCAAGCAGGACCTCTACATGCTCGAACTACCGCGGCAATGGGCGGCGGATGCGCCGAATTTCACCTTCGTGCCGGTGCTGTCCGATGCCTTGCCGGAGGACCAATGGACGGGCCGCACCGGTTTCGTGCATCGCGCGGTGATGGCGGATTTCCCCGATCTCTCGGGCCATCAAGTCTATGCGTGCGGCGCGCCGGTCATGGTTGACGCCGCCCGACGCGACTTCGCCGCCCAATGCCGCTTGCCCCCACAAGAATTCTTTGCCAATTCGTTCCTGACCGAAGCCGAACTCGCCCAGACCGCGCCCGCCACCGTCTAAGGAGGAGACAATGGACAACGCGACGACGATCCCCGATCCTGTGTTTCAACCCAAAAATCAGAATTCGGTGGTGCGTCCGGCGCTTTTGTCGCATGGCACCTTGCAAAGCTACAACCTAACCGACACACGCCGGTTCTACGAAGAATTCTTGGGCCTCGAATGCGTGCGCCAGGGCAAACCGGCGATGTTCGTGCGGTGCGGCATGAAATTTCACGTCGTCGCGGTTCAGGCGGGAAACGCGCTGAAGCCGGCCCATCTCCATAATCACTGGGGCCTCGAGGTCGGCAGCCGCGCCGAGGTCAACCGCGTATTTCAGGCGGCCAAGGAAATGAAGGAAAAATACCAGATCGGCCAGATCCTCGACGTGAGTTTCGGCCACGGCGTCTATTCCTTCTATCTCGAGGATCTCGATCACAATTGGTGGGAAATTCTTCATTACGACGGTTTCCAGCACGACGACGCGTTCGATTTCGGCGACCGTTTCGCCATGGAATCGAATCCGGTCGCCGAGGACTTGACCGAGAAACGCTCGCCGGTTCAAGGCTGAGACGGCTAAAGCTCGAACCCTAGCACGCGCCCATCAAACGATCGCCCCGCCGCCCAATCGCTTACGCTAGCCCGGAAAGAGTCCGTGCTTCTTGAGGAATTCGATGCAGTAGCGGTCGAATTCCCAAGGCGCCTCGAAGTTCGAGGAATGGCCCGCGCCCTCGATAACCTGGTATTCGCACCCTTTGATCCGGCGCGCGAGCTCGGGCGCGTTCGGATGGTTACGGTCGGCGGAGCCGGAGATCAGCAATGTCGGCGATTTGATGCCTTCGCCGAATTCGGCTGGATAAGTCGTCTGTAGCGCCTCGTTCATCGCGACGATGCTTTCGAGCGTGCCGAGATTGTCGAGCTCGCTTAGCATGTCGGCGTACCAGCGCATGAGGGGCGTCTCGCGCCGCGCCGGCGCGAAGTGATAGAGAATCTGCTCGTGGCGCAGCTTCAGCCCTTCGCGCCGGAAGCGCTCGCCCCATTCCTTCATTTGCGAGCGTTCCGGCTGATAGGCACATCCCGAAATGATGAGCGCCAAAGTGCGCTCGGGCTTTTGCGCGGCCATGATGCGCGCCACCATGCTCCCCATCGAGTTGCCCTGGATGATGATGCCGTCCGAGGTGAACCGGTCGGCGACTTCCCAGCACGCCTCGGCCTGATCGACGATCTTCACGCCTTTCTGGGGCGCGGGCGAGCGGCCGTAGCCCGCCAGATCGATGGCGACCGTGCGATACCACGACGAGAAATGCGCGGTCTGGAACATCCACAGACGGTGATCGTCGGGCGTCGAGTGAAGGAACAACATCGGGATGCCGCTTCGTCCCTGCTGCTCGAAATAAAGCGGACCTGGAATCCTATTCGCCACCACACCCTCCTACCGCGCCAACGCGCTCATTGCCTCGTCATAATAGCTTGGATCGTAGAAATCCGAGAGCTTCGCCCGTGGCTGCGGGTTCTCCGCGAATTCCCGTCTCAGATCGAGGACGACGCCCACGTCCCTCGGCGCGATCCGCCCTTCGCGATTGAGCCCGCCGCGCAGGGCGACGAGGTCGCGGTGGATCGCGCTGGCCGCGTCGGGCGACAGGGCTGGCAGATGCGCGCGCAGCACCGCGATGGCTCCCGCCGCGTCGTCAAAGACATAACGATGCGCCTCGATCAGGGCGGCGATGAGCGAGACGAGCTCGGTCCGATGGGAAGCGGCCCAAGACCGCCGCGCCGCGTAGACGCTCGACTGGTAGCCGCCGAAAGTCGTGCTGGTGTCGCCGAGCATGTTGAAACCCGCGGCCAAGGCCTCGCGGTCGTAAGGCGCACCCATCAACGCGGCGGTCGCACCGGCCTTGGTCAAGGATTCCAGCGTCACCGGCCCGCCGCCGACGGCGACAACGCGGTAATCGCGTCCGCGCTCGAGGCCTGCGCGGGCGAGTATGCCGTAGAGCACAATCGCATTGCCGGTACGAAGCCCGCTCGCCGCGAGGATGTGGCCCTTGAGATCGGCGATCCTCTCGATGCCTGGTCGGGCCATCAGGTTCTGGTGACCGAGGCTCGCACCCATGAAGGCAAAGGCATCGGGCGCGGGATCGAATTGCGTCTCGCCCTCGCCCCGCTGATAAGCGATGACGTTTTCCATCAGCGTCGTGAAGATCTGGATGCGCCCCGCCATCAGGCCCTGATACTGCGACGCGGAGCCGCGCGCTTGCTCGAATGCGACCTCGAGCCCACGCGCCTGAAAGAATCCCCGATCCGCCGCAACCCACATCGCGACCGAATTCGCCGAGTGCGGAAAATTAGCGACGATCGCCACCATTAGAGATAGCCGCGCCCCCGCCAGTAATGCTCCGCGGCCGGATGCAGCGGGACGACTTGCGGCGTCGCCGGCGTTTCGCGGCACATTTCGTCGAGCGGTAGCGGCCCCTCGCCGTCCCACGGGATGCGATCCTTGCGCGCTTCGAGCGCGGCGCAGATGTCGCCAACGATCTCGTCTTCGGTTTCGGCATGGACGAAGACCGTCCAGCCGCTGAAATCGAGTGTCAGCAGATCGCACGGAAGCCTGGGGAAATCCGCTCGCGGCAAAAGCGAGCGGCGGTAGCCCATCGCTTCGAGCTTCTTCATCGTGGTCTCGCCGATCGGCAGGATATCGATGCCGGCGTCGAGGACCTCGTTGACCCAGCCATGGGCGCCCTCGTCGAAAATCGCATCGATCTCACCGGCCAGAAGCGCCTTGAACTTCGCGGTGCCGGGATGGGGAAGCGCGCCCTCCTGGCGGATGCCGCCGCCCCAGGCGGCCAGATCCTGGCGCGAAAAGCCCGCTGCCGCCGCCAGATCGTCGAACATGTGGTGAAGCGTATGATCCGCCATGCCGCGCATCGAAACGCGGAGCCGCGGCTTGCGCGTGCCGATCTCTTCAAAACTCTTCAGCCCCGTGTCGTGCCGCACCGCGACGACGAACTGATCGAACGAGGGTATGACCGTGACGGTGCGGAGCGGGATCGGAGTCTTGAAGATACTGGCGCCGCGCGCGGCGACCGACAGCACGCAGGCCGGATTGATGATCGAAAGATCGACCTCGCGCCGGGCGACCGCCCAGATGCCTTCGGCGGTGCTGGTGCCCGAAAGGCTGACCGTGCGGCCCCGCGTCCCGGCCGAGCGCAGCGCGGCCTTCGCCTGGAGGTATTTGGGGTTCGATTGCATCGCCTTGCCACCGACCATCTCAGAGGCGATTTCGAGGACGAGGCGCGAGCGCGTGATATTGGGATTGGTCAAAGACTGGGGCATTCGGTTCCTTTCGCGGGCGGCGAGATCGCCGCTTAGGGACTATTTGGCCAGCACGTCATCGACAGTCAGCGTGCCGTTGGTTACGCCGAATTCGTGCGTCGCGTCGATCCAGAACTGGGTCATCGCCGGCGTGACATCGGCGAAGAAGTTGGGCAGAGTCGTCTTCGCCGCGTCCTCTGGCTTCATTTTCAAGTATTTGACGAGCTCGGGCCGGACGATTTCTGGGTCCTTGATGATCATGTCGGTTGCTTCGCTGATCGAAGCGCGGAAGCCGGCCAAGGCCTTGGGGTTCGCCGCGACCCAGTCGCGCCGCGCCATGTAGAACGCATCCATGAAATCGGGCTGCGGCAGCTCGGCGGTAAAGTGAATGACCTTCGCGTTCGGCTTGCTTGCCAAGACGTCAAGGAATGGCGGGGATGAAACGGCCGCATCGATTTGACCGGTCGCCAACTGGTCCGGCATGTTCTGCATCTGGCTTTCGATGTAGGTGACCTTGGCGGGATCGACTCCCTTCATCTTCAGCCACATCTGAAACGCGATGTGCATGAGACTCTGCAGGCCAGGCACCGCGACCTTCTTGCCCGGGAAGTCGGCCAGCGTCTTGATCAAAGCGGTGTTGATCGCGACGCCGCTATAAGGGTGCGCCTTGCTCTGCCCGTCAGCTCCGGCGACGATGAGAAGATTGGCGCCCGCCTCGTCGGCGAGAAGAATCTGAATTGGGTTGTTGCCGACGATTTGGACCGAATCGGCGATCAGCGCCGCCGCCTGAACCTGGCCCCCCGAAATGAACGAGAAATTCACGTCGAGGCCGTTCTTTTTGAAGATGCCGCGATCCTGCGCGATCCAGGCGCCCGCCCAGGCGCTGCCGGGCCCGTAGCCGATCGTGACCTTGGTCTGCGCTTGCGCCACGCCCGCGAAGATCGCGAACGCGACGAGAGCGGCAAAGAGCTGTTTCATCGGAATCACTTTGGGCCGACGCCCGGGACGAAAAGGCTTTCGATCGCGGGCGGTGCGGCGATTAGGCCCTGCTCGGCCATGTAGGTGACAAGTGCCTCGAGAGTCGGGTGATTGGCGGCGATTCCGTAGGGCCAAGCATCGCCGCCGAATACCTCGTCCATCTCGCTGATATCGTCGGCCATCCAGGGCAGCATGTAGGCGAGCGCGCCGACCTCGCGCATGCGCAAGATGGCCAGTTCCTTCGAGCGGTCGAGCGCGGCATAAAGACTGGCGGCGAGGAAAGGATATTTCTCGTGGATATCGCGCCGGATCGTGACGAGGTGCATGATCGGAAAGATATGGGTCTTGCGGTAATATTCCTTCTCGGCCGCGCGAAAATTAGGGAACAGCCGCTGCACGTCCTGATGGCGGCCGAAACTATCGGGAACGAGCGCACCCAAGGTCGCGTCGATCTCGCCGGCGGCGAGCAAATCGCTTAAGGGTTTCCCCGATTGGTCGAGCGCGATATCTACGGGCTTGGTTAATTTCGGCAGCTGCAAATGGCCGCCGGTGCCGTTCATCGTGCCGAGCACCCAGCGTATCGTCAACAAATCGACGCCATATTCGTGTTGCAGGAAACCGCGAATGAAGACGGCCGCGGTCTGACCGTAGGCCGAGATCCCGATGCGCTTCCCCTCGAGATCCTTGGGCCGGAAGATTCTCGCCTTGCGGTTATAAAAAACGAAGCCGTGGCGGAACACACGCGAGACGAAGACGGGGATCGCGACGAAATCCCGGTTTCCAGCGGCGACGCGCGACGTGTGCTCGGAGCTCGACATTTCCGAGGCATCGAACTCGCCCTTGGCCATCCGGTCGAAGATTTGCCGCGGGTCGTCGATCGCCTGGAAATCGAGATCGATCCCCTCGGGCTTCACGGCGCCGCGATAGAGCGGCAACACCCGGTCATAAAGTCCGCAAGCGAAGGTAATGCGTGGGTTCGGCATCGCTTCCTCCCGCCCCTATATCCGTCAAGCGCCCTTGCAGCGCAAGGGCGTCGGGCCTTAGAGTTTGGGTTGCCCCCGCGAGGAACCAGGAGTTGCAGCGATGGAAACCGTGCTCGAAATTCTCGATCCGGTATTCGAACCGCCTCATCCCAACGCGGTGGTGAAGCCGGCGATGCTGTCGCATGGCACGCTCCAGGTTCGCAATATCAAGGACTCACGCCGCTTTTACGAGGAATTCCTCGGCCTCGAATGCGTCCAACAGGGCCGGCGCGCGATCTTCGTGCGGTGCGGCATCAAATTCCACATCGTCGCCTGGGAAGCCGGCGAGAAGGCGCGCGGCGCCTATCTCCATCAGCATTGGGGTCTCGAGCTGAGAAGCAAGGAAGAGATCGACGCGGCCTTCGCGCGCGCCCATGAATTCAAAGACAAATACAAGATTGGCGCGATTCACGATCCAGAGCAGCATCACGGCGTTTACTCGTTTTATTTCGAGGATCTCGACGGCAATTGGTGGGAATTCCAATATTACGACGGGTTCCAGCACGACGACGCCTTCGACTTCGGCGACCGGTTCGGGCAGGAGGCCACGGCGTCCGACGCGCCGGTCAAGACCTGAGTCTGGCCGATCCAGCGAAAGCGGGATGCCCTCTTCCTCGACGATCCGCGGCCGGTAACTCTACGAAATCGAGCTGCCGTCACCCGCCCAGCCGGCCTCGCGGAGGTAGGCCTCGAGCGTGTGCGCCGACGGCACTTCCGCGCGCAACAATCGGGGATCGGCGGAAAAGCCGACCGATTCGAAAAAGCGAAACATCAGCGTCGTTTCGCGACCGGCGCGTGCGGCGAATTCATCCCAGGGAAGTTGGACATAGCGCACCGCCTTGCCGCTGACGCGGCTTATCACCGCGGCGGTCTCGGCCATTGTCGGCGCGTCGCCCGCAAGCTCGACCGCGCGTCCGATCCAGCGGCCGGGATCGGCGAAGACGCGCGCGGCGAACGCCCCGATATCTTCGACCGCGATCTGTTGGTGACTTGTCTGCGGCGACAGCGGCTGGGCCAAGCTGCCCGAGAGGATTTGGGCCTTCATCCGCTCCCAGTTCTGCATGAAGAACACCGGCCGCAGAATGGTCGCAGGCAGACCGCGGGCTCGAATGTGCCTCTCGACCTCGCCCTTGCTGTCGAAATGCGGCACGCCGGTCGCGCGGTCGGCGGATGCGACCGAGCCATAGACGAAATGCGCGATCCCTGCTTCTGCCGCGAGATCGGCCAGCAGCTTGCCTTGCGCCACTTCGCCGAGGATCGTGCCATGGCCGACCGCCTCGCGAGCCGCCTGGGCGCTATAGACGCCGTAGGTGAAGACGCCGTCGGCGCTCGCCAGGGCGCGCCGCAACGAGGCGGCATCGCCGAGATCGCCCAGGACCAGCTCGGCGCCACGTTCAAGGAGCGCCTGGGCGGCTTGCTTGCCCGGATCGCGGACCAGCGCCCGGACCCGGAATCCGTCGGCGAGCAAGGCGCGCGCAACCGCCCCACCCTGCTTGCCGGTTCCACCGGTGACGAGCACGAGCTTCGGCACGCGGCTAATGGCCTTCTTGCCGGTCGCGGATCGCCTTTTTTCCGGCCGGCCGGGATCGGATCGCCAACCGAGGCTCCTATTTCAGCGGCTCGATCGCATCGACGAGGACGAAGGCGACGCGGCAGACCTCGTTGCCGCGGTTGACCCAGGCATGATTCGTCGCCTGCTGGATCACGACGTCGCCGGCCTTCAGATGCACCTCGGAATCGTCCATCAGCATGTCGATCTCGCCCGAAAGAACGATGCCGTAATCGATCGTGCGGGTGCGGTGCATCGCGGGATGGCGCGGCGGGCGCGCCTTGGGCGAGGAATGTTCGGGCCCAAGCCGCTTCTGCATGGCCGCGTTGTCGGCGCCCGGCGGCGGATCGGGGGTCGGCGGGAAATCGACGATGGTGAAAACCGTGCCGTCCTTGGGGGGCGCGATGCCGAGCGTCGGATCGAAGGAGTCGGAGAGGTCGGCGGGCGCCGGCGTCGCCTTGGTCGTCCATAGGCCGCGCGAAACGGGGCCGCCGCCCGGCGCCGCGTGCTTGTGCGGCGTCACCGCGTCCGAGACGATCACCGCCTTGCCGCTCAAATCATGCGCCGTCACGACACGGCGGATTTCAGATTTCTCAGCCACTCCATGCTCCTCCCGCTGCCGCGCTGCATCGCGCTGCGCTTGCCGCGCGAGTTTAACTTGGCCTCGGCGCAGTGGCTAGTTCGCCGCGCGCCGGTTATGTTACCTCGGCGCCAGCGTAGGAGGATATGGAAATGCCTGTGATCAAGGTCACGGATATCGCCTGGGGGCGGATGCGCGCCCCCGACCTGGACCGAATGGAAGAGTTCCTTACCGATTTCGGCATGGTGCGCGCGGCGCGCACGGCGACCGCGCTTTATATGCGCGGCACCGATTCCGCGCACCACCTTCACATCACCGAGAAGGGCGAGCCGCATGTCGTCGGCTGGGCCTATTACGCCGCGAGCACGGATGACCTCGACCGGATTTCGCGTGTCGAAGGCGCCTCGCCGGTCGAGCCGATCGACGAGCCCGGCGGCGGACGGCGCGTGCGGCTGACCGACCCCGACGGGTTCACGATCGAAGTCGTGCACGGCGTCGAGACGGCGGCGCCGTTGCCGGTCGAGAAGATCACCCTCAACCGCGGATCGGCGAAATACGCGCGGGCGGGCGCCTTGACGCGCCTCAAGAGCCGGCCGTCCCAAGTGAAACGCATCGGCCATAGCGTCATCCTGTCGAAGAACCTCAAAAAGGCGCTGGGCTGGTACCGCGAGAATTTCGGCTTCATTAGCTCGGACGACATCTATGCCGGCAGCAAGGAAAATATTATCGCCTCGCTTAACCGCTGCGACCGCGGCGCCGACTATGTCAACCATCACGTGCTGTTCGCCTGGCAGAGCGACAAGGTCGGCCTCAACCATTTGTCTTTCGAGGTCGAAGATATTGACGACGTGATGCTGGGCCATCAATACCTGATGGAGAAAGGCAAGTACGAGCATATGTGGGGTGTCGGCCGGCACGAGCTCGGCGCACAGATTTTCGATTATTGGTGCGATCCGTGGGGCCGGGTTCACGAGCATTGGACCGACACCGACGTGCTCAATGTCGCCAACGGCTCGAACCTTGCGCCCGTGACCGATCTCCGCGCGCAATGGGGCGACAACACGCCGCAGAAGTTCAAAAACTACGGCGTGCGCTGAACGGCCGCCCTCAGGTCTTCAGGATCGGGCTCTCTTCGCGCTCCAGCACCTTGCGCACGGCGGGACGGCCGACCATCCGGTCCTTATGCGCGGTGAAATTCTTCAGCTCTTTCAGATCGAGCTCGGGAATGCGCAAGCCCCAGCCGTAAAAGACCAGCGCATAAGGGTCCGAGGTCGTGTACTGAGCGCCGTGGACCCAGGTTTTGCCGGCGAGCATCCCGTCGAGCTCGACAAGGCAGTCCCAGAACGCTTTTCTGCCGGCCTCCTTGATCGCGGGATGCGCGGAGGGCTCGGGCGTTAAGTTCATCGGCCGGTTCCAGCGACCGAAAGCGATATGAACCGTATTCGAGAGCCAGGCATTGACTGAGATCCAGCGCGCCTCGCCGAGCGGATCCTTGGGCGCGAGATTGGCCTCGGGAAAGCGGCGCACGAGGTAATCCTGTATGGCGACGTTCTCGACGAGGAATTGGTCGTCGATCTGCAAGGTGGGCACCTTGCCGCGCGGATTGATCTTCAAATATTCGGGAGATTTGTGCTCGGCCTTGGCCATATTGACGGCGTAAGTCTCGTAAGGCGCGCCGATCTCCTCGAGCGTGATGTGCGAGGCGAGCGAGCACGCGCCGGCACCGTAGAAAAGCTTGAGCATGGAACCCTCCCATTAACCGCTTGCCGAGTGTAGCGCCGTCGCGCCATGGTCGCAAAATCGCTTAGGATGGTGGAAAGAATTGCGTGACCGGCGAAGAAGGAGGATGGTCGATGCCCTGTCGTAGTTTGGCGCGGTTTCTCGTCGCAGCGGTTCTTCTCTTCGGGGCCGGCGCCGTGCGCGCCGCCGAGCCTTTGGAGATCAAGCTCGGCTGGGTCAGCCCCACCGATTTCGGGCCGATCCTCTTCCCGAAAGACGGCATCGCGAAGCATCTCGGCAAAAGCTACACCCTGACGACGACGCGCTTCACCGGGACGCCCGCGGTTCTCACGGCGATCGCGACCGGAGATCTCAATATCGGCGTGTTCTCGTTCTCGTCCTTGGGCCTCGCGGTCGAGAACGCCCATATGGACGACATTCGCGCCATCTTCGACATCGAGCAGGACGGCGTTCCCGGCCATTACAGCACCGAATTCATGGTGCGCAAGGACAGCCCCATTACCACGATCGACGGCCTCAGGGACAAGGTCTTCGCCGCGCCCGGCCCGGGCAGCGCCAACGATATGGCGATCCGCGTCATCATGCAGAAGCACGGCATGGTGGACAAACACGACTACACGATGATCGAAACCGCCTTTCCCAACATGAAAGCGATGCTCGCCGAGGGCAAAGCCGACCTCATCACCGCCGGATCGCCGGCGATCGCCATGGATCCGGCCTTGCGCGCGATCGGCCGCACGCTCTTCACGCAGCGCGATGCCATGGGCGTCACGCAGCTCGTGATGTGGGCCGCGCGCGAGCCGTTCCTCGACAAGAACCGCGCCGCGATCGTCAACTTCCTCGCGGATGCGCTGCGCTCGAGGCGCTTTTATTTCGATCCCGCCAACCACGCGGAGGCCGTCCAGATCGTGGCGAATTTCACCCATACACCGGCCGACAGCATCGCGGACTGGATTTTCACCGGCAAGGATCATTACCGCGATCCGAACGGTCTGCCGAACCTCGACGCCGTTCAATCGAATATAGACCTGATGCGGCAATTGGGTTTCTTGAAGGCGAGTTTCAACGCGCGCGACTACGCGGATCTGAGCTTCGTCGAGGAAGCGGACGAAAGGCTGCGCTAAGCTTCGAATCCTGCGCCCTTCTCAAAAATAAGGAGGAAACCTATGCACCGCCATCTGACCGCAATTTTCGTCGCCGCGTTGTGCGCGCTCGTCGCCACGGCGGGCTGGGCGGCGGCCGATCCCTTGAAGATTCGCATCGGCGGCGTGGCGCCGTCGGCCGATCTGGTCGAGATCATGTTCGCCAAACCGGGCGTCGCGCGCCATCTTGGCCAGTCCTACGATTACGTGCCGATCCACTTCGCGGGCACGCCCCAGATCCTCACCGCGGTCGCGACCGGCGATCTCGACATCGGGGTATTCTCCTATTCGTCCTTCGGCTTGGCGATCGAGAACGCCAAGATGGACGATCTCCGCATCGTCGCCGATGTCTTTCAAGACGGCGTGCCGGGGTACTACACGGGCGAGTTCATGGTCCTCAAGGACAGCCCCATCCGCACCATCGACGATCTCAAAGGCAAGGTCATCGCGACGCCCGGCGCCGGCAGCGCGCTCGATGTCGCGGTGCGCGCCATCATGCGCACCCATCACATGGAGGAAAAAAAGGACTACACGATCATCGAGATCGGCTTGCCGAACATGAGGGCCGTCCTCGCCGACAAGAAAGCCGATCTCGTCAGCGCCGGCCTCGTGAACACCGATCCGGAACTAAGGGCCATGGCCCGCGACCTTTTCACCCAGCGCGACGCGGTCGGAACCACGCAGATGCTGGTCCTCGCCAGCCGCGCCGGCTTCCTCGCGCAGAACCGCGCCGCCATGGTCGATTTCCTCGAGGATGTCCTGCGCGCGCGGCACTTCTATTTCGATCCGGCCAATCACAAAGAGGCGGTCGATATCGTTTCGCAATTCACTAAGATTCCCGCGGCCAGGCTCGATGGCTGGATCTTCACCAAGCGCGACTTCTACCGCGATCCGAAGGGGCTTCCGAATCTCGGCGCGCTGCAATCCAACGTCGACCTGCTGCGCCAGCTCGGCTTTCTCAAGACCGCCATCACCGTGAAGAACTATGCCGATCTGAGCCTCGTCCGCGAGGCGGCTTCGCGCCTCAAATGAGGTCGGCGGCGCGGTGCCTCACGGCTCGAAGATCGCGAAGCACTTGTTGGAATTGAAGATGTAGGTCTCGACCCAGTTGACGATCTGGGGCTTGAGGCCGAGCTCGTTCATAGCGCCCGCGAGCACCACCCAGTTAAGGAACTCGTGCTGGCCCGAGGCTTCGATATCGGCGGTGGTGAGCTTGCGCCATTCGGTGAGCCGCCACGCCCTCAGATTCTCGAAATTGCGCCGGTCGGCTGCCATGTCGGGAAGGATGTAATCGGTCTTTTCGGTGAGGAAGGCATGCGACCAGCTCGACGACGCGGCGAGCGCCACGCGCCACGGGCTCGCCTTGATCGCGCGCGCGACCGCGGCGCCGAGATCGAAGCACCGCGCCGGCGTCGGACCCGGCGGGTCGGGCTCGGCCACCTCGCCGGGCGCCAGATGCGCGGCCACGCCTTGCGCGCGGATGACGTTCGAGCCATAGCAATTCACGTGGAACGGCACGAGGGGATAGGGCCATCCCTTGTCGCGGTCGTAATCGAGATAAAGGATCGTGTTGATGAAAGCGCGCGCGAGCCCCAATTCGTATTTCGGGACATAGGCGTAAGGCATATCGAACCCGTCGTTCATCAACGACGTGACGAGGTATTTGGCGCCCGCCCGATGTCCTTTGATGAGGAATGCCTTGTCCTTGGGCTCGTTCCAAACATTGACCTGCCGGCGCTCGTTGTGCTCGTCGAACGGGCGGCAGGCAACCTCGCCCAGCGCGAAGACGCAGAAGGGCGGGACGATGTCCTCGCGGAAATTCTCGTACTGGTCGTCGCCCCACATCACCACGAAATCGGGCTTGAATTCGTCGAGCGTCCGGCGGATCGCTCTCGTCGCCTCGACGATGCGGCGCCGATGCTCGGCCGAGGCGCGAAGACCGCGATCGTCGCCCCATTCGTCCTGCATCAGCTTGGGCCAGGATTTCGGATCCTTGGCCGAGGCCGGGATCTTCGGGTTCTTCAAAAGCCGTTCGAGAAAACCCGGCAACTGAGCGTCGAGCCCGGTCATGGGTGGAAAATGGGTCAATCCCAGTCCCAGAATTTCTCCCATCGTGGCGCCTTTCCTGTCGCGGCTGGCCGCTTGCTTTAGCCGCCGCAGCGGCCAGAGGCAAGGCGCGAGCTTGTCCCATTGACAGAGGCCGGATTTGGGCTTTGATCGAGAAGAGTAAAGAGAGACAGGAAGAGAGAGCGCCCCATGAAGCTCGAAGACCACAAGCTCCTGGCCGAGACCGGCACCGACACGACGATGGGGAAATTGTTGCGGCGCTACTGGACCGCCGCGCTCTTGTCGCGCGAGCTCGAAGCCGGCGGCGCTCCGGTGCGCCTGCGCCTCATGGGCGAGGACCTCATCGCCTTACGTAACCCGGATGGCAAGGTCGGGCTTCTCGCCGAGCATTGCTCGCATCGCGGCGCGTCGCTCTATTTCGGCAAGAACGAGGCCTGCGGCCTCAAATGCTGGTATCACGGCTGGACCTACGATCTCGACGGCAATTGCGTCGACATGCCGAACGAGCCGCCGCAAACCCAGTTCAAGGACCGGGTGAAGCACCCGGCCTATCCCTGCGTCGAAAAGAGCGGCGTGGTGTGGACATATCTGGGGCCGCGCGACACGCAGCCGGCCTTGCCCGATCTCGAATGGCTGACCGTGCCCGATTCCCATGTCTATGTGTCGAAGCGCCGGCAGCGCTGCCATTGGTCGCAGGGCATGGAAGGCGATCTCGATAGCGCGCATCTCAGCATCCTGCACAACGATTTGCTGCGGCAGCGCGCCGCCGATCCGCGCAACCGTTCCGCGGTCTGGGCGATGCGCGAGCTGCAGCCGACGCTCGAGACCCAGGCGATGCCGGCCGGAATGCTGCTGGCGGCGCGGCGCCAAGCCGAGCCCGATACCTGCTACTGGCGCGTCAATCAGTGGTTCATGCCCGGCTACACCAACTGGCCGATCGCCGGCGACCATCCGCAAGCGGGCCATGCCTGGGTTCCGATCGACGACGAGAATTGCTGGGTCTTCATCTTTTCCTGGCATCCGGCGCGGGCGCTCACCGATGCCGAGCGGGCGCAGATGCGCGCCGGCAGCGACATTCACGCCCAGGTCGATCCGGTGACCTTCGAGCCGTTGCAGAACGCGCGCAACGATTATGCCGGCGACGGCGCGCCACGGCCGCGCCAGCCCTGGATGGGCGTGACCAAGCTGCAGGCCCAGGACATCGCCATGACCGAAAGCATGGGGCCGCTTTACGACCGCACGCAGGAGAATCTTTCGGCCTCGGACCTGGTGATCGCGCAAGTGCGGCACCGCCTCATCGCCGCGGCGCGGGCGCTCGAAGGAGGCGTCGAGCCGCCCGGCCTCGATCCCAAGGATTATCGCTTGCGGCCGCTGGCCATGGAGCTGCCGAGCGACGTGAAGAAGTGGCGCGAGGCCGTAGCCGAGCCGATGCAGGCACGTCCCGAGACTTTCCGCATTTCGGTCTAGGGACGCCATTGTCATGGCGCCTCTGCCCGAGCCAGGCTATAACGAAACGCAACGAGCGAAAATCGCGACGGCCTCCGTTAGGGCTGAGGCCGGTGTCGTCGGGTGGTGCCAATTGCGCCGTGTTGCCTATTACAGCCTGGCTCTGCTGCTGCTTCTGGCGTGGCCGGCGCAGGCGCAAACCAAGATCACCGTCAGCTACGGCCCGGGCTATCCGTGGATTCCCGCTTTCGTCGCCAAGGATGAAGGGATATTCGCGACGCACGGGCTCGACGTGACCTTGCAGTTCATCGCCGTGGGCTCGAACCAACCGGCGGCGCTCATCGCCGGCACGTCGCAAGTCGCGGGCTTGAGCCCGCCCATCGTGCTCTTCGCCGACGCGGGCGGCGCCGATATCGCGATCGTCGCCGGCGCGAACGGCCAGTCCAAGACCGGCACGACGGGCGGCGTGCTGGCTCGTCCCGACGCCAAAATCGCGGCGCCCGCCGATTTCCGCGGCAAGAAGGTCGCGGTGCCGGGCCTCCAAAGCGCCTACCACATCGCGTTCATGAAATGGCTGAAGAACAGCGGCGTCGATCCCGCCGGGGTCACCTACATCGAGGTGCCGATCAACGGGATGAACGACGCGCTGCGCACCGGCGCGGTCGACGCGGCGGTGGCGGCGGCGCCCTTCTACGGTCAGATATTGGCGGCGAAGACGGGCGAGAAGGTCGGCGATTTCCTCGGCGATCTTGCCGATCCCTTCACCATCTATTCGGCCTGGGCGATGACGCGCAGCTATATGACGGCCCATCCCGAGGTGGCGCCCGCCTTCCGCGCTTCGATCCGCGAGGCGATCGCCTGGATCGGCGAGAACCAGGATGCGGCGCGCCGCACCCAGATCACCTATCTGAAGCTGCCCGAGAAGGTGGCGCTCGGCACCAAGATGGTGGATTTCGCCGCCGAGGTGACGCCGGCGCAGATGCAGTGGTGGATCGACGCGTGCCGCGATCTCGGTCTCATCAAAAGCGACATCGCCTTGAAAGACGTGTTGGCGGATTAATGGCGGGGCATCATGAAAGTTGATTTTGGAATCTTCGACCATCTCGACCGCGGCGGCTTCGAGCTCGGCGAGCATTACCGGAACCGCCTGAAGCTGATCGAGACATACGACGCGGTCGGGCTCTATGCCTATCACCTCGCGGAGCACCATGGCTCATCGCTCGGCATGGCGCCGTCGCCCAGCGTCTTCCTTTCCGCGATCGCGCAGCGCACGCAGCGGCTGCGGATGGGACCGATGGTCTATGTGCTGCCGGTTCACGAGCCGCTGCGGCTGATCGAGGAAATCTGCATGCTCGATCAGATGAGCGGGGGCCGGCTCGAGGTCGGAATCGGTCGCGGCCAGTCGCCCTTCGAGCTCGGCTGCTTCAGCGTCGGCCATCTCGAAGCGCGCAAGCGCTTCCCCGAGGCGCTGCAGGTGCTGTTGCTCGGTCTTACCAAGGAAGTCCTCGATTTCGAGGGCAAGTATTACAATTACACCGATGTGCCGATGGCGCTGCAGCCGGTGCAGAAGCCGCATCCGCCGTTGTGGTATGGGGTCACCAGGCCCGAATCGGCCGCTTGGGCCGCCAAGAACCGGGTCAATGCGGTGATGAACGGACCCAGCGCGCGGGTGAAAGCGATGGTCGATCGCTACGTCAACGAGTGGCATACCACGCATGGCGAGGAGCCGATGCACACGAAGCTCGGCACCACGCGCCACATCCACGTCGCCGACAGCGACGGCAAGGCCGAAGAGGTGGCGCGGCGCGCCTATGCGATCTGGTTCGACAGCAATGCCGAGCTGTTCCGCCGCTATGGCACGCTGCCGCTGCACTTTCCAAGCACCTACGACGAAGCGGCGAAACGCGAGATGCTGGTCGTCGGCTCGCCCGAAACGGTGCGCGAGAAGCTCGACCGGATCGTCACCGAAACCGGCACCAATTATGTGATCGGGCGCTTCGCGTTCGGCGATATCCCGGTCGATCGCGTGTTGCACTCGGTCAAGCTCTTCGCCAGCGAGGTCATGCCCGCCTTTCGCGGTAACATCGCCGCGTAACTCGGCCGGCTTCGCCGCTAGAATTCGCGCGCGAAGAGCACATGGTCGAGCGACCACGGCCCGCCGCCCGCGACCGCGAAGAAGAGCGCGACCCACGCCCACATCAGCGGGAACTCGACGCCTTGCGTGTTCCAGAAATAGCCGTGGCGCGCGCGGCGGTGCCACAAGGCGCCGAGCAACAGCAGGCAAAACGCCATGAAGGCGGCGGGGCGCGTAAAAAGGCCGAGCGCCATCGAAGGCCCGGCGACCATTTGCGTGAAGCATGCGACGCCGGCCCAGAATTCGCTCGGCCAATAGCCCTGCCGCGCCAGCGAGCCTGCGAATTGCGAGAAGGCCGACTGATCGGGACGCCGCGGGACGCCGGTTCCCGGAAAGAAGCCGAAGCATCCTCGAAGCCCGTGCGGCACCAGCATCAACCCCGCCGCCGCGCGCAACAGCGTCTCGGCGACGGGCAGGAGGGCGGCATAAAGCCCGGCCAGTTGGGGCCAGAGAAGAACGGGCGGGGATGTCGGCATGCACTTCGATCAGAGTTCGGACCGGGCACTCGGTCCGACAAACTATACCGGCGAGCGCCGCGGCCGCCAACGCCATTTCCCGCGTCGCCGTGACGTCCTCGGCCGTCATCCCGGCACACAGCTTCCAAGCGACCATGTAGCGCGAGAAGTCGTCGAGGACCGTGGACAGAGACAACCATCCTCAGCCGATGATCTTGAGGTAAGTGAAGTCGGTCTGCCAGAGCTGGTTGCGTGCCGTTGTCTTGTCTTTGAACTCCTCGGCTGCCTTGATGACGATGTAGGCGGGGCCGGCAATCAGGTCATGGGCCTTGACCAGCCGATAGGCCGAGGCCTACGACACGAAGTACTTTTCCGTGTCGGTGAAGCGCACGGCCAGTTCGCGGGGCGACAGACCTGGCTCCTCGAGTGCGAGGTCGACACGCTTCCGCTGAACCTCCGCCGGAATGCGGTTCCACGCCCGATCCGGCCCCGGGCGACGGTCGTCTAGCGCTTCGGGGCCGCCGTGCCGATAGAGATCGTACCCGCGATAGAAGGTAGCCCGCGGGATGCCGATCTTGGCCAACGTCCGCCGCGCCGGCAGGTGCGATTGCTCGACCAGCCGGATGAGCTCCAGCTTCTCGCTTGCGGAGTATCTCATGCGTCATCGCCCCGATCCGCGATCAAGCTTTTTTTAAGCACCCGGTTCTCGAGCGTCAGGTCCGCCACCGCCTCCTTCAGCGCCTTGGTCTCGCGACGAAGCTCCTGAACCTCGTGCGAGGTCGCGGCGCGCGGCGGATGTCCTTCACGATCTGATTTGCCGGCTCCTTTGCCGGTACCGATTTCTGTCTCATCTTCGCTCCTTCAATAGCTACGATGAGCCAGAAATCCTCCCTTGTTCAACTCGCCCGATCTGTCCAACGATTGCTGACGGCGGACAGTCTCGTTATTGCGTCGCGAAAACAATCAGCGCGAGGCAGCATCATTCTGGTTGCCATCTAATACGCGAACAGCCTCGGTCTGAGCAACAAAATGATCCCGAATTGACTAGCTGATCGCGCCGCAAAGAGCGTGAGTGTCCCCACGGGCGGCAATGATGCTGCTCAGACCTTTGAGGACATGATGGCCGTTTATATGATACGTGGCGAGCAAGTAACCGCTCACGCCGCAGCCCTGGCGAAAGCGCCGAAAGGCGCGTTGATTATCCGCGCGGCGGACGAGATCGGAGCAAGCGATCTTCCCTCGTCCCAGCTCGTCGCCCTATGGAACGCGCTGCCGGACTCCAAGCCCATCACCAAGTTCAAAGACCGCAAGACCGCTTCTCGGCGGCTCTGGGTCGCCTTCCAGCGGCTCACGCCGACCCTGGTGATGAATTCGCGGCGGCCGAAGAAGGGCCGCGCAACCACCAAGCAGGACCGGGTCATCGCGATGTTGCGTCAGCCCGAGGGCGCCACGATCGACGACCTCGTCGGTATCACCGACTGGCAGCGCCATACGGTTCGCGGCATGATCGCCGGCGCGCTCAAGAAGAAGCTTTGCCTTTGTGTGGTCTCCGATAAGGCGGAGCGGGGTCGAGTTTATCGCGTCACCGGCACGGCCACGAAGCGGGCAGACTGATGCGCCGTGCGGCGCGCGCCGAAGGGCTCGCCGAGGCGTTGAAGGCCCTGACCGGGCTTAGCCGCGACGACCTGATTGCGCGGTGGGTGGCGCTCTACGGCGCGGCGCCACCGCCTCGTGCCTCCCGGAGCCTCATGATCCATGCAGCTGCCTATAAGATGCAGGAACGGGTTTATGGCGGGTTGAGCCCCTCGACGCGGCGAGCGCTCTCCGGCAGCAACTCGACCGCTGCGGTGGCGACACCGCCCGAGGCTCGCCCCGGCACCGTGCTCTTGCGCGAATGGCGTGGTGTCACCCATCAGGTCACCGTCATCGAGGACGGCGTGCTCTCTTCGCGGCAAACGCCATCGCTCGCTGTCCGAAGTCGCGCGCCTTATCACCGGCAGCCGATGGTCGGGACCGACCTTCTTCGGTCTCAACGCGAAGGCGGCGAGACGGCGGCATGACGCGGCCTAAGGTCGCGAGCCGGCGCTGCGCCGTCTACACCCGCAAATCCTCCGAGGAGGGGCTGGAGCAGGATTTCAACTCCCTGCACGCCCAGAGGGAGGCCTGTGAGGCGTATATAAGAAGTCAGCAGGGCGAGGGCTGGAAACTGATCGCGACCGCCTACGACGATGGCGGGCTGTCGGGCGGGTCGATGGAGCGCCCTGCCCTGCGAAAGCTCCTCGAAGACATTGGCCAGGGCCGTGTCGACACGGTCGTCGTCTACAAGGTTGACCGGCTGACCCGCTCGCTGATGGACTTCGCCAAGATCGTTGAACTGTTCGACCGGCACAGCGTCTCCTTCGTCGCGGTCACCCAGCACTTCAACACCACGACCTCGATGGGACGCCTCACCCTCAACATTCTCCTCTCCTTCGCCCAATTCGAGCGCGAGGTCACCGGAGAACGGATCCGCGACAAGATCGCGGCGTCGAAGAAGAAGGGCATGTGGATGGGCGGGGTCACGCCGCTCGGCTACGAGGTCCAGAACCACAAGCTGATCGTGAAGCGGGACGAGGCGCAGACGGTAGTCCTGATCTACCGGCGCTATCTCGAGCTGGGTTCCGTCCGGCGCCTCAAAGAGGATCTCGACCGGCAGGGCATTCGTTCCAAGGTCAGAACCTACGAGAGCGGCCACAAAACGGGAGGCCAGGCCTTTGGGCGAGGGGCGCTCTACGCCCTCCTCTCCAATCCTGTCTACGTCGGCAAGATCCGTCACAAGGACCTCCGCCATCCCGGTCTTCACGACCCGATCATAGACCGCGACCTGTGGGACGCGGTCCAGCGACAGCTCTGCGACCAGAGATCGAGCCGCCACCTCCGGACCGGCAGGATCGCGAGCAGTCCGCTTGTGGGTAAGCTGTTCGATGAAGCAGGGCAGAGGCTCACGCCCAGCCACGCCCTGAAAGATGGGCGGCGTTACCGTTATTATATCTCAAGTGGATTGGTAACCGGCACCGCCGAGAAGCCGGGCTGGCGCCTTCCCGCAGCAGAGATCGAGAAGATCGTCGCCGTCGCAGCCGGCGCCATGCTTGCCGATCACGCCGCGATCGGCGCGGCACTAGAGAAGGCTGGGATACCTCCGAGTAAGCTGTCGATGGCGTTCGGCGCAGCCGACGCTTTTAAGCAGCGGCTTGGGTCGGAAGCCGAGCGCGATGGTGCTCTCTCGGCCGTGATCGGTCGTGTGGAACTCAGACCCGATGCGCTTCGTCTAACGATCGCGCTCCAGCCGATCGCCGGTATCAACGAAGAGCTCACACGGGACATTCCACTCAGGATCAAACGTCGCGGTGTCGAGATGCGCCTCGTTGTGACAAGCGATCATCCAGCGGCAGCGAAGGCGGACCCGATCTTGCTGAAGGAGATCGCTCGGGCGCATCGTTGCTTTGACGCCCTGCTCGGCGGGAACACATCCATCGCCGAACTGGCCAAGCGCGAGGGGGTCGATGATCGCTACATCAGCTGCGTCCTACCCTTGGCGTTCCTCGCACCCGAGATCGTCGAAGCGATCACCAAGGGAACCCAGCCCGCGGATCTCAATGCCACGAAGCTGATCAGGCGCGTCAACCTGGCCCTCGATTGGTACTCCCAAAAGCGCCAACTCAGCTTCGCATAACGCGGGTGCGCCGGCGGATTCGCCACACGATCTCTCCCCCAAACCGGAGCAGCCAAATCGCCAACAGAGAGAAACGGGTCAGCCGGCCCGCGTTTGGCACGACTCCGGATTCTCCCGTATGACGCATGGCGTGAAAAGGCCCTGTTATGCGGGCTTTCGCGGCTTTGTGCGGAGAGCGCCTGAACCGGGTGACTGGCTGGCTGGGGCGGGAGGATTCGAACCTCCGTATGGCGGAATCAAAATCCGCTGCCTTACCACTTGGCTACGCCCCATCGACGCGCGCGCGAGACCTTAAGCGGAAAGCCGGGCAAAGGCAAAACCCGGGCAAGCGTCAGCGCGCGGGCGCGGCGGCGCGAGACGGGTTGACGGAGGCGCGCGCGCTCGCCAAGCTGCGTTGCGCATCCGGTTTTTCTTTCGCCAGGCCATGACCGCCCCCGACGCATCCGCCGTGACGGCCCCGCCGCTGCCCGCGCCGCGCGATCCGCATTTGCGGCGCATGGCCGACACGATTCGCGCGCTCGCCATGGACGCGGTCGAAGCCGCCCAGAGCGGCCATGCCGGCATGCCGATGGGGATAGCCGACGCCGCCACCGTGCTGTGGAGCCGCGTTCTGAAATTCGATCCGGCCGATCCGCAATGGCCCGACCGCGACCGCTTCGTGCTCTCGGCCGGCCATGGCTCGATGCTGCTCTATGCGCTGTTGCACCTGACCGGCTATGCCGACATGACCATGGCCGAGATCAAACGCTTCCGCCAGCTCGGCAGCCGTTGCGCCGGCCATCCCGAACGCGGCCATGCCAGCGGAATCGAGACCACCACCGGGCCCCTGGGCCAAGGCCTCGCCAACGCCGTCGGCATGGCCCTGGCCGAACGGCTCATGGCGGCGCGATTCGGGACGGCGCTCGTCGACCACTACACCTATGTCATCGCCGGAGACGGCTGCCTGATGGAGGGGATCAGCCAGGAGGCCATCTCGCTCGCCGGGCATCTGCAACTCGCCAAGCTCATCGTGCTGTGGGACGACAACCATATCTCGATCGACGGCGCCACCGATCTCTCGACCTCGGACGATCAGATTGCGCGCTTTGCCGCGAGCCGCTGGCATGCCGAGCGTGTCGATGGTCACGACACCGACGCGGTCGCCGCCGCGATCGAACGCGCTCGGGGCTCGGATCGCCCCTCGCTCATCGCCTGCCGCACCACCATCGGGTTCGGCGCGCCGACCAAGGCCGGCACCGCCGCCGCGCATGGCTCGCCGCTGGGCGCGGCCGAGATTGCCGGCGCGCGCGAGCGTCTGGGCTGGACGGCGCCGCCCTTCGTCGTGCCCGCTGACATGGCCGAGGCCTGGCGCAAGGTCGGCCTGCGCGGAGCGCCGAGCTCGGCCGCTTGGCGCGAAAGGCTCAACGCGGCGGATGCCGCGACCCGTGCCGAGTTCGAGCGCCGCTTCGCCGGCGATCTGCCGACGGCGGCGCTCGAGGCGCTGGCCAGAATCACCGCCAAATTCGCGACCGAAGCGCCGAAGATCGCGACCCGCCAAGCCTCGGGTTTCGTGCTCGACGCTGTCGCGCCGGCTTGCCCCGAGCTCCTTGGCGGCTCGGCCGACCTCACCGGCTCGAACAACACCAGGGCCAAAGGCCAAAAATTCATCGCGCCCGAGGATTTCACCGGCAGTTATCTCCATTACGGCATCCGCGAGCACGGCATGGCCGCGGCGATGAACGGCGTCGCGGCGCATGGCGGAATGATTCCCTATGGCGGCACCTTCCTGGTCTTCGCCGATTATTGCCGCCCTGCCATCCGGCTCTCGGCGCTGATGGGCCTGCGCGTCATTTACGTGATGACGCATGATTCGATCGGCCTGGGCGAGGACGGGCCGACCCACCAGCCGGTCGAGCATCTGGCGGCGCTGCGCGCGATCCCGAAGCTTCGGGTGTTCCGCCCGGCCGACGCGGTGGAGACCGCGGAATGCTGGGCGCTGGCCTTGGGCGCGCGCGACGCGCCATCGGTGCTGGCGCTGAGCCGGCAAAGCCTGCCGGCGTTGCGGCGCGATACGGCTGAGAATCGCTCGGCGCGCGGCGCCTATGTGCTGGCCGAGGCCGAGGGCGCGCGCCGCGTCACCCTGCTCGCCACCGGATCGGAGGTCGCGCTCGCGATGACGGCGAGCGAGTTGCTCGCGGGCAAGGGCGTCGCCGCCGCCGTGGTATCGATGCCGTGCTGGGAGCTATTCGACCGACAAGACCAAGCCTATCGCCGCACTGTGCTGGGAGACGCTCCGCGCGTCGCGGTCGAGGCGGCGGTGTCGCTGGGGTGGGAGCGCTATCTCGGCGCCGCAGGACTCTTTGTCGGCATGACGGGATTCGGCGCCTCGGCTCCGGCGGAGGCGCTCTACGCCCATTTCGGCATCACCGCCGAGCGGGTCGCCGAGGCGGCGCTGGCCTTGCTGTAAAGGAGAAGAGCGATGGCGGTTCGGGTTGCGATCAACGGGTTCGGGCGGATCGGGCGGCTGGTGCTGCGCGCCCTCGGCGAGCAGAACCGCGACGATATGCAGATCGCGGCGATCAACGATCTCGGCACCGCCGCCGCCAATGCGCATCTCCTCAAATACGACAGCGTCCATGGACGATTCCATGGCGAAATCACTTCGGGCGAGAACTGGATCGATATCGGGCGCGGCCAGATGGCGGTCCTGGCCGAGCGCGATCCGGGAAAGCTCCCGTGGCGCGAGCTCGAGATCGATGTCGCGCTCGAATGCACCGGGTTCTTCACCACCCGCGCGGGGGCGGGCAAGCACCTCGACGCCGGCGCGAAACGCGTCATCGTCTCGGCGCCCGCCGACGGCGCCGACATCACCATGGTGATGGGGGTCAACAGCGAGCTCGTGAACGCATCGCACCGCGTCCTCTCCAACGGCTCGTGCACGACCAATTGCCTCGCGCCCGTGGCCTATGTGCTGAACGAAGGCGTCGGCATCGTCCACGGCTTCATGACCACGGTCCATTCCTATACCGGCGACCAGAACACGATCGACACGCTGCATAAGGACCCGCGCCGCGCGCGCGCCGCCGCGATCAACATGATCCCGACTTCGACCGGCGCTGCCAAGGCGCTCGGCCTCGTCATCCCGGCGCTTCACGGCAAGCTCGAGGGCACCGCGATCCGCGTGCCCACGGCCAATGTCTCGCTCATCGACCTCACCTTCGTTTCCGCGCGCGACACCGATAAGGGCGAGATCAACGCGCTCATGGAACGGGCCGCCGCGTCGAACCGGTTCCGCGGCATTCTCGCGGTGTCGAAGGACCAGCTCGTGTCGTCGGACTTCAATCACGACTCGCACAGCGCGACCTTCGATGAGAGCGAGACCGCCGTGATCGACCGCCGCCTGGCCCGCGTTCTCGCCTGGTACGACAATGAATGGGGCTTCTCGAACCGCATGGTCGAAGCCGCCGCCCTCGTCGGCAAGCTCGGTTGAGCGGCAAGGAAATCGTCGTTCATTCGCTCGCTCACGCGCTGGCGGCGCTTTCCGCCGCGGCCGAGGCTCAAGTGCCGGTCACGCTCGCGAGCGCCCCTCATGCTGGCATGCAAGCGGGTCCGGGCTGGTTCAAGGCGGTGATCGACCAGGCGAAGGCGGCGCACCCCGAGGTCGCGGTGACCGCGATTCTCGATTGCAGCGACGAGCCCGGCGCGGTCATGGCGGCGCTGCGCCTCGGCTTGACGCAACTCCGCTTCAGCGGCCCCGAGCCGGTTCGCGTAAAGCTCGCATCGATGGGCGCCTCATTCGCCGACCCGCCCGCCGCCACCCTCGACCTACTCGATGCGCGCGACCCCGAGGCCCGATGCCGCGATTTCCTTTTCCGGCCTTAGGCGGTTTCTGCTATATCGAGACCGGCGGATTCGAGGAAACTCGTCATGCAAGTCAGCGAGCAAGTGCGGAAAATCCTCTCCCATTACGAGAGCGACAATCCGGGCACCAAGGCCAATCTCGCCCGCATCCTGATGCAGGGCAGATTGGGCGGCACCGGCAAGCTCTTGATCCTGCCGGTCGATCAGGGCTTCGAGCACGGCCCCGCGCGCAGCTTCGCGCCCAACCCGCCGGCCTACGACCCGCATTACCATTTCCAGCTCGCCGTCGATGCCGGCCTCTCGGCCTATGCCGCGCCCCTGGGCTTCATCGCAGGCGGTGCCGACCGCTTCGCCGGCGCGATCCCGACCATCTTGAAGCTCAATTCCGCGAACAGCCTGGCGCGAGACAAGGAAGCGCCGTCCCAGGCCGTGACCGCCGGCGTCAAGGACGCGCTGCGATTGGGCTGCTCGGCGATCGGCTTCACCATCTATCCGGGATCGGACGCGGCTTATCGACATGATCGAGGAGATCGCCGAGCTCGGGCGCGAGGCCAAGGCGAACGGCCTCGCCGTGGTGATCTGGTCCTATCCGCGCGGCGGCAATCTTACGAAGAACGGCGAAACTGCGCTCGATATCTGCGCCTATGCCGCGCACATGGCGGCGCTCCTCGGCGCGCACATCATCAAGGTGAAGCCGCCCACCGATTTCATCGAGCTCGATGCCGCCAAGAAAGCCTATGAGACAGATCGACCGCTCGACCGCGGCCAAGCGCATCGCGCATGTCGTCCAGTGCTGCTTCAATGGCAAGCGGATCGTCGTCTTCTCGGGCGGCGAGGCCAAGGACGCGGAGGGGGTCTACAACGAGGTGCGCGCCGTCCGCGACGGCGGCGGCAATGGCTCGATCATCGGCCGCAACACCTTCCAGCGCCCGCGCGAAGAGGCGCTGAAGATGCTCGACACCGTCATTCGCATCTATCGCGGCGAGGCGTGAGCCGGCTTTATCTCATCACCCCGCCGGCGCTAGAGGCGGCCGAATTCGCGCCGCTTCTTGCCGCGGCGCTCGATGCCGGCGATGTCGCCTGCGTGCAGCTTCGCTTGAAGGATGTGAGTGACGACGCCATTCGCCGCGTCGCCGATCGCTTACGCCCGATCGCGCAAGAGCGCGGCGTCGCCTTCATCATGAACGACCGGCCCGACCTGGCGCTCCAAACCGGAAGCGACGGCGTTCATGTCGGGCAGGAGGACGCCTCCTACAAGGAGGCGCGGCAGATCCTCGGGCCGGAGCGGATCGTCGGCGTCACCTGCTACAACAGCCGCGACGCCGCGATCGAGGCGGCCGATGCCGGCGCGGATTACGTCGCCTTCGGCGGATTCTTCCCGCTCCACCACCAAGGACACGCGGCGCATCGCCGGCAACGATCCGGAGATCCTTCGCTGGTGGAGCGAGACCATGACCGTGCCGTGCTGCGCCATCGGCGGCATCACGCCGGAGAATTGCGGAATTCTGGTCGCGGCGGGCGCGGATTTTCTCGCCGTCATCGCCGCCGTTTGGAACCACCCGAACGGCCCCGCGGCGGCGGTCAAGGAATTCAACCAGGCGATCGCGGCGGCGCAGGCGCGATAAGCGGCTACGCCACCGGCGCCCAGAGCACGTCCTCGATGCGCTGGGCGCCGGACACGAGCATGACGAGCCGATCGAAGCCAAGCGCAATGCCGGCGCTCTCAGGGAGACCGGCCGCGAGCGCTGCGAGAAAATCCTCGTCCACCGGATAGATCTCGCCATAGAGCGCGCGCTTTTTCTCCTGGTCCGCGACGAAGCGTCGCCTTTGCTCGGCGGCGTCGGTCAGCTCGCCGAAAGCATTGGCAAGCTCGAGCCCGCAGACATAGAGCTCGAAGCGCTCGGCGAGCTTGGCATTGCCTGGCTTGGCGCGGGCGAGCGCCGCCATCGAGATCGGATACTCGTAGAGCATGGTCGGCGCGCCGAGCCCGAGCTTCGGCTCGATGGAAGCGAGGAAGATGCGGAAGTAGAGGTCCTCCCAGGAATTGCCCGGATGCGGCGCCAGCCCCAAGGGCAGCGCGGCCGCCTCGAGCGCGTCGAGGTCGTCCACCGTCGCCAGAATGTCGATGCCGCAATGGCGCGAGAACGCCTCGGCGACGGAGAGGCGCTGCCACGCCGCGTGCGGATCGCAAACCCGGCCCTGCCAGGTCAGCAGCCGCGCGCCAGCCGCGCGTAAGAGCGCCTCGCAATCCGCCACCAAATCGAGATAGCCGGCGCCGGCGCGATACCATTCGAGCAGGGTGAATTCGGGATGGTGCGCCGAGCCCATCTCTCCGTTGCGGAAGCAATGGGCGAGCTGAAAGATCCGCGGCATGCCGGCAACCAGCAGCTTTTTCATCGCGTATTCGGGCGAGGTGTGTAGGAACATCGGTCGCGGCTTCTCGCCCGGCGCTTCGAGCACGGTGGCAAAGGCCTTGAGATGGGGCTCGAGACCGGGGCTCACCTGGAGCGCGGGCGTGTCGACCTCGACAAACCCGCGCGCGGCGAAGACTTCGCGTGCGGTGCGCAGCAAACGGCCGCGCGCATCGAGGAAAGGCCGCCGTCGGGCAAGGCTTTCCGGCGTCCACCACGCGCTCTGCGTCACCTCAGCCCCCTTTCTTTAGCGCGCCCAAGCTGCTAGGAACCGGGCGCCCTAATCCCCTGCTTGCCGCAACCGTCGCGCCGAAGGAAGCGCTCATGAAGATTAATGCCATCGACATCAAGCCCGGATATGTCCTCGAAGCTCAGGGCAAGCTATGGGTCGTGATGAAACGCGAATTGGTCCAGCCCGGCAAGGGCGGCGCTTTCGCCCAGGTCGAAATGCGCGACATCAAGACCGGCACCAAGACCAGCGAGCGCTATCGCACCCAGGAAGCCGTCGAGCGCGCCCAGCTCGACGAAAAGGACATGCAGTTCCTGTTCATGGATTCCGGCCAGGCCACCTTCATGGACAACGAGACCTTCGAGCAGATCGCGATCAATCGCGAGATGATCGGCGAGCCTGCCGATTTCCTGCGCGAAGGCATGATCTGCACGATTCAGCTCCATGAGGGCGTGCCGCTCTCGGTGACGCTGCCGCAGACCGTCGTCATGGAAGTGGTCGAGGCCGATCCGGTGGTGAAAGGGCAGACCGCCTCCTCGTCCTACAAGCCGGGCAAGCTCGAAAATGGACGGCGCGTCATGATCCCGCCGCATATCGGAGCCGGAACCCGCATCGTGGTCAACACCGCCGACGGTAGTTACGTCGAACGCGCCAAGGATTGACGACGCAAGCGATGGCGGTCCGCTCCGCGCTCATCAACGTCATGGCCGCCGCCGCGCTCAAAGCCGCACGCGGCCTCATCCGCGATTTCGGCGAGGTCGAGCAGCTTCAGGTCTCGATCAAGGGGCCGGGCGAATTCGTCTCGTCCGCCGATCTCAAGGCCGAGAACGTGCTTAGGGCCGAGCTCGGCAAGGGCCGGCCGGGTTATGGCTTCCTGATGGAGGAAAGCGGCGCGAGCGCGGGCAGCGATCTCCGGCACCGCTGGATCGTCGATCCGCTCGACGGCACCACCAATTTCCTCCACGGCATTCCGCATTGGGCGATCTCGATCGCGCTCGAGCGCGACGGCGAGATCGTCGCGGGGCTGATCTACGAGCCGCTGCGCGACGAGCTGTTCTGGGCCGAGAAGGGCGCCGGCGCCTGGGTCAACGACCGCCGCTTGCGGGTATCGGCGCGCCGCAAGCTGACGGACGCGGTGATCGCCACCGGCATGCCTTTCCTCGAGCGCGGCGAGACCGCGAAATATCTCGACACCCTGGCCGCGGTGATGCCGGCGACGAGCGGCGTCCGGCGCATGGGCTCGGCCGCGCTCGATCTCGCCTATGTCGCCGCCGGGCGAGTCGACGGCTTCTGGGAATTCGGCTTGCGGCCGTGGGACATCGCCGCCGGGATCATCATGGTTCGCGAGGCCGGCGGCCATGTCAGCGATCTCGCCGGCGGCCAAACCATGTTGGCTTCCGGCGACGTGCTCGCGGTCAACGATCATCTCCAGGAGCCGCTCGCGCGGCTTCTCAAGCACGCGCTTCATCCCGCTGCAACAACATGATACCGGATCATACTGGCGGCGCGTTACAGCTTGGGCTAGGGTCGGATATCGCGAGCGTCAGGCGGTGGTGCTCATGGTCATGGCTCTTCTCGCTCACCGGCTTCCAGGGATTCGCATGATCTGGCGCATCAACCGCCGATGGCATGTCGCGCTGCTTGCCGCGCTCGGTACGGCAATGGTCTCGAGCGCGGACTCCCAGTTCCTCATCGGCGACCACCGGTCGCCGAGTGTCGAGGTCGATCCGAGCGTGCCTCGACCGGCTCGGCCCGGCGCCGACCCTGCCGCAGCTTTTTCTGGCGCGGCAGCAACCTGCCGCGACGGCGACCGCTCTCGCCGCGCCGCCGCCTCATAGGGCGCGAGCCAAACCGGCCGCGCGCCGCATCGTCTTGCACCTCCCGACGACGCGCCGGGCCGGTGCGAACGGGTCGGCCAAATCCCCGGTCATCCACCTCGTGCCCCCGGCGCCGCGCGTCGCCGATCGCGCCCTTTCGCATGATGAGGTCGCGGTCGCCCAGGCAACGCAGCCAGCAGTGGCGGCGTTGACCGCTCCGCCGCCCGCGCCGATGCCGGCGCTGCCGCAACAGGACGAAGCGGCGACCGCGCCGGTCGCGCCGCCAGCGCCGGTACCTGAGGAAGCCCCCAAGCCGACCGTGCAGCCGCCGCCCGAGACGACCGCCGCCGCGCCGCCGGCGCCGGTACCTCAGGAAGCCCCCAAGCCGACCGTGCAGCCGCCGCCCGAGACGACCGCCGCCGCGCCGCCAGCCGCGAAGCCGCTGCAAGATGCCGCGGCGGTTCGGTTGGCTTCGGCGGCCAGCGCACGTGTCGCGCCGGATGCGATCGAATTCGCGCCGGGACTGACCGATCTGCCGTCCGGCTCGCAAGCGGTCCTCGATGCCGTGGCAGCCAAGCTGGCAGCCGATGACGCGCTGCGACTCCAGCTCGTCGCACATGCCACCGGCACGGACGCTCAAGCGGTCGACGCACGGCGCGTCTCGCTGGCTCGTGCCGTCGCGGTCCGGGCCTATCTGATCGACAAGGGCGTGCGCAGCCTGCGCATGGATGTTCGCGCCGTCGGCAACCGCGCGTATGGCGGGCCGGCGACCGATCAGGTCGATCTCGTGATCGTCAGCCGGTAACGGCGCGGCGCCGCCGACAGCATGAGGACGCGAATCATGACCCGCCCGCGAAAATACCTCATTCGCATGGCGCTCTTCGTGATCGCGGTGGCCGGCGGCACGGCGCTGATCTGGCGGCCGCTGGCCCAGTATTTCATGGGCAATCCGGCGGTGAACGGCGTCATACTCGGGGTGCTCCTGGCCGGGATCGTGTACATCTTCCACCAGGTGATGCTGCTCAATCCCGAAGTCACCTGGATCGAGAAGTTCCGATTGAGCCCCGATGCGCCGAACGCGGCGGCCATGCCGCGCATGCTGTCGCCGATGGCGACCATGCTCGGCGACCGCCGGGGCGGCCGGCTGAGCCTCAGCGCGACCGCGCTGCGCACGCTCTTGGACGGGATCGGCACGCGGCTCGACGAGTCCCGCGAGACTTCCCGGTATCTCATCGGGCTGCTCGTCTTCCTCGGCCTGCTTGGCACGTTCTACGGGCTGCTCGAGACCGTGCAATCGGTCAAGGGCGTGATCGGCAGCCTGTCGATCGGATCGAACGACGTGGCGCGCGCCTTCGGCGACCTTCAGACTCGCCTTCAGACGCCCCTGGGCGGCATGAGTACGGCTTTCAGCGCCTCGCTGCTCGGCTTGGCGGGCTCGCTCATCCTCGGCTTTCTCGATCTACAGGCCGGGCTCGCGCTCAACCGTTTCTACAACGATCTCGAAGAGTGGCTGTCGGGTGGGACCCGCTTGTCGGCCGGCGGCCCGGCGGGCGAGGCCGGCGACGGCTCGGTGCCGGCCTTCATTCAAGCGCTGCTCGAGCAGACCGTCGACAGTCTCGACAAGCTGCAGCGCACCCTCGGCACGGGCGAGGAAAGCCGCATCGCCGCCAACAGCAATCTCGTCGCGCTGACCGAGCGGCTGGCCCTTCTGAGCGACCAGATCCGGACCGAGCAGGTCCTGCTCGTCAAGCTCGCCGATCAGCATGTCGAGCTGAAGCCGGTGCTGCAGCGGCTCGCCGACAGCACCGGAGCGTCGGCGCTCGACGAAGAAGCGCGCTCGCATCTGCGGAACATCGACGCGCATCTGGTCCGGCTCGGCGACGAGCTCAGCCAGGGCAGAGGAAATTCGGTGCAGGAGATCCGCAGCGAAATCCGCCTGCTCGCCCGCACCATGGCCGCGCTCGCCAAAGAAGCCGCGCCGGGCTGAGCGGAGGGAAACCGGCGCGCCATGCCTTTTTCCACGCGCCGCGCGCGCCGACCCAGAATCGACATTTGGCCGGGCTTCGTCGACGCGCTTGCCCAGCTCGTCATGGTGATCGTGTTCGTGCTGCTCATCTTCACCGCCGGGCAGTTCTACCTCACCAATGCGCTGTCGGGACGCGATGCGGCGTTACAGCAGCTGACGCAGCAGCTCAACCAGCTCGGCGATATGTTGGCGATGGAGCGAACCAGCAATACCGATCTCAAGTCGCAACTAGCGCAGCTCAACGAGCGCCTCGCGACCGCCAATCAACAGCGCGACCAGGGCGCCCAGGACCTGGCTCAGGCACGCGAGCAAGGCGCCGCGCTCGCGACGCAGCTCCAGGAATCCGAGCAGCGCGCGACAGCCGCGCAAGCCAGCATCGACGCGCTGACCCAACAGGTCGCGGCGCTGCGCGACCAGCTGGCGCAGATTGCCGTGGCGCTCGACGCATCCGAAACCAAGAATAAGGACCAGCAGGCCCAGCTCGCCGATCTGGGCCAACGTCTGAACCAGGCGCTGTTGAGCAAGGTCGAGGAATTGGCGCGTTACCGCTCGGAATTCTTCGGACGCCTGCGCGACGCGCTGGGCAACCGCCCCGATATCCAGATCGTCGGCGACCGCTTCGTGTTCCAATCCGAGGTGCTGTTCGGCTCGGCCGACGCCACGCTCAGCGATTCGGCGAAGCGCCAGCTGACCATCGTGGCCGGCGCGCTCAAGGACATTTCGGCCCAAATCCCGCCCGACATCGCGTGGGTTCTGCGGGTCGACGGCCACACCGACAAGCGCCCGATCAGCAACCCGGAATTCCCCTCGAACTGGGAACTCTCCTCGGCGCGCGCCATCTCGGTGGTGAACTTCCTGATTTCCCAGGGCATCCCACCGGATCGCCTGGCGGCGGCGGGATTCGGCGAGTACCAGCCGCTCGACCCCGGCGATTCCGACGCGGCCTATAGCAAGAACCGGCGCATCGAGTTGAAGCTGACCGAGCGTTAAGCTCGGGGCGCCGGCGCTAGCCACGCCCAGCCGCCGGCTAGCGCGGCGGCCGGGCCATGGCACTTTGTTAGCGGCGACCCTTCTTGGCCTTGCGCTTGGCCTTCTTCGCCTTCTTCGCCTTCTTCGCCGCCTTGCGCCCCCGTTTCGCGACGCTCGGCGCCGCGGCGGCCTTGCGCTTGGCCTTCTTAGCGGCTTTTTTCTTCGGCTTGGCCTTGGCGGCCGCCTTTATCGCGGGCTTGGCCTTGGCGGCCGCCTTTTTCGCGGGCTTGCGCCGCGGCTTCGCCGATACGGCCGCCGGGGCGGCCGGCATCGGCGGTGCCGCCGGAATGGGCGGAATGGGCGGGTAAGGTGGGTTATTAGTGTCGTCGTTTCCGTCGATCATATACTCTCTCTCCCCCTCAACTCAGTGGGACCACGAAAACCTTATGGGAGGTGGGCGCGAAAGTCGAACGGATTTGCGCTGACGGGCGGCGGGAAATCGCGCCGGAGTCGCCGACGCTGCGCGAGTTGCAGCGGTTCGGCTGCTTCGCTATAAACTCGGCAGCGGTTTTGGAGAGCGCGATGAAAACCGATATTCACCCCGATTATCACGAGATTACCGTCGTAATGACCGACGGCACGAGTTACAAGACGCGCTCGACTTATGGCAAGCCGGGCGACACCCTGCATCTCGAAGTCGATTCGAAATCGCATCCAGCATGGATCGGCGGCCAGCAGCGGCTCAACGAGGCCGGCGGGCAACTCGCCCGGTTCAACAAGCGTTTTCAGGGCATCGGCCTCAAGAAATAGCTTTTTCCCCGGCGACTCGGGCGGCTTTTGCGCCCCCTTGAACGGGGCTGCCACCTTCCTATCTCCCTGATATCCGGATGCCGCTTGGCGGGTTCGGACGTAAACCCGACGATCCCGGCCTTTGGGCGGGCTCGTCATGGCTCCCATATTGCTCAACGGAGGATGTGGTCATGGATGGTTTCGATTTTTCTCCCCTGTTTCGCTCGACGATCGGCTTTGACCGGCTGACGCGTCTCATCGACGCGGCCACCCAGGTCGATGGCAGCACGCTGGCCTATCCGCCCTACAACATCGAGGCGACCGGCGAAAACGCCTACCGCCTGACCATGGCGGTGGCCGGCTTCGCCTCCGATGACCTCGAGCTCACGGTCAAGGAAGGCGCGCTCATCGTCACCGGCAAGGCCCGCAAGGACGAAGAGCGCGTCAATTACCTGCACCGCGGCATCGCGCGCCGCGCCTTCGAGCGCCGCTTCCAGCTCGCCGACCATATCCGGGTCGCGGGCGCGAACCTCGACAACGGACTCTTGCACGTCGAGCTCGTTCGCGAGCTGCCCGAGGCGCTGAAGCCGCGCAAGATCGCGATCGTGAACGGCAGCAAGGCCGAGGCGATCGAGCACAAGGCGGCCTGACGCCGCGCGCTCAACGGTAACGGGCGGCCCTTTAAGGGCCGCCCGCTTCCCGGTTCCGACCTCTATTCGGCTTGGCGGCCGAGCGCGTTGGTAAGCACGAGATAGAGCTTGCCGACATCGGCCGTGACCAGCGTCGCGCCCATGACGTCGGCGCGATCGACCGCGCGGGCCTGGGCGAGAAGCTGCTCGAACTGGTCCAGGTAGCGCAGCACCTGCTCGCGGAAGGCCGGATCGCCCTCGAATTTCTCCTTGATGAGGGCGTTGCCCTGGCGCTCTTGGAACTGGAGGATGTAGCGCGCGAAGACGCCGCGTTCGCCGCTATGAAAGCGCTTCCAGATCGTATCCGGCACGGTTTGATCGAGAATTCGGGCGAGATCGATCGACAGCGATTGCAGCGTCTCGATGATGAAGGTCGCGGACTTAAGGAACGTCTCCTGCTGGTTGCTCTGCGACTGGTCGCGCAGGCGTTGGGTGAGCTCGGCGGCGTCATTGGCGGCCTTCAGGAAAGATTGGGTCTGACCTTGAAACAGCTCGCTCGCCGCCTTGGCCCTCCCGCCCGCCTGCTCGGCCGCGCCGAGCAATTCGCTCGACTGGCCGTGATAAATCTCGCTGATGACGCGCAAGCGCTCGACCGCGAGGTCGGTGGCCGCGCTGCAGCTCGGCGGCCTGGTCGCGCAGCACACCGCGTGCGTTCCCGAGCCGGGTATTGGCCTGCTCGAGGAGGCCGTTGAATTCGAGAATCTGGCGGCGCACCGCCTCGGCCGCCTCGTCGCGATGCCGCGCCATCGTGTCACCCGCCTCGGCGAAGCTCGCCACCTGCGCGCGTGCCGCATCGCCCAGTTCGTCGAGCCGGTGTGACACCGTGGCGGTCGCCGCCGCTATCGCGCCGAAATGCTCGTCGAGGACGGTGCGCGCGCTCTCCATGCGCCCGACCGTCCGCTCGACCGCGGCGGCGAGCTCTTGAACCTGCTGGCGAAACGCGCCGCCGAGATCGCGCAACGTCGCGCCCGCAGCATCGCCGGTAGCGGCGATCCCGCCGCTCGTCTCGTCGAACTGCCGGGCGAGATCGAGCAAATCCGCGCTCGCCTTGATCGCGACCTGATCGAGCCACCGCGCCTGCTCTTGCATCGCGCCGCTGCCTTCCACGATACGCTGGGCCGAGGCGACGCTTGCCTCCTCGACGGCGCGGCCGCGATCCGCGAGCAGCCGCCCAATCGCGTCGGCGCGTTCGGAAACGTTCGCGCCGGCCTGCGCCAAGGCGCCGACGCCGCTTTGCAAGACCTGGTCGATGCCCATGCCGATGGCGGTAAGAATCTCGGACGCGCCCGCCATCTCGGCGAGCTGCCGCTGTAGCCCCGCGCCTAGCGTGTCGGCCTGGCTGCCAACGAGGGCGGCGGCGTCGCTCAAGCGCCGGACGTAACCGTCGAGCGCGCCACCGGCGGCGTTGGCGTGCGCCGCCGCTTCGGCCGCAACCCGCGCGAGAAGGTCGGTTTGCTGCTCGAGAATCGAGCGGGTTTCGTTGACTTGCGTGGCGATCGTGCCGCGCGCGGCAGTGAAATACTCGACCTCCGAAGCGAAGGCGTCATGCTGCTGCGCGACGTGTTGCGCGAGCTCGCTGCTCGCCTCGCGCAGGGCGCCGACTTCGCGGCCGAGGATTTGCGCGACGCTCTCGAGCCGCGTCTTGGCATCGTCGGCCAGCCCCGCGAGCTCGACGACCTGCGCGTTGACCCCCGCGCCCGCCTGGCGCAACTCGTCCGTCGCGCGCACGGCCGCCGCTTGAAGCTCCGCGATCCGGCACGCCGCGACATCGCTCGCTTGCGCGAGCGTCGCACCGCCTGCCGCGAGCGCGTCCATCGCGCCTTGGACCTGCCGCGTGCCCGCCTCCGCCGCCGCGGCAACCCCCTGATCGAGCCCGTCGAGCGACGCGCGCACCCGGATCACGCTGGCCTCGACCGCTTCCGCAATGCTCGCACCGCGCTGCGTCAACGCCGCCTCGGTCTGGACGGTGTTCTCGGCGAGCGAATTCATCGCCAGCTGGATCTGCCGCGTGCCGGTCTCGGCCGCTGCGGCGACCCTCTGCTCGAGGTCGCCGATCACCGCGCGCGCCCGCGCGACGCTGGATTCGACGGCGTCCGCCATGTCCTCGCCGCGCTGCGCGAGCACCGCCTTGGTCTCGGCGCTCCCGGCATCGAGCGCGCTCAAAGCGGCGCGGATTTGGGCAACGCCGCTTGCCGCGGCCGCGGCCGCGCTGTCATCGATCGTGCCGATGAGATCGCGCAGGCGGCCGGCGCCGCTTTCGGCCTGGGCGGTCGCCGCCTCGCCGCGCTCGATCAGCGCCTCGATCGAGGCGGTGGCGCCGGCCTCTATGGCCGCGATCGCCGCACGCAGCGTCGCCGCGGCGCTCTCGGTTGCGCTCGCCGCCCGCTCGCCCGCCGCCTGGATCAGCCCAAGCTGCGCGCGCAGTTGCTCGCCAGCCTCGCCGATATGCGCGCCGCCCTGGCGCGCGGCCGAGACCACGACATCGGCCTGGCTGGCGAAGCCGATGCCGATCTCGCGCAGACGGGCGAGCGCCTCGCCGGCGACATTCGCCAGCGTCTGGGCCTGGTCGACGAGGGTCTTGTGCATCGCCTCGGTTTGCCGCGCGGTCTCGGCGGACCGCTCGGCCAAGCCCGTGGTGCTGTCGCGCAGCCGGCCCTGCAGCTCCTCGGCGCGCTGTGCCGCGTGCGCCGCCGCCGCCAGCAGTGCCTCGGCCTCATCGCGCATCGACGATCCGGCGCGCTGCGAAGCGGCCAGGGTCGCCTGCGCGACGGCATCGAGCCGCGCGGCGGCCTCGGTCATCTCGCGCTCGACCGCACCGCGCCGCGCGGCCAGGGTTTCGGCAGCGCCGTCGCCGGCCTTGGCAATCATGGTCCCAAGCGAGGCCGCTTCCGCCCCGATACGCCCGACCGCGGCGGTGATCTCATGCGCGAAGCGGTCGCCGGCGCTATCGAACCGCTCCGCCGCATCGCTGGCTGCCTTGTCGATGGCGTCGCCGATCGCGCGGCCGATCGATTCGGCGCGCTCGACGACCCGCGATCCCGCCGCATCGATCGCGTGATCGACCGCTTCCTGGACGGAAACCACTTGGGCGCGCAGGCGGTCGGTCGCGGCGCCGAGATCGCGGCCAGCCGCGCGCTCGATCGCCGCGCATTCCTCGGCCAGGGTCGCGGTGAGCCGCGTCAAGGGCTCGACGGCGGCGCCGAGATCGCCGCGGACATACTCCGCGCGCTCGACCGCTGCGTTGACCGTCGCGACCGCGTCGGCCACGACCGCGCCGAGGCCTTCGGCGGCGAGCTTGAGGCGCCCGGCCGTGGCGTCGCCCGCGGTGTTGAGCTCGTCGATCTGGCGGCGGAGCTCGGCCAAGGCCTCGTGGGTGCGTTCGTCGACGCGCAACGGCGCGACCTGGATGCGCTCGATCTGCTCGGCGATGCGTGCGAAGATGCGCTCGAGCTGCGCCGAGCGCAGATGCGCCGCGGCGATCCCCCAGACCGCGACGATCGGCAGCGCGACGGCAATGAGAACCACCGCGATCTCGTGCGGCAGCAGGGAACCTAGCACGTCCCAGCCGACGAAGTCCGTGATGTAAAAGCCGCAAACGGCGAGCCAGATTGCGCCGAAAATCGGCCCGGCGAGCAAGCGACTCCAGACGCGCAACGCCAAAAGCCGCTCCCCTCTCACGCCTCCGTGGCTGCGAACTAGCCCCGAGCCTCGCTCATCCCCCGCGAGGCGTCAACTTGCCGCCGCGATCTTGTGCAGCGCCGCCCGCATCGCGTCCGGCACCGGAACCGGGCGACGGGTCGCGCGATCGACATAGACATGGACGAAATGTCCGGCGGCCGAGGGCAACTCGGCGCCGTGGCCGAAGATCGCGATCTCGTAGCGCACGCTGGTGCGGCCGAGGTGGCCGACGCGCAGCCCGGCATCGACTATTTCGGGAAAAGCGAGCGGCCGGAAATAGCGGCACGCGGTTTCGACGACCAAGCCGATGACCGAACCGGCGCGGATGTCGAGCGCGCCGGCGGCGACCAGATATTGATTCACCACCGTGTCGAAATAGGAATAATAGACCACGTTGTTGACGTGGCCGTAGACATCGTTGTCCATCCAGCGCGTCGGGATGGCGAGGAAATGCTTGTAGTCGGCGCGGCGCTCGTCTTGGCGCCTGTCGTCCCCCGCGGTCACGGCGCCACCCGGCCGCCGGCAATGCAATCGGCCAAGCCCACGATCCTTCTCAGCGCTTGAACAGGCCTTCGGCGCCGCCGCGCTGCTTGCGCTTGGCCGCGATCTCGTTGCGCGCGCGGACGATCTCTTCCTCGAGCCCGGCGATGTAGGATTCCAGCTCGGCGATCGCCAGCGGCGCAAGATCGCGCTTCTTGGCGGGCTTGTTGCGCGGTTCGTTATCCTCGTCGTCCACGGCCACACGTCACCCCTCGTCGGTTGCCAGTGTGCCGCGATCGGGCTAGAGGTGCAATCGGGCGGAGGCAAAAGGAGGCCGGTGCATGACCACGCTCCCCGACACCATGACCGCGATCGAGATCGCCAATCCGGGCGGCCCCGAGGTGCTGCGCCCGGTGACGAGGCCGATGCCGGCGCCCGGCGCGGGCGAGGTCCTGATCGCGGTCGCCGCGGCCGGGCTAAACCGTCCGGACGTGATGCAGCGCAAGGGCCAATACCCGCCGCCCCCGGGCGCTTCGGACATTCCGGGCCTCGAGATCGCGGGCATTGTTGTCCGCATCGGGCTCGGCGTTCACCAGCTGAAAATCGGCGACGAGGTATGCGCGCTGGTGACGGGCGGCGGCTATGCCAGCCACTGCGTGGCGCCCGAGCCGCAGTGTCTGCCGGTGCCCAAGGGCTTCACCATGGTCGAAGCCGCCGCCCTGCCCGAAACCTTCTTCACCGTCTGGCACAATTTGTTCGAGCGCGGAAAGCTCAACCCCGGCGAGTCCATCCTCATTCATGGCGGATCGAGCGGCATCGGCACGGCGGCGATCCAGCTTGCCCGTGCCTTCAACGCGGGCGCGATCTTCGTCACCGCCGGCAGCCGCGACAAATGTCACGCCTGCGAGAAATTGGGGGCGACGCGCGGCATCGACTACAAGCACGAGGATTTCGTCGCGGTCATCAAGGAGGCGACCGCCAATCGCGGCATCGATGTCGTGCTCGACATGGTCGGCGGCGATTACATCGCGAGGAATCTGAGCATCCTGGCGGTGGAGGGCCGCCACGTCAGCATCGCGACCCAACGCGGCATCGTCGCCGAGGTCAATTTCGGACCGATCATGGGCAAGCGGCTGACGCTGACCGGCTCGGGCCTCCGGCCGCGCAGCGTCGAAGAAAAGGGCGCGATGGCCGCTTCGCTGCGGCGCCAGGTTTGGCCGCTGCTCGATGCCGGTAAAGTGAAACCCGTCATCGACCGCACCTTCCCGCTCGCCGAGGCGGCGGAGGCGCACCGGCGCCTCGAAAGCTCGGCTCATATCGGCAAGATCGTGCTGTCGATTTGAGCCTCTTCCCAACGCGAGGGGTTCGGACTATATAGCGGACATTCCAGTCATAGTGTCCCGCGGTTGATGCGACCTCGCGATCGAGGAGGAAGAATGACGCTGCCTTTGATGCCCAAGGCCACCGCCGTCTGGCTGGTCGAGAATACGTCGCTGAGCTTCGATCAGATCGGCGAGTTCTGCGGCCTTCATCGGCTCGAGATCCAGGCGATCGCCGATGGCGAGGTCGCGGTGCAGATGCAGGGCCTCGACCCGATCGCCAACGGCCAGTTGACGATCGAGGAGATCGAGCGCTGCCAGAAAGACCCGGCGGCGCGGCTGCAAATCTCGAAAGAGGCGCATCCCGTCGAGCTCGTCAAGCACAAGGGTCCGCGCTACACCCCGATCGCCAAGCGCCAGGACAAGCCCGACGCGATTTCCTGGCTCATCAAGAACCATCCCGAATTGAGCGACGGCCAGATCTCGAAGCTCGTCGGCACGACCAAGCCGACGATCCAGGCCGTGCGCGATCGCAGCCACTGGAACTCGCCCAATATCAAGCCGCGTCACCCGGTCGCCTTGGGGCTGTGCACGATGGAGATGCTCGAGGCCGCGGTCGCCCGCGCCAATCGCGGCAAGAAGCGCGCCGAGGGCGAAGGCCCGCTGGTGCAGCCGCCGTCCCTCGAAGACGTGCAAGGCGTGGCCGAGGAAATCACGCCTTAGGCCGTGCCGTTTACGCTCGCCTCGACAGCCCCGCGTCTCGGAGGCTGGCCGCGATCTCGGCGAGCGTCGCGGGGTCCTCGATGGTGGCCGGAACCGAATAGCGCTCGCCATCGGCGATCGCCCGCATCGTGCCGCGCAAGATCTTGCCCGAGCGCGTCTTGGGCAGGCGCTCCACCACCAAGGCGGTCTTGAAGCTCGCCACCGGACCGATGCGCTCGCGCACGAGCCGCACCGCCTCTTCCGTCACGCTGGCGCGGTCGCCTTTCGCGCCGGCCTTCAGCACCAGTAAGCCCAGCGGCACCTGCCCTTTCAGATCGTCCGCGACACCGATCACCGCGCATTCGGCGACATCCGGATGCGCGGCCAGCACCTCCTCGATCGCGCCGGTGGACAGGCGATGGCCCGCGACGTTGATGATGTCGTCGGTGCGGGTCATGACGAAGACGTAGCCGTCGGCGTCGATGAAGCCCGCATCCGCCGTGCTGTAGTAGCCCGGATAGGCCGCGAGATAGGACGCAACGAAGCGCTCCTCGGCCTGCCACAACGTCGGCGAGGCGCCGGGCGGCAGCGGCAGCTTCACGCACAGCGCGCCGATCTCGCCGGGCTTGGCCTCGCGGCCCGAGCCATCGAGCACACGAAGGTCGTAGCCGGGCACCGCCCGTGTCGCCGAGCCGTGCTTGACTGGCTGCCGCCCGAGCCCGACGCAATTGGCGCTGATCGCCCAGCCGGTCTCGGTCTGCCACCAATGGTCGATGACCGGCACCCGGAGCTGCCGCTCCGCCCATTCGACGGTCGCCGGATCGGCGCGTTCGCCGGCCAGGAACAGGGTGCGGAGCGTGGCGAGATCGTATTTCCGGATGAAGTTGCCGTCGGGATCATCGCGCCGGATGGCGCGGAAGGCGGTCGGCGCCGTGAACATTGCGCTCACGCCATGCTCGGCGACGAGCCGCCAATAGGCGCCGGCATCGGGCGTGCCCACCGGCTTGCCCTCATAGAGAATGGTGGTGCAGCCATAGAGCAGCGGGGCGTAGACGATGTAGGAATGCCCGACCACCCAGCCGATATCCGAGGCAGCGAAGAACGCTTCGCCCGGCTTCACGCCATAGACATTCGCCATCGACCAATGGAGCGCGACCGCGTGACCGCCATTGTCGCGCACGATGCCCTTCGGCGCCCCGGTCGTGCCAGAGGTGTAGAGGATGTAGAGCGGATCGGTGGCCTCGAGCGAGACGCAGGCCGCCGCGCTCGCCTTGGCCACCGCCTCTCGCCAATCATGGTCGCGGCCGGGAACGAGGTCGCAAGTCTGGGCCGGGCGCTGCAGGATAAGACAGGAGGCCGGTTTGTGGCGCGCCAGCTCGATCGCCCGATCCAAGAGCGGCTTATAAGCGATGACCCGTCCCGGCTCGATGCCGCACGACGCGGACAACACCGCCTTGGGCGTCGCGTCGTCGATGCGGGTCGCGAGCTCGGGCGGAGCGAAGCCGCCAAAGACCACTGAATGCACGGCGCCAATCCGGGCGCAAGCCAGCATCGCCATCACCGCTTCCGGCACCATCGGCATATAGATGAGGACGCGATCGCCGCGCGCGACGCCAAGCGCCTGGAGCGCCCCCGCCAGCTTTGCGACGGCGTCCCGCAATTCGCGATAGCTGAAGCGATTGACTTGGCCGCTCAGCGGACTGTCGTGGATGAGCGCGATCTGATCGGCGCGGCCCTTCGCGACATGGCGGTCGAGCGCATTCCAGCACGTGTTGAGCTTGGCGCCGGGAAACCAGCGATAAAACGGCTTGCGGCTGGCGTCGAGCACGCGGTCCCAGCGCCGATCCCAGTCGATGCCGGCGGCGGCCTCGCCCCAGAAGCCTTCTCTGTCCGCGAGCGAGCGGCGTTGCTCCTCCACTTGACGGACGGTCACGCGCGCCTCCCTCCCGCCGTCGCCGGCAAGGTGTAAAACTTCGAGCGCTCGGAGCAGGCCGAGCGCCCGCGCTAAGCGGATCCGTGAACTGAATGTTCGAGTTCGGCGATTTGGTCTTTTATTCGGAGCTTCTGGCGTTTCAGATCGGTGAGCTTTTCCGGGTTCGGCGAGGGTCGCTTGATTTCCTGACCCAGAGCTTCTTCCAGACTGCGATGCCGGGCACGAAGCTCCTCGATACGGTCTGCAGACATAGCACCTCCTGTGACAGCCAGATGAGGTACGGACCAAGTATGCTAACGCCGATTGGAGCCAAGCGCCAAGCAGGATATATTCGGTTAACCAGTCGCGCGTCAGCCTATAGGTAATGATAAAATATTATGCCAGAAATACAACGGTTAATAGTAGGCATCAGCGGCGCCTCGGGGGTCGTTTACGGCGCCCGGCTGTTGCAGATCCTGCGCGAGATGCCGGTCGAGATTCATCTGGTGATGACCAAATCGGCCGAGGTCACGCTGGCGTATGAGACCGATCTCAAAGTGGCGCAAATCCGCGCGCTCGCCCATCACTCGCACAATATCGGCGACATGGCGGCGTCCCTGTCCTCAGGCTCCTTCAAGACCCTAGGCATGATCGTGGCGCCATGCTCGGTCCGGAGCGTCGCCGAGATCGCCTCGGGCGTCACCACCACGCTGCTGACGCGCGCCGCGGACGTGATCCTGAAGGAGCGCCGGCGGCTCGTCCTGATGGTGCGCGAGACCCCGCTGCATCTCGGGCATTTGCGCAATCTTGCGGCGGTGACCGAAATGGGGGCGATCATCGCCCCGCCGGTGCCGGCGTTCTACAACCGCCCGAAGACGCTCGAAGACGTGATCGACCACAATCTCGGCCGCGTGCTCGACCTCTTCGGCCTCGATACCGGCAAGGTCAAGCGCTGGGGCACCGACGCCGGCAAAACGATCTAGCCTAAAGCGAAATTCGTTTCCGCCATGGCCCTAAGCGCCCCGCGCAGCGGCTCGGCCGGCGCGTCGTCGCCGACATAGAGCGCGAGATTGGCGAGCGAATCCGCCAAGCGCTGCTCCGGCCCGCGTGCCGGATCGGCCGGCGGCGCCAGCGCGGCGAGAATGCCCTGGAGCAACCGCTCGGCCTCAAGCTCGATCGCCTTGGCCTTGGCGTAGAGCGTGTCGCTGCCCTCGAGCGCGGCCACCTTGATCGCGCGGCGCGCGGCGCGAAACTTCTCGACCACTTCCACCCGCCACGGCGCGACCGTCCGATCCGCCCGCTCGAGCGTGGCGCGGGCGAGCTGGCCCCGTCCGCTCGCGCCCAGCCAGCAGCAATAAAGCGCGACATTGACGTCGCGGCCGAATTGGTCCTGGAGCGCGAGACAAGCCCGCGCCACCCCCGGCCTCGCATAGATCGCCAGCGAGAAGCGCCAGAGTTCCGCCGCCGCCTCGGACATCGCTCGTTCCTCGCCCAATTTTGCTATAATTCAATTCTCATGGACCTCGAGGCCGAAGCGGTCAAGCAGCGAATCGCGGCGCTCAAGAGCGAGCACCGCGATCTCGACGAGGCGATTGCCCGCCTGTCCGAGCCGGTCCCGGCGAATAATCTGCACTTGCAGCGCCTCAAGAAACGCAAGCTGGCGCTCAAGGATCTCATCACCAAATTAGAGAACTCGCTGCTGCCCGACATCATCGCGTGACGGCACGCCGTTACCGGGCCGCGTCGCGCGCGGCCTTGCGGCGGTACATCTCGCGGTCGGCGGCGTCGAGCACGTCATCGGCGTTCTCGCCGCTCGTGAAGGCATGAACGCCGAAAGCTGCGGTCACCGGCACCGTCCGTCCCTGCCAACGAATCGGCCGCTGCTCGATCCGAGCGGCAAGCTCCGCTGCCTTGCGCTCGGCTTGCGCCTGATCGGTCCGCACCAGTAGGACACCCAGCTCGTCCCCGCCGAGCCGGCCCACCACGTCGGTCGTGCGCACGCTTTCGACCAGCACCCGCGCCACCTGCTTGAGCACGGCATCGCCCGCCGCATGGCCATGGACGTCGTTGATGTGCTTCAAATTATCGACGTCGAAATAGGCGAGGCTGCCGGATATGCCATAGCGCTCGGCGAAGGCCATCATGCGCCCGAGCTCGCGCACGAAGGCGCGGCGATTGGCGACCGGAACGAGGGATCTTGATCGACCAGCTTTTCGAGTTGCTCGATGCGCGAGCGCGCCTCGCCCAACTGGCGCCGCAGCTCTTCGATGTCGCCCGCGAGCGAGGGCATCTTCTGGGGCAATTCGGGCGTCAGCTCGGCCTCCTCGATGCCGGCAGGGCGGCCAAGTATGACAGAACCCCGAGCCTCTACAACGCGAAACGCCGCGGCGATTCGCAGCGGGAAGCGGCGCTTGCCCTGTCTTAGCCCCTTCCTATAATGCGCGCTCCTTTTTTGCGGGGTAGGCCATGGCCGCCAAGAACGGCGCGCAGCCGTCCGTTGGAATCATCATGGGGAGCCAGTCCGACTGGGCGACGATGCGGTATGCCGCGGAAACCCTCGACGCGCTCGGCATCGCCTATGAATCCCGCATCGTCTCGGCCCACCGCACGCCCAAGCGCCTGGCGCGATACGCTGGCTCGGCGCGGCGGCGAGGCCTCAAGCTCATCATCGCCGGCGCCGGCGGCGCCGCGCATCTGCCGGGGATGACCGCGTCGATGACGCCGCTGCCGGTTCTGGGCGTTCCCGTAGAAAGCGCGGCCTTGAAAGGGGTCGACAGCTTCCTCTCGATCGTGCAGATGCCGGCCGGCGTGCCGGTGGGAACGCTGGCCATCGGCAAGGCCGGCGCGATCAACGCCGCCTTGTTGACGGGTGCCATCCTGGCCCTGAGCGACCGCCGCATCGCGCGGCGGCTCGATGCCTGGCGCAAGGCGCAAACCGAAGCGGTGCCGAGGCGGCCGCCGTCGCCATGATCGAGCCCGGCCAAACCATCGGCATACTGGGCGGCGGGCAGTTGGGCCGGATGACGGCCTTGGCCGCGAGCGCGCTCGGCTATCGCTGTCACGTCTATTGTCCGATCGCGCAGAGCCCGGCCAAGCAGGTGACCGCGTGGTCGACCACGGCAGCCTATGACAACAAGCTGGCGCTCGGACGGTTCGCCGAGGCCGTCGATGTCATCACGTTCGAATTCGAGAACGTGCCGACCGATACCGCCGAATTCCTCGCCCTGCACAAGCCGGTGCGCCCGGGCGCCAATGCGCTCCACATCGCCCAGGACCGCGTCAAGGAGAAGGATTTCCTGCGATCGATCAAGGTCGCGACCGCGCCCTATCGCGCGGTCGCGACTCCGGAAGAGCTTCGTCTCGCGATCGAGGCTATCGGGTCGCACGCGGTCCTCAAGACCGTGCGCATGGGCTATGACGGCAAGGGCCAGACGATGATCCGTCCCGACACCGATCTCGGCGCGGCCTGGAGTCTGGTCGGCGGCGCCGCCGGCATTCTCGAAGGCTTCATCGAATTCGCCTGCGAGATTTCGGTGATCGTCGCACGCACCGAGCAGGGCAAGTGCGCGACCTATGTGCCGGTCGAGAACCAACACGTGCACCACATCCTCGACACCACCATCGCGCCGGCGCGGGTGACGCCGAACGTCGCGATGCGGGCCGAGGCGATTGCCCGTCACATTGCCGAGAAGCTCGAGCTCGTCGGCGTTCTGGCGGTCGAGATGTTCGTCACGCATGACGGCGACGTGCTGGTCAACGAGATCGCGCCCCGGCCCCATAACTCGGGCCATTGGACGATCGATGCCTGCCACACCAGCCAGTTCGAGCAGCTGGTGCGCGCCATTTGCGGCTTGCCGCTGGGCTCGCCCGAACGCCATTCCGACGCGGTGATGAAGAATCTGATCGGCCCGGACGTCGCGATGTGGCGCGAGGCCGTGAACGACCCGCTGCAGAAGCTCCATCTCTATGGCAAGGATGAAGCCTCGCCCGGCCGCAAGATGGGCCATGTGACGCGGCTCATCCCGCGCGGCTAGCTGCCGGCACCGGCGGTAGAGCAGGTGCCGGCAAGACGAACATTGGTTGGCTTCGCACCTCTATGTGCTGCGCCAGCGAAATAACCGGAACGGATTCGGCAGAACTGCCGCCGCGTCTTTCAGCCGGGGAATCGCCGCCACCTCGGCCAGCCGACGCGCGAGGAATTCATCGCTTGCCGCGGTTCCCGCCGAGCGGTCGTCGAGCCAATGGAGCGTCGTTGCGGCATAGACGCCGGCCAAGAGGCCGCGCTTCGTATAGAAGTTGAAATCGGTCGCGCGATCGCCAGCCGCGTGCCAGATCGTATCGACCGCGTCGTAGAGCAGCCTTGCCGCCAGGGCGAGGTTCTGCGGCATCGCCAGCAGCGCGAGGCTGCGGCGTACGGCCTCGCGATGCGGCAGCAGGATCGCAAGCCTCGTGCGCACCCCGTCGGCGACGCGCTCGGCCGTTCGCATCCCGGCCAAGTCCCGGGCCGCCAAGGCTGCCAAGGTCTCGCGGTCGGTCCAGTGGCTGAACCAGGCAATGGCGTCGGGCGGACCGTTCGGGAAAATCGTGGCGAGCGCGACCGTGTCGATCCCGACGCGCGCGGCCGCTTCGCGCATCGGCCCCCTTGTCCAGCCATCGAACGGCACCGCGGGCAGCAGCGCCGCCAGGACGGCATCTTTCAGCGCGTCGTCGCCGCGGCTCACAGCGCCGCCAGATCGATCGGATAGCGCGCGCCTTCCTCGACGAACATGAGCAAGCGCATGTCGGTCATGCGCTGCGGATAGAGAATGCCGTCGAGATGGTCGCATTCATGCTGGACGACACGGGCATGGAAGCCCCCGACCGTGCGATCGATGGCGCCGCCGTCGATGCTGGCGCCGCGGTAGCGGATGCGCCTCCAGCGCGGCACCGCGCCTTTCAAGCCCGGCACCGAGAGGCAGCCTTCCCAGTCCAGCTCCATGGCCTCGTCCAAGGGATCGATCACGGGATTAACGAGGGCGATGAGGTCCTGGGCGTTGTCCTCCGGCGCGCCGGTAAGGCGCTCTTCCGGGACGCGGAAGATGACCACCCGCAGCGGCACGTGGACTTGCGGCGCGGCCAGGCCGGCGCCGCCGATATCGGCCAGGGTTTCCGCCATATCGGCGACCAGCCGGCCAATCTCGGGGGCGGTCGGATCGGGCACCAGATCGGCCCGCCGGCGCAGCACCGGATGTCCCATGCGGGCGATCTTGAGAATGGCCATGGCCTCAATATGAGCGGCGGCGGCGAATCCGTAAAGCGCCCCGCGCTTTACAAAAACCCGAAAATCGTGTTATCCAGGCCGCCTTCGCTACCCTTTCGAGCCGGAGAAAATCGCCCGTGCAGGTTCTCGTCCGCGACAACAACGTCGATCAGGCGCTACGCGTCCTGAAGAAAAAGATGCAGCGCGAAGGTGTCTTTCGCGAAATGAAGCTTCGCCGCAACTACGAGAAGCCTTCCGAGCGCCGCGCCCGCGAGCAGGCCGAGGCCGTTCGCCGCTACCGCAAGGTGTTGCGCAAGCGCATGGAGCGCGAGGGCTATTAGGTCCTCCCGAAGGCGCTACCCCAGCGCCTTGACGATCTGCTCGCACATCTTCTTGGCGTCGCCGAACAGCATCATCGTGTTGTCGCGGAAGAACAGCTCGTTGTCGACGCCGGCATAGCCCGACGCCATCGAGCGCTTCACGAACAGCACGGTCTTGGCCTTCTCGACGTCGAGAATCGGCATGCCGTAGATCGGCGATTTGGGATCGGTCTTCGCCGCTGGGTTGGTCACGTCGTTGGCGCCGATGACGAAGGCGACATCGGTCGAGGCGAAGTCACGGTTGATCTCGTCGAGCTCCTTCACGTCTTCATAGGGCACGTTGGCCTCGGCCAGAGGACGTTCATGTGGCCCGGCATGCGGCCCGCCACCGGGTGGATCGCATAATGAACCGTGACGCCCTCGCTCTTGAGGATGTCGGCCATCTCTTTGAGCGCGTGCTGCGCCTGCGCGACGGCCATGCCGTAACCGGGCACGACGACGACCGAGCTCGCGTTCTTCATGATGAAGGCCGCGTCCTCGGCGCTGCCCGATTTGACCGTCTTGTCGCCCCGGGTGGTTGCCGCCGCGGCTCCGCCCTCGGTGCCGAAGCCGCCGAGGATGACGTTGAAGATCGAGCGGTTCATCCCCGTGCACATGATGTAGCTGAGGATCGCGCCCGACGAGCCGACGAGCGCGCCGGTGATGATGAGGAGGCTGTTGGCCAGGGTGAAGCCGATGCCGCAAGCGGCCCAGCCGGAATAGGAGTTCAGCATCGAGATGACGACCGGCATGTCGGCGCCACCGATCGGCAGGATGAGGAGAAAGCCAAGAAGCAACGAGAGGCCGACCACCGTCCAGAACGCGGCCTCGGGCTGGGCCACGACGAACCACGCCAGAGCGGCGACGAGGACAATCCCGAGTAGCGCGTTGAGCGGATGCTGGCCTGGAAATACCAAGGGCGAGCCGGTGATGAGCCCCTGAAGCTTCCCGAAAGCGATGATCGAGCCGGTGAAGGTGATCGCGCCGATCGCGGTGCCGAGCCCCATCTCGACGAGGCTGCCCTGATCTATGGCGCCGAGCGTGCCGATGCCATAGGCGGACGGGTCGTAGAACGCGGCCGAGGCGACGCACACCGCCGCTAGGCCGACGAGGCTGTGGAAGGCCGCCACCAATTGCGGCAGCGCGGTCATCTGGATGCGGAGCGCGATCAAGGTGCCGACGGCGCCGCCGATGACGACGCCAGCCAGGATCATGCCGTAACTCACGACGCCCGGCGAGGCCAGCGTCGTCGCGACGGCGATCACCATGCCGGCGATGCCATAGAGATTGCCGGCGCGCGCGGTCTCGGGGCTCGACAAGCCGCGGAGCGCCATGATGAAGCAGATCGAGGCGACGAGGTAGAGCAATGCCGACAGATCAGCGCTCAAGGGAACGTCTCCGTTATTTTTGCTTTTTCTTGAACATCTGCAGCATGCGCTGCGTGACGATGAAGCCGCCGAAGATGTTGACCGACGCCAGCGCCACGGCGACGAACCCCATCACCTTGGAAAAGCTCGCTCCGGCCGGACCCGCGGCGATCAGCGCGCCGACGATGATCACGCTCGAGATCGCGTTGGTGACGCTCATCAGCGGCGAATGCAGGGCGGGCGTCACCCGCCACACGACGTAGTAGCCAACGAACACCGCGAGCGCGAACACGGTGAGGAAAAACACGAAGACATGCGGTTGGCCGACTGCCATGGGTCAGGTTCCTGCCAGTTGCGGATGGACGACCGCGCCATCCTGGGTCAGCAGCGAGGCTTTCACGATCTCGTCCGCGGTATCGATCTTGAGCGCCTTGTCCTTATCGATGATGAGGCCGAGGAAGGCGAGAAGGTTCTTGGCGTAGAGCTGGCTGGCATCGACCGCGATATGCGAGGGCACGTTGAGCTCGCCGAGGATCGTCACGCCATTGGCGGTGGTGACCGTCTCGCCCGGCACGCTGCCCTCGACGTTGCCGCCCTGCTCGACCGCGAGATCGACCAGCACCGAGCCTGGCCGCATTCCCGCGACCATGTTCTTGGTCACGAGGACCGGCGCCTTGCGGCCGGGAATGAGCGCGGTGCAGATCACGATGTCGATTTTCTTGAGCGCCTCGGTCAGGTGCTCGCGCTGGCGGCGGGCGAAATCCTCGCCCATCTCCTTGGCGTAGCCGCCCGAGGTTTCCATCTGCTTCATCGCCTCGAGATCGACGACGAGGAAGGTCGCGCCGAGACTCTCGACCTGCTCCTTGGCGGCGAGCCGAACATCGGTCGCCGAGACGATGGCGCCGAGGCGCCGCGCCGTCGCGATCGCTTGCAAGCCGGCCACGCCCGCCCCCATAACGAGGACCCGAGCGGGCGCGATCGTGCCGGCGGCCGTCATCATCATCGGAAACGCCCGGCCGAAAGCCACCGCCGCCTCGAGCACGGCGCGGTAGCCGGCGAGATTGGCCTGGCTCGACAGCACGTCCATGGTCTGGGCGCGGGTAATGCGCGGCACCAGCTCCATGGCGAAGGCGGTCACGCCGGCTGCGGCATAGGCCTTGACGTCGCCCGAATTCTGCAGCGGCGCCAGCATGCCGATCAGCACCGCGCCGCGCTTCATCAAGGCCAGCTCGGCGGCTTCCGGCCGCTGGACCTTGAGGACGATATCCGCCGTGCCCAGCGCGCCGCTGGGGTCGGCGGCGATGCGGGCGCCGGCGGCCTCATAGGCGGCGTCGGGGTAGGCCGCGCCCGAACCGGCGCCTCTCTCGACCACCACCTCGAGCCCCATGGCGGTCAGCCGCTTGACGGTGTCGGGCGACGCCGCCACCCGACGCTCCTCGGGACGGCGTTCCCTCACTATTCCGATCCTCATGTCGCGGATAATCCCCTGGCCGAGAACCGGCTGACAATGCCGCACCGCAGCGAATTTGGGAAGGGGCAACGGGTCGCAGGTTCCGTACGCGATGATAATCGCGCGCGATGGCCTGTTCAGGCTCTGCCCGATGGTGTTAACGTGCCGCGAAGCCGCCCTGGAAACCCTGGGCGCCGGCCGACTCGGGGCTCCGTGCGAGACGCCCGAACATTACGGCTTCATTACAGGGAATAAATCAGATCACCCCCCGTTCTCATTGTGGCAGGCCGGTTGGAATACCCCCATTTCGCGGGGGGTCGATTTCTTGAGCGCGTCCTTTAGCGACCAGCTCATCGCCGTCCTGCCACGGTTGCGGCGGTTCTCCCGCGGTTTGACCGGTTCCGCCGTCGAGGCCGACGATCTGGTTCAGGCGGCGTGCGAGCGGGCGTTGAGCCGCGCGCATCAGTTTCAAGAGGGAACCCGGTTTGATAGCTGGATGTTCAGGATTGCGCAGACGATATGGATCGATCAGACCCGATCCCGGCGCGTCCGCAAGGAGACGAGCGAGGATGAGGCCATGAATGTCGGGACCGACGAGGCGGTCCGCCGGATCGACGCCCGCCTTAGCCTGCAGGAAGTCAACGCCGCGCTCGGCGAATTGCCGGTCGAGCAGCGCGCGGCGCTGTTGCTCGTGACGGTGGACGGCTTGAGTTACAAGGAAGCGGCGGATATCGCCGAAGTTCCGGTCGGCACGATCATGAGCCGGCTGGCGCGGGCGCGGGTGGCGCTTCTGGCCAAGCTCGAGGCCGGGGGTCACTTGCGAAGGAGCACGGACGATGCCGATGCCGAGTGACGAAATTCTCGTGGCCTATCTCGATGGCGAGCTCGATGCCGCCATCCGGGCCGAGATCGATCAATCGCTCGAGCGCGACGAGAGCCTGCGCGCGCGGGTAGCGGGCCTTGCTTCGAGCGCCCAGATCCTGCGCGCGGCCCTCGATCCGGTGCTGCGCGAGCCGGTGCCCGAGCGGTTGCTCGCGGCCGCGCGCGGCGAGCCCGGAGCGGCGGTCGCGAGCCTTGGCGCGGCGCGCCTGCGCCGGGCGAGGCCCTTGGCCGGACGGCCCTGGATGCAATGGGCGATGGCGGCCGGAGTGGCGGGGCTCCTGATCGGCGCCGGCGTCGGCTATTTTGCCGCCGGTCCGGGCGCCGCGAGCCGGCATACCGCCGACCTCGCCTCAGGCGATTGGATCGACAATATCGCCGGATACCACAAGCTGTTCGTCAATGCCGGCGCCAACGATGTCGCGCTCGTCAACGTGCCGGCCAATGACGCGGACGCCGCGCGCAAGGCGGTGCAAAAGCTCCCGTCCGATTTCCGAACCCCCAATCTCCAGCCTTGGGGCCTGCAATTCCAAGGCGCGCGCTATCTCTTCATCGAGGGCCAGCCCGCGACGCAGCTCTTCTACACCACCGACAACAAGGCGCTGGGGCCGCTCACCGTCGTCGTCGCCGATTCCACCAAGCCCGATCTCGCCCCGACCTTCGACCGGCGCGACAATCTCAACGTGCTATACTGGCGGCATCACGGCCATGCCTATGCGCTCGTCGGCAGCGCCGATATCGGCTATCTCTGGAACATCTCGAACGACATCGCCTATCAGTTGGACGCGATCTAGCCCAGCGCCAACTCTGCTATGATGGCGTCCGCCACGCTTGGCGTAGCGATTCCGAAATTCGCCCGCAGAAGTGGCCGGAAAGGGCGCCGATGACGGAGACTGTAAATCACCGCTTCCTGTTGGCCGAGCGCCCGGAAGGCCGCGCCGTGCGCGCCAGCGACTTCCGGCTGGATCCCGCGGCTCTGCCCCAGCCCGCCGAGGGCCAAGTCTTGCTGCGCGCGCTCTACTTGTCGCTCGATCCCTATATGCGCGGCCGGATGAGCGCGGCTCGTTCCTATGCCCCGCCCGTCGAGCTGGGCGCGGTCATGACCGGCGAGGTCGTGGCCGAGGTGATGGAATCGCGCGCCCCCGCATTCGCCGCCGGCGATCTCGCGCTCGCCTATGCCGGCTGGCAGGAATATGCGGCGCTGCCCGGCACGGCCTGCGAGCGCATCGACCGCGCGTCGCTCGGCGAGCTTCCGATCAGCTATCTCTTGGGCGTCCTCGGGATGCCCGGCGCCACCGCCTATTTCGCGCTCGATACCATCGGCAAGCCGCAGGCCGGCGGAACCGTGCTGATCTCCGCCGCCGCGGGCGCGGTCGGCCAGGTCGCCGGGCAGATCGCCAAGCTCAAGGGCGCCCGCGTGATCGCCACCGCCGGCGCCGCCGACAAGCTCGACTACGTCACCCGAGAGCTCGGCTTCGATGCCGGGGTCGATTACAAAGGCAAGGACGCGAAGACCCTTGCCGCCGAGCTTGCCCGCCACGCGCCGCAGGGGATCGACGTGTTCTTCGACGATGTCGGCGGCGTGACCCATGACGCCGCGATGGCGAACCTCGCGCTGCGCGGGCGCATCATCATCTGCGGCGCGATCTCTTCCTATGACCGATTGGGCCAGCCCGACACCGGCCCGCGCTGGAACCGGCAGCTCCTGGTCAAGCGGGCGCTGATGCAGGGCTTCCTCGTCGGCGACCACCGCGCGCGCTACCCCGAATTCCGCGCTCGGATGACCGATTGGCTGACGAGCGGCCGCGTTCGCTACCGCGAGGATATCGCAGCCGGCCTCGCCGCCGCTCCGGAAGCGTTCATCGGCCTCCTCGCCGGCGCCAATCGCGGCAAGATGCTGGTGCGTATCGCCGGATAGAACGCGACGCGCAAGCCGATGGCAGAAGCCCCAACCCGCCTGCCGCGCGATCTGCGGCTCGATTTCTTCCGCGGCCTATCGCTGTTCTTCATCTTCATCGATCACATCCCGGAAAACGTGCTCGCCTATTTCACCCTGCGTTCGATCGCGTTCAACGACGCGGCCGAGGTGTTCATCTTCATCTCAGGCTACACCGCCGCGCTGGTCTATGGCGAAACGCTCAAGGAAAAGGGCGCGCTCTTTGCGACCGCGCAGATCTATCGCCGCGTCTGGCAGCTCTATGTCGCGCACATCTTCCTGTTCGTGATCTTCATCGCGGAGGTGAGCTACGCCGTCCAGGTGGTCCAGAACCCGATGTATAGCGAGGAGTTGGGCGTCGGCGACTTCCTGCAAGAGCCGTATATCGCCGTCATCCGGATGCTGTTGCTGTCGTTCCAGCCGACTTTCCTCGACATCCTGCCGCTCTACATCGTGTTGCTGGCCAGCTTTCCGCTGGTGCTCATCCTGCTCGACCGCGGCCGGCTCCTGCCGCTCGCGCTCTCCGCCCTTGTCTATGCGCTGACGCTCAGCCAGGGCTGGGCCCTCCATACCAGGCCGTCGCACGAGGTCTGGTTCTTCAATCCGATGGCCTGGCAGTTCCTCTTCGTCATCGGCGCGACCGCGGGCCACGCCCGTATCAGCGGAGGCTGGCCGCTCCCGTCCAGTCCCTGGATCGGGCGCGCGGCCATCGCGCTGGCCGCGGTCTTCGCGGTCATCAATTTCAGCTGGACGCTGCACTGGATCTATGCCCCGTTTCCGCCGCTTTTCGCCAAGGCGCTTTGGAGCTACCCGCTCGATAAAACCAACCTCGCCCCGCTGCGCCTCTTCAGCTTCCTTGTCCTGGCGGTCGCGACGATTCATCTCGTGCCGCCCGACTCCGGCTTCCTGCGCTCGGCCTGGGCGCGCCCGGTGATCATGTGCGGCCAGCAATCGCTGTACATCTTCTGCCTCGGCATCCTGCTTTCCGTCCTTGGCCATTTCTTCCTGGCCGAGTTTGCCGGCGGCTTCCTTGCCCAAGTCGCGGTCAACCTCGTCGGGATAGGCGCGATGATCGGCGTCGCAGCGATGCTCGAGTGGTACAGGGTGGCGTCCCGGGGCGCGCGGCCCGCCCATACCTCGTCAATTCCGGCGACCCCTTCGGAGTAACCGACGATGCGCTTTTTGGTCCTCATCATCGGATTGCTCGGAGCGGCGCTTGCGACCGGAGGCCAATCCCCTTCCCTGGCGCAGGCAGCCTCGCGTTGCGATTCGCCCCACGGGCTACTGGAGGACGACGCGCGCTTGCCCGTGCTCGCGCAGCGCCTCCAGCAGCATGCGCCGGTGACCGTCCTCGTTATTGGCGGCGCTTCGAGCGCCGGGTCGGCACCCGATAATTCCTACCCGTATTTCCTCGCGGCGGCCCTGCGCCGGCACCACCCCGACACGCGGATCACGGTTATCAACGAGAGCATCGCCGGCGAGACCGCGGAGGAAATGGCGGCGCGATTCCCTAAAGACGTGTATCCTCGTCATGCGGCACTCGTAATTTGGGAGACCGGCACGGTCAACGCGGTACGGGGCGAGAGCATCGACGGCTTCGTCGATACCCTGACCCAAGGCATCGCCGACATCGAGGCCCATGATTCCGAGATCATGCTGATGGATATGCAGTACAATCCAAGCACGGTTTCGGTTATAAATTTCGAGCCTTACTTGGATGCCCTACGTCAGACCGCCCAGTTGCAGGGCGTTTACGTGTTCCGGCGTTTCGACATCATGAAGTATTGGAACGACGCCGGCGCTTTCGACTTCGTCAACGTGCCGAAGGAAAAAAAAGCAGCGCTGGCCAGGGAGTTTTACGAATGCCTAGGAGAAAGGTTGGCGGACGCGATCGACTTCGCAACCCAGTGAAATGAAACAACCAACTGTCGTCAGTCCGGCGCAGCCTGCGCCGGCAAGCTTCGGCCGTGGCGCGTTGGCGGCGTTGATACTTTTGGGCGTCGCCGCAGTGGCTTTGCCGCCCTTTGCCTCGGGCGCGACCGCGGCCGGCACCGACCGGTGCACCGCGCCCGAGGCGCTGACCGCGCTCGCCGCGCCCTTGCCCCACACGGCCGAGCGGCTGGCGGAGGGCAAGACGCTGACCATCGTGGCGCTGGGCTCGTCCTCCACCTATGGGACCGGCGCCTCGAAACCCGAAAATTCCTATCCGAGCCGGCTCGCGGCGTTGCTGCAGACCCGGTTCCCCGCGACCCGGATCCGCGTCCTCAATCGCGGCGTCGGCGGCGAACTCGGCGCCGGGACAGAGCAGCGCATCGCCCGCGACGTGCTGGCCGACAAGCCCGATCTCGTCATCTGGCAGGTCGGGACCAACGACGTGCTCGCCGATCTCGACCCGCGGAGCTTGGTGGCGAAGGTGCGGGCGGGGGTTTTCGAGATGCGGCGCGCCGGCGCCGATGTGATGCTGATGGATCTGCAATATGCCCCGGCGGTACTGGCGCACCCGCGCTACCGCGAGATGGAGCGGGCATTGCGGGCGACCGCCGCGGCCGCCGGCGTGCCGATGTTCCACCGCTTCGCCCTGATGCAAGATTGGGCCGAGCGGCGGCAGATGACGATGGCGGCGATGATCTCGCGCGATCGGCTGCACATGACCGATCAGAGCTACGACTGCCTCGCCCGGCAACTCAGCGCGAGCATTCTGCGCGACACCCATTCCCGCGGCTGAGCTCTCGACCAAAGGGTGATTCCTGCCGCTTCCCGCGCTATAGAGGCGCGATGGCGGTCCTCGTCACCGGCGCGGCCGGGTTCATCGGCATGCATGTCGCGGCGGCACTCTTGCGGCGCGGCGAGCGCGTCGTCGGCGTCAACAACATCGACGCCTATTACGCGATCGCGCTCAAGGAGGCGCGGCTCGCCGAGCTGGCGAAAGCGCCCGGTTTCGTCTTCCACCGTCTCGACCTCGCCGAGCGCGACGGGCTGACGCAGTTGATGTGCCGTCACCCCGATATCGACCGAATCGTCCACCTCGCGGCGCAGCCGGGGGTGCGCTATTCGATCGAGAATCCGCGCGCCTATGTCAGCGCCAATCTCGTCGCCTTTCTCGAGGTGCTCGAGGCGTGCCGGAATTGCGCCAAGCTCGCTCATTTCGTCTATGCCAGCTCGTCCTCGGTCTATGGCGGCAATTCGAAGCTTCCCTTCGCCGTCGAGGATGTCGCCGACACGCCGCAATCGCTTTACGCCGCGACCAAGAAAGCGGACGAGTCGATGGCGTATTGCTATTCGCATCTCTATCGGCTGCCGACGACGGGCTTGCGCTTCTTCACCGTCTACGGACCGTGGGGACGGCCCGACATGGCGCCCTGGCTGTTCACCGAGGCGATCCTCGCCGGCCGGCCGATCAAGCTCTTCAATCGCGGCCGGATGCGGCGCGATTTCACCTATATCGACGACGTGACCGAGTGCGTGCTGGCCTGCCTCGACAAGCCGCCCGCGCCCGAGCCGGCGCCGCCCCACCGGCTCTATAACATCGGCAACAACCGCGCCGAGGCGCTGACGCGCTTCCTCGCCGTGCTCGAAGCGGCGATCGGCACGAAGGCCGCGATCGAGCTCATGCCGATGCAGCCGGGAGACGTCGAGGCGACCTATGCCGACATCGCCGCGACGACGCGCGACTTCGGCTTCGTCCCCAAGACCGCGATCGACGACGGCCTGCCGCGCTTCGTGCGCTGGTATCGAGACTACAACGAGGTCTAAGGCGCCTTCCGCTCATAGAGCGCGTCGAGCGCGGCGCCATAGGCTTGCCTGACGGCGTGGCGGCGGACCTTGAGCGTCGGCGTCATCTGGCCGTTGGCGGTGGTGAAGGGCTCCATCGCCAGGAGAAAGCGCCGCACCCGCCAGGTCGCGGGCAGGCCTGCGTTGACGCGCGCCACTGCCGCGCCCACCGCCTTTTCGAGCGCGGGATCGCCCGCGCCCGAGGCGGCGCCGATCAGCTCCTCGGCCGGCACGATCACGGCGACCAAGTGCGGCCGCTCGTCGCCATAGACCATCGCTTGCGCGATCTCGGGCTCGAGCGTCAGACACCCTTCGATGCGCGCCGGCGCGATCATGTCGCCGCCCGAATTCTTGATGAAATCCTTCTTGCGGTCGGTGATCATGATATAGCCGTCGGCGTCGATCTCGCCGACATCGCCGGTATGAAGCCAGCCGCCCTCGAGGGTGCGCGCGGTGGTCTCAGGGTCGCGCCAATAGCCTTTCATCACCAGCTCTCCGCGCACCAGGATCTCGCCATCCAAGGCGATCCGCACCGCGACGCCGTCGAGCGGTGGGCCGACGGTGTGGATCTTGATCTTGTCGGGCGGATTGGCGCTGATCACCGGCGAGGCCTCGGTCTGGCCGTAGCCCTGCAGGAGCCGCACGCCCAGCGCCAGGAAGAACATCCCGATCCGCGGATTGAGCGGCGCGCCGCCCGAGACCATCGCCTTCAGCCTGCCGCCGAAGCGCGCGCGCACCGTGTCTCGCACCAGCCGGTCGAGCACGCGGTCGAGCAGCCTCTCGGTCAAAGTCAGGCTCTTCGCATCGGTCAACCGCTTCTCGCCGAGCCGGAGCGCGAGGTGGAATAGCCTTGCCTTGACGCCGGCTTCGCGCTCGACGCCGCTCTGGATTCGCCGCTGCATGGTCTCATAGAGCCGCGGCACCGCAGTCATGACCGTAGGCCGCGCTTCGAGGAGGTTGGTGGCGAGCGTCTCGGCCCCTTCGGCGAAATAGATCGCCGCGCCGATGAAGATAGGGAACATCATGCCCGCGGTGTGCTCGTAGGAATGCGACAGCGGCAGGAAGTTCAGGAACACCTCGTCCTCGAGACCCAAGACCTCCAAGACCCGATAGGCGCCGCGGCAATTGGCGAAGATATTGCCGTGGCTCGTCATCACGCCCTTGGGCATGCCGCCGGTGCCCGAGGTGTAGATAAGGCAGGCGAGATCGTCGCGTCGAAGCTTGGCGACCCAGGACGCGACATCCCCGCCGGCCTTGGCACCTTTCGCCAGCACCTCGCTCATGGCGAGGAGGCGCGTTTGCGCGGGCGACGCGTCGGCCGGCGGTGCCATGACGATGATCGACGCGACGGCAGGAAGCGACTCCGCGGCCGCGCGCACGCGCTCGGCGAGGGCTGGCGTCGAGACGATCGCCAAGCGCGCGCCGCTGTCGCCGAGCAGGTGGCGGTGGTCCTCGACGCGGTGGGTGGTATAGACCGGCACGGTAACGCCGCCCGCGCTGACGATGGCGAGATCGGCGATCATCCATTCCGGACGGTTCTCGGACACCAGCGCGACGCGGTCGCCGCGCTCGATCCCGAGCGCCCTGAGGCCGCGCGCCAGATCGGCGACGCGCGAAGCGGCTTCGCGCCAGGTGATCGGGCGATAGGCGCGGTCTTGTTTTGCCCACAGGAACGGGCGGTCGCTGCGCCGCTGGGCCTGATCGAAGAACATGGCGGCAAGATTGGGCCAGTTCCGATCCTCGACGCGGCTCCCGGCCTCGCGCGCCCGGTCGGCGCAATTTCGGATTGGTTTTGCCGGCCCCTGCTCCATCTCCGGGGCCGGGATAGAGCGCCCCGGGCTTGGCGTCAAATCGCCGAAGCTCTATATCCTGCGGGTGACGAGGAAACGCGCATGACCGCGACCGCCGAGACCGCCGGGCTCGGAGCGTTGCCGCAATGGGATCTGGCGGATCTCTATCCCGGGCGCGACAGCCCCGAATTGAAGCGCGCGCTCGCCGACGCCGAAGCCGAAGCGCGCGCGTTGCACCAGCGTTACGAGGGCAAGCTGGCCGCGCTATCGGGAGCCGAGCTCGCGCTTGCCATCCGAAGCTACGAGAAGGTGCAGGAAACGCTGGGCCGGCTGATGAGCTATGCCTATCTCGATTATTGCACCGATATGACCGATCCCGAGACCGGGCGGTTTTTCCAGAACATGCAGGAGAAGGTCAACGCGATCTCGACCGTGCTGCTGTTCTTCACCTTGGAATTGAACCGGATCGAGGATGGCGAGCTTGCCGGCAAGCTGAAGGACCCGGGGCTGGCGCATTACGCGCCTTGGCTGCGCGACACTCGCGCCTTCCGTCCGTACCAATTGAGCGACGATCTGGAAAAGCTGCTGCACGAGAAATCCGTCGCCGGGCGCGCCGCGTGGACGCGCCTCTTCGACGAGACCGTGGCCGAGCTGCGCTTTCCGGTGGCCGGCAAGGAGCTATCGAGCGCCGAGGCGCTGCATCTCCTATCCGAGCCCGATCCCGCCTTACGCAAGGAAGCGGCGAAATCGCTCGGCGCCGTCCTCGGCGCGAACACCCGCGTCTTCGCGCTCGTCACCAATACCCTCGCCAAGGACAAGGAGATCGAGGATCGCTGGCGCGGCTTCAAGCGCCCGATCTCCGCGCGCAATCTCTCGAACTTCGTCGAGGACGAGGTCGTCGACGCGCTCATCGAAGCGGTGCGCCAAGCCTTCCCCGCGCTGTCGCACCGCTATTACCGGCTGAAGGCGAAATGGTTCGGCGTCGCCGCGCTGCCCTATTGGGACCGCAACGCGCCGCTGCCCGACGAGGACGAGCGCCGCTTCGCCTGGAGCGAGGCGCGGCGCACGGTGCTCGACGCCTATGGCGCGTTCTCGCCCGAGATGGCGGCGGTCGGGCAACGATTCTTCGACCATCGCTGGATCGACGCGGCGGTAAAGCCCAGCAAATCGCCCGGCGCCTTCGCCCATCCCACCGTGCCGAGCGTCCATCCCTATCTCTTGCTCAACTACATGGGCAAGACGCGCGACGTGATGACCTTGGCGCATGAGCTGGGCCACGGCGTCCACCAAGTGCTGGCCGGCCCGCAAGGCGCGCTGATGTCGGACACGCCGCTGACCCTGGCCGAGACCGCATCGGTCTTCGGCGAGATGCTGACCTTCCAGTCGATGCTCGCGGCCGAGCGCGAGGGTAAGCGCCGCAAGGCGATGCTCGCCGCGAAGGTCGAGGACATGCTCAATACCGTGGTGCGCCAGATCGCGTTCGTCGAGTTCGAGCAGAGGCTCCACGACGAGCGCCGCGCGGGCGAGCTAACCGCGGACCATATCGGCGAGCTCTGGATGTCGGTCCAAGGCGAAAGTCTCGGTCCGGCGATCCGCTTCGAGGACGAGTATCGCCACTACTGGACCTATATCCCGCACTTCATCCACACGCCGTTCTATGTCTATGCCTATGCCTTCGGCGACTGCCTGGTGAACTCGCTCTACGCGGTCTATCAGGCCGCGGATGAGGGCTTCGCCGCCAAATATCTCGACATGTTGCGCGCCGGCGGATCGAAGCGCCACAAGGAGCTGCTGGCGCCGTTCGGGCTCGACGCTTCCGACCCGCAATTCTGGCAGAAGGGTCTCTCGGTCATCGCGGGCTTCATAGACCAGCTCGAAGCGCTCGGTTGAGATGGAGCCCGGCTGATGGCCGAGAATGACAGCCTGCCCGGACGGGTACGCCGCTATGCGCGGGTCTCGACCACCATGGGCGGGCTGGCGGCGCGGCTTGCCGGCCAGCGCTATCTCGGTCTCGAGATCGACCGCCCGCGCCACGCCGCCGCCCTGACGCGCGCGCTAGGCGGCATCAAGGGGCCGCTGATGAAAGTGGCGCAGCTTCTCGCCAGCATCCCCGACGCGCTGCCGCAGGAATATGCGCGCGAGCTGGCGACGCTTCAGGCGGATGCGCCATCGATGGGCTGGCCCTTCGTCAAGCGGCGGATGGCGAGCGAGCTCGGCCCGAACTGGGAGCAGCGCTTCAAGAGCTTCGAGCACGAAGCGGCGCGCGCCGCCTCGCTCGGCCAGGTCCATCGCGCCGTCGCCAAGGACGGGCGCGCGCTCGCCTGCAAGCTGCAATATCCCGACATGGGCTCGGCGGTCGAAGCCGATCTCACCCAGCTCAAATTGTTCCTATCGCTTTACGAGCGCTACGACCGCGCGATCTCGACCGACGAGATTCTTGCCGAGATCGGCGATCGCCTGCGCGAGGAGCTCGACTATTCCCGCGAGGCCGCGCATCTGCGGCTCTATCACCTCATGCTTGCCGGCGAGCCGGGCGTGACCATCCCCGAGCCGGTGCCCGAGCTGTCGACTTCGCGCCTCCTCACCATGACTTGGCTCGAGGGCAAACCGATGCTCGAGGCTGTGAAGGGGCCGCTCGCAAGCCGCAACGCGATCGCGCGCAATATGTTCCGCGCCTGGTACATCCCGTTCTATTACTATGGCGTCATCCATGGCGACCCGCATCTCGGCAATTACACCGTGCGCCCGGACGACGGGATCAACCTCCTTGATTTCGGCTGCATCCGCATCTTTCCGGCGATCTTCGTGAAGGGCGTCATCGATCTCTACAACGCGCTCGACCGCGACGACCGCGATCTCGCGGTGGCGGCCTATGAAAGCTGGGGCTTCAAGAATCTCGGGCCCGAGCTGATCGAGGTGCTAAACCGATGGGCGCGATTCATTTACGCGCCACTCTTGGAAGACCGCAAGCGCCGTATCCAGGAGAAGGACGAACACGACGTCTACGGCCGCAGCCTCGCCGAGGATGTCCATCGCGAGCTGGGGCGCTTGGGCGGCGTCAAGCCGCCGCGCGAATTCGTGTTCATGGACCGCGCCGCCTTGGGGCTCGGCTCGGTCTTCACGCATCTCAAGGCCGAGATCAATTGGCACCGGCTGTTCCACGAGCTGATCGAGGATTTCGACTCCGTCGAGCTGGCGAAGCGCCAGGCAAAGGCGCTGTCCGAGGCCGGCGTGCCGCGGCCGAATCCGGCCAAAACCCGCAGGAAACGCGGCTAGCGAGCCGCGCCGGCGGAGCAGCGGCTGGAAGGCGAGCCCCCCTTGCCCGAAGACCGGGCTTCGTCGTAGAGACAATCGGGGGAAGCAATCGCCGGCGCGGTTCGTTATGCCCTGTGCGCGGTTGCGCACGCCTCAGGAGCGCGATGAGCAAGACCATCCTCGTCACCGGCGGCGCCGGCTATGTCGGCGCTCATGCCTGCAAGGCCCTGGCGCGGGCCGGGTATGAGCCGGTCGCCTATGACAGTCTCATCTATGGCCACAAGGAAGCCGTGCGCTGGGGGCCTTTCGTCCATGGCGACCTGGCGGACAAGGCGCTGCTGGCCGACACCATCGCCCGCCACCGGGTCGAAGCGGTAATGCATTTCGCCGCCTTTGCCTATGTCGGCAAATCGGTCGAGCAACCCGAGAAATATTTCCGCAACAACGTGGTGAACAGCTTCGGCCTGCTCGAGGCAATGCTGGCGACCGGCGTGAAGACAATCGTCTTCTCTTCGACCTGCGCCACCTACGGATTGCCCGAGACCATGCCGATCGACGAGGACACGCCCCAGCGTCCGGTCAATCCCTATGGCGAGTCGAAGCTCATGATCGAGCGGGCGCTCCATTGGCACGGCGTCGCGCACGGGCTGCGCCATGTCGCGCTGCGCTATTTCAACGCGGCGGGCGCCGACCCCGCTGGCGAGATCGGCGAGGATCACGCGCCCGAGACCCATCTCATCCCCTTGATCCTCGATGTGGCGCTCGGCCGGCGGGCGCGGATCGAGGTTTACGGCACCGATTATCCCACCCCGGACGGAACGGCCATTCGCGACTACGTCCATGTCCAGGACTTGGCCGAGGCCCATGTGCTGGCCTTGCGCTACCTCGAGAATGGCGGGGCTGGCCTCGCGCTCAACCTCGGCACCGGAACCGGGCATTCGGTGCGCGAGACCATCGCCGCGGCGAGCCGCATCACCGGCCGCGCCATCGCGAGCCGCGACGCCGCGCGCCGCCCGGGCGATCCGCCGGTGCTGGTGGCCGATGCCGCGCGCGCGAGAAAGCTCCTCGGCTGGACGCCCGCGCTGGCGCTCGACCGCATCATCGCCACCGCGTGGGACTGGCATCGCCGCCGGTTCGGAGCCGCAGCCACCGAGGGAGCGGCAAGCTGATGCCGCCCGACGTGACCGCCGCGCGCGAGAGCGTAGATTCCGCGACCGCGCATTTGCCCATTCGCGTGCGCGGCAAGTTCTTCTTCGCCGGCGAGGAAAAATTCTTCGTTCGCGGCGTGACCTACGGGCCGTTCGCCATGGGCTCGGACGGCACGCAATTCCCCGAGCCCGATCTGGCAGCGCGCGACTTCGAGCTGATGGCCGAGATGGGCGTCAACACGGTCCGCGTCTTCACCGTGCCGCCGCTCTGGCTGCTCGACCTGGCGGACGACCGCGGCCTCAAGCTGCTGGTCGGCATCCCCTGGTCGCAGCACGTCACGTTCCTCGACAGCCCCGACATCGAAAAGGAGATCGAGCGCACCATCGTCGACACCGTCAAGTCGATGAACCGGCATCCCGCGGTCTTCGCCTATCTCATCGGCAACGAGATCCCGCCTGACATGGTGCGCTGGCACGGGCCGGACCGGGTGCGCGCATTCCTGAAGGGCCTCGTGCGCCTCATCAAGGACATCGATCCCGAGCGCCTGGTCAGCTACGCGAATTTTCCCTCGACCGAATACCTGACCGTCGATTTCACCGATTTCCTGTGTTTCAACGTCTACCTGCACCAGGAGAGCGCGTTTCGCCGCTACGTCTCGCGGCTGCACAACCTCGCCGTGGACCGGCCGCTGGTGCTGACCGAGTTCGGCATCGATTCGATGCGGGAAGGGGTCGAGGAGCAGGCGAGAATTCTGTCCTGGCAGGTCCGCATCGCCTTCGAGATGGGCGTCGCCGGGGCGGTCGTCTTCGCCTGGACCGATTCGTGGTTCACCGGCGGCCATCTGATCGAGGATTGGGCCTTCGGCCTCGTGGACCGCGATCGCAACCCCAAGCCCGCCGCGGAGGCGATCCGCCTGTGCTACCAGGGGCCGATTCCTCCGACCCTGCCGCGCACCCCGCGCGTCTCGGTCATCGTATGCACCTACAATGCCGAGCGCACCATGGCGGCGTGCCTCGAATCGCTTGCCAAACTCAACTATCCCGATTACGAGGTCATCGTCGTCAATGACGGCTCGACCGATGGCAGCCTCGCGATCGCCGAGCGCTACGGCTATTGCCGCATCATCTCGCAGCCCAACAAGGGCCTCAGCGCCGCTCGCAATGTCGGCGCCGAAGCCGCTACCGGCGAGGTCGTCGCCTATACCGACAGCGACTGCGTCGCTGATCCGGACTGGCTCAATTATCTCATCGCCAAGATGGAGATCGCCGAGCTTGTCGCCTGCGGCGGGCCGAACTTCCCGCCGCCGGAGGCAAGCCTGGTGCCGGCGGCGGTCGCGGTCTCGCCCGGCGGGCCGACGCATGTTCTCCTGTCCGATGACGTGGCCGAGCATATCGCGGGCTGCAACATGGCGTTCCGGCGCGACGTGCTGCTGCGTCTCGGCGGATTCGATCCAATCTATCGCGCCGCAGGCGACGATGTCGATATCTGCTGGCGCTTCCAGGACGCCGGCTACAACATCGGATTCAGCCCGGCCGCCGTGGTCTGGCATTTTCGGCGCAACACGGTGAAGGCCTATCTCGGCCAGCAGCGCGGCTATGGCAAGGCCGAGGCGCTCGTCTATTCCAAGCATCCGATCCGGTTCAACCTGTTCGGCCAGGCGAAGTGGCTCGGGCGGATCTACGGCGATCTGTCGGCGGCGCTGCTGCTGTCGCGCCGCCCGGTGATCTATTCCGGGGTCTTCGGCCGCGGCCTGTTTCAGACCCTCTACGAGCCGCCTTCGTCGCTGGCCGCATTCCTGCCGCTCACCTTCGAATGGAACGTCGTGGCGATTCTGTTGGCGGCGATGGGGATCGCCGCCGGCGGCTGGATGCTGCTGTTCATGGTGCCGCTCGCCATCACCTGGGTGCTGTGCATCAACGCCGCCTTGCGCGCGCCCATCGACAAGCGCTTCCGCGGCGTAAAGGCGCGGGCGCTGGTGGCGCTGCTGATTTATCTCGGGCCGATCGTGCGCGGCTGGGAGCGGCTGAAATGGCGCTGGCGCGAGATGAATTCCCCCGAGGCCACGGGCGCGCTCGACCAGACCATGCAAGCGCCGCGCGTCCATTGGCGCGAGCGCAGCTTCTATCTGTCCTATTGGAGCGAGAAAGGCGACGAGAAGGAGGCGCTGCTCGGCGAGCTCGTGCGTTTCCTGACGCCGCAGAAATACTTCATCCAGATCGATCAAGGCTGGAACGACTGGGATCTCAAGATCGCGCGCGGGCTTTGGAGCCGCGCCTATGTGCTGGCCTGCACCGAAAATCACGGCGGCGAGAAACGGCTCTTGCGCGTGCGCTGCGCCATCCGGCTGTCGCGCTTTTCGGCCTTCGTGCTGCGCTTTTATGCGGTGCTGACCGCGGCTGCGCTGATTCTCGACGCGCCGGGCTGGGGGTCGGTCGCCGGGATCCTCGGCCTCGCCCAGGGTGCGCTCATTGCCTATCGCACGGTGGAATTCGGCCGGCTCATGCATCGCATCATCGAGACCGCGGCCAAAAGACAGCATCTTACGCCGGTCGCGCTGAGTTGAGCGGCGGGCCATGACCAAGATGGCCTGGAAGCTGCTGCCCTATCTGCGCCCCTACACGCGGCGCATCCTCTGGGCGCTCTTGCAGATTTTTTTGATCTCGGGCTTCGAGCTGTTGAAGCCATGGCCGCTGCAGCTCGTGATCGACGACGTGCTCGGCGGCAAGACCCCGGGCGTGCCGATCCTTGCTGCGATGAGCCCTGGCACGGTGCTGATCGCGGCTTGCGCGGGCCTCGTGCTGATCAATCTCTGCGCCGGGATGATGGCGCTGTTGCACAACGTGACCGCGATCGGCGTCGGCCAAAGCATGGTCAGCGATCTGCGCGGCGCGCTTTACGCGCATCTCCAGCGCTTGTCGCTGGCCTTTCACAGCCGGCAAAAGGTCGGCGATCTGATGTACCGCATCACCGCCGACAGCTTCGCGGTGCAAACGATGATCATGAACGGCCTCTTGCCGATCGTCTCGGCGCTGGTCCTGCTCGGTGGGATGTTCATGGTGCTGATCCCGCTCGATGCGACGCTGACGCTGGTGTCGCTCACAATCGTGCCCCTGCTCTTTGCGCTCATCGCCGTCTTCAACCGCAAGATCACCGAAGTCGCGACCGAAGTGCGAGACCGCGAAAGCCATGTCTATACGCTGGTGCAATGGGCGATGAGCTCGATCAAGCTGGTTCAGGCCTTCACCAAGGAGGAAGAGGAATATCGCCGCTTCATGGGCGCCTCCCGCGCCAGCCTCGGCGCGACGCTCCGGCTCTATAGCTGGCAGACCTTTTATTCCGGAATGGTCAACGCGCTGATCGCGGCCGGCACGGCGTTCGTCGTTTATGTCGGCGCGCGCTCGGTGCTGGGCGGGCGCCTGTCGATCGGCGAGCTGGTGGTCTTCATCTCGTATCTCGCCCAGCTCTACAACCCGGTGAATCAGATCACCCAAAGCTGGAGCCTCATCGCGGGCGCCCGCGTCGGCGCGCGGCGATGCTTCGAGGTGCTCGACACCGAGCCGGACTTGAGGGACGGCGCGCTGAGCTTCCCGCCAGAGGGCGCGAAGGGCGCCGTCGAGTGGCGCCACGTCGGCTTCCGCTATCGCGCCGAAATGCCGGTCTTGAAGGACATATCGCTCGCGGTAACGCCGGGCCTCAAAGTGGCGCTCGTCGGCGCGACCGGCGCCGGCAAATCGACCATGATGGGGCTGCTGCCGCGGTTCTTCGACGCCAGCGCGGGCAGCGTCCTGATCGACGGCGTCGATGTCCGCGACTACCGGCTCAATTCGTTGCGCCGGCAGATCGCGATGGTGCTGCAGCCGCCGCTCGTCTTCCCGATGTCGGTGCGCGACAATATCGCCTATGGCAGGCCCAACGCGAGCGATGCCGAGATCGAGGAAGCGGCGCGGCTCGCGCGCATCGACACGCTCGTCCGGTCGCTGCCGCAGGGCTACGACACGGTCCTCGGCGACAACGCGACCCTGTCGGAAGGCGAGAAGCAGCGCTTGACCATCGCCCGCGCCATCCTGCGCGACGCGCCGATCCTGGTGCTCGACGAGCCGACCTCGGCGCTCGACGTCGCCACCGAAGCGCTGGTGATGGAAGGACTCCGACCCCTGACCCAGGGCCGCACCACCTTCATCATCGCCCACCGGCTCTCGACCGTGCGCAACGCCGATTTGATCCTGGTGCTGCGCGACGGCAGCATCGCCGAAAGCGGCAGCTTCGCCGAGCTGATGAAGCGGCGCGGCTTGTTCAGCGAGCTCTACGACAGCCAGTTCTTCGACCCGCCCCGATCGCCCGAGAACAGCGCCGCCGTCTCGGCCCAGCCGTCATAAATCATTCGGAGCGCGACGAAAGTCACGATCGCCAGCCCGACCCAAGCGAGAAAGCGATAGCGGCCGATGAGGCGCGCCATCACCGCCGATGCCGCGCCCATCAGCGCTACCGACAAGGTGAGACCCGCGACCAGCACCCAGACACGGCCGCGGGCGGTACCGGCCACGGCCAGGACATTGTCGAGCGACATCGACAGATCGGCGGCAACGATGCGAAGCAACGCGCGCGCGAAGCCGCTGGGACGGGACCCCGCCCGATGCGCCCTGCGATGTCCGCTGGCCAGATCGCGATAGGATTTCCACACAACCCACAGCAACAGGAAGCCGCCGGCAAGCGTCAGCCCGACGATCGCGAGCAGTTGAACCGCCACGGCAGCAAGCGCGATCCTGAGCCCGGTGGCAACGAGAACGCCGGCGAGGATGGCGCGGTTGCGTTGCGGCGGTGCCAATCCCGAAGCCGCCATTCCGACGACCACGGCATTGTCGCCGGCAAGCGCGACGTCGATCAGTACCACCGAAAGAAGTGCCCCGAGCCCCCCGAAATCGAGCATGACCCGTCATAGGACCGAAAGCTCAACTCGGCCATCAATTGTTAACGCTTTCTCGCGACACTTGCTGCCGCCAACCCGGGAGTCCTTCGATGGCGTTGCGACACCGTTCCTCCGAGCCGGTCGAAGCGAGCACCGACGCGACATATCCGGTCGCCGCGAGCGGCGTCGAAGCTCAGCTCCGGCTGCCGAGCGCGTCATTCGAGCCCGGGGTCACGCCACGCGATTGGCCGGGCGACGAAAGCGGCTTCCTCGCCGAGGTCCTGCGCTGTCACGGCCTGCCCGAGAAGCTGATCGAGCGGCTCGTCGGCCTCGCGGCCGCGCCCGTCCACGCCGCGCGCCTGGTGGACCGACTGGCGGTCGCGTTCGGCGCCCATTTCCATTTCCTGCCGCTCGAGGATGCGCTCGCGGCGCCGATGCTGCTCTACGGCATGCCCGGCGCCGGGGTCACCACCCTCGCGGCCAAGCTCGCCGCCCGGTTCGACGAGCGCCAGATTCTGGTGGTCAGCGCCGATAACCCCGGCGCGGCTGGGCGAGCCCAGCTCGAGGAATATCTCGACGTGCTCGGCCTGCCCTTGGCGATCGCCGAGAACGAAGCCGCGCTGCGGGCCGTCGTTGCCGGCGCCGATGGGCGCACGGTCATCGTCGATACCGCTTGCGGCGCGCCGATCGACGCCGCGACCGCCGGCAAGATCGGCATGCTGATCGAGGCCGCCGGCGCCCAGGGAACCTTGGTAGTGCCAGCCGCACCGGGCACAGATGTCGCCGCCCTTGCCGGCGCGGCCGCCGCGCTCGGCACGCGGCGAATGATCGTGACGAAGCTCGACGCCACGCGCTACATCGGCGCGGCGCTCATCGCCGCCGATGCCGGCAAGCTCGCCTTCGTCGCCGCGAGCGTGACGCCGCATTTCGCCTTCGGCCTGAGAATTCTGACGCCCGAGAATTTGGCGCGGCGCGTGCTGTCGGCCGCGATCCACGCCGAGCGTTGGCGGGTCGCGCCGCTTTAAGATCGCGACGCGACCGCGCCCCCGTCAATCCGGACAGCTGGGATAGTCCTTGCGCTTCGCGATCGCTTGCGCGGCGATAAAGCGCCTAAAATCCTCCGCGGCGAAACTGCCCGCCTGAGCGAGAAAATCCACCGCGCTTCCGCACACCGAGCCCAGCGGCTGGTCGCCGATGCCGAGCGCCGTCTGGTTGGCAAGCCGGGTCATGAACCGGTCGAAGACGTCGGTCGCGTGGCGCGCGTCGGCGCGGCCGAAAAAGCCGATCAGCTGGTGCTGGTAGCGCGACACGAGATCGGCGTTGCGGTGAATGAAGTCGGTGTAGGAAGGGCTGCCGCAGGAATTGCTCAGCACCATGAGCGATGTCTGATAGCGCACCGCTTGATCGGCTTCGATGTCGCTGGAGCGGTAGCATTGCGTCGCGGCGTTCGCCGCGGCGATCGAGCCCAGCATCAAGACGGCAACAATTGCGCCCTTTTTCACGGGTCTAGCCTCCTACTGGTGGGATCGCCGCCGCGGGCTTGCGGCGGCGGTGGCGATGGAAGCGGTGAGCAATATGGCCGGCGAAAAGCGCGACCGCGAACACGATCAGCATAGATTCGCTGAAGCGTTGGGCGATCTCGCCGAGCATCCGACCCAGCGCATGGCCGCCGAGAAAGCCCGCGCTGACGAAAATCGAGGCCCACAGGCCGGCCGCGATGAAATTGAGAATCAAAAAGCGCTGCCAGGAAACGCGGCTGACGCCGAGGGCGAATGACGAGAAATTCCGCACCCCATAAATGAAGCGGAACGTCAGGATGAAACCGGCATCGTAGCGGTCGAGCCAGGCGAGCGCACGGTTGACCCGCGCGCGCCACAAGGGCTGGCGCGCCAAGAGCCTGGCCCCGAAATAGCGCCCGATCCAGAAATAGGTCTGGTCGCCCGTAAAGCTGCCGAGCCAGGCGGCGCCGAGCAGCAGCGGCCAGGACACGAGACCCTGAGACGCGGCAAAGCCGGCGAAGATCACGAAGGTCTCGCCCTCGAAAAAGGTCCACAGGAACGTCACGAGATAAGACAGCGTCCCGTGCTCAAGGATTAATCGGTGGAAATCCATTGACGCGTTTCTCTCCCACCCCGAGGGGCGCGTGGATACTAAGCCGAACCCCGATGCCTTTCGAGGGTAGATTGCGAGCGCGAGCGCGCCGGGTCAAGCCTTTGACTGTGCAGTGCGAAACCACGGCATTCTGCCGCAGCTGTCGCGTGGCGCGCGGCTCGTCTATGCTGGCGCGCGATGAACGCCAACGCCGAGCATGTGCCATGAGCAAGCTGCCGCTCTCCCGCTTCACCGTGATCGACCTGACGCGCGTGCGCGCCGGGCCGACTTGCGTGCGCCAGCTTGCCGATTGGGGCGCCAACTGCATCAAGGTCGAGGCGACCGAGGATGAGGGCTTCGGCGGTGAACGCCACGGCTCGGACTTCCAGAATCTGCACCGCAACAAGCGCAGCATCGCCATCGATTTGAAACGCCCCGAGGGCGTGGCGATCCTCAAGGCTCTGGTCAAGGGCGCCGACGTGCTGGTGGAAAACTACCGGCCCGACGTGAAGTTCCGCCTCGGCATCGACTACGAGACGCTCAAGGCCGAGAATCCGCGTCTCGTCTATGCCAGCATCTCGGGCTTCGGCCAGGACGGGCCCTATCGCGACCGGCCCGGGTTCGACCCGATCGCGCAGGGCATGGGCGGCCTCATGTCGATCACCGGGCTGCCCGGCCAGGGCCCGGTTCGCGCCGGGATTCCGATCGCCGATCTGTGCGCCGGCATCTTCGCCGCCCAGGGCATCTTCATCGCGCTGCTGGAGCGCGAGGAATCGGGCGAGGGCCAGTGGGTGCAATCCTCGCTGCTGACGGCGCAGATCGCGATGCTCGACTTCCAGGGCGCGCGCTGGACGATGTCGCATGAGGTGCCAGGCCAGGAAGGCAACAATCACCCGACCAACATTCCCGCCGCCGTCTATCGCACCAAGGACGGCCACATCAACATCGCGGCCTCGAGCAATCCGATCTATGCCAAGCTATGCCAGGCGCTCGGCGCGCCGCACCTCGCCACCGACCCGCGCTTCGCGAACTTCAAGGCGCGGCGCCAGAACCGCGACGCGCTCAACGCCCTAATCGACGAGCTCACGCAAACCAGAACTTCCGCCGAATGGGTCGCGTTCCTGAACGAGACCGGCGTGCCGTGCGGGCCGATCTATAAGATGAACGAGGTCTTCGCCGACCCCCAAGTCAAGCATCTGAGGATGGCGCAAGGCGTCGATCATCCGACGCTAGGCCATATCGAGCTGATCGGCCAGCCGATGTTCCTGAGCCGCACGCCGTCATCGCTGCGGACGGCGGCGCCTGAGCGCGGCGAACATACGGTCGAGATTCTGCGCGGCCTCGGCTATGACGAGGGCGCGATCGCGAGGCTTGGGGCCGACAAGGTCGTGGCTTTCGCCCCTACGCTTCCCGCCTCATCGTAGCCATTCGTCGGGAACATCCGAGAATAGAGCGTGACGCTGGCCGGCTCGCGAAGGCCGGCAAACATTGAGCGACTCTCTACTTCGCGTTGCGATCCAAAACCGCGATCATCCGGCCGCTCGTTTCGCATTCGTGATCCAGTCTTTCGCGGCGGACAACTCCGAAAGCCCGAACAGCCGGACTTCGCCGCGAAAAAATGGCTTGAACATGCTGGCCGCGGCGCGCATCCACGCGTGATCGGTCACCACGGCGATGTGGCTGAAATCGTGCCAGTGGCGGAACCCGAACATGGTGTCGTCCCACAAGGCCCCGAGCTCGAAGCCCGTGAACCCTGTCCCGATGACATAAAGCACCTTAATCGGTCCCTTGGCCGCGATCGCTTCGGCTCTGGGAATGAGCGTGTCTCGATAGTCCTCATGCGTGACCTTGCCCGCGGCTTCGACCGCCAGCACGTCCTGCGGCAGGCCTTCGATGATCTTAAGCATCGCCGTTCACCATGGGCTATTGCGAATGGACTTCTATCCAGGTTTCAGAAGCGCGGAGGAGGATTTTGCGCAAAGCTCAGCTTCCCGGGCAGCTCACGCCGGTGCCGCCCAGCCCGCAATAGCCGCCGGGATTCTTGGCGAGGTATTGCTGGTGATAATCCTCGGCATAGTAAAACGTCGGCGCGTCGGCGATCTCGGTGGTGACGGCGCCGAAGCCCTTGGCGCCGAGCGCCGCCGCATAAGCCTTCAGTGCCGCCTCGGAGAGGGCCTTCTGCGCCAGGGTCGTGCAATAGATCGCGGAGCGGTATTGGCTGCCAACGTCGTTGCCTTGGCGCATCCCCTGCGTCGGGTCGTGGCTTTCCCAGAACGTCTTGAGGAGCGCCTCGAAGCTGACCTTGGCCGGATCGTAGACGACGCGCACGGCCTCGGTGTGGCCGGTGCGCCCGCTGCACACTTCCTCATAGGTCGGGTTGGGCGTGTAGCCGCCGGCATAGCCGACGGCGGTGCTGTAGACGCCCTCCACCTCCCAGAAGCACCGCTCGGCGCCCCAAAAGCACCCCATCGCGAAAATCGCCTGGTCGAGCCCAGTGGGGAAAGGCGGCTCGAGACGGTGGCCATTCACGAAATGCGCGGCCGGGACCTTCATCTTCTGGCTGCGCCCCGGCAGCGCCTCCTCGCGGCTCGGCATTTCGGACTTCCTGCGCGACATCAGGTTCCACATCGGGTGTCTCCTGCTCTGGTGACGCCATTCTATCAGGCTGCTAGGATTCTCGCGAGCCGAGAGGGAGCGAGGCATGGGACCGACGATCGTGGTGATAGCCGCGGGCGAGATGGGCGCCGCGCTGGGCCAGAGGCTGCGCTTGCGCGGCGCGACCGTGCGCACCTCCTTGCGGGGCCGCAGCCCGGCCACCGTCGCGCGCGCCGGCGCCGCCGGGCTTATCGCGGTCGAGGACGATGCCGCCCTCGTCGCGGGCGCGTCCTTCGTCGCTCTCGGTCATGCCGCCCGGCGAGGCCAGGGCGCTGGCCGAGCGGCTGGCGCCGGTCTTGGCCGCCTCCGCCGAGAAGCCTCTCTTCGCCGATTGCAACGCGGTCGCGCCGGCAACCGCGCGCGAGATTGCCGCGGTGATCGCGACGACCGGCTGCGCTTTCGCCGATGTCGGCATCCTCGGCGGGCCGCCGCCCAAGGATGGCGACGTGAGCCCGCGGCTTTATGCCTCGGGCGAAGGCGCGAGGCGATTCCTCGCGCTGAAGGATTTCGGGCTCGACGTGCGGCTCGTCGAAGGCGGCGTGGGCGAGGCCTCGGCGGTCAAGATGGGCTATGCCTGCCTCACCAAGGGCACCCAGGCGATCGGCGCCGCGATGATGCTCGGCGCGATGCGGAACCGCGTCGCGCCCGCGGTCAAGGACGCGCTCGGCGACAGCCTGCCGGAGCTCTTCGAATACGTGACGCGGATGATGCCGCGCATGTACCCGAAGGCCTATCGCTGGGTGGCGGAAATGGACGAGATGTCGAAGTTCCTCGCCGCCGATCCCGGGGCCAGCCAGATGCTGGCCGGCGCGGCGCGGCTCTACGAGGCGATCGCCAAGGATTTCGCCGAGCCGAGCGAGACGGGCCCGGTCGCGACCATCGAGGCGTTCTTGAAGCAATAGGAAATATCTCTGGATCGAGCGCGTTACGGCCTTTGACAAGCTCGGGCTGAGGACCATTACGTGAATGCCCTCCGCAATTTTCCTCGTGCTGAGCCTGTCGTAGCACGCACGGCATCGATCCCATCCGGGCAGCCCCCTATAACCCCAGATAGAACTTCCGGATCAGGTCGTTGTTGTTCAGCGCCTCGGGCGATTCGCCGGCGAAGGCGATTCGCCCGTGAACAATGACATAGCCGCGATCGGCGATGCGGATCGCCTGGGTGAAATTCTGCTCGGCCATCAGCACGGTGAGTTGATAGTCGCGCTGCAATTCCTTGATCTTGTCGATCGTCCGCCGCACCAGGATCGGCGCCAGGCCAACCGAGGGCTCGTCGATCAGCAGGATGCGCGGCGCCGACATCAGCGAGCGCGCGAGCGCCAGCATCTGCTGCTCGCCGCCGCTGAGACTGCCCGCCAGTTGCCGGCGGCGCTCTTGCAGCACCGGGAAGGCCTCGAAACAATGCGCGAGATTTGCCGCCACCGATTTGCGCGCGAGCTTCCGATAGGCACCGAGGTGAAGATTCTCGTCGACCGTGAGCTTTGGGAAAAGCCGTCGTCCCTCGGGCACGAGCGCGATGCCGAGATCGACGATCTCCTCGGTGGTCTTGGCCAGGAGGTCGTGGGTCACCCCGTCGATCTCGGCGGTGATCGTGCCGGCGGAGGGCCTGAGCAGGCCCATCACGCATTTCATCAGCGTGCTCTTGCCGTTGCCGTTGGTGCCGAGGAGCGCCACGGTCTCGCCCGAGCCGACCGAAACCGACACATCCTCGAGCACCCGAACCGAGCCGTAGGAGGCGTCGATGCCGTTGATCGAAAGGCTACTCGCCAAGATACGCCCTCTCGACTTCCGGATTGCGGACGACGTCTTGCGGCACGCCGTCGGCGATCTTCTTGCCGGCGACGAGAACGACGAGGCGCTCGGAGAAGCTCATCACCGCGCGCATGATGTGCTCGATCAGGATGACGGTGACGCCGCTCTCGCCGAGCTTGACGAGAAGCTTCAGGATATCGTTGACCTCGGAATGGGACAGCCCGGCCATCGCTTCGTCCGCGATGAGGAGCTTCGGAGCCGCGGCCATGGCGCGCGCCAATTCGAGCTTGCGCATCTCGATCTGGGTCAGGTCGCGCGGCATGGCCCCGGCCTTGCCCTCGAGCCCGACCATGGCGAGGAGCTCGTCGCCACGCGCGGCGATCTCGCGTTCCGCGAGGCGCGCGCCGCCGCGCGCGTTGACCGTGAACACGAGCGGCACGCGCAGATTCTGCGCGACGGTGAGGCTGCGGAACGGCCTGGGCAACTGGAAGCTGCGCGCGAGGCCGAGCCGGGTGCGTCGATAGGTCGGCAGCTTGTCGAGGACGACGCCGTCGAACCGGACCGAGCCGGTCTCGTTCCGCAGATGCCCGGAGAGGCAATTGACCAGCGTGCTCTTGCCCGAGCCGTTGGGCCCGATGAGCCCGACGCGCTCGCCCGCGCCAACCTCAAGCTCGATGCCGTCGAGCGCCACGAACCCGCCGAAGCGCTTGCCGAGCCCCGCCACGGACAAGAGCGGCTCGGCCATCACTTGCCTCCGCGCGGGAACCAGCCGCGATAGAGACCGATGAGGCCCTTCGGCGCGACCGCCACGAAGAGGACGAGGAGAACGCCCACGAACAGCAGGTTGAGCGAGGACGAGATCGTGACCGTGGCCAATTGCTGAATCGTGCCGAGGAAGATCGCGCCGAGCACCGGCCCGATCCAATGGGTCGTGCCGCCGATGAGGGGCATCGCGATCGCGTTCACCGCATAGGCCAGGTTGAACCCCGAGGTGGGATCGAGGTAAGTCACGTAATAAGGCATCGGGGCGCCTGCCATGCCCATCAGCCCACCCGACAGCGTGGACGAAATGAGCTTCAGCTTCAGCGTCGGCACGCCGGCGGCTTCCGCCGCCTGCTCGTCGTCGCGTATCGCCGCGAGGCCATAGCCCAGCGTCGAGCGCTCGATGCTGCGCGCGATCGCGACGCCGAGGCCCGCCAGCACCAGCATGATGAAGAAAAGATAGTGAATGTAGGAACCGAAAAACGGCGCCTGGGACGGCCGGATGACATAGACGCCGCGCGAGCCGCCGACGAAATCCCAATTCGTGACCAAGGTCTGCACCACGATCGCCACCGCCAAGGTCGCGATCGCGAAGAACACGCCCTTCAGCCGCAGCGTGAGGTAGCCCGCGCCCAACCCGACCGCACCGGCCAGCACCCCGCCGACCAGAATCAAGAGCGGAATCGGCGGTCCCCACAGCTTGTGCAGCACGACCGAGCTGTAGGCGCCGATCGCGAAGAAGCCCGAGGTGCCGAAATTGATGTAGCCGGTATAGCCGCCGAGGATGTTCCAGGCCGTCGCCAGGACGACGTATTGCAGGACGACATAACCGGCGAAGAAAAAATAATCGTTGGTGACGAGCCGCGTTGCCGCGAAAGCCGCGACCACGAAAACCGCGGTGGCCAGCCAAAAGGTCCCGAGCTTCACGCTTGGCGCCCCATCAGCCCCGCGGGCCGGAAGGCGAGCGTTAGCAGCAGGATGCCGAACGCCACCGCTGGCGACCAGGACGGTCCATAAAAGGTCGCGGTCAGGCTTTCGGTCACGCCCAGCAGAATCGCCGCGTAAATCATGCCCGAGAAGCTGCCCATCCCGCCGAGGACCACGATGGCGAATACCCGCCCGATATAATCGCGGCCGATCGACGGCTCGACCGGCTGAATGATGATAAGGAGCGCGCCAGCCACGGAAGCGGTCGCGATCGAGATGCCGAAGGCGATGAGCTTCACGCGGCTCGGATTGATCGACATCAGGCGCAACGCGACATTGTCCTGCGAAACCGCGAGAATCGCCCGCCCGATATAGGTCTTCGACAAGAAGATCTGGAGCGCGCCGACCATGACCAGCGAGACGAGGCAAGGCACCAGCATCCGCAGGGCCAGCGCGACGTCGCCGATATGCAAGGTCGGGCCGATATAGGACGCCTCGACGAAACGGTAATCGACGCCGAAGCCGAGGATGAGGCCGACCTCGGTGATGAATAAGATGCCGAAGAAAAATGCGAGGCCGCGCAGGCCCTCTTCGCCGCGCTGCTCGAAGCACCAATAATAAATCTGGTACAGGGCCGCGCCGAGCACGAAGAAGGCCGGCGCCATGACGAGAGAGCCTAGGATCGGATCGATGCCCCAGCGCTGGTTGAGGATGTAGACGCAGAACGCGCCGAGGATGACGAAGGCCGGATGAGCCAGATTGCCGATATCGAGCATGCCGAAGGCGATCCCCAGCCCGACCGTCACCGCCGCGTAAAGCCCGCCGAGCAGGATCCCGGACGCGATCGCGTTAAGCACCAACTCCGTGAACATAGGCCCCCGATTCCTCCCGCCGGCGCGCCCGCTGACCGAGGCGCACCTACCCCAGTGTGGCCGAACCGCGCGCGCATTGCCAGCGCGGCCCTCCTCGACGCTCTTTCGCCCGGTGTTGAGCCGCGCTAGGTTTTGCTCCGCAGGTCCGACGGAGTCCGCGCGCCATGTCCCACGCCTTCGATCTTCAATTCAGCCATGTCGGCATCTACGTCACCGATCTCAAGACGATGACCGATTTCTATCACCGCGTGTTGGGCTTTCCGATTACCGACGAGGGGCCGCTACATGGCGCCGAGATGGTGTTCTTCAGCCGCAATCCGCGTGAGCATCATCAGGTCGTCCTCGTCGCGGGACGCCCGCCGGGGCTGCCCGACAAGATCATCAACCAGCTTTCCTTCCGGGTCGGAACCCTGGCCGAGGTGCTGGGCTTCTACCGCCGCATCCGCGGCGAGAAGCTGGCGAGCGACGTCCATCCGATCTGCCACGGTCATGCCTGGTCGGTCTATTTCCGCGATCCCGAGAGCAACCGGATCGAGGTCTACACCGACACGCCCTGGTACGTGCACCAACCGATCCGCGAGCCGATGGATTTCATGGCGCCCGAGGATGAAATCCTGCGCCGCACCGAGGCGCTGTGCCGCACCCTGCCCGGCTTCAAGCCGGCCGAGGAATGGCGCCGCGAGGTCACGCGCGCGATCGCCGATTACGCGCCCGAGTGAGAGCGCGTTGCGTAGCGATGCCGGCGAAACCCGCTAACGCGGATTTTACCCGTCATGTAGGATGCGCCACTCGCGGTCATGTGTTCTTTGGGTTGTCGCCCGGATTGTCTAGGGCCTGAGGACGGGTATCACGCTCCGCGTTTTTCTTTTTCAGATTCCGCGAGGCTCGTATTCCACGCCAATACAACCATCCGAGCAACGCTACGATAACGACAGGAAAAAGCGGCCAGTGAAGAGCCTCAGTTAGCGCCGAAGGCATGCCACATGCTCCCTAAATCTCTAAGGGAATGATAGCACATCCCAACGTGCGGGCGTCCTTTCGCCGACTCGCTCGGTCGTCCTTGCGTTCAAGCCGGCTTGCAGCATCTTCAAGACCGCTGCGACCTGTTAGATGGATTCGGCAAACCATTTTGCCTGGCGCCGGTTAGAGTATGCTTCGGTCGGCATGACACGGGGTCGAGGATGAAAAACAAGATTCGCATGGAAGGACTCACGCTCAGCGTCCAAAGCGTGAAGCGTTCCGTTGATTACTACTGCAAGAAACTGGGCTTCAAGCTGGAGCAGAATGCCGCTCCTCAATTTGCTCTGATTCGCGTCGGCGGTCGGCAGGGCGGCACCATCGGCCTTCTCTCTTGGACCGAGGCCAAGAAAGAAGGGGTCGCGAAAATGACCGCCAAACAGAAGCGCGCCATTCACGTCGAACTCAGCACCGATAATTTGGATGGTCTCTATAAGGAGTTACGCGCCAAGGGCGTCCGCATCGGCGTGCCGCCTCACGATGAGCCTTGGGAAAGGTCGATGGTCGCCTTCGATCCCGATGGCTATACCGTGGAATTCGCCCAGGGCCGGCGCGGCAGGAACACGCCGTCGGCGAAATGATCGCCCGACCGGACGCGAGCAAGCGCTTGCGCTCGCCCGCTGATTTGGGGATTTCTAACCCAAAACCGCGCTAGAACAGATAACTGGCCGTCACGGTGAGGACCGGATACCATTCGAGGAGATCGGCTTTCTTCGCGATGTCCCGCGTTTCGGTCGCGAGCGCGTTTTGCACACTCGGCGTGCCGGCCAAGGGGCTCGTCGAGACGAGGCTGACCTTGGGCGCGCCTTCATACATAACGCCGAGATCGGCCGCGAGTTGGAGCGGGCCGAGGGCGCCCGCGGCAAAGCCCAGGCCAAGATAGGGCGCAAAGCTGCTGAAGCCGACCCTGCCGTTTAGCGTCCCGATTTGCGCCGGCGTCAACGTCGTGCCGCCGACCGTGATGCTGCCCGTCGGGGTGCTGGTCGCGATGAGGTGGTTGCCGTTCCATCGCGCCCCGGCAGTGACGCGCAGGCCTCCCGCGAAGGGGTAGAAATCGAGCGATGGACCGGCCGAGAGCGGACGGGCGTTGTAGGCGTAGGGAGTAGTGTCGATCACCCGGTGGCCGCCGAAATCGAGCCCGTTCACGTCGAGCCGCAGCCCGACGAGATCGGTCGCGCGGTAACCCGCCTCCACTCCGACGCCCAGCGTGCTGATGCTCGGCCCGAAGCTGAAGGGTCCCACCGCGCCGCCCGATTGCGCGACGGCGGCGGAGGCAAAGAGCGAGGTCACGAGGGCGAAGAGCACCGGCGCAAGGCGACGCATGGGGCTTTACCCGTTCTGTTTGGCTGATGGGCTTTAACCGGGAAGGGTTAATTTTCGGTGATCGCGGGCGCGCCGAGCGCCGCCCGGAGACCGATGGCAAGCCGCGGGGCCTTGGGCACTAGTGCTGCCGGAAAGGATTGAACTTTCGACCTCTCCCTTACCAAGGGGGCGGGGTTGAGAGCCATCCTGTTGGCCTGCCAACGCTTTTTGCGGGCCCGGATTACCTTGCACCGATTTTGCACCAGGCAATAGCCCTAATCGTGGATGCGGGTTTCCCTGCAACCGTCAAAGCCGAGGCGCTTTCCGATCCTCTCAGCGACTCGATCGGAACTTCTCCTCGACCTTGGCCAGCAGCGTCCGGATTTCCGCCCTTCGGCCCGCGTCCCAGATCGGCCGCTGAGGATCGACCGGCGCTTTCAGGGCGCGCGTCAGCGCCACCGCAGCCGTTAGGTAGTCGCCCCTGCGAAACAGAAAGTCGCCGTAAAAGAAATTGGAATCGAGACCGTTCGGACTGATCTCGATCCCTTGCTCCAAATAATGACGGGCTTTCTCATTGTCGCCGAAGCCCAACGGGAATCCAGGCACCATGTAATAGAGCGCGCCAAGGCTTGTCGGGACCGCGCCGTCGAGCGCCCGATAATCGAGACGCCCTGCCTTCTCGAGCATGTCCCGCGCTTGCTTGGCGAGGCCTAGGGCGGTGAAGGGACCCGCCAAGCCCGCCTCGGAACTGGTAATTACGCCGTCCCAGATAAGCGGTTCGGCGCGTCCTGGATAGCGCTCCACGAGCTTTGCCGCTTCATCGGCAAGCGCCCGCATTTGGCTTTCCTTGGAATCCGAGTCTTTGACCTCGTACTGAATGCGAGCCCATTCGAGCTCGATGTGTTGAAGCTCAGCTTCCACCGATACTGGATCCGCGGCAGAAGCCGCCGTTAAGTGCGTTGCTGACGCCAAAGCGGCTAAAGCAATCAATGTCTTGCTCAATAGCGAAAGCATGAAATTGCTCCTGCGTCTTGCTCCGCTGGGTTACTCGTCTCGGTCCGTCTATGCGCGCGACATTATCGGAGGCCGGGAAAGAGAGCTTCGCGATCTTCGTTAGCGTTCGCGCCTCGGCATGGCTGAAACGCGCTCGCAGCCAGAGGTCCCCGCCACGGATCGGATTCCTCAATTATTTTCTGTAGGCCGCTTTTTTTGATCTGCTTTGCTATCGCACGACTGACGATCAACGGAAACAATCTTTCGACCAGCACAAAGAATCGCTCTCGGCCCCGGGGATAGACAGTGTCAGTTTCTTCCCCGACCGCATCCCAGATCTGTCTCGCGATCGGCTCGGCACGGTCGAGCGGCATGCCGAGCGGATCGACAAACTGCGCGATCGCATGCGTTGCTTCGGTGCGGACTCCGCGGGGCGCGGCATAGGTGACACCGATGCCAACGCTATGCAATTCGCGCCGTAAGGCGTTCGACAGTCCTCGCAAGCCGAATTTGGACGCGGAATATGCCGCAAACAGCGGAAAGCCGATATCTCCGAGCATCGAGCCGATGTTCACGATACGGGCTTGTGTCGCGGCCCGGAGAAGCGGCAGCAGCTCGCGCGCGAGGGCGATCGGCGCGACGAGATTGGTCGCCATCAAGCGGTCGAGCTCGTCGTCTCGCGTTTCCGCCAGCGGTCCAGCGGCGACGATCCCAGCATTGTTCGCGAGGATGTGGAGAAGCCCCCATTCTTCGGCCAGGCGATCGCGTATGGCTCGCCGCACTTCAGGGACGGTCACGTCGCCGGGTATGATGAGGCAATCCGTTTGCGCTTCCATGGAGAGGCGGGTTTCGTGTAGCGGGTCCACCCGGCGGCCAACGAGAGCGATGATCATCCCGCGCCGCGACGCCTCGATCGCGAGCGCGCGCCCGAGCCCCGAGCCGGCGCCCGTGACGAGCGCGGTCTTCCCTTCAAGCGGCATGGGTTTCCTCCCGTAAGACGCGCTCCAAGTCGCGAAAGATGTTCCCATAGAGCGAGTACATGACGTTCGCGCAGTCGATCACGGCATCGCCCGCCGATGGGTCCCGAAGATCGTTCACGAGTGTCTTGAAGAACGCGGTATGGCTGGCGTCGAGCGCGCCGTGGCTGACGAGGTAGCGGAAACCGCGGCCGTCCTCTGTCCCGAACGAATTCTGCATCGCTCTCGCAGCCTTAGCGGCGAGTTGCGTTGACATGCCTTCCAAGACATGAACCATGCCCAAGAGCGTATAAGGACTGATCCACTCGATCGCGTAATAGGCATAGCCGACCATGGCTCGACAGGCTGGCCGCGCCATGTTGCGCTTGGCCTTGTCGGCATCGCCTCCCATCGCGGCGATGTCGGCGAGAATCCATTCCTCGTGTCCCCGTTCCTCTTCGACGTAGGTATAGAGGGACGCGCGGTAGACGCCGTTTTCGGTGCGCGCCGCCGCGAGGGACAGCAACGGACAGGTATGGCGAACGTGGTGGAAGGCCTGCGCGAGAAATTCGAGGTAAAGCGCCCGAAAAAGCCCGCGTGGGACGTTTCCCGCCAGCGCGCGTTCCAAGAGCGGGATGGAAAGGAAATCGGCCCGCGCAGGCGCGGTTTCGGCCAACAGCCGGTCATGAAACGTCATCGTCCAAACTCTTCGGAACTCTTGAGTGCGATGGACGCGGAGGCCGCCCCGGCAAGTCCGAGAATGCCGGAATATTCTTCGAGCATTGCCTTGCGCCGAATTCGGCCGTTGCCGGTTAACAGGCCAAAGCGGACGAGCTCGCTGGCACAGACGACGGAATAGCGGCGCGGGATCGCGTAGGCCGGCACGTCGCGGCAGCACTCGGCGATGAGTGCGTAGATGTCTTCCTCACTGGCCGCTTCGAACCAACTCTCGCCCTCGTTCGTGGGAACGAGGACGGCCTTCAGATACGGACCGCCGGCATAAGCGACAAAGCAATACGCGACGCGCGGATCGCCGACGAGCAGCGACTCGATCCATTCCGGGCTGATATTGCGCCCCAAGGGCGTAACGAGCAGATTGTCGATGCGACCGTGGATGGTGAGAAAGCCGTCCGCGTCCACCTCGCCGAGATCGCCCGTACGCCACAGACCCTGCGTCGCAGGGCCGTGCAGATAGCGGTCCATGATGGCGGGTCCGCGCACGACGATCTCGCGTTCCTCGATCCGGACATCGAGCCCGGGAAGCGGCTTTCCGACCGTTCCCGCTTTCCGCTCGCCCGGGCGATTGAGCGCGACGACCGAGCCGCATTCGGAAAGCCCGTAGCCTTCATGGACGGGAATCCCAAGTGCCCACGCTCTTTGCGCCAAGGCGAAAGGCACGGCGGCGCCGCCGACGGCGACAAAGCGCAGGCTTTCCGGCGCCCTCTCCGCCCCATTGCTCAATTGTGCGACCCAAGCCGACAGCAGGTGAGGGACGAGAACCATGCAGGTCGGGCGATTGGCGGCCACGATGTCGGCGAGGGCGCAAGCATCGGCATCGCCGAATTTTTCGGCGATCGATGATTCGATCCGGGCGGGCGCGCCGACAAGCATCGGGATGATGACCGCGCAAATCGTCTCGAGGAGAAATGCCAAGGGAAGAACCGAGAGATAAATGTCGTCCACGCGTGCGCCGCTCGCGAGGGCGAGCGCCTTGGCGCTCCACATCAACTGGCCGTTGGCCAGAAGCACGCCCTTCGGCTTGCCCGTGCTTCCCGAGGTGTAGATCATTTGCGCGCCGCTCGATTCGGCCGCGGCGTCGAAGCGCTCCTGCCGCTTCGAAATCGGCATGAACGGTACGCCGAGGAGTTCTCGCCGTTCCCACCAAGTCGGGCGTGCAAAGAACATAGGAAATTCCGGCATCCTGCACGACGTGCCGCAACTGGGGGACCCGGAAGAACGGCGGCAGCGGAACGACGATCTTGCCCGCATGCCACGCCGCAAGCTGGCCGACGATCGAATCGATACGGTTGCCGCCGAGGAGTCCAATCACCCGGGGGGGCGGAGTGATGGCTTGGATCTCCTCGGCGGCGCCGGCAACGCGGCTGGCCAGGGGGGCATAGGCCAGTCGCGTCATTCCGTCTTCGAATGCGGTCCTATTTCCAGACTCGCTAGCGCGGTAACGAAGGCGCTCGAACAACTCATGCATGTGTCGCAATCCTTTCCTCACGCGTCTCGGCGCCATCAAGCCACCGGCCATCCACTGCACAAACCCGCGGAGCATGGGTGAAATAGCTACCCCATCGTTCGGGATTGGAGAGGCGCTGGGGATCGGCCGCGACCAATTCCAAAATCGGCATGCCGAGATGGCGGAGCAATCGCCGCAACCGCGTGGTGGCCGTGAAGAAAGACCACTCGAACCCGACAGCTTTGCCGAAGAGGGCGAGCCGGCGCAGGAAGAAGGCGGAAACCTCGACCTTTCGGCTCGCGAGCGTCGTAACCTCAAACCCGCTCGCGCGGCGAACGGGTTTGTTGAGGCGCGCGGAGAACGCGCGTTCGATCGGCACGTCGAGATAGGCTTCCGAAAGGAAGCCTTCACCGGCCGTGCGGAATCCGGCGGCGCAGAGCGGCTGTTCATCGGCGCCCAACAGCGCGACCAGCATCGCCGGGAATTCGAATCCCCGGGCACCGAAGGCGTCCTCGTAGACCTCGCGAATGCACGCCTCGGTCTGCGCCCGCAACGAATGGGCTTTCGGCACCAAGATCATCCGCCCCTTCGCTTGCTTCCGAGCGAAGCGGGAAACGCCCCATCGACCGGGATCAAGCGTCGATACCAGTTCCGACGTGGCGAGGCTTGCCGTCATAGGATCATCGATCACCGACATCGCCGAATTTCCTCTTCATTCAACATGCGTCGAACGGTTGCTGCTTCGTGGCCGACAAGGCCGAATGTCGCGCAGGGTTCCCACCGAAAGACGATATCCCGTTAACCCACGGTGCAAGCTTACCGAAGCGCGTGTCGAGTTGTGTGGAGAAGAGCGCGAGAATTATAGAGTTTGATTGGGCCGCGATACGCCCCAACGGCCACCCATTCAGGCACCGCTGCTATGACCGGTTCGCCTCGCCCGTAGAGATCGCATCAGGACTTTAGATTACGCATTCGCTCTCGTAAGGCGGCATTGCTCGCGGCGCTGCCATTCGTCACAGGTCGTCAGGAAGACGGTGGCCGGGACGGCAGTTCGATCTCGATAATAAGACCGTGGGGATCGTTGTTCCTCGCATGGACCGATCCCCCATGAAGTTGAACCGCGCGCAGGCAGATCGCCAAACCGATTCCCGTGCCGCCGGTTCCACGGCTTCTCGCTTCGTCGACTCGATAAAAGGGTTCGAACAAATGCGGCAGTGCCGCGGACGGGACCCCTGGGCCGCAATCGCGAACCTCGATGGCGATGACATCAGAAGACTTGCGATGAAGGACGATCTCGACCGGCGTTTTCTCGGACGTGTAGAAGAGTGCGTTTCTAAAGATGTTTTCGATCGCTCGGCGCAATAAATCTGCGTTGCCCACAACGGTGATCGGATCGCCAGTATTCTGCACCATGACGTCGGATGTTCTGCTCGGAGCCTCGTAAACCGCATCCGCCACGACTTGCGCGACCAGCTTGTCGAGATCGATCGGCGCGAACGCCAGCGATGCCGCGGTCCCGTCGAGTCTCGCGAGGGTCAATAGTTCGCTCGCCAAAGCGGAAATGTTTCCGATTTCTTTCTCGGCTCGATCGAATTGCTTCGACGCGCCCGCTACTAAGGCTCTGCGCGCCAGACCGAGGGCGACGCTAAGGCGCGCAAGCGGCGACTTGATTTCGTGAGAAATGTCGCCGATCAGGCGTTGCTGGGCTTTCATCGCGGTCTCCAGCTCCTCGGTACGGGCGGCAATTTTTTCTTCGAGCGTTTGGTTGAGGTTCGCTAATTCCTGCACGAATTGTTCTCGGTCGCGACTAGCCTTTTCGAGGTTATCGCTCATGCGGTTGAATGATCGGGCGAGCGTGCCAAGCTCGTCCGGAGAGGAGATCGGCACACGCGTGCCGAATTTGTCGGTGTCAGCGATTTCGCGCACCGCGCGGGTGAGTTCGGCAACCGGGGCCGTGAGCCTGCGGGAGAGCCATCGGCCCAGGACGGCGATCGGTACCCCCAGGAAAATGCCTAGCAGCGCCAACTCCATGGCGACCCGACGCAGCGGAGAGAAAACAGTGCCTGTCTCTTGCAAGGTTATCACTCGCCAATTCCGAATGAGCCCGCTTCGCGCTACCGATCTCCCGACGACGAACGCCGCATTCGCTCGATCGTCCTCGGTTGGAATTCCGCTAAGACCGCGCCGGTCGGTCGCCAGAACCCTCGTCCCGTTGCCTTGTTCCACGAGTATCGTCCCGGTCTCAAGGCTGAATAATTGCTTCTCGACGGTCGCCCAAGGATACGTCATCACCAGGGTGCCGATCCGGTAGTCCTTATCGAAGGCGGCGAAGACAGGGATCTCCAGCGCGGCAATATCGCTCCCGGTCATTGGGTCCGTTTCTTTGTCGATGAGGACGAGACCGTTTATCTCATTCTGCCATTCCGGAGGAATTTGGGCCGCCCTTTCACCGATGTCGCCGGCCCGGGAACTCGCGAGCAGCTTCCCCGAGACGTCGAAGGCGTAGAGGTCGCCAGTCAGGCCGTAGAGCCGCTTCAGCCCTTCGAGCGCTTGGGCTACCCGCTTATCGATATCGCCCGATACCAGATCGTTCATCACATCGAGCTCGGACCAGGCGGTAAGGTCCGTTCCGAGCGATCCCATCACATTCGCCAGTTGTTCGTATTTGATATCCGCGAGCTGATTAAGCGCGGCCGTGTTGGACTCAAGTATCGATGTGCGAGCCCCGGAATAGACCACCAATGAAGTGGCTGCATAGGTTGCGACGAAGATGCCCATGAGCGACGCCTGAATCCGCCGATGGATGGAGCGTGTCAGGAAGCCGAACATGCTCGCCGCCCTCTAACCTCTGATTCATGGGACATGAGCCAACACTTTTACGTTGATCGGTTGGGTGGAAGCCGCGATGTATCCCACCGACCCCGGCACTTTCTGAATGAACGCGAGCATAGCCTCCTCGGATTCCTGCACGACGGGCGGCTGTTTCCCTAAGAAATGCATCTCGTTCCAATAGGTAACGAGGCTTGCGGTATCCTGCTTCAGGACGCCGGCGGTGAACTGTGCCCGAATATCGCTCGTTGCTTCCCGATTGACGGGAACGATATGCCTGCCATCCGGCCACACCGTCGTTTGAAGCAGGTAAATGGCCGCGATCTGGTTTAAGGGCATCGGCGCGACCGAGTTTACCGAAGGGTTGGCGATAATCAGAAGTTCCTCGGCCTCGGCCGAGCGTGGCAGCAGGAGCGCAATCAGGACAGCGACGACGGGTAGCGGCCAAGTCATCCGCGCGGCTCAGAAAAGCACTGACCAGGACGCGAAGAGGCCCGTTGGGTTTACCGGCTGTCCCCCGATATTTTGAAGATATTCGAGTTTGAAGACGATCGCCGGGTGAGGCCGATAGGCGATACCGAGCAGGAAGTCCTGCGCGGTCGAGGAGGCCATTCGGTCGGCGAATGCCTCGTACCAAGAATTCAGCGACCATTGGTCGGTCAATGCGTAAGACGCCGCGGCGTAAGCCCCCCACTCAGTGTCGCGCGCACTAGCGGTTCCGTTGCGAGATATATCCGAGAATGTCGCCTCGCCTTGCAGGGTCAGCTGCTGAAGCGTGTAGTGATAATCCAGCCCGTAAAGCGTTTGATCGGCGCCATGAACATCCTTGGATTGTTGAAACGAAAAACCCACCTTGTCGAGCAAGCCGAGCGGAACGCTGACGTGTGCGCCTTCGACGGCTTGGTACTGATGAAAGGCTATATTACTCGGCTCTCCGGAAAACTCCCGGTCCGGCTGCCAATAGATCTGAAGATCCGGAAAACCCGAGCCAGGATCGCTGTAGAGGACGGATGCGCCTGTAGTGTATTCGCTGAAGTTTCGGGATGTGACCGCGGGACGCACGGTCGTCAGCACCAGGGGCGCCGCGTGGATTTGATTCCACTCGCCGACCGGCGAGAGCATTTTCCCTAAGCGGAACGTCACATTGTTGGTCACGTCGGCGTCGTCGTAGAAGCGCTCCAATACCAAATCGCCGTCGCCGTGACCGCCGCCCGGAGGGCCAAACCGCGCGACGTCCAAATCCTCTAATTCGGCTTCGACGAAGGGGTTGATGAATTCTCCAATGTGCCCCGCGATGAACAGGCTGAGATCGTCCAATGTCAGCGATTTCGCGCCCCGGTTCGGAACATTGACGACTAGGTTGCTATAGCCCGCGAAGTTGAACGGCCCGACATCGAGGCCGTGGCCGAGCTGGTAATCCGGATCGGCGCGGGCAATCCGGTCGGTGAGACAGCCCAACACCCAGACGAGCGCGAGTAATCTAGCAATAGTACGATACCGGCGCGGAGGTCTACGGCTGAACAAAATGCGGCACTCTCCTCGACGGCCGATTTCGGATGAGCAGCGCCTTATTTATCACCAGCGGGTGTCGAATGCGCAGCATCAAGACCACGCTGCGACGATAAGACCGCATAGATATAACCGGTATTACGGACCGTCTTGATGCGTTCGTTAAGATCACTCGCTGGTCCGAGCTTGCGCCGTAATTTGCTCACCAGCGTGTCGACATTGCGGTCAACACCTTCCGAATGTTGCCGTCCGAATGCGGCAGCGGAGAGTTCATCGCGAGAAACGACGCGGCCGGCGTTGCGCAGAAGATGTTCGAGCAGATTAAATTCGGCCGTGGTGAGATCGAGCTTTTCTTCTTTGGACCATGCACCGCGCGATGCCGCGTTCAAACGGATTTCGCCGACCACCAAATCGGCAGTCGAGCTTGAATTCCTCGTGGCCGTGCGACGCAACACGGCGCGGATTCTGGCGACCAGTTCGCGTGGGTTGACAGGCTTTGCTACGTAGTCGTCGGCACCGATCTCAAGGCCCACGATTCGATCTACCTCGCCATCGCGCGCCGTCAGCATGATCACCGGAACATTCGAAATCTTGCGAAGCTTCTTCAGTACCTCGAAGCCCGAAAGCGCCGGCAGCATGACATCCAGCACGACGAGGTCCTTGTTCGAGAGATCGCAGCGCAGGCACGCCAACCCGTCAGGCACCGCCTCCACTTCGAAGCCTTCCAATTCGAGGAACTCACGGATCATCTCGGTAAGTTCGATGTCATCGTCGACGATTAGAACGCGGATCATAACGGCCATACCGTGAGATAATGTCCTTGGCGGCGGGGGCCCCGGTTCGACGACCCCGGTTCGGTGCGCGATATTTATACCGGCTGCGGTTCGCGCATCGTCGATATTAGCCCGGAGGTTATGTGATCACCGCTTTTGCTGCGATCCGGCGGTTACCGCTCTACCCACGACCCTTAAGCCAACAACCGCTCGAACTCCCCACGACCGACATCGCGATGCCTGAATCGAATGCCCAGCCCATGAATTCCATGAAAGCCCACAAGCCACAAGAACAAAATCGATGTGTCCCGGCTCGGAGTGTGGAGTTGCATGTAGAACTGCGGAGATGTATCGCCTGCCTCCGGCTCGAACGCACCTTCAGCTGGAGCGGCGCTCAGACGGCACCAGAGAATGCACCGAAGTCGTCCGAAGCCTTCGGTCCAAATGTGCCAGCGGGCGGTAAAGTTCTTGGGTAACCGCTACAACATCGGCGCTCGCGCCGGTAGGTGGGTGGGTGGGTGGTGTTGGTGCATTCCCGCCACGCACGCATCATGGTGCTGCCGGACGGGATTGAACTTTCAACCTGTCCCTTACCAACGGGGCGGGGTTAAGAGCCATCCTATTGGCCTGCCAACGCTTTTTACGGGCCCGGATTTCCTTGCAGTGCTTTTGCACCAGGCAGGAATCCTAATCACGGGTGTGCGTTTCCCTATACCCGAGCGATTCCGGGCACGAGGTCGCTCGGCATGAGGTGCGCATAGCGCTCGACCATGTCAAGCGACTTCCACCCGCCTTCGTCCTTCAGTAGCAGAGGGTCCTTGCTGACCGCGTAGAACCAGCTCGCCCAGGTGTGCCGGAGGTCGTGGGGCGTCGCCTTGGCTATCCCAGCGCGTTTACATGCGCCCTGCCACCCCTTCTTGATCTGACCTCCGCCCTCGCGGAAACGGTCGGCGTAGGGCTCGCCGTCATCACGGCGAAACACGCTGCCCTCCCGAACCGGGAGCCGGGCCAAGGCGAGCACCGCTGCCGTCGGCAGCGAGGCTGCTCGAGGCGCGCTATTCTTGGTCATCCGGAAAACCACCTTCGCCGCGGGCAGATCAACGTCGGCCCAGTCGAGATCGAGCACCTCACCCATGCGGGCTCCTGTGCACACCACGAACTGCAACAGAGGCTGCAGATGCGGCGCGGCATGGGTTACCAGGGCCAGCACCTCGGTCGGCGTAAGCCATCGGGTTTTCCCGGTTGGTAGCTTAGGCAGCTCGAACCGAGGGCGTTCGCACCAGCCGCGCCGGTTGGCGTGGTTCAGGATTGCGGCCAGCGGCACGTAGACACTCCTGGCCTTGGTCGCCGGTGCCGCGTTCGCCTTCAGCAGGCATGCGACAGCCTTCTCTGCGGCGGAGCTGGTCGATCGTAGAAAGAGGGGCTGGCCCGAAATGCGCGATCGGCCGGCCGATAGAGTGCTTGGACCTGTTAGGGCGCACCTCGAACTCAAGATAATTCAGGGCTGCGCGCTGAAATGAGACGACCGCTCGTTTTCCATAGACGGGTTCTTCATATAATTCCGCCTCGCGCTTTGCCCGGTACGCTTCGGCGCCCGCCTTGTCAGATGTGCCGAAAATTCGAAGCAACGGATGCCTCTGACAGTTCCGCGCACGTAGAAGGCGTCACTGCCTTGTCGGCGAACAAGCTTGAGGGGCATGAGAAACTCACGTGGTGGTTGCGCTTGAACCGGCATGCGCGTGTCTGCTTGCGAGCTTGATAGAAGATTACTATACAGGTGTGTGTTTTACAACTATTTGCACTGCGCAGCCAAATATTGACAAAATAAAGTATCTCCTAGTATAAAATTTGGCTTGGCCAATTGAGGAATGGGGCATTTTTATTAGTTTACACCCTAGGCGGGCAATGCGCCAACCAAGGGCAGTATGATACTTTACAACCCCACTCGCTAGGGTTAGATAATGCCGCTGGCGGCCGGAGCGCCGCGTGAGCGAGCGCCACCCGTCGCTACCCGAAATTTATTCTTTCACGTCACACGGGCACTGGAGCCTGTGTGACATGACCGCAAATTTTCAGCTGTCCGCCACCAATCATTTACTTGGTGAGCTCGATATTTTGGTCGAAACAAGCCGCCACAACATGAAGTATGTTGAAGCAGCAGGCGGGTATGATTCGGAGAGAATCGTCAAGGATACGAAGGCTAAGGCGGCGATGGCGGATTGCGTCAGGACCGCTATCGAGCTTTGCGACTTGGCAGAAAAGTTATTTACGATTTTGAAGTGTGTCCACATTGACGCTGCAATTCGTGCCCTGCGCCATTGGGCAACATCACCCGAAGAATGGTCCGAGCTTAATACACGTTCACGCGCATTGCGGAACGCGATCCAATATGAACTACGCGAATATCTTTACTACCAATACCCCAAAGACAAAGGGGCAAAGCTTCGCGCGTGGAAAACGGATTGGGATAAAACTGTGACCGCATTCCCAAATGTCCAGCGCGAGATATTCGATGCAACCGATTGCTACGCGCTGGGACATGATACCGCAGCGGTATTTCATTCTATGCGTGTCGCTGAACATGGATTGAGGGCGCTCGCACGAGAGCGGGAAATCAAGTTGGCGAAGGACAAGCCAATTGAATGGGCGACGTGGCAAGAAATCATCAGATCGCTTGATGAGGAAATAAAAATGATAGGCGCCAAAAAAGCGGGGGGCGCGAAGGATGCCGCGTTAGCCTTTTATAGCGGAGCGCGTGCCGATTTGAACGGCTTCAAGGATGAGTACCGTAATTCCGTAATGCATGTCCGTGCGCATTACGATGACCTTCAAGCCTTGCGCGCTCTCACGAAGGTTCGAGAGTTCATGGAAAGAATTTCAGAGAAGATAAATCACACTCACAGACCTATCGATTGGGGCGATCTTTGACTTTATCCCCCATCGCGATCTTCCGAAACGTTCGGTCGAATCTTTCCGGATCATCATCCGTCTCGATCTTGCGGGCCGTTTCGCGAATGCGCTTCGCGCGTTCTTCGTCGGTGATTGTATTTTTCTTTGCTGGCATATCAGGCCATCATTTGTTGGTTAGTCGTTCGATAGGTAAGACGCTTCCCAACAAATCCACGCAACGCCTTTTCGGAGCGTGCGTTGTCATCAATGCCAAACGCAATACGCTGATTGTATCGGAAATCGAACTCTTTCAGATACCGATGCAAATGCGCGGCGCTGACATGGTGATAAACGCCGGTAACGCCGCGCTTCAGGATCGAGAAATATCCCTCGACCGTGTTGGTATGCCAGAAGTAGGCGCGCACGTATTCCTCGGCGCTATGGTTCACGGTGCCGTGGCCAGCGAATTCATCGCCGATCTTGCCATAGACTGGGGCCTCATCGGTCATGATGTAAGACGCCTTGTCGATTTGCGTCACCATCGCGTCTTTGAGCGTCTTGGCCGACACGTCGGCAACATGGCGCGAGCGAACCTTGCCACCACGCTCGACCAGCGACAGCACGGCTTCCTTCAGAGGAACGTGGTTCTTGCGGTTCTTGGCTTTGCCGCCAACGTAGGTTTCGTCCGTCTCAACAACTTTATTCTTGCCGCCGAGCGGGCCAGCATCTTCGCTCGAAAGCCCTTCGCCCATTGCTTCGCGGATACGATGCGACAAGAACCATGCGCTCTTAAGCGTAATACCAAGAGTACGGTGAAGCTGGTTGCTGCTGATCCCCTTCTTGCTGCTGCAAATGAGATGGATTGCGGTCAACCAGTCGCGCATCGCGATATGGCTATCCTCGAAGATGGTTCCGATTTTGACAGTGAACGCTTTGCGGCAGGCATAGCACTTGTAGAGGCCAACGCGGCTGCTCTTACCTTTGAGCGGTCCAGAGCGGTCAATGACGCCGCAATGCGGACACACGCGCCCATTCGCCCAAAGCCGTGCTTCCACGTAGGCGTAAGCGGCAGCTTCGTCGTTGAAATGAGGGGCGGAGAAAATGGACTTGGACATGGCTAACTCCTTATTGAGCCAACCATATCCCTTGGGAATGGGGTTGTCAAGTATAATATTGCCCAACCAAGTGGTTGTATTCCTCGAAAATTAAGCTGGAGCATTCGCAAGCGGTAGCTCTCAGACCCTTGAGATCTTCGATGACGATGTGGCCGGGCCTCGTGCTGATCACGTGCAGCCGTTTCAACTCCGCGATCGCTCCCGACACGCTCGCTCGTCGCGTTCCGAGCGCGAGCGCCAGGAGCTCCTGGCTGAGTGGCAAATCGGTCACGTTCGCGCACGAACACGCGGCCAGCAGCCAGCGCCCAATCCGCTGCTTTACGGAATGGCGGCCGTTGCAGCCGACCGCGAGCAACACCTGATTCCGGAACGCGGTGGCCGCGCGGAAGACGATCAGCTCGAACGCCTGGCTCTTCATCGCCGCCTCGCGAACACGGCACGATTCGATGCGATAGGCGGTGCCAGCAATCGCAACTCTGGCCTCGAGGAGCGAAGGCTCCGGACCCAGGATTGCCCGGCTCATTCCGAAACCGCCGCGTCTGCCAATCGCACCCACGGAGATCGCGTTGCCGTCCTCGAAATCTCGGATGAGCAACACCATTGTGGTCCGAGGGAAATAAACATAGTCGACCTCCTCATTCCGCCGGCACAGCACCTGGCCCTTGCGGAGTACGACCAGCTCGAGGTACGGCTCCAACAGCCGGAAATCGGCTCCTTCGAGCGCGTCAAGGACGAGGTTGCCGGTTGGTTGGGAATGTTCCGTAAATCTACCTCTCGGGTTCGCTCTGGGGCTCGTTTCGCCTCCACCGTCATCTGGCGCCTCCACGGGCGTTCTCATCTGGCGCCTCCACGGCCCTAAGCTGGTTCTAAAGTCATCGCTATTATTTATAGAATTCCGTCGAAAGCTTCTGTACGGTTTCGTACGGAATTATCGCGGACGATGTTGAACTAGCCCGAATTATGCTCCGCAGGCTGGCGGATGTGGCTTAACTAACTGATTTAGCGTATGATTTGGTTGTTGAGTCCAATCAGCACCATTTCCGCGAGGCCACCCCCGCCATGATCGGTCCTATGCTGCCGCTGCCCGAACTGTCACGCGTTGGCGGCAAGTCCGTAGTCGCTTGTTTCAATGGCGGCCTGTTATCGTCCGATGCCGGCATCCTCGCTGTGCGCGAGGTGGAGTAGCGCTTGGGTGTGGCCGATCGATTGGCCGCCTGCCTCAAGGACCCGCGCGCGCCGGAGCAGATCGTCCACGGTCTGGCCGACATCATCCGCTTTCGTTTGTTGATGCGTACATGGACTTCCCGGTTCAGCACCGCGCCAAGCTCCACAGCACCAATCCGCTGGAGCGGCTCAACGGCGAAATCGAACGGCGCAGCGAGGTCGTCGGGATCTTCCCGAACGAAGCCGCCGTCATCCGCCTGATCGGCGCGTTGCTGCTCGAGCAGAACGATGAATCGGCCGTCCAGCGCGCCCGCTACATGAGCCTGGAAACCATCGCGCCGTTGAGCGATGATCCCGTCGTCAGTCTGCCAACAATGGCAGCGTGACCGAGCAGCCAACCCTGCTCAATATGCCCCGCGCCCTACACCACTGCCGGCGACACGATCGCAAAATCTGATGAGGACATCGCCGTAAACGGGCAAGCGGTGCATAAAGACGGCTAGCCGTTTGTATTCACGAGCGTAGCGCGATTTTCGGCGCACCACGATTCTTTTGAAGTGTGACAAGGCTGATCCATCGCGTTCGTTACGACGCTGATCGGGATTTTATTGGGTCGAGGGCTGGAGGTTGCGGGAAGGGTTCGGCGGGGCACATCGCCCCGTGGGTCATGGTCCCGCAGCGGCGAAGCGGCCGGCGAGCAGCCGGAAGATCGCTGCGTCCGGGCAAGCTGTCGGCAGCCAGAGGCGAATTCGAGCGGCGCCCTCGACGACGCGGGCGGCGATCTTGATCAGCCGCAATCGCAGCGTCGTGAACTCGGCCGTTCTCCAAGAGGAACGCTTGGGCGCGGCAGCGCGCAGAGTGAGAAGCAGCCAATAAGCCGCCGTGTGCAGGATGAGGCGCATCTGATTGGCCCGCGGGTCACGGCACGACGTACGATCCGAGGCGAGCTGGGCCTTGTGTAGCTTGATGAAGTTCTCCGCTTGGCCGCGGCCACAGTAGACTGTCTCATAGAGATGCTTGGCGCTGCCCTTGAGCGAGGTGACGACGTAACGGACATCGAGGCCGAGCTTCGTCGCCTCGATCCGGGCGACGACACGGCGCTGTCTTTGCCAACTCTTGGCGCCGTAACGCAGCGTGGCTCCAGCGGCGCAGCTTCTCGGTTCCGGTCACCGCGCGCTCGACGCACACCGCGTCGGCAACCGACCGGATCATGCCGGCGAGCACCGGGTTGCCGCCGAAGCCGAAGATGTAGCCAATCCCATTGGCTTCGCACCAATCCATCGCCTTGACTCGACCGTAGTGGCTGTCACCGCGCACCAGGATGTCGACCTTCGGCCAGTGCCGGCGAATGCGGGCAATGACATGCTTCAGGATCGTGCGCACTTCGATCCCGCCCGGCGTCTTGCCGCTGCGCAGGATGACGGCAACGGGCTTGCCGCTCGTCCCCTCGTAGATATGGATCGGCAGGAAGCAGCGTTCGTCGTAATGCGCGTTGAACAGCGATAACTGCTGCCGGCCATGCACCGCGTCGAAGGTGTCGTCGATGTCGAGAATAATCGAAGCCGGCGCCCGCGCGTAACTGGCACAGAACTGATCCACCAGCGCCAGCATCAGTCGCGCGATCTCGATCCGCGACGGCGCATTCTCCAACCGCGACATGGTCGGTTGCGAGCACAGCGCCTCGCCGCTTCCCGGTGCTCGGCCCACCGCCATCTTGAATACCGGGTCGTCCCGCAGTTTGTTGCAGTCGTTGGCGTCCTCGTACCCCGCCGCGATCGCAAACATCCGAAGCCGCAGCATCTCCTCGACCGTGTGATCGATGCGATCGGAATCACGGCGATCCTTCAGGCAGGTCGCGAGGCGCGCTGCAACGCCCAGATGCCGCTCGACCCCGCGCAGCAGCAGCACGCCCGCATCCGACGACAGCATCCCGCCGTCGAAAGCTACGCTCACTTTCTTGCGGCAAATCGCTGGCAGGGAAAACGGCAGGAGGTTATCTTTGTTCATGGCGGATGTGGCGCTCCGTGATCGCGGCTTCAACTCTGTCCTGACAACAAAATCATGCTCGCAATCAGCGGCTTACGCTACATCCGCCAGCCTACAATCGCTCCCGTCGTGAATAAGGCGGGCTAGGACCGTTGAACTTTACTCGAAGTTGTGCACAAATATTAGAGACAGCGTGCGTTTTAGACGCAATTTAAGCTGGCGCGACAGTTCGGCGCATGATAGGCACTACATACAATGGCATGTTGCAGTAAAGGGCGGCATTAGTCATTGAGCTCGATCCTGGGCTCAGATGAATATCGGCATGACGGATACTCAAAGGCGAAGGCAGAGAGCGGAAAAGCCGAATCCCGTCAACGTACATGTCGGCTCGCGGGTTCGACTGCGCCGCACCCTGCTGGGCATGAGCCAGGAAAAGCTCGGCGACGCCATCGGCCTTACCTTCCAGCAAGTCCAGAAATATGAGCGCGGCGCTAACCGCATCGGAGCGAGCCGGCTGTTCGAACTGTCGCGCGTGCTCGACGTGCCGGTCGCGTTTTTCTTCGAGGAACTGGCCGGCGCGCGGCAAGCTGCCGGCTTGAGCGAGGCCGCCGTCGAGCCCTATCAACCGAACCCGATGATGAAGCGCGAGACGCTCGAGCTGGTGCGCGCCTATCTGCGCATCTCGGATCCGCAAATCAAACGCCGGATATTCGAGCTGACGAAGGCGCTTGCCGCTGCTTATCCTAATGCCGAGGCGGTCGGCTAAATCGGGGCCGGGCGTGCTTGACGGGCCAAGCCCGCGCCTGCCACATCTGCCGGGATGATTTTTCCTTCGGACGGCACGCCGCAACGGCGGCTTTACGGCAGACGTCGCGGCCGCCCATTGCGCGCCGGCCAGCGCGCGTTGCTTGGCAGCGCGCTGCCGGCGCTGCGTTTCGAGTTGCCGGCAACCGGAAAGCTCGATCCACATCGCTTGTTTCCCGTAACGACGAAAGAAGTCTGGCTCGAGATCGGGTTCGGCGCCGGCGAGCATCTCGCGTTTCAGGCCGGCGCCAACCCAACTTGCGGCCTGCTCGGGTGCGAAGTGTTCGAGCCGGGGATCGCGCGGCTGCTGGCGGAGATAGAAGCCGGCGCTCTCGCCAATCTGCGGCTCTTTACCGATGATGCGCGGCTTCTCATCGCTGCGCTCGCGCCGCGCTGCTTGGCCCGCGTCTTCATCCTGTTTCCCGATCCTTGGCCAAAAGAGCGCCACAAGAAGCGCCGCATCGTCGCCATCGAGCCGCTTGACCATCTGGGCGAGGCGATGGCCGACGGCGCCGAGCTGCGGCTCGCGACCGACGATGCCGATTACGCGCAGTGGATGACCGAACGCTGCGATTCTCATCCGGCCTTCGTGCCGATCTCAAGCCGTCCGCGTCCCGCGGATTGGCCCGAGACGCGCTACGAAAAAAAAGCGGCGGCGCAAGGCCGGGCCCCGCGGCTCTTGCGTTATCGGCGGCGCACGCGGCCCGATCCCGGCGTGGCCGGGTAAGGATTATCGGAGGCCGCTCACCAATGGCGCGGCCGGTCTTGCAGGTCCCTGAAAAATCGCTATATTTCGAACAAAATAAGAGTCCCATAGACCCGCCGCGTCGCGTGGGGTCATTCGGTTGGTGGGCCAGATGGCCCACTTTTTGTTATTGGAGCTCGGCAAACCCTTGTTCGACCCGAATCAAATCGAGGCGTTGATTGCGCCGTCGCTGCAGGCGATGGGCTACCGCGTCGTGCGCGTCAGCCTGACCGGCGGCGGGCGGCCAACCTTGCAGATCATGGCCGAACGCGACGACGGCGCGATGACCGTCGAGGATTGCGCCACCGTAAGCCAGGCCGTCTCGGCGCTGCTCGATGTCGCCGATCCGATCGCGTCGTCCTATTATCTCGAGATCAGTTCGCCGGGGATCGACCGGCCACTGGTCCGTCGCGCCGATTACGACCGCTTTGCCGGTTTCGAGGCCAAGATCGAATTGCGGCGCCCGATCGACGGCCGCAAGCGCTTTCGCGGCAAGCTTCTCGGCGTCGAGGGCGAAGCGGTGAAGCTGATGATGGGGGCGGATGCCGTAGCGCTGCCGCTGTCCGCGATCGCCCATGCGAAGCTCGTTCTCACCGACGCGCTCATCGCCGCCACCGAACCGCACACTCGCAGCTAGAAGAGAACAGCCGCCATGGCTACCACTTCCTATCCCAGGCCCGAGCTTCTGCAAGTCGCCGACACCGTTGCCCGCGACAAGGGCATCGACCGCGGCGAAGTGCTCCAAGCGATGGAGCAGGCGATCCAAAAGGCCGGCCGCTCAAAATACGGTCTCGAATACGACATCCGCGCCGAAATCGACCGCAAGAACGGCGAGATCAAGCTGATGCGCTTCCGCGAAGTGGCGGACCCGGTCACCAACGAGGCCACGCAGATCGCGCTGGCCGAGGCGCAAGTTCTCAACCCCGAAGCCGAGATCGGCGATTTCCTCACCGATCCGCTGCCGCCCATCGATTTCGGCCGGATCGCCGCGCAGACCGCCAAGCAGGTGATCGTGCAGCGCGTCCGCGATGCCGAGCGTCAGCGCCAATACAACGAGTTCAAGGATCGCGTCGGCGAGATCGTCAACGGGTTGGTGAAGCGCGCCGAGTTCGGCAATGTCGTCGTCGATCTCGGCCGCGCCGAGGCGATGCTGCGGCGCGACGAGCTGCTGCCGCGCGAAAGCTTCCGCCAGGGCGAGCGCGTGCGCGCCTATATTTACGACGTGCGCCAGGAAGTGCGCGGGCCGCAGATTTTTCTGTCGCGCACCCATCCGCAATTCATGGCCAAACTGTTCGCCCAGGAAGTGCCCGAGATTTACGACGGCATCATCGAGATCAAGGCAGTGGCGCGCGATCCCGGCAGCCGCGCCAAGATCGCCGTCATCTCCAACGACAGCGGTATCGATCCGGTCGGCGCCTGCGTCGGCATGCGGGGCAGCCGCGTTCAGGCCGTGGTGGCCGAACTCCAGGGCGAGAAGATCGACATTATCCCGTGGTCGGGCGATCCCGCTACCTTCGTCGTCAATGCGCTGGCGCCCGCCGAAGTCGCCAAGGTGGTGATGGACGAAGAGCAGCGGCGGATCGAAGTTGTCGTCCCCGACGAGCAGCTCTCGCTCGCCATCGGCCGGCGCGGCCAGAACGTGCGGCTCGCCTCGCAGCTCACCGGCTGGGACATCGACATCCTGACCGAAGCCGAGGAGAGCGAGCGACGCCAGGAAGAATTCCGTACCCGCAGCGCAATGTTCATCGAGGCGCTCGATGTCGACGACGTTATCGCGCATCTCCTGGTGACCGAGGGCTTTACCTCGGTCGAGGAAGTGGCCTTCATCCCGGTGCAGGAACTGGCTCAGGTCGAGGGATTCGACGAGGAAGTGGCGGGCGAGCTGCAACAGCGCGCGCAGGCCTTTTTGAAGCAGCGCGACGAGCGCTTCGAGTCGCGCCGCAAGGAGCTGGGCGTCGCCGACGAGGTCGCGGCGATTCCGGGCGTCACTCCCGCGCTCCTGGTGGCGGTCGGCGAAAAGGGCGTCAAGACCCTCGACGACCTCGCCGATCTCGCCGCCGATGAGCTGATCGAGATGGCGGGCTCGGCGGTGAAACTCGAAGAGGCCGAGGCCAACGCCATCATCATGGCGGCGCGCGCCCACTGGTTCGCCGACGAAAAACCCGCTGCGGAAGCGCCGCCGCCGCCCAAGGCGGGGTAGGCTTTGGCCGTGACGCTGCAAGAGTTCGCGCCCGATGGCGATGCTCCCGAAGACGCTCCGACGCGGCGCTGTCTCGTCACGGGCGCCATCCGGCCCAAGGCGGAATTGCTGCGTTTCGTGGTCGATCCCGGCGGCCGCATCGTGCCCGATCTCGCAGGCCGCTTGCCGGGCCGGGGTTTGTGGTTGTCGGCGCGCCGAGATATAGTGCAACAGGCCGTAACGAAGCGGCTTTTCGCGCGGGCGGCGAAGGCGCCGGTCGCGGTGGAAGCCGGCCTCGAAGACCGCGTCGAAGCCTTGCTTGTGCGGCGCTGCGCCGAGCTGCTCGGCTTGGCCCGTCGGGCCGGCCTAGCGCTGGCGGGCTTCGTCAAGGTCAAGGCCGCGCTCGCCCGGTCGGACATCGCGGTGCTGGTCGAGGCCATGGACGGCGCCGCGGACGGCCGGATGCGGCTCGGCGCGCTGGCGCCGGGTGCGGCGTTGGTTACGTGTTTGAGTGCGGCCGAGTTGGGCGCGGTTTTCGGACGCGAGCACGCGGTGCATGTGGCGCTCAAGCCGGGACCGCTAACGGATTTGTTTCTCGCCGAGGCGCGGCGGCTGGTGGGTTTCCGCGCCGGTGCAAGGGTGGATGCGAGTGAGCGATAACACGGACCAAGAAAAACGCCCCTTGAGCCTAGGCCGCCCCGGCGGAAAGCTCGAATTGCGCAAGCCGATCGAGAACCGGTCAGGTGCGCCAGAGCTTCCCGCATGGCCGCACCAAGACCGTGCAGGTCGAAGTGCGAAAAAAGCGCGTCGTCGGTCCGACGCTCGAGAGGCCGGCCGAGATCGCGCCAGCGGAGGCGCCGGCACCGGCCGCGGCCAAGCCCGCCATCGCGCCGGTGCGCCGCGCCGCGGTGTTGCCTCAGGGTCTGACCGAGGAAGAGAAGGCGCATCGCGTGCGCGCCCTCAAGGGCGCGATCCGCGCCGATGAGGAAACCCGCCGCCAGGCGCTCGTCGAAAGCGACCGGCAGCGCGAAGAAGAATCGCGCCGCGCCATCGAAGCGGCGGCTCACGCCGAGGAAGAAGCCCGCCGTAAATCCGACACTGAGGCGCACCAAAAGGCCGACGAGGAAGTCCGGCGCAAGGCCGAAGACGACACCCGGCGCAAGGCCGAAAAGGCCGATGAGGATTCCCGCCGCGAGATTGCCGAGCGCGCCGGCAAGGCCGCCGCCGCCAAGGTCGCGGCGCTCACGGCTGCGGGCAAGGTCAAGGTCGTAGAGGAAGAGATCGAGGAAGAGCCCAAGCGCGCGCTGCGCGGCGGCGCCGGCGCAAGGCGGGCACCCGCGGCGCCGCGACGCGATCAGCAACGGCGCACCGGCAAGCTTACCGTCACTAAAGTGCTGAACGAGGACGAGGGCGAACGCCAGCGCAGCTTGGCCTCGGTGATGCGCCGCCGGGAGCGCGAAAAACAGCGCGCGCTCCAGATGTTGCAGGAGCAAACCAAGTTCGCGCGCGATGTGGTGGTACCTGAAACCATCACCGTGCAGGAGCTTGCCAACCGCATGGCCGAACGCGCCACCGACGTCATCAAATCGCTGATGAAGATGGGCGTGATGGCGACGATCAACCAGTCGATCGATGCCGACACGGCCGAGCTGGTGGTTGCCGAATTCGGCCACCGGATCAAGCGCGTCTCCGAGGCCGACGTCGAAATTGGCTTGAAGGGCGAAGTCGATCCGCCGGAATCGCTTGAGCCTCGGCCGCCAGTCGTCACCGTGATGGGCCATGTCGACCACGGCAAGACCTCGCTTCTCGACGCGCTGCGCCAGACCGACGTGGTCTCGGGCGAGGCCGGCGGCATCACGCAGCACATCGGCGCCTATCAGGTGATGCTCAAGAACGGCCAACGCATCACCTTTATCGACACCCCAGGCCACGCGGCTTTCACCGCGATGCGCGCGCGCGGCGCCCATGTCACCGATATCGTGGTGCTGGTCGTCGCCGCCGATGACGGCATCAAGGAGCAGACCGTCGAGGCCATCCGCCACGCCAAGGCCGCGAACGCGCCAATCATCGTGGCGATCAACAAGATCGACAAGCCGGACGCTAATCCCGAGCGCGTCCGCCAGGAATTGCTCCAACACGAGATGGTGGTCGAGAAATTGGGCGGCGACGTGCTCGACATCGAAGTGTCGGCGTTGAAGAAAATCAACCTCGACAAGCTCGAGGAAGCGATCCTGCTGCAGGCCGAAATCCTCGATCTCAAGGCCAATCCGAACCGTTCCGCCGAAGGCAGCGTGATCGAGGCCAAGCTGGAGCGCGGCCGCGGGCCGGTGGCGACCGTGTTGATCAAGCGCGGCACGCTCAAGGTCGGCGACATCTTCGTCTCGGGCAGCGAATGGGGCCGCGTCCGCGCGCTCGTGGACGACCGCGGCATGAATATCGACGAGGCCACGCCGTCGATGCCGGTCGAGGTTCTGGGACTCAACGGCACGCCCATGGCGGGCGACGATTTCATCGTCGCCGAGAGCGAAGTCCAGGCCCGCGACATCGCCGATTACCGCCAACGCCTGCGCCGCGAGCGCCAGGCGACGGCCGGCGCGCGCGGCACGCTCGAGCAGATGTTCGCCCAGGCCGCAGCCGGCGCCACGAGAGAATTCGCGGTCGTGGTCAAGTCCGACGTGCAGGGCTCGCTCGAGGCGATCACGGCGTCGCTGGACAAGCTCGGCACCGACGAGGTCACGGTTCGCGTGCTGCATGCCGCGGTCGGCGGGATCAACGAGAGCGATGTGATTCTCGCCAAGGCGTCGAACGCCGTCATCCTCGGCTTCAACGTGCGCGCCAATCCGCAGGCGCGCGACCTTGCCCGCCGCGACGGCGTGGAGATCCGCTATTACTCGATCATCTACGAGGTAATCGACGACATGAAGGCGGCGCTGAGCGGGTTGTTGTCGCCCACGAAGCGCGAGCGCTTCCTCGGGAATGCCGAGATCCGCGAGGTCTTCAACATCACCAAGGTCGGCAAGGTCGCCGGCTGCATGGTGACCGAGGGCCAGGTCAAGCGCGGCGCCAAGGTTCGGCTGCTGCGCGACCACATCGTCATCCACGAAGGCAGCCTCAAGACCTTGAAGCGCTTCAAGGATGAGGTCCGCGAGGTGCGCGAGGGCTTCGAATGCGGCATGGCCTTCGAGAATTATGACAATATCGAAAAGGGCGACGTTATCGAGTGCTTCGAGGTCGAAGAGGTCGCCCGCGCGCTATAGCCGGGGCGGAGAGAGCATGCCGCGACCGACGAAGAAATCCGCGCCTCCGCCCGGCCAGCGCCAGCTCCGCGTCGGCGAGGAGATCCGCCATGCGCTCGCGCGCATCCTCGCCGGCGGCGCCGTGCGCGATCCGGCCTTGCAGTACATTCGGATCACCGTAACCGAAGTGCGCGTCTCGCCCGATCTCAAGCACGCCACCGCCTTTGTGATGCCCTTGGGCGGCCGCGACGCGGCGGCGGCGCTGGCGGGCTTGCGGCGCGGCGCCGCCTATCTGCGCATGCGGGTGGCGCGCGAAGTGAAATTGCGCGTCGCCCCGACCATCGCCTTCGAGCTCGATGCCAGTTTCGACCGGGCGAGCCGGATCGACGCGTTGCTCCGTCGCCCCGATGTCGCGCGCGACCTGACGCCCCGCGAATTCGACGATGGCGCGTAAACCCATCGGCCAGCCCATCCATGGCTGGATCGTCCTCGACAAACCGCCGGGCATGACATCGAGCCATGCGGTCGGCATGCTCCGGCGCCTCATCGACGCCGCCAAGGCTGGGCATGGCGGCACGCTGGATCCTCTTGCCACCGGCGTTCTGCCCGTGGCTTTGGGAGAAGCGACGAAGACCATGGCCTATGCCGTGGCGGGCCGAAAGGTTTATCGCTTCGCTCTGCGCTGGGGCGAGGCGCGCGATACCGACGATGCCGGTGGCCGGATCACGGCTACGAGCGCGATCCGTCCGACGCGCGAGGCCATTCTCGCGGCGCTGCCGTCTTTCGCCGGCATCATCGATCAGCGCCCGCCCGATTATTCCGCGATCAAGGTCGCGGGCGAGCGCGCCTACGATTTGGCGCGCCAGGGGGTGGCGCTCGATCTTGCCGCCCGTCGCGTGGTGGTCGATCGTCTCGATCTGCTCGACATGCTCGATCCCGACACCGCTCGATTCGAGGCGGAGGTCGGCAAGGGCACGTATATTAGGGCGCTGGCGCGCGATTTGGGCCGGGCGCTTGGCAGCTACGCCCATATCACGGCACTGCGCCGCCTGTCGGTCGGCGGTTTCACCCTCGCGAAGGCGATTTCCCTGGATAAATTGGCTGCCATGGGCCATAGTCTGGTGAGTTCCGAGCATCTGCTTCCGGTTGAGACCCCGCTGGACGACATCCCGGCGCTGGCCGTGACCGAGGAAGAAGTTCGGGCGTTGCGCCATGGCCAGTCCGTGACGCCGTTGCAGCCGGCGGATCGGGCGCGCATCGGTGCCATGGACGATGGCGCGACAGTTTGGGCAACCAGCAATGGCAGGCTGGTGGCGCTCGCCTCCGTCGAGGCTGGTCTGATCCGGCCCGTGCGGGTGATGAACTTCTAGGTCAAGGAGATATCGATGTCGCTTTCGCTCGCGCGCAAGCAAGAGTTGGTCAAGGAATACGCCCGCAAGGACGGCGATACCGGTTCCCCGGAAGTGCAGGTCGCGCTGCTATCCGAGCGGATCGTCCATCTGACCGAGCATCTGACGCAGCACCAAAAGGATTTCCACTCGCGGCGCGGCTTGCTGGTCATGGTCGGCCAGCGTCGCAGTCTGCTCGACTACCTGAAGCGCACTAGCGAGACCCGCTACACGCAGTTGATCGAGCGGCTGGGGCTCCGCCGCTGAGCCCTCGCCGCCACACGCCGAATTTTCGGGGCGCCGTCGCCGCGCCGCACCTCTTGGTTGCGCGCGCCGCGTCCCCATGTCTTTCACCAGAGAGCCAAGAGAGCAGAAAGAGAATCGAATCATGTCCGAGGTATTTAGAAAAGAGTTGATGTGGGGCGGCCGCCGCCTCGTTCTCGAGACCGGCAGGATCGCAAGGCAAGCCGATGGCGCGGTGCTGGCGACCTATGGCGAGACCACGGTGCTGTGCACCGCGGTCGCCGCGAAGCAGCCGCGGGCCGGGATCGACTTCTTCCCGCTGACCGTGAACTATCAGGAAAAGACATTCGCCGCGGGCAAGATCCCGGGCGGCTTCTTCAAGCGCGAAGGACGGCCGTCGGAAAAAGAGGTGCTGACCTCGCGCCTTATCGACCGGCCGATCCGCCCGCTCTTTGCGCCCGAATTCCGGAACGAGACTCAAGTCGTCTGCACGGTGTTGAGCCACGATCTCGAGAACGATCCCGACATCGTCTCATTGGTCGGTGCCTCGGCCGCGCTGACCCTCTCCGGGCATTCCGTTCCTCGGTCCGATCGGCGGCGCGCGCGTCGGGTATATCGACGGGCAATATGTCCTCAATCCGCAGATCGACTCACTGCCCAGCTCGCAACTCGATCTCGTCGTTGCCGGCACGATCGAAGGCGTGCTGATGGTCGAATCCGAAGCCAAGGAATTGTCCGAGGAGGTGATGCTCGGCGCGGTGATGTTCGGTCATCGCGCGTTCCAGCCGGTGCTCCAGGCGATCATCGAACTGGCCGAGGCCGCCGCCAAGGAGCCCTGGGCGCTGCCCGAAAAACCCGCCGCCGCCGCGACGATCGAGGCACGCTTGCGCGACGCCGTCGCCGGCGATCTCGCCGCGGCCTATGCCGAGCAGCAAAAGCAGACGCGCTCGAACAAGATCGACGCGGCGAAGGCGAAGATCGACGCGTTGTTCGCCGACGAGGCAGAGAAAGCCCTCGCCGGAAAGCTGTTCAAGGAAATCGAGAAGGACATCGTGCGTGGGGCGATCCTCGATGGCAACGCCCGCATCGACGGGCGCGACACCAAGACGGTGCGCCCGATCTCGGTCGAGGTCGGGGTGCTGCCGCGCGCGCATGGCTCGGCGCTATTCACCCGCGGCGAGACTCAGGCGATCGTGGTCGCGACCCTTGGCACCGGCCAGGACGAGCAGATCATCGACGCGCTCGAAGGCGAGTACCGCGCGCATTTCATGCTGCACTACAACTTCCCGCCCTATGCCACCGGCGAGGCCGGCCGCATGGGCTCGCCCGGACGGCGCGAGATCGGCCACGGCAAGCTCGCCTGGCGCGCCGTCCATCCGCTGCTGCCCGAAAAAGAGAAATTTCCTCTACACCATCCGCGTCGTCTCCGAAGATCACCGAGTCCAACGGCTCGTCCTCGATGGCGACGGTGTGCGGTGCATCGCTGTCGCTGATGGACGCGGGCGTTCCGCTCGCGCGCCCGGTCGCGGGAATCGCCATGGGCCTCATCAAGGAGGCGGATAAATTCGCCGTCCTCTCCGACATCCTCGGCGACGAGGATCATCTCGGCGACATGGACTTCAAGGTCGCGGGCAACGCAGCAGGGCGTTACCGCTCTGCAAATGGACATCAAGATCACCTCGATCACCGAGGAGATCATGCGCGTGGCGCTCCATCAGGCCCAGGCCGGACGAATCCACATCCTCGGCGAAATGTCGAAAGCGCTCGAGGCGGCGCGCGAAGGCGTGTCGTCCAACGCACCGCGCATCACCACGATCACCATCCCCAAGGACAAAATCCGCGAGGTTATCGGCTCGGGCGGCAAGGTGATCCGCGAGATCTGCGAAGTCACCGGCGCCAAGATCGACATCGAGGACGACGGCACGATCAAGGTCGCGGCCGTCGATGCCGACGCCTCGAAGGCGGCGATCGACTGGATTCGCGGCATCGTCGCCGAACCCGAGCTCGGCGTGATCTACAACGGCAAGGTTGTGAAGACCGTGGATTTCGGCGCCTTCGTCAATTTCCTCGGCGCGCGCGACGGCCTCGTGCACATCAGCGAGCTTGCCCCGCAGCGCGTCGGCAAGACCACCGACATCGTCAAGGTCGGCGACCAGGTCAAGGTCAAGGTGCTGGGCTTTGACGACCGCGGCAAGGTCAAGCTCAGCATGAAGCAGGTGGATCAGGCAACCGGCGAGGATCTCGGTGGCAAGCCCGCCGAGGAGCGCCGTCATCGCGAGGAAGCGAAAGCCGCGCCCTGATCGGCCGGCCGCTTTCGGGAGGGTGAGGACGGTGAAGACGCTCAACCCGGTGGTGATTTCTGGGCGTGAGGTGTGGCCCTTGGTCGAGGGCGGCAAGGGCATCTCCGTCTCGAACGGCGAGAGCTCGGGCGCTTGGGCAGCCTGCGGCGGCGTCGGAACCTTCTCGGGTGTCAATGCCGACAGTTTCGACGAGCATGGCAACAAGAATCCGCAGATCTATCACGGCCGCACGCGGCGCGAGCGCCATGAAGAGCTGATCAAGTTCTCGATCGAGGGCGGGATCAATCAGGCGCGCATGGCCTATGAGCGCTCGAACGGCCAAGGCCGCATCCACATGAACGTGCTGTGGGAGATGGCGGCGGCCGAGCGCATTCTGCACGGTGTTCTCGAGGGCGCGCGCGGCCTCGTCAACGGCGTCACCTGCGGCGCCGGAATGCCCTACCGGATCGCCGAAATCTGCGAGCGCTATGGTGTCTATTACTATCCGATCGTTTCCTCGGCGCGTGCCTTCCGCGCCCTGTGGAAGCGTGCCTATCACAAATTCCGCGACTGGCTCGGCGGCGTCGTCTACGAAGACCCGTGGCTCGCCGGCGGGCATAACGGGCTGTCCAACAGCGAGGATCCCGAGCAGCCCGAGCCGCCATTCCCGCGCGTCCTCGAGCTGCGCCAATTGATGCGTGAATTCGGCCTCGATCGGACGCCGATTTTCATGGCGGGCGGGGTGTGGTGCCTGCGGGAATGGGAAGACTGGATCGATAATCCCGATCTTGGGCCGACCGCGTTCCAATTCGGCACGCGGCCGCTTCTTACCAAGGAAAGCCCGATTTCCGATGCGTGGAAGCGCAAGCTGCTGGTGCTCAAGGAAGGTGACGTCTATCTCAACCATTTCAGCCCGACCGGATTTTATTCATCCGCGGTCCGCAACAGCTTCATCACCGAGCTGACCGAGCGCAACGAGCGCCAGGTGGCCTATTCGATCGAGCCCGTGGGCGATCACCTGGCGCCGCTCGAGGTGGGCGCGAGAAATCGCATCGTCTACCTCACGCCGCATGACCGCGAGCGCGCGCTGACCTGGATTGGCCAAGGCTTCGTCGAGGCGCTTCGGACGCCGGATTCGACACTGATCTTCGTGACGACGAAAAAGGCGCTCGAGATCCGCAACGATCAAATCAATTGCATGGGTTGCTTGTCGGCCTGCCAGTTCTCGAACTGGGCGCAGAACGAGGCCGGCACCACCGGTAAGAAATCCGATCCGCGCAGCTTCTGCATCCAGAAGACGCTCCAGGCGATCAGCCATTCGGACGATTGCGAATTCGAGCTAATGTTCTCGGGCCACAATGCCTTCCGCTTCGCCAAGGATCCGTTTTACGCCAACGGATTCATACCGACGGTGCGCGAGTTGGTCGAGCGCCTCGAGACTGGCGGATGAACCCAAGTCTTGGCGTCACAAGTCCGTGATGCCGCCGCCATCGGTCCGATCGGGCTTGGCTGGTACGCTCGCCCGGGTTAATTTTGGACTGCCTCTAAACTAATCCGTCTCAAGCACCCATATGGTCCGCATGACCGCCACGCGCCCCTTTGCCAACGCCCTGGAATTGCTGCACGCGGCCAAACTGCGGCCGACGCGGCAGCGGCTTGCCCTGGCGCGGCTGCTATTCGAGAAGGGCGACCGCCATGTCACCGCCGAGCAGCTCCATGGCGAGGCACAGGCGGCCTCGGTGCCGGTCTCGCTCGCCACCGTCTACAACACCCTCCACCAGTTCATCGCGGCGGGACTGCTGCGCGAGGTCGTGGTCAATCCTGGCCGTTCCTATTTCGACACTAACATGACCGAGCATCACCATTTCTTCTTCGAGGATTCCGGCCGGTTGATGGATATCGCGAGCGACCGCATCAACGTCACGAATCTCCCTCAGCCGCCCCAGGGCGCGATCACGCGAGTCGACGTGACGATCCGGGTTGGCAAAGAAGAAAAGCTAGCCTCGAGGCTTGACGAGGTGCCCGGAAGCGCCTAAATTAGAAATGTTCTAATCTAAGAGGAGAGCATCATGCCGAAGCTGCAAGGGTCGAAGACCGAAGCCAATCTCAAGGAAGCGTTTTCGGGCGAAAGCCAAGCCAATCGCCGCTATCTCTATTTCGCGCAAAAGGCCGATGTCGAAGGCTACAATGACGTCGCTGCCGTGTTCCGCTCGACCGCCGAGGGCGAGACCGGCCATGCGCATGGCCACCTCGAATATCTCGCCGAGGTTGGCGATCCGGCGACCGGCAAGCCCATAGGCCCAACCGCAAGAATCTTGTTGCGGCCGTCGCCGGCGAGACCCACGAATACACCGACATGTATCCGGGCATGGCGCGCACCGCCCGCCAGGAAGGCTTCGACGAGATCGCCGACTGGTTCGAGACTCTCGCCAAGGCCGAGAAGTCGCACGCCGGCCGGTTCCAAAGGGCGCTCGATACCCTCGGGTGAAATTCGCCGGCTGAGCGTCGGCCAGGCTAACGCGCAAGGGGCGCGGGCGATCCGCGCCCCGGCGCAAGCTTCCATTCGACCAAGGAGAAGCGTGACATGCGCGAGGGCGGTCTCGGCGCGCCGACGCGTCACTCCATTGCCTGGGAAGATCCGGATTTCTACGATCTGGCGAAGATCGATGCCGAGATGGAGCGCGTCTTTGACATTTGCCACACCTGCCGGCGCTGCTTCAATCTGTGCGATAGCTTTCCGCGGCTGTTCGATCTGATCGATCAATCGCCCTCGGGCGAGCTCGACAGCGTCAAGCCCGCGGAATATGCCCAGGTCGCCGAGGCCTGCACGCTGTGCGACCTCTGCTTCATGACGAAATGCCCCTATGTGCCGCCGCACGAATTCAATGTCGATTTCCCGCATCTGATGCTGCGCTATCGCGCGGCGCAGGAGAAACTGGGCAAGATCGGCTGGGCCGATCGCGCGCTCGCCGAAACCGACCGCAACGGCGAATTGGCGAGGCTCGTGGCGCCGCTGGCGAACTGGGCGACGAAGCTCGGCAACACGCTGACGCGCCCGACGATGGAAAGGATCGCGGGCATCGATCGCCACGCCGCCCTGCCGAAATTTCATGCCCGCACCTTCGAGCTGCGCGCGGCTTCCGCGCCGCTCGAGCCCGACGCGAGCGCGCCCGCTTTCGGCCGCAAGGCGGTGCTCTATGCGACGTGCTTCGTGAACTACAACAATCCGGGCATCGGCGAGGCCGCGCGCGCGGTGCTGGCCCGGAACGGCGTCGCCACCGAGGTCGCCTATCCCGGCTGTTGCGGCATGCCGCAATTCGAGCAGGGGGAACTGTCGCGCGTCGCGGCGAGCGCGCGCAAAATCGCCGCCGCCTTGGCGCCTTCGATCGATGAGGGAAATGATATTGTGGCGCTGGTCCCGTCCTGCGCATTGATGCTCAAATTCGAGTGGCCGCTGCTGCTGCCGAAGGACGATTCCATTGCGAAACTCGCCCGCGCCACCTTCGATCTGAGCGAATACGTCGTCGACATCGCCAGGAAGGAGGGCCTCGCGCCCGGCATGGTGGCCTTGCCCGGCGGGGTCAGCTTGCACCTCGCCTGCCATGCCCGCGCGCAGAACATGGGCGCCAAGGCGGTCGAGATGCTGCGCCTCCTGCCCGAGCCCCAAATCGACGTGATCGAGCGCTGCTCGGGCCATGGCGGCTCGTGGGGCGTGAAGCGCGGCAATTTCGAGGTCGCGATGAAGGTGGGCCGGCCGGCCGCGCGCCAGGCGGCGCAAGCGGCCAAGACCTATCTCGCCTCCGAATGCCCGCTCGCCGCGCTCCATCTTCGCCAAGGCGTCGCGGCGCTCGGCACCGAGCCGCGCGCCGCCCTTCACCCCATCGAGCTGATGGCCCTCGCCTATGGAGTCCCGCCATGACCGCAAAGCGCGTCATCACCCGCGCCGACATCCTCGATCCCGCCGCTTACGCCCGCGACCGCCGCGACTTGAAGCGGCAACTCGCCGAGATGAAGCGCAACCGCCGCGTCGAGGTCGGGCCGTTCGTCACCTGCTATTTCGAGAATTACGAGACGATGTGGCACCAGGTCCACGAGATGCTGCATATCGAGCATGGCGGCGAGGCGCAGATCGTCGACGAGCTGGCGGCCTATAATCCGCTCATCCCGCAGGGCGACGAGCTCATCGCCACGGTGATGATCGAGATCGAGGATCCGCAACGCCGCGACGCCATGCTGGCGCGCTTGGGCGGCATCGAGAACAAGGTCTATATCGAGGTCGCGGGCGAGCGCATCGTGGGTCTCCCCGATCCGACGCGCGAGAACACCTCGCCCGAGGGCAAGGCCTCGGCGGTGCAGTTCCTGCGCTTTCCCTTCACGCCGGCGCAAAAGGCGAAGTTCCGCTCAAGCGGCGCCGCGATCCACGTCGGCATCGACCATCCGAATTACGGCCATATCGCGGTGATGCCCGATGCCGTGCGCGCCGCCCTCGCCGAGGATTTCGCGTAAATCAGAGCGGAATCCGAGCAAGCCGAAACGCCTCGTCGTCATGCCCGCGAAGCTTGTCCGCGCGAATGCGGGGAGCGGGCACGCAGGGGTTCTCTGGGTTCCCGCCTTCGCGGGAACGACGATTCGGTCTGGGCCGATGCGGTGCTAGCGCGCCGGCTCATAAAGCCGCCGCGATAAGCCGACGGACGTAAGCGCCCAATGCGCGTTTCCGGTATCAGCCACTATCCGGACATAGAGGCGTGGACCGTATGAGCAAAAGCGGAGGGCGGCGGCGGCCGCCACTCAGCTTGAGATATGCGTCAGGCGTTGGCTCGGGTGCGCCCGAAGCGGCTCCAAGGTACTTCCTGAGCGACGATTTTTGCGGCTACGATACCGCATAGATTTTGTATCAAGGACCTGCCCCGATGCCACTCGTATACCGACCTGCCCGCGAGCAAGATTTGGACCGCGCTCAAGAACTAGTCGTTCGCAGCATCAACGAGCTCACCGAACGTCACGGCTTTGGACCAATGGCGGTCTTACGTCCCACTCAGTTTCAATCGTTTTCCTTGAAGGACGATCCCGATGGCTTGTGGGTGGCTGAGGATGCAGGTGAAATTCTTGGCTTTGCCTTCAGTTGGGTCTGCGGCGACTTGTGGTTTCTCGCGGAGTTGTTCGTGTCTCCCGCTCATCAGGGACGCGGCATCGGCAATGAACTTCTCAGGCGAACGTCGGACCACGCTCGGAAATCGGGGGCCACCAACAAGGCCCTCATCACCTTCGCGTTCAACACGGTATCGCAAGGACTCTATATTCAGCACGGGATGTTCCCCCGCCTTCCAATTTATAATTTCGATGTCGCGCACGAAGTCCTGATGGGTCGTTCGTCGGGCGCGCAATTGCGCTATGCGCCGATTGAGGATATCCCATCGCATCTGCGGAGCGTCGCCCACATTGACGAGCAGGCGTTGGGGGTTTCACGCGAGAAGCATCACCGGTATCTGATTAAGGACAGCGGCTTGCGTGGTGTCGTCTTTTACGAAGATGACGATTGCGTGGGCTACGCCTACATCTCTCCTAGCGGCCATATTGGACCACTAGGCGTCGCGCAACCGAAGGTCCTCGGCGCCGCCTTCAAGACCGCGCTGGATTTGGCTGCAAATAGCGGTTCTCCGCACGTGTCGGCGTTCCTTCCCGGCACGAGCGACGTCGCTCTCAGTATTGCCGTGGAGCCACGGGATGCGCATTACGTTTCCCATGGTTCTCGTATCGACGCGCGAGTTTGGAAATTGGACTCAGTATCTACCCCGCAATCCGGGTTTCATGTGATCCAATAAGGCTGGCCATTTCTGCTTCTGGCAGATCCCAGAAGCAATGCCGCTGGCATCCTACGGCCGCTTAAAGCCCGCAAGCGGACATGACGCGAAGGGCGCCGTTCGTCTCACGCTGAACTCGGAGCGGAAGTCCGCCAATCTGACTCCGACATCCGCCTCGCGCCGATCCAGGCTGCGATGTAGCGTTCGGTCACGCGTCGTAAGCGGACAGTGACGTGTATCCAAAACAGATGTGTTCGTGGCTGGCTACCAAGCTGGACCGAACGGCGGTAACGCGCGGCGGTGCAGAAGTTCCATCACGTCGCTGGCGTCGCTATAGAACTTTTCGTATCCAAGCCGAGTGAATATATCAATTCCATCATAAGCCACGCCGCCATAGGCCGGTTTCCGCCCCTGCTTACGGTAGCGGCGACGGTTCTGGGGGAAGAAGCTATGCGCCAGAGCGTTGCGCACATCATTAATCTTCATGATCTTGCTGGTGATCGCTGACGGAAATGGCTTAATTGCGTGCACCAAGTCCCTTTTCTTCGGAAGGTACAACTCGTCCAATACGTGGTGGTTAAATCTTTGGAATTTCTTTGTCCGCCATAACTTGCCGTAGTGGGGCTCTTTTGGTCTGCCAAAATAGTAGTTGGCAATAATGCAGGCGAGATACTCATCGATGAGCGCGTACTTCATGATCACCTGGGCGCGCACCCATTCATGAAAGACAAGGCGCAAGCAGAGCGTACGGTCCTCAGCGTCGGCAGGTAGCAGCCTAACGTCGATTTTTGATGGCGCGGCAAGCGCGTCATAGTCTGCAATGATCTGACTTTGTAGCTTGGTCAGTCTCATAGCGACCCCGATTCGACGAAGATCATACGCCCGCAGTCATAGGTTCGCGCAACCAGGAAATCGGCAATGGCCTCGGGCCGGCCGGCTGACACGGGGGAAACCTGGCGTGGCAATTTCGGCAAGTGGGCACGTTGCGGACCTCCCGCGATTTCGGCCGTTCGGTTGCTATCGGAGCTAACCGTTTGTATTCACGAGCGTAGCGCGATTTTCGGCGCACCACGATTCTTTTGAAGTGTGACAAGGCTGATCCATCGCGTTCGTTACGACGCTGATCGGGATTTTATTGGGTCGAGGGCTGGAGGTTGCGGGAAGGGTTCGGCGGGGCACATCGCCCCGTGGGTCATGGTCCCGCAGCGGCGAAGCGGCCGGCGAGCAGCCGGAAGATCGCTGCGTCCGGGCAAGCTGTCGGCAGCCAGAGGCGAATTCGAGCGGCGCCCTCGACGACGCGGGCGGCGATCTTGATCAGCCGCAATCGCAGCGTCGTGAACTCGGCCGTTCTCCAAGAGGAACGCTTGGGCGCGGCAGCGCGCAGAGTGAGAAGCAGCCAATAAGCCGCCGTGTGCAGGATGAGGCGCATCTGATTGGCCCGCGGGTCACGGCACGACGTACGATCCGAGGCGAGCTGGGCCTTGTGTAGCTTGATGAAGTTCTCCGCTTGGCCGCGGCCACAGTAGACTGTCTCATAGAGATGCTTGGCGCTGCCCTTGAGCGAGGTGACGACGTAACGGACATCGAGGCCGAGCTTCGTCGCCTCGATCCGGGCGACGACACGGCGCTGTCTTTGCCAACTCTTGGCGCCGTAACGCAGCGTCGCTCCAGCGGCGCAGCTTCTCGGTTCCGGTCACCGCGCGCTCGACGCACACCGCGTCGGCAACCGACCGGATCATGCCGGCGAGCGACCGGGTTGCCGCCGAAGCCGAAGATGTAGCCAATCCCATTGGCTTCGCACCAATCCATCGCCTTGACTCGACCGTAGTGGCTGTCACCGCGCACCAGGATGTTAACCTTCGGCCAGTGCCGGCGAATGCGGGCAATGACATGCTTCAGGATCGTGCGCACTTCGATCCCGCCCGGCGTCTTGCCGCTGCGCAGGATGACGGCAACGGGCTTGCCGCTCGTCCCCTCGTAGATATGGATCGGCAGGAAGCAGCGTTCGTCGTAATGCGCGTTGAACAGCGATAACTGCTGCCGGCCATGCACCGCGTCGAAGGTGTCGTCGATGTCGAGAATAATCGAAGCCGGCGCCCGCGCGTAACTGGCACAGAACTGATCCACCAGCGCCAGCATCAGTCGCGCGATCTCGATCCGCGACGGCGCATTCTCCAACCGCGACATGGTCGGTTGCGCGCACAGCGCCTCGCCGCTTCCCGGTGCTCGGCCCACCGCCATCTTGAATACCGGGTCGTCCCGCAGTTTGTTGCAGTCGTTGGCGTCCTCGTACCCCGCCGCGATCGCAAACATCCGAAGCCGCAGCATCTCCTCGACCGTGTGATCGATGCGATCGGAATCACGGCGATCCTTCAGGCAGGTCGCGAGGCGCGCTGCAACGCCCAGATGCCGCTCGACCCCGCGCAGCAGCAGCACGCCCGCATCCGACGACAGCATCCCGCCGTCGAAAGCTACGCTCACTTTCTTGCGGCAAATCGCTGGCAGGGAAAACGGCAGGAGGTTATCTTTGTTCATGGCGGATGTGGCGCTCCGTGATCGCGGCTTCGACTCTGTCCTGACAACAGAATCATGCTCGCAATCAGCGGCTTACGCTACATCCGCCAGCCTACAATCGCTCCCGTCGTGAATAAGGCGGGCTAAACCGGTCCTATCGTTGACCGATCGAAACCGAGGCAAATGACTCTGACCGAACTCCTGAGCCCCTAAACCGCTTGCCTCGACTACTTTTCGCCCCGTGCTAAAATCTTGAGCTTATGCTTCGCGGGGACCGTGAAGAACAAGGTGGGCACGGGCGGATTTCCGAGCGCGCCGCCCGCGGCGGGGCGCGCCATCATTTCACTAAGGGGGATACGACGATGACGTTTACACGAATTGCAGCACGCTTGTTTGTCGGATTTGCCGCCGCGGCAATCGTCTTTTCCGCGCCGAGCGAGGCCGCGACGACTCTAACGGTGGGATACGGGACTGCCGGCGATTTCCTGCCGCTGCTCGTTGCGCAAGATAAAGGCTTGCTCGCGCAGCACGGTCTGGATGCGACGCTGGTTTCGATCCCCAACGGGTCGATGTCGCCGAGCGCCATCGAATCCGGCAGTGTCCAGATTGCCTATACGACACCCTCGATTTTGATCCTGGCCGTTGCGGGCGGCCTCGATCAGGTTGCCGTCGGCGGCGCTGCCCGTCTCCTCGCCAGCAACCCGCGCACCGCGCTGGTGACGCGGCCGGGCATCACCGTGACAAAGCCCGAGGACCTGATCGGTAAGCGCGTCGGCGTGCCCGGGCTGAACCAGGCTCTCGACCTGAACATCAAAAAATGGATGCTCGATCACGGCATCAGCCTCGATCGCTACACGACAATCGAAGCGCCATTGCCGCAGCTTCCGGATATGTTGAAGGCGGGTCAGATCGATGCCGCGCCTCTAGTCGAGCCGGTGCTCGGCCGCGCACTGGCACAGGGCGACGGCACCAAGTCGGTCGATATCACCTCCATCAACAATCCCGATGAGCTCGGCTCGCTCTGGGAAGCGAAGGGCACCTGGGCCAACGCCAACAAGCCGGCCGTTGCCGCCTTCCGCGCCGCTCTCGACGAAGCAATCGCCTATATCGTCGCCAATCCCGACGATGCCAGCACGATCGAGAAGAAATATCTGAAATTCGCCGAGCCGACCCTGCCGAATTTTGCGACCAGTATCGCGCCGGCGGACTTCCAATATTGGATCGATATTCTGACGCGGCTGAAACTGCTGCCGCAGCCCGTCAACGCGGCCAAAATCGTCTTCGACTAGGGCGTATACTCATAAAAGGTCTCGGATGTCCGCTTTTGATGCTGTGGACTGCCCCTCCACCGGCACCTAAGTGCCCTTAGATTGGTCGCCTTTGGCCGGAAGCCGCCTTCAAATCGGATGATTCCGCCGCCCGCTTGCGGTAGAAATAGGCCGAGCCGGTTAAGGCCGCGGGAAATGACGGGGAGGATCGCGCCATGAAGTCATCGCTGATCGCCGCTTGCTTGCTCGCGCTCGCCGCGCAAAGCGCCGCCGCGGACCCGGCCGTGCTGCGCTTCGCGTCGGGCCAGGCCGCGCCCGTCTCGGCGACCGACGTGCCGAATTTCTATCGGCTCTGGGCCGACCGGGTGACGGCCGACTCGAAAGGCGCGCTCAGCATCGATCTGCGGCAAGGCTTCGCGATCGCCTCGGTCACGAACATGTACGACCGGGTGACGAGCGACGTCGTCCAGATCGGCTTCGTCTTGTTCAACTACGTCGAGGGCAAGTTTCCGTTGGCCGAGGTCGCGGCGCTTCCCAACACGGCCAACTCGGCCGCCGACGGCTCTCGGGCGCTGTGGCGGATCTATCAGAGCGGCGCGCTCGATTCCGAGTTCAACGAGGTGCGGCCCTTGATGCTGATCGCGTTGCCGCAATCGCTCGTCCATCTGACGGCGGCGCCGAAGTCGCTCGAGGATCTGACCGGCGAGCGCATCGTCGGGCCGACGCAAATGACCGGGCTTGCCGCCAAATACATGGGCGCCCAGACCATCAGCCTGCCCTCGCCCGAGGCCTACGAGGCAATTCAACGCGGCACCGCCGACGGCACGATCCTGTCCTGGAACGTCTATTTCACGTTCCGGATCGGCGAGGTCGCGCATTATCACATCGACCAGTCGATGGGCACGGCCGCCGGCATGATCTTCATGACGCGGAAGGTTTACGACGGGCTTGCGCCGGACGCCAAGGCGGCGATCGACAAGAATTCGGGCGAGGCCGCGAGCGCCGAATTCGCCGGATGGTGGGATCGCGACAATGCCAACAACCGCGCCATCGCGAAGAAGGACCCGAAGCAGACGGTCGTCGATCTGTCGCCGGAGCTCAAGACGAAATGGGCCAAGCGCCTCGAGGGCGCCGACGCCGAGTGGATGCAGAGCCGTCCCGGCGTCGATAAGGTGCTGGCGCAATACAAGCGGTACCTGGCCGATATCAAGGCGGGACATTGAGGAGACACGCCTGGAGCCGGCGTAAGGCGAGAGCCTCGGCGGGATCGCCTCCCTCGCTAAAGTTCGGCCGCTCGTGGTCGAGGCGGACCGGGCAGCACAAGAGCCGATCGAGCGATGGCGCAGCCGTGATGACAACCGCGGCTTCGCTTCGCTAGACTTGGGGGCGAACGATAAATTCTTTTGGGGAGGACATTCTCATGCGCATTCCTCTTTTCGCGGTGGCTCGTCGGCGCCGCGCTGCTGGTCGGCGCCACCGCCGACGCTCAGCAAGCCGCGCCCGCCGCGCCGGTGCCTTACGGCCTGCCGCTCGACATCGGCCATGCGAAGAAGGCCGCCGCCGCCGCCGTCGCCAAGGCGAAGGAAACCGGTTATCCGTCGTCCGTCGCCGTCGTCGGCCCGGGCGGCGAACTGATCTATGTCGAGCGCATGGACAACACCTTCAACGCCAGCGCCGAGCTCGCAATCCGGAAAGCGCAAAGTGCCGCAACCTTCCGCCGGCCGACCATGGGCTTCGAGCAGGCGCTTGCGAGCGGCCACACCCTCGTTCTCGATCTGGGCGCGACGATCGTCGGCGGCGGCGTTCCGATCGTGATGAAGGGCCGCGTCGTCGGCGCTATCGGCGTGGCCGGCGCGCCGACTTCGGATCCTGACGTCGCCGTAGCGCAGGCTGGCGCCGACGCGCTGAAATAGCTTTCGCTACCGAAACCTCGTCGCTGCGTCGCTGTAGGCCCTCGCGGCCTAGGGTTCAAACGAACGCTTGACCGGCACGGCCACCGCGGCGGCCGCGCGGCGCGGCGCTTCCGTGCCGCCAGTCACGCCGAGCATCACCAGCGGGGGCACGGCCAGGAGTATCGCGCACAGACCGGCCGCCGAAAGACCCGCCCAGGTTATGAGCGGCCCGGTGACGAACGCGATCATGACGCTGATGCCGGCGGCGCAGGTGTCGTTCACGCCGAGGGCGCGGCCGCGTTCCGCGGTCGGATAGCGATCGGCGATCAGCGCGGTCGCCGAGACATTGGCGGCTGCCCAGCCAAGACCGACGAGGAAGGCGCCAAGCGTCACCGACCAATAGACGCTGGTGTAGGCGACGAGCCCGGCGCCCGCGAGCGCCGTCGCAACGCCCGGGAACATTACCGCGTCGCGGCCGTAACGGTCGGTCAGCCGCCCGAGCGGAATCGTGAAAGCGAACATGCCCATCGAATGACACGCGCCGGCGATCGCGATCCCGGTGAGCGTGGTGCCGCAGTTCCTCAGGACCAGGGATGTCAGCACCATCACGATCGACATGTTGCCTTGCGCCGCGCAATTCGAGACCACCGCGAGGCGGATCGCGGGATGACGCAGCAAGCTCATCGGTTGGAAAGTCGTCGTCCGCGCGGCTTCGGCGTGATGGCGCGGCGGCGCGACATAACCCGGATAATATTGGTGGAGATTCTGCCCGATATGTTTCGGATCGGGACGTACGAAGCCGATCACAACCATGCCCGGGAGGATGAGGCAGGGCAGCAGGTACCAGGCGAGGCCGAGCGGATCCTGGCCAGATCGCTCTGCGACGCTCTGCGAGACGGCGATCATCACCGGGCTGACGGCGAGCCCGAGCAGCGAGCCCAAGGCGAGATAGCCCAGCGCCTGTGCGCGATGCTGCGGCGGGAACATATCGGTCGCCGCGACGCGGAGCTGCTGCGACGCGTTCATGCCCATGCCGAAGACGAGGATGCCGCCGACGAAAGCGGCGAAGCTGTGCAAGCTCATGGCGACGCCGACCGCCGTCGCACCGACCAGCGCGAGGCCCAGACCCATCAAAATCCCCGGCTTGCGGCCCAGCGCGTCGGTGATCCGCCCGACCGGATAAGCGACGAGGAACCGGCTGAGGCCGACGAGGCCGACGGACAGCCCAGCGAGATCGGCCGAGCCGGTCAGCGCGATCACCATGAGCGGGCCAAAGCCGTAGGTGAATTGCATCCCCGCGCCGGTAAAGGTCTGCGACAGCGCGAACAGCGCCATGTTGCGCTTGATGACGGACGGAACGCGGAACGACGCCAAGGTGCCCACGGAGCTATCCATGCGGCAAGTTTAACAAAAGCGGTGCCCCTGGCAACCAAGTCAGGCCGATCGGCTATCTCAAGGCTCACGCGCCCGAGATCATGCGCGGACTTGCCGAGGGGCAGCCCGATGATCATCACGCTGCGCGGCGACGCCAAGGCGGTGCTCCAGGATGTCGCCAGCTACGAGGAGACCGAGGAGACGCTCGCGCTCCTCAAAATTCTCGCGCTTGGCGATCGCCAGGTCGCCGAGGGAAAAGTCGATCCCGCCCGAGACGCCTTCAGGCGGGTGCGGAGGCGCGCGAAAGCTTGATCGGGAATGCGCTTCGCCGCCGTCCTAACCGAGGACGCCGAGCGCGATCTTGACGACATCTGCCGCTTCGCGGCCACGCAGGATTTGCCCGCCGCCGCCGATCCCATATTGAGCGGCCTCGAAGCGGCCTGCGCCAAACCGATCGGTCTGCCGCCGCGCGGAAACGTGCCGGCCGAGCTCGTGCGCTTGGGTCTCGCCGATTACCGCGAAATTCGCTGGAAGCCCTATCGCATCATCTACCAAATCGCCAAACGGCGGGTCATCGTTCGCTGCATCGCGGATGGGCGGCGCGACCTGCAAGGCCTGCTTCAACGCCGGCTATTTTCCTGAGCGAGAAATCTACCGCACCACTTCGTCCGGATAGACGCCCCAGATCTCGTTGCGGGCGAGCCAGCCCTTGATGTTCTGCGCCTCGACGCGGCACCAGCTCCCGCGGCATTCGAGCAGTCGCGCGATCACGCCGGGATCGAGCTTCGCCACCGGGACGGCGCTGTCATCGTCCTCGGCGCGAAGGGTGCGCTGCGCGCCGCTCACGATGACGGTGCGGTTGGCCGTCACCACGCGCTCGCTCATCCAGCCGGTCGTGCCTTGCGAATCGCGGACCTCCCACCACTGCTCGTACTGAGCGATGATCTCGACCGGAAGGCCCTTGCGGCGATAGACCCACTCGACCGGATAGCGGTCGCCCGGTCCTTTGCGCAGATTGACGACATCGGCGCGCAGACTGGCGAAGCGCGGAATCGGGTCGGACCTTTCCGCCGCTTGCGCGATCCCCGCTCCGGCGAGGGCGAGGGCGAGCGCGAAGAGCGCGGCGCGCACTTTTCCGATCATGGCGCACTGCCGCAGGTCGGGCAGCCGGGATCGCGCGGCAGCCCGATCTTGTGAAACTCGGCGCGCAGCGCGTCATAGACGAGAAGCGCGCCCGACAGGCTCTCGCCGATCCCGAGAATTTCCTTCAGCACCTCGGTCGCCTGGAGCGTGCCCATCACCCCGGCGATCGCGCCCAGGATGCCGGCGGTTTCGCAGCGCGGCACCGAATCGGGCGGCGGCGCCTCGCGGAAGAGGCAGCGATAACACGGGTGCGGCGGCCCGAGATAGGCCTTGAAGGTCGAGAGCTGGCCCTCGAAGGGCGACAGCGCCGCGGCGACAAGCGGCTTTTTCAGCCGGTAACAGACATCGTTCAAGAGATAGCGGGTCGCGAAATTGTCGCTGCCGTCGGCGACGAGGTCATAAGCGTCGACGATCGCCTCGGCATTGCCCTCGCCGAGCCGCGTCGCGTGGGTTTCCACCCTCACCTCGGGATTGACGTGGTGGAGCGCCTGGCGCGCGCTCTCGACCTTGAGCGCGCCGATGCTCTCGGTCGGATGGATGATCTGGCGCTGCAAGTTCGAGAGATCGACGATGTCGTCATCGACCACGCCGAGCGTGCCCACCCCGGCCGCCGCGAGATAGAGCAGCAGCGGCGAGCCGAGCCCGCCCGCGCCGACGACGAGAACGCGCGCCGCGAGCAGCTTGGCCTGGCCTTCCTCGCCGACCTCTTCCAAGACGAGGTGGCGGGCGTAGCGCTCGAATTGCGCCTCGCTCAGCTCCATCGCCCAACTAGAGTCCGTCGAACAACGCCGTCGACAGGTAGCGCTCGCCGGTATCGGGCAGCACCACCGCGATCGTCTTGCCCGCCATGTCGGCGCGCTGGCCGAGCTCGATGGCGGCGGCCAGGGCCGCGCCCGAGGAAATGCCCACGGCGATGCCTTCGAGCCGCGCCACCTCGCGCGCCATGCGGAAGGCGTTGTCGTTGGAAATCTGCAGCACCTCGTCGATCAGCGTCACGTCGAGGATCTGAGGCACGAAGCCCGCGCCGATGCCCTGGATCTTGTGCGGCCCGGGCGCGCCGCCCGAGAGCACCGCGCTGTCCTCGGGCTCGACCGCGATCATCTTCAATCCGGGCTTTCTCGCCTTCAACACCGCGCCGACGCCGGTCAACGTCCCGCCGGTGCCGATGCCGCTCACCACCGCGTCGATCTTGCCCCCGGTATCGCGCCACAACTCCTCGGCGGTGGTGCGGCGGTGAATCTCGGGATTGGCCGGGTTCTGGAATTGCTGCGGCATGAAGGCGTCGGGCAGGGTTCGCACCAGCTCCTCGGCGCGCGAGATGGCGAAGCGCATGCCTTGCGCGGCCGGCGTCAGCTCCAGCTCGGCGCCGAGCAGCTTCAGCATCCGGCGGCGCTCCATCGACATGCTGTCGGGCATGACGAGGATGCAGCGATAGCCCTTCGCCGCGGCGACGAAGGCGAGCGCGATCCCGGTATTGCCCGAGGTCGGCTCGACCAGCACGGTCTTGCCGGGCGTGAGCCGCCCGGCCTTCTCGGCGGCCTCGATCATGGCGACGCCGATGCGGTCCTTGACCGAGCTCAGCGGATTGAAGAACTCGCATTTGCCCAAAAGCTCGGCCTTGACGCCGTGCGCCGCGCCGAGCCGCTTCAGCCGCACCAGCGGCGTCGCCCCGACGGTCTCGATGATGCTGTCATAGATCCGGCCGCGAAATTCCGTGGGCGGTTGGTTGCTGGCTTCGGCCATCGCGATTTCCTTTCCCTGTCAGATCGAAAAATCGAGCCGCGCGGCGTATTCGCCGGCGATGCCGACATGATGCGCGCGCGAACACAGCTCCTCGACGGTGATCGAATCGAGCCGCTTCATCACCTCGTCCTGCAGCTCCGACCATAGCGGACGCACCACGCGGCGTCCCAGCTCGGCGCCGCCATTCTCTTCCAACGGGTCCTCGGCGCCGTCGAGCGTGCGCACCACGCGCACGATCTCGCCCACCGTGATGCGCCGGCGCTCGCGCGCCAGGCGATAGCCGCCGCGCGGGCCGCGCACCCCTTCGAGGATGCCGGCGCGCACCAATTGCTGCAACACCTGCTCGAGATAGCGGCGCGGGATGCCTTGGCGGCTGGTGATCTCGCCCGATTGCACCGGCGCGGTGCCGGCGTTATAGGCGATGTCGAGCACGGCCTCGATCGCGAACAGCAGCTTCTTGGTCAAGCGCAGCATGGCTGGTCAGCTTCCCGTCGAGCCGAAGCCGCCGGCGCCGCGCGGGCTGTCGGGCAGCTCGGTCACGACCTGCCAAGCGACGCGGCTAAGTCGAGCACGGCCTCGATCGCGAACAGCAGCTTCTTGGTCAAGCGCAGCATGGCTGGTCAGCTTCCCGTCGAGCCGAAGCCGCCGGCGCCGCGCGGGCTGTCGGGCAGCTCGGTCACGACCTGCCAAGCGACGCGGCTAACGGGTGCTACGATCAATTGCGCGATGCGCTCGCCGCGCGCGATGGTGACGGGCGCGGCGCCCAGATTGACGAGGATGACGCGAATCTCGCCGCGGTAATCGGCGTCGATCGTGCCCGGGCTGTTGAGCACGGTCACCCCATGCTTTAGGGCCAGGCCCGAGCGCGGCCGAACCTGCCCCTCCCAGCCCGCCGGCAAGGCGAGGGCCACGCCGGTCGCCACATCGGCGCGCTCGCCCGGCGGCAGCAGCAGCGGCGCCTCGAGCGCCGCGGCAAGATCGACCCCGGCGCTCCCTGTCGTGGCATAAGCGGGCAGCGCCAGCCCCTTGCCATGCGGCAGGATTTTCAAGGGCACCGCGACCGCGCTCATTCCGCCGCCTTGGGCGCGAGAAACGCCGCGATGCGATCGGCGAGGCGCTCGCCGACCTCGCGCTTCGTGAGCGTTGGCCATAATTCGGCGCCGGAAGCGTCGATGAAGTGAATCGTGTTGCGCTCGGCCCCGAAGACGCCGCCCTTTTCCGAGACATCGTTCGCCAAGATCCAGTCGCAGCCTTTCGCGGCGCGCTTTTCCGTGGCGTTCGCGATCACGTTCTCGGTCTCGGCGGCGAAACCGACGACGAGGCGCGGCCGGCGATTGCCGGCATGGGCCAAGGTGGCGAGGATGTCGGGATTCTCGACGAGCTTGAGCGATGGCGGCGCGCCGCTCTTTTTCTTGAGCTTTGCTGGCGCGGCCTCGGCGCGCCAATCGGCCACCGCGGCGGCGCAGACCGCGATCTCAGAGGGCAGCGCCGCCTCGCAGGCGGCGAGCATCTCGCGCGCGGTTCCAACATGAATCACTTTGACGCCGGGCGGATCGGGCTCCTCCGTCGGCCCCGATACTAAGGTGCATAGGGCGCCGCGCCGCGCCAGCGTCGCCGCGATGGCGTGGCCCTGCTTGCCCGAGGACCGATTGGCGAGATAGCGCACCGGATCGATGGGCTCGTGGGTCGGGCCGCTGGTGACGAGCGCGCGCCGCCCCTTCAGCGTCGCCGCGCCGAGAAAGATTTCCTCGATCGCCGCCACGATCTCCAAGGGCTCGGCCATCCGGCCCATGCCGCTTTCGCTCTCGGCCAGCTTGCCTTCATTGGGGCCGACGCGCTTGACCCCGCGCGCGGCGAGCGTCGCCAGATTGGCCTGCGTCGCCGCATGCTCCCACATCCGGAAATTCATCGCGGGCGCGATCAGCACCGGCTTGGCGGCGGCGAGGAGCGCGGCCGAAGCCAGGTCGTCGGCCAGGCCGGCTGCCATCTTGGCGATGAGATCGGCCGAGGCCGGCGCCACCACGACGAGGTCGCTGTCCTGCGCCAGACGCAAATGCCCCATCTCGCTCTCGTCGGTCAGCGAGAAGAGATCGGTAAAGGCCTTCTCGCCCGACAAGGCCGCGGCCGAAAGCGGGGTGATGAATTGCTGCGCACCCGCGGTCAGGACGCAGCGCACCGCGGCGCCGCGCTCCTTGAGGCGGCGGATGAGATCGAGGCTTTTGTAAGCGGCGATGCCGCCCGAGATGATCAGCAGGATGCGCCGACCGTCGAGCATCGAGCCCTCCCTGGCCCCGTGGTCATCGCGGGTTATTTCACTATAGGACACTCAAAGCGCTGTGCAAACCGGAGGGGCTTTCAACTCGGCTAAAGCCGCCAGCCGGAATGAATCGCGGCGATGCCGCCCGAGAGGTTGCGCCAGCTCACCTGCTCGAAACCCGCCGCTCGCATCATCGCGGCAAGCTCCGCTTGCGGCGGGAAGCGGCGGATGCTTTCGACGAGATAGCGATAGGCGTCGCGGTCGTGCGCCACGGCCTGGCCGAGAGCCGGCAGCACGGCGAAGGAATAGGCGTCATAGGCGCGCCGCAGCAGCGGGGCTTCGACCCGGCTGAATTCGAGGCACAGGAAACGCCCGCCCGGCTTGAGCACGCGGCGCGCCTCGCTCAAGGCGCACGCGATCCGGGTCACGTTGCGCAAGCCGAACGAGATCGTGCAGGCATCGACGCTCGCGCTCGCCACTGGCAGGCTTTCGGCGTCGCCCACGATCCAGGCGATGGCGTCGAGCACGCCGCTGTCGATCGCGCGGTCGCGCCCTTCGCGAACCATGCTCTCGTTGATGTCGCAGACGATGGCAAGGCCCGAGCCGGCGCGCTTCAGAAAGCGGCGCGCGATGTCGCCGGTGCCGCCGGCCAGATCGAGAAGCGTTTGGCCCGGCCGCGGGTTGAGCCGGTCGATGAGACGGGCCTTCCACCGCCGGTGAATCCCGCCGCTCATCAGATCGTTCATGAGGTCGTAGCGCTTGGCGACGCGGTCGAAGACGCCGCGCACGCGGCGCGTCTTTTCGGCCTCGCTGACCCGGCTGAAGCCGAAATCGGCCAGGCCCGACGATTGATCGCTTGTTTCCTTGCCGCCCATCTTTGCAAGATAGCATCGCCACGCACCAAGCCAAACCGCGCCCGGAGCCATGCCCGAACTTCCCGAGGTCGAGACCGTCATGCGCGGCCTTGCCGCCGCCCTCGCCGGCAAGCGGCTCGCGCGATTGGAATTGACGCGGGCGGATCTGCGCAGCGCCTTCCCGCAGGGCTTGGCGAAGCGCATCGAAGGCCGGCTGGTCACGCGTTTCGCGCGCCGCGCCAAATACCTTCTCATCCATGTCGAGGGCGGCGGCGTGGTGATCGCGCATTTGGGCATGTCGGGGAGAATGGTGCTGGCGCCGCCGGGAAAAGCGCCGCCCCGCGCCAAGCACGATCACGCGGTGTTCCGGTTCGAGGACGGCACCGAGCTGCGCTTTAATGACGCGCGGCGGTTTGGGCTGCTCGACTATGCGGTTGAATCGGATCTGGCCTTCCATCCCCGCTTCCGCGATCTCGGACCCGAGCCTTTAAGCAATGAATTCAACGGCCCGGCGCTGGCGCTCCGGCTCAAGGACAAGAACACCTCGATCAAGGCCGCGCTCCTCGATCAGCGCGTGGTCGCGGGGCTCGGCAATATCTATGTCTGCGAAGCGCTCTACGGCGCGGGCCTGTCGCCAAGGCGCAGGGCGGGCACGGTGCAAGGCGAGCGCGCCGAAAAGCTCGCCGCCGCGATCCGCGACGTGTTGACGCGCGCGATCGCGGCCGGCGGCTCGTCGCTGCGCGATTATGTCCAGGCCTCGGGCGAGCTCGGCTATTTCCAGCATCACTGGGCGGTCTATGGCAAGGCAGGCGAGCCATGCCCCGGTTGCGATTGCGGCAAGGGCATCCGGCGCATCGTGCAGAACGCGCGCTCGACTTTTTACTGTGCCAAGCGCCAGCGCTGAGGTTAGGCTGGCATCATGCATGTGCGATTGTCTCTGGCGGCGCTCCTTTGCCTCGCCGCATCCTCGGTCCGGGCCGGCGGTTATGTCGCCGGCACCGAAGACGTGCCGCTGATGCCGGGCTTGCAGCCGGTGGCGGGCTCGGATCTCATCTTCGACAAGCCCGAGGGCCGCATCGTCGAGGCGCAGGCGAAAGGCGCCTTGAGCCGCGCGACGGTCGATTCGTTCTACACCGCGACCCTGCCGTCTTTGGGCTGGACGGCATCGGGCGCCGAGCAATGGCGGCGCGACGCGGAGCGCTTGAAGCTCGAATTTCGCGGGCCTGACGGACACCTCACGGTCGGCTTCATCCTGTCGCCACAATGACGGAGCGTTAGTGCATGACTTATCAGAACATCCTGGTCGAGACGCGGGGCGCGGTCGGTCTCGTCACGTTCAACCGGCCGCAAGCCTTGAATGCGTTGTGCGACGCGCTGGTGCGCGAGCTCGGCGCGGCGCTCGACGCCTTCGAGGCTGACGACGCGGTGGGCGCGATCGTGCTCACCGGCAACGAGCGCGCCTTCGCCGCCGGCGCCGACATCAAGGAGATGGCGGGAAAGAGCTTCGTCGATTGCTATCTCGCCGATTTCATCACCGACGGGTGGGAGCGCGTCACCACTTGCCGCAAGCCGATCGTCGCGGCGGTGGCGGGCTTTGCCCTGGGCGGCGGCTGCGAGATGGCGATGATGTGCGACATCGTCATCGCCGCGGAAAGCGCCAAGTTCGGCCAGCCCGAGATCACGCTCGGCATCATCCCCGGCTCGGGCGGCACGCAACGCCTTACGCGCGCCGTCGGCAAGGCGAAGGCGATGGAGATGGTGCTGTCGGGACGCATGATGGACGCCGCCGAGGCCGAGCGCAGCGGCCTGGTCAGCCGCATCGTGCCCAACGATCAGCTCGTCGATGAGGCGCTGAAGCTCGCGGCCAAGATCGCCAGCCTGTCGCGGCCCTCGGTGCTCGCGGGAAAAGAGGCCGTCAACCGCGCCTTCGAAACCACGCTCGCCGAAGGCGTGCGTTTCGAGCGCCGGTTGTTTCACGCGATGTTCGCGACCGCGGATCAAAAAGAAGGCATGGCCGCCTTCGTCGAGAAACGCAAACCTCAGTTCAAGAATCGCTGACTTGACGGTTTCCTCGCGCCTCGATATAAGCCGCGCTTCCCGTTTACCTCGGCTCCCTACGACAGGTCGGCAATGGCTAATCATCCTTCCGCGGAAAAGCGAATTCGACAGACTGCGCGGCGCACCGAGGTGAACCGCGCTCGCGAAAGTCGTATCCGAACCTTCGTCAAGAAGGTCGAGGGCGCGATCGCGGCGGGAAACAAGGACGCGGCGAAAGAAGCTTTCGCCGAAGCGGCGCCGGAGATGCAGCGTGGCGTCGGCAAGGGTGTCGTTCATCATCGCACCGTCGCGCGAAAGTTGTCGCGGCTGTCCGCGCGCATCAAGGCGCTCTGATCGGCGACGAAGTGGCGGCGATGCCGCACTCAAAAATTTTTTACGACGATTCCGTGTCAGAGATGTTGCTATCCAGCTTCGCGCGTAGGTAATGTTGTTTGGCATCGCATGACGTGGCGAGAGATCAAGAAAAGCATCTCGCACGCCGGATGCGGCAGAGGCAGTTTTCAAACAAGCGTTTAGTAGCCAGCTAGTACCGTCTGCGTGAGGGTTAGGTTCTAACTGGCTGCCGAGGTTCATGGCGGCACGGCGAGAGGCAAGGGGCGACTTGTTTCTCCCGCATGCCGAGTGCGCGCCCGAAAAGGGCGACAGTGCTGCGGGGAGAGTGGGGGATGGCGGATTCATTAGCGCGTGCCGAGGATGTCCAGTCCCAATGGGCGCGCGTTCGCGCGCGGTTACGCGCGGAGTTCGGCGACGCCGCCTATCGCAGTTGGCTGCGCAACATCACCTTGCTCGGGCTCGAGCATGGCCGCGTCAGAATCGCGGTGCCGACCCGGTTTCTCCGCGATTGGGTCGCGGCGCATTACGTCGACCGCCTGCGCGCGCTGTGGAACGCCGAGAACAGCGCCGTCTTGGCAGTCGAGATCTCGGTGCTGGGCGGGGCAGCCCCGGTCGCCGACGAGCCGGAGCGGGCGTCGCGCGAGGCTTCGCGCGATGCCGCGGATGCTGGCGACCCGGTCGACGAAAAAAACGTCAGCGCGCCGCTCGACCCGCGCTTCACCTTCGAGAATTTCGTCGTCGGCAAGCCCAACGAGCTGGCGCATGCCGCAGCCCGCCGCGTCGCCGAGGAACAGGTCGGGCCCAACCGCGCGCTGCCGTTCAATCCGCTCTTCCTCTACGGCGGGGTCGGGCTCGGCAAGACCCATCTCATGCACGCGATCGCCTGGCACATCCGGACCCACAACCCCAAGCGCAAGGTGATCTACCTCTCGGCCGAGAAATTCATGTACCAGTTCATCCGCGCGTTGCGCTTCAAGGACACGATGGCGTTCAAGGAGCAGTTCCGCTCGGTCGATGTCCTGATGATCGACGACGTTCAATTCATCTCGGGCAAGGACACCACGCAGGAGGAATTCTTCCACACCTTCAACGCGCTGGTGGACCAGAACCGGCAGATCATCATCTCCGCCGACAAATCGCCGAACGATCTCGACGGCATGGAGGAGCGGATGCGCTCGCGGCTCGGCTGGGGGCTGGTCGCCGACATCCATCCCACCACCTACGAGCTGCGCCTCGGCATCCTTCAGGCGAAGGCCGAGCGGCGCAAGGCGGCGGTGCCGCTCAAGGTGCTGGAATTCCTCGCCCATCGCATCACCTCGAACATCCGCGAGCTGGAAGGCGCGTTGCACCGGATCTATGCCCACACCCAGCTCGTCGGCGGCGAGGTCAGCCTGGAGAGCGCGCAAGAGGTTCTGCACGATCTGCTGCGCGCGAACGACCGCCGCGTCACTATCGACGAGATTCAAAAGCGCGTCGCCGAGCATTACAACATCCGCCTCGCCGACATGCACTCGGCCCGCCGCGCCCGCGCCGTCGCCCGGCCGCGTCAGGTCGCGATGTATTTGTGCAAGCAGTTGACGCCGCGCTCGCTCCCCGAGATCGGGCGCAAATTCGGCGGCCGAGACCACACCACGGTGATGCATGCGGTGCGCAAGATCGAGGAGTTGCGCGCCAGCGACCGCGTCATGGCCGAGGATATCGAGCTGCTGCGGCGGATGCTCGAGAGCTGAGCCGGGGTCTCCTCCGAGCCCGGGAGCAGGCGGCGCGGAAAGCCCGAAAATAACGGCTTTTGGCCTTGTTTCGGGCGGCCGGATCGGGGCCGAAAGCGGTCGCGCCGGTGGTGTACGCCAAGGCCCGGCCATGCTATATTTTCGTCCCGTTCTCCCGGCCGGTTCTTGGCCGGGTTGGGCGGGGTTTCCCGGATTTCCCGGGACACGGTTTTCCGCCTCCAGCGAGCGTGAACCGCCAGCCATGAAACTGACCATCGAACGCGCCGCGCTGCTCCGCGCTCTGGGACATGTGCAGAGCGTCGTCGAGCGGCGCAACACCATCCCGATCCTGTCGAACGTGCTGCTGCGCGCCGAGGGCGCCAAGCTCGCGCTCTCCGCCACCGACATGGATCTCGAAATGGTCGCCTCGCTCGCCGCTCAAGGCGCGACCGCCGGCGCCACCACCGTGCCGGCGCACACGCTCTACGACATCGTCCGCAAGCTGCGCGAAGGCGCCCAGATCGAATTGGAGACCACCGGCGACAAGGGGCTGATGACGCTCCGCTCCGGGCGCTCCACCTTCACCCTGTCGTGCCTGCCCCCCGAAGACTATCCGCTGATGGCGGGCGGCGACCTCGCGCATAATTTCCTGGTGTCGGCGGCCGACTTGAAGCGCCTCATCGACCGCACCCGCTTTGCGATCTCGACCGAGGAAACGCGCTATTACCTCAACGGCATCTATCTCCACGCCGCCAAATCGGACAAGGTCAACATGCTGCGCGCGGTGGCGACCGACGGCCATCGTCTGGCGCGGATGGAGATTCCGCTGCCCGAGGGCGCCGCCGGCATGCCCGGCGTGATCGTGCCGCGCAAGACCGTCGGCGAGCTGCGCAAGCTCCTCGACGAGCTCGATCAGGACGTCTCGGTGTCGCTCTCGGACACCAAGATCCGCTTCACCTTCGGCGACACAGTGCTGACCTCGAAGCTGATCGACGGCACCTTCCCCGATTACGACCGCGTCATCCCGTCGGGCAACGACAAGCATCCTCGAGGTCGATTGCAAGCAGTTCGCCGAGGCGGTGGATCGCGTCTCGACCATCTCGACCGAGAAGAGCCGCGCGGTGAAGCTCGCGATCGAGCGCGGCAGCCTCACCCTGTCGGCGACCAGCCCCGAAAACGGCACCGCCACCGAGGAAATCGAGGTGCGCTACAGCGCCCAGCCGCTTGGAGATCGGCTTCAATTCCCGCTACCTCCTCGATATCACCGAGCAGATCGAGGGCGACGGCGCGCGCTTCGCGATGGCCGACGCCGCCTCGCCCACCGTCGTGCGCGACAGCGCCGACGACAGCGCGCTCTACGTGCTGATGCCGATGCGAGTCTGAGGCCAGCTCATTGAGGGCTATCGCCGCCGAATTGCGCATCCCCGAGACGCCGGCAGACCGCGAGCCGCGCCCGCCGGTCGTGGCGCGCCTCGTGCTCACCGATTTCCGCTGCTATGCCGAGTTGAGGCTCGCCGTCGATCCCGGCCCGATCGTGCTGACCGGGCCCAATGGCGCGGGCAAGACCAATCTGCTCGAGGCGATTTCGTTCCTGGCGCCCGGCCGCGGCTTGCGCCGCGCCAAGCTCTCCGAGATCGACCGGCGCGGCGCCGCCGGGCCGTGGACCCTGGCGCTCCGCCTCGTCACCGCTTCGCGGCCCCCTTGAGATCGGCACCGGGCGCGACGCGGCGAGCGAGAGCGGCGAGCGCCGGCTGCTGCGGATCGATGGCGCGCGGGCCAAAAGCCAGGCCGAGCTGGCGGCATATCGCGACCCTGGTGTGGCTGACGCCGCAGATGGACCGGCTCTTCACCGAAGGCGGCGGCGCGCGGCGGCGCTTCCTCGACCGGCTGGTGCTGGGCTTCGATGCCGGGCACGCCGCTCGGCTTTCGGCCTATGAGCAGCGCCATGCGCGAGCGCTCGCCGCTGCTGCGCCACAGGCGCGGCGCGATCCGGCCTGGCTGAGCGCGCTGGAAGAGGAGATGGCCGCGACCGGCGTCGCCATCGCGGCGGCGCGCTCGCAGACCGTGGCGCGGCTCGACCAAGAGTGCGCCGCGGCCGCCGGGCCGTTCCCGCAGGCGCGCTTGGCCATGGCGGGCGAGATTGAGGGCTGGCTCGATCAGATGCCGGCGCTGGCCGCCGAGGATGCGCTCCGCCAGCGCTTGGCGGCGCAGCGCCGCGGCGACGGCGAGGCCGGCACCACCGCTGTCGGTCCGCATCGCGGTCGGATCTCGCCGTCGCGCATGTCGGCAACGCCATGCCGGCCGCGCACTGCTCGACCGGCGAGCAGAAGGCGCTGCTGCTCGCGATCCTGCTGGCCGAGGCGCGCCTCCTCACGCAAGCGCGCGGCGCCGCGCCGATCATGCTGCTGGACGAGGTCGCGGCGCATCTCGATGCCGAGCGCCGCGCCGCGCTCTTTGTCGAAATACTCGCGTTGAAGACCCAGGCTTGGCTCACCGGCACCGATGCCGCGCTGTTCGCGCCTTTGCGCGGCGCCGCGCAGTTCCTGGACGTGGCCGATGCGCCGGATCGGATAGGAAACAAGAAACCATGACCGAACCCGCCACGCCGGATACCCCGCCGCCCGAGACCTATGACGCCCAATCGATCAAGGTCCTGCGCGGCCTCGATGCCGTGCGCAAGCGGCCCGGCATGTATATCGGCGACACCGATGACGGCTCGGGCCTCCATCACATGGTCTACGAGGTCGTCGACAATTCGATCGACGAGGCGCTGGCCGGGTATTGCGACACCGTGACGGTGATGCTCAACGCCGACGGCTCGTGCACCGTCATCGACAACGGCCGCGGCATTCCCGGTCGACATCCACGCCGAGGAAGGCGTGTCGGCGGCCCAGGTCATCATGACCCAGCTCCATGCCGGCGGGAAATTCGACCAGAACTCCTACAAGGTCTCGGGCGGGCTGCACGGCGTCGGCGTCTCGGTGGTGAACGCGCTCTCCTCGGTGTTGGAGCTGCGCGTCTGGCGCAACGGCCAGGAGTATTTCATCCGCTTCAAGGACGGCGATCCCGAGGCGCCGCTCAAGGACGTCGGTCCGGGCGGCGCGCGCACCGGCACGGAGATCACCTTCTGGCCGTCGCCCGCGCACCTTCACCAAGACCGAATTCGACTATGCGACTGCTCGAGCATCGGCTGCGCGAGCTGGCCTTCCTCAATTCCGGCGTGACCCTCGATGCTGACCGATGCGCGCGGAGTCGGAGCCGAAATCGGTGAAGCTCCATTACGAGGGCGGCCTCGATCGCCTTCGTCCAATATCTCGACCGCTCGAAGCAGCCGCTTCACGGCGCGCCCATCTCGATCGTCGGCCGAGCGCGAGGGCGTCACCGTCGAGGTCGCGATGGAGTGGACCGACTCCTATCACGAGACCATGCTGTGCTTCACCAACAACATCCCGCAGCGCGACGGCGGCACGCATCTGGCCGGGTTCCGCGCGGCGCTGACCCGCACCGTCAACAACTACGCCAACGAAAGCGGCATCGCCAAGAAGGAGAAGATGCCGCTCACCGGCGAGGACATGCGCGAGGGCCTGACCTCGATCCTGTCGGTCAAGGTGCCCGACCCGAAATTCTCGTCGCAGACCAAGGACAAGCTGGTCTCGCTCCGAGGTCCGGCCGGTGGTCGAGGGCATCGTTGCCGACAAGCTTCAGCAATGGTTCGAGGAGCACCCCGCCGAGGCGCGCAAGGATCGTCGCCAAGGTGGTCGAGGCCGCCGCCGCCCGCGAGGCGGCGCGGCAAGGCGCGCGACCTGACGCGGCGCAAGGGCGTCGCTCGACATCGCGAACCTTGCCGGGCAAGCTCGCCGATTGCCAGGAGCGCGATCCGGCGCAAGTGCGAGCTCTTCATCGTCGAGGGCGACAGCGCCGGCGGCTCGGCCAAGCAGGGGCGCGACCGCCGCATCCAGGCGATCCTGCCGCTTGAAGGGCAAGATCCTGAACGTCGAGCGCGCGCGCTTCGACAAGATGCTCGGCTCGGCCGAGATCGGCACGCTGATCGCGGCGCTCGGCACCGGCATCGGCGCCGAGGAGTTCGATGCCGCCAAGGCGCGCTATCACCGCATCATCATCATGACCGACGCCGACGTCGACGGCAGCCATATCCGCACGCTGCTGCTGACCTTCTTCTTCCGCCAGATGCCGCAATTGATCGAGAAGGGCTTTCTCTACATCGCCCAGCCGCCGCTCTATCGGGTCAAGCGCGGATCGAGCAAGGCGGTTTATCTGAAGAACGATTCGGCGCTCGAGGAATACTGCATCACGGCGGGCCTCAAGGATGCGGTGTTCACCCAGTACGACGGCGTGCAGCGCGCGGGCAACGATCTGCGCGATCTCGTCGAGCGGGCGCGCGCGATCCGCAACCTGCTGCAGCCGCTGGCGCGCAAGATCGGTAGTCTCGAGATCGCCGAGCAGGCGGCGATCGCCGGCCTCCTCGGCCTCGCGATCCTCGATAATCCGGCGCAGATCGCCGAAGCCGCGCGTGTGCTGGCGCGCCGGCTTGACGGCTTGTCGCCTCCGGCCGAGCGCGGCTGGCGCGGCGAGGCGCTAGGGCTTGGATTCATCCTCACCCGCACCCGGCACGGCGTCACCGAGCGCTATTCTCTCGACGCCCCGGTGTTGCGCAGCGCCGAGGCGCGCCGGCTCGACGAGCGCACCGCCGAGCTCCAGGAAATCTATGCCAAGCCCGGCAAGCTCGTCGCCAAGGACAAGGAATTTCCCGTGCGCGGCCCGACCGCGCTCATCCAGGCCATTCTCGATCTCGGCCCGAAGAGCGGCGACATCCAGCGCTACAAGGGCTTGGGCGAGATGAATCCCGAGCAGCTCTGGGAGACGACGCTCGATCCCCACGCGCGCTCCTTGCTCCAGGTGAAAGTCCCGAACGCGGTCCAGGCGGAAGAGACCTTCTCGACCTTGATGGGCGATCTCGTCGAGCCGCGCCGCGATTTCATCCAGGCCAATGCCCTCGCGGTCGCGAATTTGGACGTGTAGCTTCGCTCACATCAGCCCGCGCAGCTTGAGGAGCGCTTGCGACACCTCGATCGGCTGGCGCTCGGCGATAAAGCCGCGCAACTCCGGCGCCGGCACGATCTCGAGCGCCTCGTATTCGCGATGGTCGGAGCGATCGTGAAGCCGCCTCAGCTCGGTCGCGCCAAGCGCGGTTTCGAGCGCGATGCCGATCTCGACCGAATGCCGATCCCCGTCCTCGATCACGCCGAGCGTGCGGCGGCGCGCGACGCTCGAGCCGGGGCAGCCGGTTTCCTCTTCCAGCTCTTCGAGCAGTTTCGCGTAGGGGTCGAGCGTGCCGCCGTCGATGCCGCCCGAGGGCACTGCCTCCCATCGTCCGGGGTCCTGGGTGGTATCGCGCGCGCGCTTGCCGAAGACGATGCCATCGGGCGATATCAGCAGGCCGGAGACCGCGACCGGGCGCAGGCGCAGCTCGGCATAAAGAGCCGGCTCCGCGCGCTGCGCGATGAACCAGCTGTAATCGACGAGACACCCTTGCAGCCGCCTGCCCTCGCGTTGCTCGAGCGAGAACAGCTTGCCGTCGTAGAGCGGGCGGGCGCGCTTTCCTTGCTCGCGGTCCCAGATGCCGCGGATGATCTTCAGCGTGGCGGGAGCGAGCGCAGGGCTGGGCCGCGCTTCGAGCACGACATCGCCATCGAGCGGAACGACGCTCAGCATCGCCGCCCGCCGGCGAAGCGCGACGCTCGCTCGCGCGCCAATTCCGGCACCAGCTCGTCGAGCGCGCCGATGAGCCGGACCTGGTCCGGCCAGTCGATCGCAGGATTGGCTTGGCCTGCGCCGGCCCGCGCGGCGACGGCGAAACTGCGTAACCCCGCCGCCAGCGCCGAGCGCACGCCGGCGAGCGAGTCCTCGACCGCGATCGAGGCTGCGCGCTCGCAGGCGCTGCGCGCCAGCGCGACGCGATAGGGCTCGGGATCGGGCTTGCCGAGGACGACCTCGTCGCCGCCGACGACGATATCGACGAAAGGCGCGAGGCCGGTGCGCGCAAGCCAGGAACGCGCGCGCGCGCCGGTGTTCGAGGTCACGACGCTCACCGTCCAGCCGTGCCGGAAAGCGGCCTCGAGCGTAGCCAGCGCGCCCGGCGCCGGCACCACCTCGAGATAGGCGGCATCGACGAGTGCGCGGTAGCGCCGGAGCAGCTCGTCGAGGCTCGCCGGCAGCGCCCATTCCCGCTTCAAGCGCGCGACGAAATCCGGGACCGGAGGGCCGTTCGAGGCGGCGAATTCGGCCTCGCTCGCGGCGCGGCCGAAGGAAGCCGCGAATTGGTCGAAGACGCGGCGCAGCGCACCGAGACTATCGGCCAGCGTGCCGTCGAGATCGAGGAAAATGCCGCGCCCGCCGCGAAACATGGCGCGGCAAGGCTAGGCGTCGCATGCTTAACAAGCCGTGAAGATGGCGCTACCATCGTCCCAACCGAAAAAAGAGAGGCACGCCATGGACGAATCACCCTTTCCCGGCGCCGAGCAGCACGGCACCGACAGCGCCGCCGAAGTGCTGCTGCGCGCGCTCAAGGCGAATGGCATCGACCACATGTTCGTCAATCCCGGCACCGATTTCGCGCCGCTGATCGAGGGTCTGGCGCGCGGCAAGAAAAAAGGCGCCGATGTCCCCAAGCTCATGGTCATCCCGCACGAGAACTGCGCGGTCGGCATGGCGCATGGCTATTACATGGTCAGCGGCGAGCCCCAGGCGGTGATGGTCCACACCAATGTCGGCACCGCGAACACGCTCAACTGCCTCGCCGACGCCAGCCGCGAAAACGTGCCGATCCTGCTCATGGCCGGGCGCAACCCCATTACCGAGCAGGGCGTTCTCGGCTCGCGCAACGGCCCCATCCATTGGGGCCAGGAGATGTTCGATCAAGCCGGAATGCTGCGCGAATTCGTCAAATGGGATTATGAGATGCGGATGCCGATGCAGGCCGAGGGCCTGGTCGCGCGCGCTCTCGAAGTGATGATGAGCGCGCCGCGCGGCTCGGCCTATCTCAGCCTGCCCCGCGAAGCGCTGGGCGGCGGCGTGCCCGCCTCGAACCAGCCGATCATCCCGCGCGCGCACCCGACGCCGCCCCATCCCGATCCGGCTGCGATCGAAATCCTGGCCGGCATGATCGCCAAATCGGAGCGCCCGCTGATCATCACCGCGGCCGCCGGGCGCGTCCCCGCGGGTGCTGCGGCGCTCGGGCGCGTCGCCGAGCGCTTCGCGATCCCGGTCGTCGCGTTCAACGCGCGCTATGTCTGCCTGCCGTTCAGCCATCCGATGAATCTGGGCTTCATGCCGAAGCCGCTCTTGGCCGAGGCCGATCTCGTCATCGCGCTCGACACCGACGCGCCCTGGTATCCGTCGCAGGACAGCCCGCCGCCGGGCTGCCGCGTCGTCCACATCGCCGACGATCCAGCCTTCACGCGCTATCCGATGCGCGGCTTCCCGTGCGATCTCTCGATCACGGCCGAGACCGTCGCGGCCTTGAACGCGATCGAGGCGGCGCTCGCCGAAATCGGCGCGGACAAGGATGGCAAGCTCGCCGCCCGCCGGCAAAAGCTGGCCGCGCAGTGGCGGGCGATGCGCGCGCAATGGCAAGCGGCCGGCGACGCCGCCGCCAAGGCGCCGGCGATCAAGCTCGACTATCTCAACCGCTGTCTCGGCGAGGCGATCGGCGAGGACGCGATCATCGTCAACGAATATTGGGTGCGGCAGGCCATGTGCCCGCGCGAGAAGGCGGGCACGCTCTACGGCTCGAGCCCCGCCGGCGGCCTCGGCTGGGCGCTCGGCGCGGCATTGGGCGCCAAGCTCGCCAAGCCCGACCGGCTGGTTGTCGCCACGGTCGGCGACGGCGCCTACATGTTCGCCAATCCGACCGCCTGCCATTGGGTCGGCGAGGCGCACAAGCTGCCGACCCTGACCGTCATCAACAACAACCAGATCTACAACGCGGTGCGCGGCGCGACGCTGGCGATGTACCCGAAGGGCGACGCCCAAGCCGAGAACGACGCGCACACCCTCGCCGATCTCCAGCCCTCGCCGGCCTTCGAGAAGCTGGTCGAGGCCAGCGGCGGCCACGGCGAGCGGGTGGACGATCCTGCGGATCTCCCCGAGGCCCTGGCCCGCGCGGTCAAGATCGTCCGGGAGGGTAAGCGCCAGGCGGTCTTGAACGTGATGTGCCCGCTTTGAGTTTTTAGGTCGCGCTCGCGTAGCAAAGCCGTCGTCCGAATCCAGGGCGACGGCGTGTTGCGAAGCTGAACAACGGCTCACCCCTGAACTCGGGGCTCGCCTGTGCTTTGGGATTCTAGATTTTGCTACGCACGACGGCTCGGCGCTGAATTCGCGCCTCGCCTGTGCTCCGCTTACGCGTTGCCGCGCTGCTCGCGGAAGAAGTCGAGCTTTTCCTGCGCGACCCGGTCCGAGAAGCTGAACAGCACCGCGTCCGACGACGCCTCGTGCTCGTAGAACAGCCAGCTCGGCATGGTGAAGACGTCGTGCGGTCCCCATTCGAAGACCTGGCCGTTGACGGTGGTCTTGCCGTGGCCCTCGACGCAGACGAACGCCACGCCGTCGGTCGAGCGGTAGGGCATGGTCTTGAAGCCCTTGGGCAGGAGCTGCATCCACGTCGAAATCGTCGGCATCGCCCAGCCGCCATCGATCGGGTTGGTGAACTTCATCTTGAAGCCGAAGCACGCGTCGGCCGGGTGGAAGCGGGCAAGCCGGTCGAGCGCCTCGCGCGACCGCGTGTAGGGGTAATTGAAGATGGGCGAGGTCTTGCTGGTCGGCGTGTAGTCCACCGGCAAGAGATTATAGGCGAACTCGGCATCGGCCGCGCCTTCGGGCCGCACCACCGGATGGGTCTTGTCGGGATAGCCGTCGCGGAAGCCCGCGTCCATCAGGTTGACGAGATGCATGTCGAGTTCGTCGAGCCAGACCATCGGCTCGTTGCTGAGATTGCCGTGGTCGTGCCAGGTCCAGGACGGGGTGATGACGAAATCGCCGGGCCGCATCTTGGTGCGCTCGCCGGAAACGGCGGTGTAGGCATCCTTGCCCTCGATGATGAAGCGCAGCGCCGAGGCGACATGGCGATGAGCGGGGGCGACCTCGCCTGGCAGAATGATCTGGAATCCCGCGAAGAGGCTGCGGGTGATGCGGGATTCGCCGGGCATGCCCGGGTTTTCGAGCACCAAAACCCGGCGCTCGGCCTCGGCGGCGGTAATGATGTCGCAGCACTCCATCAGATAGGGGCGCACTTCCGACCATTTCCAGATCGCCGGCACGCAGGGGCTGACCGGGTGCTCGAGCACCAGCCGGCTCATCACCCGCCACAAGGGCGCGAGGTGCTGGGTCTGGGCGCGGGTGTAGAATTCCATGCGGCCTTTTTCGGCCTCGCGGTTGACGCTGTGTGCCAAGCCGTCGTCTGCCATCTGGGTCTCCTCGCGTGAGCGGCGCTGGCGCCCGAACAGTCCGATAGAAGGCGCCGAACAAGGACTTCTTGCTCAAGATATTGAGCGGCCGGGATGAGGAGTTAAGCCGGGCGCTTGGTCGAGCCCTTCCGGCGCGGCGGCGGCGCATCGAGCGGGTGGCCGGTGGTGATGGTGTTGTAAATCGCGTTGACGACGGCGCCGAGGATGATAAGGCCCGGGATCGCCAAGGCGATCGAGATGCGGAACGGTCCCGGCGCCAGGAACATCCGCACCGTGACCAGCACGATCTCGATGCCGGCGATGACGGCCCAAAGCAAATTCGTGAAGGTGAATTCCACGGCCGCGTCTCCGATCCGTGGCCGAGTCTAGGTTTGCCGGGTTCGGCTTTCAACGCCCAATCCGGCCGCGCCGTCGTCGCGGGCGAATGCGTAGCTTGCGACCGCTCAGGCCGAGGCGCGGATGGCGTTGCCCATTTGCCGCAGCATCAAGCGGCCGCGATCGTCGCCGAACAGCACGTCGCAAATCTCGGCCGCGGCCTCGATGCGGGCCTCGATCGGCGGTGAATTCTCGAGCGAGAGGCGCAGCTCGGCGATCAACGCGGCAACGCGCGTCTCGATCTCGGCGCCCAAGGCTTCCACCGTGTCGCGCGCCGCCTGGCCGAAACCATGGCGGTGCCCGCGCAGCATGACGAGTTGCAGCAAGCGCGCCGCGTCCGCCGCTCGAAGGACGGTTTCGCGGCTCGCCTGCGCGGCCAGATCGATCTTGCCGCTACGCCCCAGCGGCACCGCCTCGAGGACGAGCTGAGCGAACCGCTCCAAGAGGTCATGGTCGAGCGCGCCGGCGATGTCGGTGCGCATCTTCAAGATCGCCTCGCCCGACGGAGAATCGCGCCGGAACTCGTTTTCCGCCACCAGAGCTTCGGATTCCGCCAGGTAATGCGCGAGGCTCGCCGTCAGCTCGGCCGGTGCCGGCAACGTCCCACGGCGCGCGAGCCGCGCGACGATCGCGCGGTTCATCCGCTGCAGATCGCCGATCAGCCGCTCGCCGACGCAGTCGAATTCGGTGCCCGAGCCTCGCGTGTCGGTGGGCCTCCAAGAGAGCGCGCGCCCGAGGCGCAGGATTTGGCTCGGCCGCGCCAGGCGGTTGAGGCACGGCCAATGCGAGATAGCGGGCAGCCATCCCGTGGCTATCGGAGAGCGCGACATAGTGCTGCTTCAGCTCGCCGATGCAATCGGGCGTCAGATCGGCGATCGGCGCGCCGCTCCCCGTCCGCAGCCGCGGGAGCGACTGCGTCGCCGCTTTCACCGCGCCCGCGATCGGCAGGATGGCGGCGATGACGGCCGCGTCTTTGGCTAATTCGCCGCGCAGCAAGCTGCGCAATTCCGGATCGGGCTTGGCCGCGGCGAGCGCGGCGGCGAGCGCCGCGGCCCAGCCGGCGGCCGCCGGCTGCGCTTCCAGGAGGAAAGAGCCAGGCGCCGTCGCCGGATTGGCGGCAAGCGCCGCCCGATAGCGCGCCTCCAGCGTCACCAACTCCTCGCCGGCGACGCGGCGCAGCGCCGCCCACCACGGCTCGATCGCGCTGCGCGGTATCAGGCCTTCGAGACGCGGATCGTCGGCGCGGTCGGTGAGGAAATCGTCGACTCCGGCGAGCACCAGCCGGCGCAGAGTTGGGACTCGGCTCGCCTGCGCCTCGCGCAGCAGCGGCCGGACGCCCTCGAGGATGACTCCGGTTGGCATGCTCTCCTTGCCGAGCGCGCGCGACAATTCGAGGGCATGCGCCAAGGCCACGGCCTGCTTGACGGAAAGCCGTGCCAGGGCGTGGCGGAGCTGCGCGGTCTGATCCATGCTGCCCGACCATTAACCGACGATGCTTAAACCCCGGTTAACCGTGGCGGGGGCGGCTTTCCGCCGGCCGGTCCGGCCTGGCCGGGCTTGCCTATCGACCGCGCGTGGGGATATTGGTTAATCGTCCAGGGCAGGAGGATCCGATTCGTTGCCACCCCGCTAGAGCATTTCTGGGCGCGGTCGCGCCCGATCCGAGGAAGCGGGTCCCTTGAGCGAGATTCCCCAGCTTCCTCACGCCGGAACGACCGTCGCCGGGCAGCGCCTCGCGCCCGAGGTGCTGGAAAGTCTGCGCGACGCGTCGGCGAAGACCGGCGTCGATTTCGATTTCCTGGTGGCGCAGGCCAGCCTCGAGAGCGGTTTTCGCGGCGCGGCCCAGGCCAGCAAGGGCAGCGCCACCGGGCTGTTCCAGTTCACCGGGGGCACCTGGATCGAGATGATGCGCGAGCATGGCGCGAAATATGGCCATGCCGATCTCGCGCGGCAGATCAAGCGCGGCGCCGAGGGCGGACTTGTCGTCAGCGACAAGGCGACCGAGGAGCGCATCCTCGCGTTGCGCAAGGACGACCGGCTGTCGGCGCTGTTCGGGGCGGAATACGCCAAGCAGAATGGCGCCCGGCTCGAGGCCGCGACCGGGCACAAGGCCTCGGCGGCCGAGCTGCATCTCGCGCATCTGCTCGGCCCGGCCGGCGCGATCCGATTCCTGAAAGCGCATGAAGACAACGAAAAGCAATCGGCGGCCAAGGTCGTGCCGTCGGCCGCGCGGGAGAATCCCGAGCTCTTCTATGCCCATGGCAGCCATACCTCGCAATCGGTGGCGGCGGTCTACCGGAAGATTCAAGAGCGCCTCGACGTGCCGATGCGCCAGATGGCCGAGCTCGAGAGCCAGCCCCTGCGTCCGGCTCTCGGCCTGTCCGAACTCTCCGCCGCGGCCGCGCACCGATCGGCGGGCCTGAAATCTTCGCCTTACGTCCGTGTTTGCGGGCAACCCGGTCGGGAGTACGCCATGGCGGTTCGGGCGGAGCAAGAAAAGCGGGCGGCGATCGAGGCCGCCTCGGGGCTTGCGGCGGCCCGGCTCGGCGCCAGCCAGGCCGTCATGGTGCAGCGCTTTCTCGCCCAGTTCTACGATCGCGTCGCGCCGGCGGACCTGACCGGCCGCGCGCCCGAGGATCTTTACGGCGCCGCGCTCTCGCTATGGCAGTTCGCTCAGACCCGCGCGCCCGGCACGGCCAAGCTGCGCGTCTTCAATCCCGGCAGCGACGCCGAAGGCTGGCGCTCGCGCGCGACCATCGTCGAGATCGTCAATGACGACATGCCCTTCCTGGTGGATTCCGTCGGCATGGCGTTGAACGCCGAGGGCGCCACCGTTCATCTCGTCATTCACCCGGTCCTTCGCGTCGAGCGCGACGCCGGCGGCCGCATCGCCAGTCTCTACGAGACCGAACATGTAGGCGGCAAGGCCGAATCGGCGATGCATGTCGAGATCGGCGAGACGCGCGATCCCGCGCGGCTCGCAGCGATCGCGGCCCGGCTCCTATCCGCGCTCGCCGCGACCCGATGCGCGGTCGAGGATTGGCCCAAGATGCGCGACGCGGTGGCCGAGCTGCGGCGCGAGATCGCGGGCAAGCCCGCGCCGCCGGTCGCCGCCGCCGAGACCGCCGAGACGCTCGATTTCCTCGCCTGGCTCGACGACGACAATTTCACCTATCTCGGCTGCCGCGAATACCGCTTCGATCGCGCCAACGGCGTCGCGCCCGGCCTCGGCATCCTGCGCGATCCCGCCTATCCGGTCTTCGACGGCTTGCGGAATTTCGCGGCGCTGGCGCCCGAGGTCCAGGATTTCCTGCGCGCGCCGCGCCTGTTGCAGGTCGGCAAGTCGCGCCGCCGCGCGACTGTCCATCGCCCGGTGCGCATGGACGCGGTCGGCGTGAAGCTGTTCGACGACCAGGGGCAAGCCGTGGGGCTGCTTGTCTTCCTCGGCCTCTTTACCTCGCTCGCCTATAGCCGCTCGCCGCGCTCGATCCCGTTCCTTCGGCACAAGGTCGCGGAGGTTCTGCGGCGCAGCGGCTTCGAGCCATCGAGCCATGACGGCAAGGCGCTATCGCATATCCTCGAGACTTTCCCGCGCGACGAGCTGTTCCAGATTTCGGAGGACCAGCTTTACGACATCGCCTTGGGCATATTGAGCCTGCAAGAGCGCCAGCGCATCGCGCTGTTCTGCCGCCGCGATCCGTTCGGGCGCGGCGTCTCGTGCCTCGTCTATGTGCCGCGCGACCGCTACGACAGCGCGCTCCGGCAACGCTTCGCCGCCATTCTCGAAGCCGCCTACGAGGCAAAGCTCGAAAGCTTCACCATGCAGCTCGACGACGCCGCGCTCGCGCGCGTGCTGTTCGTGCTGCGCGCCGACGGCGCCATCGCTCCGGCCGAGACCGAAGCGGTCGAGCGCGCCCTCGCCGAAGCGGGCCGGAATTGGGGCGACAAGCTCGGCGAGGCGCTCGCTGCCGCGTGCGGCGAAGAGGCCGGGCTCGCGCTTCACGCGCGCTATGCCGGGGCCTTTCCCAGCGCCTACCGCGAACGCTATCAGGCCAGCGCCGCGCTCGCCGATATCGCGCGCATCGAAGAGGTTAGAGCCGGCGCGCCGCTCGCGCTCGCCCTCTATCGTCCGCCCGAGGCCGCGACCGGCGAGCTACGCTTCAAGATCTGTCGCGCCGGCGCCCCCTGCGCGCTCTCCGACGTGGCTGCTCGATGCTCGAGCATATGGGGTTGCGGGCGATCACCGAGATTCCTTACGAGATCACGCCCGCCTCCGGTGGGCCGTCGATCTGGCTGCAGGATTTCGGCCTGGCCTCGCGCTTCGGCGACATCGACATGAGCGCCGATCACCAGCGATTCGAGGAGGCTTTCGCCCAGGTTTGGTCGGGGGCGATGGAAAGCGACGGCTTCAATCGGCTGGTGCTCGCCGCCGGCCTCGATTGGCGGCAGGTGACGGTGCTCCGGCTCTACGCCAAGGCGATGCGTCAGCTCGGCCCGGCTTACAGCCAGGCTTATATGGAGGACGCGCTCGGGCATTTCCCGGCGATCGCCGCGCGCCTCGTCGCGATGTTCGAGGCGCGATTCGATCCAAGCCACGCCCCAAGCGCCAAGGCCGAGACCGAGCGCCGCGTTGCCGAAGTGGAGCGCGAGCTCGACGCCGTCGAAAGCCTCGATCAGGACCGCATCCTTCGCGGCCTACTGCGCCTCGTCGAAAAATCGCTGCGCACCAATTATTTCCAGCGCCGGCCCGACGGCAGCCCGAAACCCTATCTCGCGGTCAAGCTGGCGAGCCGCGAGATCGAGCTCGTCCCGCTGCCGCGCCCGCTCTGCGAGATTTACGTCTATAGCCCGCGCATGGAAGGCGTCCATCTGCGCGGCGGCAAGGTGGCGCGCGGCGGGATTCGCTGGTCCGACCGCAAGGAGGATTTCCGCACCGAGATACTAGGGCTAATGAAGGCGCAAATGGTGAAGAACGCGGTCATCGTGCCGACCGGCTCGAAAGGCGGCTTCATCGTCAAGCGCATGCCGGCGAGCCGCGATCGGCAAGCGGCCGAAGTGGTCGAATGCTACGAGACCTTGATGCGCGGGCTGCTCGACCTCACCGATAACATCGTCGCCGGCCGGCGTGGCGCCGCCCAAGGACGTGGTCCGCCACGACGGCGACGATCCCTATCTCGTCGTCGCCGCCGACAAGGGCACCGCGACCTTCTCCGACATCGCCAACGCGATCGCCGAGGAATACGGGTTCTGGCTGGGCGACGCCTTCGCCTCGGGCGGCTCGGCGGGTTACGACCACAAGGCCATGGGCATCACGGCGCGCGGCGCGTGGGAGCTGATCAAGCGGCATTTCCGCGAGCTTGGGGCCGACATCCAAGCGCAAGACTTCACCTGCGTCGGCGTCGGCGACATGTCGGGCGACGTCTTCGGCAACGGCCTGCTTGCGCTCGCGGCACACGAAGCTCGTCGCCGCGTTCAACCACCTCCACATCTTCCTCGATCCCGATCCCGATCTCGGAGACGAGCTTCGCCGAGCGGCAAAGGCTGTTCGCTCTGCCGCGCTCGAACTGGACCGACTACGATCGATCGCTGATCTCGCGCGGCGGCGGGGTCCACGAGCGCAGCGCCAAATCGATCGCGCTCGGCCCCGAGATTCGCGCGCGGCTCGGCGTCGGCCAAGAGCGCATGACGCCCGCCGAGCTGATCAAGGGCGATCCTCAAGGCGCCGGTGGACCTGCTGTTCTTCGGCGGGATCGGCACCTTCGTCAAGGCATCGGGAGAAAGCCATGCCGATGCCGGCGACAAGCGCGAACGACGCCCAGCGCATCGACGCGGCCGAGCTTCGCGCCAAGGTCGTCGGCGAGGGCGCCAATCTTGCGCTCACCCAGCGCGGGCGCATCGAATACGCGATGAAGGGCGGCCGCATCGATACCGACGCCATCGACAATTCGGCCGGCGTCGATACCTCGGATCGCGAGGTCAACATCAAGATTCTGCTGGGCGGCGTGGTGGCCGCGGGCGATCTCATCGTGAAGCAGCGTAACGCGCTGCTGCAACAAATGACCGACGAGATCGCCGGGCAGGTTCTGCGCGACAATTACCTCCAGGGCCTGGCGCTGTCCTTGGCCGAGTCGCACGGGGCCGAGCGGCTCGACGGCGAGGCGCGGCTCATCCGCGATCTCGAAAAGAGCGGCCGGCTCGACCGCGCGATCGAGTTCCTGCCCAGCGACGACGCCCTCGCCGCGCGCGCGCAGGAGCATCGCGCGCTGACCCGGCCCGAGCTATCGGTGCTGCTGGCTTACGCCAAAATCGCGCTGACCGAGGATTTGATCGACAGCGACTTCACCGACGATCCGCAGCTCGAGGCGGATCTCTTCGCCTATTTCCCCAAGATTCTGGGCGAGCGCTATGCCAAGGCGATCGAGGGTCACCGCCTGCGGCGCGAGCTGATCGCGACGGTCGCGGCCAACGATCTCGTCAACCGGACCGGCATTACCTTCGTGCGCGAAGTGGGCGCGCGCGCCGGCCGCCCGCCGGGCGATGTCGCGCGGGCCTATATGATCGTGCGGCAGGTCTTCGATCTCGACGCGCTGTGGGCCGATGTCAACGCGCTCGACAACCAGGTGCCGGCCGAGACGCAGATCGAGATGCTGCGCGCAGCACTTCGCGTGGTCGAGCGGGTGACGGCGTGGTTCCTCTCGGCCGGGGCGCTCGACATCGCGGCGCAGACTGCCGCGTTCCGTCCCGGAATCGTGGTATTGGCCGCGCATATCGACGACATCCTGCCCGACACCCACAAGGCCGAGCTGCGGCGCCGCGCCGCTGCCTTCGCCGGAAAAGGCGTGCCAACCGATCTGGCCTTGCGCGTGGCGCGGCTCGATTTCCTGGTGTCGGCGGTCGATATCGTGCGGCTCGGCCGCGCCGGCGCCAACGATCCCATAGAGCTGGGCCGCCGCTTCTTCGCCATCGGCTCGCGCTTCCGGCTCGACGCCCTGCGCGGCGCCGCAAGGAAGCTCGTCGCCGACACGGAGTGGCAGAAGCTCGCGGCTTCGGCCTTGATCGAGGATCTCTACGCGCACCAGGCGGCCTTGACCGCGCGGGCGACGACGACGAACGGCGATTTCGAGAAATGGCTGGGCGGGCACGCCGGCGATCTCGCCCGGCTCGATGCGCTCGTGCGCGAGATCGAAGCGGCGGCCCGGCCCGACCTCGCCATGCTCACGGTGGCGGACCGCGCGCTCAGGGGATTCGTGGCCGAGCGGGACTCGCTCTCGCCGAAATCGGGCTAATCGACGACGGCGATGCCCTGGATCTCGACGAGGAGGCCGGGGCGCGCCAGGCCGGTGACGGTGATGAGCGCGCTGGCCGGGAAATCGTCGCCGAAAATCTCCTTGCGGAGCTGCGTCAGCCGGTCGCCATAGCGGCTATCGGTTATGAACACTGTCATCGTCACCATGTCGCCGAGCTTGGCCCCGGCCTCGGCGAGGGTGTTGCCGAGGCGGCGGAAGACTTCGCGGACCTGGCCGTCGAAATCGCCTGCGAGCGACCGGCCAGCGGCATCCTCGAGCGCGGTCTGGCCGGCCAGCCAGATCGCCCTGCCGCCTTGGGTGATGACGGCGGGCGAATAGGCGCGCGCCTGGGTTGCCTCGCGCTTCAAATAGCGCCGCGAATGCTTCGCCTGCTCTTCAGCCATGCTCACGCCCGGTTCATGCGGTTCTCGACCAGATCCATGACCACCGCGGGGTCGGCGAGAGTGCTGGTGTCGCCCAGCGAATCATGCTCGTTGGCCGCGATCTTGCGCAGGATGCGGCGCATGATCTTGCCCGAGCGGGTCTTGGGCAGGCTCGGCGCCCACTGAATGAGATCGGGCGTCGCGATCGGGCCGATCTGCTTCCTCACCCAAAGGCCCAGCTCCTGGCGCAGGGGCTCGGTCGGCTCGACGCCGAGCTTCAGGGTGACATAGGCATAGATGCCCTGGCCCTTGATGTCGTGCGGATAGCCGACCACGGCGGCCTCGGCGACCTTCAAATTGGCGACGAGGGCGCTTTCGATCTCGGCGGTGCCGAGCCGGTGGCCGGCGACGTTGATCACGTCGTCGACGCGGCCGGTGATCCAGTAATAGCCGTCCTCGTCGCGCCGCGCGCCATCGCCGGTGAAGTATTTGCCCGGGAAGGTCGAGAAATAGGTCGCGACGAAGCGCTCGTGATCGCCGAACACGGTGCGCATCTGTCCGGGCCACGAATCGGCGATGCAGAGATTGCCCTCGGCCGCGCCTTCGAGCACGCCGCCTTCGCCATCCACGATTTGCGGCTTGACGCCGAAGAACGGCCGCGTCGCCGAGCCGGGCTTCAAGGGCGTGGCGCCCGGGAGCGGCGTGATCAGTATCCCGCCGGTTTCGGTCTGCCACCAGGTATCGACGATCGGCACCTGCGATTTGCCGACCACGCGGTGATACCACAGCCAGGCCTCGGGATTGATCGGCTCGCCGACCGTGCCCAAGAGCTTCAGCGATTCCCGCGAGGTCTCGGCGACGAAATGGTCGCCCTCGCGCATCAGCGCGCGCAAGGCGGTCGGCGCGGTATAGAAGATGTTCACCTTGTGCTTGTCGATCACCTGCCAGCAGCGCGAGGCATCGGGGTAATTGGGCACGCCTTCGAACATCACGGTCGTGGCGCCGTTGGCCAAGGGTCCATAGACGATATAGCTGTGGCCGGTGACCCAGCCGACATCGGCAGTGCACCAAAAGATGTCGCCGTCGTGATAGTCGAAGACATATTGATGCGTCATCGCGGCATAGACGAGATAGCCGCCGGTGGTGTGAAGCACGCCCTTGGGCTTGCCCGTCGAGCCCGAGGTATAGAGGATGAAGAGCGGGTCCTCGGCGCCCATCTCGGCGGGCGGGCAAACCGGCGATGCCTTGGCCATGGCGTCGTGATACCAAACGTCGCGCCCCTCGACCCAGCCGATGGCGCCGCCGGTGCGCCGCACCACCAGCACGGTCTTGACGCCGGGGCAGGATTTCAGCGCCTCGTCGGTATTGGCCTTCAACGGCACCTTGCGCCCGCCGCGCACCCCTTCATCGGCGGTGATGACATAGCTCGAGCGGCAATCCTGGATGCGGCCAATCAGGCTCTCGGGCGAGAAGCCGCCGAAGACGACGCTGTGAATGGCTCCGATCCGGGCGCAAGCCAGCATCGCGAAGGCCGCCTCCGGGATCATCGGCATGTAGATCGTGACCCGGTCGCCTTTTTTCACGCCGTGCGCCTTCATCACATTGGCGAGACGGCAGACATTCTCGTGCAGCTCGGCGTAGGAGACGTGGCGATGCTCGCTCGGGCTGTCGCCCTCCCACAGAATCGCGGTTTGGTCGGCGCGGGTGGCGAGGTGCCGGTCGATGCAGTTGTAGGAGGCGTTGAGCGTGCCGTCCTCGTACCACTTGATCGAGACCTTGCCCGTAAAGCTGGTGTTCTTGACCTTGCTATAGGGCTTGATCCAATCGACGCGCTTGCCTTCATTGCCCCAGAACTTGTCCGGATCGGCCAGGGATTCCTCATAGAGCTTGAAGTACTTGGCCTCGTCCACCCAGGCATCGGCCGCCAGCTTGGCGGGCACGGGAACGATATCGGTATCCGGCATGGCGCTACTCCCTTGGGGCCTAAGGCTTAAACTAAACCGGCAAGCTGCGGCCAACAAGAACTTGGGTTAACCGGGCGCTAACCATGTTGCGGCAAGCTTCCGGCATGGCGACATCGGCTCCCAGCCCCGTGCTTTCCCCGGCCCAGCTCGGCATCATTCAGCAGGCGCGGTTGCAAGCGGCCCGCGTGCTGCCCCCGGCGCCGGCCAAGCCGGCGGCTCCAGTGCAGGCATCCGCCCAGCGGACGCCTACGCGCGGGCGCGGGCAGATCGTCAACATCACGGTCTGACTTTCCGCCGCCCCCGCCGCCATGCCACACTGAAGGGCAGGCTTTGGCGGGGAGGAAACCATGCGCTTGAAGGACAAGGTGGCGATCGTCACCGGCGGCGGCTCGGGCTTCGGCGAGGCCATGGCCAAGCGCTTCGCCGAGGAAGGCGCCAAGCTCGTGGTCAACGACATCAACGACACCGGCGGGCGCCGCGTCGTCCGCGAGATCGAGGGCACGCAAGGCCAGGGCAGCGCGCTTTACGTGCGCGCCGATGTCTCTCGGGGCGACGACATGGCCGCGCTCGTCGGCGCGAGCCTCGATCGCTACGGCCATATCGACATCATGGTCAACAATGCCGGCATCACTCATGTCAACCAGCCGATGCTCGACGTGCCCGAGGACATGTTCGACCGCATCTTCGCGGTCAATGTGAAGTCGATCTATCTCGCGACGAAGCACCTCGTGCCGGTGCTGCGCCAGCAGGGCAGCGGCGGCTCGATCCTCAATATCGCGTCGACCGGCGGGCTGCGGCCGCGGCCGGGCCTCGTCTGGTACAACGGTTCGAAGGGCGCCGTGATCACGCTGACCAAGGGCATGGCGGCGGAATTGGGCCCCGACAAGATCCGCGTCAACGCGATCTGCCCGGTGGCCGGCGACACGCCGCTGTTGCCGAGCTTTTTGGGCGGGACCACCGAGGCGCATCGCCAGCGCTTCGTCGCGACCGTGCCGCTGGGCCGGCTCTCGTCACCCAAGGATGTCGCCAACGCCGCGCTTTATCTCGCTTCGGACGAGGCCGAGTTCATTACCGGCGTCGCCCTCGAAGTCAACGGCGGGCGGTGTATCTAGCCGAGCTTCCCTACAGCCCGAGCGTGCTGGGGACGAACAGCTCCTCGACCGGGATTTGCCGCGAGATATAGCCCTGGTCGTGGGCGTAGCGCACGAAGGTCTCGACGATCTTGCGATTGGGGCCGAGCCCATGCGCGTAAGGATTGGCGCCATAGGCCGCGCGCTGCTGCTCGAGGACGAACACCGAGTCGAGCAGCGAGAGCAGCTTCGGATCGGTCTGGCAAATCTCGTCGGCCGCGACTTGCGCCTCGACGAACATGCGATAGAGGCTCTCGGCGATCCAGGGCTCGCGCTCGGCCAGGTGCTTTTTCATCACCAGCGTATGGGTGATCGGCATGATGCCGGTGCGGCGGACGAAAGCCTGCATCTCGCCCTGGGTGTCGGGAAAGAGCCGGCGGATCCAGCTCTCGCCGTTCTGGAACGGCTTCGGCACCGAGGTGCACCAGATCGCATCGACCACGCCGTTCTTCAGATTATCTTCGGCGGTGCTGCCCTTCTTGATCTCGACCTTGACGCCCTTGGGGATGACATAGCCGGCGCCTTCGGTCTCGGCGGTCACCCAGGTCGCCTGCTCGGGCGCGAATCCGTAATGCTCCTTGAAGAGGCCGCGCAGCCAGAGATTGACGGTATAGCGATAGCCCTGGGCGCCGATCCTCTTGCCGATGAGGTCGGCGGGCTTCGTGATCGGCGAATCCGCGCGCACGAAGACATAGGCCCAAACCGCCATGCGCAACGGAAAGATCGGGATCGCGATGCAGGGCTCGCCGCGGTCGCGCGCCGCGAGATACCACGAGAACGACATCTCGGCGGCGTCGTAATCCTCATAGACGGGGCGCGTGCAGAAATCGCCGATCCACGAGGTGTTGGCCTTCAAGGCGATGCCCTTAGGTCTAACGCGCCCGTCGATGATCGGCCGGGTGCGGTCGTAATCGGCGAAGGCGATCTCGATCGGATAGAGATCGGTCCTCGCACGGCTTTCGCGTTCGGCGATGACGGGTCCGTTATCGGGTGTCGTCATGACGGTCTCCTCCAAATCGGTCTTGCGCCGGAGTCTACGATTTTTGCCCGATGTTATCCAGGTTTAATGCCGGAAATGCCGCATCCCGGTGAAAACCATGGCGATCCCGGCCTTATCGGCGGCCGCGATCACCTCGGCGTCGCGGATCGAGCCGCCGGGCTGGATGACCGCGCTGGCGCCCGCAGCCACCGCCGCCTCGAGCCCGTCGGCGAAGGGAAAGAACGCATCCGAGGCGACGACCGAATTCTTAGCTAAGCTTTCCGAGAGGCCGGCGGCCTTGCCGGCTTCCTCGGCCTTGGCGGCGGCGATCCGCGCGCTGTCGACGCGGCTCATCTGCCCGGCGCCGATGCCCACGGTCGCGCCGCGCTTGGCATAGACGATGGCGTTGGATTTGACATGCTTGGCGACGCGGAAGGCGAAGAGCAGATCGGCGCGCTCGGCGGCGCTGGGCGCGCGCTTCGTCACCACTTTCAGCGCGGCGTCGTCGGTGGCGCCATCGTCGCGCGTCTGCACCAGATAGCCGCCGGCGAGCGAGCGGATGGTCATGCCGCCGGCAAGCGGGTCGGGCAGCGCGCCGGCTTCGAGGATTCGCAGATTCGGCTTCTTCGCCAGGAGAGCGCGCGCTTCCGCCGTGACGCTGGGCGCGATGATCGCTTCGAGGAAGAGTTTCCCGATCGCCTCGACCACGCGGGCGTCGAGCGCGCGGTTGAGGGCGACGATGCCGCCGAAGGCGCTCACGGGATCGCAGGCGAGCGCCTTGCCGAATGCCTCGACCAGATTGGCGCCCAAGGCGACGCCGCACGGATTGGCGTGCTTGATGATGGCGACGGCGGGCGGGGCGAACTCGGCGACGCATTCGTAAGCCGCGTCGGTATCATTGAGATTGTTGAAGGACAGCTCCTTGCCCTGAAGCTGGGTCGCTGTGGCGACGCCGGGACGCGAAACGCCGCCGCGATAGAACGCCGCCTGCTGATGCGGGTTCTCGCCATAGCGCAGGATTTGGCTGAGGCGCCCAGAAAGATTGAGCGTCTCGGGAAAGCGCTCGCCCGCCATCTCGGCGAACCAGGACGCGACCTCGCAATCGTAGGCCGAGCTGCGCGCGAAGGCCTGGCCGGCGAGCTTCCGGCGCAGCGCCAGCGTGGTGGCGCCCCGATGCGCGGCCATCTCGGCGAGGATCGCCGGGTAATCGCCGGGGTCGGTCGCGACCGTGACCGAATCATGGTTCTTGGCCGCGGCGCGGATGAGCGCCGGGCCGCCGATGTCGATGTTCTCGAGGCATTCCTCGAACCCCGCGCCGCGCGCCCGCGTCGCCGCGAAGGGATAGAGGTTCACGGCGACGAGATCGATGGGCGCGATGCCGGCCCCCGCGATGGCGTCGAGATGCGCCGGCCGGTCGCGGCGGGCGAGAATCGCGCCGTGAATGGCGGGGTGCAGCGTCTTCACCCGCCCGTCGAGCATCTCGGGGAAGCCGGTGACCGAGGCGACATCGGCGACGGCCAAGCCGGAATCGGCCAGCGCCTGGGCGGTGCCGCCGGTCGAGATGAGGGCGACGCCCGCTTCGGCGAGCGCGCGCGCGAACGGCACGAGGCCCGCTTTGTCGGAGACGGAAAGGAGCGCCCGCGCGATCGGGCGGGAGGTTTCGGTCATGCGCCGACCTTAAGGCGCGGGCGCCGCCGCGATCAAGCGCCGGTCGCCTTCGCCGGCGGCTTGTCCAGATCTTCCAAGCGAATGCCGCTTCCGGCGCGCAGGCTCTTTCGCGCGGCTTCGATGCGCCCCAGGAATTGGGGGTCGTTCTCGATGCGGTAATCGAGCCAGTCGTCTTCCGAGCTGAAGCCGATCAGAACGCCCGCCGGCTTGCCGTGACGCGTTATGACGATTTCCTGCTTTTCGGCCTCGCGAAGAAATCGCGAAAGGTCGTCTTTGACCTCGGACAAAGGAATTTCCTTCATGCGGGACTTCCGAACTGCGCCAGCCATGTTTGAGCCTCCGATTTGGCAACGATCGCGAGAATTTCGACGATCGAGCCGGAAACGTCGTAGAACACTCTGACCTCATCCACACGAAGCCGATATTGCGGACGGCGAAGACCGCGAAGCCGTTTGATGCGACTGCAACTCGTCTTTTTCGGCTCGTGTCGCAAATGGGTTTCGAGCGCCGCGCGCACGGTGGCTCGCAGATTTGCTTTGAGCCTACCGAGGTCTTGCACGGCCTCGGGAGCCAGCACGATCTCAAAACTCATTCTAGCCAGATTGTAGCCAGAATTACTGGTTGGTGAAATAGCCCCCCATGCACTGCCGCGATCAAGCTTCGGGTACTGGCCTAATTAAGCCACCTATTCCCGCCGAACGCGCTAAATGATATCGAACGTCGCTCTGAGGCGGTATGAACACTCGTTGTCATCGTGGAAGGTTTTGGGGTGGAAGAAAGCGTCGAATGCCGCTGCCGATGTCTACCGAGCGATATTTAGATAGGTCAGGCAATTCTCGCATTCAATCGGCAAGCTCCTCATCGGCTCCGGGAGAGTTGCGGGGTTGGCGATCTTGGTAAGCGTTTCATCGATGAATCCTACAGTGGCAGGAGGCGGCTTTTGAGCGCGGTAGCTCGCCAGAAATTCCGCCTCCCTATCTGGCTTTACGCACCGGCAAATCAGGACAATCACCATTGACCTTCTCTTCTCATTCCTTTCCGCCCGTGATAACCGTGAACGGCGCCTATGGCCACTTCCGGTCTTAACCGCGGAAGCCTCGAAACGCCGGCGCATTTCGCGGTCCACGAGCAAGCGGCCTCGGCGGCTAGATCGTAGCCCGCGAAAAAATGTACGCCGGTGACTCGCCTAGAGTCGCCCGGTGGGCTTTTCAGATACTCAGAAACGCCGCCGCGCCGGTCAACGAACTTCGTCTTCTGCGGTCAGAATTGCGCGGTTGATACCCGGCCGCAAGGACACTTCCTGGTTTAGGACACCGCCTTGCTTATCGATGGGAACCAGCATGCTCTCGGTCGGGATGCCCCAGCTTACGCTGGTCTCGATGATCCGTGTGAGAGCCGGCACATCGGCGAACAAAAAATTTCCTTGGGCATCGTATCGGGTCTGATGCGCATAGCGCGCCCAAGTCTGGGGGGCGCCCTCGACGTCGCTATAGCCGGCCTTTTCGGCTTGGATGAGTTCGCGGTCGTATGCGTTCGCGGGTATCAACACGACGACCGCGCCAGCGCATGTCTTCACGTCACCGCCGACGGTCTTTAGGAACGCCTGACCTTGCAACGTCGCTGGGCCACTGCCAGCCCAAGGCTGAAAGTCCCCCTCGGCAAACGGCGTTGTTAGATGGTAGGGGGTCGGCGCTACGCAGCCAGCGATGAATAAAATCGCGATGATCGACAATCTCGACAAAATCTTGTTCATCATGTGCGCTCCAAAAGCCCCATGCCCTGGCTTGTCACAACTTTGACTTGCCAATGTGCGGTCGATTACTGCTGGTCAAATTCGTGCGCCTACTTCCAACGTACCTTCGCAATGTCGGTTTCCAAAGAATCCTAACTAAGCCACCACCCCCGCAAATAGGAGACTACCAAGCGCCGGTCGCGGCGGTGAGTAGCTTCTCGACGTCATCGGGCACGCGATCGCCGCGCCAGGCCACGATCTGATCGGGGCGGATGAGGGCGAGATCGGCCGCGTAGAGCTCGCGCAGCTCGGCCTCGGGGCAGTCGACGAGCGAGAGCGGAATTCTGCGCCGCGCCGCCGCCTTAACGAAGGCGCTCGCATCGGGCGGAGCAGCCCCGAGCCGCAGCAGCGAGAATTCGAAGCCGAAGGCGTCGTAGAGCGAGCGCCCGTCGCCGCGCCAGGCATGGGGCGCGCGGCCGCCCGGCGTCGCCGTCGGCACATAGACATTCGCCCGATCCGGCGGCGGCGCGGTGCCGTCGCCGAGGACGATCGCGGAGCCGTCGTAGCGCGCGCCGAAGGTGATGCCGGGAATGTTGAATTCCTCGCGCGCGTGCCGGTTGAGATAAATCCCGGCCGCTTGGCGCGCCGCCTCGCCCGCCGGCGTGTCAAAGTCGAGCTCCGGAACCGCCACGAAATTGCCGATGGAATCGGCATAGCGGCGGGCAAAGCCGGTGTTGCGCTCGGCCACCGGCTTGCGCTCTTGCTCGTAGCTCGCGAGGAGACGCGGTCCGCCCCAGCCCTTGAGCGTCGCCGCCAGCTTCCAGCCGAGGTTGACGACATCTTCTATGGCCGTGTTGTAACCGAGGCCGCCGGTCGGCGTGAAGAGATGCACGGCGTCGCCGGCGAGGAAGACGCGGCCCTCCTGGAAACGCTCGGCGACCAGCGTCAAGCCGGCCGTCCAGGCCATGCGGTTGATCGGTTCCACCGTGCAGGCGCAGCCCAGCGCGCGGTAGAGCGCCGCCTTGGCCCAATCCTCCGAGATCGCGCCTTCGTCCTCGCCGGGGCGAAGCTGGAACATGAAGACGAACTCGTCTTTGCCGTCGAGCGCCAGCAACAGGCCGCGCTGCTCGGGGTTCACCGCCCAATATTGCCAGGCGCGCGGGAACGGGATGGCGCGGTAGAGATCGGGCGAGCGGAAATAGGTCGAGAGCATCCGCCCGCCGAGATAATCGCGTACGACCCCGGCCTCGCCGTGAAAGGAAAAGCCGAGCTGGCGGCGCACCGCGCTGCGCGGCCCATCGCAGCCGGCGAGGAAGGACGCGGCGAAGCGGCGCTTTTCGCCATCGTCGATACGCACCGCATCGACGGTGACGCGATCTTGCGTCTGGCAGAAGCTCTCGACGCGCCAGCCGAAGCGCAGGGTGACGCGCTCGAGCTTTTCCGCCTCGCGGCGCAGCACCCGCTCGACGTAAAGCTGCGAGCCGCGATGCGGCAGCTCGGCGGCGCTCCAGGATCCCGACAAGGTCTTGACGAGGTCGCGCGCCTCGCGCGACGCCGGCAGCGCGAAGCGCGCCAGCTCGTGCCGGGCGTAGCGGGTGAAATAGGCGACATCGGTCGGGTAATCGGGCGGCATGCCGATGGCGCGCACGGCATCGGCAAAGCCCAGGCGCCGGTAATGCTCCATGGTGCGGGCCTGGGTCGCGTTGGCTTGCGGATAGGGCGAGGTCGATGGGCGCTCGCTGAAGAGAAGCGTCGCGATGCCGCGCCGCCCCAGTTCGTTCGCCAGCATCAGCCCGGCCGGGCCGCCGCCGGCGATGATCACCTCGGCGTCGAGCGGAGCGCCGGTCACGCGCCGACACCATGCCCGGTCGCTTGCGCGAGCACCGCGTCCACGTCCTCGGGCACGCGATTGCCGCGCCAGGCGACGATCTGATCGGGGCGGATGAGCGCGAGATCGGCCTGGTAAAGCTCGCGCAGCTCGGGCTCCGGCCGGTCGATGACGGCGAGTTCTATGCCGCGCCACGCGGCGCAAGCGGCGAACGCGCCCGCGTCGGGCGCCTTCGGCCCGAGGCGCAGCAGCGAGAACACGATGCCGAAGGTGTCGTAGAGCGAGCGCCCATCCTCGAGCCAGAAATGCGGCGCGCGGCCGCCGGGCGTCGCCGTCGGCACATAATCGTTCATGCGGTCGGGCGGCGGCGGCGTGCCGTCGCCGGCGATGACGGCTGAACCGTCATAGCGCGCGCCGAAGGTGATGCCGGGAATGTTGAATTCCTCGCGGCCATGGCGGTTGAGATAGGCGCCCGCCGCCGCCCGCGCCGCGCTTCCTTCGGCGCTATCGTCCTCGAGCTCGGGCGGCGGCACGAACTTGCCGATCGAATCCGCGAAATACCGAGCGAATCCCGTGTTGCGCCGCGCGACATGGCGGCGCTCGGTCTCGTAACTATCGAGCAGTCCCGCGCCGCCCCAGCCTTCGACCATCGCGGCGAGCTTCCAGGCGAGGTTGACGACATCCTCGATGGCGGTGTTGTAGCCGAGGCCGCCGGTCGGGGTGAAAAGATGCACCGCGTCGCCCGCCATGAACACCCGGCCGCGCCGGTATTGTTGCGCCACCAGCGAATAGCCGGCGTGCCAGGAATTGCGATTGATGATCTCGATCGGACAGACGGCGCCGAATACCGTGTGAAACAAGGATGTCACGTCGGCGTCGCTGAAATCGCTCTCGTCCTTGCCTTTGGGAAGCTGGATGCCGAAGGTGAATTCGCCCTTGCCGTCGATCGCGACCATGGTGCCGCGCCGCTCGGGATTGATCGACCAATATTGCCAGGCGCGCTTGTGCGGCACCATGTCATAGACCGCGGGCGCGCGGATATAGTTCGAAAGTTGCCTGCCGCTCAGATAAGGCCGGTCCGCCTCGGACTCGCCGTCATAGCGGATGTCGAGCTGCTTGCGCACCGTGCTGCGCGGTCCGTCGCAGCCGACGAGGTAGGCGCCACTGACGCGGCGCCTGGCGCCGTCGGCGACGCGCTCGGCCGAAACCTCGACATGATCGGCCCGCTCGGTGAAGCCGGTCACGCGCCAGCCGAAATCGAGCGCGATCGAGCGGTGGCGGCGCGCCTCGCTCAGCAGCACCTCCTCGATGTACATCTGCGAGCAGCGATGGGGCAGCTCGGCGGCGCTCCACGAACCCGACAGGGTCTTGATGAGGGCGCGCGCATCGCGCGACGCCGGCAGCTCGAAGCGCGCGAGCTCGTGGCGCGTCGGCCGGGTGAAATAGGCGACGTCGGTGGGATAGTCGGCGGGCAGGCCGCGCCGGCGCAAGGTCTCGGCGAAGCCGAGCCGGCGATAGAACTCCATAGTGCGGGCCTGGGTCGCGTTGGCTTGCGGATAGGGCGAGGTCGAGGGCCGGTCGCATAGGAGCAGCGCCGAGACCCGGCGCCGCCCCAGCTCGTTCGCCAGCATCAGGCCGGCCGGGCCGCCGCCCACGATAATCACGGCCGCATCGAGCGGCATCGCTTCTCCCCTAGAGTTCTTCCACGAGCATCGGCTCGGCGGTTTCGGTGGTCTTCCTGGCTTCGCGGCGGAGCGCCCATTTGACGATCGCGCCGGTGCTGCCGACATGGCCGTCGAGCACCACCTGTTTTGTCTTTTGCACGCTGCCGGCGCCGAGATAGACGCTTTCGCCAATGCTCAGCACCGCGCCTTGCATGCGCAAGCGCCAGCCGATCCCGCTGGGCAGGCGCAGCAACACGGCGTTGCCGTCCTGGGTGAGCGAGGCTTGCACGGCGGGATGGAGATGGAAGCGGATGGCGAAGCCCTGGCCGGAGCGGCCGGTCAAGCGGTCCTCGCCGCGCAAATCCTCGCCGTCCGCGGCGAGGAAGACCTGGCGCGCATGGGTCAGGCCGAGGGTCTTCATATAGCCGTCGTGGCTCGCCGCCACCCATTGCGCGCCGCCGTCTTCGGCGCGCATCGAGGTGACCGTCTGCGGGCCCGCGGCCACCCCGCCATCGGGGCCGAACTCGATGGCGCTGGTGTTGGCGACGACCAGCGTCGAATGCGCCGCGGTTGCGCGCATCGCCGTGCGCCATTCCGCGCTGGGTCCGTGATAGGCCCCGCAATTGACGATCAGCCGCTCGCGGCCATAGCTCAGCTCGAAGGCGAGGATGCCGGCATGGGCTTCGCGGTCGAGCCCCGGCGGCGGCGGCTTGCCGCAATCGAACACCACCAGCGAATGCCCGGCCCGCAAGCGCTCGAAGCCGCAATGCGGCGCGCTCATCGGCGCGCGGCCCTTGGCGTCGGCGCGCTCGAGCACGCGGTCGATCGCGGCGGCATCGTTCTCGTTGGCGCCGTTGAACAAGGCGAAGCGGGCATCGCCATGACGAAAAAAGCGCAGCATCGGCGCGGCGCGGTCGATCGCCTGCTGCACCGCGCCGTGGATCTCGTTGTGCGAGGCGCTAAGCGCGGCGCGCGCATCGACGAGATAGCGCAACGCCGCTAGTTGGGCTTCCGGGCTGCGCGCGGCGTGGCCGCCATCGGCGAGAATCTGGGCCTCGCATTCGCGGGCGAAATGCCGCACGGCGCGATTGAGCGCGCGCTCCTGCCCCTGCGCCGCCACGGCCGCCACCAGGCCGCGCAAGGCGGCGAGGCGCGGCAAGCCCGGGCGCTCGCCGCGCGCCACCCGCGCGAGATGCCGGGTCTGGCGCCCGAAGCTCTTGAGCAGCTCGCGCTTGAGCGCGTCGTCGCCGGCCAGCATGTCGAAATGCTCGAGCCAGGAATAGAGGCGATCGCCGATGACGTCGCCGCGCCAGGCGAGGCGATCGTAGACCCCGAACCGCTCCAGCCAATCGGCCGTCCAGCTCCGCGCCGCTTGGCGGCCCGCGTCGCTGTCCAGGGCGGCGAGATCGGCGAGCCAGCCGAAGCCGTGCAGCGCCGCGTGCCATTCCTCGCTGGCGCCGGTGCGCCAGGGCGGCGCGGGCGCGCGCACGGTCTCGCTGAGGAAGCGAAACTCGCCGTCGAGCAGCGCCTGGCCGAGCGCGGGATCGCCCGGCCAGGCCTCGAGGCGCAGAACGAGCTCGCGCGGCGCGCGGCCGCTGAGCCGCAAATGATAGATCGCCGAGCCGTGATAGAGCGCGCTGAGCCCGGACGTCACGGCATTCATCCGCGCAGGCGGCGAATGTTGTCGGCATAGGCCGCGGCGCCGCCGGCGAAGGTCGCCGTTCCCGACACCAGCACATCCGCCCCCGCCGCGACGGCGAGGCGCGCCGTCTCGGGGTTGATGCCGCCATCGACCTCGAGATCGATGGCGCGCCCTGATCGGTCGATGAGCGCCCGCAGTTGGCGCAGCTTGTCGAGCGTTTCCCTAATGAAGCTCTGGCCGGCGAAGCCGGGATTGACGCTCATCGCCAGCACGACATCGACCTCGGCGAGAACCGGCTCGACGAGCGCCAGGGGCGTCGCCGGGCTGAGCGCGACGCCGGCCTTCTTGCCCAGCGACTTGATGAGTTGCAGGGTGCGGTGGAGATGCGGCCCGGCTTCGGGATGGACGGTGAGGATGTCGGCGCCGGCGGCGGCGAAATCCGCGATGAAAGGATCGGCCGGCGCGATCATGAGGTGGACGTCGAACGGGAGCGCGGTTGCCGCGCGCAGCGCCTCGACCACGACCGGCCCGATGGTGAGGCTCGGGACGAAATGCCCGTCCATCACGTCGATATGGATGTAGTCGGCGCCGGAAGCCGCCACGGCGCGCACTTCCTCGCCGAGCTGCGCGAAATCGGCCGAGAGGATCGAGGCCGAAATCCGGGTCTTTTGCTGCATCGGGCCTTGGTATCAGGGATGGGCGCGCGCCGCAAGGCGGGGCGGGCGGCTGGCAGGCTGCAGTTGTGGCAGCCTGCCAGCCGTTAGAAATTCAGGAGGCAGCCGCCTGAGCCGAATAGCGCTCTGCCATTTCCGTCAGGATCATTAGGGCTTCATATGCGGCCCCCGACCTTCCCATCAGCATTGGACGTCCGCCGCATTGGGTCAACTGCCGTCGCGCTGCGATCAACATGTCGTCATCATGGAAGACCCTCGGATAGACGATCTTCCAGTGGCCGTTCTTGTTGCGCTTTACGAACCGCGACAACGCTGAAAGGATTGGGAAGACGATACCGTCTGAAATCTCCTTGATGATTCCGTCGTCACCCCGAACCGCTTGCCGTTGAGGTTCGCGGAGCCGCTTGTCGTTCCATTGCTCGTGCGCTTGCCATCGTTGATATTCATGCCAAGCCGCTCCAGCCATGTCGATAAAATAGGCGTATCTGGCGCTATCGCCCTGGTCGGATGCACGCCTGTCGTAGATCTCCATGAAGTCCTGCAGGCAATAGGCAGCGTTTTTGTAGGCACGCATTCGTGCTTCCATCGACCGCCGGTTCTCGGGGGCTAATTCCTCGGGCATCATTGCCCATAGAACCTGAAGGAGCAGCCGAGTATCGACGTACTTGTCCTCGACATCGGTTTCCGAGCGCGCAAGCTCAAGATGTGGGTGTACCTTTTGGAAGGAGGCATCCAAGTCCTCGAAGTAACCGTGCTTACCTGCAATTGAGATGCCCTCGATTTTCGTAGCCGTGTTCCTCGCCACCGCAATGTGAGTGCGAGTGGAAGAGTCGGGCTCGATCGAAAGCTCGCAACGAATCGCGAAATCATTAGGCGGCTCGCCGCTCTTGGAACATTCGTCGTAATAAAATTGAATCTCGCCCTGAGACTGCGCGCCATTGTTCACCGAGGCACGCCTCAACTCGACGATCTTCTTACTGTCGTCGATAATAATCTTCGACGCGCCAATGAGAAATCCTGCATTCAATTGAGAGAACCGGTCTGGGTTCTGTCGGATGGTCTTGGCGATTGCCTTGTGAACTAGGTTCCTCTTCTTGCCTTCGTGGGCCGGAATGTAAGAACGAAGATTGCCGTCGGTTCCAATCTTGAGGATTTCTGCGGCAGGCAGCACCGCGACGTAGGTCGCGGCGCCATTGGCCTCCTCGTCCTTCGTCGTGACATCACGGATTTTGAGGTAGGAAAGGCGCACGGTGGCGCCAGAGGTGCCATTCGTCATATCAGCTCTCCATTGCCCTACCGTCTAGCCCGCCTTATTCACGACGGGAGCGATTGTAGGCTGGCGGATGTAGCGTAAGCCGCTGATTGCGAGCATGATTCTGTTGTCAGGACAGAGTCGAAGCCGCGATCACGGAGCGCCACATCCGCCATGAACAAAGATAACCTCCTGCCGTTTTCCCTGCCAGCGATTTGCCGCAAGAAAGTGAGCGTAGCTTTCGACGGCGGGATGCTGTCGTCGGATGCGGGCGTGCTGCTGCTGCGCGGGGTCGAGCGGCATCTGGGCGTTGCAGCGCGCCTCGCGACCTGCCTGAAGGATCGCCGTGATTCCGATCGCATCGATCACACGGTCGAGGAGATGCTGCGGCTTCGGATGTTTGCGATCGCGGCGGGGTACGAGGACGCCAACGACTGCAACAAACTGCGGGACGACCCGGTATTCAAGATGGCGGTGGGCCGAGCACCGGGAAGCGGCGAGGCGCTGTGCTCGCAACCGACCATGTCGCGGTTGGAGAATGCGCCGTCGCGGATCGAGATCGCGCGACTGATGCTGGCGCTGGTGGATCAGTTCTGTGCCAGTTACGCGCGGGCGCCGGCTTCGATTATTCTCGACATCGACGACACCTTCGACGCGGTGCATGGCCGGCAGCAGTTATCGCTGTTCAACGCGCATTACGACGAACGCTGCTTCCTGCCGATCCATATCTACGAGGGGACGAGCGGCAAGCCCGTTGCCGTCATCCTGCGCAGCGGCAAGACGCCGGGCGGGATCGAAGTGCGCACGATCCTGAAGCATGTCATTGCCCGCATTCGCCGGCACTGGCCGAAGGTTGACATCCTGGTGCGCGGTGACAGCCACTACGGTCGAGTCAAGGCGATGGATTGGTGCGAAGCCAATGGGATTGGCTACATCTTCGGCTTCGGCGGCAACCCGGTGCTCGCCGGCATGATCCGGTCGGTTGCCGACGCGGTGTGCGTCGAGCGCGCGGTGACCGGAACCGAGAAGCTGCGCCGCTGGAGGCACGCTGCGTTACGGCGCCAAGAGTTGGCAAAGACAGCGCCGTGTCGTCGCCCGGATCGAGGCGACGAAGCTCGGCCTCGATGTCCGTTACGTCGTCACCTCGCTCAAGGGCAGCGCCAAGCATCTCTATGAGACAGTCTACTGTGGCCGCGGCCAAGCGGAGAACTTCATCAAGCTACACAAGGCCCAGCTCGCCTCGGATCGTACGTCGTGCCGTGACCCGCGGGCCAATCAGATGCGCCTCATCCTGCACACGGCGGCTTATTGGCTGCTTCTCACTCTGCGCGCTGCCGCGCCCAAGCGTTCCTCTTGGAGAACGGCCGAGTTCACGACGCTGCGATTGCGGCTGATCAAGATCGCCGCCCGCGTCGTCGAGGGCGCCGCTTGAATTCGCCTCTGGCTGCCGACAGCTTGCCCGGACGCAGCGATCTTCCGGCTGCTCGCCGGCCGCTTCGCCGCTGCGGGACCATGACCCACGGGGCGATGTGCCCCGCCGAACCCTTCCCGCAACCTCCAGCCCTCGACCCAATAAAATCCCGATCAGCGTCGTAACGAACGCGATGGATCAGCCTTGTCACACTTCAAAAGAATCGTGGTGCGCCGAAAATCGCGCTACGCTCGTGAATACAAACGGCTAGTGACGCGGCACACCTGCGCCGATCACCGATAGAGGCAGCATCAATGACTGATCCCGGCGGCAAATTCTGTCAAGTGGAATCGCCTGCGGAGATCGCGCTGGCGGGCTGCGAGTCGCTCCTCCGCCCTCCCGATAACCGCCGACATGACCTCTTTTGCGCGCCACCGGAATTTCCGGTCGGGCCCCCATCCCGCGCCGCCGCAGCTATTTCGTCGCCTGCGGATAGGTGATCACATCGTCGATGCCGCTCGGGCTGGCTCGCGCGCTCGCCTCACGCCTGCACCAGCGGTCCGGGCGATTTGAGATAGCGGTCGGCGATCGCCTCGGCCGCCCAATAGGCGAGCGCGCCGATGGCGCCCGTGGGTGGCAGCGCCGGGTTCTGCGGGAACACCGAGGCGCCGAGGATGAAGAGATTGTCCGCGTCCCAGGATTGCAGATAGCGATTGACGACGCTGGTCTTGGGGTCGGCGCCCATGATCGTGCCGCCGGTGTTGTGGGTCGATTGATAGGGCACGACGCTGAAATTGCCGCGCCGCGGCTCGCTCGCGCCAATGAGGGTCGGGTTCATCGCCCGCGCGATCTCGACCGCCTTGCCGGTCACGAAGGCCGAGAGCTTCCGATCGTTGTCGTGGAAATTATAGGTCATGCGAATAAGCGGCCGGCCCAGTCTGTCGCGATAGGTCGGATCGAGATCGAGATAATTGCCGCGATGCGCGAAATTCGCGCCCGAGGCGTGAATGGTGAAGTTGTGGTTGTACCATTTGGCCGTCGCCTCCTTCCAGGCGCGGCCCCAGCGCGGCGTGCCCGGCGGCACCGGGCGCGCCATGATCGGCCGGCCATGCACGGGCCCGGCGAAGATGAGGCCGCCGCCGAGGAAGCCGAGGCCGGCATGGTCGAAATTATCGCCGTTGAAATCGTCGATGTTCATGGCGTGCGCGCCCGTCGCCATGAAGGGGTTGATCTCGCGGTCGGCCATGAAGACCTGCACCGGGGCGGTGACCTGATAGCAGTAATTCTTGCCGACGGCGCCCGTGCCCGTCGCCGGGTCGTAGGGCTCGCCGATCCCGGAGAGCAGCATCAGCTTGGTGTTCGAGAAGGTGTAGAGCGACAGCGCGACGATTTGGGCCGGCTGCTCGTATTCCGTGCCGGTCGCCATATCGACATAGCGCACCAGCGTGACCTTGCGCGCGCGCTTGTCGTGAACGAGCTCGGTGACGAAGGCGTCGGTGCGCAGCTCGAAGCGCGGATCGGGCAACAGCGCCGGCAGGATCGACGCGTTGGGGCTGGCCTTGGCGTTGACCGCGCAGCCGAAGCGGTCGCAATGCCCGCAATAGGCGCAGGCGCCCATCGCGCAGCCCTCGGGATTGACATAAGCCGCGCCGGCATTGCTCGACGGCGTCGGATAGGGGTGGTAGCCGAGATTTTTCGTGGCCTGCTCGAAGATTTCGCCAGTCAGCGACCGCAGGAGCGGCGGGTTCGGATATTCCCATTGCCGCGGGCCTTCGAAAACGTTGCCGCCCGCGATCTTTTGCCCGCGAAGATTGCCCGCCTTGCCCGCGACGCCGCACAGCTTCTCGAAGCGGTCGTAATAAGGCTCGAGCTCGTCATAGCTCATGGCGAAATCGGCGATGGTCATGTCGCCGGGGATCGCCGCCTTGCCATAGCGCGCGCTGAGATGGCTGCGCAGCGCGTGGTCGGATGGCAAGAACCGCCAGGTCAGCCCGTTCCAAATCGTGCCCGCGCCGCCCAGGCCATTGCCGGGCAGGAAGGCGCCGAAGCGCCGCACCGGCAAGGCGGCCTCGGAAGTATCGTGCCGCATGGTCACGGTCTCGAGCTTGGGGTCGAGCGCCAATTCCTGCCGCACCGCGTATTTCAGCTCGTCGCGGCTGTGCGGCGCCGCGAAATCCTGCGCGGGGGTGCGCATGCCGCCGCGCTCGAGCCCGACTACATTGAGCCCGGCCTTCGTCAGCTCGCGCGCGAGAATGCTGCCGGTCCAGCCCATGCCGACCACCACCGCGTCGACCCGCTTGAGGCGCGTCGCCACCGCTCGCGCCTTCAGGAAAGATCGCCGATCGAGCGCGGCGCCAGCGCGAGCCTTTTGCCGCGGCCGCTCGCGATCCGGTCACGGTATTCGGCGGGCTGGCCGGGATAGCCGACCATCTTCCAGCCCGCCAAGCCGCGATTGCCGCCATAGATCGGATCGGCGAAGAACCCTTCCATCACGATGGCGTAGAGCGCCTCGAAAAACGCGCGCGCATCGAACCTTAAGAATTCCGCCTTGCCGTCCGCCATCGCCTGAAGCGCGGCGTCGCGCGAGGCCTGCGACAGGCGATCGAACGGCCCGCCATGGACACGACGCGCCCATTCGTCGGCGGCCGCGATGCCGGCGCGGAAGAATTCGCGCGGGGTCAGCGCCAGCTGATAGCCATGCTCGGGCTTGCCTTTCGCCACCGGCCCATCGGTGTAGAGCCGCGCGCCCTGGCCATAGGGGCCGGCCAATTCGCGGTCGATGAAATCGACGACGCCGCATTCGCTGGCCGAAGGCGAGAGCGCGTCGGCGGGGATGAGCGTATCGGCGGCGGCGGCGAGAAACGCCGCCTCGGCCGGGTCGAGGAAAAGACGGTCCCGCGCCATCCCACGCGCCTAAAGCGGGATGACGAGGAGGGTATCGACGCGCCGCGATTCCTGGACGACGATGCGCTCCTCGAAGATCGCGCCGTCCCCGCTCAAGAGGATGCGATCGAGATAGACGCCGGCCGAGAACACGCTCATCTCGCCCGTGACCATGGTGCGGATGACGAGATAATTCTGGCGGCAGGCGAATCGGGCCTCGCCCAGTTCGGCGATCGTGAGCCCCGACAGCATATGGGTGTAGCGCTGCGGCTCATAGACATTGACGCGGCGATAGCCGGTGACCCGGTCGATCAGCATCCCCCGGCCCGCGCATTCCATCATCGCCAGCGGAAGGCCGCGGTCGAAATTCTCGCGTGTCACCACTTTGTAGAGGCAGCTCTCGGCGAAGAGCTGCGGCCAGTCCTCGAGCTTGTCATCGTCGATCGCGCGGATATAGCGGGTGTTGAGCGCCTCGATTTGGGCACGCGCCGCCTCGGCGCCGCTAGCCATGGCTTAAAAACCCATCAGATCGCGATAGGCCTGCCAGAAGCCGCGCAGCGCGACCTCGGTCGCGCGCACGCCCGGCGAGGGCTTGATGTCGCGCCCGCCCATCTCCATCACGGCGGCGCTGCCCTCCGGAGCGCCGGATATTCCGCGCTGAACGTAGCCGCCGACCGAGCCGTCCTCCATCGACACATAGCCCGCCGGCCCGATGAGATTGGCCTGGAGCATGCGCATCCGCCGCAGCTCGGCGTCGTCGTCCCGGTAGCCGAAGCAGGTCCAGTGCAGCTCGGATTTGTCGAGGCCCAGCGGCACGGTCTGCCGGATCGCCAGTGTGTTGTAGATTTGCTGGGTGTTGCAGGTCGGGTAGATCGACTGGATCGCGACCGTGATGCCGTCGTCGAATTCCTGAATGCGGTCGAGAAAGCTGGAATCCGCGAGCCCCACGTCGCCGATGACCGAGCGCAGATGCTTGCCTTCGTAATTCTCCTTCTGGATGTCGCGGGACGCCGCCGAATATAGGAGATTGTGCCAGCCATTATGGCCCAGCGCCACGCCGCCCAGCATCGACAGCCGGTTCAGCTTGAAGGTGGCGTAGAAGGCGTGGAGGATCGTCGCGTGATAGGGATCGCGCGAATTCTCCATGTAGAGCTTCCAGTTGTTGGGCAGAATCTGATGGTAATAGCCCAGCACCTCGACCGGCCGGTTGAAGATGCGCCTGACATGCGCCGCCATCTCGGGGCCGAGATAGGTCTCGACGTCCTCGACCGCGCTGCTGAAGCTGCCGAACACCATGCCGCAGAAATTCTCGACGCGCAAAAGCTCGAGCCCATGCCGGGCAAGGTCGAAATCCTCGGGCATGCCGCCGGCGCCGGCGAGGCCGCGCTGGAACGCGACGCTTTTGAGGCTGCCTTTCAAATCGTAGGTCCAGGCGTGATAGACGCAAGCGAATTCCTTGCGCTTGCCGCAAGGCTCGATGCACAACAGCGCGCCCTTATGAGCGCAGCGGTTCACCATCGCGTTGATCGCGCCGTCGCCGTCCCGCGCCACGATGATCGGGGTCTCGCCGATGAAGCTGGTGCGGTAATCGCCCGGCTCGGGGATTTCCGCGTCGAGGCACAGGTAATGCCAGGTCGGCCCGCGGAAGATGCGCGCCATCTCGCGGCGGTAGATCGCGGGATCGGTCATGACCTGGTAAGGCGCGCGGGTCGCGCCTTCGCTCGGCCATTCGATGAGAGGCTTTTCGCTCGTCATGCCGGCGAGCAAGGCATGGCGAGCCCAAAGCTGTCAAGCGCGCATGAGTTCGCGCGGCAAAGAAGCCGTCGATTCCGCCCCGCTCGGCGAGATGGCAGGGCAAGGTGCGCAGATCGCCCTCGGGCGAGACGCATTCGGCGAGGCCGCCCAACTCGGCGGGATCGATCGGCACCCGCCGGACCGGCGCGCCATGGGCCAACAAGCGGGCGACCTGCTCCCTGCCCTCCTGCGGCTCGAGCGAGCAGACGCAATAAACCAGGGTTCCTCCCGGCGCCAGCATCGCGACCGCCGCCGCCAAGAGCCGTTCCTGCACGCCGCCGAGCCGGGTCACGTCGTCGGGCGTCTTGAGATGCGGGATGTCGGGATGGCGGCGGATCGCGCCGGTGGCGGTGCAGGGCGCGTCGAGCAGAACGAAGCGCGCCGGCTGCGCGGGCTGCCACCGGATCGCGTCGGCGACATGGGTTTCCGCCGCCAGCCTCAACCGCTCGAGGTTGAGGGCGAGCCGCTCGATCCGGCGCGGCGACTGGTCGAGCGCGATGACATGCGCGCCCGCGGCGGCGAGCTGCGCGGTCTTGCCGCCGGGCGCGGCGCACAGATCGAGCACGATCTCGCCGGCAATGTCGCCGAAGAGCTTCGCCGGCAACGCCGCCGCCGCATCCTGCACCCACCACGCGCCACCGGCATAGCCGGGCAGCGCGGCGATCGGCCCGCCGGCCTGGCGCCGCAGCGATCCGCTCGGCAACAGAATCGCATCGAGCGGCTCGCGCCACGGCTCCGGATCGCCGCGCGTCGTGATGTCGAGCGGCGGCTCGTGCAAATGCGCCAGGGCGATGGCGCGCGCCGTCTTCTCGCCATAGGCCTCGCACCAGCTCTGCCACAGCCATGGCGGCGCGTTGAGGCGCGACTCGTCTTGCAGGACCATGAGCGCCGCGGCTTCCTGGCTGAGCCGCCGCAGCACGGCGTTGACGAGGCCCTTATGGGAAAGGAAGCCCCGCGTATCGGCCAGCTCGACCGAGGTTGCCACCGCGGCATGCGGCGGCGTGCGGAGAAACAGCAATTGCGCCAAGCCGAGGCGCAGCAGATCCTGGGTCGCCGTGGCGCGCGCCGGCAGCGGCCGCTCGAGACAATGCGCGATGAGGGCGTCGATCTGGCCGAGGCGCCGCAGCACCGTCGTGACCAAGAGACGCGCGAAGGCGCGGTCGCGCGCCTCCAACTCGTTCATGCCGGCATGCTCGTCGATGGCTTCGTCGAGGGACAGCTTCTGGTGGAGCACCGCGCCGATCAGGTCGAGCGCCGCGCCGCGCGCCGAAAGCGCAGCGGACCGGGCGGGCGCATGGGACAAACCTGGCATCCGCTGTAGCTGGCGTTTTGGCCGGCCGAGTTCAAGCAAGAGAATTCGTCTTCTCGCCGCCGCCGCAAAATCGCCGGGATTTGGTCATGCTTGGCGCGCCAGCGCGCGATAGCGCTCCAGCAAAAGCGCGAAGCCGGCCAGCAGCGTCGTCTCGATCTCGGGCCGTTCTTCGATTTGCGCCAGCGCCAAACCGGCGGCTTCGAGCGTCGCCAAGCCTTCGCGTCGCGGTTCGCGCCGCAGCTTGCCGTAGAGCGATGGGCGCGCCGGGTTGAGCACCAGCCGCCGGCATTTCAATAGCCAGGGATTGCGCCACCACAGCGTCTTGGCCTGGCTCCAGGTGCCGTCGAGGACGACGACGCCGTCGAGCCCGGCGAGCGCGCGGCGTTGATCGTCGAGGGGCGTGCCTTTCGCGTCGACCGCGATCACCTCGCGCGGCGCCGGCGCCGCGGCTCGCGACGCCGATTTGGCCGAGGCCGGCGGCTTGCGCGAGCCGAGATAGAGCACGGCCCAGCGGCGCGCCTCGGCGGGGCGCCCGAGCGCCTTGGCGAGGCTCGGCCAGGACAGCCCGATCGTCAGCGTCGCCCGCTTCAAAAGGAGCGTGGCGAGGCGCGCGGTGCCGAGCTCGCGGTCCTGTTCTTGCGGGTGTTGCAGGATCAGCAAAGCTACCCGGTTGTCGATCGGCGCGATTTCGTCGCAAATGCATAAGACTCGCGGCTTGCCGCAGCGCTTGCATAGGGCGGTCGGGAGCGCATCCATCGCCGGTCTATAGGCTTGCAACGAGCGCTTGGCAAAACGCCGGCACCGGCGCCATATAATCGATCGCATGGCACAACCCGAACCGAGTTCTCCCGCTCCGAAACCCGCGCCGCAACCTCCATCGCCCGCGCCGCCGCGCGAGATCGGCGGCCCGCGCGGTCCCGAGCCGACGCGCTACGGCGATTGGGAGGTCAACGGGCGCTGCACCGATTTCTGAGCCTCCGAGCCAGGGGACAGGGTCATGGATTTCCGCGATCGCCACATCGTCGTCACCGGCGGCACCGGCGCGCTCGGCGCCGCGGTCGTCGGCGAGTTCCTGGCCGGCGGGGCGATCTGCCACGTTCCCTATTACATCGACGAAGAGGAGCGCAATTATCCGCATCGCGCCCATCCCCGGGTGAAGCTCATTCCCGGCGCGAATCTCGGTTCGCAGACGGTGGTCGCCCGGATCTACGACGCCGTGCCCAAGCTCTGGGCCTCGATTCATCTCGCGGGCGGCTTTGCCGCCGCGCCGGTGGTCGAAACCGACGAGACCGAGCTGATGCACATGCTCCGCACCAACCTCGTCACCTGCTTTCTATGCTGCGCGGCGGCGGTGCGCGCGATGCGTCCGGGCGGCGCCGGCGGCCGCATCGTCAATGTCGCGGCGCGGCCCGCGCTCGAGCCGCGGCTCGGGGCAGGCTCGGCGGCTTATACCGCGAGCAAGGCGGGCGTCGCCGCGCTGACCCAGGCGCTCGCCGCCGAAGTGCTCGCCGACCGGATCCTGGTCAACGCCATCGCGCCCTCGATCATGGATACCGTGGCCAATCGCAAGGCCATGCCCAAGGCGGATTACGCGCTCTGGCCCAAGGTCGAGGAGGTGGCGTCGGCGATCTGCCATCTCGCCTCGCCCGACAATCGCATCACCAGCGGCGCGATCATTCCGGTTTACGGCCGCGCCTGAGACGCGAAGGGCCCGGCAGCTGGCGCGGCCGAGCCCCTGGCGAAATCGAGTGGCGGGCCTGGCTAGTTGCGGCGGTTGCCCATCAACTGCATCATCATGATGAAGAGGTTGATGAAGTCGAGATAGAGCGCGAGCGCGCCCATGATCGCCTTTTTGCCGGCGACCACCTCGCCATCGCTCGAGACGTACATTTCCTTGATGCGCTGCGTGTCCCAGGCGGTGAGGCCGGTGAAGACGAGAACGCCGATCACCGAGATCGCGAACTGCACCGCCGTCGAGCCGACGAAAATGTTGACGACCGAGGCGATGATGATGCCGATGAGGCCCATGAACAGGAACGAGCCGAACTTCGCGAGATCGGACTTGGTGGTGTAGCCGTAAAGGCTCATGGCGAGGAAGGTCGCCGAGGTGATGAAGAACACGCGCGCGATGCTGGTGCCGGTGTAGATGAGGAACAGCCCGGCCAGCGACAGGCCGACCAGCGCGGCATAGCCCCAGAACGTCGCCTGCGCCGCGCCCAGACTCATCTTCTGGATGCGGACGCTGAGCAGCAGCACGAGTCCCAGGGGCGCGAAGATCACGATCCAATAAAGGAAGGTGCCGGCAATCGCCTGGTAAAGCCCGGTCGCGATCGCGCCGTAGGCGACGACGCCCGTTAGCGCGAGGCCGATCGTCATGTAATTATAGACCCGCAGCATGTAGTTGCGCAGGCCGACATCAATATTGACTTGCGGGATGGCCCGATTGGCGCTGGCCGTCCAGCGATTGTTGGAGTCGTATGACATGGGGTACCCCTGAAATATCGCCCGAAAGGCGATGGTTGCCCCAGATATTGGCAGGTTTGCGGCCGAATTCAATGCCGGCGTGGCCGGCGCCGGGCTAAGCGGCACGGACAAAGCCGCCCGATCCGCGAAGATTGCAAAGAATTAAAGATTCGAGGACGAGAATCGACGCCCGGACCAAGATTTCCGGGGGCACGTTCCCTGGACTGGAGCCGCCGGCGCGGCTAGACTCGACCACGTTTCTCGGTCCTGTCACAGATTTATCTCCAGCCAAAGAAGCGGGCCTAGCGAAGGCGGGCCAATCTTCGAAGGAAATGACTGTCGTCTTCATCCTTTGGGGTTAACGGCCCCCAAGGGAGTGACGCCCGCTCATCGATGCCGACATGCAGCGGACCAACGCCCGATCAGGAGCAGTGCTCATTCCCACTCATCTTCGCGCCATCGCGGAAATTCCGCTGCTCAACATCGATGCGCACCCGAGCGCCGAGATGTGCCGTCGCGATCCGGACCGTATGCATGCCCTCGTCGCCGCCGCGCTCGGACGCCGCAGTCATCTCGCGCTGCCGCTCGCGGCGCGGCTGGTCAACCGCATCTCTCGCGCCTGGCTTACGCGCCAAGCGGACTCCTATCTCGACGAGATCAGGCACGTCGCCAGCCTGCTCGGCCGGCCCGGGGCATTCTTTCTCAACGCGATCTATGAATGGGCCTGCTCCACGAGCGTTGGACCCGAGCCGTCGGGCGAAGGCGCCCGGATGATCCGGGTGCTCGATTGGGGCCTCGCGGGAATCGGGCGCCATGTCGTCATCGCCCGCCACCCGACCGAGCATGGGCCTTTCTACAACGCGACTTGGCCGGGCTATGCCGGCGTCGTAAACGCCATGGCGCCCGGCCGGTTTTGCGCCGCCATCAACCAGGCTCCGCGCGTTCCGGTGCTCGGACTTGCGCCGCTCGACGACATGATCGCCCGGCTGCGTCTCTACGCTTCCAGCGATCGGACTCTCGCGAGCCACCTGTTGCGAAGCGTTTTCGAATCCGCGCCCGATTACGAGGCCGCGATCGAGATGCTCACAAGCGAGCGCGTGACGCTTGCTGCCCCCGCGCTATTCGCCGTTTCCGGCACCGCTCCAGACGATGGCTGCGTGGTCGAAGCGATTGGGCGAGAGCGGCGCGTTCCCCGGACGAAGGATGCGCCGCGCGGGGTGCTGGGCATCGCCAACCAGTGGCTGAGCCCCGATCTGAGGGGAAACGCCCGCAACGCATCGGTCACGACGTCGCCCGCGATGCGGCCGGAGGCGAACAACGCCGCTCGCTGCGCGATCGTCTCCCGGTTGCAGGAAGGCGAATTTCGCGGCAGCTCCGATCTGGTCGAGCCGGTGCTCAACAGCCATACGGTGATCGTCATGACCGCGAATGCCGGGACCGGCGCGTTGGCGGTCGAGGCGCTCGACCCGCCTCCGGGCGAAATCATCCCGCAGCTGGTCGCGCGTCGGTCGCTGCGTCACGCCTGAGAAGTCGCCGGCGGCAATGCGGCCGGTTTCGAGGCATGGCGGCGCCCGCCGCCGTCCACGCCATAGATCGCAAGAAACCGATTGCGCTCGATCCAGAATTCCTGACGGTGGCGAATGAAATGCCGGCGCGCCGAGCTTCTCGGATTGAAGGCGTAGGTCAGGAGCCACAGCCACAGGTCGTTGACGATCCGATGGAAGAGCGATCTCCCCGAGCGGCCCCGAACCGCCAGCCAATCGCCGCGCAACAGGTAGGAAACGCCGCCGCGATTTTTTGCCCGTTGGCGCGAGGTCAGGGCCGGCATCATCATCAGCGCCCGCACCTCGTCGAACGCCGGATCGGAGCGAACATAAATCGCCAAGCGGTCGAGAGAGCGTTCGAATTGCTTTCGAGCGGCGGCGGCCCAGCGCAAATCCGGCCGGGCCTTGGGGATCGGCAGATGCTCGTTCCACAGGTGCAATTCGATGACGGCATCGCCGGGGCGAAGAACCTTGCCGCGGCCGAAATCGATTTCCCGCTCCGCGCGCCTCATGGCAATCCGCAATAGACAATCGGCGCTCGAATCGAATTCGACGATCCTCTGCGCCTTGCGCGACAAGAAGTCGGTACCGCGGACTAATTCCCGAAACGGCGACAAGGTTCCGATCCGATATCCAGCCATCGTTTATTATCTATGCTGGGCATGGTGCGCTCGATTAAGGATGGGTTACACGCCGACCATGGACTGACGCCTAGACGACGAGAGAGAACTCAGTCTAACTCTATCATGCCCTAAAACTCCCTCCCGAGATAATGGTCGATCGAATAGCGCCCGCCGCCGCGAAAGAAGATCGCGGTGCAAAGGAGGAGCCACAGCAGCGCGTATTCGATCCCCTTGTTGGTCCAGAAGTAGCCGAAATGCCACTGGAAGATCGTGATGATCAGCGCCATCTCGATCCAGATCGCGGTCGCCCAAAGGCGCGTGAAGAGGCCGAGGGCGAGGAACACCGCCCCGACGGATTCGGTCAGCACCAGCAGCCAGGCCAACAGCGTCGCGAAGGGCAAGCCGTGCTGGGCGATGGTCGCGGCGTAGCCGGTGGGCGGGAGCGCCATCAGCTTGACCACCCCGTGCGGCACCAGCACCGCGCCGGTGCACAAGCGCATCAAGCCATAGGCATAGCGCGAGCCCGATCGGTAAAGCCCGGCCAAGCCGGGAAACACCAGACGGTTTGGGTCAACGGCGTCGTCGTTCATGCTCGTTTCCTCATTCGTTTCTTAAGTAAGGCGCCGCTTTGGCGCCGAGCGCGCGCCACGTGCCGGCAAAGCCCGCGGCGAGGGTGAATACCGTGGCGCCGAGCGCGGTCGCGGCCACGTCGCCGGCGAGAAAGCGCCACGGCGCGTGCATCACCCGCGTCAGCACGTAGTAGGCGGCGAGGCTTCCCACCGCCGTGGCGAGCAGCGCCGAAGCCAACCCCAATAGACCATATTCGATCAGGAAGATCGCCGCCACCTGGCGCCGCGTCGCGCCCAGCACCTTCAGCACCACGGCCTCGTAAACGCGGCGGCGTCGGCTCGCGGCGATGGCGCCGGCTAGCACCAGCGCGCCTGCCGCCAGCGTGACGGCGGCAGTGACGCGCACGGCGGCGGATATCGTGGCAATGATCTCGGCCAGGGTTGCGAGCGCGTCCTTCACGCCGATGGCCGAGACATTGGGGAAGGCGTCGGTGACGGCGCGCTCGAGCGCGGCTTCCTCATCGGGCGTCGCGCGCGCGGTGGCGATGAAGGTCTGCGGCGCGCCGTCGAGCGTGCCCGGCGACAGCACGATCGCGAAGTTGATGTTGAGCGAGGTCCAGTCGATCTCGCGCAGATTGGCGATGGTCGCGGTGACGTCGCGCCCGAGCACGTTGATGGTGATGGTGTCGCCGACCTTGAGCCCCATGCCGCGGGCGAGATCGGCGGCGAAAGACACCAATGGCGGGCCGCGATAATCCGCCCGCCACCAGGTTCCGGCGACGAGGCGCGAGCCCGGCGGCAAGGTCGCGGCATAGGTCAGGCCGCGCTCGGTGCTGGTGGCCCAGCGCGCCTCGTCGGCGACAGGTGCGCGCTCCACCGGCACGCCGTTCAGCGCGGTGATGCGCCCGCGCAGGCTCGGCACCTGCCGCACCTCGCTCACGCCCGGAAGTTTCTCAACCAGCGCGTCGAAGGCGGCGATCTGATCGGGCTCGATATCGATGAAGAAGAACGAGGGCGCGCGCTGCGGCAGATCCTCGGCGAGCTCGGTCGCGAGATTGCCCTCGACCAGCGCCACCGCCACCAGCACCGCCAGCCCAAGGCCGAGCGAGGCGACGATCCCCGCCGTGGCGGCGCCTGGCCGATAGAGATTGGCGAGTGCCAGGCGCAAGGCCTGCCGGCGCGGCCGCCCGGCCAGGATCGCGGCGCGCATCAGCGCCTGCGCGGCGAGGCGGAAGAGGACGAGCGCCGCCGCCGCCCCGAGGATGAACCAGAGCGCGGTGATCCGGTCCGAGGCGGTCGCCAGCGCGACAAGCGCGAGGGTTACGGCCGCGCCAAGCGCGACGAGCGCGGCGAGCGCGGGCGGGCGCGTCCTTTCCGGCGCGACCTCGCTGCGAAACAGCAAGGCCGGGCGCTGCTCGCAGGCCGCGCCCAGCGGCCAGGCCGCGAAGGCGAGCGTCACCAGCAGCCCGTCGAGCGCGGCCAGCAGCAGCGGCAGCGGATAGATTCCGATCCGCGCCTCGACCGGCAGCGCGGTCGGCAGCAGCGGCACGGCGGCGAAGGGCACGGCGGCGCCGAGCACGATCCCCAACGCGATCCCGGCGGCGGCGAGAACGAGGATCTGCGTCAGATAGGTCGCGAACACGAGATGCCGCGAGGCGCCCAGACATTTAAGCGTCGCGATGGTCATGGTCTTTTCCGCGAGATAGCTCTCGACCGCGTTGCCGACGCCGACGCCGCCCACCAGCAGTGCCGTCAGCCCTACGAGGGTAAGGAACACGGTCACGCGATCCAGCAAGATCTGCAGGTTCGGCGCCGCGTCGGAGAATTCGCGGATGCGCCAGCCCGCTTGCGGAAACGCGGCCAGCGCCGCCGTCACCAGCGCGTGGGCGTCGGCGCCCGGCGGCAGGCGCACGCGATAGGAATACTCGGCCAGTGTTCCCGGCACGATGAGGCCGGTCGAGGGCAGCGCCGCCTTTGCCACCATCACCCGCGGGCCCAGCTCGTAGATGCCGCTCACGCTATCGGGCTCGTGCGTCAGCTCCGCGCGCAGCACGAAGCTGCCATCGCCGATGTGGATGGTGTCGCCCACCCGGATGCCGAGCTGGTCGAAGAGAGCCGGCGCCGCGACCGCTCCCCAGGCGCCGTCGCGCTGCGCGACCGCCGCGCCGAGCTCTTGATCGGGCGTCGAGAGTCACGGCGCCGTAGAGCGGATAGGCGGGGTCGACGGCTTTCAGCTCGATCAGGCTGCGGCGCGCGCCGGTAGCGGTCAGCGCCATCGCCCGCGCCGCCACGATCTCCGACACCGCGCCGTGCGCGGCCAGAAAGTCGCGTTCGGCCGCGCTCGCGGGTCGCTGCGCGAGGTGAAACTCGACATCGCCGCCGAGGAGCGCGCGGGCATCGCCGGTCAGGCCGGCATCGATCGCGGCCGACAGCGACCCAACCCCCGCGATCACCGCCACGCCGAGGCCCAAGCAGCCGAGGAAGATGCCGAACCCCTTAAAGCCGCTTCTCAGCTCGCGCCGCGCCAGGCGCCAGACGACGGCAAAATTCGTCACGACGCGGTCGTGCCGATGCGGCCGTCGATCAGCGTCACGATCCGGTCGCAGCGGCGCGCCAGCTCGGGATCGTGGGTAATCAGCAGAAACGTCGTTCCCGCTTCGCGATGCAGGCGGAACAACAGGTCGATGACCTGCTTGCCCGTGGCGCCGTCGAGATTGCCGGTCGGCTCGTCCGCCAGCAGCAGCTCCGGGCGGGAAACGAAGGCGCGGGCGATGGCGACGCGCTGCTGCTCGCCGCCCGATAGCTGCGCCGGGTAATGCAGCACGCGCGCGGCGAGACCCACGGCGTCGAGCCCGGCGCGCGCGGCCTCGAAAGCATCGGCGCGGCCCGCCAATTCGAGCGGCACCGCGACGTTCTCCAAAGCCGTCATGGTCGGCACGAGATGAAAGGACTGAAACACGATGCCGACATGATCGCGGCGAAACTCGGCCAGCGCGTCTTCGTCGAGCTGGCCGAGATCGTACCCGGCGACTTCGACCTTCCCCGCAGTCGCACGCTCCAGGCCGCCCATCACCATCATCAAGGTGGTCTTGCCCGAGCCCGATGGCCCGACCAGGCCGACCGCCTCGCCCCGCGCGATGCCGAGCGTGATGCCGCGCAGGACGTTGACGGCGCCGGCCGCGCTCGCCAGTGTAAGGCGCACATCCTCGAGCAGAATCACCGGCTTTGCCATGCTCTCTCGTCTCACGCGCCCGCTTCGGGGTTATGCGGGGCTAACACGCTTTGTCAATCGAGCCTGGTTTGTCGCGGCCATCGCGCTATTGTTGGCGGCGCCCGTGGACGCGGGCGCGGCGACCCGGATTCTTGCCTTGGGCGACAGTTTGACGGCCGGGTTCGGCCTCGCGCCCGAGGACGCGTTTCCGGCGCAGCTCGCCGCGCGGCTGGAGCGGGACGGTTATGCGGTCGCCATGGAGAATGGCGGCGTCTCGGGCGACACCAGCGCCGACGGGCTCGCGCGCATCGATTGGGCAATGGGCGGACATCCCGATGTCGTCTTGCTCGAGCTCGGGGCCAATGACGCGCTGCGCGGCATCGACCCGAAGCTCACGCGAAGCAATCTCGACGCCATTCTCCAGCGGCTGAAAGAAGCGCGCGTCAAGGTGCTGCTCATCGGCATGCTCGCGCCGGGCAATTGGGGCCGCGATTACCAGAGCGCGTTCAATTCGATCTACCCCGATCTCGCCAAGAAATACGGCGTGCCGCTCTATCCGTTCTTCTTGGACGGCGTGGCGCTCGACCCCAAGCTCGACCAGGCCGACATGCTCCATCCCAATGCCGAAGGCGTCGCATTGATCGTTGCCCGCATCGCGCCCGCCGTCGAAAATCTGTTGCCCAAGCCGACGGGGTGAGCGGCGATGTTGCGGCTCTTCGTCGGCATCGGCCTACCGCCCGAGCTGAAGCTCAAATTGTCGTTGCTCGCGGCCGGAGTGCCGGGCGCGAAATGGACCGATCCGGGCAATTATCACCTCACCATCCGCTTCATCGGCGAGGTCGACGAGGCCCAGGCCGCCGATATCGACGCCGCGCTCGCGCGGATCAGGGCGCCGAGCTTCGAGCTGACGCTGGCGACGGTGGGGCATTTCGGTCTCCGCAGCCTGTTTGTCGGAGTCGAACGCAATCCCGCGCTCCAGCATCTCCACGACAAGGTCGAGAGCGCGCTCATCCGCATCGGGATCGAGCCCGAGGAGCGCCGCTACGCGCCGCATGTCGCGCTGGCGCGGTTGAAGGGCACGACCGAGGCCAAGCTGCAAGAGTATTTGAGCGCGTATGCGCTGTTTCGCGCCGCTCCGTTCGCGGTCGAGCGCTTCAGCCTGATCGCGAGCTATCTCACGAAAAGCGGCGCGATCTACGAGGATCAAGCGGATTACGAACTGGAAAGCGGCCGCGGCCAGAGCGGTTGAGGGGAACCGCAGCCGGCCGCGGCCATCGCGCGCGAAACCCAACGAAAGCCGGGCGGAAATCCTCGATACCAACAATTCCCGGCGCCATCACCCTAAGGCCGAGGCGCTAAGGAACCGTAAAAGAACGCAAAGGAAGGCTAAGCGCGGCTTAAGGCGTCTTCGTCAGCCGCTGGCGCATGACCCAGGGCCGGCTGTCTTGCGCCTTTTGATAGAAGACGTCGAATTCGCCGAACGCCTTGCTCCATTCCTCGGTCGCCGCGCGCGGGCCAACGACGAAGCTCGAAAAGCCGCAGCGGCGCATGAACAAAAGCTGGTCGCGCAGCACCTCGCCCGAGGCGCGCAGCTCGCCTTGGAAGCGATAGCGCTCGCGCAACAGGCGGGCTTGCGAATAGGCCCGGCCGTCGGTGAATTTCGGGAAGTTGAGCGACGATCAGGTCGAACCGGTCGAGATCGGCCGCGATCTCCTGCGGCGCGGCGTCGTTGGGGAGGCGCAGCCCGAGCTTGCCGTTGCGCCGGCGCAAGGTCTCGCGCGCCTTGCGCCAGCGCGCCAACGACACCGTCACGCGATCGGCTTCGGGAACCGGCTCGTCGTCGTCGAGATCGCGCCAGAGGTCCTCGCTCAGGCTGCCATCCTCAGCGAGGACCATAAAGCGCTTCCTTGAACGGTGCCGCACCGACCCGCCGATAGGTCTCGGGGAAGCGCTCCTTGCCCAGGCGCAGGCGCAGATAGACCGCGATCAGCGCGTCGACCGCGGCGGTCACGGCATCGCTCTTCGCCGCCGGGCCGACGATGGCGCCGATCGCGGCCTTGTCGCCGGCGTCGCCACCGAGCGTGATCTGATAGACCTCCTCGCCGTTCTTATCGACGCCGAGGATGCCGATATGGCCGAGATGATGGTGACCGCAGGCGTTGATGCAGCCGGAAATCTTGATGTTGAGGGTTCCGATCTCGTCCTCGCGCTCCGCGAGATGGCGGGCCAGCGCCTGCGCGACCGGGATGGAGCGCGCGGTGGCGAGGCCGCAGTAATCCATGCCCGGGCAGCAGATGATGTCGCTGGCGAGCCCGATATTCGCCGAGCCCAGCCCGGCCGCGTCGAGCCGCCGCCAGAGGTCGTAGAGCGCGTCGCGCCGAACCTGCGCCAGCACCAGATTCTGCTCGTAGGCGACGCGCACCTCGCCGAAGCTGAGCTCGTCGGCGAGATCGGCCACCAGGTCCATCTGATCGGCGCTGCAATCGCCCGGGGTCAGCCCGACCGGCTTCAAGGAAACCGTGACGATCGCATGACCCGGCACTTTGTGCTGGGCGACATTGCGCTTCACCCAGCGCGCGAAGGCTGGATCGCTCGCGATCGCTAGCGCCACCGCGGCCTCGTCGACCGGCGCCGGGTCATAGCGCGGCGGCGCGAATTGCGCGGCGATCTCGGCGATATAGGAATCGGGCAGCGCCACCGCCTCGCGATCGATCGCGCTCCATTCCGCCTCGACCTCGGCCGCGAATTTTTCCGCGCCGAGACTCTGCACCAGGATTTTTATCCGCGATTTGTAGAGATTGTCGCGCCGGCCGTATTGATTGTAGACGCGCATCACGGCTTCGAGGTAACTGAACAGGTGGCGGCGCGGCAAGAACGGCTTCACCGTTTGCGCGATGAGCGGCGTGCGGCCCAGCCCGCCGCCCGCCAGCACCTCGAAGCCGAGCTCGCCCTTGTCGTTGCGACGCAGGTAAAGCCCGAGATCGTGCATTTTCACCGCGGCGCGATCTTCCGCCGCGCCCGAGACCGCGATCTTGAATTTCCGCGGCAGGTACGAGAATTCGGGGTGCAGCGTTGACCATTGCCGGATGATCTCGGCATAGGCGCGCGGGTCTTCGATCTCGTCGCTGGCGGCGCCGGCGAAAGGGTCGGTGGTGATGTTGCGGAAGGAATTGCCGCTGGTTTGGATCGCGTGCATCTCGACGCCTGCCAGCTCGGCGAGGATGTCGGGCGTGTCCTCGAGCTTGATCCAGTGAAGCTGAAGATTCTGTCGCGTGGTGAAATGGCCGTAGCCGCGGTCGTAGCGCCGCGCGATGTGGGCGAGCTTCCTGAGCTTGGTCGAGGACAGCAATCCGTAGGGAATGGCGATCCGCAGCATGTAGGCGTGAAGCTGCAGATAGAGCCCGTTCATCAGCCGCAGCGGCCGGAACTCGTCTTCGGTGAGCTGCCCGGCGAGGCGGCGGCGCACCTGGTCGCGGTATTGCGCGACCCGCTCGTGAACGAAACGCTGATCGAAATCGTCGTAGCGATACATCGCTAAGCCCCCGGATTCGTCGCCGCTTCAAGGGCGGTGCGGCCGGCCATTGGCCCGACCGTCGGCCCATAAGCGCGGATGCGCTCGCGCAGGCTCGCCGGGCGGATATGCCCGCCTTCGGCCGCCGCCTCGATCAGCGCGGGCGCCACCGCCGGCAGCGGCGGCGGCCCGGCTTGCGCGGCGGCAAGCAGCGCCTCGGCCTCGTCGTCGGCGACCAAGAGGGCGTCGTCGATCGAGGGCGACCATGTGCCCGCGCCGCCGACGACCCCGGCGAAATAGACCGGCACGCCGTCGCGCAGCCGATTGCCGGTCACGAGTTGCATGGCCGCTTCGAGCCGTCGCGATCAGGGCTGCGGCGTCAGGCGGAGATAGGGCTTCAGCGTCCTGAAGCCCTTGAGGAAGCGCGTCTTGGCTTCCTCGTCGCTGACTGCGGTGGTGATGATCACGTCGTCGCCCTGCTTCCAGTTGGCCGGCGTCGCCACCTTGTGCTTGTCGGTCAGCTGGAGCGAGTCGATGACGCGCAGGATCTCGTCGAAATTGCGGCCCGTGGCCATCGGATAAACCAGGATGAGACGGTATCTTCTTATCGGGCGCGATCACGAAGACGTTGCGCACGGTCTGATTGTCGGCCGGCGTGCGCTTCGAGGCATCGCCATAAGATTCGGCCGGGAGCATGCCGTAGAGCTTCGAGACCTTCAAATCGGTGTCGGCGATGATGGGATAATTCGGCGCCAGGCCTTGGGTCTCCTTGATGTCGTTGGCCCAGCCTTGGTGATCCTTGACCGGGTCGAACGGAAAGGCCCAGCGCCTTGACGTTGCGCTTGTCGAACTCGCCCTTGAGCTTCGCGACGATGCCGAGCTCGGTGGTGCAGACCGGGGTGAAATCCTTGGGATGCGAGAACAGGACCACCCAGGAATTACCCGCCCATTCGTGGAAATGAAGCGGACCAACGGTGGAATCCTGTGTGAAGTCCGGAGCGATGTCATTGAGCTTTAAGGTCATGAGCGTCCTCCACTTTGGTTATGGGCCAAGTCGCCGTCGTTGGCGGCGGTAGCGCACCTGGCATCGAGCCAGCCGTAGCGGGCGGCGTGTGCCGCGGTTAAGCGCCGGATCGCGCCTGGGCCGGCGCCGTCCTGGCGCCAATGGCGGCGTAACGCCGCCATGTCATCCAGCCTCCCGCGCCATTCCGGCCCGAAAATCGTGCCCAGGAATCGCTTCAGCTCGGCCGCGAGACCGGGTGCCGCGCCATCGGTCGAGATCGCGATGGCGAGGGCGCCGCGGCGCAACACGGCGGGCGCGTGAACGTCGCTCAGCGCAGGTGCGTCCTCGACATGGAGGATGGCGCCGGCCGCGCGCGCGGCGGCCGCGAGGGCGTCCCGCGGTGGCCCGGGCAGATCGGCGGCGATGAAAACTAAATGCGCATCCGCCAGTTCCGCCGGCGTCGGCAGGCGGCGCTGGAGCCGGCTGCCGGAAGCGCGCACCAACATGGGCGCGGGGGCGTCCGAGAAAACCGTCACCGCAGTCGCGCCGGCCTCGTCGAGCCAGGCAAGGCGCCGAGCGGCAGCCAAGCCGTCGCCGACGAGGACGAGGCGGAGACGCGTGAGATCGAGCGAGAGCGGCAGCATCCGGCTATTTTCCAATTGGAAAATGGAAAATCAATCGATGCAGTAATATATTTCACTCTTTGTCTCGTTTCAATAGAATTAATTAACAGTAAAAAATCGTATTAATTCGGCAAAAGAAAGCCGCCTCCGAAGAGACGGCCTGGAAATCGACGATTAAGCGTCAATGCGCCGGTGCGGGCGCGTGAACGTCTATGTTCTGGGCGTGGAGGGCCTCGACCAATTGCCGCGCATCGGCATCGCCGGCCACGGCCAGTTTCGCGGTGTCGCCGGCGAAGGTATCGATCGAATCGCGCAGGCGCAAGGTCTGCTCGACCGCCTTTTCCTGACCGGCATAAACGCTGACGAGGTTGTCCCGCTGGCGTACGAGCTGGACGGTCTGAAGTCCGATCGCGAGCAGGAAAGCGACCGAGAGCAGCGCCACCGGCAGCCCGAGCGAGGCTTCGCCCTGGCGGGGAACGAGTTTCTCGAAGATCGCCATTATTTCCTCCCCGGGGCGGCGGCCGGCGCCGGCATCGGCGCTGCGGCGGGCGTCGGCGCGGCCGCCTGCGGTACACGGATGTTGTAGCGGGCGAGAAGTTGGGTGAACGCTTGGTCCCCGCCGTTGCCGACGGCGGCGGTCGCGCTCCGGACCATCGCCTGCTCGATACGCACCAGTTCGGAACTCTGATTGATGATCTGCTGGCGTTGAGTCACGGAGATCTGGTTTGCCTGATTGCCGTAAACCAACACGGCATTGAGCACCACCAGAGCCAGGCTCAACCCGGCGGCGATCGTCGCGGCCCAATTCGTCATGTCCGATCCCTTCCAGGCGCAGCGGCCGGTCACCGGCTCAAAACGCCTGCTGCGCCCTGCAACTTGGCGATTTATGCTGCTGAGGTTATGGCGTGGAATCCTCAACAATATCTTAAATTTGCGCGCAAACGGCCGCGGCCTGTTCCGGGTGGCGCGCAGCGGCCGACAAGGAGAAGGACGGCATGGCCTACTGGCTGATGAAATCCGAACCCAGCGCCTATTCCTGGGACCAGCTCGTCAAGGATGGGCGCACCAATTGGAGCGGGGTGCGCAATTACCAGGCCGCCAACAACTTGAAGGCGATGAAGCCGGGCGATCGCGCCTTCTTCTATCATTCGAACGAGGGGCTCGCGATCGTCGGCGTCGTCGAGATCGCAAAGAGCGCCTATCCCGATCCCAGCGATACGACCGGCCGCTTCGTCATGGTCAACGTGAAGCCGGTCGCAGCCGCGAAGACGCCGGTAACGCTGGCCGCGATCAAGGCCGAGGGCACGCTGAAGAACATGGCGCTGCTGCGCCAGTCGCGGCTGTCCGTGTCGCCGGTTACGGCTGAGGAATGGAAGCTGATCTGCAAAATGGCCGGCGTGAAGGGATGACGGCGCGCTTTCTCTGCAACGAGTCCGAGATCGCCGAGGGCGAGGGACGCGGCTTCGTTTTCGGCGAAGATACGCGGCGGCTCGCGATCTTCGTCATTCGCTGGCGCGGCGCCCTGCTCGGCTATTACAACGACTGCCCGCATGCCGGCACGCCGCTCGATTGGCCCGAGAACCGGTTTTTTCGACAGTCGCGGCAAATACCTCATGTGCGGCACCCACGGCGCGGTATTTCGGCCCGAAGACGGCGCTTGCATCGAGGGCCCTTGCACCGGCCGCGCGCTCGATACGGTGGAAATCCTGGTCGAGAGCGGCAAGATATTTTCGCTCGAGGTCTGAATTCTCAAACCACGCGGAAATTCTTGAACTGCCACGGGTCGAGCCGATCGAGCTCCTCGGCGAACAGGCTTTCGCGATCGAAGAGCGGCGTCCAATCGCTGTAATGACCCGAGAAGCTCGCCGAGATAAGGCCGGCAGATGTCGAGGATGCGGCGATGATCGAGCTCGTCGGGCTCGACGATGCCCGCGGCCGGATTCTCGAGCGCCCAGATCATGCCGGCCAGCGCCGACGCGGTCACCTGCAGCGAGGTCGCGTTGTTGTAGCGCACGAGCCCGCGCGCCTGGGCGATCGATAGCCGCGAGCCATACCAATAGGCGCCCTTCGCGTGGCCCATGAGCAAGACGCCCAGCTCGTCGGTGCCGGCAATGATCTCGTCCATGACGAGACGCTGGATTTTTTGCTGGCGCCAGTTCTTGCCGGCGAATTCGTGAAGCGACAGCACCGCGTCGTCGCAGGGGTGATAGGCGTAATGGACGGTCGGCCGGTAGCGCACGAGATCGTTGTCGTGGACCGTGAGGTAATCCGCGATCGAGATCGCCTCCGAATGGGTGATGAGGAAGCCGTGATAAGGCCCCTCGACCGGCGTCCAACTTCTCACCTGCGTCGAGGCGCCCGGCCGGCTGAGGTAGATCGCGGCGCCGCACCCGTAATCGTGCCTTCCGCCATCCGGCGGGAAATGGCGCTCATGGCTGCCCCAACCCAGCTCGGCCGGCTGCATGCCCTCAGCGACGAAGCCGTCGATCGACCAGGTGTTGACGAACTCGCCCGGCTTCTTGGGAAAAGAGGAAACCTGGGTGTCGCGCTCGGCGATGTGGATCACTTTGACGCCGAGTTGCGCCGCAAGCGCGGCCCATTCGGCGCGCGATTGGGGCGCGGCGACGGCGCCCACCGCCTCGGCGATGTTGAGGAGCGCGGCCTTGACGAAATGCGAGACGAGGCCCGGGTTGGCGCCGTGCGTCAGCACCGCCGTCGGCCCGCCCGGCCCGGCCTTGCGCAGCGCCAGGGCGTGCTCGCGCAAGGCATAGTTGGTGCGCGCCGACGGCAACAGCCTGCGGTCGGTATAGCCGCCCGGCCAGGGCTCGACGCAGGTGTCGAGATAGAGCGCGCCTTTTCCGCGGCAAAGCTCAATCAGGGCGACGCTCGAGACCTCGACCGAGACGTTGAGCAAAAAATCGCCAGGCTTCAGCAGCGGGTCGAGCACGGCAAAATAATTTTCCTCCGTCAATCTCTCGACGAGGAAGCGAACGCCGAGATCCTCGGCCTCGTGGCGGCCGCGCTCCGCCGCAGTGACGATGGTGATCTGCGACGGCGTCAGGTCGATATGGCGGAGGATTAGCGGCAACACGCCCTGGCCGATGCTGCCGAAGCCGATGATGACCATTCGGCCGGGAAATTTTCGATATTTCGTGTCGAGCGCCATGGCGCGACCGCAATAAGGGTGTCGGGTACCAGTGTCAAGCCGCGCGCTCGCGCCGATTCCTTTTGACTTGTCACGCCCGGCCTCGATAAATCACGGAAAGGGCGATGATTCCCGGAACGGGACGGAACGGAGAGGACGATGGCTGACGATCGCGCGGCCGCCACGGCGGCGGCCACCACCACCGCCGAGGATACGCTCAAGCACAAGAGCCGAGATGCTTCCGTCATCTCGGGCGGGCATCTCGTCGCCAAGGCGCTCAAGAACGAGGGCGTCGATACCATCTTCACGCTATGCGGCGGGCACATCATCGACATCTATGATGGCTGCGTCGACGAGGGCATCCGCATCATCGATGTCCGCCACGAGCAGGTCGCCGCCCACGCCGCCGACGGCTATGCCCGCCAAACCGGCAAGCTGGGCTGCGTCGTGACCACGGCGGGGCCGGGCTGCTGCAACGCCGTCACCGGCATCGCCACCGCGCTGCGCTCGGAAAGCCCGGTGCTCCATATCGGCGGGCAGGGCGCGCAAACGCAGCACATGATGGGCTCGCTGCAAGACCTGCCGCATGTCGATCTGATGCGGCCGATCACGAAATTCTCGGCGGGCGTGCGCTCGACCGAGCGCATCGCCGACATGATCTCGATGGCGGCGCGCGAATGTTTCGCCGGCGCCTATGGCCCCGCCTATCTCGAAATTCCGCGCGACGTGCTCGATCGCGAGATCGATTTGGCCCGCGCCACGATCCCGCAGCCCGGCCATTACCGCGCCTCGACCAAGTCCTTGGGCGATCCGAGCGATATCGAAAAGCTCGCCGACATCCTCGTCAAATCCGAGCGGCCCGTGGTGCTCTATGGCAGCCAGGTCTGGATCGCGCGCGGCCACGAAGCCGCGATCGATCTCGTCCGCGCGCTCGACATCCCGGCCTATTTCAACGGCGCGGCGCGCGGCCTCCTGCCGCCGGGCGATCCGCATCATTTCGATCGCACCCGCAGCGCCGGCTTCGACAAGGCCGATGTCATCGTCATCGTCGGCACGCCGTTCGATTTCCGCATGGGCTATGGGCGGCGGCTCGGGCGCAACGCGCAGGTGGTCCAGATCGACATGGATTACCGCACCGTCGGCAAGAACCGCGATGTCAGCCTCGGCCTCGTCGGCGATCCCGGCACGATCCTCGGCGCGGTGCGCCAAGCCGCCATCGGCCGCATCGACAAATCGGCGCGTGACAAGCGCAAGGAATGGATGAAGGAGCTGGCGGTGCTGGAGGCGGCCGCGACCGCCAAGCTCATGCCGCTCTTCACCTCGAACAACCGGCCGATCCACCCCTATCGCGTCGCCTACGAGATCAACGAGTTCCTGCGCGACGACACGATCTATATCGGCGATGGCGGCGACGTGGTGACGATCTCGGCGCAGGCGGTGCGGCCGCGCCGCCCCGGCCAGTGGATGGATCCGGGCGCGCTCGGCTCGCTCGGCATCGGCACCGGCTTCGCGATCGCCTCGAAGCTCGCCCATCCGCAGAAAGAGGTGCTGTGCTATTACGGCGACGGCGCCTTCGGCATGACCGCGTTCGACATCGAAACCGCCAATCGCTTCAAGGCGCCCTATATCTCGGTCATCGGCAATAATTCGGCGATGAACCAGATTCGCTACGGCCAGCTCGCGAAATACGGCGAGCAGCGCGGCAATGTCGGCAACCTCCTCGGCGACGTGCCGTTCGGCAAGTTCGCCGAGATGCTCGGCGGCTATGGCGAAGAGGTTCGCGATCCGGGCGAGATCGCGCCGGCCTTACGCCGCGCGCGCGAGGCGGTGGCCAAGTCCGGCAAATCGGCGGTCGTCAATATCTGGGTCGATCCGCGCGAATACGCACCGGGCACCAAAGCCCAGACCATGTACAAATAGCCAGAAACTCCGACGCGAGGAATCGATGGGCAAGGCACTCGACGGCATCCGCATTCTCGACTTCACCCACGTCCAGTCGGGCCCGACCTGCACCCAGCTTCTCGCCTGGTTCGGCGCGGATTGCATCAAGGTCGAGCGTCCCGGCACCGGCGACATCACCCGCGGCCAATTGCGCGACCTGCCCAATGTCGACAGCCTCTATTTCACCATGCTCAACCACAACAAGCGCTCGATCACCATCGATGCCAAGAATCCCGAGGGCGCCAAGGTGATCGAGGGGCTGGTCAAGGCGTGCGACGTGCTGGTCGAGAATTTCGGTCCCGGCGTGCTCGACCGCATGGGCTTCACCTGGGAAAGGCTGCAGGAATTGAACCCGCGCCTCATCTACGCCTCGGTCAAGGGCTTCGGGCCCGGCCCTTACGAGGATTGCAAAGTCTATGAAAACGTCGCGCAATGCACCGGCGGCGCCGCCTCGACGACCGGATTCCGCGACGGGCCGCCGCTGGTGACGGGCGCGCAGATCGGCGACAGCGGCACCGGGCTTCATCTCGCGCTCGGCATCGTCGCCGCGCTGTTTCAGCGCACCGTGACCGGCAAGGGCCAGCGCGTGCAGGCCTCGATGCAGGATGGCGTCTTCAATCTGTGCCGGGTTAAGCTGCGCGACCAGCAGCGCCTCAAGCATGGGCCGCTCGTCGAGTACAGCCAGTACGGCGAGGGCGTCCCGTTCGGCGACGCGACGCCGCGCGCGGGCAACGATTCGGGCGGCGGCCAGCCCGGCTGGATCCTGAAATGCAAGGGCTGGGAGACCGATCCCAACGCTTACATCTATTTCATCACCCAGGCGCCGGTCTGGGGCGCGATCTGCAAGGTCATCGGCAAGGAGGAGTGGATCGCCCATCCCGATTACGCCAAGCCCGAGGCAAGGCTGCCGCGGCTCAAGCATATCTTCGCCACGATCGAGGAATGGACCATGACCAAGACCAAGCTCGAGGCCATGGACATCCTCAACAAATACGACATTCCGTGCGGCCCGATCCTGTCGATGAAGGAGCTGGCCGAGGAGCCGTCCTTGCGCGCGACCGGAACGGTGGTCGAGGTCGATCACCCGAAGCGCGGCAAATACCTGAGCGTCGGCAACCCGATCAAGCTCTCGGATAGCGAGACCGAGGTCACCCGCTCGCCCTTGTTGGGCGAGCATACCGACGAGATACTGCGCCAGGTGCTGCGCCTCGACGACAAGCGGATCGGCGAGATCAAGGCGTCGGGCGCCGTGGGCGCGACCAAGCCCGCCGGATAGGCTCACGGAAAGAGCGCACCGGACCTTGTAACTTCGCCTGCCTTCGGCCACGAACGAACTTGTTGCTTCCGGCCCCGAAGATGTGTCTATTCTGTTCGTGTCCAGTGGTTATCCGATGAACAAACATCAAATGTCGCAGGACATTTCTGCGGATGCCGATAGCTCCTACTGTAGACGAACAGAGGCTAATTGATTTTCTGAGCCGTTTCGGCGGTAACGCTGAAGTACAATCCTCGCACGACGCAGATATAGATTCTCAGTTGAAGACAGTCGCGACCCTGCTCTCAGTGCGATTGGACGCACAGCGAGTGGGCTCGATCATCGACCTTGGATGCGGAAACGGTATCCTCCTCAGACGTTTATCGGAACTTGCGGCGTTCACTGAAAATAAGGAGATAATCTATGTTGCGGTTGATGAACCGAAGTCGCTGACTGCGGTCCAGGATTTGGCTCGCGAGCTACGGCTGCATCGCCGCTTGGAGCCAATTCCGCTGACGGAATTCTACCAGCAATGGCCCGCGGCCGAACAAGCGCCCCGGCCGCTCACAATTTTCTGCAGAAACGTGCTTCACGAATTAAACATCGGGGATACTGCGAAACTGCTCTCGGCAGTTTATGGGGGCATAACCGAACCCGATCTTTTTATCATTCAGGACTTTCAGGTCTTTCCACAATCCGAACATAGGAATGCGTGTTGGGACATTGAGTGTTTAATCAGTACCTGCAGAGAAATTGGCTTCGATAGTTCGGTCACAGAGGAGCCAACGAAATCTGGTAATCGCTGGTTCAATCTGGTGTTAAAAAAGTCAGCCTCCTCCAAATCGAGATCGGCCAAAGAGAGCGTGTTCCATGGAAGGCTCAAACAATGGGAGAAGTGGCAAGGCTTGGGCATTCTTACAACCACGGATGAGAAGCTGCGAGGCGCGCGAATCGCCAAGCTCGATTTTGAGCTTCAATTCGCTGCACTGACATTTCAACTCCGGCAGTATCCCGGTTCTCGCGTCTCCGCGCTAGAACCCGCACAAGAAAAAATCATTCTCCATAAAACATTCTCGCGTTTAGTCGCAAAATTCATTGCCGCCGAAAAAATCGAGAAGCGGGAAATCAATGAGGTGGTTCGTCATTTTCGCGGCTTCGGTCCACAACTAAACGTTCTCGAAGAATTCCTGAGAAGTCCTGGAAGGTTCGCGAGCATCATCGGCGGCCGTGGGACAGGCAAGTCCACCATCGCTCGCCATCTCCTCTCCATGCGTTCGCACCATCGCACTGGTGTTTTTGTTGAGCTACAAGAGCACCCGAGCGCCTGGTCTTTAATTGAAAAAATCTTCTCATCTGTAGGCTTACGCTTGCCGATCGAGTTGCTCTCTGGCCTTGATTCTATCCGTTTAGCAGATATCGAGACTGACCTGCGCGGGTTTTTTAATCGGTTCGCGAAAGCACTTCTTATTTATGTAGACGACCTGGATAGAGCAATTGATTGGTCGGGAAAATTTGCTGATAAAGAGGTTGAGCGCGTATTCGAACTGCTAATGGGGTGCGAGGGCGCAAAATTAATTGTGGGCCATCGCCCAGTACCAATTAGCACGTTTGTCTTTCCAGCCAGCGAACCGGGAAAGCAATTTGTAGCGAGGGTCGGGCGGTTTGGTGACGACGCGTCCATCATCAATATTCTTGACGATTATGTCGATCGGGCAAGTCTGAATGTTGGTGACTATCCGCCGCGATTGATAGCAGCGATTGACAGGCATCCGGCGCTTGCGGAGTTAGCAGGAAGGTACATTCAAAAAGCCGGCTGGCGTGTGCTTGACGACAAGTTTTTGCGGCTCCTCGAACTAAATATGAGAAGCCATTTGTGGCGACGGATGATTGGACCTACCGAGAGGCCGGCGATGGATGCATTCTCGCATCTGCGAATTGCCACTCCAAAATTCTTCCTAGAGCAATTTTCGTCCGGAGAGAGTGTGGCAACGGCCCTGGACTCGGGCTTGCTCTACGAGATCCCCGACCACAGATGGCGGACGCTAGTTGATGGAATCAACGTTCTGCGGTTGCGGCGGCTATCCGATGACGGCGAGCATTTGTATTCATCTGATGCCACCGAATCGGAAGAGCAAACGGCTTCGGAAGACGGCAGCGAGGAAACGAGAGCACTACGAGAGGCCTTCAACCACGAAGCTACTTTCCATGCATTTAACGATCTTTACAGGCAGGATGACGATCCCAAGTGGTTACGCGAGGCGTACTTCCATTTGATGCTTTCAACGGCTGTTGAGAAATCGGCTCTATTCGGAAGGTACTTTAGGTCGGAGATCATATTAGCTGCCGACTATTGGTTCAGGACAAGAAAATATAAGGACGCTTTATCCCTGTACCAAGTGGCTGCTAAGCAGGGGTTCGTTTCTGCGAGAGACCTGATGCACATTGCCGCCTGCAAAATGCGAGCTGGCGAGGGTCAAGAGGGTGCCGGAGAAGTTGATTATCAGGAACTACTAAAGCAGTACCCGAACATTCACGGTATTAAGCTGTCCTATATAAATTCCTTGCTTTTCGTCAAAGCTTACCAAAAAGCTCTGGAGTGGCTTGGAATTTTTGACTTAAGTCAGACCAGTAGCGAGTGGGTCGCTGGTCAATATGGCCGTAGCTTTATGGGGCTCCATGAGTACGCTCGCGCGGTTGAAGCGTTTCGTTTTCAGGAATCGAGGCAGCCAGACGTAATTGTGTTTCTGAACTTGGCACGCGCTTACCAACATCAAGGAAAGACCGAGGAGGAGCAGGCTACAGTTAAGCGAGGACTCGCGCAGTTCCCAGGGAGTTTTAGCTTGAAGGCCAAACTCGCGGCCTCCTTGGAGCGGGGAAGAAATCCTGAGGCCGAGGGAATGTTGGCGAGCCTTTTTGCCGAGCGCCCGGGCGACGAAGGCGTGGCATTTGCTCTCATCAAATTGCTCTGCCGTACTGGGAGGCAGGTCGAAGCACAGACGATCCTGAGAAATTGCCGAGTAGCTGGCGGGCAGGGCCCTATACTTATTTCAGCCGAAGCCGAGATTGCCACTAGGTTGGGCAATGAAGCAGAGGCAATTCGTTTGCTATCGGAACATCAGGCAAGCGACGAAAATACCGTAGGAATGATACTAGCCCGCCTTATTCACGACGGGAGCGATTGTAGGCTGGCGGATGTAGCGTAAGCCGCTGATTGCGAGCATGATTCTGTTGTCAGGACAGAGTCGAAGCCGCGATCACGGAGCGCCACATCCGCCATGAACAAAGATAACCTCCTGCCGTTTTCCCTGCCAGCGATTTGCCGCAAGAAAGTGAGCGTAGCTTTCGACGGCGGGATGCTGTCGTCGGATGCGGGCGTGCTGCTGCTGCGCGGGGTCGAGCGGCATCTGGGCGTTGCAGCGCGCCTCGCGACCTGCCTGAAGGATCGCCGTGATTCCGATCGCATCGATCACACGGTCGAGGAGATGCTGCGGCTTCGGATGTTTGCGATCGCGGCGGGGTACGAGGACGCCAACGACTGCAACAAACTGCGGGACGACCCGGTATTCAAGATGGCGGTGGGCCGAGCACCGGGAAGCGGCGAGGCGCTGTGCTCGCAACCGACCATGTCGCGGTTGGAGAATGCGCCGTCGCGGATCGAGATCGCGCGACTGATGCTGGCGCTGGTGGATCAGTTCTGTGCCAGTTACGCGCGGGCGCCGGCTTCGATTATTCTCGACATCGACGACACCTTCGACGCGGTGCATGGCCGGCAGCAGTTATCGCTGTTCAACGCGCATTACGACGAACGCTGCTTCCTGCCGATCCATATCTACGAGGGGACGAGCGGCAAGCCCGTTGCCGTCATCCTGCGCAGCGGCAAGACGCCGGGCGGGATCGAAGTGCGCACGATCCTGAAGCATGTCATTGCCCGCATTCGCCGGCACTGGCCGAAGGTCAACATCCTGGTGCGCGGTGACAGCCACTACGGTCGAGTCAAGGCGATGGATTGGTGCGAAGCCAATGGGATTGGCTACATCTTCGGCTTCGGCGGCAACCCGGTGCTCGCCGGCATGATCCGGTCGGTTGCCGACGCGGTGTGCGTCGAGCGCGCGGTGACCGGAACCGAGAAGCTGCGCCGCTGGAGCACGCTGCGTTACGGCGCCAAGAGTTGGCAAAGACAGCGCCGTGTCGTCGCCCGGATCGAGGCGACGAAGCTCGGCCTCGATGTCCGTTACGTCGTCACCTCGCTCAAGGGCAGCGCCAAGCATCTCTATGAGACAGTCTACTGTGGCCGCGGCCAAGCGGAGAACTTCATCAAGCTACACAAGGCCCAGCTCGCCTCGGATCGTACGTCGTGCCGTGACCCGCGGGCCAATCAGATGCGCCTCATCCTGCACACGGCGGCTTATTGGCTGCTTCTCACTCTGCGCGCTGCCGCGCCCAAGCGTTCCTCTTGGAGAACGGCCGAGTTCACGACGCTGCGATTGCGGCTGATCAAGATCGCCGCCCGCGTCGTCGAGGGCGCCGCTCGAATTCGCCTCTGGCTGCCGACAGCTTGCCCGGACGCAGCGATCTTCCGGCTGCTCGCCGGCCGCTTCGCCGCTGCGGGACCATGACCCACGGGGCGATGTGCCCCGCCGAACCCTTCCCGCAACCTCCAGCCCTCGACCCAATAAAATCCCGATCAGCGTCGTAACGAACGCGATGGATCAGCCTTGTCACACTTCAAAAGAATCGTGGTGCGCCGAAAATCGCGCTACGCTCGTGAATACAAACGGCTAGCCCGCCTTATTCACGACGGGAGCGATTGTAGGCTGGCGGATGTAGCGTAAGCCGCTGATTGCGAGCATGATTCTGTTGTCAGGACAGAGTCGAAGCCGCGATCACGGAGCGCCACATCCGCCATGAACAAAGATAACCTCCTGCCGTTTTCCCTGCCAGCGATTTGCCGCAAGAAAGTGAGCGTAGCTTTCGACGGCGGGATGCTGTCGTCGGATGCGGGCGTGCTGCTGCTGCGCGGGGTCGAGCGGCATCTGGGCGTTGCAGCGCGCCTCGCGACCTGCCTGAAGGATCGCCGTGATTCCGATCGCATCGATCACACGGTCGAGGAGATGCTGCGGCTTCGGATGTTTGCGATCGCGGCGGGGTACGAGGACGCCAACGACTGCAACAAACTGCGGGACGACCCGGTATTCAAGATGGCGGTGGGCCGAGCACCGGGAAGCGGCGAGGCGCTGTGCTCGCAACCGACCATGTCGCGGTTGGAGAATGCGCCGTCGCGGATCGAGATCGCGCGACTGATGCTGGCGCTGGTGGATCAGTTCTGTGCCAGTTACGCGCGGGCGCCGGCTTCGATTATTCTCGACATCGACGACACCTTCGACGCGGTGCATGGCCGGCAGCAGTTATCGCTGTTCAACGCGCATTACGACGAACGCTGCTTCCTGCCGATCCATATCTACGAGGGGACGAGCGGCAAGCCCGTTGCCGTCATCCTGCGCAGCGGCAAGACGCCGGGCGGGATCGAAGTGCGCACGATCCTGAAGCATGTCATTGCCCGCATTCGCCGGCACTGGCCGAAGGTCAACATCCTGGTGCGCGGTGACAGCCACTACGGTCGAGTCAAGGCGATGGATTGGTGCGAAGCCAATGGGATTGGCTACATCTTCGGCTTCGGCGGCAACCCGGTGCTCGCCGGCATGATCCGGTCGGTTGCCGACGCGGTGTGCGTCGAGCGCGCGGTGACCGGAACCGAGAAGCTGCGCCGCTGGAGCACGCTGCGTTACGGCGCCAAGAGTTGGCAAAGACAGCGCCGTGTCGTCGCCCGGATCGAGGCGACGAAGCTCGGCCTCGATGTCCGTTACGTCGTCACCTCGCTCAAGGGCAGCGCCAAGCATCTCTATGAGACAGTCTACTGTGGCCGCGGCCAAGCGGAGAACTTCATCAAGCTACACAAGGCCCAGCTCGCCTCGGATCGTACGTCGTGCCGTGACCCGCGGGCCAATCAGATGCGCCTCATCCTGCACACGGCGGCTTATTGGCTGCTTCTCACTCTGCGCGCTGCCGCGCCCAAGCGTTCCTCTTGGAGAACGGCCGAGTTCACGACGCTGCGATTGCGGCTGATCAAGATCGCCGCCCGCGTCGTCGAGGGCGCCGCTCGAATTCGCCTCTGGCTGCCGACAGCTTGCCCGGACGCAGCGATCTTCCGGCTGCTCGCCGGCCGCTTCGCCGCTGCGGGACCATGACCCACGGGGCGATGTGCCCCGCCGAACCCTTCCCGCAACCTCCAGCCCTCGACCCAATAAAATCCCGATCAGCGTCGTAACGAACGCGATGGATCAGCCTTGTCACACTTCAAAAGAATCGTGGTGCGCCGAAAATCGCGCTACGCTCGTGAATACAAACGGCTAGAGGCGTTCGTTTCGAAGGCGTCGAGAACCGCAAATAGTGCTGAGAGATTAGCTACAGCTCGTGCGGGCCTTAATTACGCCTTCAATTCCGCACTACGGTCGAACGGACCTATCATAGTTAGCCTGGGTAAGCTTGCCGCATTGTCTGGTGATGCCGAAGTTTTTTCAACATTCTTGGATCGAGCGAGAGAGAGGGGCGTCGCTCAATCCGAAATCAACCGGTTGGTCAACTTTGGCGGCATCTGGCTCGCGAGCCACCAAGCAACCTAGCCGTTTGTATTCACGAGCGTAGCGCGATTTTCGGCGCACCACGATTCTTTTGAAGTGTGACAAGGCTGATCCATCGCGTTCGTTACGACGCTGATCGGGATTTTATTGGGTCGAGGGCTGGAGGTTGCGGGAAGGGTTCGGCGGGGCACATCGCCCCGTGGGTCATGGTCCCGCAGCGGCGAAGCGGCCGGCGAGCAGCCGGAAGATCGCTGCGTCCGGGCAAGCTGTCGGCAGCCAGAGGCGAATTCGAGCGGCGCCCTCGACGACGCGGGCGGCGATCTTGATCAGCCGCAATCGCAGCGTCGTGAACTCGGCCGTTCTCCAAGAGGAACGCTTGGGCGCGGCAGCGCGCAGAGTGAGAAGCAGCCAATAAGCCGCCGTGTGCAGGATGAGGCGCATCTGATTGGCCCGCGGGTCACGGCACGACGTACGATCCGAGGCGAGCTGGGCCTTGTGTAGCTTGATGAAGTTCTCCGCTTGGCCGCGGCCACAGTAGACTGTCTCATAGAGATGCTTGGCGCTGCCCTTGAGCGAGGTGACGACGTAACGGACATCGAGGCCGAGCTTCGTCGCCTCGATCCGGGCGACGACACGGCGCTGTCTTTGCCAACTCTTGGCGCCGTAACGCAGCGTGGCTCCAGCGGCGCAGCTTCTCGGTTCCGGTCACCGCGCGCTCGACGCACACCGCGTCGGCAACCGACCGGATCATGCCGGCGAGCACCGGGTTGCCGCCGAAGCCGAAGATGTAGCCAATCCCATTGGCTTCGCACCAATCCATCGCCTTGACTTCGACCGTAGTGGCTGTCACCGCGCACCAGGATGTTGACCTTCGGCCAGTGCCGGCGAATGCGGGCAATGACATGCTTCAGGATCGTGCGCACTTCGATCCCGCCCGGCGTCTTGCCGCTGCGCAGGATGACGGCAACGGGCTTGCCGCTCGTCCCCTCGTAGATATGGATCGGCAGGAAGCAGCGTTCGTCGTAATGCGCGTTGAACAGCGATAACTGCTGCCGGCCATGCACCGCGTCGAAGGTGTCGTCGATGTCGAGAATAATCGAAGCCGGCGCCCGCGCGTAACTGGCACAGAACTGATCCACCAGCGCCAGCATCAGTCGCGCGATCTCGATCCGCGACGGCGCATTCTCCAACCGCGACATGGTCGGTTGCGCGCACAGCGCCTCGCCGCTTCCCGGTGCTCGGCCCACCGCCATCTTGAATACCGGGTCGTCCCGCAGTTTGTTGCAGTCGTTGGCGTCCTCGTACCCCGCCGCGATCGCAAACATCCGAAGCCGCAGCATCTCCTCGACCGTGTGATCGATGCGATCGGAATCACGGCGATCCTTCAGGCAGGTCGCGAGGCGCGCTGCAACGCCCAGATGCCGCTCGACCCCGCGCAGCAGCAGCACGCCCGCATCCGACGACAGCATCCCGCCGTCGAAAGCTACGCTCACTTTCTTGCGGCAAATCGCTGGCAGGGAAAACGGCAGGAGGTTATCTTTGTTCATGGCGGATGTGGCGCTCCGTGATCGCGGCTTCGACTCTGTCCTGACAACAGAATCATGCTCGCAATCAGCGGCTTACGCTACATCCGCCAGCCTACAATCGCTCCCGTCGTGAATAAGGCGGGCTAGTGCAGTGAGCCGCCTAAATCAATCGATGTGGAAGCTAAGACCTATATTTTCTCCGGTCTTTACGGCTGCGCCAATCAGGCCTATGCCTATCGCTCTCCGCCGGTCTGGCAGCAAGAGTTATCCGCGATCATGAATATCCACGAGTATCAGGCCAAGGCCCTGTTGCAGAAATTCGGCGTCGCCGTGCCCAAGGGGGCCGTCGCCTATACGCCGCAGGAGGCGGAAAAGGTCGCCGCCACCTTGGCCGGTCCCGCCTATGTGGTGAAAGCGCAGATTCACGCCGGCGGGCGCGGCGCCGGCCGCTTCAGCGACGATCCCACCGGCAAGGGCGGCGTGCGCGTCGTCAAGTCGCCCGCGGAAGCGAGGGAAGCCGCGTCCCGGATGCTCGGTCATGTCCTCGTGACCAAGCAGACCGGCCCGAAAGGCCGCGAGGTCAAGCGCATCTATGTCGAGGAAGGCTGCGACATCAAGCGCGAGCTCTATCTCGGCATGCTGATCGACCGCCGCACCTCGCGCGTCACCGCGATGGCCTCGACCGAAGGCGGCATGGAGATCGAAGAGGTAGCGGCCAAGACGCCCGAGAAGATCCTCCGCGTCGCGATCGATCCGGTCACCGGCATGGAAGGATTCCACGCGCGCAAGCTCGCTTTCGGACTCGGCCTGGCGGGCAAGCAGGTCGCCGCCGCTTCGCAGTTCATGCTCGCCATGTATCGGGCGTTTTCGAGCCTCGATGCCGCGGTGGCCGAAATCAATCCGCTGGTCGTGACGGGATCGGGCGAGATCATGGCGCTCGACGCCAAGATCAATTTCGACGACAACGCGCTGTTCCGGCACCCGGACATCGAAGCGATGCGCGACGAGGCCGAGGAAGACCCGACCGAGCTCGAGGCCGCCAAGCACCAGCTCAACTACGTTAAGCTCGATGGCAGCATCGGCTGCATGGTGAACGGCGCGGGTCTTGCCATGGCGACGATGGATATCATCAAGCTCTATGGCTCGTCGCCGGCGAATTTTCTCGATGTCGGCGGCGGGGCCACCAAGGAGCGGGTCACCACCGCCTTCAAGCTGATTCTGTCGGACCCGCACGTCGAGGGCATCCTCGTCAACATCTTCGGCGGCATCATGCGCTGCAACGTGATCGCGGAGGGCATCGTCGCCGCGGCGCGCGAGGTCAGCCTGACCGTGCCCCTCGTCGTCCGCCTCGAAGGCACCAACGTGAAGCAGGGCAAGAAGATTCTCGCGGAATCGGGCCTCCCCATCCTGTCGGCCGACAATCTCGCCGATGCCGCCGAGAAGATCACCAAAGCGGTGAAGGAGGCGGCCTGATGTCGGTCCTCGTCAACCGCGACACCAAGGTGATCTGCCAAGGCTTCACCGGCTCGCAAGGCACCTTCCATTCCGAGCAAGCGATCGCCTACGGCACCAAGATGATGGGCGGCGTGACGCCGGGCAAGGGCGGCACCACGCATCTCGATCTTCCGGTCTTCGACACCGTGGCCGACGCAGTGAAGGCGACCGGCGCCAACGCCACAGTCATCTACGTGCCGCCGCCTTTCGCCGCCGATGCGATCCTTGAGGCGATCGATGCCGAGTTGCCGCTGGTCGTATGCATCACCGAGGGCATTCCCGTGCTCGACATGGTGATGGTGAAGCGCGCGCTCTCGGGTTCCAAGTCGCGGCTCATCGGCCCGAACTGCCCCGGCGTCATCACTCCGGGCGAATGCAAGATCGGCATCATGCCCGGCCATATCCACGCCAAGGGCCATGTCGGCATCGTTTCCCGTTCGGGCACCTTGACCTACGAAGCCGTGGCGCAGACCACTGCGGTGGGGCTCGGCCAATCGACCTGCATCGGCATCGGCGGCGATCCGGTCAACGGCACCAATTTCATCGACTGCCTCGAGATGTTCCTGGGTGACGCTGACACCGAGGCGATCGTCATAATCGGCGAGATCGGCGGCTCGGCCGAGGAAGAGGCGGCCGATTTCGTCAAGCGCAACAAGGTAAAGAAGCCGATGGTCGGGTTCATCGCCGGCGCGACCGCGCCGCCCGGCCGCCGCATGGGCCATGCCGGCGCGATCATCTCGGGAGGCACCGGCACGGCCGCGCACAAGATGGACGCGATGAGAAGCGCGGGCATCGTGGTCGCGGAGTCGCCGGCAGCGCTGGGCGCGACCATGCTGGCGAGGCTGAAGGCATAAGCTCATGGCGGACGCCCGGAACGATCCGGCGCGCCGCATTCATCCCGGCTCCGGCAGGGGACGCGGCCGCAATCTGCCGCGCGGCCGCCAGGTCGAGCCCGGCGCTCTCGCCGAGGTGCAAACGCTGCTGGGCGAAGCGCCGCGCCGGCGCGATCTGCTGATCGAGTTCCTGCATCTCATCCAGGACAGGTATTCGTGCCTCCACGCCCGCCATCTCGCGGCGCTGGCGCAGGAGATGCGGCTCGCGCTGGTCGAGGTTTACGAGGTCGCCTCGTTCTACGCGCATTTCGACATCGTGATGGATGACGAGCCGCCGCCGCCACCGCTGACCGTGCGGGTGTGCGACAGCCTCACTTGCGAGCTGTTCGGCGCCCAAGACCTGCTGCGGGAACTCGGGTCTGGGCTCGGCGCGAATGTCCGCGTCGTGCGCGCGCCGTGCATGGGTGGCTGCCATAACGCGCCGGTGGCGGCGATCGGCCACGCGCTGCACGAGCATGCGACCGTGGCCAGCGTCGCTGCCGCGGTGGCGAAAGGCAACCTGCATCCGGCGCTGCCGTCCTATCCCGACCTCGATGCTTATCGTGCGCAAGGCGGGTACAAGCTTTTAGCGTCCTGTCTCGGCGGCGCTACGGCGCGCGAGGCGATCCTGAAGGCGCTGGAAGACGGCCAGTTGCGCGGCCTCGGCGGCGCGGGTTTTCCGGCTGGGCGCAAATGGCGCGCGGTGCTGGCCGAGAAGAAGCCGCGTCTCCTGGCGGTCAATGCCGACGAAGGCGAGCCCGGCACCTTCAAGGATCGCCATTACCTCGAAGCCGATCCGCATCGCTTCCTCGAAGGCGTGCTGATCGCCGCCTGGATGGTCGAGGCGGCCGAGACCTATATCTATCTGCGCGACGAATATCCCCACATCCGCGCCCTGCTTCAGCTCGAGCTCGGCAAGCTCGATGAAGCGGGCCTCGCGCGCGAGACGAAGATCCATCTCCGGCGCGGCGCCGGCGCCTATATCTGCGGCGAGGAATCGGCGATGCTCGAGAGCATCGAGGGCAAACGCGGGCTGCCCCGCCACAAGCCGCCCTATCCCTCGCAAGTGGGGCTGTTCGGCCGGCCTACGCTCATCAACAATGTCGAGACGCTCTACTGGGTGCGCGACATCGTCGAGAAGGGGCCCGAATGGTTCGCGGGCCAAGGCCGGCGCGGGCGCAAGGGACCGCGCAGCTTCTCGGTTTCGGGCCGGGTCAAGATCGCCGGGCGTGAAGCTCGCCCCGGCCGGCATCACCGCGCGCGAGCTGATCGACGAATTCTGCGGCGGCATGCTCGATGGGCATCGCTTCAAGGGCTACCTGCCCGGGCGGCGCGTCGGGCGGCATCCTGCCGGCCTCGCTCGCCGACCTGCCGCTCGATTTCGGCACGCTCGAGCCCCATGGCTGTCTCATCGGCTCGGCGGCGGTGGTGGTGCTCTCGGACCGCGACGACATGAAGGCGGTCGCGCTCAACCTGCTGCAGTTCTTCGAGGATGAAAGCTGCGGCCAATGCACGCCGTGCCGCGTCGGCACCGAAAAGGCGGTCGGCTTGCTGGCGGCGCCGAAATGGGATGCCGAGCTGCTCGCCGAGCTGACCCGGGTGATGACCGACGCTCGATCTGCGGCCTCGGCCAGGCGGCGATGAATCCGGTCAAGATGGTGCTGAAGCATTTCCCCGAGGATGTGTCATGAGCGACGGCTCCGGCATAATGCCCGAAACCATCAAATTCTCTCTCGACGGACGAGAGGTCGATGCGCTTCCAGGCGAAACCATCTGGCGCGCCGCGTTCCGCCACCAGACCGAGCTGCCGCATCTTTGCTTCAGCACGACGCCGGGCTATCGCCCCGACGGCAATTGCCGCGCCTGCATGGTCGAGATCGAGGGCGAGCGCGTCGCTCGCGGCTTCTTGCGTCCGCATGCCCGCAGCGGGCATGAAGGTCGCGAGCGCGAGCGAGCGCGCGGTCGCCAACCGGAAGCTCGTCTTCGAGCTTCTCGTCGCCGACCAGCCGCCGCGCGCGACGGCGCACGATCCAGGGTCCGAGTTTCTGGCGGAACGCCGAGCGCGTCGGCGTCACCACCAGCCGTTTCGCCGCGCGGCGTCAGCCCACGCCCGACCGCTCGCATCCGGCGATGGCGGTGCAGCTCGATGCTTGCATCCAATGCACTCTTTGCGTCCGCGCCTGCCGCGAGGTCCAGGTCAACGACGTCATCGGCATGGCGCTGCGCGGCCCCGACGCCAAGATCGTGTTCGATTTCGACGAGCCAATGGGCGACAGCACCTGCGTCGGCTGCGGCGAATGCGTGCAGGCCTGCCCGACCGGCGCGCTGCTGCCCGCGACGATGGTGGACGCGCACGGCCTAGCCCAGCCCAAGCCGGATCGCGCGGTCGACAGCGTCTGCCCCTATTGCGGCGTCGGCTGCCAGCTCACGTACCGGATCAAAGACGACAAGATCGTCGCCGTCGCGGGCCGCGACGGCCCCGCCAACGAAAGCCGGCTGTGCGTCAAGGGCCGCTTCGGCTTCGACTATATCAGCCATCCAGACCGGCTGATGGTGCCGCTGATGCGCAAGGACGGCGTCCCGAAACATGCCGATGACCAGATCGATCCGGCCAATCCGTGGACGCATTTCCGCGAGGCGAGCTGGGACGAGGCGCTCGATGCCGCGGCGCGCGGCTTGAGGCGCATCCGCGACGCCCATGGCGGCAACGCGCTCGCCGGTTTCGGCTCGGCCAAGGGCTCCAACGAGGAGGCCTATCTTTTCCAGAAGCTGGTCCGCGTCGGCTTCGGCACCAACAATGTCGATCACTGCACGCGCCTCTGCCATGCCTCGTCGGTGGCGGCGCTGATGGAAGGGATCGGCTCGGCCGCCGTGACGGCGCCGTTCACCGCGGCGAAGGACGCCGACGTCATCATCGTCATCGGCGCCAACCCGACCGAGAACCATCCGGTCGCGGCGACCTACTTCAAGCAGGCGGCCAAGCGCGGCGCCACTCTCATCGTGATGGACCCGCGCGGCCAGACCTTGAAGCGGCACGCGAGCCACATGCTGCAATTCAAGCCGGGGCGCGATGTCGCGCTGCTCAACGGCGATGCTGCACACCATCGTCTTCGAGGACTTGTACGACAAGCAATACGTCCAGGCGCATACCGAGAATTTCGACGAGCTCAAGGCGAGCCTCGCGGACCGCACGCCCGAAGCGATGGCGGCGATCTGCGGCATCGACGCCGACACGCTGCGGACGGTCGCGCGCAACTACGCCCGCGCCGAGAGCGCGATGATCTTCTGGGGCATGGGCATCTCGCAGCACGTCCACGGCACCGACAACGCGCGCTGCCTCATCGCGCTTGGCGATGGTGACGGGCCAGGTCGGCCGGCCCGGCACCGGCCTGCATCCGCTGCGCGGCCAGAACAACGTGCAGGGCGCGTCCGATGCTGGCCTGATCCCGATGTTCTTCCCGGATTACCGCCCGGTCGAAAGCCCCGAGATGCGCGCCATTTATCGCGATATCTGGGGCGCGGTCGCTGGAGCCGAAGCGCGGCCTCACCGTGGTCGAGATCATGGATGCGATCCACGCCGGCCAGATTCGCGGCATGTACATCATGGGCGAGAACCCGGCGATGTCGGACCCCGACGTAAGCCACGCGCGCGAGGCCCTCGCCAAGCTCGAGCACCTCGTCGTGCAGGACCTCTTCCTGACCGAGACCGCGCGCTACGCCGATGTCGTCCTGCCGGCCTCGGCGTGGCCCGAGAAGAGCGGCACCGTCACCAATACCAACCGCCAGGTCCAGATGGGGCGGATGGCGCTGCCGCTTCCCGGCGAAACGCGCCAGGATCTGTGGATCATCCATGAGATCGCGCGGCGCATCGGCCTCGATTGGCATTACGCCGGCCCGGCCGATGTCTTCGCCGAGATGAAGCGCGGCATGCCGTCGCTCGACAACATCACCTGGGACCGGCTGGAGCGCGAGAGTTCGGTGACCTATCCGTGCGATGCCGAGGACCAGCCGGGCAACGACATCGTCTTCGGCGATGGTTTCCCGACCAAGAGCGGCCGCGCCAAGCTCGTGCCCGTCGGCCTTGTGCCGCCCGCCGAGGAGCCCGATGCCGAGTATCCCATGGTCCTGACGACCGGCCGGCAGCTCGAGCATTGGCATACCGGCGCCATGACGCGGCGCGCTGCCGTGCTCGATGAGCTCGAGCCCGAGGCGGTGGCGAGCCTCGCCCCTTCCGATCTATGGCACCTCGGCGCGAAGGCGGGAGACCCGATCCGAGTGACGACGCGGCGCGGCGCGATCGAGTTGAAGGCGCGCGCCGACGGGGCGGTGCCGCCGGGCATGGTGTTCATTCCGTTCTGCTTTGCCGAGGCGGCGGCCAACATGCTCACCAATCCGCAACTCGACCCGTTCGGAAAAATTCCCGAGTTCAAGTTCTGCGCTGCGAGGGTCGAGAAGGTGGCGGCCAAGCCCGCGCCGTGATTCCCTATTCGGCGGCGCGAACCGGCGTTGACGCGGGCCCGCCAAAATGCGACAGCCGAACCGGCCGCAGCACGAGCAACGCCAGCGCGACGACCACGAAATTGGCGATGGCGGTAACGACGAAGACCGCGTGCCAGCTTCCGGTTGCATCCTTCAGCACATTGGCAAGCGGGACGAGGAAGGCCGAGCTTCCCTTGGCGGTATATAGCAGGCTGGCATTCACCGTGGCGTATTTCGGCCCGAACGTATCCGTGCAGGTGGACGGAAACAGGCTGAAAATCTCGCCCCAGGTGAAGAAGATCAGCCCGGCGAACAGCGCGAACGCCCATGGATTGGTGCCCAGCGTGCCCAATAGCCAGTAGGCGATCCCACCGAGGCCGAAAGCGATCGCCATGGTGTATTCGCGCCCGAGCCAATCGGAAACCCAGCCGAAAAAGGGCCGCGCCGCCCCGTTCATCACGTTGTCGAAGATGAGCGTGACGGTCAGCGTCGAGCCGCCGAGGAAAAGGAGCGTATCCGAGATGCCGAAATTCTTGGCGATCACCGCGATTTGCGCGGTCGCCATCAGGCCGCTTGCCGAAACCAGCACGAACATGGCGTAGAGCAGCCAGAAGGTAGGCGTGCGGACGACCTGCCACGGCGTGAAGCTGTGCGCCGATTGCTTGACGCGCGCCGACGCGGTGGCGAACGGCGCTTCTCCCAGAGAGGGCGCGCGCAAAGCCCAAGCCGCGAGAAAAAGGATCGCGCCCTGCGCGAGCCCGAACCAGAAGAAGGTCGCCGCATAGCCTTGCTGCGCGATCAGCGTTTGAATGGGAACCACGGTCACCGCCGCGCCGGCGCCGAAGCCTGCCGCAGTGAGGCCGACGGCAAGTCCGCGCCGGTCCGCGAACCACTTCACGGCATTGCCGACACAAGTCGCGTAGACGGCGCCGGCGCCGACGCCGGACAGAACGGCGCCGAGGTAAAGCATCGCAAGCGAAGCGGCGAAAGAATTGAGGATCCACCCGGCGGCCACCAAAATTCCGCCGCAAGCGACCACCAGCTTCGGGCCGAGCCGTGGACCGAGCGCGTCCACGATCCAGCCTTCGACGGGGGTGAGCCACGTCTCGAGCGCGACGAAAATACTGAACGCTACCTGGATCTTGGCGACGTTCCAGCCACGCGCTTGCGACATCGGCTGAACGAACAGGGTCCAGCCATATTGCAAATTGGCGATCAGGATCATGCAGACGATGCCCGCCGTCAGTTGCAGCCAGCGATAGGGCAGAGTTCTGGCGCGCCCGCTCTCGGTCATTTCCTTCCCCCGTTCTTCGCCGCTCGTCGCGCCGGTTGCGGCTGGACAATTCCCCGCACTACACCAACCGCGTCCGCGATTTGCAAGAAAAAACGATGAAAAACGCGGCAGTAGTGCGGGTAGTTTCAGTGCAACATCAAATCGTCGCGCCCCAAGCGGCGACGGCGGGCTGACAAATCGCCGCAGCCGGCGTAGATAGGGCGGAGCCGCAGCGAAGAGGAGCCTCGTCATGGTCGAGATCGCCGAAGCCGAGACCGCCCCCGACACGATCGAGGCGATACTCAATTATCTCGTCGATACCGGAGAGACGCCCTTCACCTTCACCGGTGGTCCCGGATCGACCGAGGTGCGCAGTAGCGGCCAGCTCGATCCTCATCGCGTCGTCATCCACAATGGCCGGCGCGTCGCCGACGGTTTCGCGCTCGAGCGCGATGGCTTCCGTTTCGTGCATCACGACACTAAGATGGCCGATTTTTTCGCCGAGGCCGAGCTGCGGCGGATTTATTATCCCGAGATGGAAGCGCTGGTGAAGGCCGAAACCGGCGCGTCGCGAATCGTCGTCTTCGACCACACGCTGCGCACCGCCGACGACGCTGTGCGCGAGGCGCTCAAGATCCGCGAGGTCGTGCGCCGCGTCCACAACGACTACACCGAATGGTCCGGGCCGCAGCGCGTGCGCGATCTGCTGCCCAAAGAGGCGGACGAGCTCTTGAAGCGCCGCTTCGCCATCGTGCAGGTGTGGCGGCCCATCCGCCATCCGGTCGAGACTTTCCCGCTCGCGCTGTGCGATGCGGCGACTCTCGCCGCCAAGGACTTGGTCGTCTCCGAACGCCGCTATCCCGGTCGCGTCGGACAGACCTATGCGATCACCTACAATCCCGATCACCGCTGGTATTGGTTTCCCCGCATGCGCCGCGACGAGGCGCTGGTGTTCAAGGTCTATGATTCGGCGAAGGACGGGCGCGCGCGCTGGACCCCGCATACCGCGTTCGACGACCCGACCTCGCCGCCCCACGCCCGGCCGCGCGAGAGCATCGAGATCCGCACCCTCGCCTTCTTTTAGCGCCGCTCGGCTAGAACGCGATTGCGATCTTGCCGAAGTGACGGCCCTCGGCGATGGTGGCGATCGCCGCACGCGTCTCGTCGAATGCATAGCGGCGTTCGTCGATCGCGGGCTTCAGCTCGTGCTGCTCGATGAAGCGGATCATGGCCTCGAAGTCCTCGCGCGAGCCGATGGTCACGGCCTGTAGCCGCAAGCCCTGGGTGACGACGCGGCCGAGCTCCAGCTGGGCATTGGCCCCCGACAGCACGCCGATGAGCGCGATCGTGCCGCCCGTGCGGACCGCGCGCACTGCCTGCGGCAGGGACTGGGCCCCGCCGACTTCGATGACGAGATCGGCGCCGCGTCCGCCGGTGAGGCGGCGCAACTCGCCCGCCCATTCCGGGACGTGGCGATAATTGATGCCGAGTTGCGCGCCCATCGCCATCGCGCGCCGCAGCTTGTCGTCGCTCGAGGAGATGACGACGACGGTGGCGCCGAAGGCGCGTGCGAATTGTAGCGCGAACAGTGCGACGCCGCCCGTGCCCTCGGTGACCACCAGATCGCCCGGCTTTACCTGGCCCGAAAGAATCGCGTTCCAGGCGGTGACGGCGGCGCAGGGCAGGGCGGCGGCCTCGATGGCGGAATAATGCCGGGGCGCCAACACGACCGCCTCGGCCGGCAGCGCGATCCGCTCGGCCATTACCCCGTCGCGCGCGATGCCCAGCATGGTGTCGAGGTATTCGCGGCGGATCGGGCCGCTCAGCCATCCCGGCGCGGTGATCGGGCACACCATGTCGCCGACGGCCACGCGGCTGACATCCGGCCCCGTCGCCACCACGATTCCGGCGCCGTCGCTGAGAAGAACGCGCGGCAAGGTGCCGCCCGCGCTGCCGTAACCGCCTCGGACGAATACGAAATCGCGGTAATTGACCGTGGCGGCCCGCATCTCCAACAGCACCGCTCCCGGTCCCGGAACCGGCACGTCGCGCACCCCGGGCACGACGTCCTCGATCCCCCAGCCGCCGCTCAGCTCGATGACTTTCATGGTGTCGGAACTCTCCCTCTGCCCGCGCTTGCGGCTTTGGCAGATCGCGCCGGGCTGTCAAGCGCTATCTTTGGCGCGGCCAGATTCCAGGCTTTCACGCCAGGAAGTTGTTGATTACCGGGCGAAGCAATGAGAACCTCGATGGCGCCGAGGTCGAAGGCGATTCGGCAGCTCGGAAAACAGTGCGGAGAAGCGGCCTCCGGGGGATGAGCCGCTCGAACAGACGAAGGGGAGTGAGCATGAGCAAGCAAGTACTCGTCGAGGCACTGAAGAAGACGGGGCTCAATACGTCGGCTGCCGGCAAGGCCGTCGACACGGTCACCGGGGCGATCGCCAAAGAGCTCAAGAAGAATCAGAAATTCAGCATTCCAGGTTTCGGTTCCTTCAACGTCAGCAAGCGCGCCGCGCGCATGGGTCGCAACCCGCGCACCGGCGAGCCGATCAAGATCAAGGCCAGCAAGGGTGTGCGCTTCAAGGCGGGCGCCAAGCTGAAGGGCTCGCTCTGAGCTTTTGCGTTCGCGCGTGCTCGATGACTGACGCTCGCCGGCGGCCGCGGCTGCGATGCCCGGGCCGCTGGCGCGGCGTTCCGGAAATTCCTCGGCCATGAGCTTCACGTCACGCGAGTTCCGCGACGCGCTCGGGCTGTTTCCGACCGGCATTGCGATCGTGACCGCGGCCGATCCGGCCGGGCGGCGCGGGGGCGTCACGGTCAATTCCTTCACCTCGGTGTCGCTCGAGCCGCCGCTCCTCCTGGTTTCGCTCGCGCGCACCAGCCGAAGCCTCGATATCTTCGAGGCCGCGCGACATTTCGCGGTCAGCCTGCTGCGCGACGATCAGCGCCATGCTTCCACCATCTTCGCCAGCACGAATGCCGACCGCTTCGGCGAGGTCCGGCATCGCATCGGCCTCGGCGGCTGCCCGGTGGTCGAGCCCAATCTCGTCGCGTTCGAATGCGAGCGCCATGCCCGCTACGACGGCGGCGATCACGTCTTGCTGCTCGGCAAGGTGGTGGCGCTCCGGCGCGAGGCCGACGCGCCCATCCGGCCGCTCCTTTATTTCCGCGGCCAATACCGCGAACTGTCCGAGCAGCACGCCGAGATCGCGCCCTTCCGCATCGAGGGCTGGTAAGAAGTCCTCGCTTAGCGCTTTCCCCAGGGCGGCACCGGATAAAGCGGCTTCCCGATCAGGCGATCGGTGAAAATGGGCACGATCTTGCCCTTCTCGATCTGGATGACGACCTGCGGCATGCTGATCTGGCCGTTCGCGGTGAACTTCACGCGGCCATAGAGGCTGGCGAAATCGGAATCGGCGATGGCGTCGCGCACGGCCTGTTTATCGAGCGATCCCGCCTGGGCGATGGCCTTGGCGAAGACCTCGACCGCAGCCGCGGCCGCGGCGGCGTGATAATCGGGTTGATAGCCGTATTTGGCGACGAATTCCTTCTCGAAGCGCGCGGCGTCGCCGAACCAGTCGTCCTTGAGCGCGTCGGTGGGCAGCCACGTCGTCATGCCGAAGGCGTAATCGGCGTCCTTGCCGAGCGCGGCGCGGAAATCGGCGGTCGGCGGCCCGACCGTGAAGCTCGTCAGATCCTTGGCGGAAACATCGAGACGTTTCATCTGCCGGATTCCTTCGAGCACGTCGGGCGCGAGGCCGCCCCACAGAATGACGTCGGGCGATTGCGATTTGACGAGGGCCAAGAGCGACGAGAAATCCGAGGTCTTGGCCGCGTATTGCCGATCGAGTACGACATCGAGCCCGGCCTCCTTCAAGAGCGCGCGCGTGCCCGCGCCAACCGAGATGTCGAAAGCGTCGTCGGAAACGACGAGCGCCACGGTCTTGGCCTTGGGGCTAAGCCCGCCCAGCATCGCGATCGTGCTGCCGAAATAATCCTCGGCGCGCGGCAAGGTCCCGAACACGTATTTGAAGCCACGCGAAAAAATCTGCCCGGCGGCGCCGCCGCCTTCGACCATCGGCGTCTCGTAGCGCTCGGCGACCGCGGAATCGGCGAGCACGGTGTTACTCGAATAAGAGCCGAGCACGAAGTTGACTTTCACGGCGCTCAAGAGCTGGTCATAGAGCCGCGCGTCGAGATCGGCGTCGGATTGGTTGTCGCGGATGTCGAGCTTCAACGTGTAGCTTTTGCCGCCGACCTCGATGCCGCCCTTGGCGTTGATCGCAGCGACGGCGAATTCGTAGGCGTCTTTATAATAGCGCCCAATATTGGCGTCCTTGCCGGTCTCCTGCAACGCGCTGCCGAAAGTGATGACGTTGGATTGCGCCCAGGCCGGTCCCACCCACGCCGCCGCCGCCAGCGCAAGCCCCGCCCGCCAATGCCGCTTCATCGCCGGCCCCCTGAAAGCTGTCGCAATGCCCGGATCATGCAGGCAGGACCGGAGCTTATCAAGCGAGGCATAGCGCGCGACTTCGCGCACGGTTTTGTGCGATCATCGCGGCTTGGTTTTACTTCGCACGTCAGGTGCTGCGCGATGGTAGTATGGCTTCGCACGTCAGGTGCTACGCGATGATCGTTTGGCTTCGCACGTCAGGTGCTGCGCCGTGATCCACGTGACGCCGGCGATCGCGCTCGACGAAAGCGAGATCAAAGAGCGTTTCATCCGCGCCGGCGGGCCGGGCGGGCAGAACGTCAACAAGGTCGCGACCTCGGTCCAGCTTCGCTTCAACATCGACGCATCGCCCGCGCTCGACGATGCCACCCGTCGCCGCCTCAAAGTGCTCGGCGGCCGGCGCGTCAATCGCGAAGGAACCATTGTCATCACCGCCGAGCGATTCAGGACGCGCGAGCGAAACCGCGCCGACGCGCTCCAGCGCCTCATCGAACTCATTCGTCGTGCCGCCATCCAGCCCAAGACGCGGCGCCCTACCCGTCCCGGCCGCGCCGAGCGCGAGGCGCGGCTCCGGGAAAAGGCGCAGCGTGGCCAGGTGAAGCGTCTGCGCCGGGAACGGCCCGCTCCCGAGTAGTGTGGCTAATCCGAAAGTCGCCCCTAATCTTGGGGCAAGGGCGCGGGCGAATTTCGGCTTCAAAGCCACACTACCAACTCATTGAACCTCGTGTGGTTTTTCGGATTTGAAGTTCCTAAACGTGGATGCCGCCCAAATCTTAGGAACTTCAAATCCACCACACGAGCCCGCCTCTTGCGCCGCCGGGCGGTGGTGTATAGTCAATCCTCGCCGCCTTGAGGAGATCGCCATGCCAAAGCCGAGCGATTGGGAGATACCGGCCGGCGCCCAGCCCAGGCCCGAGGAATACGGCTTCGATCTCGAGCGCGCCCTGGCCGCGACGCTCACCGTCAAGGCCACGATTCCGGCCGACGGCTTCACCGCTCAGACCCTCGGCACCGAGCGCGCCGGCAATGGCGTCATCATCCGCGACGACGGGGTGGTGCTTACCATCGGCTACCTCATCACCGAGGCCGAGACGATCTGGCTCAACACCAGCGACGGGCGCGCTGTGCCCGGCCATGTGCTCGCCTTCGACCAGGAAAGCGGCTTCGGCCTTATCCAGGCGCTCGGGCGGCTCGATCTGCCGGCGATGCCTTTGGGCCGCTCGGCCGGTGCGCAGACCGGCGACCGGGTGATCGTGGCGGGAGGGGGAGGGCTGCGGCACGCAATCGCGGCGCGGATCGCCGCCAAGCAGGAATTCACCGGCTATTGGGAATATCTCATCGACGACGCGCTCTTTACCGCGCCGGCGCATCCCAATTGGGGCGGCGCCGCGCTGATCGGCGGCACCGGCGAGCTGCTCGGCATCGGCTCGCTGCATCTCCAGCAATCGCGCGACGGCGGGCCGCCCGAAAATCTCAACATGCACGTGCCGATCGATCTGTTGAAGCCGATCTACGCGGATCTGCTGACGCTCGGCCGGCCCAACCATCCGCCGCGCCCCTGGCTCGGCCTCTACGCGACCGAGGTCAACAACAAGGTGGTGGTAGCGGGTCTCGCCAATACCGGCCCGGCCCGGCGCGCCAATCTCAAGATCGGCGACGTCATCCTGGCGGTGAGCGGCGAAGAGATCGGCGATCTCGCCTCGCTCTACCGCAAGATCTGGCGGCAGGGCCAAGCCGGGGTCGAGGTGCCGCTCCTCGTTTATCGCGACGGCAAGACGCTCGATTTCAACGTGCGCTCGGCCGACCGGGCGCGGTTTTTGAAATCACCCAGCTTGCATTGATGGCAAAACGAGGCTGAACCGCCTAGCTGGTTTCCAGCCGCCTGCTCCTGAGCTCTTGTTGAAGGGACCGGCGGCGGCGGTTCAGCCCTCGGCGCGGCGCAAATTGCGCGCGTCGCGTATCGACGCGCCTTCGAGCTTCGTCATCTCGGACGTGGCGCCCTCGAAATTGGCGTTGTGGAGATCGGCGTCGGTCAAATCGGCGCCGTCGAGCCTGGCGCCCGAGAGATCGGCGCTGGCGAGCTTCGCGTGCTTCATTCTTGCCTCGCTCAGATCGGCGCCGCCGAGCTTGGCGCCCTCGAGATTGGCCGGGAAATCGTATTTGCGGTCGCCGACATTCTCGAGCGGCATCAGATTGGCGTGAGTCAGCGTCGCACCGGTAAGATGCGCGCGCACCAGCTTGGCGCCGCGCAGATCGGCGCGATCGAGCCGCGCCTGCCGCAAATCGGCGAGCGATAGATCGCACATCGCGAGCGACGCCTCGGAAAGATTGACCCCCCGGAGCACCGCGCGCGCAAGCACCGCCAAGGCCAGCCGGGCCTTGCCGAGATCGAAGCCGGTCAGGTCGCATTCGGTCAGCATCGCGCGCTTGCCTTCCTTCCCGTGGCTGTCGAGCCAGAGCCGGTGCAGCCGCAGCACCTCGGCGACTTCCTCGCTCGTGACCGCCCGGAGGCTCGCGCCCTGGACATGCTCGGCAAAGCCGGGGGCCAGCGCGCTCCGGTCGAGGATCGCGCCGCTGACATCGACACCCTTCAATTCCGCGCCGTTGAGCTTGGCGTTGGCCAGCACGGCGCCGCGCAGATTGGCGCCCGAGAGATTGGCGCCCGACAAATCGGCGCGCTCGAGCACCGCTCCGGTGATCGTGGCGTGGCGCAGATCGGCGCCGCATAGATCGGCGTTGGCGAGGTTGGCGTCGGTCAGGTCGGCGCGGATGAACGAGACTTGGGTCAGCTTGGCGCCCGACATGTCGCAATCATGCGCCTCGACCGACGAGAGATCCGTGCGCGGCGAACCGTCAACCGCGAGCGGGTCGTCGAGCCCCGAGAGGTTCAGTGGGACGACCTTGCTCATGTCGGCGTTCGGAAACTTCGCCCGGTTGAGCTGGGCGCCCCTGAGGCAGCTCGAGCGCAGATCGGCTCCGCTGAGGTCGGCGCCGTTGAGATTGGCGGCGCGCAGATCGGCGCTCGACAGCTTGGCGTTGCGCAGCAGCGTGTTCTTGAGGATAGCGCGATGAAGCCGCGCGCCGGTCAGATCGGCGCCCGACAGATCTTGGTCGCTGAGATCCGCTGCGCTGAGATCGTGATAGGCCAGCACCGCGCACCGCCCGCCGGCCTGGCGCGCGAGAAAAAGCTCGTGGAGCTGCAAAACCTGGCGAAGCTCTTGCGGCGCAAGCTGGCGCAAGCCGCTTTCGGCTAATGTCTGAACATTTCCGCTCATGGCGCGATTAAACCGGGCAACCGGTTACCAAGCGATAAAGAAACGCCCGGCATCCGCCTTAAGCTCGAAATCGGTTTCGCTCGATTTTCCAACTCATTAGATGGCGCAGAGACGCCGTGGAGGCAGGCTTTCGCTGCGCCGCGGCCAAGGCGGAAATCCGCTTCGCTTGCCCGCCTGAAAAAACGCGAAATACCGGTCGCCGGCATCTTGTGACACAATGTCGGCGCCAAGGAAGTGGAAACCGGTGAGCCATTCCGAGCCCAGCGCCGTCGCGATCGACCTGACCGCGGTCCTCGTGGCCGTGACCGGCGAACAGCCGCGCGTCCTCACCATCGAGGACGGCAAGGCGCTGCCTTCGGGTCCGCTCGAGTCCGGTCACCGCTCGCTGCAAACGGGGCTGCACTCCTGGGTCACGCGCCAGACCCATCATCCATTGGGCTATACCGAGCAGCTCTACACCTTCGCCGACCGCGACCGCACGCAGGACGGCGGACGCGTGATCTCGATCAGCTATCTCGGACTGACCCGCGAAGCCAAGGCCACGGGCGCGCAGGATCCGGGCTGGCAGAACTGGTATCGCTATTTCCCGTGGGAGGATTGGCGCGACGGCCCACCCGCCGCCTACGCCATGATCGAAAAAGCGCTCGATGCCTGGGCGGCAGAGGCCGCCGATGCCGACGAGCGCCGCGCGCGCAAGCAACGCATCGAAGCCACTTTCGCGTTTTCCGACCGGCGCTGGAACGAGGAACTCGTGCTCCAGCGCTATGAGCTTTTATACGAGGCGATGCTGGTGCAGGAAGCGCGGCGCGCCCGCTCGGGCAGCCCGGCGCTGCCGGGCGAGCCGATGATGCACGACCACCGCCGCATCTTAGCCACCGGCATCGCGCGGCTCCGCGCCAAGATCAAATATCGGCCCGTAGTGTTCGAGCTGATGCCCGAGAGCTTCACCCTGCTCGATCTCCAGCGCGCGGTCGAAGCCCTGGCCGGGCTGCGCCTCCACAAACAGAATTTCCGGCGCCTGATCGAGCAACAAGGCTTGGTCGAGGAGACCGGCAAGGTCTCGACCGAGACCGGCGGCCGCCCGGCCAAGCTGGTCCGGTTCCGCCGCGAGGTCCTGCGCGAACGGGCTTTTGCCGGCACCAAGCTGCCCATCGTCCGCGCGGTGTGACGAGCGGCTGCCGGCGCCGCCGGGGGAGGGAGGATATTGCACTTGACATGCTTATGCTCATCTGTAGTCTATCTCGCTTCAATCTGCTCAGAATGAGCATAAGAGGGTCCATGCCCGATAGCACCTACATTCCCGCCCGGTCCCGCGCCGCAGCGCTATACGACCGGGTCAAGACCGTGATCCCACCGATGGAATGGCCGGTCTTCGCCGAGGACATCGAGGCGATCCTCGATCTGAAGCGCGCTCGCAACGCGGTCGTCCTCGCGCACAACTATCAGACGCCCGAGATCTATCACGGTGTCGCCGATATCGTCGGCGACAGCCTGGCGCTGGCGCGCGAGGCGGCCAAGACCGACGCCGCCGTGATCGTGCTCGCCGGCGTCCATTTCATGGCCGAGACGGCGAAGCTGCTCAATCCGGAAAAGACCGTGCTGATCCCCGATCGCGAGGCCGGTTGCTCGCTGGCCGCCTCGATCACGGCCGAGGATGTCCGTCTGCTGCGCCAGCGCTATCCGGGTGTTCCGATCGTGTCCTATGTGAACACCTCGGCCGCGGTGAAGGCCCTATCCGATATCTGCTGCACCTCGGGCAACGCCAAGAAGGTGATCGAATCGCTCGGCGTCGGCGAAGTGATCATGCTGCCGGACGAGTATCTGGCACAGAACGTGGCCAAGGAGACCGGAGTGAAGATCATCGCTTGGAAGGGCCATTGCGAGGTCCATGAGCGCTTCACCGCCGCCGAGATCCGCGAGCTGCGCGCCCGCTACAGGGGCGTCGTCGTGCTGGCTCATCCCGAATGTCCGCCCGATGTCGTGGCCGAGGCGGATTTCGCCGGCTCGACCGCGGCGATGGCCGATTACGTCGGCAAGCGACGCCCCTCTCGCGTCGTGCTGATGACCGAATGCTCGATGAGCGACAATGTCGCGGCCATGCACCCCGATATCGAATTCGTGCGGCCGTGCAATCTCTGCCCCCATATGAAACAGATCACGCTGCCGAAAATCCGCGCCGCGCTCGAGAGCATGGAACACGCGGTCACGATCGATCCCGCGATCGCCGGACCGGCGCGCCGCGCGGTCGAGCGGATGCTGGCGGTCTAGGAGCGGGCGATGGATCGGCGTCTCGATGCTCTCGCCGGCAGACCGGTGATTATCGGGGCCGGGCTTGCCGGCCTCGTCACCGCGCTTCATCTCGCGCCCGCGCCGGTGGTGGTGGCTCTCGAAGTTCCGCCTCGGCGCCGATGCCGCCAGCGGCGCGGCCCAGGGCGGAGTCGCGGCGGCCATGGGCAGCGACGACGATCCGCGCTTTCACGCCGCCGACACCATCGCGGCGGGCGGCGGGCTGTGCGATCCCGCCGTGGTCGCTCAAATCACCGCCGAGGCCGCGAGCGTGATCGGCGAGCTTGCCGGGCTCGGCGTCTCCTTCGATCGGGCCGGGGATGGCAGTTTCGCCCTCGGCTTAGAGGCGGCGCATGGCCGCCACCGCATCGTTCACGCCGCCGGCGATGGCACCGGGCGCGCGATCCTGAACGCGGTGATCGAAGCCGTCCGCCGCGCTCCGTCGATCCGGGTGCTGGAAGAAACCGAGGCGCGCCGCCTTGTCCTGCGCGATGGCGCGGTGGCAGGCGTGCTGGCGATCGGACCGGACGGGCCGTTGCCGCTGGCGACCGACCGCGTCGTCATCGCTACCGGCGGCATCGGCTATCTCTACCGCCATACGACCAATCCGCGCGGCTCCATCGGGCACGGCCTGGCGCTCGCCGCGCATGCCGGCGCCGCCTTCGCGGATATGGAGTTCGTCCAATTCCATCCCACCGCGCTCGATGTCGGTCTCGACCCGATGCCCTTGATCAGCGAGGCGGTGCGCGGCGAGGGCGCGATCCTCATCGACGAGGCCGGCACGCGCTTCATGGCCGGCGAAGGCCGCGCCGAGCTCGAGCCGCGCGACGTGGTTTCGCGCGCCGTCTGGCGCCATATCGCGGCAGGGCATCGCGTTTTCCTCGACGCCCGCGTCGCGCTGGGGGCTGGCTTCGCCGAGCGCTTCCCGGGCATCACGGCGGCCTGCCGCGAAGCCGGAATCGATCCCGCGACAGCGCCCATCCCGGTGCGGCCGGCGGCTCACTATCACATGGGTGGAATCGCGGTCGATCATGCCGGGCGCAGCTCGGTCGCGGGTCTCTGGGCCTGCGGCGAGGCTGCCGCCACCGGGCTCCACGGCGCCAACCGCCTGGCCAGCAACTCGCTGCTCGAGGCAGCGGTGTGCGCGCGCTGGGTCGCGGACAGCGTTCTCGGCACGCCGGCCGGCACGCCGCGTCCGCTGCCGCCAGTTGCCGTGCCGCAAGCGCCCGATGCCAGCGCCGTGCGGAAGATCATGGCAGAAAAGGTCGGCATCGTGCGCGACCGGGACTCGCTCGCCCAAGCAATCGCCGCGCTGGCGGCGCTGGCCGAGAGCGGCGGCCCGGCCTCCGATCCCGCGACCGTGGGGCTGCTCGTCGCAGCGGCCGCATTGGCGCGCAGCGAGAGCCGCGGCGGGCATTGGCGCAGCGATTTTCCCGCCGCCGCCGCGCCGCAGGCCTCGCGGCGGATCCTGCATCTCGCCGACGCCCAGGCGGTGGCTCGCCACCTCGGCGCGTCCGCCGTGCGCGCCATCCCCGGCTGAGCCATGCGCGTCCCGCCGCTGCCGCGGATCATGATCGAGGGTCAGGTTCGCGCGGCCTTGCTGGAAGATTTGGGCCGCGCGGGCGACATCACCACCGACGCGATCATTCCGCCCGCCGCGATCGCCAAAACCGCGTTAGTCGCAAGAAAAGCCGGCATCGTGGCGGGGCTCGACCTGGCGATCCTGGCGTTTCAACTGGTCGATCCGGCGATCGCCGTTGAGATCGAAAAGCCGGATGGAGCCAAGCTCGAGCCGGGCGATACCATCGCCACAATCGCCGGTCCGGCGCGCGGCATTCTCAGCGCCGAGCGCGTGGCGCTGAATTTCCTTTGTCACTTGAGCGGCATCGCCTCGGCGACGGCCGCCATCGTCGAGCAGGTCCGCGGCACCAAGGCGCAAGTCGTGTGCACGCGCAAGACGCTGCCCGGCTTGCGCATGATACAGAAATACGCGGTCCGCGTCGGCGGCGGCTTCAATCACCGCTTCGGCCTCGACGACGCCGTCCTCATCAAGGACAACCACATCGCCGCGTCGGGCGGCATCGCAACGGCGGTGACTCGCGCCCGCGCTTGCATAGGCCATCTCGTCAAGATCGAGCTCGAGGTCGACAACCTCGGCCAGATCGAGGAAGGGCTGGCGGCGGGCGTCGACGCCATCCTGTTGGACAACATGGGCGTCGACGAGCTGCGCCGCGCGGTTGCGATGGTGCGCGGCCGAGCGGTCACCGAAGCCTCGGGCGGGATCACGCCGCAAACCGCCCCCGCCATTGCCGCCACCGGCGTCGATCTCCTGTCGCTGGGCTGGCTCACCCACAGCGCCCAGATCCTCGATATCGGCCTCGATTACCGTTAATAGAGAGGCTATGAAAAGCCGCTGGCAGGACGGCGAAGCCGAAGCGCTGGCCGCGCGCTACGCCGAGCAAGGCATCGGCCGCGATCTGGCGTTGCGCGTCTATAGCTCGCGGCTCCTGGGCCAGGACAAGCGGCTCGTCCTCCATGGCGGTGGCAACACCTCGGTCAAGGCCACGGCCAAGGATTTGGCGGGCGAGAGGCACGAGGTCCTCTACGTCAAGGGCAGCGGCCGCGACTTGGCCGAAATCGAGCCGGCCGATTTGCCCGCGGTGCGGCTCGCGCCGATCCTGGCGCTGCGCCGGCGCGACCGGCTTTCCGACGCGGACATGGTCACCTATCTCCGCGCGAACCTGCTCGATCCCAGGGCGCCCGATCCCTCGGTCGAGATGCTGCTTCATGCCTTCCTGCCGCATAAATTCGTCGATCACACCCATTCGAGCGCGGTCCTCAGCATCGCCGATCAGCCCGATGCCGAAGCACTCTGCGCCGAGGTCTTCGGGCCGCGCCTCGGGATCGTGCGCTATGCCATGCCGGGTCTCGCTCTCGCCAAGGCGGCGATCGAGGTCTACGAAACAAACCCGTCGGTCGAGGGCCTCGTCCTCCTGAAGCACGGCATTTTCACCTTCGGCGCGACCGCGCGCGAATCTTACGAGCGCATGGTCGCGTCGGTCACCTGCGCCGAGGAGCGCCTGAACCGCGGCCGCAAGCCGGTCTTCGTTCCGGCCAGGCTCCCGGCGCGGCTCGCCGGAATCGCCGAGGTGGCGCCGATCCTGCGCGGCGCGTGCAGCGATAAGGACGCCGCCGTCGCGGGCGCGTGGCGCCGGCTGGTGCTCGATTTCCGCGCCAGCCCGGAAATTCTCGACTACGTCAACGGCGCCGAGCTGGCGCGCTATGCCGGAGAAGGCGTGGTCACGCCCGATCACGTCATCCGCACCAAGAACCTGCCGCTGATTTGCCCCGCGCCCGAAGCCGCGAATCTCCCCGGCTTTAGGATCGCGGTCAGGAGCGCGGCGGATCGGTTCGTTGCCGAATATCGCAGTTATTTCACGCGCAATAACGCCGGCCTCGACCCGCCGAAGCGCGAGCTCGATCCCCTTCCGCGTGTCGCTCTCATTCCCGGGCTTGGCCTCTTCGGCATGGGAACGGCCAAACGAGACGCCCGCATCGCCGCCGACATCGCCGAAAGCGCGATCCTCACCATCACCGATGCCGAGGCGGTGGGGCGCTTTGAGGCTTTGTCCGAGCGCGATCTCTTTGCCATGGAATACTGGTCGCTGGAGCAGGCCAAGCTGGGCGCGGCGCCTCGCCCGCCGCTATGCGGCCAAATCGTCGCCGTGACCGGCGGCGCCGGCGCGATTGGCGCGGCCTGCGCGCGGCTGTTCCACGATAACGGCGCCGAGGTCGCCGTGCTCGATCTCGATGGCGATGCGGCGCGCGCCGCAGCGAAAGCGCTCGGCCGCGATGCCTTGGGCCTCGCCTGCGACGTGACCGACGGGCAAGCCGTCGCCGCCGCCTTCGCCGCCGTGGCCGCGCAATTCGGCGGGCTCGATATCCTCATTTCGAACGCCGGCCGGGCCTGGCAGGGCCGTATCGGCGAGGTCGAGGAGGCGATCCTGCGGCAGAGCTTCGAGCTGAATTTCTTCGCGCATCAGCGCGTCGCGCAAGCGGCCGTCAGGATCATGCTGGCCCAAGGCACGGGCGGGTGCCTCCTCTTCAACGCCTCGAAACAGGCGATCAATCCCGGCCCCGATTTCGGGCCTTACGGTGCACCGAAGGCCGCGACGCTGTTTCTCTCGCGCCAATACGCGCTCGATTACGGCAGGGACGGGATCAGGGCCAATGCGGTGAACGCCGACCGGGTGCGCGGCGGCTTACTTACCCCTGAGATGATCGCCGAGCGCGCCAAGGCGCGCGGGCTGACCGAGCGCGACTACATGAGCGGCAATCTCTTGGGGTGCGAAGTCACCGCCGAGGACGTCGCGCAAGCCTTCCTGCACCAGGCGCTGGCGCTCAAGACCACGGCCGGTGTCACCACCGTCGATGGCGGGAATATCGCGGCGATCTTGCGGTAGCGGATTACTCGCCCTTCATCCTAAGCAATTTCCTCGCGTTGCCCTCGTAGATCTTCTCGAGGTCCTTGTCGGGCAGGCCGAGCCGGTCCAGCATCTTGATGATGTCGCGGATGAAGAGCGGTCCGCCCTGCGGATCGAACGGGCAGTCGGTGCCGAAGAGGACGTGCTCGGAGCCGAAGAAATCGATGCCGCAGCGCGTCCCCGAGGCCGAGCCATTGATCGCCGTGTCGGCATAGAACATGCGGAAATAATCGACGGGGCGGCGGCCTTTCTTTTTCATGGCTTCGATGATCTTAGCGTAGCTTTCCTCGGCGCCCTCGCGCGATCCGAGCTGGTCGAGGCCGAGGCCCACGCGCGCGTCGAGGAACGGCACCATCGCGCCGAGATGATGGGTGATGACCTTGAGATCGGGCCAGCGGTCGAAGAAACCCGCGAACACCATGCGCGCCATCGCGGCGCTCGTCTCGTAAGGCCAGCCGAACACCCACCAGATGTCGTATTTCGAGCTGGTCTCGGTCGCATAGTCGGCGAATTTCTGTGGCCGCGTCGGGTGCATCCACACCGGCAGATCGTAGCCGTGCATCTGCTCGAAAATGGGCGCGAATTCGGGGTCGTCGAGCGGCCTGCCATTGACGTTGGTGAAGATCTGGATGCCGCGCGCGCCGAGCTTTTCCACCGCGCGGGTGATTTCCGTAAGCGTCGCCTTGACGTTGTTCATCGGCACCGAGGCGACGAAGGCGGGAAACCGCTTCGGATGCAAGGCGACGATCTCGGCCATGCCGTCATTGGCGAGCTTGGCGAGATCGGGCGATTTGTCCGCTGGCGCCACGTATTCGATGGCCGGCATCGAGAGGGTGAGGATCTGCTGATAGTCCGGGCCGAATTCCTCCATCATCTCAAGGCGCCGGTCGAGCTCGTAGAGCACGGGGATATGCGTCCAGCGCCGGATCGTGTCCTTCGAGGGAATGATTTCGACCATCTTGTCGAAATAACTCCTCGGGAAGATGTGCGGAAAAATGTCGATCTTCTTCATGGCGCAATCCTTCGCTTTTCTTGGCGGCGCATCATAGCTAGAACCCGGCGCGATGGCACAGAAATCGCTCGATCTTCTGCTCGCCGAGATCCGGCGCTGCACGGTCTGCGCCGGGCACTTGCCGCTCGGCGCGAGGCCCGTTCTGCGCGGGCGTGCCTCGGCGCGCCTCCTGATCGTCAGCCAGGCGCCGGGGACGAAGGTGCATGAGACCGGCCTCTCCTTCAACGACCGCAGCGGCGACCGTTTGCGATTGTGGCTCGGCCTCGACCGCGCCGCGTTCTATGACGAGGCAAAGGTCGCCATCTTGCCGATGGGGTTCTGCTATCCCGGCCGCGAGGAGCGGGGCGGCGACCGGCCGCCGCGGCCGGAATGCGCGCCGCTCTGGCACGCGCGCCTGCTCGCGGAGTTGCCCAAGCTCGAACTGACGGTGCTGGCCGGCTCCTATGCGATCGATTATTATCTGGGCGCGGCCGCCCGCGACCGCATGACCGCGACGGTCGCCGCTTGGCGCGACTATCTGCCGCGATTTCTCCCGCTGCCGCATCCGAGCTGGCGCACGATCAATTTCGAGGCGCGGAACCCGTGGTTTGCCGAGGAACTCCTGCCCGAGGCGAAGCGGCGGGTGCGGGCGCTGGTTTAGGCCTGCTCCTCGATTCGCTCCATATCCTCGTCGGAAAAGCCGAAATGATGGCCGATCTCGTGAATCAGCACGTGGCGGACCACCTCGTAGAGGTCGTTTCCGGTCTCGCACCAGTAATCGAGCAACGGCCGGCGGTAGAGAAAGATCATGTCGATCCCGGGGCGCGGACTTGATACGCTCTGGCGCGGCAAGGCCACGCCGCGATAGAGGCCCAGGAGGTCGAACGGGCTCTCCAGGTCCATCTCCTCCTCGGTGTCCTCGTCGGGGAACTCCTCGACGCGGATGACGACCGCGCCGACATGGCGTTTCAATTCCTCGGGAATGGCGGCGAGCGCTTTTTGCGCCATCGTATCGAGATCGGCGAGCGAAGGCGGCAACAGGGTCATGGCAGGAAAGGAGGCGTGAGATGGTCGAAAAGCTGGTCGGGGCGGCGCGCAAAGCGGCCGTCCAGGAACTGAGGGGCTGGGCCGAGGTCGAGGACCGCGACGCCATCCGCAAGGTGTTTCATTTCGGCACTTTCGGCGAGGCTTGGGGCTTCATGTCTCAGGTCGCTCTCTACGCCGAGAAGATGGACCACCATCCCGAATGGTTCAACGTCTACAACCGGGTCGAGATCGTGCTCTCGACCCATGACGTCGAGGGCTTGACCGAGCGCGACATCAAGCTGGCCCATGCCATCGACGAGATCGCGCCGGCGCGGGACAAGACCTAGCTGGCGGCGCGAGCGCCGTGTTATGTCTTGACCGGCGATAGAGGGAGCGAAGCGGCATGGCGAACAAGGTCTATCCGAGCGCCGAGGCGGCGCTAGAAGGCATCCTCCACGATGGCATGGTGCTGATGTCGGGCGGGTTCGGCCTGTGCGGCGTGCCCGACGCGCTGATCGCGGCGATCCGTCAGGCCGGGACGAAGAACCTCACCGTCGTTTCCAACAATGCCGGTATCGACGGCGCCGGCCTCGGCTTGCTCCTCGAGACCGGACAGATCAGGAAGATGATCTCGTCCTATGTCGGCGAGAACAAGCTCTTCGCCCAGCTCTATCTCGACGGCAAGCTCGCGCTCGAGTTCAATCCGCAGGGCACGCTGGCCGAGCGCATCCGCGCCGGCGGCGCCGGCATTCCCGCCTTCTACACCAAGACCGGCTATGGCACGATCATCGCCGAGGGCAAGGAGACCCATGAATTCGACGGCGAGCATTACGTGATGGAGCGCGGCATCGTCGCCGACGTGGCGATCGTCCATGCCTGGAAGGGCGATACCGAGGGCAACCTCATCTATCGCAAGACCGCGCGCAATTTCAATCCGGTGATGGCGACGGCGGGCAAGGTGACCGTGGCCGAGGTCGAGCATCTGGTCGAGCCCGGCCAGATCGAGCCCGACCAGATCATGACGCCGGGAATTTACGTCCACCGGATCGTGGAGATCGCAAATCCGCAAAAGCGGATCGAGGTCCGCACGGTTCGGAAAAGAAATTAGGAGAGTCATTATGGCTTGGACACGCGAGGAAATGGCAGCACGCGCGGCCATGGAGCTGCGCGACGGCTTCTACGTCAATCTCGGCATCGGCATTCCGACGCTGGTGTCGAACTACATTCCCTCGGGCATGCAGGTTCAGCTCCAGAGCGAGAATGGCATGCTCGGCATGGGGCCGTTCCCTTACGAGGGCGAGGAGGATCCCGATCTCATCAATGCCGGCAAGCAGACCGTGACCGAACTGCCGACGACGAGCTATTTCTCGAGCACCGACAGCTTCGCCATGATCCGCGGCGGCCATATCGACCTCTCGATCCTCGGCGCGATGCAGGTCGCCGAGAACGGCGACCTCGCGAATTGGATGATCCCCGGCAAGGTGGTGAAGGGCATGGGCGGCGCCATGGACCTCGTCGCCGGTGTGAAGAAGGTCGTCGTCGTCATGGAGCATTCGGCCAAGGACGGGCCGAAGCTGCTGAAGCGCTGCACCCTGCCTTTGACCGGCTCGCATGTCGTCGATCTGGTGATCACGGATTTGGGCGTGTTCGAGATCGACAAGCACGGCGGCACCGGGATGCGATTGGTCGAGCGCGCGCCCGGCGTCACGGTCGATGAAATCCGCGCCAAGACCGAGGCGTCGTTCAGCGGGAATTGATCAGCGGTCCTTGATTGCCGCGAGCGCGGCCTCGACCGTCCGGTGCCTCATCGCTATCCGCTGGCATCGCGGGCAAAAGCTTCTGCCAATCCTCGCGCGCCTCGGCGAAGTTGCCTTGCTGCGCGGCGTTGAGGCCTAAATACCAGAGTGCCGCCGGCTCGTTCGGATCGAGCGTCTGGACCCGGTGCAAGAGATCGAGCACGTCGCTCGGGAATCGGATCGCTGATCGCGTGATTGACCAGCGCCGCCTGGGCCTCGGCCATGAGGATCGCAGGATCGTCGGGCTTCAAGCGCTCGGCCTTGGCAAAAGCCGCCGCCGCATCGTCCGGCTGCCCGAGGACGGCATAGGAGCGTCCGAGCTGCAGCCAGCCCGCGAGATCGTCGGGCGTGGCCTTGAGCCGCTCCGCGAGCCCCGCGACCATGGTCTTGATCTGCGTCAGCTGCGCTTCCCGTGCCGTTTCCTGGTCGCGCTCGGCCTGGCGCGCGGCATAGGGGTCGTCGGGAAAGCTCGGCGAGCCGAGGCGCCAATAAAGCCCGCCGGCGGCCGCGGCTATCGCGAGCGCGAGCGCCGCGGCGAGCGCGGGCTTGCGCGCGCCGGTCCCGGGTCGCTGCTTCGCCGTGTCGGTGCCAAGCAGGCGGCGCTCCAATTCGAGCCGCGAAGCCGAAGCCTCTTCGGCGCCGATGACGCCGCGCGCCGCGTCGCGCTCCAGCTCCTTCAATTGGTCGCGAAAGACCGCCCGGTCGAAGGCGGCGCGCTCGGGCGGTGGCTTGGCGGATTTCGCCAAAGGCCCCAGCACCATGCCGAGCACGATCAGCGTCACGCCGACCAGCAAACCAGCGAGCAGCATCAGCTTATTCGCCCGGCACCGGATGCGCCGCGGGCAGCCGCCGCCGCGCCGCCGCGCCGACCCGCCAGCGCCGGTCGCTCAGGCTGACGGCGCCGCCGAACGCCATGAACACCGCGCCCATCCAAATCCACGGCACCAGCGGCTTGTAATAGGCGCGGATGGTCGAGCCGCCGCTGTCGTCCGGGTCGCCCAGCGCGACGTAGAGATCCGACATCAGCGTGGTGCGGATCGCGGTCACGCTCGTGGTCGTTTGCTGCAGCGGGAAAAACCGCCGCTCGGGATGCAGCACCGTCGACCGGAGCGCCATCGCGCGTGACCTCGATGCTTGCGATGTCGGCGGTGAAGTTGGGGCCGTCCTCGCGCGTCGTGCCGTCGTAATGAAGCTGGAAGCCGGCGATGCCGATGGTGTCGCCGGGGTGCAGGAGCTCGATCCGCTCGACCGCAAAGGCCGAGGCCGCGATGCCGGCGACGGTCACCGCCAGTCCGAAATGCGCCAGCGTCATGCCATAGGAGGCGCGCGGCAAATGAATCGCGCGCCGCCAGGTCTCGCCCGGACGGCTGCGGAACAGCTTCACCCGATCCGCCCATTCGGTGAGCGCGCCGACCGCGAGCCAGGCGGCGAGCGCCAGCCCCAAGACCGCGAGGATCGGCGTGAAACCCGCAAGGTAGAGCCCGACCAGCACGACGGCGCATGCCGCGGCGAACGCCACCCATAGCCGCTGCAGCGCGCCCAAGAGATCGCCGCGCTTCCACGCCAGCAGCGGCCCGACCGCCACCGCCAGCAGCACCGGCACCATCAAAGGCACGAAGGTGCGGTTGAAGAACGGAAACCCGACCGAGACCGAGGGTCCGCCCACGGCATCGAGAAAAAGCGGATAGAGCGTGCCGAGAAACACGGTCGCGGTCGCCGTCGCCAACAGCACGTTGTTCAAGCACCAGCGCGCCCTCGCGCGAGATCGGCGCGAACAAGCCGCCATCGCCCAGCCTTGGCGCGCGGACGGCATAGAGCGTCAGCGATCCCCCGATGGCGGCGACCAGCAGCAGCAGGATGAATCCGCCGCGCGAGGGATCGACCGCGAAGGCATGCACCGAGGTGAGGACGCCCGAGCGCACCAGGAAGGTGCCGACGAGCGAGAGCGAAAAGGTGACGATGGCGAGGAGGACCGTCCAGCTCTTCAGCGTGTCGCGCTTTTCCACCACGATCGCCGAATGGATCAGCGCGGTGCCGGCGAGCCAGGGCATGAACGAGGCGTTCTCGACCGGGTCCCAGAACCACCAGCCGCCCCAGCCCAGCGTGTAATAGGCCCACCAGCTTCCCATCGCGATGCCGATGGTCAGGGCGCACCAGGCGGCGAGGGTCCAGGGCCGGACCCAGCGCGCCCAGGCGGCGTCCACCCGGCCTTCGATCAGCGCGGCGACGGCGAAGGAGAACGCGACCGAGAAGCCGACATAGCCGAGATAGAGAAAGGGCGGGTGGAAGGCGAGGCCCGGGTCCTGCAGCACCGGGTTCATGCCTTGCCCGTCCAGCGGTGCCGGGTCGAGGCGCAGAAACGGGTTCGAGGTGAAGAGGATGAAAGCGAGGAAGCCGACGCCGATCATGCCCTGCACGGCGAGCACGCGGGCGCGCAAGGCGGGCGGCAGATTGTCGCCGAACAAGGCGACCGCGGCGCCGAACAGCGCCAGGATCACCACCCAGAGCAGCATCGAGCCTTCGTGATTGCTCCACACGCCCGTGACCTTGTACAGCATCGGCTTGGCCGATTGGCTGTTCTCGTAGACGTTGGCGAGCGAGAAATCCGACGTCACATAGGCGTGGACGAGGGCCGCGAAGGCGACCGCGATCAGCACGAATTGCGCCGCCGCCGCGCTTTGGCCCACCGCCATCGCTCCGGCATGGCCGCGCGCGGCGCCCCACAGCGGCAGCGTCGCTTGCAGCGCCGCGAGGCACAACGCCAGGATGAGCGCGAATTGGCCAAGCTCAGCGATCATGGCTGCGCCGCCGCTTGCCGGTCCCGCCGGCTGTCTGCGCGCTCGCGGGTCATCGCCGCGGCTTCTCGGCGGCGGCAAGCTCGCGCCGCCGCTTCCGATAGGTCATCAGGCTTTCGACCAGCAATCCGCCCAGCACGATCACCGCGACCCCCCAAGCCGGCCAAACGAAGCGCGCATAACCGCCCATCGCGAGGAAGTGACCGACGCCCGCCATCAGGCCGCCTGGCCGTGCTGGAGACGCAATGCTCGGAGCTTAGCCGCCATCAGCGCGCTGCGCATGCGGATCAGCCACAACGTCACGAAGAACAGCGTGAAGCCCAGCGCCATGATCAAGAGCGGCCATAGCATCGATGGCGCGATCGTCGGTCCGCCGAGCCGGAAGACGCTCGCCGGCTGATGCAGCGTGTTCCACCAATCGACCGAGAATTTGATGATCGGCAGGTTGACGACGCCAACGAGGGCGAGGATCGCGCCGGCGCGCCCGCCCCTGACCGGCTCGTCGAACGCGTTCACCAACGCGATGTAACCGAGATAGAGAAAGAACAGGACAAGGACCGAGGTCAGCCTCGCGTCCCACACCCACCAAGTGCCCCACATCGGCTCGCCCCACAGCGATCCCGAGACGAGGCACAGGAGGGTGAAGCCGGCGCCCAAGGGCGCCGCGGCCTGCGCCGCGATATCGGCCAGGGGGTGTCGCCAAATCAGCGCCACCGCGCTCGCGCCCGCCATGATCGCGTAAACGAAGCTCGCCATCCAGGCGGCGGGCACGTGGACATACATGATGCGCACGGCTTCGCCCTGCTGGTAATCGGGCGGCGCGACAAAGAGCGCGAGCCAGGTGCCGAGGCCGATCAGGATCGCCGCCGCGGCCGCGCACCACGGCACCACTTTCTCCGACCACCGCATGAACCGGTTGGGGTTGGCGAGACGATTGAGGACAGCCAATTCTCGGCCTCGTTTCCAGTGACGGCTTATTCTAGCGCCTGGCGCAGCGCCGCCGCAGCAGCAAAAGGCACCAGCCCCAAGGCCATGACCAAGATCGCCGCCATGAGCAAGAGATCGGGCCGCGCGCCAAAGCCTTGCACCTCCGCCTCGACCGCGGCGACGCCAAAGATCAGGACCGGGATATAGAGCGGCAGCACGAGCAGCGACAGCAGCACGCCGCCGCGGCGGGCGCCGAGGGTCAGCGCTGCCCCGATCGCGCCGATGAGACTGAGGATCGGCGTGCCGAGCGCCATTCCCATGACCAGAGCGGGGTAGCCGGCTTGGTCGAGATCCAGCACCAGCCCCAAGAGCGGGGCCACCACGATCAGCGGCAAGCCGGTGACCAGCCAGTGGGCCACGCATTTCGCCAGGACTTGAGCCTCGAGCGGCAGCGGCAGCAGAGCGAGAGCCTCGAGACTGCCATCCTCGTAATCGCCCTGAAACAGTTTGTCGAGCGACAGCAACGCCGCCAACAGCGCCGTCACCCAGATGATGCCCGGCGCGATCCGCTGCAGCAATTCGGCCTCGGGCCCGACGCCGAAGGGAAAGAGGGTTACGGTAAGGACGAAGAACGCGACCACCATCGCGGCGTCGCCGCCCTGGCGCAGCGCCAGCCGCAAATCGCGCCCGATCAGGCGGATGAAGGGATTCACGCCGTCCACTCCGTGCGGGTTGGGCGGAAATCGGCCAGCGACAGGGTGGTGGCCGCGGCCAGATCGAGCGGCGCATGGGTCGAGAGCGCAATCAATCCGCCGGCGCCGCGATGGGCCGCGAGGACGCCGAGAAGCATCTCGGCTGCCTCGTTATCGAGCCCGGTCATCGGCTCGTCGAGCAGCCACAGCCTCGCCTCGCTCGCGACAAGGCGGGCCAGGGCCAACCGCCGCCGCTGTCCGGCCGATAGATAGCGGCACGGCAGAAGCGCCTGCCGCTCGAGCCCGAACCGCGCCAAGCTGGCTCGGACGCTTTCCGAGCGGCCGCGCATTCCGGCCCAGAAACCGAGCATCTCCTCGGCCGAGAGCACCGATTTGAGCGCGTCGCTATGGCCGATGAAATGCAGCCGCCGGCGATGCGCCTGCCAATCCTCGCGCAGCGCCACACCGTCCCAGGTGAGGCTCCCCGACGCCGCGGGCGTCAGGCCGGCCATGACGCGCAGGAGACTCGACTTGCCGCTGCCATTGGGACCGACGAGGATCAGCGCGCCGCCCGCCTCAAGGGTGAAGTCGAGGCTCCGGAACACCAGCAACTCGCCGCGCCGGCAGGCCAAGCCGCGCCCGGCGAATCCGGCAGAATCAGGCGAAGGAGGGGTTGCGGCGGCGGGCATGGGGCGGCGCGATTGTGCCGTGTCTTTGCCGGCAAAGAAAGGCGGCCTCGGTTGGGGGGAACCGAGGCCGCTTGTAGGCGGTCGGGGGGAATGACCGCTACGGAGTGGGGATAAAAAGCCATTAGCCTCTTTCACCCGCGACTATAACGCTCCCGCAATGCGACAGGCTTAAGAAGGAATCGTGGCAAAAGCGTGATATCTTCGCCACGGAACCGGCCTTGATCTGGCCGCGCAAAGGCGGTAGCAGCAAGGCTGGACCGCTTCCCCGACCAGGAGAAATATCGTGCCGGTGACCGGACAGGATTCGCTCAAAGCACGCCGCACGCTGACCGTCGCCGGCAAGAGCTACGATTACTTCAGCCTGGCGGCGGCGGCTCAGGCGGCTGGACTGGGCGACATCTCGCGCCTGCCGTTTTCGATGAAGGTGCTGCTGGAGAATTTGGTGCGACTCGAAAACGGCCGCACCGTCACGGTCGACGACATCAAGGCGGTCGCCGAATGGCTGAAGACGCGCAAATCCGAGCGCGAAATCGCGTTCCTGCCGGCGCGCGTCCTGATGCAGGATTTGACCGGCGTGCCGGCGGTGGTGGATCTCGCGGCGATGCGCGAGGCGATGGTGAAGCTGGGCGGCGACCCCAAGAAGATCAACCCGCTCGCGCCGGTCGATCTCGTCATCGACCATTCGGTGATGGTCGATAATTTCGGCTCGCCGCAATCTTTCGGCCAGAACGTCAAGGTCGAGTTCGAGCGCAACCAAGAGCGCTACACCTTCCTGCGCTGGGGCCAAAGCACGTTCGACAATTTCCGCGTCGTGCCGCCGGGCACCGGCATCTGTCACCAGGTAAACCTCGAATATCTGGCCCATGTCGTTTGGACCGCGGACGAAAAAGGCAAGACCATCGCCTATCCGGATACGCTCGTCGGCACCGACAGCCACACCACCATGATCAACGGCCTCTCCGTGCTCGGCTGGGGCGTCGGCGGCATCGAGGCCGAGGCCGCGATGCTCGGTCAGCCGATCTCCATGGTGCTGCCCGAAGTGGTCGGCTTCCGCTTGAGCGGCGCGATGCGAGAGGGCGCGACCGCGACCGACCTTGTCCTCACTGTAGTGCAGATGCTGCGGAAAAAGGGCGTCGTCGGGCGGTTCGTCGAATTCTTCGGGCCCGGCATCGCGAGCCTGCCGCTCGCCGACCGCGCCACCATCGGCAACATGGCGCCCGAATACGGCGCCACTTGCGGCTTCTTTCCGGTCGATGCCGAAACCATCCGCTATCTCAAGCTCACCGGGCGCGACGCCCAGCGCGTCGCCCTGGTCGAGGCCTATGCCAAGGCGCAAGGCCTGTGGCATGACGAGCACGCGCCCGATCCGGCGTTCACCGACATGCTCGAGCTCGAGCTCGGCACGGTCGAGCCCTCGCTCGCCGGGCCGCGTCGGCCGCAGGACCGGGTGGCGCTCTCGGGGGTCGCCAAGAATTTCGCCACAGAGCTGCCGAATCTCGCCGCCAATCGCAAGCCCGGCGCCAAAACCGAGGTGCCGGTCAAGGGCACGAACTATGCGCTCAAGGACGGCGCGGTGGTGATCGCCGCGATCACGTCCTGCACCAATACCTCCAACCCGAGCGTGATGCTGGGCGCCGGTCTCCTCGCGCGCAACGCGCTCAAGCGCGGCCTCACGGTGAAGCCCTGGGTCAAGACCTCGCTCGCCCCCGGCAGCCAGGTAGTGACCGACTACTACGCCGCCGCCGGGCTGCAAAAGGAGCTCGATGCGCTCGGCTTCAACCTCGTCGGCTATGGCTGCACGACGTGTATCGGCAACTCGGGGCCCTTGCCCGACGCGGTGGCCGAAGCGATCGATGAAGGCGATCTCGTGGTGGCGGGCGTGCTCTCGGGCAACCGGAATTTCGAGGGCCGCATCCATCCGCAGGTGCGCGCGAACTACCTCGCCTCGCCGCCGCTCGTCGTGGCCTACGCGCTCGCGGGCACGGTGAACGTCGATCTCGTCAACGATCCGCTGGGTCAGGATCCCGACGGCAAGGCGGTCTATCTCAAGGACATCTGGCCGTCGAATCGCGAGATCGCCGACACGGTGCGCAGCGCGGTCACCGAGCCGATGTTCAAGAAGCGCTATGGCAATGTGTTCGAGGGACCCGAGGAATGGCGCAAGGTGCCGCTGGTTTCGGGCATGACCTTCGCCTGGGACCCGGGCTCGACCTATCTCGCCGATCCGCCCTATTTCGACAACATGCCGAAAGACCCCGCGCCGCTCGCCGATATCGCGGGCGCGCGCGAATTGGCGCTTTTTGGCGACAGCATCACCACCGACCACATCTCGCCCGCCAGCTCGATCAAGAAGGAAAGCCCCGCGGGCCAGTATCTGCTCGAGCACCAGGTGCGGCCGGCCGATTTCAACTCCTATGGCGCGCGGCGCGGCACGCATCACGTCATGATGCGCGGCACCTTCGCCAATATCCGCATCAAGAACGAGATCGTGCCGGGCACCGAGGGCGGCGTCACCAAGCATCAGCCCGACGGCGCCGTGATGCCGATCTATGACGCGGCGATGCTTTATCAGAAAGAGGGCGTGCCGCTCGTCGTCATCGCCGGCAAGGAATACGGCACCGGCTCATCGCGCGATTGGGCGGCCAAGGGCACGAAGCTGCTCGGCGTCAAGGCGGTGATCGTCGAAAGCTTCGAGCGCATCCACCGCTCGAACCTCGTCGGTATGGCGGTGATGCCGCTTCAGTTCAAGGACGGCATGACCCGCCGGACCTTGCGGCTCGACGGCACCGAGCGCTTTGACATCGGCGGGATCGCGGCGGGGCTCAAGCCGCGCTCCGATCTGCCGTGCCGGATTCACCGCGCCAACGGCACGGTCGACGAGATCAAGCTGTTGTGCCGCATCGACACCGTCGACGAGCTCGACTATTTCCGCCATGGCGGCATCCTGCAATACGTGCTGCGCGACTTGATGAAGACAGGCTGAGCTTCTCGCCAGTCGGGAGCCGCGCCGCGGTCAAGCCTCACCCGCTTGTGAAGGATAGTGGTTTGCGAATGGCGGAAAGGCGGCGCAGGATGGGACGATGCTTCGGGCCTTGCCACTCCTCTTCGCCGCCGCTCTGTCCGCGGCCGGAGGGGCGCGCGCGGACGAGGCGCCGACCGTCGTCGAGCTTTTCACTTCGCAGGGCTGCAGCTCCTGTCCGCCCGCCGACAAATATCTCGGCGAGCTGGCCAAGCGGCCCGAGCTGCTGCCGCTCGCTTTTCACGTCGAATATTGGAACTATATCGGCTGGACCGATCCCTATTCGAAGCCCTGGGCGACGAAGCGCCAGCGCGACTACCAGGCGAGCCTCAAGGAACGCTTTATCTACACGCCCCAGATGGTGATCGAGGGCGCGGCCGAAGGCGTCGGCTCCGAGCGCGACCAGATCGAGGCCCTGATTAGCGCGGCCGAAGGGCGCGACACGCCGCATCCCGATCTACACCTGCGCTGGCGCGCGGATGGCGCGCTCCTCGCCGATGTCGGCGAAAGCGCCTCGCCGCCGCGCCAGCCCGCGACGCTCTGGCTGGTCGGTTTCGATCGCATGCACACGCAGCCGGTCCTCGCCGGCGAGAACGAGGGCCATACCGCCTGGGACTACCAGGCGGTGCGCAGCTTCCGCCGTCTCGGCGCTTGGGCCGGCTGGTCGGAAGAGCTGATCGTCCCGCCAGAGGAGGCGAAGAGCCTCGGCGATTTCGGCGCCGCCGTGCTGCTGCAATTGGACGGCAACGGCCCGATCCTAGCCGCCGCCCGCGTCGCGATGCCGGGGAATTAAGCGGTCAGTCCCCGCGCCAGGACCGACGACAGTCGTTTCGCGAAGGCCGCCGGGTCGGGAACGGCCTCGCCCTCGAGGATGCGCGCCTGATCGAGCAAGAGCCAGGCGAACTCAGCCAAAGCGTCGGCCGCGCCGTCCTTGCCGGCCAGCTCGACGAGGCGCGAAATCAGCGCGTGCTTCGGGTTGATCTCGAGAATGCGCTTCGAATTCGCCGTCGCCTGGCGGTGCTGTCGCAACAGCCGCTCGAGATGCATGTCGATGTCGCCCTCGTCCGCGACCAAGCACACGGCGCTGTCGGTGAGCCGGTTCGATACCCGAACGTCCTTCACCGCCTCGCCCAGCGACAATTTCAACAGCGCGACGAGGGTGGCGATCTCGCCCTCGGGCTTGGCCGCCGCATCTTCCTTCTTGTCCTCGGGCGCGATCTTGTCGAGATCGGCGCCGCCGCGCGTCACTGACCGGAACGGCTTGTCCTTGTATTCGCCCAGGCCCGGCATCCAGAATTCGTCGACCGGATCGGTCAGCAGCAGCACCTCGATCCCGCGCGCCCGAAAGCCTTCCAGTTGCGGGCTCTTGACGACGGCGTCGAGCGTATCGCCGGCGATGGTGTAGATCGCCTCTTGCCCCGGCTTCATGCGGGCGATGTAATCCTCCAAGGACGACAAGCCCTCGCCCGAAGTCGAGCGGAACCGAGCAATTTCCAGGATCGCGGGACTGTTCTCGCGGTCCTCGTAGATGCCTTCCTTCAAGACGGCGCCGAAATTCTCCCAGAATTTCGCGTATTCGGCGGGCTCGTCCTTGGCCTTTTTCGCCAGCTCGCCGAGCACGCGCTTGGTGATCTGGCCGCGCATCCGCACCAGCATCGGATTGTTCTGCAGCATCTCGCGGCTGACGTTGAGCGGCAAGTCCTCGCTGTCGACGACGCCCCGCAGAAACCGCAGATAGGGCGGCAGCAGCTCTTGCGCGTCCTCGGTGATGAAGACGCGGCGGACGTAAAGCTTCACCCGGTTTTTGCGCGCGGGATCGAACAGATCGAAGGGCTTGGCGCCGGGCACGAACAACAGGGTCGTGTATTCGTAAATCCCCTCGGCCTTGTTGTGCAGCGTCAGCCACGGCTCGTCGAAGGCATGGGCGACGTGGTGATAGAACTCGTCGTATTGCTCTTTCGTGATCTCGGCCTTTGGGCGCATCCACAGCGCCGAGGCGGCGTTAAGGGTCTCTTCCTTGCCGGCGTGGTCTAAGACGATGGGCAGCGCGATGTGGTCGGAGTATTTCTTGACGATCTCCTTGATGCGCTGGGGCTCGACGTATTGCTCGTCCGCCTCGTGAAGGTGCAGCGTAATGGCCGTGCCGCGCGCCTCGCGCCGGGCTTCCTCGATCGGTGAATTCGCCCTTGCCGTCCGACACCCAGCGATGCGCGATTTCCTCGCCGGCTTTCCTCGAGACCACCTCGACCTCGCCCGCCACCATGAAGGCGGAGTAAAATCCGACGCCGAATTGGCCGATCAGCGCGATGTCCTTCTTGCTGTCGCCGGACAGATTCTTGACGAAGGCGGCGGTGCCCGACCGCGCGATGGTGCCCAGATTCTCGATCATGTCCTGCCGGCTCATCCCGATCCCGTTATCGGCGATGGTGAGGGTGCGCTTCTTCTTGTCGGGCTCGATCACGACCCGGAAATTGGCGTCGCCCGCGATGAGGCCCGGCTCGGTCAGCGCCAAATAGCGCAGCCGGTCGCAGGCATCCGATGCGTTGGAGATCAGCTCGCGCAGGAAAATCTCCTTTTCGCTATAGAGCGAATGCGCGACGATTTCCAAGAGCCGGCTGACCTCGGCCTGAAATTCTCGTTTCTCGCCTGCCATGTTCCCCATCCGACTGAACCCGAACAACGCCCCGAGATATGTGGGGTCGCGCGCGCCTCCGCAAGGGCGCGGGATGTGGTAGGTTGAAGCGCCATGAGCTACGTCCAGCGCGTCTTGCAGCCCAACGAGACCCTGATCTACGTCACCCGGCTGCATTGGCTGGTCTACGCCAGGGCGGCTGTCTTCCTGGTCCTGGCCGGGCTTCTGGCCGCGCTCGGCAGCTACGGCATCGGCGACGAGGTGCCGGAGCGCTTCGTCTTTTACGCGGCCGGCCTCATCGCGTTGTTTGCGCTCCTTGCCTTCGTCCATGCCGCTATCCGGCGAGCCACGACCGAGTATGCCGTGACCGATCACCGCATCATCCACAAGCGCGGCATCTTGGGGCGCCATACCATCGAGATGGTCCGCAACAAGGTCGAAAGCGTCGATGTGGTGCAGAGCTTCATGGGAAGGATGTTCAATTACGGCACCATCCTGGTGCGCGGCACCGGCAGCACTTTGGAGCCCTTCCGGTTCGTCGAGAATCCGTTGCGGTTCCGCAGCGCGATTACCGCGCAATAGGGCGTTCCGGCGGCCGCGAAAACTCCGCTCGGGACAGCTTCTGGCCCTTGCGTTTCGCCGCGCGAGGCCCGATGCTCGTGCCATGGGCGTTTTCTCCCTGGCCCCGCGGGTCGTAGCGGTTTTAGGGCCCACGAATACGGGCAAGACCCATCTCGCCATCGAGCGCATGCTCGGCCATCGCTCGGGCATGATCGGCTTCCCGCTCCGGCTTTTGGCGCATGAGAATTACGACCGCGTGGCGGCGCTGAAGGGCAAGCGCGCGGTCGCCCTCATCACTGGCGAAGAAAAAATCATCCCGCCCAATCCGTCCTATTTCGTCTGCACCGTGGAATCGATGCCGCTCGATCGGGCGGTCGATTTCCTCGCCGTCGACGAGATTCAGCTTTGCGCCGATCCCGAACGCGGCCACGTCTTCACCAACCGCCTGCTGCACGCGCGCGGCAGCCAGGAGACCATGCTTTTGGGCGCCGACACAATCCGGCCGCTGCTGAAGCGCCTCGTCCCCGAGGCCGAGTATGTCAGCCGTCCGCGCTTCTCGACGCTCTCCTATGCTGGCGCCAAGAAAATCTCGCGCCTGCCGCCGCGTAGCGCGGTGGTCGCCTTCGCCGTCGCTGACGTGTTCCACCTTGCCGAGCTGATGCGCCGCCAACGCGGCGGCACGGCCGTGGTGCTGGGCGCGTTATCCCCCCGCGCGCGCAACGCCCAGGTCGGGTTGTTCCAGTCGGGCGAGGTCGATTACCTGGTCGCGACCGACGCCATTGGCATGGGCCTCAATATGGACCTCGATCACGTCGCCTTCGCTCGGCTCGCGAAGTTCGACGGACGCAGCGCCGCGCCGGCTCTCGGCGGCCGAGATCGCGCAGATCGCGGGGCGCGCCGGCCGCCACATGAACGACGGCACTTTCGGCACGACCGCCGAGCTCGGCGCGCTCGATCCCGAGATCGTCGAGGCGGTGGAAAGTCACCGCTTCGACCCGCTCCAGCGCCTCTACTGGCGCAATGCGCGCCTCGACTTCCGGTCGGTCGGCTGCGTTGTTGAAGAGCCTCGACGAGCGCCCGCATCTGCCGGGCCTCATTCCGGCGCGCGAGGCCGATGACCACCTGGCGCTCGCGGCGCTCGGCAAGATTTCCGACATCGCCGCGGCGGCGCGCCACCCCGACACGGTGCGACTGCTGTGGGAGGTGTGCCAGATCCCCGATTTCCGCAAGGTGATGAGCGACACCCATGCGCGGCTGCTGGCGCAGATTTATCGGCATCTCGCCGGGCCGCACGAGCGCCTGCCGGCCGATTGGGTGGCGGCTCAAGTCACGGGGCTCGACCGCGCCGATGGCGATATCGACACGCTGATGGCGCGCATCGCCCATATCCGCACCTGGACCTATATCGCGCATCGCCCGGACTGGCTGGCGGAGTCGGCGACGTGGCAAGAGCGCGCTCGGGCGATCGAGGATCGCCTTTCCGACGCGCTCCACGCCCGCATCACCGAGCGCTTCGTCGATCGCCGCTCGGCCCTTCTCGTCAAGCAGCTCGCCTCTCCGCGCGCGCTGCTCGCCTCGGTGAGCCGCGACGGCGCGGTGAAGGTCGAGGGCCATGACGTGGGCCGGCTCGACGGTTTCCGCTTCATCCCCGACGCCGTGGCCGATAGCGAAGCGGCGAAGACCCTCTTCGCCGCGGCAAATCGCGTGTTACGCAGCGAGATCGATGCGCGCGCGCGCAGCTTGGCGGCCTCGCCCGATGGCGATTTCTCGCTGGCCGCGAACGGCGCGCTGACCTGGCGCGGCGGCGCGGTCGGGCGGCTCCTCGGCGGCGAGACGCCGCTCGAGCCGCGAATCGAGGCGCTGGCGAGCGATTTTCTCGACGGCGCGCAGCGCGAGTTGGTGCGGCGGCGCCTGGCGCTGTTCTGGCGAACGCTGCTGCACCGGCGCCTGGGCGCGCTCACGCGGGCGCGGCGTGCAGAGCTTGCCGGTCCGGCGCGCGGCCTCGTGTTTCAACTCTGCGAGGCGCTTGGAATCCTGCCGGCGGCCCAAGTCGGGAGCCAAGTCGCGGCTCTCGGTGGCGGCGACCGCCGCGCGCTCGCGCGGCTTGGCGTGCGGCTCGGCACCGAGACCATCTATCTCGACGGCCAGATGAAGCGCGACGCGGCATCGCTCGCCGCCTTGCTGTGGGCGGTGAGGAATGGCGGCTCCCTTCCGATCGTGCCGGGCGGCGTCGCGGCGCCGCGCGATCCCGCCATCGACGAGGCGGCTTATCTCGCCATGGGCTATCGCGTGCTCGGCCCCCGCGTCCTGCGCGCCGACAAGCTCGAAAAACTCGCGGCGGCGGCGCGGGCGCTGGCGCGCCAAGGCCCGTTCGGCGCGACGCCCGAGCTGGCGAATCTCGCCGGCGCCCCGCGCCGCGATCTCGCCGCGATGCTGACGAGTCTGGGCTACCGCGCCGTGCACGATAGCAATGGCGTTACCTTCCATGCCAAGCGCTCGGCGAAAAAGCGCGCCGCTCGTCTCGGCGCGCCGCCGGCCGACAGTCCTTTCGCCAAGCTCGCCGCGCTGCGCCTCGCCCGATGACGAGCGTGACGCTTCGCCTCGATAAATGGCTGTGGTTCGCGCGCCTCGCGCGCACCCGGTCGCTGGCGGCGCGGCTGTGCGCCGAGGGGCATGTTGCCATCGGGGCGCATCTAGCGGCGAAGCCCCACCATCCGGTGCGGGTCGGCGACGAAGTGACCGTCGCGTTGGCGCAGCGGCGCCGGCGCCTCATAGTCCGCGCGCTGGGCGCGCGCCGCGGGCCGCCGGCCGAAGCCAGATTTCTCTACGACGAGCCGGCGCCGGCGGTGTCGCTGGGCGAGGCCGCGCCGGCTTGGCTCTCGCTCTTTGCCGATGACGACGAGACAAGCGCCGATCAGCGCCGCACGCAGAGCTTATAGCGGCCCAGATCGAGGTGGATGTGGTCGACATGGTCGCGGTCGGAATCGGGGGTCAGCACCTCGTCGAAATAGTGGCAAGCCTGGGCCGCGACCGCCCGCAGGAAGTCGCGCGCCTTGCCGCGCTTGCCCCAATCGCGCTTGACCGAGACCATGGTGCCGTCGTCGAGCTGGAAACCGGCGAGGTCGAGCGCGTCGCCCTTGGCGTGCCTCGCTCTCGCGCCCGGCCTTGGTGGTGCGGCAGTTATAGGCGCCGAAATGCTCGATGGTCTTGATCCCCTGCCGGAAATAGCGCTTGGCCAGCGGCACGACGACCGCGCGCTCGAACTTGTCGAATTCCAGGACGAAGGTGCAGCTCGCCAGCGCCGGGCGGCTCCAGGGAATCGTGGCGGCGGAAACCCGCACCGGATTCTCGATCATGCAGGCCCGGCTCGTGCTTGCCGGCATCGGCGCGACCTGATACTGCACGTCGCGTTGGTCGAGCTTCGGCAAGACATTGCCGGTCGCCGCGGCTTAAGACCGGCGGCGGAGACGGTGTCGTCCTGGCGCAGGACGCGAGCGCCAAGCCGAGCGCCAGGCAGGCGGCGCGGCGGATTAGGGCAAGGTCGGGCAAGAGCCAGGGCATCATCAGGAATGATCGTAGCTTACAAGCCCTTATCGCCTAACGCTCGCTCGAATTCAAAGATTCGGCGTCATGGCCGTTGAATTCGGCCTTGATCCCGGACTTTCCCGCTGCCTTCGCCAAGGCGCGCGTGGTGATCACCGGCGGGCTTGGCTTCATCGGCTCCGCGTTGGCGATCCGGCTGGTCGGCCTGGGCAGCGAGGTCGTGCTGATCGACAATCTCGCGCCCAATTACGGCGGCAACCGGTTCAACATCGCGCCGGTGCGCGACCGCGTTCGGGCCGAGATTGCCGATATCCGCGATGCGGCGCGGATGCGGCCGCTGCTCGATGGCTGCGACTATCTGTTCAATCTCGCCGGGCAAACGAGCCATCTCGATTCGATGCACGACCCGGTGACCGATCTCGAGATCAACTGCGCCGCTCAGCTCGCCTTGCTCGAAGCCTGCCGCGCGGTATGCTCGGCGGCGAGCATCGTCTTCGCCTCGACGCGCCAGATTTACGGCAGGCCGCACTATCTCCCGGTCGACGAGAAGCACCCGCTTCACCCGGTCGACGTGAACGGCGTCAACAAAATGGCCGGCGAGGCCTATCACATCCTCTATCACGACGTTTACGGCCTGAAGGCGACCGCGCTCCGGCTCACCAACACCTATGGGCCGCGCATGCGCATCAAGGACGCGCGCCAGACCTTCGTCGGCGTCTGGCTGCGCCTGGCGCTCGAGGGCAAGGCCTTCGAAGTCTGGGGCGGAACCCAGAAGCGCGACTTCACCTATATCGACGACGCCGTCGAGGCCTTCCTGCTCGCGGCGGTGGCGGACGCGACAAAGGGCAAGGCGTTCAATCTCGGCGGCGACTGCGTCGTCAGCCTCGACGAGCTGGCCGGGCTGGTGGTCGCGGCCAATGGCGGCGGCGATTTTGCCAAGCACGAGTTCCCGGCCGAGCGGCAAGCCGCATCGATATCGGCGACTATTATGCCGACGATTCGCTGTTCCGGCGCGCGACGGGCTGGCGGCCCGCGGTGACGCTGGCCGAGGGGCTCCGGCGCTCGCTCGCCTATTTCCGGGAGAATTTCGCGCATTATGTCTGATCCCCCGGTCCCGCAAGCCGATCCGCGGGCGTCCTATCTCGCCAATCGCGCCGCGATCGACGCCGCAATCGAACGCGTGCTGGCCGGCGGCCGCTACATCCTGGGGCCGGAAGTGGAGGAATTCGAGCGCGAATTCGCCGCCGCGATTGGCTGCCGCCATGGCATCGGGGTCGCCAGCGGCACCGAGGCGCTGGTGGTCGCGCTGAAGGCGCTGGCGCTCGCGCCCGAGGATTACGTCGCCACCGTCTCGCATACCGCGGTGGCCACGGTGGCGGCGATCGAGCTGGCGGGCTTGAAGCCGCTCTTGCTCGATATCGATCCGGCGACGATGACGCTCGATCCGGACGAATTGGCCCGGGCGCTCAGCCGCGCCGCCGGGGCGGATCGCTGCCGTGATCCCGGTTCATCTCTATGGGCTGGCGGCCGATATGGAGGCGATACTCGATGCTCGCGCGCCGCCATGGCCTGCGCGTGATCGAGGATTGCGCGCAGTGCGCATGGCGCGGTTTTGGATGGGAAGCGGCTCGGCGGGTTTGGCGACATCGCCGCGTTCAGCTTTTATCCGACCAAGAATCTGGGCGCGCTCGGCGATGGCGGCGCGGTTCTCACGGACGATGCGGCGCTTGCGGCGCGGCTCCGGGAATTGCGCGAATATGGCTGGCGCGAGCGCTATGTCAGCGATTTCGTCGGCATGAACACGCGGCTCGACGAGCTGCAGGCCGCGATCCTGCGCCCGAAGCTGCGCCGGCTCGATGCCGACAATGCGCGCCGCCAGGCGATCGCCGGCGCCTATGACGAGGGGCTCATCGGCCTCGGCTTGGCGCTTCCGGCGCGGCGGCGGGGCGCCACGCACGTCTTTCACCAATATGTCGTGCGCACGCCGCGGCGCGATGCGGTGCAAGCGGGCCTGAAGGCGCGCGGCATCGGCACGAACATCCATTATCCGATGCCGGTGCATCTCCAGCCCGCCTATCGCGGGCGCGTGGCGGTGGGCCCTGGCGGGTTGAAGCATAGCGAGCGCGCGTCCCGCGACGGTGCTGAGCCTGCCGATGTTTCCCGAGCTTGGCGACGACCAAGCAGCGCGCGTCATCGCGGCGCTGCGCGCGGTCAGTTCCGGCTGACGATCGCCGGCGGCGCTCGGCGCTCGGCCGGCTCGCTCTTCGTCACGTCGCGCACGATCGATTGCGGCTTGCGGTTGGCGGTGAGATAGAGCCGGCCAATGTACTCGCCGATGATGCCAAGCATGACGAGCTGTACGCCGAGCAGGAGCAGCGTCGCCACGGTCAGCGACGCCCAGCCGGGCGGGGTGTCGCGCAGGATCATCGCCTCGCCCACCGTCCAGACCACGCCGAACAGCCCGAGGCCGCTCATCGCGAAGCCGGTGACGGTTGCGAGCCGAAGCGGCATCACCGAGAAATTGACGAACATGTTGAGCCACAGCCTGATGAGCCGCGCGAGCGTGTAATTGCTGCGCCCGGCGGCCCGCGCCAGATGCTCGACTTCGAGCGTGCCGACGCTTTGGGTCGCTTGCAGGATGAGGCCGTCGATATAGGGGAACGGCCCGTCATAGCGCGTCACCTGCGCCACGGCGAACGCGCTCATGCAGCGAAAGCTCGATAGATAAAGCCCTTTCGGCTTGTCGAGCACGAAATCGGCGACGCGATTGGTGAAGCGGCTGCCGAGATTGCGCCAGGCGGAGTGGCGCTTGGTGGCATAGCGGGTGTAGATCACGTCCTTGCCGGTCTTCTGCGCATGCTCGAGGAGACGCAGCACCTCGCCCGGCGGGTTTTGCAGATCGTCGTCCATCGTGATGACGTGGTCGCCGCGCGCCTCGCGCAGGCCCGCCAATACCGCGTTGTGCTCGCCGAAATTGCGCGCGAGGTTGACCACCGTCAGCGGCACCTTGGCGCGGGCTTGGAGGCGTCTCGCCTCGATCAGGCTGGCATCCGGGCTGCAATCGTTGACGAGCGACGATCTCGTGCCCGCCCGGCACGGCGAGCGCTTCGAGCGCCTCGACCAGCTCGCCGATGCTATCGGCGCCGTTATAGACCGGAATGACGATGCTGAGAGCCAAACTCATCGCGGATCGCTCATGGTTTCATGGCGGTGGCCAGGATCGAGCCGCCGAAAGGAAAGTGCAAGCCGCGCTCGCCGAGCCAGCATTCGAGGACGATCGCGGCACGGAAGGCTGGCTCGATAAGGCCGGGCAACCGCGTTACGTCACTGCCGCCGTGGCGATGGCTGATGCGCCGCAGCACCATGAGCGGGAACAACAAGCTGTTCCAATAATGGGCGCGGATGCCGGCGTAGCCCGCCGCCGCGAGCAGCGTCCGCACCTCTGCTAGGCCGAAGCGGCGGACATTGTTGACCGCGCGGTCATGGCCGGAAAAGAGCCAGCGATAGGCGGGCAGATTGAGCACCAGCACGCCGCCCGGCCTGAGACAGGCGGTGATGCTGGCGAGCGCCGCCGCCGGCTCGACCCCGGAGTGGCATAGCACGTCAGCGCTGAGGACGGCATCGAGCGAGGACGCGGCAAAGGGCAGCGCCGCGATCGACGCCACCGCGATGGCGGCGTCGCTTCGCGCGCGCGCCATGGCGGCGGCCACGGGGTCGAGCTCAACGCCGAAACGCCGGGTGCGCGGGAAGGCGCCGGCGAGCCGCATCAGCAATCCCCCGGTGCCGCAGCCGGCGTCGAGCAGCCTTGCTTCGGCAGCTTGCGGCATGGCGCGGCGCCACGCGGCGATGAGATTGGCGTGAAGGCCGCGAAACCACCAGGCCTCGCGCTCGACCGCCGCCAGACGTTCATATTCGCCGCGCTCCAAGCGAAGGAGGTCCCCCCGCGCCTTTGCCTAGCGGTTGCCGGCGAGGAGGGCGGGGCGCGCACCCGCCACGATGCCACGCCGATCGAGCACCAGCGACAACAGCGTGCCCATGCGCTCGACGCGATAGATCTCGGTGCCCGGCAGCGACTTGTCGCAATCGTCCTTGGTGAAGGCGATGAAGAAATCCGCGTTCTCTTGGTCCGGGGTGTAAATGAAATTAGGCGGGAAATAATACGCGGCCGATCCGGGCGGACCGCACACCGCGACGGTGAAGTCGTGATCCATGAAATCGGCGCCGTATTCGGCCATCAAATACTCGCGCAGGCCACCCACCGCCTCGGCGTAGGAATTGGCCCAGTAATCGAGCTTGAACAGGCCTTGCGCGCCCTCGGTGCCGCCGATGAAGGCGTTGTAATAGACGTATTCGTCCGGGTGGAGGCGCGCCATCGTGACGACATGCGCCGCACCATAAATCGCCAGCGCGGCGTAGCCGAGCGTGCGCAACTTGGCGGCGTGGAGGCGGTCGAGCGCGCGATCCGCGACGAGCGCGGTCGCTGCGGCGATCGGCGGCAGCACGAAGATGAAATGACGCATGCCATCGAACAGCACCGCCTTGATCGCCACTGCGTAGCACACCGGAAACAGGATGGCGAAGGCGACCATGAAGCGGCCGAGCGACGACGTCGCGCCCGAGGCCGGCGGAATTGTGCCATAGCGCCCACAGCGCCACCACCGGCGTGGCGATCAGCAGCAGCAGGATGAGCTCGGGCAACGCCAGCAGGATGTGAACCGGCAGATAGCTCCAGGGCAGGTCGGTTGCCGGGAAATAATGCCCGGCGAACAGCGTGCGGAACGGAAAGGTCTCGTGCGAGAAGGTTGCCAGCGCGTCCAAGGGATGCGCGAGCGGCGCTTGCTGCGCCCAAGGCCAGAACAGCAGCATCACCGGGTAAGCCAGCAGCGCCGCCGGCAGCAGCACCCGCCCCAGGCACTGCGCGCCCTCGGCGGCGAAGATTTTTACCTGCCGGGTCTCGAGGCCGCGCCACAACGCGTAGAGCCCCAGCGCCAAGCCGACATAAGCGAGCAGCAGCAGACCGCCGACGCGCACGCCGAGGGTCAGGCCACAGGCGATGCCGAGCTTTGCGATTAAGTCGGGGCGCGGGCGCGGCAGCGCGGGCAGGAGTCGCACCAGGTAATAGATCGCCCAGACGCTTCCCGCCGCGAAGGGGATGTCCTTCGGGTTGTTGAACATCTGGCCGTAATAATTTGGCGTCAACGCGAGGAACAGCGCGGCGATGAAGCCGGCGCGCGGGCCGCCCAAGGCGCGGCCGAGCTTCCAGGTCCCGACGAGGCCGAGGATCCCGACCATGCCGTTGACGAGATGCCGCGTCTCATAGACGCCGAAGGGCGAGACCATGTTGATCGCGGCCGCGACCGCGTCGAAGGCGGCGCCGTAATTGAACAGGTCGAGCCAGTGCAGGCTGCGCAGATCGTTGAAGCCCGACAGGTAATAATCGAGGACGAAGACGCCGTACCAGTTATGGACGTCCTCGTCCCAGGTGACGCCGTAATCCTGGAACGTTAAGAGCACCAGCAGCGTCAAGGCGGCGAACAGCAGCAGCGCCATCCCGTCCCAGGACGGACGCGGCAGGCGCGCGACGATGCCGTCGGTCTTGGCCGCATCTCGGCGCAATTCGGTGGCGGTCATGGCCTAAGCGTTCCCATATCCCAAACAGCCGGTTCTTAAAGGCCGGCCTGCCGCATCATCGCCCCGATAACGCGATCGCTGGCGAAATATTCCGCCGCCAAGCCCCGCGCGGCCTTGGCGTGGTGCCGGTAATCGGCGTTGATCGCGGCGATCGCGGCGAGCGCCTCGCGCTGGTCGCTGAACGCGAACAAGCCTTCACCCACCGGATAGAACCGGCTGAATTCCGTTGCCATCGTCACGACCGGTCGGCCGGAGGCAAGATAGCAGACGCTGCGGTCGCTGAACCAGCCGCTTTTCGGCCGGACATAGATGTCCTTGGCGACGGTGAACTCGCCGCGCGACGACCGGATGAAATCGCCATAGGCGTCGAGCTCTGCCGAGATCGGCCCGGGATCGACGAGCTTCCAGCCCTTCTCGGTCACCTCGCGCTCGATCGCGGGCGTCGGCGGCCGCATCGCCATGGTGAAGCACGGGCCGGCGAGGGTGGGGATATCGAGGAAGCGGAGGAAATTGACGTGCTTCGACCAGAGATAGCGCTCGCCCGCGAAGTCGATGTTCTTGCCCTTGTTCTCCCAGGTGGCGATGGTCGAAAAGCAGCGCGGCTCGCCCGCGGCTTCGGGCCATAGGCTCAGCGCCACGGGAGGCCGCGTCGGATGCCACGCGATGCCGCCCAGCGGCACGATCCAGCCCGGTCCGCCGACATTCTCGCCATAGGTGAAGAAATGCGTATGCGCGTCGAGATAGGCGCGCGCCGCCGGATCGGCCTGGGCGTATTTGATCTGCTCATAGACGGGGTCGGTGTCGACCATGATCCTGACCGGGCATGCCATGTGCTCGTCGCGCAGCTTGGTCGCGCCGCACAAGTTGATGAGCGCATCCGATTCCCGGAACAGCGCGGCCACCCGCTCGCGCGACAAGCCGTGATAGACGTCGTTGATCGCGTCCCAATAGGCCCAGCGTTCGCCGAGGCCGAATCGCTCTAACGCGCGCTTGAGATAAGCGAGGTTGTAATGGCAATCCATCACCACGCTGTCGGCGCGCGGGTCGTAAGGATTGGCGCCGTGATTCTCGACATACCAGGTCTCGAAGCCGAGCTCCTCGAGGCCGACCAGATATTGCAGCGCTTGCCATGCGATGCCCGCCAAGGGCATCTGCGCGATAAAATGCAGCACCACGATGCGGCGTTTCGCCATCGCGTCAATCCGCGGAATCGGGATAGGCGATGGCGACGACCTCGATCCGCTCGGGCCCGTTGGGCGTCGCCAGCTCGACCGTGTCCCCGATGCGCGATTTCAACAGCGCCCGCGCGATCGGCGAGACCCAGCTCACCCGCCCCGCATCGGAATCGGTCTCGTCGATGCCGACGATGGTGACGGTCCTTACGACATCTTTTTCGTTGGCGTATCGGACCGTGGCGCCGAAGAACACCTGGTCGCGGTTCTTCTGCTGCGCCGGATCGACGGTTTGCGCGATCTCAAGGCGCTTGGTCAGAAAACGCAGGCGCCGGTCGATCTCGCGCAGACGCTGCTTGCCGTAGATGTAATCGCCATTCTCCGAGCGGTCGCCATTGCCCGCGGCCCAGGCGACGGTCTCGACCACTTTCGGGCGCTCGACACGGATGAGCTGGTTGAGCTCGTCGCGCAGCCGCTCGAAGCCGCGCAGCGTGATGTAGTTCTTGACGCCCGTTGGCAGCACCGGGCCAGCATCCGGGGCGTCGTCCGCGGCGGCATCGGTTTCCTTGGTGAAAGCCTTGCTCATGGTGCCGGCAATTTACCGGCTGGCCCCCGGCGCGTCGAGAAAGGCATAGACATCGCCGGCGCCGTCCCGCGGCAGCAGCCGCTTCAGCTCGGCCGCCATCTCGGCCGGGCCGAGCCAGCGCGGCACCGCGAGCCGCATGCTCTCGCCGGGCGAGCGGTTGAAGTGGTAGCTGCCTAGCCGGTGAAGCCGCGCGATGGCGACGAGCGCCGGGTCGAGCGCCGCCGGCAGATATTCGAGCGATAGTGCCGGGACGGGTCGCGACAATCCTTCCAAGACCGCGTGCTCATAGCCCTCGACATCGATCTTGCAGAAAGCGGGGGTGCCATGCGCAGCGATCAGCCGATCGAGCGTCGTCATCTCCACTTCCATCCGCTCGCTCCAGCGGACATGGCGGAAGCCGTGGCTTTTGCCGGCAAGCGCCACGAACTCGGGCGAGAGCGTGGCGACGGTCAGATTCATCGGATCGACGGCAAGCTCGGCCCGTCCCGGCGTGGCGCCGAGCGCCGCCGGGACGAGGGTAACGCGCCGGTTGCCGGAAAACCGTCGCTTCAGCGCGGCCATGAGGAGCGGTTGCGGCTCGACCGCGACGACGCGCGCGCCGAGCGCCAGGAAATGCGCGGTCCGGTCGCCGAGATGGGCGCCGATGTCGAAGCACAGATCGTCCGCGGCGATGAACTGGCGATAAAAGGCGCGGGCACGGCGCAGCTTCACGAAATTGGCGCGATAGACGACCGTCGAGCGCGCCAGGCCATAAGCGCGCCGGAGCGCCGGCAGAAGGGAACTCACCGCGTCGGCCATTCGCACAGCGTAGCCCGGAATCGCCATCCGCGCACGCGTGCCACGCGAAAAGGCCATATTACGCATAGGGTTGAACCAGGGCAGGGCGCATGCTAGGCAAAGCCATGCTGGATCGGCTGGTCGCGTGGCTGAAGGAGGGCGAAGGGGGTATTCCGCCAGGCAAGGATGAGTTGCCTCTTGCCGTCGCCGCTCTGCTGCTCGAGGCGGCCATGGTGGTCGACGGGCAGTTCGACGAGCGCGACCGGGCGATTATCATGCGGCTGCTCGAGCGCCGCTTCGGCCTTTCCGATGCCGATGCCAATGCGCTTTTCGACGCGGCGAAAAAACGGGTCGCGGGATCGGCGCAACTGTTCGGCTTCACCAGCACCATCAACGAGCGTTTGCCGCGGGAGCGAAGGGTCGAGGTGATCGAGATGCTGTGGGAAGTGGCCTATGCGGACGGCGTTCTCGATCCGCTCGAAGACAGCTCGCTGCGCCGGGTGGGTGGCTTGATCGATGTCAGCGACCATGAACGGGGCGCGGCCAAGCTGCGGGTGCTGCGCCGCCTCGGCTTGCTGCCTACGGGATGAGATTTCGCCAAATCAGAGTGATGGAACATGACCTATATCGTCAACGAGGCCTGCATCAAATGCAAATACATGGATTGCGTGGAAGTCTGTCCGGTGGACTGCTTCTACGAGGGCGATAACATGCTCGTCATCCATCCCGATGAATGCATCGATTGCGGCGTCTGCGAGCCGGAATGTCCGGTCGAGGCGATCGTTCCGGACAGCGAGCCTGCGGTCGATAAATGGGTCGAAATCAACCGCCAATATGCCCAATCTTGGCCCAACATCACCCGCAAGGGATCGCCCCCGGCCGATGCCGACAAGTGGAAGGACGTTCCCGATAAGTTCGCCCAGTACTTCAGCCCCGACCCCGCCAAAAGGTAGAAAAGCCTAATTAGTCCTGGGGCTTGCCGTCTGCGCATCGCTCCCGCACTGGTATTTCCCGGCGTTTTGTGGTAAAAGCCTGACGGCACACCGAAAGGTGCGCCCATCCCGGTGACATGGGTCCGGGCGGCGTAGCTGATCGCGAGCGCGGGGGAACCCCGCTTGGTCGGAACGCCTCTTGTTGCGCCCAACCGATCGCTCGGATGTATCGGCGGAGGACTTGATGGCGCTGGCGGCAAAAGACAAGGACAAGGACAAAGAAGACAAGCGGACGGCGGAAAAGCTCGGCTTCGGCGCCGGCGATCTGGTGGTCTATCCGACCCATGGCGTCGGCAAGATCCTAGCGCTCGAAAATCACGAAATCGCGGGCCATTCGCTGAACGTCTTCGTCGTTCATTTCGACAAGGACCGTATGACCCTGCGCGTTCCGGTGGCGAAGGCCAAGAATTCCGGCCTTCGGCGCCTGTCGACGCGCAAGGAAATGGAATCCGCGTTGACCAAGCTCAAGGGCCGTTCGCGCGCCAAGCGCACCATGTGGAGCCGCCGCGCCCAGGAATACGAGGCGAAGATCAATTCCGGCGACCCCGCCTCGATCGCCGAGGTCGTGCGCGACTTGTTCCGCAATGTTGGACAGCCCGAGCAATCCTACAGCGAGCGACAAATCTATCAGGCCGCGCTCGACCGGCTGGTGCGCGAATTCGCCGCGGTCGAAAAGATCGACGAGTTCACCGCAGTCCGGCGCGTCGAGCAGATGCTGAGCGCGGCGTGAGCATTGGGCCTCGGCGGGTGTCGCGCCGCTGATGGCGGGCGGTGACCACCACCCCACCATGCGATTCTGACATCTATGGCCGGCTCGTGCGCGCGCGGCGCGTCTGGGCCGTCGGCGCCATCCATGGCGACGCGCATCGCGTGGTCGCGCTTCATTCGCGCCTGGCGCCGCGCCTCGCCGCCGGCGACCGTCTGGTCTATCTCGGCAATTACCTCGGCTATGGGCCGGCCCCGGCGTTGACGCTCGATGCGCTGATCCTGTTTCGCCGCCTGTTTCTGGCGCGGCGCAACGCCTTTCTCGGCGACATCGTCTTTCTGCGCGGCAGCCAGGAGGAGATTTGGCAGAAGCTGCTGGAATTGCAATTCGCGCCCGATCCGCGCGAGTTGCTGCCCTGGATGCTCGAGCACGGCGTCGAGGCGACGCTGGTTTCCTACGGCATCGATTCCCGCCAGGGCCTCGCGGCGTGCCGCGAGGGGGTGCTGGCGGTCACGCGCTGGACCGCCTCAATTCGCGCCGCGATCGACGCACGCTCGGGCCATCGTCCCTTCCTGAGCGCGCTGCGCCGCGCCGCGTTCACCGACGATGGCAAGCTGCTGTTCGTTCACGCCGGCGTCGATCCGTCGAAGCCGCTCGATCTGCAGGGCGACATGTTCTGGTGGTGCGACAAGGACATCCTGCGCTTCACCGCTCCTTTCGCCGGCTACGCGCGCGTGGTGCGCGGCATCGACCGTCAGCACGCCGGCCTCGTCGAAGCGCCTTACGCCGTATCGATCGACGCCGGGTGCGGGTTCGGCGGCACGCTCCTGGCGGTGTGCTTCGCGCCCGACGGCACCGTCGTCGAGCGCATCGAAGTCTGATTCGGCCGTGAAACTCGCGGCGCTGGTGGTGGCGCTGGCCCTGGCCGCAGCGCCGGTTTCCGCCGAGCCCGGCTTCACCCCGGGCGGGCAAGCCCAGATCGGCGCCGTGGTGGATGGCGAGACCATCGCGCTCGCGGATGGGCGCACGCTGCGCCTCGTCGGCATCGAGGCGCCGCGCAACGGTGCGCTCGCGCGCCAAGCCGTCGCCGCGCTCACGACGCTCGTTGCGGGCCGGACGGTGGAGCTTCGCTTTGCCGGGATCGCTGAGGACCGCCAGGGTCGGGTGCTGGCGCAGCTTTACGCCGGCGGGGTTTGGGTTCAGGGCGAGCTCTTGCGGCGCGGTCTTGCGCGGGTGGAGAGCGCGGCGGATGAACGCGTCGGCGTTCCCGATATGCTCGCGCTCGAGCGTCAGGCGCGGCGCTATCGGCGCGGCATCTGGTCCGATCCCGACTATGCGGTGCGCAGCGCCGACGAGGCGGCGAATTTCGCCGGCACGTTCCAATTGGTGAGCGGCACGGTGACCGAAGTCGCCACCGTGGCCGGCCAGGTGTTCGTGAGCCTCGGGCCCGACCGGCAAAAATCCCTGGCGCTCAGCATCGCCCGGCCGGCCCTGGCGCTGTGCCGCGCGGCGGGGCTCGATCCCGCCTCGCTCAAGGGCAAGCGCATCCTGGTGCGCGGCTTCATCGACGGCGCCACGCGGCCGCGGATCGCGATCAGCCATCCCGAGCAGATCGAGTTGCTGCGCGCTCGGAAATAGGCACCGGCGAGAAGGCCCGGATTCGCACCCAGGCCTCGATGTGGAGCGGCGCAGCTTAAAGTCATTTTTTCTTTCCTTCCGGAGGCGCAATATTGCCGAGGGAAGAACTTGCCGACATCCCGGTTCAGGTTCGGCAACCCCAGGGAGGAAGCATCGTCATGAGCGCCATGCCGCTGTTCCAGAATTGCTGGTGGATTCCGGTCGCATCCTGCCTGGGCATCATGGTCGGTATCGCCTCGGTGCTGGTGTTGCCTTTCGCCGTCTTCCTGAAGCCCGTTACCGCCGAGTTCGGCTGGAGCCGCGGCGCGATGTCGAGCGCGCCGGCGATCTCGGGCATTTTCACCATCGTGTTGACGCCGTTCCTGGGCCGCCTCATCGATCGCTTCGGCTTTCGCCGCGTGATGTTGCCCGGGATCGTGCTCTTCACCCTCGCCATGTCGTGCCTGTCGCTGATGGGGCCGGCGATCTGGATGCTCTATGTCATCTACGCCGTGGCCTCGTTCATCGGCACGAGCTCGGGCCCCCTGCCCTATTCCAAGGCGGTCGCGGTCTGGTTCGACGCCGATCGCGGCTTGGCGCTCGGCATCGCCACGGCCGGCGCCGGTCTCGGCACGGTGGTGATGCCGCTGATCGCGCAATATCTCATCAATCATTACGGCTGGCGCTCGGCTTATGTCGGGCTGGCCTTGATTTCGGGCGTCGTCGGCTGCGCCGTGGTGGCGCTGTTCATCCGCGAGCCGCCTCATTTCCGCGCCGCCGGAACCGCGGGCGCGCCTTCCGTGCCCGGGATGACGGCCGCAGAGGCGGCGCGCCATTCCTGGCGTTTCTGGATGCTGGCGGCGATCTTCTTTCTCGGCGGCATAACCATCAACGGCACTCTCGCGCATGTGGTCGCGCTCTTGACCGATCGCGGGATGACGCCGCTCGCGGCGGCCGGAGCGCTCTCGCTTAGCGGACTGGCCGCCGTGATCGCGCGCCTCATCGGCGGCTGGTGCCTCGACAAGATGTTCGCGCCTTATGTCACGGCGTTCTTCATGCTGGTCCCGGCGGCGGGCGTGCTGCTGCTGTGGAGCGAGGCCGCGGGTGCTGCGCCCCTGACCGCCGTCATTTTTCTCGGGCTCGGCCTCGGCGTCGAGATCGACGCGATGGGCTTCCTCATCAGCCGCTATTTCGGGCTCAAGGCCTTCGGCGAGATCTATGGCTGGCTCTTCCCCGCCTTCACCCTCGGCGTCGGCTTCGGCCCGGCGCTGATGGGGCTGAGCTTCGACCGCGCGCATTCCTACGATCCGATGCTGCTGGCCTTCTTCTTCGTCCTGATCGTGACCGCCGGCCTGCTCACGAGGCTCGGCGACTACGCCTATCCGCAGCCACGCAAGGCCCAGCTTCAGCCCGCGGCCGAGTGACCAGGGTTGCCCCGAGGAATATTGGCGCTACGCTGGCGAGGCCGTCCCCGTAGCTCAGGCGGATAGAGCAACAGTTTCCTAAACTGTGGGTCGGGTGTTCGAGTCACCCCGGGGACGCCAACTTATCAGGTAGGGTTCCGGGCGCGGCCAGCTTGCGCTCGGCGATGCGCGCGAAGAGGCTCGCGCCCAGCGGCAGGACCGCGTCGTTGAAATCGTAGCCGGGGTTGTGGACCTCGCAGCCGCCCGCGCCGGCGCCGTTGCCGATCTGGATATAGGCGCCGGGGCGGCGGTCGAGCATGAAGGCGAAATCCTCCGAGGCCATGGTCAAGCCGCCATTGCGGTTGACCTGCCCGGCGCCGACCAGCTCGGCGGCGCAATCGGCGATGAAGCGAGCCTCGGCGTCGTCATTGACGAGCGGCGGAAAGATGACGCGGAAATCGAGCGTCGCCGAGGCGCCGAGCCCGGCGGCGATTCCTTCCGCGATCCGCCGCATCCGCGTCTCGATCAGCCCCAGGGTTTCGGTGCTGAACGCGCGCGCGGTGCCCCGCATCGCCGCGTGCTCGGGGATGACGTTATAGGCATCGCCGGCATGAATTTGGGTCACGCTGACCACGGCGGTGTCGGTCGGCCGGACGTTGCGCGCGACGATCGTTTGCAGCGCGGTGGCGATATGGCTCGCGACCAGCACCGGGTCGACGCCCGATTCCGGCCTCGCCCCATGCGCGCCGCGACCCGTGATCGCAATGTCGAAATAGGCGCCGCCGGCCATCATCGGCCCGGGCCGGATCGCGAATTTGCCGATGTCGAGCCCGGGCCGGTTGTGCATCGCGAAAATGGCATCGCAGGGGAAGCGCTCGAAGAGGCGGTCCTCGACCATCGCCCGGCCGCCGCCCAACCCTTCCTCGGCCGGCTGAAAGATGAAGTTCACGGTGCCGTCGAATGCCCGCGTCTCGGCGAGGTAGCGCGCCGCGCCCAGCAGCATGGCGGTATGCCCGTCATGGCCGCAGGCATGCATGCGGCCATCGTAGCGCGAGCGGTGGGCAAAGCGGTTGGTCTCCTGGATTGGCAGCGCGTCCATATCGGCGCGCAGGCCGACGCTGCGCGCCGAGCCGCCGCAGCGCAAGACGCCGACGACGCCGGTGCGGCCGATGCCGCGATGCACCACGCAGCCGAACCGCGTCAGCCGCTCGGCCACCAGATCCGCGGTGCGCCGCTCCTCGAAGCCGAGCTCGGGATGGGCGTGGATGTCGCGGCGCCACTCGGTCAATTCGTCGGCGAGTTCGCCGATGCGCGCGATCGGCGGCATCAGCTTGCCGCCTTCCGCGCGCGAAAGTATTTCTTCATCGGCGCGAAATAATTGGCCTGCCAGCCGCCGTCGCGATAATGGAGATGGCCGTCCGGAACCTTGGTATGGCGCAGGGTAAGCCGGGTGCCGCTGGGCGCGCGCCGCAGCAGCACCTCGATCTGCGAATCCGGATCGCTGTCCTTGAACTTCGTGGTGCGCCAGGATTGGACGATGCGGCGGCCGGGCACGAGCGCGAGATTCCGTCCGGTGATATAGCCGTCCCAGACCGTGAATTTGGCGCCGAGCCGGCCGGTGATGCGCGCGGTCTGATCGCCGGTCATGGCGCGGTGGCCGCGGCTCGACAGCCAGGCGTCGTAAACTTCGCGCGGCGAGGCCGGGATTGTCGCGTGCAGGGTGAAGCGGAAAGTCATCGCGGATTCTCCATGCGGCATCATAAGGCAGCGCCCCGCCGCCGGCAAAGACGGGATGCGCCCAGCCGGCAGCCGTGCTAGGTTTTCCGCCAATCAGGAATGCCGCGACGCGGAGCGGCCGATCCGGAGTTTCGGGAGAGATCGCCATGGCCCAACGCATTGACGTTCACCACCATCTCGCTTCGCCGCGCTCGATCCCCACGTTGCTCGATGTCGGCATCCTGATGCGCCACGACGCCGAGGCCATGACCGCCGCACGCGCGCTCGAGGACATGGACAAGGGCGGCGTCACCGTCGCCCTGAACTCGACCCCGGCGCCGCCGCGTCCGACCATCGAGAACCGCGATCTGGGCGTCGCCTATGCCCGCGACAACAACGAGTATCTCGCCCGGCTCGTCGCCGACCATCCCGGGCGCTTCGGCATGTTCGCCGCGCTGCCCATGCCGCATATCGACGCGACGCTCAAGGAGATCGAATACGGGCTCGACGTGTTGAAGGCCGACGGCGTCTATCTCATGACCAGCTACAAGGGTCAGTGGCTCGGCGACAAGGCCTTCGCGCCGGTGTTCGACGAGCTCAACCGGCGCAAGGCCCTCATCTACACCCATCCGCACTCGCCCTATTGCTGCACGCGTCTTTTGAAGGACATCGCGATGCCGGATGCGATGATCGAATTCGGCACCGACACGACGCGCGCCATCGCCAATGCCGTGTTCGGCGGCACCTCGGTGCGCTACCCCGATCTGCGCATCATCTGGTCCCATGCCGGGGGTACCATGCCGTTCCTGATCTATCGCTTCCTCAAGACCGCGGCGATTCCCAAAAACGTCGAGATTCTGCCGCAGGGTGTGGTCGCCGAGCTCAAGAAATTCTATTACGACACCGCGCAGGCCTCGCATGCGGTCCTCCTCACCGCGCTCAAGCAAGTGGTGGGCCTTTCGCACGCCGTCTTCGGCTCGGATTATCCCTGGGGCGTTTCGGCTTCCTGCGTCCGCGAGATCGCGGAGGCCGGGGTCCTCGGCGCCGACGAGGCGCGGGGCATCGACTACGCCAATATTCTGCCGCTTCTTCCCCGCTTCAACCGGTGACCCGCATGGCTCGACGGATCGACGTTCATCATCATCTGGTATCGCCGCGCTTCGTGCCGAGCTTGCGCGAGATGGGCGTCCTCACGCCCCATCTGGCCTCGATCATGAACGAGCAGGACGCGATCGCCGACATGGACAAGGCCGGCGTGACGCTCGCCGTCAACTCGGCCACCTTGCCCGAGCAGATGAAAGGCGAGACGCGTCTCGCCTATGTCCGCGAGAACAACGAGTACATGGCGCGGCTCGTCGCCGATTATCCCGGCCGCTTCGGCATGTTCGCCAGCCTGCCGCTCCCCGATGTCGACGCGACCCTCAGGGAGATCGAGTACGCCCTCGACACGCTTCATGCCGACGGCGTCCACATGATCACGAGCTATGACGATCACTGGCTCGGCGACAAGATTTTCGCGCCCGTGTTCGACGAGCTCAACCGTCGCAAGGCCGTGGTCTATACGCATCCCCATGCGCCCAATTGCTGCGCCCCGGCATTGGCCGAGCTCGACATCCGGGATTCGGTGATCGAATACGGCACCGACACGACGCGCGCACTGACCAATCTTCTGTTCGGCGGCACGCTGGCGCGTTGCCCGCAATTGCGCGTCATCTGGTCGCATGGCGGCGGCACCATGCCGTTTCTCGCCGAGCGGTTCATCCGGATGGAGAAGATGCCGCGCTTCGCGCCGCTCATGCCGCAAGGCTTCGTCGCCGAGGCGGCAAAATTCTATTACGACACCGCGCAGATCCTCCACGCCTCGCCGCTGGGCGCGCTGAAGGAGCTCATCCCGCTGGCGCAGATTTGCTACGGCACCGATTATCCCTGGCGCGGCTCGGAGGAATGCGTCGCCGGCCTGAAGCGGAGCGGCATCTTCAGCGCGGCGGAGCTCGCCGCCATCGACGGTAACGCCGCGCCGTTGTTGCCGCGGTTCAAGTAGGGTATTTTACGGTCGCGCGACCTGCCGCCCACCAACCCAGGTCGCGCGAGCAGGGTTGGAGTGGCGGCTGCGAGCGCGACCGCAAACCTAAGCGCGAGCGTAAGTTACTCCGCTGCGACCGCGGCGGGGGCGGTTCGCTCGGCCGCGCGCAAGCGGCGTCCCAGGATGAACATCGCCGCGGCCGATATGAGGGCCGGCACCGCGATCATGAAGAAGAGGGTCTGCGGCGTGAACTGCGCGGCGAGCAAAATGCCGCCCACCACCGGGCCGACGATGGCGCCGACGCGCCCTATGCCGAGCGCCCACCCCACCCCGGTCGAGCGGATCGCGGTCGGATAGATGATCGCCGACATCACGTTGATGAAGCTCTGTCCGCCGATCACGCAAGCGCCGGCCCCGACGATGCTCGCCGCCAAGAGCGGGATGCTGTTGCCCGAAAGCCCGATGGCGAAGACGCAGATGGCGGCGCCGATATAAAGGAGCGTCGTGATGGTAGCCGCGCCGATGCGGTTGACGACCGGGCCGAGCACGAGCGTGCTGGCGATGCCGCCCCAGGAAAGCGAGCCGGCGAGGCTCAGCGCCGCGCCCAAGGCGACGCCGTTTTGGCGCATGACCAGCGGCAGCCAGCTATTGAGATAGTAGATCACCAGGAGGCCGCAGAAGAACGTGATCCACAACAGGACCGTGTTGAAGGCGCGGCCCTCGGTGAAGAGATGCCGCACCGTGAAGCCGTGAAGCTTTTCTTCGGAAATGACGAAGGTTTCGCGGCCGTCGAAATCGGCCTTGCCGGTGAGGCGATTGAGGAGCCCCGCGACGTGGGTCGGATTGTGGCCGCGCGTCACCAGGAAGCGGATCGATTCAGGAAGCGTGTAGATCGCGATCGGCAGCAGCACCAACGGCACGAGCCCACCCAGGATGAAGAGAGACGGCCAGCCATAAGCCGGGATGAGCGCCGCGCCGACGAATCCGCCGCTGCCGGCGCCGAGCGGGAAACCGAGGAACATGATCGCGACGACAGTGGCGCGGATTCGTCTCGGCGCGTATTCCGCGGTCAATGCGATGGCATTGGGCATCAACGCGCCGACCCCGATCCCGGTGCAAAAGCGCAAGGCATAGAGCATGCCGATCGAACCCGCGAGCGCGGTCGCTAGCGCGAAGCCGGCGAAGATCAAGGTCGCCACGAGGATCACGATTTTGCGGCCGAAGCGGTCGGCCAACGGTCCCGAGGCCAGCGCGCCCAGCATCAGGCCGAACAGCCCCGCGCCGAAAATAGGCCCGAAGGCTGGCATGCCCAGACCCCATTTTTGCGCGATGACCGGCGCGACATAGCCGATCGCGCCATTGTCGAAACCGTCGAGCGTCGTCAGCACGGCGCACCAGATCCCGACCGTCCATTGGAAGCCGGAGAATTTGCCGCCGTCGATAACCTCGGTGACGTTGATCGTGCCGCCTTCAGCCATGACGTTTCCCCTCTTCGCCGATTATCGTTGCGCGGATTATGCGCCGAACGGGAGCGCTGGGGAAGGTTCTTGCCGCCGCGGCGGCTTGGTCTTGTTTGGCCGGCGTCGATCCGCCTCGCCGCCCGGCCTCCGCCGGCGCGGCAGGCTAGAGCGCGGTCCATTCAAGTTGAATCGGACCGCTGCTCTAGATTGTTGATGTGGTCGCATTTTCGACGGCGAACCGGTATCCACTTCGCCGGAAAATGCTCTAGCCCCAGACTTCCCGGCTTACCTCGACGATGCGCCGGAGTTTCGCCACTTCGTCCGCGACGGTGAGCTTGTTGCCCTCGAGCACGCTGGCAAAGCCGCATTGCGGGCTCAGCGCCAGCTGGTCGAGCGGCACGTATTTCGCGGCTTCCTCGATCTTGCGCTTGAGCTCGTCCTTGCTCTCGAGCGTCGGCAGCTTCGTGGTGACTAGCCCCAGCACGACGATCTTGCCCTTCGGGACAAAGCGCAGCGGCACGAAATCGCCGGCGCGCGGGCTGTCATATTCGAGGAAATAGCCGTTGACATTGACAGCGTTGAACAGCACCTCGGCCACCGGCTCGTAACCGCCCTCGGCGATCCAGGCGCTGCGGGAATTGCCGCGGCAGAGATGCATCGCGACCACCATGTCCTTCGGCCGCCCCGCCACCACCGCGTTCAGCATCTTGGCGTAGGTCAGCGGCAAGGTTTCGGGGTCCTCACCGATCGCGCGCACCTGCTCACGCAGATCGGGGTCGCACAGATAGGCGAAATTGACCTCGTCCAGTTGCAGATAGCGGCATCCGGCCGCGGCGAGATCGGCGATCTCCTCGCGGTAGACCGCGGCGAGATCGGCGTAAAACTCGGCCATGTCGGGATAGGCCTCGCGGCTGATCGCCTGCCTGCCGCCGCGGAAGTGGATGTTGCTGGGCGAGGGGATCGTGATCTTCGGCACGACCGCGCAAACCGATTTCAAGAATTTGAAGTACTCGACGAAAATCGGATGGGGACGGTAAAGCTTGCCCTCGACGCGAAAGCCGGGCGGCGCCATCTCGGTGTCGCCTTCATGGGTATGGAAGCGCAGCTTCAAGCTGTTCTCGACCAGCCGAACATTGCCGATCTGCTGCAGGAAATCGCGATGCCAGGACGAGCGCTGATATTCGCCGTCGGTGGCCAATTGCAGCCCGATGTCCTGCTGCAGCTTGACCACTTCGCGCACCGAATCCTGCTCGATGCGGCGCAGCGCCTCGGGCGCGATCTCGTGCCGTGCGAATTTCTGCCGCGCCTCGATCAGCGCTTGCGGCCTGAGCAGGCTGCCGACGTGATCGGCGCGAAAGGGCGGCGTGGTGCGTTGTGCCATGATGGTTTGCCTCCGTTGCCGGCCAGTCTTGCGGTGGGCAAGCGCGAAATCAAGCTTGGGCTGTAGCGGGGCGCTGGCATTTCCGCGGAAAGGACCGTAATTTTCGCCCCTGAGATCCGATCAAGGAGCTTTTTAATGCCGTTCATCCGTGCCGGCGACATCACGGTCCATTATCTGATCGAGGGGCCGGAAGGCGCTCCCGTGGTCATGCTCTCGAACTCGCTCGGCACCAGCCTCGCCATCTGGGACGCCCAGGCAGCTTACCTGCGGTCGAAATACCGCGTCTTGCGCTACGATACCCGCGGCCATGGGCTCACCGACGCGCCCCCGGCGGGCGAGGTGGGCTACACGATCACGCAGCTCGCCGATGACGCGATCGCGCTCGTCAAGGCGCTGGGCCTGAAACGCGTCCATTTCGGCGGTCTCTCGATCGGCGGGATGCTCGGACAGAATTTCGCGGCCAGGGCGCCGCAGCTCGTCGCCTCGCTGATGCTGGTTGACACCGCCTCGATCATGCCTGGCGTGGCCTGGGACGAGCGGATTGCCGCCATCCGCAAGAGCGGGATCGAAGCCGTCGCCGATGCCACGATGCAGCGCTGGTTCACCCCGCGCTTCCACGCGCAGCAGCCGGATGCCTTGAAGGGCATCCGCAACATGCTGGTTCGCACCCCGGCCGAGGGCTATATCGGCTGTGCCTACGCGATCCGCGGCATGGATCTGCACGAGGACGACGCGAAGATCGTGTGCCCGACCCTGATCGTCGTCGGCGACGAAGATCCGGCGACACCGGTGGCCTCGGCGCGGGCGTTGAACACGGCCATCAAGGGCTCGAAGCTGGTGATCGTTCCGCAGGCCGCGCATATCGTTACGGTGGAGCAGCCGGCGGCGTTGAGCCGCGCGCTCGGCGAATTTCTCGACGGCCAATAAGGGGATCGGCAATGGACAAGAAGGGCGCGGCCTATCAGCGCGGTCTGGCGATACGTAAGGCGCTGATGGGCGCCGAGCAAGTGGAGCGCAACCAGGCCCGGCTGACGCCGTTCAACGAGGAATGGATGGATTTCGTCACCCAGTACGCGTTCGGCGAGGTCTGGTCGCGGCCCGGGCTCGAGCGCAAGACGCGTCACATGCTGACGATCGCGATGCTGACCGCGCTCGGCCGGCTCGACGAGCTGCAAACCCATATCCGCCTGACGCCCAATACCGGGGTCAGCCGCGACGAGCTGAAAGAGGTGCTGATGCAGGCCGCGATCTATGCCGGCGTGCCGGCCGCCATGTCGGCCTTCAATCGTGCCCAGTCCGTCTTCGCCGAGATGGACAAGGAAAAGGCCGCGCCCTAGCGAAGGAGGGAGATCTCATGGCCGATTTCGCATCCTATTGCCTCGATCCGTCGAAGCCGAAATTCAAGGCACCGCCAGGCGCCGTGGACGCGCATTGCCATGTCTTCGGGCCGGCGGCCAAGTTTCCGTTCGCGCCCGAGCGCAAATACACGCCCTACGACGCGCCCAAGGAAAAGCTGTTCGCGCTCCGCGATTTCCTCGGCCTCGCGCGCAACGTGATCGTCCAGGCGAGCTGTCACGGCACCGACAACAGCGCGACTATCGACGCGCTCCTCGCCTCGGGCGGCCTCGCGCGCGGCATCGCCGTGGTCAAGCCGACGATTTCCGAGGCCGAGCTTAAGGCCATGGACAAGGCCGGAATGCGCGGCGTGCGCTTTAATTTCTTGCCGCGCCTCGTCGATGCGACGCCGCACGAGGTCTATCTCGGCGTCGCCCGCAAGATCGCCGCGCTCGGCTGGCATACCGTCGTTTATTTCGAGGCGCCGAGCCTGGCGGGGCTGACGCCGTTCCTGAAGGCGCTGCCGACGACGATCGTCGCTCGACCACATGTCGGTGCCCGACGCCAAAAAAGGCGTGGATCACGCCGATTTCAAGGCCTATCTCCGGCTCATCGACGAGAATCCGAATATCTGGGTGAAGGTCACCGGCCCCGAGCGAATCTCCGCCCTCGGCCCGCCCTATGACGACGTGGTGCCCTTCGCCCGGGCGATCGTCGAGCGCTTTCCCGACCGGGTGCTGTGGGGCACCGACTGGCCGCATCCCAACATGACGACGCATATGCCCGACGACGGGATTCTCGTCGACATGATCCCGAGGATCGCGCCCACCGCGGCGCTGCAACAGGCGCTGCTCGTTGACAATCCGATGCGGCTCTACTGGGCTTGAGCGAGGGAATAGGGCGATGGATCAAAGCGCTTACGACGACATTCCAGGCACGACCCTCTTCGACGCGGCGAAATCGCGCGAGGGCTATCACCTCAACATGTTCTGCATGTCCCTGATGGAGGCGGCGAACCGCGCCGCGTTCAAGGCCGACGAGGAAGCCTATCTCGATAAATTCCCGATGTCGAAGGCGCAGCGCGAGGCGGTGAGGAAGCGTGACTGGAACGAGATGTTGCGCTTGGGGGAAACATCTATTACACCTCGAAGCTCGGCGCCTGCGACGGGCTGTCGTTCCAGAACCTGGCGGCGCTGATGACCGGCATGACTCAAGAGGAATACGCGAAAATGATGCTCCATGGCGGCCGTCCCATCGCCGGCAACCGCAGCAAATCGGAATGGAAAAACCGTGGCTAGGCTGATCGCGGGGGTCGCGACCTCGCACGTCCCCGCCATCGCCGCTGCGCTCGATGGCGGCAAGGCGGGCGAGCCCTATTGGCAGCCGCTCTTCAAGGGCTACGAGTTCTCGAAAAAATGGCTCGCCCAATTGAAGCCCGATGTCGCGATCGTCGTTTACAACGACCACGCCTCGGCGTTCTCGCTCGAGATCATCCCGACCTTCGCGCTCGGTTGCGCCGAGGAATTTCCGCCCGCCGACGAAGGCTGGGGGCCTCGTCCGGTGCCGGTGGTGAAGGGCGATCCCGATCTCGCCTGGCACATCGCCCAAGCGGTCATCCTCGACGAATTCGACATCACCATCGTCAACAAGATGCCGGTCGATCACGGCCTCACCGTGCCGCTGTCGCTGATGTGCGGCCAGCCCAAGGAATGGCCGATGAAGGTCATCCCGCTTTGCGTCAACGTCATTCAGTATCCGCCGCCGACCGGGCATCGCTGCTGGAATTTCGGCAAGGCGATCAGGCGAGCGGTCGAGTCTTTCCCGGCGACCGGCGCGTCGTCATCTTCGGCACCGGCGGCATGTCGCATCAGTTGCAGGGTCCGCGCGCCGGCCTCATCAACAAGGAATTCGACAACAGCTTCCTCGACCGCCTCGCCGCCGATCCCGAGGCGCTGACGCGGATCGAGCATCTCGAATATGTCCGCGAGGCCGGCTCGGAAGGGATCGAGCTGGTGATGTGGCTGATCATGCGCGGCGCGCTCGACCTCGACGCCAAGGAAGTCTATCGCTTTTATCATGTGCCGGCCTCGAACACCGCGGTCGGGCACATGATCCTCGAGAATCGACGCTAAACATTAGGGAACGGATCATGAAGCTCGTCCTCGCCGGCCAGGGCGCTTTCGGCATCAAGCACCTCGAGGCCTTGGCCAACATACCCGGCGCCGAGGTGGTCTCGCTCGCGGGCGGCCGGCCGGCCGGGACCGAGGAAGTGGCGAAGAAGTGGAAAATCCCGCATTGGACCACGAATCTTTCCGAGAGCCTCAAGATTCCCGGCGTCGAGGCGGTGATCCTCGCCAGCCCGACCCAGGTGCACGCCGATCAGGCGGTCGAATGCATGCGCGCCGGCAAGCATGTCCTGATCGAGATCCCGATGGCGGACTCGCTTGGCGATTCCGAGCGCATCGTCGCGGCGCAGAAGCAAACCGGCGTCGTCGCCATGGCCGGCCATGTCCGCCGCTTCAATCCGAGCCATCAATGGGTGCACAAGCGCATCGCTTCGGGCGAGCTGAAGATCCAGCAGATGGACGTGCAGACCTATTTCTTCCGCCGCACCAACATGAACGCGGCCGGCCAGCCGCGCACTTGGACCGATCATCTGCTGTGGCATCACGCCTGCCACACCGTCGATCTCTTCATGTACCAGACGGGCGAGGTGCCATCGATCGCGCGCGCGGTGCAAGGCCCGATCCATCCCGAACTTAAGATCGCGATGGATATGAGCATCCAGCTCAAGACGCCATCGGGCGCCATTTGCACCTTGTCGCTCTCTTTCAACAACAAGGGGCCGCTCGGCTCGTTCTTCCGCTACATCTGCGACAACGGCACCTACAAGGCGGTCTATGACGATCTTTACGACGGCGACGACAAGAAGATCGACGTCTCGAAGGTCGATGTCTCGATGAACGGGATCGAGCTCGAGGACCGCGAATTCTTCGCCGCGATCAAGGAGCATCGCGAGCCGAATTCGAGCGTCGCGCAATGCCTCGCCTCGATGCGTGTCCTCGACCGGCTCGACAAGAGCCTTAGCGCGACGAGCTGATCACAGTCCCTCGCCGCTCTCGGCCGCGATCAATTCGTGCATCATGCGCACGGCCTGAACGCCGCCCCAATCGGCGCCGGTGTTGAGCGTCGGCGCCTCGGGGTCGAGCCGATGTTCCTCTGCTGCGCCTCGAGGATGGCCTTGTCCTCGTTGAAGGCGTAGGTGACGGTCTTCAGGAAAAACGCCGAGCGCTCGGCATTGTCCTGGTCGAAGTCGCGCGCGTGCACCCAGAAGTAATGGCATGAGCGCTCGGTCTCGGGCGTGATCGCGTTGAGGATCATGGTGCGGCGTTGCATCGGCTCGTTGCGCCCCGCGACCGGCACCGCGTCCTTCGTCGGGATGTCGATCCAGATGTTTGAGGCCGGGGTGAAGGTGATGGTCTTCTTCTGATCGACCACGGGCGCAAAGCCGAGCGCGCGCATGGCCGGCGGGCAGGCGATGTTCGGCGCCTCGCGGACGACGCGCACGAAGCCCTCGCCGCGCTCGGTCTTGAGCTTGGGGCTGGTGTCCTCGGTCGAGCCGATGGTCGAGGCATGGACGAACGGGACATGCGAGAGGTCGATCAGGTTCTCGACCAGCAGGAGATAATTCGCATCGACGTGAAGGCAGGCCCCCACCGCGGTCCAGCCGGGATCGTCGTTGAACTGGAAATCGGGAATGAGCGCCGGATCGGCCTTGTCCCTCTCGCCCATCCATACCCAGACATAGCGGTGCCGCTCGCACACGGGATAAGAGCGCACGCCGATATTCCCGGTCATGCGCTCCTGCCACGGGATCGCGACGCAGGCGCCGGTGGGATCGTAAGTGAAGCCGTGATAGCCGCATTGCACGTTATCGCCGACGAGCTTGCCGAGATGGAGCGGCACGCGGCGGTGGCAGCACCGGTCCTCGAGCGCGACTGCGCCGCCGTCTTCGCGGCGATAGAGCGCCACCGGCTGGCCCAGGATGATCCGCCCGAAGATTTGGCGCGACACTTCGCGCGATTGGCCGCGACGTACCAGGAATTCTTAAGAAACATGGCATCCCTCCGCGAACACCGCGGCCGGATTATATCAGAACGCGCGGGTTATGCCCGGACTTCCTGGCGCTGAAAGACGACATAGGCCGCGACGAACATCACGATCACTCCGGCGACGAGGCCGGTCGCTTGCGGCCAGACCAGCAGCAAGCTTTGCCCGAGCGGCAGGGGATTGCCCATCACCGCGCCCTCGAGCTGATTCATGAACACGGGGCCGAGCGCGCGGGTCGTGGGGTGGAGGATGCCGAGGAGCGATTCCGCGAAGAGAGTGTTGGGCGAGAGGCGCGCCAGGGTCTGCTGGAGCACGATCTGCTCGTAGCTCGGCCCGACCAGCAAGCTCAGCGGCGTCGTTGGAAAAATCGCGGCGGTGACAAAGTTGGTCAGCAACGGCCACAGCACGCTCATCAGCAGCCAGACGCCCAGCGCCACGAGCGCCGAGGTCGCGGGCGCGCGGAACAGCGCCGAGCACAGCATCGCCAGGGCCAGCCAGAAGCCGCCATAGGCGAGGGCCACGACCAGGAAGGCGACGCCGCGCGACACCTCTTCGCCGGTCGGCGGCACGCCCAGCGTGAGGAGCCCCAAACCGATGATCAGCAGCCACAGGGTGACGAGCGCCACGGCGAGGGTCGCCAGCCCCGCAAAGAACTTGCCCAGCAGCAGCGCGTCGCGATAGATCGGCTGCGACAGGATGCGGCTCATGGTACGGCGGTTGAACTCGCCGTTCACCGCGTCGAACCCGAGCCCGATGGCGACGAGAGGAATGAGAAAGCCCAGCACCGCCATGAAGGACGGCAGCGGGTCGTGCGCGTCGGTAAAGAGGCGCAGGAAGAGGAACGGGTCCTGCGAGGTCGTGGTCTTCAAATCCTGGATGGCGGTATAGACCGCGCCGACGCCCGTCAGCAGCACCAGCCATTCGAGCACGCGCATGCGCCCGCTGGCGAGGTGATCGGCGAATTCCTTGAGAAAGACGGTGCCGCATCCGGTCCAGATAGAGCCGCTACGCCGTGCCATGCTGGCCCTCGAAATAATGACGATAGATGCTGTCGAGGCTGGGCTCGACGTGATCGAGCCGCAGCAGCGATCCGCCGGCCGCGACGATCGCGTTGCCCAACTCGGCGCGCACGTCGCGCGAGGCGACGAGATGATAGATTCCCGCGCCGGCCTGGGTCACACGCTGCACGCCCGCAATCCTGGAGAACACGAGCGGCAGGTCGGGACCGCTCGCCTCGATCTCGACCGTAAAGCCGCCGCCCAGCACCTGCTGCGCGAGCTCGGCCACTGTGCCCTCGAGCACGATCTTGCCATGGCTGAACAGCGCGACGCGGTCGCACACCGCCTGCACGCGCTCCAAGAGATGCGAGGAGAGCACCACGGCGACGTGCTCGGCCTTGAGGCCACGGATCATGTCGAGCAGCTCGAAGGTCGCCTGCGGGTCGAGGCCCGAGGTCGGCTCGTCGAGGATCGCGACCTCGGCGCGCTTCATCATCACCTCGCCCAGGCCGAGACGCTGGCGCATGCCGTGCGAGAAAGTATCGACCCTGTGGTCGGCGACCGCGGCAAGTCCGCAGCGCGCCAAGGAATGTGCGATGCGCTCCTCGGCCTCGTCCCGCCCGAGGCCGGAAAGCCGCGCGGTATAGCGCAGATTCTGCCGCGCGGTGAGATTGCCATAGAAGCCGACCGAATCCGGCAGATAGCCGACGCGGCGCTTCACTTCCAAAGGCTCGCGCACGGGATCGAAGCCATCGACCGCGATGGTGCCCGAATTGGCCTCCGTAAGGCCTAGCAGCATCAGGATCGTGGTAGTCTTGCCGGCGCCGTTGGGCCCGAGGAGGCCGAAGATCTCGCCGCGCCGGATGGCTAGATCGACGCCGTCCACCGCGGGCACGCCGCCATAAAGCTTCTTCAGCCCGGTGGCGACGATGACGCTGTCGCTCATGGCGCGTTACTCAGCGGCGGCCAAAACGCGCCACCGCGCCGACCGCGATCAAGAGGGCGATGCCGACGATGGCGACGCCAACGATGCCCCAGATGGTCGAGGTCGACACCGTGACGCGAATATCCGCCGAGCTGCTGTCGCTGCCGTCGCCATTCGCGTTGAAGGTGGTCATGTAATCGCCGGCGATCGCCTTCGCCGACGGGGTCAGCTGCGCCTGCACGTTGAGCTTGTCGCCGGGACCCAGCTCGGCGACCTTGTCGGGCTGGAAGGTGACTTTCCAGTCCGTGGGCGGCGAAGCCGTAAGGGAAATATCCTTCGCCGCCGCGCTGCCGTCATTGCTGAGGACCAGCGCGACCGGCGTCGTTTCGCCCGCGACGGCCGACGTCGATAGCCGCCCTTCCTCGCCGGTCAGGTGCAGTTGCGGCTGGCCGGTGATCTCCATGGTCATGGTGGTCTCGGCGCTCGCGTCGTCGGCCGAGACTTGCACCGAGACCGGATAGGAATCGGCGGGTGCCTGCGCTGGGGGCTGCACCTTCACCTTGATATCCTTGTCCTTGCCCGCCTCGATCGGGATCGAGCTGATCTCCTGCGTGCCATAGGCTTCCGTGAACGAGGTCTGGAAGCCCGGCGGCGCTTGCGCGGCGAGCTTCACGACGAGGTCGCGGTCGCTCTGGTTGGCGACGTTGAACTGGAATTCGAAGCTCGTCTTGGCGCTGCCGAGCAGCGAGGGCAGCGTTGACTTCAGCACGAGCTTCGCCGGCAGGTCCTGGCCGATGGTCACGTCGATCGGCAACGCGGCGCTGGCGTCCGCGGATTTCGCGCGCAAGGTCATGGCGTGCGTGCCGGCGGGCAGCCCGGCGGGCACGTCGATGCGCAGCGAGAGCGGAACACTGTCGTCGGAGGCGGGCATCGCCGCAAAGACCGGCGCGCCGTCGCCCAGCACCGTCGCTTTCCAACCGCCCGGCACGCCATCGACCGACAGCGCGACACTTTCCGGCGCCAAGCCGTAATTCTGGAGCTTGACTTTCACCGTCGTGCTGGCGCCCGCGCGGGCGGTCAAGGACGGATAGTCGGTGGTGAGCCACAGGCCTTTCAGATGCGTGGTCGTGTCGGCGGCGAAGGCTTGGCTGGCCAAGGCCAGAGCCAAGAGCGGCCCAAATGCCCGGAAAACGTGACGCATCATGGCTGTCCCCATCGGTGTTCGTGATTTCTTGTCGGCGCGCCGCACGGTTTGGGCCGCGGCGCTCTTCCCCTTGAAAGGGCGAAAAACTACCGCCCCGCCCCCCAGGTCAACAGTTAAATCCGTGTAATTCTCTTCCGCGGCTGGGTTTCCGGTCGCGATGAGACCGGCCGAGATCGTTTGGCGAGAGCCGTTTAGCAGTCTATCGTGCGGCGCGCCATGACGCCACCGATCCTCGCCGCTCGACCCGAGGATGCCCCGCCCAAGGGCAAGGCTCGCTCCCGCAGACATCCGCGCCGCTACCGGCATGGAATTGTCCCAGTTCTGGCGTACGGGCTGGCCGCTGCGCTGGCGCTGCCGATCCTGCCGATCCTCGCCTATCGCTTCGTGCCGCCGCCGCTTACGCCGCTGATGGTGATCCGCGCGGCCGAAGGCGCGCCGATCCGGAAAGCCTGGGTGCCGCTTGACCGCATCTCGCCGGCGCTGGTGCGCGCAGTAGTAGCTTCCGAGGACGAAAAATTCTGCTTCCATCACGGCTTCGATTGGGACGCGTTGGGCCAAGCCTGGCGCATTTGGCGCGCGGGCGGCGAGCCGAAGGGCGCCAGCACCATCACCATGCAGACCGCGAAGAATCTCTTTCTGTGGCCGGGTCGAAGCCTCATCCGCAAGGGGATCGAGGCTTATCTCACGGCGCTGATCGAGCTGAGCTGGAGCAAACGCCGCATCATCGAGGTCTATCTCAATGTCATCGAATGGGGGGACGGCATCTACGGCGCCGAGACGGCGACGCAGCGCGAAGCTCGGCATATCCGCGGCCCGGCTGTCGCCGAATGAGGCGGCGCTGCTCGCGGCGGTACTGCCCAATCCACGCCGCTGGTCGCCGGCGCGGCCGACGCCTTACATCGAAGAGCGCGCCAAGCTCATCGGCGAACGCATGCCGGATGTCGCGGTGCCCGGCGCCGGCGGATGCCGGTGACCGGATCTATATTAAAGCAACGGAAATTCCGGATCGAGCCCCAAGGCGACGCGGCCATAGAGGGTTCCGTTGACGTCCCAGTTGAGGCCGATATGGCCCTGCGCCGCGTGGATGTCGCGCAGCGCGCGCTGCAGGGGGTGGGATTCAGCGATCGCGCTGCCGCCGGCGCCGGCAAAAAGAATATCGACCGCGCGCACGCTCATGCGCACGCCGAACGCGCCGTCGCGCCGCCAGCGCGTTTTTTCCTCGTCATTCGCCTGCCGGCCCGATTCGGCGATGGTCATCGCCTCACCGCAATCCTTGAGCATCAGAGTCTCGGCCGCGTCGATCAAGGTCGCTGCTTCCGCCACACGGACCTGCATGGTGGCGAAATCGGCGACATGCTGCCCCGAGGCGGTGGCGACCCGCGCGCGCGTCGCCGCGATGAACGCCGCGACCGCGCCTTGCGCGATACCGAGCGCGGTGGCGCCGTTGACGAAGCCGAAGAGCGCGTACCAGGCGAGCTTGTAGAGGGCGCCCGGGTTGACCGCGCTGCCCGGATGCGGCGCGCCCTTGCCCTGCTCGGCCGCGAGGCTGCGGTGCTCGGGCACGAAAATGCCGTCGGCGAGGAGGTCTTTGCTGCCGGTGCCGGCAAGGCCCATCGCGTACCAAGTGTCGATCGTGGCGTAGTCGGCTGAGGGCACGATGAAGAAGCGCGGCTCGGGCTTGCCGCCGGCCGCGGGCGCGACGTTGGCGGCGAGCATCGCCCAGCTCGACGAATCGATGCCGCTCGCGAACGGCCAGCGTCCCGAAAGCCGGTACCCGCCGGCGACGGTCTCGGCGCGGCCGGCGGGAAAAACGAACGACGAGCCGATCACGGCGTCGGGCGTGGCCCGCCACACTTCGTCCTGGGCGAGTTCCGGCCAATAGCCGAGCATCCAGTTATGGACGACCAGGTTGTTGAACACCCACGAGGTCGAGCCGCAACCCTGGGCGAGGATCGCGCCGATTTCGACGAAGGCGCGAAAATGCGCCTCGACGCCGCCATAGCGCGCCGGCTGGAACAGACGGAGAAGCCCGGTCTCGTGCAGCGCCGCGACGGTCGCATCGGGCAAGCGGCGCAGTTTCTCGGTTTCCGCCGCACGCTCGCGCAAGACCGGGGACAACGCGCGCGCGCGCGCGATCAGCTCGGTCAGGTCCGGTTGCGCCATCGCCATTCCTCTTCTGCATAGGAGGCAAGCCGAACGGACCGCGGCTGTCAATCGCTCGCCCCGGGAATTTGCGCTATGGTCGGCGCGCCCAAGGCGAGCGAGCGCGAGGCCGTGCCCGAATCTTCCGTTGTCCAAGCCGAAACCCCGCCGATTCACGAATCCAGCCGACGCTGGGTCGTGGGCGCGTGCTGCGTCGCGATCTTCATGGTCTCGGTCGAATCCTCGATCGTCGCGACCGCGATGCCCTCGATCGTCGCGGCGGTCGGCGGCTTCGAGTTCATCAGTTGGGTGTTCGCGGCCTATCTGCTGTCGCAGGCGGTCGCGATCCCGATTTATGGCAGGCTCGCCGACCTTTACGGTCGAAAATGGCTGCTGATCGTATCGACTGGCCTGTTCCTGTTCGGCACGCTGATGTGCAGCGCAGCCTGGGACATGATCTCGCTGGTAGCGTTCCGCTTCGTGCAGGGACTCGGCGGCGGCGGGCTCCAGCCGATCGCGCTCACGATCATCGCCGACCTTTATCCGCCGGTCGAGCGCGTCAAAGTTCAGGGCAATCTCAACGCGATCTGGGGCGCCTCGGCGCTGTCCGGGCCGCTCATCGGCGCGCTGCTGACGGCGAGCCTCGGCTGGCGCTCGGTATTCTGGATCAATCTGCTGCCCGGGGTCGCGATGATCACGGTGTTGGCCATGGCGTTCCACGACCGGATCGAGCTGCGCGCGCACCGCATCGATTATCTTGGCTCGATCCTGCTGGTTATCGGGGTTGGCTCGCTGCTCCTCGCCTTGGTGCAGTTCGCCGAGCTCGATGCGCGGACCATCGTCATTCTGCTCGGCGTCGCGGTGGCGACCCTCGCCTTCCTCGCCTTTTGGGAGAGCCGCGTGAGCGAGCCGATCGTGCCGGTCGAGCTATGGCGCAATCGCATCGTGTCCACCACCAATCTCGGCTCGCTCGCGATCGGCATGGTGATGATGGGCGTCATTGTGTTCATTCCGCCCTATGTCCAAGGCGTGATGGGCCGGAGTCCGGTGGTCGCGGGCTTCACGCTGATCAGCCAATCGCTCGGCTGGACCATCATCGGCGCCTTCGCCGGGCGCCTCCTGGTGCGCGTCACCTACCGCAGCATGGCGATCTTCGGCGGCGTGCTGCTCGTCTTGGGCGGAGTGATGCTCGCCGCCCTCGATCCGGAGCGCGGGCCGGACTGGGCCTTCGCCAGCGGTGGCCTGATCGGCTTTGGCATCGGGTTCTGCAACACTACTTTCCTCGTCGCCGCGCAGAATGCGGTGCCCATGCACCAGCGCGGCGCCGCGACCTCGGGCAATCTCTTCATGCGGCAGTTCGGCGCGAGCGTTGGCGCCGCGCTCCTCGGCGGCGTCATCAATTGGAGCCTCGCCGCCCGACTTCCCGAGGACCACGACGCGATCGCCCATCTGATGGATCCGGTCGCGCGCGCCGCCATGGCGCCCGGCGAGCTCGCCCGATTGAGCGGCGCGATCGCGTCCTCGCTCACCGACGTCTACCTCGTGGTCATATTGTTCGCGCTGCTGACGCTGGCGTTCGCGTTCCTCGTGCCGGCGGGCCAGCGCACCCCGCGGCATTAGCCAGAAGCGCCGGTGGAGCCGGTTCTGGCGAACCAAAGTAACTAGGGCATTTTCGGGCGAAGGGGGTACCGGTTCGCCATCGAAAATGCGACCAAATCAATAATCTAGAGCAGCGGTCCGATTCAACTTGAATGGACCGCGCTCTAGGCTAACGCGGCGTCGATCTTCTTCTTCAACGTGTCGGCGTTGAATGGCTTGACCACATAGTTGCTGACGCCTGCCGCCTTGGCCGCGGCCACGTTCTCGGTCTTGCTCTCGGCCGTGATCATGATGAAGGGCGTTTCCTTCAACAGGGCGTCGGCCCGCACCTCCTTGAGGAATTCGAGGCCCGACATCGGCGCCATGTTCCAATCCGAGATCACGAGACCAATGTTGTGCTCGCGCATTTTCTTGAGCGCGCTGGCGCCGTCCTCGGCCTCTTCGATGTTGTTGAAGCCGATCTGCCCCAGCAGATTGCGGAGAATCCGACGCATGGTGTTGTAGTCGTTGACCACCAGCACCGATTGCTCGTTGTTGCGCAAGGCTCGCCCCTTCGCCGTTTCCGCCGCGGGCGCGACGGTAGCCGCGTCGAGATATAGCAAGCGATGGTTGAGTGTCCGTTAACGGGGCTTAACGGATTCCCCGCATCAGGCGTGCGAGTGCTTCAATCTTTCCGTGGCGCCGACCAGTTGCACGCGAATGCCAGGCTCCATGGCCGAATGGCCCGCATCGGGAACGACGATATATTCCGCGGCTGGCCAATTTCGCGCGAGCTCGTCGGCGCTCACGATGGGGCACACCATGTCATAGCGCCCCTGCACGATCGTGGCGCGAATATGCCGGATGCGTCCGACGCGCGCGACCAGATCTTCGGCCGGACCGATGATGTTGCGGCGGAAGTAATGCGCCTCGATCCGCGCCAGCCCCAAGGCCATGCGATCCTCGCCGAAGGCGGCCACGGTATCGGGGCTCGGCAGCAGGGTCGAGCACGCGCCCTCATAGGCGCTCCAGGCGCGCGCCGCCGCCATGTGAATCGCGGGATTGGGATCGGTGAGACGGCGGTAATAGGCGGACAAGAGATCGCCGCGCTCGGCCTCGGCCACGAAGCCGGCGAAGTTGCGCCAGGCTTCCGGGAAGACGGTGCGCATGCCATAGAGGAACCAGTCGATTTCGCTCTGGCGGCACAAGAAGATGCCGCGCAGCACCAGCGCCAAGGTGTACTCGGGCCAGGCCTCGGCATAAGCGAGCGCGAGCGTCGAGCCCCAGGAGCCGCCGAACACCGCCCAGGCCGCGATGCCGAGATGCTGGCGCAGGGTTCTCGATATCGCCAACGAGATGCGCCGTGGTATTGGCCTCGATCGAGCCCAAGGGCGTCGAGCGCCCCGCGCCGCGCTGGTCGAAGACCACGATGCGGTAACGCGACGGATCGAAAAAGCGGCGATGGGTCGCGGTCGAGCCGGCGCCGGGGCCGCCATGCAGGAATACGATCGGCAGGCCTGCGGAATTACCCGATTGTTCCCAATACATGGTGTGTACCGCGTCGAGCCTCAACATCCCGGTGGCATAGGGCTCGATCGGCGGAAAGAGATCCTGACGGGCAAGCGGCGGGTTCCGGTCCATCGCCAACATTCTAAGGCTCGCTTGCGCGAAGGCAACCCCAGCCGGGACCTCGGATCGCCGCGCGGCGCCGAGCCGCGCGGCTCGGCGCCGCGCGCGAACTCGAAACCGCGCCAACGTTCATGCCAACCGCGGGTTCGTCTGCGTCAGGATGCGGCGGGCGAGGTAGCCATAAAAGACGATCGCTAGCGCGGGCTTCAGCCAGACATCGGTCGGTCGATAAATCCAATCTCCATAAGCTTGCGTGCCGAGGCCGAGGATCAGCAACGCGAGGAGAAGCGCGGTGCCGCGGCGATCCCGGTCGTCATACCACGCGGCGGCAGCGTAGAGGCCGACCACGGCTCCGAGATTCATATAGGAGCCGAGCTCGGTGCGTGGATTGAAGATGACGAGGTAGCACACCGCGAGTGCCAAGATGTCGATTGCGCTCTTGCGCGGAGATCGGCACCGAACGACGATGGCGGCGAAACCGAGCGTGAAAAGCGCGCCGGCAACGCGCAGAGACATAATCGCCGCCGGCGACAAATCGATCGAGAAATGGCGCAGCATCATCGCGAGCTCGTTGAAGCGCGAGAGGCCTGGCTGCGTCGCGGCGGTCAGCTCCCGCCACATCGCGATTTCCTGTGTGGCGACGTAGGCCGGATCGGGGTGAAGGAACGGCAGGACCAGCACGGTTGCCACCCCGGCCAGCAGCGGCAGGCGCAAGGGCCGGATGAGAACGCCGTAAAGCAGGATCAGAACGAATGCGAGCGGCTTCAGCGCGAAGGCGAGACAAAGCCATAGCGCGGAGCGCCGCCAGTGTCCCTCGGCGGCATCGGCGACGCCCAGGAACATCCATCCCATCATCGCGACTTCGGCCTGGCCACGCTGGACGTTCACCGCCGCGACAGGCAGCAGCAGCAGCAGAATCGCCGCCATGACGAGGCGCGGCTGACCCGGCGCCGTCAAAAGGACGAGCCGCCAGAGGCCGTAGAGAAAAAGCGCCACCGAAAAAAACCGCCAGACGAGATCGTCGGCCGGCGCGCCGAGCAGGACGAAGGGCGTGAAAATCAGCGGGCTCGTCGTCAGATAGACAAAGCCGCGCATCGTGTGATTGTAAAGCGCCTGGCTCGCCCACCAATGATTTACGCCGTCACGGTAGACATCGAAGATCGACCGGCCCGGGTGCAGCACCACGAGGACCGATACCGCGACTAGAAGCACGGCCCACAGCGACCAGGCCGCGATCTCTACGATCCGCTCCTGGCGGGTTCCATCCAGCCGAAAAGCCGGTCCCGCCTTAGCCCTCGACATGCCTCATTCTCCGGGATCGACAGCCCGAGCCCAAAGCTGCACCAGGGCCGGCACCGGCGCAAGGATGCCCGTGCCCTTAGCCGGCGAGACCGGCTCCGGCGCCCGAGCCGGCTTGAGGCGGAGCGCGCGCGCCTCGACGAGATGCCAGGACAGGAAAGCGATGATAGCGGCGATCGGAAACGCCAGGGCGAAGAGCTTCTGCCACGCCATCGCCCCGCCATCGAGGCGCACCAGCACCTGCTCGACCGGCCAGCCATAGATGTAGAGTCCATAAGACAGATCGCCGAAACGCGCGGCCGGAAAGACCGGCAGACGCCGCTCGAGCGCCAGATAGATGACGAGATAGCTGCCGAAGATCGGGAACAGCAGGATGAAGGCGTGGAGCGGCACGCTCGCCAAGAGGCCCAAAAGCGCCGCCAGCGCCACGCGCCCGCGGAACAACCCGCTCGCGCGCAAGCGGTAGAGCGCCATGCCGGCGGCAAAGAACGGCATCAGCCACAATGCGCCGCCGATGAAATAGTCGCTCGAGGCGGTATCGAGCCAGATGCAGACGAGTCCGATGGAGACGAGCGCCAGCATGACGCGCAAGTCGAGCCGCCGCAGCACGCCGAGCGCGCATAGGACGAGGTACATCAGCACCTCGCAGGGCAGCGTCCACAGCGGCCCGTCCACGACGGCGCCGGCGGTATAACCCGAAAAAACCACGCCGGGCAACGTGTTGGCCGGCATCACCATGACGAAATTGCTGGCGACATAGCCAAAGATGCCCGGCTTGCGAAAATACGCGGTGGCCGGCAGATCGCTCACGAGGGGTCCCAAGATCAGCGCCGTGACCAGCAGGCACACGAGCAGCCCCGGATAAATCCGCAACGCGCGCTTGACGAGAAAGCGCGGCGCCGAGCCGGTCGCCTCGAAGCTCGCCGATACGAGAAAGCCGCTGATGGTGAAAAAGACGAACACGCCGACGGTACCGAGAACCGTCTGGCCACCGGTCAGCCGCATCAGCGGCTCGATGTCTAGCCGATCTTCGCCGATCAGGAAGGCGTGCGAAAAGATCACGCTGACTGCGGCCACGAGCCGCAGCGCATCGAAATTATTGTGCCGATCCACCGCTGCGCCCACGATTCCCGATCGTCCCAGCATGGGCGGGTTGGCGGCGCTGTCAACCTCCCGCCGCGTGGTGCGGCGGACGAGGCTCAGTCGGTGTGATTGTCGCCGACGACGCCTTCGCCGCGCCAATCGCGGCGCTCGATCCGGTTGGAGCCGCGGGGAAGCTCGATGCGATCCTCGCCGCGTTCCAGCACGGCGAGATCGCCGTCATCTCGCGGTCTTTGGGCCGGCGCTTTGCGTCTTGGTGTCATGCTCATGCGTTTCTCTCCATTGCCGCGCCCCTTTTCCGTAAACGGGGAGCGTGCCCAGTTGTGATCACGTCGCGATGCGTAGGCGTACCAGACCAGAAGACTTCCGCTTTCAAGCGATTTCGTCGGCGCGGTCCGAATTCGCAATGTCGATGGTGTCGGCATCGAACTGCGCCCCTGTGATATCCGCGCCAGTGAAATCCGCGCCATGCAGCACCGCCCGGCGCAGATCGGCGCCGCGCAGATCGGCATGGCGAAATTCGGCATCATCGAGCCGGCTCACGATGATCTGGTCGCATCTCACGACGAGCGGCCCGAGCCGGCAATCGCGAAGATCGGCATTGACGAGGCGCGCGCCCTTGAGACTGATGCCGCGCAGATCGGCGCCTCTCAGATTGCACGAGCGCAGGTCGGCGCGGTCGAGCTGCGCGGCTTGGAGCCCGATACCCGACAGATCGAGGCCGAAAAAGACCGCATCGCTCGCCTTGAGCGCGGCGAGCTCGGCGCCGGCCAAGGACGGCACCGTGCGCAGATCGAAGCCGGTGAGGTCGAGCTGGCTGCCTTCCCGTGCCTTGGTCTCAACCCAGCGCGCGTGGCGGGCGATGAGCGTCGCCAGAGGGTCGCTCCAAGTCCTCGATCCGCAGACCCGCCGGCTGTTCACGGAGTGTGTTGTCGAGATTGGCACCGGCGGTGTGCGCCCCCTCCAACGATGCGCCGGCGAGGACGGCGTCGGCCAAGTTGGCACCCCTGAGATCGGCTCCCGACAGGTCGGCGCCGCCGAGATCGGCACCCGCCAGCGTCGCCTGCCGCAGATCGGCCTTGACGAGACGCGTGTTCCGCATCACGGCGTCGGAGAAATCGGTGTGCGCGCATTGCGACAGGGCGTGGTGCAACTCGGCGCTGGCGTGCCCTTGGGGCGCCGCCGCGGCGCCGACATTAATCTCGATGTCGTGCAGCTCGCCCGAGCGCTGGCGCACCACGATGTGCCCGTCGCGCAAATCGGCGTCGGTGAGGTCGGCGCCGCTGAGATTGGCGCCGCGCAGCACCGCGCCTCTCAAATCGGCGCGGACCAAAATGGCGTTGCGGAGATTGGCCCGGCTGAGATTGGACGCGAACAGCACCGCGCCGGTGAGGTTGGCCCCTTCGAGCTTGGTGCCGACGAGGAATGCGGCGCTGAGATCGGCGTGCGACAGATCGCGCCCCGCGAGATCGCAGCCGCTCAGGTCGCGATAAGCCAGCAAGGCGCGCTGTCCCCCGGGACGGGCATTGCGATACAGCTCGTGGAGGTGCAGCACGCGGTCCAGTTCCGCATGCGGAATCGGCCTGCGCGGCTGAGCGACTCTTTGCCCCTCATATCCCATGGCCCGAGCTTCGCGCGCCAAGGTTAACGCGCACTTAAATAAAATTCGTCTTAACTTGCCGTGAACGCGCGGCCATGTGAGATTGGCGAGGAGCGATTAACCAGGTTGCGCCACGCGGGTTTCTGTTGCGGCGCATCAAAGCCGGGCGAGAGTGACGCGATGCCGCAGCGCTACGATCTCAGGGTTGACGGAACCGCGCATGCGGTCGAGATCGAAGCCGATACGCCGCTGCTCTATGTGCTGCGTAACGATATCGGCCTGAATGGCGCTAAATTCGGCTGTGGCCTCGGCCAGTGCGGCGCTTGCACCGTGGTTGTGAGCGGCGAAGCCGTCCGGTCCTGCCAGATTCCGGTTGCCCTGGCCGCCGCGGCCGAGATCCGCACCATCGAGAGTCTGGGCACCGTCGCGAAGCCGCATCCGCTGCAACGTGCGTTCCTGGACGAGCAGACGGCACGGTGCGGCTATTGCATCAACGGCATGCTCATGACCGCCAGCGCCTTGCTCCAGCGCAACCCGCATCCCAGCGCGGCCGAGCTGCGCCAGGGTCTCGCCGGCAACCTCTCGCCGCTGCGGCACGCATCACCGCATCCTGCGCGCGGTCGCGCGCGCGGCGCAAGAACTCGCCGGCAGGGAGCCGCCACGGTGACGGCGCGAGGTCTCTCCCGCCGCCAGTTCGGGCAGGGCGCGGGCGAGGCTGCGCTTGGTCCGGCCGCGGCCGCCATCGCCAATTCCTTCGCTCATGCCACCGGGCGCCGCATCCGCGATCTGCCGCTCTCGGCCGAGCGGGTGAAGCGCGCCTTGGCCTAACAAAGCCGGTGCGAGCGGCGCAAGCCTTCTCAAAGAGCGCTTGCCTTGCCATGCCCGCCATGGCGTGGTGACGTCGCGGCTGGTGGGGGAGCCATGACGGACGAGAACAATCGAGGGGCGCGGCTGACGCTCACGGAGCTCTTCGCGATTTTTCTGAAGGCAGGGTGCGGCTTCGGCGGCGGGCTCGGGGTATTGGGGTTGCTGGAGGAGCAGCTCGTGACTTTGCGCCGCATCCTGTCCGCCAAAGAGCTGCTGACGCTGTGGAGCATCGGCCGCGTCATGCCGAGCGGCACGATGACCGCGGTCGCGGTCGCGGTCGGCCATCGCCTCGCCGGCCTTCCCGGCACGGTCGTGGCGCTGATCGCGATGATCCTGCCCGGGTTCGTTTCCGTCATCCTCCTCACCATCGCCTATAGCCTCTTCGCGCATGGGCCGGTGCTCGATTACATCAACGCGACGCTCCTGCCGGCGGCGCTCGGTATCATCGTCGTCTCGTCGGTGCGCTTGGCGCGCGGCCTCCGCTTCCTATCGCTCGAGCCATGGATCGCGCTCGTCGTCTGCATCCTCGCGCTTGCCTTCAATTTCAACCCGGCCATCCTGCTCGTCGCCGGCGGCATCGTTGGGGCCATGTTTTTGCGCGACCGCGACGAGGCGGCGCCATGAGCCTGTTTCAGCTCGTCGCGGTCATCGCGACCTACAACCTCATCGCGTTCGGCAACGGCTCGGCGCTGCTGTCGATGCTGCAGCATTACTTCGTCCAGGACAGTAGCCTCCTCACCCTCGACCAGTTCCTTTATGCCTATGCGCTCGGCCGCGTCACCCCGGGGCAGAACAATCTCTATCTCGCCTCGATCGGCTACATGATTTACGGCTGGCTCGGCGCGCTCGCTTGCGTCGTCGCCATTCAAGTGCCGGGTTATCTGGTGCTGCCGGTGCTCAAGGGATATGAGCGCGTGCGCAAGCTCGCCGCGGTGCAGGGCTTCATCCGCGGGCTGACGGCGGCATCGGTAGGGCTGATGTTCTACGTCGCCCTCAATATCGGGCGCGAAACCCTCGCCGGGCTGGTGCCCTGGGTCGTCTTTCTCGGCACCTTGGCGCTCGTCCTGCTGGCGCGGCGGGGTCTGCTGGTCGGCATGGTCGGGGCGGCCGCGCTCGGCCTCGGTCTGAAATTCATCCTCGCGGCTTGAGCCGAGGTCACGCGGCCACCGGGATCCGGCCCGTCAGCCGGATCATCACGCCGATCAGCAGCGCCATCGCCGTGTCGGTGATCTCGGCGCTGCGCCCCGGCAGATAGCGCTCGACGGCGCTGCAAAAGAACAGGAGCACCATCACCGCGACCGTGGCGCGCCACAGCCGCAGGCCGGCCTGGGCGAGCAGCCAGATCAGCCCGCCATAGAGGAAGAACTTGTCGAGAAAGCTCACCAGCCCGCTCTCGATCGTGCCGCGCAAGGTGCCGAGGAAGGGAACCCAGCTAAATCCGTGCGGGACCGGGCTCAATCGGAACGGAGCGAGCCGTTCCAGCGTTACCACCGCAGCGAACAGCAACGCGAGGATCGCAATCCGGCCCGGGATGAAGCGCAGCGCCGGGAACCATAGCGCCAGCGCCAGCGCCGCGCCGGCGAGATCGGGCAGACTCACGCTGGCCTCAACGATCATGATTTGGCCGGCGAATATCACGACTGCCAGAATCAGGAAGAGCGCCAGCGCCGATCGGCGCCCGAACAGGCTTTCAACGAGATACGCCAAGACCAGCCAGACGACGCCGTGGACGAAGAGATCGCCGGCGGCAAGGCGCGGCGCGGCATAGACCGGGCGCAGCGCCTGAAGGTATTTGTGCAGGTCTATTACGGGCACGTAAGGGTAGAGCCGACGCGCCAGAAACGAGGCGAGAAGCAAGCTGGGAAAGATCTGCGGATGGCGCTCGCCCGGCAGCGACAACCGGACGCCGCCGCCGAATACGACCGCGGCCAGCGCGCCGAGAAGGCTCCCTGTCGCGTTGGCGTAAACGTCGCTCATGTCGGTGAAACGTCCGGCGATGTAGAACTGCGACAGCTCCATCGCGACGCTCAACAGCGCGCCGAGCGCCACCGGGAGGAGGACGCGCAGCAGGGCGGGTGTCCTCGGCGCCAGGGCGAGCGCGGCGAAGAAGCCCCAGGGCAGATAGAGGATCACATTGGCGATGAAATTGCCGCGGCTCTCGGGCCAGCTCCGCCAAGTCCGCAGCAGCTCGGCGACCGGTCCCGATGGCGGCAACGCCACGCGCCATTCGAACGGATAGAGCGAAAGATAAACGATTCCCGCGGCGACCAGGAGCGCCGCGATCGCGGCGTTGCGGTTCAGCACTCCTGGCTCAACCGGTCCATTCGCGCACGAAGGCCGATAGCTCGGGCGGCGCCGGCAGCGGCGGCGGCACGGTCGCCGGCGTGCCGAGATAGAGGAAGCCGACGATCGCGTCGGATGGCGCGAGGCCCAGCGCCGCCTTGACATAGGGGTCGTAGGCCGCGTCACCGGTCTTCCACGCCGCGCCATAGCCCATCGCATGCGCGGCCAGCATCAGGTTCTGCGCGCCCGCGCCCGCCGCCAGCATCTGCTCGATCACCGGGATCTTGTGGCTGCCCTGGAGCGCCGCCGCCGCCACGACGATCAGCGGCGCCCGCAGCGGCTTCTCGCGCTCGCGCTCGATCATGTTCGCAGGCGCGGCCGGATCGCGCCGCCTCAAAGCTTCGGCGATTACGTCGCCGAAGCGCTTGCGGGCGTCGCCGCGCAGCACGATGAAGCGCCAGGGCTTGAGCTTGCCGTGGTCGGGCGCGCGCATCGCCGCGCGCAGAATTTCATTGAGCGACGTCTCATCGGGCGCCGGTTCCGTGAATTGCGCGGCGCTGCGGCGCGAGGTCAGCGCTTCGATTGCTTCCATCGGTTTTCCCGTCCGTTAGGCGACGCCGTGCTTCTTAAACCAGCCCAGCATCCGGTGCCAGCCGTCCTTGGTTTCCTTGTCGTGGTAATGCTGGCCGGGGCCGGCAAAGCCATGTGGCAAGCCAGGATAGATCTGAAACTCGAATATCTTGCCGGCATCGGTCAGCAATTGCCGGAACCGCGCCACCGACTCGTTGGCGATGATATGGTCCCGATCGCCGAAAATCCCGAGCACCGGCGCCCCGATCGCGGCGGCGATGTCGATCGGATTTTGCGGATGCGCCGGATTCGCAGGGGCCGCAAGCGGCCCGCCATACCAGCTCACCGCCGCTTTGATCGCCGGATTGCGCGCGAGATAGAGGTACACTTGGCGGCCGCCATAACAATAGCCGTTGGCGCCGAGCCGGCTCATATCGGCTTCTTGCGTGGTCGCGGCCCAGGCCAGCGTCGCGTCGAGGTCGCTCTGCACCTCGACGTCGGTTTTTTTCGCGATAACGGACTGGAGCAGCTGCACTACCTCGGTAAAGGAATAGACATCGCCCTGGCGCGTGAACAACTCGGGCGCGACCGCGAAATAACCCGCTTCGGCTAGATCGAGACAAACCTCGCGGACATGGTAGCGCATGCCCCAGATTTCGCTCACCGACACGACGACCGGGAACCGGCCGCGGCCGGCGGGCATCGCGCGGAACGCCGGAATCGTACCATCCTTTACCGGCACGATGACCTCGCTCGATACGACGCCCTCGCGAGCCCGAGATTCCCCTTGGTCCATGCTGCCGCCCCCTCCGGTATTGCCGTAGACCAGCATAAGCGAGCGTGGCGCGACGCGCCATGCCGCGCCGCGAGTCCGGCGGAGTGACCATTGCCGGGTACGAAATACTTAAGGTTGTACAATAATAACCTTCTCGTTTTAGTAGAAAACTACTGCTTGTGGAAAAAATCTCCTCACCCCCCACCGCTATGGCAGTTAATTAAACAACTAAGAAGTTTCGAGAATCTTATTGAATAGATTAATAAATTAACGCAGATTAAGTGCTTCCAGTAGGGCGGTGCCCAAAGGTTTGCGATGTTGACGCTACCACAGCTCATCGATCTGGTTCACGACCGGCTAGCTCCCGACGCGGGCAGCACCAGCGGCGGGGCGCCGCGTTCCGAGACAGTGGACAGGGCAGCCGACCCGGTCCAGGCCGCCATCAACGGCGCGAATTTCGGCCAATTCGACTTCGAATACGATCCCGATGAGAAGATTCTGTTCTGCTACTTCGACTTCGCCGGCCGGCCCTGCTTCACCAATACGGTGCTTGCAGAGGCGCAAGCGGTGCAACGCATGGTGCGCGGCCTGTTCGGCGACCGCGCCGGCGCGGAGCCGCCGCTGCGCTACATGGTCTTGGGCTCGCGCGCGCCGGGCGTGTGGAGTCTCGGTGGCGACCTCGATCTCTTCAGCGTGCTGATCCGCAATCGCGACCGCGCGGCGCTCCGGCGCTATGCCCATGCCTGCTGCGAAGTCGGATTCACCAATGCCACCGGCCTCGGCTTCGATCTCCCGATCATCTCGGTGGCGTTGGTGCAGGGCGACGCGCTGGGCGGCGGCTTCGAGGCGGCGCTCAGCTCCAACCTTATCGTCGCCGAGCGCAGCGCGAAGTTCGGCTTGCCCGAGATTCTCTTCAATCTTTTCCCCGGCATGGGCGCCTATACTTTTCTCACGCGCCGTGTCGCCCCGGGCCTCGCCGAGCGGATCATCATGAGCGGCGAGATCTACGGCGCCGAGCAGCTTCATGCGATGGGCGCCATCGACGTGCTGGCGCCGGACGGGCAAGGGGTGAGCGCGCTCTATGATTTCATCGGTCGCGGCGGCCGGCGTCATGCCGCGCTGCGCGCGCTCTATCGTGCCCGGCGTCTCGTCAGCACGGTCTCGTTCGAGGAAATGTCGCGGATCGCCGACCTTTGGGTCGAGGCCGCCCTGAAGCTCGACGAGGCTGGCCTGCGGCGCATGCTGCGCCTCGTCGCGGCGCAGGAGCGCCGCGCGGTGCGTCACGCGGTCTGACGCCTCGGGCGCTTTTCGGGCGATTCAACTCCGCGCCCTGGCGCGGCGAGGATCGCGGCTTCCTTCCGCACTGGGAGCGTCACGCGATGGCCACTTCATTGGCACTGCGAGAAAAATGGGCGAAGGGCGAGACCGTCTTCGGTCTCTTTGCCTCCTTGCCTTCCGCCTTCGCCTCGGAAGTCGCCTGCGTCAAGGGCGTCGATTACGTCTGTGTCGATCAGCAGCACGGGCTGTGCGATTGGCGCGACATGGTCGAGATGGCGCGCGGGATCGACGCCCGGGGCGGGGTGCCGCTGACGCGGGTTCCGGCCAACGAGCGACTGGCTGATCGGCAAGTCGCTCGATGCCGGCGCGCAAGGCGTGATCGTGCCAATGGTGAGCAATGCGCGCGAGGCGACGCATGCCGTGGCATCCTGCCGCTATCCGCCCAAGGGCGAGCGCTCCAACGGCCCGGCCCGCGCGGCGCTGGTGATGGGCACCCGCGATATGAAAGTGATCGGCGACGGCATCCTCTGCTTCGTCATGGTCGAGACCCGGGAAGGGCTCGAAAAGGTCGATGAGATCGCGGCGACAGCGGGGCTCGATGGCATCTATATCGGCCCGAGCGATCTCGCCATCTCCTTGGGGCTCGGGCCGGGCCTCGATCGCGACGAGCCCGAGCACGTCGCGGCGGTGGCGAAGATCCTCGCCGCCTGCCAGCGCCACAAGATCGTGCCGGGGATTCACACCGGCTCGGCGCGCTCGGCCAGGAATTTTTCCGGCAAGGGCTTCCGCCTCGTTACTTTCGGCGGCGACCAGGGATTCTTGCGCGCCGGCGTCGAGCGCGCGGTCGCCGAGTTGTTGGGATAGCCGCTCAGATTCGGCGCTGGCCGTCGAGGTGCTGGCCGAGGGTGGTGTCGAGCCGCGACAACTCGCCTTCGATCTTCTCGACATAGGATGCGCCGTTCGCCCGCAAATCCTTGGTCGAGACGTCGCGCAGCCCGGTTAGCGTCTGGCACAGCTTGACGCCGCCGACATTGGCGGCGCCGCTGCGCAGCGAATGCATCAGGTCGCGAAACTCGCGCAGATCGGCGGCCTCGGCGGCCTGCTTCAATTGATCGATCAGCCGCCAGGCGTCCTTGCGGAAGGTGTCGACCACCTCGGCGACGAACTCGGGCCCGCCGAGATTCCGGAGCGCTTCGAAAGTCTCCTCGTCCAGCACCGCGCCGGCATCCGGAACGAAGCGGGGATGCGAGGCAATGGGCGTCACCACCGGCGGCGCGCCCACCGCGATGCGCTCGGGCCGCGCCGCGCGCGCATAGATTTCGTCGAGCGCCGACAACAGCTGCGCCGTCTCGACCGGCTTCGTCAGTACCGCGTCCATCCCGGCTTCGCGGCACAGCCGCTCGGTCTCCGACGTGGCGTCGGCGGTCAAGGCCACGATCGGCAGACGCCCTTCGCCGACATGGCTGACGCGGTACAGCTTCGCCACTTCATAGCCGCTCACCTCGGGCATGTTAATGTCGAGTAGAGCGAGATCGAAATGCGTGCGCTCGAGCGCCGACAGCGCCGCCTCGCCATCGCCCGCCATCTCGACCTCATGGCCGGCGCCCTCGAGCACGGTTTTGAGGATCTTGCAATTGGCGGCATTGTCGTCGGCGACGAGGATCTTCAGGCGCTTGGCCGCGGCTACCGGCGACGGCTCGGCGGTTGCGGGCTTTGCGACAAGTGCTGCCGATGGCGCGGGCGGCGCGAGGTATACCGGCTCGTCGCCCGCGAGACGCCCAAGAGCGCGCTGGCCAGATCGGCTTCGCCCAATGGCGCCTCGATCACGGCGGCGAGTTGCGCCGCGGCGAGGCCCGCGATCGCCTCGCTGCCGTTCGGCGGTGCCACGAACAAGATGAGCGGCGGGATCGCCATCGCGGTCATCGCACGATGCGCGAGGCTCAACCCCGCCAGCGGATTATTGCGCCCGTTGACGATGACGATGGGCGCGCGGTCGGTCTTGCCGGCAAGCGCCAACTCGCCCAAGGCCCGCTCGCCCTCGGCGATCAACTGCACCTCGCCGCGCCAGGCGCGCAAGCGGCCTTCGTTGATGGCGGCGAATTCGTTGTCGGCCGAGATCAGCACCAATTTCCGCCCCAGCAGGTCGGGCGGCCGCACGCCATCGCGGGCATCCTGCTCGAGCGTTAGCGTTACCGTGAAGCTGCTGCCCTTGCCGACCTCGCTGTCGAGCGCGATCGTGCCGCCCATCAGTTCTGTCAACTGCTTGGCGATGGCCAGGCCCAAACCGGTCCCGCCGAAGCGCCGCGTCACGGTTTCGTCGGCTTGGGTGAAGATCTCGAAGATGCGCGCCTGCGCCTCTTTCGGGATGCCGATGCCGTCGTCGCGCACCACGATGGCCAGCGTGACGCTGTTGCCCGCGCGCGCCACCAGCGTCGCGGTCAGGGCGATGTGTCCCTTCGGCGTGAACTTGACGGCGTTGGCCAGAAGGTTGACGAGAACCTGGCGAAGCTGCATCGGCAGGCCGCGATAGGCATGCGGCAAGCGCGGGTCGATGCGCAGGGTGAGCGCCAAGCCCTTGGCCTCGGCTTGCAGGCGGATGATGGCGATGGCGCCCCCCATCGCCTCGTGGAGCGACGAAGCTCTCGACCGGGGGTGCCAGCTTGCCGGCCTCGAGCTTCGAGAGATCGAGCAGATCGCCAATGAGACCGAGCAGCTGGCGCGCGGAATGCTGCATCGTTGCCAGCATGTCGCTCTGCTCCGGGTCGAGCTTGGTGCGGGCGATCAGCGAGCCCATGCCGATTACGCTGTTTAGCGGCGTCCTCAGCTCGTGGCTCATGATCGCGAGGAACCGCGTCTTCGCTGCGCTGGCGTCTTCGGCCAACGCCTTGGCGGCGGTGAGGCGGCGCACCAACGTTGCCGCGTAAGCTGGCAGAAGCACTAGCGCCAGGCCGACGCCGGCGGCGGAAGGCCAGCGCGCCTGCCAATAGGGCGTCGTCGCAAATACCGCGCCAAAGCCGATGATGGCGAGGCCGGCGCAGGCGATCAGAGGCGGCAAGCCGAAGCGGAAGCCGAAGCCCAATATGACCCACAGATAGATCGAGAACCACGGCGCCGCGTAAGGGCCGCCGACGTGAAGAAAAACCGAGATCAGCGCGACGTCGTTGACCATGGCGGCGGCGCGGCGCAGGCGCGAGGGTGCCGGATCGGCCATGAGATGGACGAACAGTACCCAGGCACTGAGCATTCCAGGCACATCGACCGCCAGGAGGGGCAGGATCGTGTCGCCACCCTTGCCGAGCGCCGCGAGACCGGCGAGATACACGAGCACCGCGCCGGCGATGAAGATGCGGATGACGGCCTGCTGCGGCTCGGTATCGCGCCGAAGGGTCAGGTCCTGGATGGTCTGGCCGAGCCCTTTGAGCGCGATCGTGATCGCGGCGAGACCGGGCCCCGCCAGCGCCAAGCCGAGCGCGGCCATGAACAGGCTGGGCGAAGGCAAGGCCGAAATGTCCGGCGCCAGAATTTCCGCCACCAGCAGCGGCGCCGCCACGGCATAAATCGCGAGCGCGACCATGATCGCGCGGCTGCGTGCAACAAAAGACGCGGGCGCGGGCGTTTGGGCCGACTCGGGCCGCTCTGTCATAAGTCGCTTTCCGGCTTCCCCGCCACAGTAAAACGGGCGCTCCTGCAGTGCTGGGCGCCGATTTCCATAGTGCCGCTTAAGCGCCCAAAAATCTACCCTTAGGTGGTGATGCGGTCTATACCGACGATCGGTTGAGGCATTAAGCGGTTGGCCCGCGCCTGCTCCACCGCCGGCGCCGGCGAGTTACGCCGAGGCGGCGATCGATGGCGTTATGGCGCGGTCGCGCGGCAGGGTGAAGGTGACGGTAGTGCCGACGCCCTTCCGGCTCTCGATGCCAAGGCGGCCGCCATGCAGCTCGACAAGACCGATCGCCAGCGGCAAGCCAAGCCCGGTGCCGGGATGGCGCCGGCTCCAGGCGCTTGCCACCTGACCGAAGCGCGTCACCGCTGTCTCGACCTCGGCCGGATCCATGCCGATGCCATGATCGGCCACCGCGACCGTGTAGCCATCCTCGCCGAAGCGCGCCGAGAGGCGCACGCGGTCGCCGGCGTGGCTGAACTTCACCGCGTTGGTGATGAGATTGAGCAGAACCTGCTTCAGCTTCAGCGGATCGGCCCTGAGGCGCGGCAGATTGGACGCCAGATCGATATCGATGCCGATCTCGAGCGATCGGGCCCGCTCTCCGACCAATTGCATCACATCTCGCACGACGCCGGCAAGCTCGGTTTCCTCCTCGTCGACCTCCACCTTGCCGGCCTCGAGCTTCGAGACGTCGAGAATGTCGGTGATGATGCCGAGCAGATGTTGCGCGCTGGTGCAGATGTCGCGCGCATAGCCGACATAGCGCGCGCTGCCCAGCGGCCCCATGATCTCGTCGGCCATCACCTGGCTGAAGCCGATGATCGCGTTGAGCGGCGTCCGCAGCTCATGGCTCATATTGGCGAGAAATTCGGTCTTGCTGCGGCTGGCCAGCTCGGCCTCGTCCCTGGCGTCGACGATCGCCAACTCGGCCTCCTTGCGGTCGGTGATGTCGAGCGCGGCGGTCACCACCAGCGCGGGCTTGCCCCGAGGGATCGCGCAGCAGCGCCTTGGTGGTGATGAACACGCGGCGCTCGCCGTCGCCGGTGGGCACGGTTTCCTCGAACGAGCCGGCTTGGTCGATGCCGGCCATGATGCGGCGGTCGCGCTCCATCGCGGCGCGCGCGCTGAGATCGTCGCGCACCTGCTGCGGCGTGAGGCCGATCAATTGGCTCGCCGGCCGGGCGGCGCGGCGCGCGAACCAGTCATTGACGAAAACATAGCGCCCCTCGCGGTCGGTGGCGGCGACCATGACGGGCACGGCGTCGATGACCCGCATCAACAGCTCGTGGCTTTCCCGGAGCGCGTCCTTGTGGCGCTTGGCGTCGGCCTGCATTTTCTGCTCGAGCGAGGTGGCGCGCTCCTTCAACTGAAGCTGCTGGCGCCGCAGCGTCAACAGGTTGCGCGAGCGCACGCGGAACTCGTGATGATCCACCGGGCTCAGCAAGAAGTCGGTCGCGCCGGCCTCGAGCGCCTTGTAGCGCAGATCGCGGTCTTCATAGGCGGTGATCACGATCACCGGCACGTCGGCGCAGGACGGGATGGCGCGGAAGCGCCGGATGAAGGCCGCGCCGTCGAGCTCGGGCATGTTGAAATCGGTGATCACGAGATCGGGCGGCGCGAACGGCGCCTCGTCCAGCGCCTTTTGCGGCCGGTCGAAATTCTTGACCTCGACGCCTTCGGCGAGCGAGGCCGCCAGCTTCTCGAGGATTTTGAGATTGGTCGCGCGGTCGTCGACGATCGCGACGATCTGGCGCTTGAGGTGAGGGTCCGGCTTGGCCAAGGATGACGCCCGCAAGTATGATCCGCTCAATTATTGGCGTTGGGGCCGGCCTGCCGCAAGCCCGGCCTGCCGCCACCCGAACAACCGTGCCTTAACCATGATGAAGGATGGTTAAGAAAGCGTTAGCGGAGCGTTAAGTGTTGTTAGCGAGGTTGGCTTAGCCGCCGAAGGGCTTGAACTGCTTGGCGAGCGCCAAACCCTGGCCTTGATAATTGGATTTGAGCCCCGCGCCATAGAGCTGGTCGGGCCGCCCGGCCATGCGCTCGTAGTGCAGCCAGCCGACGGTTTGGCCGTTCTCGAGCGTGAACGGAACTTCGTGCGAGCGAACTTCGAGCACGGCTTTCGAGATCGCGCCGCCCCAGCCGAAGCCGGGATCGAAGAAGCCGGCATAATGGACGCGGAATTCCCCCACCGAGGTATCATAGGCGACCATCTCGGCAGCGAGCTCGGGCGGGATGCGGACCGCCTCCTTGGTCGCGAGCACATAGAAATCATTGGGATCGAGGATGAGCGGCGGGTCGCGCTGATAGGCGATCGGCTCCCAGAAATCGGCTGGATCGTAATGCGCGATCTTCTCGACATCGATCCGGTCGGTGTACTTCTTCGCGCGAAAGCCAATGAGGCTTCCCTTGCCGGAGCCGTGAAGATCCACCGAGAGGCGCAGCATCTTGCGGTCGGCGAAATCCTGCGCGTTGGCTTCGTCGATGACAAGCTGCCCGGCATCGTGGAGGCGCTGCAATTCGCTCGCGGCGACGACCGGCGAGCCGCGCCGGAAGCGGAGTTGATTGAGGCGCGAACCCTCGCGCACCACGACGCTGAACGTGCGCGGCGCGATCTCGACATAAAGCGGGCCCTGATAGCCGCGATCCAGCCGGTCGAACCCGCTCGAACGGTCGGCGATGAGTCGGGTCAAGATGTCGAGCCGGCCGGTCGAGCTCTTCGGATTGGCGAAGGCGGTGACACCGCTTTTGAGATTCAGCGACTCGAGGAGCGGCACCACGTAGACGCAGCCTTTTTCCAGCACGGCGCCAGCGCCGATGTCGATCGGATAGGCGTCGAGCTCCTTGATCTTGTCGGCCACGGTGCTGTCGGGCCCGGGCAGAAAGCTCGCGCGCACGCGCCACGCCGTCGCGCCGAGCCGCAGATCGATGCTCGCCGGCTGCACCTGATCGGCCAGGATCTCGGTCTTTGCCCAGATCTCGTGCTCGCGCAGCATCGCATTGATCGCCTGGAACGGCAGGATGCCGGTGCGCGCGCCGCCCTTGATATCCTCGGGGAAGAGGCTCGTCGTTTCGCTGTTCGTCATGATCGCTACTTTAAGCGCTGGAACCGGCACCGGCAAAGCGCCGAAGCATCCACCCTCGATCCCGTCTCGCTCCACAGGTTTCAGAATCGCCTAACCCATTGGAACGCTGGCTCCGTCCGGGTTTTCCCCGTGATTCACGGAACCGCCACCGTCGTGGCGAAACTTTCGAGTTTCCCGCTCCAGCCGTCCGGCGAATCAATCGCCTTGCGCATGGCATCGGCCTGTTCGCCAAAGCGGTCGAGATTGCGGTCGCTCGAGTTCGGCCGAAGTGCCGCCGCCATCGGGGATGAAGCGGATTTCGACCTCGGTGACGAGGTTCGCGTCGAACTGCCAATTCGCGCCGATCTGCCGCGCCAGGACGAGGCGCGCGGGCGGTTCCCAGGCGAGCACCTTGCCCCACTGGCATTCGCTGCCATCCTCGCCGCGCTCGAACCAGCGCCCGCGCGGGTACGGCTCCATCACGATTTCCTTCATCGGCGATTTGGTGGCGTTGATGCTGTGCGATTTGAGCCACCAGCGGCTCATGCCGTACTCCCTTGGTTGCAATCAATCTCTTCCTTGAAGGAGGCGAGCGCGCCATCCGAGAACCGGTCGAGCCATTGCCGGATCGCGCCGAGCCCGGCGGGGTCTATCCGATAGACGCGCCGCGTGCCTTCCGTGTGATCGGTCACCAGCCCCGCCTCCTTGAGTTGCCGCAGATGCTGCGACACCGCCGGGCGGCTCACCGGAAGACCCTGAGCCAAAGCCCCAACCGAGCGTGGACCGGCGGCTAGACGTTCGAAAATTTGGCGCCTCGTCGGGTCGGCCAAAGCCACGAGGCCAGCATCAACGTAAGCCATAACTTACCGTAAGTTTACACTTATACTAAGTCAATCGAGAAATGTGAGGCTCGCCTCGCCCAGCCCCTCGAACCTTGCCGTCACTCTGGCCCCGGAAGGGGCGTCAACCATACCGGTATGGCTGCCGGTGGTGACGATGTCACCGCGCTTGAGCGGATGGCCGCGCTGGCTGGCATGATTGGCGAGCCAAGCCAGCAACCGGCGCGGGTGGCCGCCGGGCGTACCGGCGCTGGCGCGGCGGATTTCCTGGCCGTCGATGAGCAGCATGGCGCTGGGCCGCGCGATCTCGATGCCGCGCCAATCGCGGATCGCGGGCCCATGGCAGAACGCGCCATTGTTCAAGAGATCGGCTAGGGGCGCATGCTCGGGGACAGACCTTCGGTCGACGAAGCTCGATTCCAGGACTTCGATGGCGACGTGCAGGCTCTCGACCGCGTCCCAGGTCTCTGCCTCGTCATAAGGGGACGCGCGCAGCGGCAGGTCGCGGCCGAAGCGGAAGGACAGCTCGGCCTCGACGGTCCTGAGCGCGTTGGGCAGCAGAGCGAAACGAGCCGGGCTGGCCTGGCAGCGGTCGGCGAGGATCGGCCCGGCTTGCGGCAAGGCGGTCGGGGTCGCGGCGCCGACCTTCCAGCCGGCGATGCCTAACCCCAAGCGCCGCAGGATCGCCTCTTGCACTTCATAGGCTTCGGAGACGCTGGCCGGCGCTTCGGCTCGGCTCAACGTGGCGATGCGGTCGCCGCCCTGCCGCGCCGCGATGAGGCACGCCGCGAAAGCGTCAACGTCCATGGGCGCCGACGTTGCCGCTGAAATAGTCCATCGCAGCCTGGACGCCGCCGCTTTTATGCGGCACGCCCGCCGCGGCCAGCCCCATCTCGACGCCGGCCAAGGCGCCGGTCAGCATCAACTCGTTGATCCAGCCGAGATGGCCGATGCGGAAGACCTTGCCCGCGACCTTGCCAAGTCCGGCGCCAAGCGAGACGTCGAAGCGCTCGAGGATGACCCCGCGCAGGGCGTCGGCGTTGACTCCCTCAGGCACGACGACCGCCGTGAGCGCGTGGGCATAAGCCTTGGGGTCGGCACAGAGCACCTCGAGGCCCCAGGCCCGCACCGCGCGGCGCGCCGCCTCGGCGAGGCGGTCGTGGCGGGCGAAGATGTTGTCGAGACCTTCCTCTTCCATCATCGCGATGGCCTCGGTGGCGGCCAGGAACATGCTGGTCGCCGGGGTAAAGGGAAACGAGCCGGTCTCGTTGGCGGCGACCATCGGCTGCCAGTCGAAATAGGCGCGCGACAATTTGGCGTGCTTGTTGGCCTCGAGCGCCTTCTTAGAGATCGCGTTGTAGCCGAGGCCCGGTGGCAGCATCAGCCCTTTCTGCGAGCCGCAGATCGAGACGTTGACGCCCCATTCGTCGTGGCGGTAATCATGCACGCCGAGCGACGAAATCGCGTCGACCATCAGCAAGGCCGGGTGCTTGGCGCGATCGATCGCCTGGCGCATGGCGGGAACCGAGCTCGCCACGCCGGTCGAGGTCTCGCTATGGACGATCATCACTGCCTTGATCTCATGGCCGCGATCCGCGCTGAGGCGGCGCTCGATCTCGGCGGCGTCGATCGGATGGCGCCAATCCCCAGGAATGAAATCGACGACGAGGCCCAGACGCTCGGCCATGATGCGCCACAGATTGGCGAAATGCCCGGTCTCGAAGCCGAGCACCTTGTCGCCCGGCGACAGGGTGTTGAGCAGCGCGGCTTCCCACGCGCCGGTGCCCGAGGAGGGATAGATGGCGACCGGGCCGGAGCTGCGAAAGATGCGTCTCATGCCGGCGCAAACCGACTTGCACAGGTCGAAAAATTCCTGGCTGCGATGGTCCATGACCGGCTGGTCCATCGCCCGCAGCACACGGTCGGGCACGTTGCTGGGGCCGGGGACGTGCAGGAAATGTCGGCCGCGTTTCACGGTTTTAGCCATCGGGTCTCGCTCCTCATGAACAGCAAGCGAATTTGGCCCGAAGAACGCCCGACCGCAAGTCCGGCTCGGCCGCATTCCGCCGGAATGTCCGCTTAGCGTGCGGCGCCCGCGCAGGTGCAGCGCGCGAAATCTTGGCTGCGATCATTGCCTGCCGCGCAGCGATAGACGGCGAAATTGGCCGCATCGACCTCGCTGCGCGCCGGGCCTTGCACGGCATAGCGGTCGAGCCAGCGGTCACGCAAGGTGGTCGAGGCCGCCATGCGGCGAGAGAGCTCGGTGAGGCTCGCCCGGTCGAAACGCGGCAAGCCCCAGGCGCTATCGAAACTCGCCTCGTCGCGCCACTGCGCCGCCCCGCCGCGCTGGGCCTCGCCGAGATTGGCGAGGTATGAGACGGTCTCGTCGGCCAGCGTGCCGTCAGCGCCTAGCGTGACGCGGCGGAATGCCGGGTTCTGGCCGAAAATCGGGCTCACCGCCGGGGTCCCCATCACGAAGCCGAAGGCGTGGCCGTTCTCGCCCTCCAGCCGGAATCCATCCATATGGGTGTGGCCGGCGAAGCTCGCTGTCACGGTGCCGCGATAACGCCGCATGAGCGCATGGAATTGGCCGGCATAGGGCTCGGCGAACATCGGCACCGGCTCGATCGGGCAGACATCGTGCTCGGCGCTGGCGAAGGCGTCGATGCCGGGCGGGACGTGATAGACGAGCCAGACTTTGCGCCCCGCCGCGGCGGCGTCGCCAAGGACGCCGCCGAGCCAGGCGAGCGTCGCCGCGGCCGGATTCCCGTCGGCCGGCGTCCCGCATGCGTTCTTGTAACGGGGTGAAAGGAAATTGGTGTTGACGATGGCGATGAGCTGATCCTTCGCCGCTGGATTGGGCACCACGTAATTGCCGAGCGCGCGCCACGAGCGGCGAACGGCCGCGTCTGCCGCGGTGCCGATCATCGCCGCCGCGATATCTTCGGTATCGGCGAGAAACGCATCGCCCGGGCGCAACTCGAAATCCCCGCACAGCTCGTCGTTATTGCCGAGCGCAGGAAAAATCGGCGTGTGCGGCCACGCCGCTTCGAGCTGCAGCCCGAGAAAGCGCATCGTCTTGGCGGTAAAGCGGCGGAACGCGGCATCGCTGCGATCCGTCGAGGCGGCGTCGAACAGCGCGCGGAAGCGATGGGCCAGGAAATCACCCGGCGCCAGCGCGAAATCGGGCTTCGGCCCGGCTGTCATTGCCGCAAGGGCTGAGCGTAAGAGCGGCCAGTTGGTGTCCTCGCCATAGGCGCTCATGCGGAGGGGGCTCGAATCGAGGATCGCCGCCCATTGCGCGGGCTCGGCCTCCTCTAAGCGATCGACGAGGGCCTTGTCCGCCATCGGATTGAAGTGAATGTCGGTGACGATCAGCATCTCGGCCGCCGCCGCTGGCTGGCCGAGGCCCAGCATCAGCGCGAGCGCGAAAATGCTTGCGATCAGGCGCATCCCGGCTCTGAAGCCCCAGGAGGCTCTTGGCGAAATCAGCGGCCTGGAGCGGATCGTCGGTGCCATCTGCCTTGGGAAATTCATGCGCTCGAACGCGGGTTTCCGACGAACCGGGAGTGTGGGTCGGGCGAATGATAATTGAGGACGCCGCGCGCGGAAAGCGTCGCGGCGCCGTTCCGCTTTCGGATGCCGCAACCGGATGATACGGTTTACGCCGCTTTGGAGGAGACAGCCATGACCGCACCCGACACCGGATCCGTCGTCGCGGAGCGCGCGACGCGCGCGGCAAGCGGCCTTTATCCCATTCATGTCGCTTTCGCCGATTACGACCGCACCAGGCCGCTGGTCGATGGGCGCGTGAAGGCCAAGGGCATCGAGCTCAAGGCTACCACCCAGTGGGTCGGCGATTTCTGTGTCCGGCCCGTCTATGAGGATTACGACGCCGCCGAAATGTCCTTGTCGTTGTATGTCGCGGCACGCGACCGCGGCGAGCCCTGCATCGCGATCCCGGTCTTTCCGTTGCGCGATCCGATCTTGGCCTTTGTCTATGCGCATGCGGACTCCAAAATCACTCGGCCGAGCGACCTTATCGGCAAGCGCATCGGCGTTCAGAGCTATCGCAACACCATCAATCTTTGGCTGCGCGGCCTCTTCAAGGAGCATTACGGCTTCTCGCCCGAGCAGGCGACCTGGATCACGAACCGGCCCGAGATTGCCGGCTATGTCGTGCCCCAGGGCATCAAGGTCGATATCCGCGACGACAAGACGCCCGAGGAAAAATTGCGGGATGGCGAGGTCGACGCGATCCTCTGCCCCCGCGTGCCGCAGGAGTTCCAGAATCGCGAAAGCTGGATAAGGCGCCTGTTCCCGGATTGCCAGGCCGAGACGCATCGTTTCGTCCGACGCCTCGGCTTCGTGCCGGTGAGCCACGTCATCGTCATGAAGAAGGCGCTGGCCGAGCGCGAGCCGTGGATCGCCCTCAGCCTCTATCAAGCTTTCGTCGATGCCCAGCGCTACGCCGACGAGATGTGGCGGATCGAGAAGATGCTGTCGCTGGTTGACTCGATGTTTTGCTTGGAGCAACAGCTGGCCGCTTACGGCCCGGACCCTTTTGTGCACGGGCTTCCGCCCAACCGCAAGAATCTCGAGACGTTCCTGCGCTATGCCCATGAGCAGGGCAATATCTCGCGGCGGATTCCGGTGGACGAGCTGTTCGTTCCGGGCACGCTCGCGCTCTGAGGGCCTATCCGCGATCGCCTTGGAATCAGGGTCGGTGACGCCGGCTCTATTGCGATGCGACCGGCAAGAATCTTTCGGTATAGAGCTTCGTCATGTCGGGCTCGGTCGGCAGAACCTTCATCTCGACGAAAGAATGGGCGAGGATCGCTAGGGCCTTGGGGTCGAACCGTCCGGTGTCGGAGAACATCGGCATCACGTCATCATAGGCCCGACCGGCGATCTCGGGTGAGATGTTCATGATCTTCGTCGCCGCATCGACCATCAGTGGCTTGTTCTTACGGATGAGGGCGATGGTCTCGAACCAGCCGGCCAGGAACGCACGAATGTCGTCGGGCCGCTCGGCGATCGCCTTCGTCGTCGCGTAGATGACGTGAATGTGGAAATTGGTCACGAGGTCGCCGAACCGCACGAGGATGCGCGCGGTGTTATCTTCCTCGAGCTTGTAGGCCAAGGCCACGTCGGCGACGAAGCCGTCGACCTGTTTCGTCTTGAGCGCCGCGATCTGCGAGGGGTTGGAGCCGAGTTCGACGATGTTGATGCCGTCGGGGCCCCAACCCGCCTGGCGCGATTGCTCGCGCACCAGCCATTCGGTGAGCGAACCCGCGGTCGAGACGCTGATGGTCTTGCCCTTCAAATCGGCGACGGCGTGAATGGGCCCGTCTTTCTGGACACTCAAAACCAGCAGCAGCGGCTGGTTCGCCATGGCGGCGACACCCAATTCGGGATTGCCCTTGGCGACGAAGGCAAGCGCCGGGCCCGAGCCGATGCCGATATCGATGGCATCGGCCGCGATCGCCTGCTGCAGCTTGGCGTCGCCGGCAAAGCCGGCGGCTTCGACATCGAGGCCGTGCTTGGCGTAAATGCCCTGCTCGATGCCGATGTCGAGCGGGACGAACGAGAAGGAGTCGGCCTGAGCCTTGCCGACCCGGAGCTTATCGAGGGCATGGACGGGGAAAGACGCGGCGAGGAAGAAGGCCGCGCCGAGAATGCCGGCGCCGGCTCGATGCCAGAGGTGGGTTCGGTTCATGGCGTGAAGGATAGCATCAACTCTCGAGCCCGACGAGGCTCGTGGCGAAATCCGCGGCGACGAACGGCCGCAGATCCTCGGCCGCCTCGCCCACGCCGATGAAATGGACGGGCAGGCCGATAGCTCTCGGCCAAGGCCACCAGCACGCCGCCCTTAGCGGTGCCGTCGAGCTTCGTCATGACGAGTCCGGTGACGCCGATCATGTCGCGGAAGGTCTTTACCTGGGCATGCGCGTTCTGCCCGACCGTCGCGTCGAGCACCAGCAGCACGGCGTGCGGCGCAGCCGGTTCGGCCTTCTTTAGCACGCGTACGATCTTCTGCAGCTCGGCCATGAGATTCGGCCTTGTTGTGCAGCCTGCCGGCGGTGTCGATCAGCAGCACGTCGGCGCCTTGCGTCCTCGCCACGTCCAGCGCGTCGAAGGCAAGACCCGCCGCGTCGGCGCCGGTGTCACGCGCGATCACCGGCGCGCCGGCGCGCTCGCCCCAGATCTTCAATTGCTCGACCGCGGCGGCGCGGAAGGTGTCGCCGGCCGCGATCACGACGCGCTTGCCGCCATCGACGATAAGTCTTGGCGAGCTTGCCGATGGTCGTCGTCTTGCCGCTGCCATTGACGCCGACGACCAGGATCACGAAGGGCTTGGCGGCGGGGTCGATGACGCAGCGGAAGCGCCACCGGCTTCAGAGACCTCGGTCACTTCCTCGGCCAGAAACGCGGCGCGGATCTCCTCGGCGCTCACCTCCTGATTGAAGCGGGTGCGGCGCAAGCGCTCGGTCAGGCTCCGCGCCAGCTCGACGCCGAGATCGGCCGCGATCAGCAGCTCTTCGAGCTCGTGGAGCGTCGCATCGTCGAGCTTGCGCTTCGTGACGATCGCGGCGATGCCCTCGGCGAGGCGCTGCGCCGAGCGCTGCAGCCCGCTCTTGAGCCGCGCGACGAACCCCGATGCCGCGCTGGTCATGCCGCCTGGCCGAATAGCATGGCAGGCTCGGCGCGCGTCACCCGCACCTGGACGACGGTGCCCTCGGCGGCGTCCCCGGTAAAGCTCACCGGCGCGTAATGCTCGCTGCGGCCGAAGCCGGGCCGCTCGACCAGCACCTGCGCATGGCTGCCGACGCGCTGCTCGAGGGCTCGCGCCAGCGCCGCTGCGCCCGCCTGGCGCAGGCGCCGCGCGCGCTCGCGCACCAACGCCCTTGGCAGTTGCGGTATGCGCGCGGCCGGCGTGCCGGGCCGCGGACTGAACGGAAAGACGTGGGTGTAGTCGAGCCCGGCTTCGTCCACGAGCGCGAGCGTGCGCTCGAACATTGCCTCGTCCTCGGTCGGAAATCCGGCGATGAGATCGGCGCCCAAGGCGATGCCGGGGCGAAGTGCCCTGGCGCGGGCGCAAGCCTCGAGCGCTTGCGCGCGGCTGTGCCGACGCTTCATGCGCTTCAAGACGAGATCGTCGCCGGACTGGAGCGAGAAATGAAAATGCGGCAAGAGCCGCGCTTCCTCGGCGACGAGCCGCCACAGCTCTTCGTCGATCTCGCTTGGGTCGAGCGAGCTGAGGCGCAGCCGCGTCAATTCCGGGACCGACGCCAAGAGCCTTCGGCACAACTGGCCGAGCCGCGGCGCGCCCGGCAGGCCGGCGCCGAAGCCGGTCAGATCGACGCCGGTCAGCACCACTTCGCGAAAGCCAGCGGCGACGAGCGCGCGAACCTGGCGCACGATCTCGCCCATTGGCACCGAGCGGTTGTTGCCGCGGCCGAAGGGAATAATGCAGAAGGTGCAGCGATGATCGCACCCCTGCTGCACCTCGACAAAGGCGCGGGCGCGATGCTCGAAGCCCTCGATGAGATGCGCCGCGGTTTCCTTGAGCGCCATGATGTCGCCTACGGCGACGCGGGTGTCCCCGGCGGAGCGATAGCTCTCGGCTTTCAGCTTTTCCTCGTTGCCGAGGACGAGATCGACCTCCGCCATGGCGGCGAAGCGCTGCGGGTCGATCTGCGCCGCGCAGCCGGTGACGATGAGGCGCGCGAGCGGATGCGACGAGCGCGCGCGCCTTATCGCCTGCCGCGCCTGGCGCTCGGCCTCCGCGGTGACGGCGCAGGTGTTGACGATCACCGCGTCGTCGAGCCCGGCCGCGAGCGCGTGGCCGCGGATCACCTCGGATTCGAAGGCATTGAGCCGGCAGCCGAAGGTGAGGATTTCGAGCGGCACGTCAGGCCAAGAGCGTGGGGTCGAGCGTGCCGGTAAAGCTTGTCGCGACTGGCCCGGTCATGGTCACGTGATTGTCGGCGCGCCACTCGATGTCGAGCGATCCGCCGTCCGCGATCACCTCGGCGCGGCGTGCGGCAAGCCCGCGCCGGCTCGCGGCGACGAGCGCTGCGCACGCGCCGCTGCCGCAGGCGAGGGTCAAGCCGTCGCCGCGCTCCCAGACGCGCAGCCGGATTTGGTCGCGCGCGAGGATTTGCGCCACGCCGATATTCGCACGCTCGGGAAAGATCGGATCGTGCTCGATGCAGCGGCCCCAGCGTCTCGAGGTCGATCGCCGCGACATCGGGCACGAAGAAAGTGGCGTGTGGATTGCCCATATTCGTGCAAGCGGGGTCGGCGAGCGTATCCAGCGCCAGCTTCACATGCAGCGTATCGCACTCGCGCGCCAGCGGAATCTCGCGCCAGCCGAAGCGCGGCTCGCCCATATCGACGGCGACGCGCTGCCCGCCGGCGCGAGTCGCCTCGATCAGGCCGGCCAAGGTTTCGATGACGATGCGGCCTCGCCCGGTGGCGCGCATCTCGACGTCGGCGACGCAGCGCGCGCCATTGCCGCAGGCCTCGGCTTCGCCGCCATCGGCGTTGCGGATGCGCATGAAAAGGTCGGCGCCGGGGGCTTTCGGTTTCTCAATAATTAGAATTTGGTCACAGCCGACGCCGCGATGGCGATCGGCGATCGCTTGCGCAGATTTGTCCTCGAGCGCGAGGGTGCGCGCGCGGGCATCGAGCACGACGAAATCGTTGCCGAGCCCGTGCATCTTGAGGAACGGGATCGCCGAAGCAGGAGAGCCGCGCATGGCGAGGTATATAAGGAGCGCCGGCTG
>CAWDLZ010000011.1:0-524547 GCA_963803265.1 uncultured Alphaproteobacteria bacterium | reverse complement strand
ATAAATACCTTATTGCGAAAACACAATAAAAACGTTTTTACGGTGTATATATGAGATAGTTTCCGAAATCTCAAAGATATAAAACGCCAAGAAGATTTAAAAAATAAACGGCTTTCCGCGAAAATAGATTTGGCTATGATGTATAGAAAGATAACATCCGATGACGTTTTAGAATACATCGGAGAATACGTGGGTTATGATGGCGTCTTCTATTATTAGAATCCAAATATGGCGATATTTCAAAACAGGTTACGAAGTTGGCGATTAGAAACAAGAGAAGAGTGTTTAATGTAATCCGAAATAAAAGAGAACTTAGCTCGGAAGACGAGGAATATGTGAGAGACCTCGAAACGAGAGATGAGAATCCTGCAGCAGGGCAATCCCAAGGCGCGGGGGGTGGCCGAGCGGGCGCACGCTCTGGCGCCGATGGCATCGGCGGTCGAAGACACGCTCGGCTGGGTTATCTTGGCGCAGGGCGATGCCCAGGGCAGCCTGCCCTATCTCAGGGCCGCTTCCTACGGCATGCCGCAAGACCCGAACGTGCAGTTCCATCTCGCCGTGGCGCTATCGCGCACCGGCAAGCTGGGCGATGCCCGCGAGATGCTGGCCAAGCTCGCCGATCAGGACGGAAATTCGGACGCCAAGGCGGAGGCGAATGCCTACCTGAAAGAGCTCGGCGCGCACTGACGAGCCGCGCCGGTCGCGCGGCGGCCAGTAGACAAAGACCAGCCGCAGCCGATTTTTGTCCGGCCGGCGCCGGCTAGTCCGCGGGTGCCCAGGAATTGATGAACCGCTTGATCTCGAAGGGCGTGGCGAAGCGCCCGCCGATCTTGTCCGTGAACCAGACCAAATAGGCTTCAATCCGGGCGAGCAGAGCCTCGCGCGACGCGGTGCTTGCCACATATGGCGTGCCGCCCGGCAACAACGACGAGCTGTGATAGCTGAGATTGAAAATGCGCTGGCCGCGCGCGAGCAGCGCCCGCGTCAGCCGTTTCTGCTCGGCGAGGGTGAAGCCCTCGGGTGTCAGAGTGATGCGGTCGAAGAGGCGGAGCCGCGAGGCCACCGCCTTCACTCGCCAACGCTCCATCAACGGTCGGTTGAGCGTTCCATCGAGGATGCGGCGCTGATCGGCGAACAGGCCGGTGAAGCCGGCGGACACCGGAATGCCGAGCCGGCGGCGGCCGGTGCCGAACCAGAATGGCGCGGGTCCGATAGCGCTGAAGTCGGGGCCGTTCTTGCCCCCGAGATCGATATGCGGCAGAACGCTCGCGTCGATCTCATATCCCAGCTCGTCGAGCATCTCGAAGCTGTGCGGACCGAGACCGTAGCGGCCCGCGCGATAGATCGTCGGGCGCACGCCGAAATTGCCTTCGATCGCCTCGGTGAGCGCGTGCAGCTTGGCGCGCTCGAGCTCGGGCGGGAGATTGCCGGCAAAGGAATGGAAGCTGTCGGAAGACCCGGTCGATGGCGGTACGAAGGGCGGATTTACCCAGGGCTGCAGATGAGCGCCGATATCGGCCGTGCCGTTCTCGCGATAGGCGCGCAGCGGCGCATGGGCGTTCGCCTGGCTGGCCACGGCATAATCGACGACATAGGTCGGCTTGACGCCAAGACGCTCGAAGATCCGTTGCGCGTCGTCCTGATGCGCGAGGTTCTCGACCGCGTCGTTGCGCTGATCGAAGGGCTGCGACCAGTCGAATTCCTCCTCGGTGTTGACGATGACCTGCAGCATCGGCTGCGTGTCGGGGCTGAGCGAGATGGGCTGAAGCCATTGTCCGAGGAACTGCACCGGCGCACCGAGCGCGAGGCTCGGCATGTCGGCGGTGCGAGTGCGGACCGCCATCGTACCCAAAGGCCGATCGCTCGGCAGGACTGCCTTGCGCGTCATCGCGGGGAGACCTCTTCGCGCTGCAAGGTTTTGGCAAGCCGTGCGCGCCGCGCCGTGCGGGCGCCCAGCACCTCGGCAAAGAGGCGGAGCTGGCCGTCGCTGGTTTCGTCCCAGCTATAGGCTTCGGCAAGCGCCCTCGTCGCATCGCGCTCGGGCAAGTCGCGGAACAACGCGCCGACTCCGGCAGAGACGCCGTCGGCGCTCAGCTCGGGCATGAGCACGCCCGCCTCGCGCCGCGCCACGATCTCGGGCGCGCCCCAGACATTCGAGGCCACGACCGGGGTGCCGCAGGCCATCGCTTCGAGCAACACGTTGGGCCAGCCCTCGCGGCTCGAGGCCAGCACCAGCGCATCGGCCGCGGAATAGAGCCGCGCCAGTTCGTCATGCGGGACCGAGCCGAGAAAATGCACGCGAGGGTCCACACCGAGACTTGCGGCCTGCGCGGCCAGCTTGGCGCGCTCGGGCCCGTTGCCGACGATCACCAGCGTGAAGCCCGGAAGCTGGGGCAATGCGGCGATGACCCGGTCATGGCCTTTGCGCTCGATGAGATGCCCGACCGACAGCAGAACGGGTCCGGCAAGCCCCATGGCGGCGCGCACGCGCTCGCGATCGAGCGGGCGGAACATCGCCAAATCGACGCCGTTCCGCAACGTGCGCACGAGATGAGCCGGCACGCCTAGCGCGATCAGCGCGCGGCGCAGTGCCTCGCTGACCGCGACGATGCCGGCGGCTTGCCGCGCAGCCCACAAAATCATGCGACGCGGCAAGGCGTGCTGCGGGATCAGATTGATGTCGCTGCCGCGCGCGGTGATGACCACGGGCTTGCCGAGCGCGCGGCCGAGCATCGCCGCAGCTACGCCGTCGGGGTAGAAATAATGCGCGTCGATGAGATCGAAATCGCCGCTTTCGGCTTGGAGGCGCCGCAATGCCGGCAGCGCTGCGCGGTATAGCATGAGCGGCGCCAAGTTCATCCCGAGCTTTGGCACGGCGACATGGCGCGGGTGCTCGATCGCGATGCCATGGCGGGTCTCGCGCCGCGCCACCCTGGCATAGGTGCCATAGCGGCCGAACAGCTCGGCGCGCCAAGGGAACCACGGCACCGGCGCAACGACCCGCGTGGCGACCTGGCCACTCGCGAGCAGATGCCGCAGCCGGTTCTCGACGAACACGCCGTGCAACGGCGTTATGTGATTGGGATAGAGAGTCGTGAAGGAGACAAGGCGGGTCGCGCCGGCCCTGGCCGGGGCGGCGGCCGATTCCCCGGATTGGAGGCTTCCACCGACCATCCGCGAGGTTTACCGGAGAAGCGCTAAGGAAGTTCTAATATCCCCGGTTTTCCAGGCAAAATCCGGTATTTAGCCCTTCTCTTGGGAGCTCGGCTCGGGCCACAGCCGGCGGGCGATCTCGCCGTTCTCGGCAAAGGCATGGCAGGTGTTGAGAAGGCGCGGCTTGCGGCTCGCATCCGGGTTGCGGCCGGCGCTGGCGGCGATGCGGTTGCGGTAGGGAAATATAGTCTGGAACGCGGTCGTTGCGACCGGTCCCAACATCTCGACGAGATGGGTGCAGCCCTCGACGCCGCCGAGGAGCTCGCGGACTTTATTAATGAACCCTTTCCCGATGCCCAGCCCGACGAGGCGCTGGAAATTGGGAATGATCGCCGGGCAGACTGCGAAGGGGCTGTGATCGGTCGCGGCCTCGACCGCGCGAATCGTTAGCGTGTCGTTGACGCTGAGGCGCAGCCACATCTGATGGATCGGCTCGCCTGGCGCCACCTCGCCGCGATGCTCGTTCTTGAAGGCATAGGTCTTGGTGTCGGTCAGGTGGCCCTCGATGTCCCAGAGACCGTCCGCGCGGCGATAGCCTCGGCATTCGATCTGCCTGTCGTGGATCGGCTCGCGCGGCGCGGCGGCGGGAAGCGGCATGGCTTGATTCTTTCGTGCTAATGACGCGAGGCAGCGGGCGGTGGCGCGTCGGTCTCGGCGGCGAGGAAGGATTCGAGGATCGCTGGCTCGACGTCGCGCGACACGAAGGCATCGCCGATGTCGCGGGCGAGGATGAGCGTGATCTTGCGGTCGCGCACCTTCTTGTCATGCGCCATGTGCGCGAGCAGCGCCGCCGGATCGAAGCGCTTGCCGTTGGCGACCTGGCTCAGCGCCACCGGCAGGCCGACCGCCTGAAAATGCGCGCGCACGCGAGACGCCGCCGCCGCCGGGCACAGCCCAAGCTGGGCCGACAGATCGAAGGCGAGCCGGATCCCGAGCGCCACCGCCTCGCCATGCAACAGCGCGTCGCCGAATCCGGTCTCGGCTTTCGAGCGCATGGCCAAAGGTGTGGCCCAAATTCAGGAGTTGCCGGTCACCGGTTTCGCGCTCGTCGACCGCGACCACGGCGGCCTTGGCGGCACAGCTCGTCAGCACCGCGCGGCGGCGTGCATCGACGTCGCCCGCGATTAGGGCCGGGCCCGCTTCTTCGAGCCATAGCGAAGAATCCGCGGTCGCCGATGAGTCCGTATTTTACCACTTCGGCATAGCCCGCCAGCAGCTCGCGCCGCGGCAGCGTCGCTAGCGTGTCGAGATCGGCAAGCACTAGAACGGGCTGGTGAAAGGCGCCAATCATGTTCTTGCCATGCGCGCTGTCGATCGCGGTCTTGCCGCCGACCGAGCTGTCCACCTGCGCGAGCAGCGTCGTCGGCACCTGAACGTAATCGATCCCGCGCAGCAGCGTCGCCGCGGCGAAGCCGGTGAGATCGCCGATGACGCCGCCGCCCAGCGCGATGAGCGGCGTGATGCGCTCCAGCCCGAGCGCGAGCACGTCCTCGCAGAGACGCGAAAAATGCGCGAAATCCTTGGTGCCCTCGCCGGGCGGCAGCACGATCGCGCGATGCGCGATCCCGGCCCGGTCGAGGCCCGCGCGCAATACCTCGAGATGGAGCTTCGCCACGGTTTCGTCGGTGACAATGATCGCGCGCCTTTGCTTGACGACCGGCGCCACCAGCGCGCCCGCATCGGCCGAGAGTCCAGTGCCGACGACAATGTCATAGCTGCGCGCCCCAAGCTCGACGCGCAGGTTCTCGCGCGCGGTCACGGCGCCGCTCTGGCGCGAGGCGCCGCGCCGAGAAATCCGGCGAGCGCGTCGATGACGTGGCCCAGCGTCACCTCGGGCGGCCCGTCGACGGTGTCGACGACGAGATCGGCCTCGGCATAGACGGGATAGCGCTCGGCCATCAGCTTCTCGAGCACACCGCGCCGGTCGCCGGTCTGCAGCAGCGGGCGGTTGTTGCGGCGCGCGACCCGGGCGAGCAAAAGCTCGAGATCGGCCCGCAGCCAGATCGAAATGGCACGCGAGCGAATGAGCGCGCGGGTGGCGGGATCCATGAAGGCGCCGCCGCCCGCGGCCAAAACCTGGGTCGGGTTGTCCAACAGCCGGGCGATCACGCGACGTTCGCCATTGCGGAAGGTCTCCTCGCCCTCGCGGGCGAAAATCTCCTCGATGGTGGCCCCCGCTGCCGCCTCGATCTCGGCATCGGCGTTGACGAAGGGCAGCGCCAGCGCCTGGGCGAGCCGTTTTCCGATGCTGGATTTTCCCGCCCCCATCAGCCCGACCAGAACGATGGTCTTGGGCACGTGCAGCTGCGTCGCGCTCATGCCGCGACCGCTCCCGGCGCCTGAGCCGTCATTGAAACGCCCATGGCGCGCCGATAGACTGCCGAAAATCAATCATGAACGCAGCGTAGCATACCGCGTCCATGGATCGTCAATCGCCGGTCCCCGGCCCTTAGGATGTCAGTTTTACATGGCTAGAATTCTGTTGGTGGTCGGCGCGGTGCTGCTGGTCGTCATCCTCGGGGGCGGCGCCTTACTGATGCTGTGGAATGTTCCGGCCCCGATCGCGCGCGTGGAAAAGGTCATTCCCGATGCGCGCTTTCCGCGCTGAGCTCGCGGCCGGCGCCGCGTTTTTGCTGATGGCGTTGCCCGCAGCGGCCGAAATCGGCGCACCCATCCAACTGGTCCCGCCGGCGGCTTCGTCCCCATCATCCGCGCCATCCGCGCCATCCACGTCATCCACGCCATCGCCCCCGTCCGCGAACGGCGATATCGAGGCGGTGACGCTGCCGCCGGTGGACGCGTCATGGGTCGGCACGCTCGGGCCCGCGGACAGCGCCTTGCCGCGCGACATGTGGTTGACGACGCCTCGCGCCTTCGTCGCTGCCGGCTTGCCGCTGCTGGGCCCGACCAATTCGCCGACGCTCCAGGATCTGGCGCGCCGCCTGCTGCTGAGCGACGCAGTGGCACCTTCGGGCTCCGATCCGACCGCCGGACCCAGCCTAGTCGAGCTGCGGCTCGACCGTTTGCTCGCGCTCGGCCGGGTCGACGGCGCGCCGCTGCTCGGTGCGTTGCCGCAAACCGGTGTTAGCGAGGCGTTCGACCGCGATAGCGTTGAATTGCGCGTTGCCGCCAACGACGTCCCGGGCGCGTGCCGGATGGTGCAGGATCGCGTGGCGCGCTATCGCGATGCATGGTGGGATCAAGCGCTGGTCGGCTGCCAAGCCTTGAGCGGCAACTATGACCAGGCCGGATTGGGCTTGAGCGCGATGCGTGACCAAAAGATCGGCCGCGATCTCGTCTTCGAGGCGCTGATCGACACGATCGACGGCCATCGCCAGAAGGTTGACAAACTGCCCGATCCGACGCCGCTGCGCCTTGCGCTGTTGGCCGCGGCGAAGCTGCCTCTGCCGCCCGACGCCTTGGCCGCGGCGGGTCCGGCGGGGCTCGTGACCTGGGCGACGAACGACGCCGTGCCGGCGCTGGATAGGCTGGCCGTTGCCGAACGGGCGGAGTCCCTCGGCGCGTTGCCGCCCGCGGCGCTGGCGCTCCTTTACGGCAGCATCGATGTGAAGCCCGACGAGCAGAGCGCCGCGCTGAAAGGCGGCAAGCTGCCTGACGATGCGCACGACCGCGCGATTCTCTACGATGTCGCGCAAGCCAGCACCGACCCGGATTTGCGCGTCGCGGCGCTGGGGCCGCTCTTGGCTGACGCGCGTCGGCGTGGTGCGTTCGTCGCTACGGCACGGCTCGTCGCGCCCTTGGTGGCGGCGTTGCGGGCGGGGCCGGGGCTACAAGGCTTTGCCGGCGACGCCGCGCGCGCATTGCTCGCGGCGGGCGACGATGACGACGCCTTGCCCTGGATCGAGCTTGCCGGCACCAAAGAACTGCAGCTCATCGCCGAACTGGCGCGGCCCAGCGGCGGCGAAGATGCTGCGCCCCTGCTGCGCGATGCCGTCGCCGCGCTGGTCAGCCGCGATGCGGCGGCCGCGCCCAGCCAGGCCGATCTGCTGGTCGCGCTGTTGTCGGCGCTCGACCAGCCGGTCGGCAGTCTCGATTGGGCGTCGCTGTTGCGGCCCGCGCACGAGGCGCTGATGCCAGGCGCCGCGCTATGGCTTGATCAGATCGAAGCCGCGTCGGCGCGCCGCGTCGGCGAAACCGTGCTGGCGAGCTTGCTCATCGCCGCGGCGGGCGACCGGCTGTCGCCCGACCCGGTCGTGCTCGAGCACGTGGTGGCTGGGCTGAAGGTGGCGGGGCTCGAGGCGGATGCGCGGGCGTTGTCCGTCGAGGCGGCGCTCGCCGCCGGGATTTGACAGGTGCCGGAGTCGCGCCACGTCGAGGCGTTTATGGAAATGCTGGCGGCCGAGCGCGGCGCGGCGCGACCGACGCTCCTCGCCTACCGCACCGATCTCGGCGATCTATCGCGCGTTGTCGGCGGCGCTCTCGCGCGCGTCGCGACTGCGGATTTGCGGCGCTATTTCGCGAGCCTCGCGGAAGCGGGGCTCGGCGCGCGCACCGCGGCAAGGCGGCTGTCGGCATTTCGCCAGTTCTTCCGGTTTCTCGTCGCCGAGGGCGTGCGCCGGGACGATCCGACCCAGGCGCTCGACGGGCCGCGCCTGCCGCGGACCCTGCCCAAGCATCTCGACGAAAGCGAAACCGAGCGGCTGATCGCGGCGGCGTGCCGGCGCAAGGGGCCGGAGGGCGCGCGCCTCGCTTGCATGGTCGAGCTGCTTTACGGCGCGGGCTTGCGTGTCTCCGAACTGGTCGGTCTGCCGCTCGCCGCGGCACGGCGCGATCTTCGCTTCCTCCTCGTGCGCGGCAAGGGCGACAAGGAGCGAATGGTGCCAGTGGGCGAGCCGGCGCGCGCGGCGCTCGCGGCCTATCTCGCCGAGCGCTGGCATTTCCTCGCCGAGGGACGCGGCTCGCTGTGGCTCTTTCCTTCACGCGGGAAAGACGGCCATCTGACGCGGCGGCGCTGCGGGCAGTTGTTGAAGGAGCTGGCGCTCGAAGCCGGGCTCGATCCAGCGCTGCTGTCGCCTCATGTGCTGCGTCACGCCTTTGCTAGCCACCTGGTCGATCGCGGTGCCGATTTGCGTAGCGTCCAGGAAATGCTCGGCCACGCCGACATCGCTACGACGCAGATTTACACCCATGTTCAGAGCGCTCGGCTGCAACGCCTGGTCGCCGAGCGCCACCCGCTGGCCAAGAAAAAAAGACGGCGCAGCTAACGGTGCGTCGGGCGAGGGGTGGCGTGGGCGTAGCGCCTGTGCTAGGTCAAACGACCGATGCGCCACTTTCTCGAATTCGAGAAGCCGCTCGCCGAGCTGGAAGGCAAGATCGAGGAGCTTCGCCACCTCGCCGATGGTGGCGAACTCAACATCGCCGACGAGGTCTCGAAGCTCGAGACTAAGGTCGATCGGCTGCTGCGCCAGACCTATGCCAAGCTGTCGCCGTGGCAGAAGGTTCAGCTCGCGCGCCATCCCGATCGCCCCCATGGCAGCGACTATATCGCGGGGCTCGTGACCGAATTCACGCCCCTCGCCGGCGACCGCGCTTTCGCCGAGGACCGTGCGGTGATCGGCGGGCTCGGGCGGTTCCGCGGCCGCGCCGTCGTCGTCCTCGCTCATGAGAAAGGCGCCGACACCGACGCCCGCGTGAGGCACAATTTCGGCATGGCGCGGCCCGAGGGCTACCGCAAGGCGGTGCGCCTGATGGCGCTGGCGCAACGCTTCGGCTTGCCGGTGCTCAGCTTCGTCGACACTGCGGGCGCCTATCCCGGGATCGAGGCCGAGGCCCGCGGCCAGGCCGAGGCGATCGCGCGCTCGATCGCCACCTGCCTCCAGCTCGAAGTCCCGCTGATCGCGACCGTCATCGGCGAGGGCGGCTCGGGCGGTGCGATCGCGCTCGCCGCGGGCAATAAGGTCCTCATGCTCGAGCACGCGATCTATTCCGTGATTTCGCCCGAGGGCTGCGCCTCGATCCTGTGGCGCAGCGCCACCCATGCCGAGGACGCGGCCGAGGCGCTGAAGCTCACGGCGCAAGACCTGCTGAAACTCGGCGTCATCGACCAGATCGTGTCCGAGCCGCTGGGCGGCGCGCATCGCGACAAGGCCGGCGCGATCGCCGCCGCGGGCGACGCGATCGAGGCCGCGCTGTGTGGGCTCCTCGCGCTCGACGGGGCGGCGCTTCGCAAGCAGCGACGCGAGAAGTTCCTCGCGATCGGGAACCAAGGGCCTTAAGGCTTCAGGCTATAGCCGGCGCCGCGCACGGTGTGCAGGAGCGCGCGGTCGAAGCCCTTGTCGATCTTCTGCCTGAGCCGGCTGACATGCACGTCGATGACGTTGGTCTGCGGATCGAAATGGTGGTCCCAGACCTTTTCCAAGAGCATCGTGCGCGTGACGATGTGGTCCGCGTTGCGCATGAGATATTCGAGCAGGCGGAACTCGCGCGGCAGCAGCTCGATCGCCTGGCCGGCGCGCGTCACGGTGCGAGCGAGCAGATCCATCTCGAGATCGGCGACCTGGAGGCGGGTTTCGGCGCTCGAGCGGCGGGTCAGCGCCTCAAGCCGCGCCAGCAGCTCGGAGAAGGCAAAGGGCTTGCCGAGATAATCGTCGCACCCGGCGCGTAATCCCTTAACGCGCTCGTCGACATCGCCGAGCGCGCTCAAGACGAGCACCGGGGTCTGATTCTTGGCCGCGCGCAACGAGGCCACGATCGAAAGCCCGTCGATCCCGGGCAGCATGCGATCGACGATCATCGCGTCAAAACTATCGCGCCGCGCCACCTCGAGACCGGCTCGGCCATGCTCGGCCAACTCGACGCGGTGCCCGCTCTCGCTCAATCCCTTGACGAGATAAGCGGCAGCCTCTCTATCGTCCTCGATCACCAGGATGCGCATCGCATTACCGCCAAAGAAGCGAAGCGGCCGACGCCGTCTCGGCGCCGGCCTCCTTACGCGATCAGCCGTTGTCGTCGCTGTTGAGCGACAAGGCGACGTACTGGTTGACGCCGTCCCGGTTGAGCAGGATCAGCACCTGCTGGCTGCCTTTGGCGTTCTTCGCATCGAGCAGTTGGTCGGCGACCTCTTTCGGACCGGTCGCCGCATGCTGATTGACGGACTCGATCACATCGCCCTGCCGCAAGCCAAGCTCGGCCAGAGGGCTGTCATCGGCCACGTCGGTCACGACCACGCCTTTGACGTTCGCGCCGAGATGGAGGCGCTGGCGCCACTCTTTGGAAAGCGGCGCGAGCCTCAGCCCGAGCGCGCGGCTCGACTGGACGGCGTTGCCGCCGGCGTTGCCGTTAGTGCCGCCCTCATTCGACGCGACTTGCGGGTTGTCGGGCATGGCAGCGATCGTCGTGGCGAGCGTCGTTTCGGCGTTCTTGCGCCACACCTTGATCTGCGCGGTCTGGCCGACCGGGGTCTCGGCGACGATCAGGGGCAGATCGCGCACCTTGTCGATCTCGTGACCGTCGAAGTCGAGGATCACGTCGCCCTGCTGAAAGCCGGCATTGGCGGCCGGGCTTCCCGCGGTCACGTCGGCGACAAGGGCGCCTTCGTCCTTGGGCAGGCCGAGGCTCTTGGCGATATCGGGCGTGACCTGCTGGATTTGCACGCCGAGCCAGCCGCGGTCGACCTTGCCATGCTCGCGGATTTGGTCGATGACCGGCTTGGCCAGATTCGACGGAATGGCGAAACCGATGCCGACCGAGCCGCCATTGGGCGAATAGATCGCGGTGTTGATGCCGACCACTTGACCGTTGAGGTTGAAGGTCGGGCCGCCGGAATTGCCGCGATTGATCGACGCGTCGATCTGAAGGAAATCGTCATAGGGGCCGGCATGAATATCGCGGCCGCGCGCCGAGATGAAGCCGGGGCTGACCGAGCCCCCGAGGCCGAACGGGTTGCCGACCGCGAGCACCCAGTCGCCGACATTCTCGGCGTTGCTGTCGCCCCAGGTCAAATAGGGCAGCGGCTTCGGCGCATCGATCTTCAAGAGAGCGAGATCGGTCTTGGCGTCGCGGCCGACGATCTTGGCCGGATGGCGGCTGTCGTCCTGGAAGATCACCGTCACCTTGTCGGCGTTCTCGACTACGTGGTTGTTGGTCACGACATAGCCGCTGGGATCGATGATGAATCCCGAGCCTAGGGCCACGCCCTGCTCGGCGTGGCTCGCGCGGCATCGGACGGCCCTGCTGCTCGAAGAAGCGGCGCAGCAGCTCGTCGAAGGGCGAATTCGGGAAGCCTTGATTGGGCCCGGAGTTCGGACCGCCCAGGCCCGGCCTTTGATCCTGATCCTGATCCTGATCCTGATCCTGATCGCTGTCCTGCTCGTCGCTCACCGCTGCGTCGGCTTTCAGCGTGGCCGAGATATTGACGACGGCCGGCATCACCTTTTTCACGAGGGGCGCAAAGCTCGGCAGCGCCATCGCGAGAGGCGAGGCGGCTGCGTCCAAATCCGCCGCTTGGGCGAGCGGGCTGATGGCAAGAGCGAGCGCGACGGTCGCCGCGAAGGTCGCAAAGCGCAGCCGCTTCACCGGCGTGCCTCGCGACCGGGATCTCGGCCGGGAAATTGGGTTGCAGGAACATGGTTTAGGCCTCTTGGGGTTCGGGGTGTATCGCCGCGCAGAGTTCGGATTCTCGTGCGCCCACGCATCTGATCAACATGAGGCAAGCGAGGTTACGGTTCGCCTTCGCGCACATTAAATCTTTGTAATTCGCGAATGAGGCGTGCCAACCAGCCGCGCCGGTGGAGCAGCGGGCAAAAAAACTATACCCGCCCGTGGCAGTGCTTGTACTTCTTGCCCGAGCCGCAGGGGCACGGTGCGTTCCGCGGCGTGCGCGCCCAAGGCGAGGCCGGTGCGGCACCCCCGTTTGCGGCCCCGGCCATCGCGTCGCCCGATGGTGCGGCTCCGACCAAGGCCAGGTCCTCGCGGCTCTCGACCATGCGGCGCGGCGGCGGCGGTTCCAGCGCCGGCGCCAGCTCTTCCGGACGCTGTACCCTCAGCTCGACATGGCACAGCACGTTGGTCACCGCCTCGCGCAGATTGGTCAGCATCTCCTGGAACAAGATAAAGGCTTCGTGCTTGTACTCGTTCAACGGGTCGCGCTGAGCATAGGCGCGAAGGTTGATCCCCTGGCGGAGATGGTCGAGCGATAGCAGGTGGTCTTTCCAAGCCTGGTCGAGGATCTGCAGCAGCAGGCTGCGTTCGGCCATGCGCATGACGTCGGCGCCGTAATTCGCGGCCTTCTGCGCCATCTTCGTGTCGGCGGCCTGCACCAGCCGCTCGCGGATCTCGTCCTCGCCGATGCCTTCCTCTTTTGCCCAGTCGGCGAGCGGCAGGTCGAGATTGAGCAGCCGAATGCATTCGGTGTGAAGGGTCGTCGTGTCCCACTGGTCGGGCAGCGTGTTGTGGGGCAGGAAGCGCTCGATCAGCCGCTCGATAGTCTCGTGCCGCATGTCGGTGATCGTCGTCGCGACGTCGGGCATAGACATGATCTCGCGACGCTGCTGATAGACCACTTTGCGCTGGTCGTTCATCACGTCGTCGAAGCGCAAAAGGTGCTTGCGAATTTCGTAGTTGCGCGCCTCGACTTTTTGCTGCGCCTTCTCGAGCGCCTTGTTGATCCAGGGATGAATGATGGCCTCGCCTTCCTTGAGGCCGAGTTTTTGCAACATCCCGTCCATGCGCTCGGAGCCGAAGATGCGCATCAAATCGTCTTCGAGCGAAACGAAGAATTTCGACCCGCCGGGATCGCCCTGCCGGCCCGAACGGCCGCGCAATTGGTTGTCGATGCGGCGGCTCTCGTGCCGCTCGCTGCCGATGACGAAGAGCCCGCCGGCCCTGACCACTTCTTCATGCGCCGCCGCGATCTCGGCGCGAATCGCGTCCATGCGGGCCTCGTGCAGCGCGGGATCGCCCAGCGACGCGATCTCCTGCTTCAATCGCATGTCGAGATTGCCGCCAAGCTGAATATCGGTGCCGCGGCCCGCCATGTTGGTGGCGATCGTGACCGCACCGGGCCGTCCGGCCTGGGCGATGATGAAGGCTTCCTGCTCGTGATAGCGCGCGTTCAATACGTGGTGCGGGATATTCTTCTTCTTGAACAGCTCGGCCAGCGCTTCGGACTTCTCGATGCTGACGGTGCCGACCAGCACCGGCTGCTTGCGCGCGCGGCATTCGAGTGACCTGCTCCAAGATCGCGTCGTACTTTTCGCGCGCTGTGCGGTAGACCTCGTCGTCGTTGTCCTTGCGGATGCAGGGCTCGTTGGTCGGCATCTCGATGACGTCGAGCTTGTAGATGTCGGAGAACTCGGTCGCCTCGGTCATCGCCGTGCCGGTCATACCGGCAAGCTTGGGAATAGAGCCGGAAGTAATTCTGGAAGGTGATCGAGGCGAGGGTCTGGTTCTCGTTCTGGATCGTGACGCCCTCCTTGGCCTCGAGCGCCTGGTGGAGGCCTTCCGAATAGCGCCGTCCTTCCATCATGCGGCCGGTGAACTCGTCGATGATGATGACCTTGTCGTCGCTTGCACGATGTAGTCGGTGTCGCGCGCGAACAGCTTGTGCGCGCGCAGCGCCTGATTGACGTGGTGCACGAGCGCGACGTTGTGGATGTCGTAGAGCGTGCCGGACTTGAGCAGCCCGGATTCGCGCAAGCAGCGCCTCCATCTTCTCGACGCCGGATTCGGTCAGCGTCACGGTGCGCTGCTTTTCGTCCTTCTCGAAGTCCTCGGCAAGAGCGCCGGGACGAGCTTGTCGGCCTCGCGATAGAGCTCCGACGAATCTTCCGACGGCGCCGGAAATGATGAGCGGCGTGCGCGCCTCGTCGATCAGGATGGAATCGACTTCGTCGACGATGGCGTAGTGGAACGGCCGCTGCACCATATGCTCGAGCCGGAACTTCATGTTGTCGCGCAGATAGTCGAATCCGAACTCGTTATTGGTTCCGTAGGTCACGTCGGCGGCGTACTGCTGACGCGCGCTCGGTATCGTCGAGCCCGTGGACGATGCAGCCGACGGCGAGGCCGAGAAAGCCGTAGATCTGGCCCATCCATTCGCTGTCGCGCTTGGCGAGGTAATCGTTGACGGTGACGACATGGACGCCCTTGCCGGCGAGCGCGTTGAGATAGACCGGCAGCGTCGCGACCAAGGTCTTACCCTCGCCGGTCTTCATTTCCGCGATCATGCCGCGATGCAGCACGATGCCGCCCATCAACTGCACGTCGAAATGGCGTTGCCCGAGCGTAGCGCTTGGCCGCCTCGCGTACCGTGGCGAAGGCCTCGACCAGCAAGTCGTCGAGCGATCTCGCCCTCGGCGAGGCGCTGCCCTGAATTGCCGCGGTGCGGTCGCGCAGCGCCGCATCCGACAGCGGCACGACGCTCGGGCTCCAGCGTCGTTGATCTCCTCGATCGAGCGGCGCAAGGCTCTTGACGTATCGATCGTTCGCGGAACCGAACAGTCGCCGAGCGAGGGCGCCGATCATCCATGCCTCGGGAAAAGGAGCAGACGGGGACAGATGAGACATAGGGAGATCGCGGCTAAGTGTCAATTCATTGCACTTATTTAAGCATTTAGATCGATTTCTCCGTAGTTTCAACGCTTGTTCCGGCGCTTTCTTTGTGCTTAAAGGCGCCCCGGGCCCGGCCAGGGTGTTGAACGCCGTCCGACGTCTCCCCAGGGTCGATCGAAAGGATCGTTCGTGATGCTGTGCCGCGCATTCCTTGCTGTTCCGCTTGCCATCATCCTCGCCTTTCCCGCTTACGCGCAGGAAAAGACCCCGGCCGCCAACCCTGCCGGCGACGATCCGGTGGTTGCGCGGATCAACGGCCAGGTGCTGCATCGCTCGGACCTCGAGCTGGCGCTGCGCGCGGCGCCGGCGAACGTCCAGAAGACCCCGATGCAGCAGCTCTATCCCGAGCTTTTGACCAGCATGGTGAATGGCGTGTTGCTGGCGCAGGCCGGCCGCAAGGCCAAAATTGACGCCCTTCCCGCCGTCAAGGAGCAGATCGCCGGCGCCGAGAACGAGATCATCGCCGACGCCTATGTCGCCTCGCTCGCGCGTGTCCAGATCACCGAGGCGAAGTTGCACGAGCTTTACGATCGATACGCCAAGGAAGCGCCGCAACAAGAGGAGATCAGCGCCCGGCATATCCTCGTGCCCACCGAGCAGGAGGCCAAGGACATCATCGCGCAGCTGAAAGCCGGCGCTGACTTCGCCACTCTCGCCAAGGACAAGACCACCGATCCTTCGGGCAAGGCCACGGGCGGCGATCTCGGATATTTTACCAAGCAGGACATGGTGCCGGAATTCGCCGATGCCGCGTTCGCGCTGAAAAAGGGTGAGTTCACCCAGACCCCAGTCCATACCCAATTCGGCTGGCACGTCATCAAGGTCGAGGACCGGCGTCCGGGCAAGCCGGAACCTACGAGCAGATCGCGCCCCAGATCGCGCAACAGATGACGCAGCAGATCGCCGCGGCGAAGCTCCAGGAGCTGCGCAGCCATGGCAAGATCGAGCTGTTCGATCCGCAGGGCAAGCCGACGCCTTCGCGCCGCCGCCGGCTGCCGCTGCGGCAGCGCCGGCGAGCGCAGCGGCCCCGGCCCAGGCTCCAGCGCCGGGGCCGAGCCTGCTGCTCCGGGCCAGCCGGGCGCGGTCGGCGCGCCGACGCTCGCGCCGGGGACGGCACCCGATCAGATGCAACACTAGTTCGCTCCGCCTATCCGGCCGCCATGCCCGAAACCGTCTCGCCGCTCGCGCCAGAGCGAAGTCCCGAGCTGCCGCCGATTGCCGGCGTTAAGCTTGGCACCGCCCATTGCGGCATCCGTTACAAGGGGCGGAGCGATCTGATGGTGGCCGTTCTGGACCCGGCCACGACGATCGCCGGCGTCTTCACCCGCTCGCTCATGCCGGGCGCGCCCGTGGATTGGTGCCGCGCGAGTTCTGCCCCGCGGCAAGGCGCGGGCGATCGTCGTCAACTCCGGCGTCGCCAATGTCTTCACCGGCCGCAACGGCAAGAGCGTCGTCGAAGCGACCGCGAAGGAAACCGCGCGAGCTCGTCGGCTGCGCGCCCAGCGAGGTCTACATCTCGTCCACCGGCGTGATCGGCGAGACCCTGCCGGTCGATAAGCTCGTCGCCGCGTTGCCTGGCGCTCTGGCCGCCGCTTCGCCCACATCCTGGAGCGACGCGGCGCGCGCGATCATGACCACCGACACCTTCCCGAAGCTCGCGACGCGCGCCGCCGCGATCGACGGCGCTGCTGTCACGCTCAACGGTTTCGCCAAGGGCTCAGGCATGATCGCCCCCGACATGGCAACGATGCTCGCCTATGTCTTTACCGACGCGGCGCTGCCGGCGTCCGTCCTGCAAGCGCTGTTGAAGTCGGGCGTCGAGCGCTCGTTCAATTCGATCACCGTGGACGGCGATACCTCGACCAGCGACACGGTGTTGTTGTGCGCGACGGCCAAGGCCAAGCACAAACGCGTTGCCGCGCCCGGCGATCGGCGCCTCAAGGATTTTCGCCGCGCGCTCGATGCGCTGCTTATCGATCTGGCGCAACAGATCGTGCGCGACGGCGAGGGCGCGGAGAAATTCGTGACCGTCCGCGTCACCGGCGCGGCCTCGTCGCGGGCGGCGCGTCGCATCGGGCTTGCCATTGGCAATTCGCCGCTGGTGAAGACCGCGCTCGCGGCGAGCGACGCCAATTGGGGCCGCATCGTCATGGCCGTCGGCAAGGCCGGCGAGAAGGCCGACCGCGACCGGCTCGCGATCGCGGTGGGCGGCGTCACCATCGCCGAAAAGGGCAGCCGGGTCGCGGGCTATGACGAAGCGCCGGTCGCCCGGTACATGGCGGGGCGCGACATCCTGATCGAGGTCGATCTCGGTATTGGCGTTGGCCGCGCCGAGATTTGGACGTGCGATCTTACCCATCGCTACATCGACATCAATGGCAGCTACCGGAGCTGAGGGGCTCGCCATCGTCCCGATCGTCTGCGCGGCCCTCGCCGATGGCGACGGCAAGGTCTTGCTGCAGCAGCGGCCCCTTGGCAAGGCGATGGCCGGCCTATGGGAATTTCCCGGGGGCAAGATCGACGACGGCGAAAGCGCCCGAAGCCGCGCTCGCTCGCGAGCTCAACGAGGAGCTCGGGCTCGAGGTCGCGCCCGCCGATCTGCACCCTCTCGGCTTCGCGTCGCACCGCTACGATCGCTTCCACATCCTTCTGCTGCTTTATCTCTGCCGGATTTGGCGGGGTGCGCCGGCGGCGCTGGAGGGTCAGAGCTCTCGCCTGGGTCGCGCCCGCGGCGATGAGCGCCTATCCCATGCCGGCGGCCGACGAGCCATTGGTTGCCATGCTGCGAAAGCTGCTTTAAGGCGCTGGCTTATCGCCGCTCTTGTGCCTCCTCGGTGCCGAGCGCGTCGGCCAATCGCGCCGTTGCGCTGCCTGGCCGCAACGGCCGGGCCTGGCTGTCGGCCGGCGCCCAAGCGGTCAAGGTTGCGATCTCGAAGCGGGCGAGAATGCGGCCATCGGCGCGGGCGAAGCGCGCGGCATAGATCGCCGCTGCGCGATAGAGCGTGGCGCGGCGCGTGAAACTGCGCCCGCGCAACGCGCCCGCGTTGCTCTCCCCCATCCACCGCAGATCGCGCATCAGCGCCAGCGCATCGCCATAGCTGGCCTCGATACGGTCGCTGTCAACGACGGGCAATGCGAACCCGGCGCGCTGCAACAACCCGGCGAGATCGCGTGGATCGGCAAAGGGCGAGACCCGCGGGCTCGCGCCACCCTCGATTTCACTTTCGGCTGCGATGAGCGAGAGGCGAAGCTCGCGCAAGGTCTCCCCGGCGAAAAGCGACGCCAGCAGGAGGCCATCGGGCTTGAGCACGTGTCGCAACTGCAGCAGGGTGCCCGGCAGGTCGTTGGTCCAGTGCAGGGCGAGGTTGCTCAAAACGAGATCGAAGGCGCGCGGCGCGAAGGGCAGCGCCTCGGCTTCCGCCACCACCTGCGGCGCAAAGGCCGCCGTCCCATCCGCAGTGACCAGATGCTCGATGCCGCCCCGCTCGCCGAGATGCCGCGCAAGAATCCCGTCGCGGCACCCGAGATCGAGCGCGCGCGGAAAACGACGGTTGACGTCGTCCAGCCGGTTAACCAGAAGCTCGGCTCCCTCGGCAAAGAGGAAATCCGCGTGGAGCCCCGCCGCTACGGCCCGCGTCCGGTGCTGACGAAGGGCGCGTTGGTCGAAGACCGCGATGCCAGGCTCGGGGAGTGAATGCGGGCTCACCATCCCCGGCGTTATCGCACGCGGCGCTTGCTCCGTCACCCGTCCCGGATGACAATTCCGCGATGTTGATCCTGGCCCCGTCCCCAATCTTACGCCGAGTCTGCACGGGCGTCGCTCGATTTACTCTTGCCGCCGCGCTGTCTCGCCTGCGGCGGCGTGGTCGCGGCGGCCGGCACCCTGTGCGTCACGTGCTGGAGGGGCATCACCTTTCTCACGGCACCCTGCTGCGCCTGTTGTGGCTATCCCTTCGATTTCGATGTCGGTCCGGGCGGGCTGTGCGGCGCATGCCTGGCCGCGCCGCCGCGCTTCGATCGCGCCCGCGCCGTTCTACGCTACGACGATTCGAGCCGTCACCTCGTGCTGGCGTTGAAGCACGGCGATCGGCTGCACCTGGCGCCGGCCTTGGCCCAGTGGATGCGCCGGGCTGGCGCCGAGCTGCTCGCCGATGCCGACCTTCAGGTCCCGGTGCCGCTCCATTGGACCCGTTTGTTCGGCCGGCGCTATAATCAAGCGGCCGTGCTGGCCCAATCCATCCGCGGCGCCGGCGGCCCGCCGGTTTCAGTCGGTAATTTGATTCGAGCGCGGCGGACTCCATCTCAGGGAAGGAAAAGCGCCGCCGCGCGGCGGCGCAACGTTGCCGGCGCGTTCGCCGTGCGGCGGTCGCAAGAGTTTTCGGCCAAACGCGTCGTGCTGATCGACGACGTGCTCACCACCGGGGCCACCGCAGAGGCCTGCGCGCACGTCTTGAAGCGCGCCGGCGCCGCCCGGGTCGATGTGCTGACGCTGGCGCGGGTCGTTCGCGATTCTTGATTTGGTCGCATTTTCTGTGGCGAACCGGCGCCTACTTCGCCAGAAAATGCTCGAGGAAGGTTGGCGATGCCTAAGGTCGAGATCTATTCGACGAGTTGGTGCGGCTATTGCGCGCGGGCGCGCGGGCTGCTGCGGAAAAAGGGCGTGGCGTACGTGGACATCGATGTCGAGGTCGAACCCGACCGGCGCGACGAGATGATCGCGCGCTCGGGCGGCGGAATGACTGTGCCGCAAATCTTCATCGACGGCGCATATGTCGGCGGCTCGGACGAGCTCGCCGCGCTCGAGCGCGCCGGCAAGCTCGACGCGTTGCTGGGTCTTAAGCCATGACATTCGTCGCCGCCTGCGTTCAGCTCAATTCGGGGCGCGAGATCGAGCCAAATATCCGGGCGCTATCCGATCTCGTGCGGCGCGCGCGCGACGCCGGCGCCGAACTCATCATGACGCCTGAAGTGAGCGACATGATCGAGCCGAAGCGTGCCTTGCGCTTGGAGAAAGCGCGCGATGAGGCGTCGCACTGGATGCTGGCGGCGGCGGTCGCGCTGGCCCGCGAAACGGGCGCCCATCTGCTGCTGGGCTCGATCATGGTGCGCGAGGCGGGCGCCGAGCGGCTCGCCAATCGCTCGTTCCTGGTCGCGCCCGATGGGGCCGTTCTCGCGCGCTACGACAAGATCCACATGTTCGACGTCGATCTTGCCGATGGCGAGCGCTACCGCGAATCCGCCGTGTTCGAGCCTGGTGGCGCGGCCGTGCTGGCGCCGCTGCCCTGGGGCGTGCTCGGCATGAGTGTTTGCTACGACCTGCGCTTTCCGCTGCTTTATCGGGCGCTGGCGCAAGGCGGCGCCGATTTTCTCTCGATTCCCTCGGCGTTCACCGTCCCGACCGGTAAGGCGCATTGGCACGTCCTGATGCGCGCCCGCGCCATCGAGAATGGCTGCTTCGTGTTCGCGCCGGCGCAAAGCGGCGAGCATGCCGAAGGCCGGCGCACCTATGGCCACAGCCTCATGGTCGCGCCCTGGGGCGAGGTGTTGGCCGAGGCCGCGGATGGGCCGGGCTTTATTACGGCCACGATCGATCCAGGCCGCGTCGCCGAGGCGCGGCGCGCGGTGCCGTCGCTGCGCCATGACCGGGTCTTCGCGGCAGTGCAAAAGCCCAAAGCGGCGGACTAACCGCTTTGGCGCTTGACCCGCGCGACTGCCAAACCCTATAAAAACGCGCTTGTTTCAAGGCCATGTTTGAACTGCGCCGATGATTCTTTTCGCCCTCCGATGTTCGTCCGGCCACGAATTCGAGGCGTGGTTCCGCGACAACGCGGCCTATGACCGCCAGATCGGGCGCGGCTTGGTGGCATGCCCCGATTGCGGTTTGCATACCATCGAGAAGGCGCCGATGGCGCCGCGCCTCGGCCGCTCGCAGGGCACCGCGCGCGCGCCAGAGACGCCGCCAGCGCCAGCCGAGGCCGCGCCTCCTCTTCAGCCGGACGCACCGGCTCAAGGCGGACCGGTCCCGCCTGAAGCGCCGCCCACGCCCCAACAAGTGCGCCGCGCGCTCCAGGTGCTGCGCCGCCATGTCGAGCAGACCTGCGATTATGTCGGCCCGGGCTTTGCCGCCGAGGCGCGGCGCATTCATAATGGCGACGCGAAGGCGCGCGGCATCTACGGCGAGGCCAGCCCCGCCGAGGCCAAGGCGCTGATCGAGGACGGCGTCGATATCGCCAGCATCCCCTGGGTTCCGTCGAGCGACGCCTGAACTCACCACGCATGACCCTCTTCCTCACCCTCGACGACATCGAGGTTCGCGGTAAGCGCGTGCTGCTGCGCGCCGATCTCAACGTGCCCCTCAAGGATGGCGCGGTCGTCAACGCGACCCGCATCGCGCGCTTGGCGCCGACCATCCGCGAGCTCGCCGAAAAGGGCGCCCGCATTGTCGTCATGTCGCATTTCGGGCGGCCCACGCATGGCTTCGATCCGGCGCTGTCGCTGAAGCCCTTGGTCGCGCCGTTGGCGCAAGCGGTCGGCAGGCCGGTGGCCTTCGCTCCCGACTGCGTCGGCGCCGCAACGCGGCAAGCGGTCGATGCGTTGCCGCCGGGCGGCGTGGCGCTCCTCGAAAATCTCCGCTTCCATAAGGGCGAGGAGCGGAACGATCGGGATTTTGCCGAGGCGCTGGCGGCGCTCGGCGATCTTTATGTCAACGACGCCTTCTCCACGGCGCATCGCGCGCACGCCTCGACCGAAGGCATCGCGCATCTTCTGCCTGCGGTCGCCGGAAGGCTGATGCAGGCCGAGCTCGCCGCGCTCGAAGCCGTGCTCGAGACCCCGAAGCGTCCGGTCGCGGCGATCGTCGCCGGCTCCAAGGTCTCGACCAAATTGGCGCTGCTCGATGTCATGCTCGGCAAGGTGCAGGTGCTCATCATCGGCGGCGCGATGGCGAACACGCTGCTCTATGCGCAAGGCATCGACGTCGGCCGGTCGCTGGTCGAGCGCGACATGGCCGAAATCGGGCGCGCCTTTCTCGCCAACGCCAAGTCCGGCTCGTGCGAGCTGGTGCTGCCGATCGATGCGGCAGTGGCGGCCGAATTGAAGCGCGGCGTTGCAACTGCGATCGTCCCAATCGATCGCGTGCCCGAGAATCTAATGATCCTCGATATCGGCCCCGCCAGCGTCGATGTCATCGCCGCGCGTCTCGCGCATTGTCGGACGCTGCTGTGGAATGGACCGGTTGGCGCCTTCGAGATCGAGCCCTTCGATGCCGGCACCGCCGCCCTGGCAAAGATCGTCGCGACGCTCACCCGCGCCGGCAAGCTCATTAGCATCGCCGGGGGCGGCGATACCGTGGCCGCGCTAACCGCGGCCGGCGTGGTTGACCAATTGAGCTATGTGTTGACGGCGGGAGGAGCGTTTCTCGAATGGTTGGAGGGCCGCGAGCTGCCTGGGCTCAGAGCCCTCCAGCGTTAACCAGATCGATTCTAGACCTTGCTCTAAGCCTCGGAAAGCGCTAGGGTTTTCGCACCCACCACCGACCCCGCGCTTAACCATGCGAATCGCCTCGGATTGCCCAATTTTCCTCGCTTCCTCGGTCGAGGCGACGCCGCCGCGCCCGCCCGCGCGCGAGGCCGCCGCCGCGCCGCAAACCCGCAGCCAGCCTTGGACCCCGCCCTCGGCCATCGGTCTCGGCCGCTTGATCGATCTCGTCGTCTGAGCCCTCGCCGCGAGGCGCCGGGTAAATTGCCCGCGGCGCGTCCAATGCTTATAGTAAACCCACAATCGGGCGCGATGGGGGAGGGACGATTACATGCCGAATCGAGACGTTCTCGCTACCGCTGTGGCCGCTGTGGCCGCCGTGGCGCTCTTCGCCGCCGCTTCCGCCGGCGCGCAGACCGAGATCAAGGTCGGGGTGATCTCGACCATGTCGGGCCCCGACGCGCAGCCGGGCCTCGAGATGAACAAGGGCATCGACCTCTACGTCAAGGAGGCACGCCAAGGACCTGCCCGCCGGCGTCACGGTCTCGGTCGTCTATCGCGACGACACCGGCGCCAATCCCGACGTCGCCAAGCGCCTGGCGCAAGAGCTGGTCACGCGCGACCACGTGAACTTCCTGGCCGGGGTGGTGTGGTCGCCCAACGCCGCCGCGATCGCGCCGATCGCCACCGCGGCCAAGGTGCCGTTCATCGACATGAACGCCGCGGCCTCGCCGATCACGCGCCTCTCGCCCTATATCGTCCGCGATTCCTTCACGCTCTGGCTGGTGGCCTCGCCGATCGGGCAATGGGCCGCCAAGCAGGGCTGGAAGAAGGGCTATAGCGCGGTCAGCGACTATGCGCCGGGCTATGACGCCGAGGGCGGCTTCTCGACCGCGTTCACGGCCGGCGGCGGCACCATGCTCGACAAGGTCCGCATGGCGCTCTCGACCTCCGATTTCGCGCCCTTCGTCCAGCGCATCAAGGACAGCAAGCCCGACGTCGCCTTCATCTTCGTGCCCGCGGGCAAGACGGCGACGGCGGTGATGAAGGCCTGGAACGATCTCGGCCTCAGCCAAGCCGGCGTGACGCTGGTGACGACGCAGGACGTGATGCTCGACGAAGAGCTGCGCAACATGGGCCAGGCGCCCTTGGGCGTCGTCAGCTCGGGAACCTATTCCAACGCCGCCACCCGGCCCGCGAACCAGGTTTTCCTCAACGCGTGGCGCGCCGCCTATGGCGATAACGAGATCGCCGATTTCCTGTCGGTCCAGGGCTGGGACGGGATGCACGCGATCTTCGACGTGATCAAGCAAACGGGCGGCAAGTTCGACGGCGATGCGGCGATGAAAATCCTCACCACCTGGAAGACCGACGACAGCCCGCGCGGCCCGGTCGCGATCGATCCCGCGACGCGCGACGTGATCGAGAACGTCTATATCCGGCGGGTCGAGAGCGTGAACGGCCAACTCGCCAATGTCGAGTTCGACACCATCCCGAACATGAAGGACCCGTGGAAAGCGGCCAATCCGCCGAAGTAAGCGGGGCGTGGCGCGCGCGGGCGCGTCATCTCACCCTTTTCCAACCGGAGCATGACGGGATGAGCCAGTGCTCACGCCTAAGGATGTTGAGGCGTTCCACTCACCAAACCGAGCCGTTTCCATAGTCGGAATATTTGTTCTGCCTGAATTACAGTTTGGTCGTTCGGCATTTCGACAATTGGTCCCGGCGAGCCGCCCTGCATGGCGTAATGATGCGCCTGCTTCAGCGCGCCACGAAGAGTTGCGGGTGCCCCGACGACACCGAGGGTGCCGCCGCGCACCAACCAAATGATGGGCGCATCCAATTGTACCCAAAGCTCGTCATCCGATTTGGCGATTGACTGGCTCATAACTATCCTCGTGGTCCCAGTATTTCGACATCGGCAGCGGCGCTTCACGGGCTGTGGCAGGAAATCAAGCTTTGCCCGCCACGGCCCGCTCGAAGCAGAACCGAGGGCTAGCGCCCCTGGTCGTTAAGATTCCGACAGTCATGGCACAGGCGATGGTCGCCGGTACCAGCGCGACGCTCGCGTTGGGGAATGTCGCGTCCTGGCGGACACGACCCGTTGTTGTGGTAGACACGATTCGCGGGAGGTTTCTTCGTCTCATTGACAGAGTGGAAGGCAGGAACGGAAGTCATAGCTGCACTTTCTGACGGCATACAGCCGTCGGTTGCCCGCTGACATCTGTCAGCGAGGGGCGTGGAGCGCTTGACTACCAGGAAGTTTCCGGATTTAATGTCCGGGCGTACGTTCCATGTTCCCGAACCGGCGCAAAATCGGTGCGGGTGAAGGCTAGGGGCCACCGGGTGACATCGGTGGCCTTAGTCTTTTAGTCACCGCGATCATGGCACGAAACAGGCCCGCATAGCAACAGGCATCAACGCTGGCCGGCATCTTCTCCGAGGTCGTGCAAGAGTATAAACCTCGCGGCTCGAACTCGGGCGGCCTCCTCCTGCGCTCTCCGCGCATGTATAACGCAAAATTCAAGCGTCAAATTTCCGATATACATTTTCCGCTTCCGAACACAAGATGTAGTACCTGAACAAAAGCCGTACGCGAAGGTTGAATCCTGAAGAGCCCAGCCCAGCGTGCGGATCGGACCCGGTTTTTTTTATCTCAATGACGTACTGGCAATGGTCGAGGCCGAGTATCGGAAGGCTTATGAAAGGGTGGCGGCAGTGGGATGTGATGGGTCAAGTCGGTGGACCTCTAAAATCCGTTTTGAGGGGCTGGCATTTCGGTGCGCTTACTGACGCCTCTAATGGGCGCCATGTCCCGTCATTAAAAACAGCGAACATCTGGCCGTCGTCTGCCAACGGCGATGAGCGATAGATGCCAAAAACGATGCCATTCTCAAATTGTTGCGAGCGGATTTGGTCAGGATCAATCGAGCAATGCCACTTGCGCCATCCTATCCAGCTCCATTTTGCCGGATCGATGAGCCAATGATTGGCGACTCCGCCATAAGGTGGGAATTTATCTTTCGGGGTGTGGAATAGCGCTCGGCCTTTCTCGTCATCGTAAAATCTTGGATCCGCGCTCCATTCTGGGTCTGGCTGATCGAACCATTTTCGATCTCTGTCAGTTGGAAGCACATAAAACTCGCGGCCAACCCAAATAACCCAGGCGCGTTCGTAAGCCGCCTGATAGCCGTATCTTGTCGGCGCCGCTGGAGCGATGGGTTTGCCGAGTTGCGGAGCTAGAGCGAGCACTGGCTTAAAGTAGTCATCGACAGCGATCTCGGGCATCTGAGGGGCGATTGGGCGGTCTGGCCGATGCTGGATATAGTAGGCAACCGCTCCGCCAGCATAAATTACGAGGCCACATCCCATAAAAATAAGCGGCCACATCTTGGCCCTCCAATCTCGTAAATGATGCGGCGCGAATCCCCAAAGCAATGCCGCAATTCCAATAATTATGCTGGTGCCAATAAGTGGAACTCCAATCGTCGAATCGAGATGTGGAATCATCGCCCAGACGGCTCCGCGCACGATGACCGTGAAAAGGAAAGTCGCAATAACGCTCGCGATCTTTTCCCGCATAGAATCGTTCGCCGCCATATCAAATTCCTATCATAATTCTGGTTCCGATAGAGTCTGCTACGGGATACCGAGGGGGTCGTGGAAGACCGGTACGAGTTTGAGTGGGGGCCGCTTCATTTCGGCGCGTCCTGGGAGTCATTCGAAAGTGTTATTGCCGCCGAATGCCGGACTATTCGATCCACATATCTGGAGAGCCATGCGCGATAATTTCCTTCTCTCTGCCCCGACGAAGCGGCGAAGAGAAGGCCATTGATCGGCATGGGCGAATTCCTTAGTCCTGTTCGCCAGGGAGGGCAGGCTGCGGTGAAATCGCATCAACCTAGACCGATGACGCTCTAACCGGGCAGAATGCCGGGAATGGACGCCGCGCTCGACGCCGCCACCAGCATCCTCTTTCACGGCGTCGCCTTCGCCATGGTGCTCTATCTCGTCTCGGTCGGCCTTTCGGTGACGATGGGGCTGATGGGCTTCGTCAACCTCGCGCATGGCGTCTTCGCCGCCCTCGGCGGCTATTTCATGACGACGCTTATGGTCTCCTACGGCGTCGCCTTTCCGCTGGCGCTCCTCGTCGCGGCGCTCCTCGTGGCGGCGCTCGCCGTGGTGCTGGAGCGGCTGCTCTATCGGCCGCTCTATGGCGGCGACGAGCTCGACCAGGTGCTGATGACGATGGGGCTCGTCTTCATGTCGGTGGCGATCGGAAAGTTCTTCTGGGGGCCGACGGCGCAGCCTTTCAACCCGCCGGCGGCCTTCGAGCGGCCAGCTCGATCTGGGCTTTCGCAGCTTCCCGGCCTATCGCAGCTTTTTGATCGCGAGCGGCGCGGTCATGGTGACGGCGTTGTGGCTCGGATTGGAGCGCACCCGGTTCGGCATCGAGATTCGCGCGGCCGTGGACAATCGGCGGATGGCGGAGTCGGTCGGCATCGACACCTCGCGCCTCTTCACCCTCGCCTTCGCGCTGGGCAGCGCGCTGGCCGCCTTGGGCGGCGGCATCGGCGCCGACATCCTCGCGATCGATCCCGGCTATGCCATCGAGCATCTGGTTTATTTCCTCATCGTCGTCACGGTCGGCGGGCTCGGCAGCAATTCGCGGGCCGTTCTTCGCCGCCCTGCTCTTGGGCGTCTGCGATACCGGGTTCAAATACCTGTTGCCCGAATTCGGCGCTTTTTTCATCTATGCGCTGACGCTGTTGATCCTGCTGTGGCGGCCGCGCGGCCTGTTCGGGCGGGCGTGATGGCGGAAGCCGCGCCCGGCGCGGTCGCGGCCTTCTCGCGCCGCCACCGCTTGCGGCTCGTCGAGCTTCTGCCTTGGGCGCTCGCGGCCGGCGCCTATTTCGTCTTTCCCGATTACCTCGCCTTGGGCGCGCAAGTGCTGGCGACGACGCTGTTCGGCCTCTCCGCCGATCTCGTCCTCGGCTATGCCGGCATCGTGACGCTCGGTCACGCCGCGTTCTACGGCGTCGGCGCCTACACGGCCGGCTATCTCGCGGCGCACGGAATGGGCGCGCCGATCGTCGGCCTCTTCGCGGCGGCGCTGGTGGCGGGCGCGGCCGGCTTTCTTTCCGGCCTCGTCATCCTGAGGACGCGCGGGCTGACCCTGTTGATGCTGACCCTCGTCGTCTGCGTCATGCTGCAAGAGGCGGCGAACAAGATGACCTCGATCACCGGCGGCGCCGACGGGCTTCAGGGCATGCAGGTCGATCCGGTCCTCGGGCTCTTTCCCTTCGATATCTTCGGCAACACCGCCTATTGCTACGCCTTCGTCGCGCTGTTCGCCGGCTGGGCGGTCGCGCGCGCCATCGTCAACTCGTCGTTCGGGCGCTCGCTCACCGGCATTCGCGAGAACGCGACGCGCATGCCCGCGATCGGCGCGCCGGTGTTCCTGCGCCTCTTGACGATCTACACCATCTCGGCGGCGATGGCCGGAGTCGCCGGCGCGCTCATGGCAGAGACGACGCAACTGGTCGCGCTCAACGTGCTCAGCATCGATCTCTCGGGCACGATTCTGGTGATGATCATTCTGGGCGGCGTCGGGCGGCTCTATGGCGCCTTCGTCGGCGTGCCGCTCTACATGATCGCGCAGGACCGCTTCGCCGAGATCGATCCGGTCTATTGGTATTTCTGGATCGGGCTGCTGCTCGTGCTCGTCGTGGTGTTCGCGCGCGGCGGCGTGCTTGGCCTGGTCGATGCCCTCGTTCGCGCCTTCGCGAGGCGGCGATGAGCGCGGCCGGCCCGGCGCTGCAAACGCTCGGCCTCAGCAAGAGCTTCGGCGCGCTTTGGGTGGCGAACGCGATCGATTTCGCGCTCGAGCGCGGCGCGCGCCAGGCATTGATCGGCCCCAACGGCGCCGGCAAGACCAGCTTCGTCAACCTGGTTTCGGGCGCGCTCGAGCCGTCGTCGGGGCGGATTCTGCTTGGCGGCAGCGACATCACCGGCCTTACCCAGGCGCAGCGCGTCAAGCGCGGCCTCGCCCGCACCTTCCAGATCAATCAGCTCTTTCGCGGTCTCTGCGTCTTAGAGAACGTGGCCTTGGCGGTGGCCGAGCGGCACGGTGTCGCGGGAAATTTTCTGTGGCCCGCGGGCGCGCGCCGCGCCGTCACCGAGGAAGCCTATGCGCTGCTCGAGCGGCTCGGCATCGAGGGCGAGGCGCTGCGCCCGGTGCGCGAGCTCGCCTATGGCCGCCAGCGCTTGGTCGAGATCGGGGTCGCGCTCGGGCTTTCCCCCAAGGTGCTGCTGCTCGACGAGCCCGCGGCCGGCGTGCCCTCGGGCGAGACCGGCACCATCATCGATGTGATCGAGCGGCTGCCGCCGGATCTCGTCGCTCCTCATCATCGAGCACGACATGGATCTGGTGTTCCGCCTGGCGCGGCGCATCACCGTTCTCGTCCAGGGCGCCATTCTGGTCGAGGGAACGCCGCAAGAGATTGCCGCGGACGCGCGGGTGCGCGAGGTCTATCTCGGCGAGCGCGCGCACGCATGACGCCGCATGCCGGGCTTCATATCGAAAACTTGCGCGCGGGCTATGGCGATACCGTGGTGCTCGACGGGCTGAGCCTCGATCTGCCGCCCGGCGGCACCTTGGCGGTGCTGGGGCGGAACGGCGTCGGCAAGACGACGCTTCTCGCCACCATCATGGGCCACACCACGCTCCATGGCGGGGCGATCGAGTTCGCCGGCGTCTCGCTTGGCCCCCTCGCGCCCTATCTTCGCGCGCGGCTGGGGCTGGGCTTCGTGCCGCAGGAGCGCGAGATTTTCCGCTCGCTGACGGTCGAGGAAAATCTCCTGGTCGCGTCCCGGCCCGGGCGCTGGAGCCTCGCGCGGGTTTACGATTTCTTTCCCGCGCTCGCCGAGCGCCGGCGGAATCGCGGCAGCGCGCTGTCCGGCGGCGAGCAGCAGATGTTGAGCATCGCCCGGGCGCTGATGGGCAATCCGAGCCTGTTGCTGATGGACGAGCCGCTCGAGGGCCTGGCGCCGGTGATCGTCGATACCGTCTTGCAGGGCCTCGACCGCTTGAAGCGCGAAGAGAAGCTGGCGCTCCTCTTGGTCGAGCAGCATGCGCGCCTTGCCCTCGAATTCGCCGAGCGGGCGATCGTGCTCGATCGCGGCCGGATCGTCCATGCCGGCGACAGCCGCGCGCTCATCGACCGGCCCGAGACGCTGGCCGCGCTGATGGGCGTCACGCAACAGAGGCTATAGGGCAAAAGAAAACCCGCCAGCCTTGCGGCTGGCGGGTCGAAACGATCGGCTCGGTTGGCGCGGCCTACCAGTAGAAGATGAAGGACACGTCCACCTTGCTGCCTTCGCCGCTGGTGCCGGAAGCCTGCACCTCGCGATTCCAGTGGTCGAACTCGAGGTAGATGTCGGTCAGGCCGGGAACCGGGCTCCAGATGATGTCGGTATGCGCGGTCCAGTGCTGCTTCTCCAAGCTCGCCAACTGGGCGTTCGTGGCTCCTTGCGCCACATTGGTCAGGCCGCTCGCCGCCCCGGGCTTGCTGAACATGCCGACGCCGGCATCCGCGGTCCAACGCCAGTTCGGGTTGAAGCGATGGACGTACATCGTATAGAGGGCAGTGTCCGAGATCAGATCGCACGTCCCGGTATAGCCGTTGCAGAAGGCCTCGCCGCCGCTGGTCGCGGACAAGTCGGTGCTGAAGTTGGCGACGCCGTTGCTATAGTTGATCAGGAACTTCCACTGATCCTGGCCCCAGGTGTTGAGATAGCCGCCGGCCTCGACCGCTTCACCCCACTTGGAGAGGTGGTTGCCGGGCGGGTGAGTGCCGCCGACGCTGGTCGAGAAGATATTTTGGACTTCGGAATTGCGGACCTGATCCTGGGCGACGCCGACGCGGGCCATGAGATGGCCCCAGGGTTGATCCCAGGCGATGCCGGCGTTGAGGGACGGCAGACTATTGATGCCGCCCGCGTCCGTGTTATCGGTCACGAAGGAAGATATCGAGCCGGCATAGGGAACGGCTTTGGTGGGGGCGGTGGTGGAATTCTGGAGGTAGAGGAAGCCGCCTTCGTTTTGCTCGAGCGAGGCGGACAGCGTGATTCCGCTGCCCGCGAGATAGGTGTAGCGAATCTGCTCCTGGCGGATATTCGCCGTGTTCATCAGGCCGGGATCGAAGCCGGCATCGCTGATGTCGGGGAACAGCAGCCCATCCGCCCAGGCGGTGTTGTACTGACCCATCAGCCAGGGCCCGATCGTGCCATAGGCCCACAACAGACGGATCGCATCGGTGTTGCCCGATCCGGACGACGGCTTGGTGGTCGAGCCTGCGGCAGTGCCGGTGGCGGCGGTGTAATAGGTGGACTGGTTCGAGAACAGGTTCGCGTCCATCGACATGACGGTCTTGATTTCGCCCAGATCGCTCGGCGTGCGAGTTCTGAAGGTGAAGGTCGAGGCCTTGCCGAAGCCGCGCAAGCCGCCATTCAGCGAATTTTCCTCGGTGGCGACGTTGGTGTTGCCGCTGCCGACGCCCGGCCCTGACAGCGCCAGCTGGGCGGTATGGAACGGCACGGAGTTGACGGTCGTCTGCGTGTCGCCGTCATGCTGGCCGATGTCCATTCCCCAAACGGCCTTGACCTGACCATAGAGGCTCAGCGAGGTGTTCGTGCCCGGGATCAGGAAGGATTGCGGGAACGAGCCGGCGCCGGGCGCGCTTTGGGCTTGCGCGCCGGACAGGCCGGCCAACAGAGCGACGGCCGCCGTCAAGCTGCCGAGCGCTACCGTGCCCTTGAGATTCCGTGTGTACATAGGTCGTACCCCCTAATTGAAAATTTGCCCGAACGCGATAAGACAACCCCCTCGCGCTATCGTGAGGATCGGCCAGAGCTGCTAGGGATGGCAAGGATTATGGTAAAAACCCGTCCGATTCGTGAGGATATGTGTCAGAACTGCAACAGTTCCGAGTTCGATCCGAAAGCCGCCATAGACAAGATTATGATATATAATTCATCGGGTTAATGGAGATTGAGGGAGGCCATAATGGCGGACCACGCGGATAAGGCGACAGGATCGGCGCGATCAGCAATTTTCCGCGCCGCGAAAGCCGTCGCCAACGCCGCGGTCCCTTGCGGGTCGTGCCAGCATTGCTGCAAGAATCTGTGGATCTGGCTCAAGCCCGAGGATGGCGATGTCGTCGAGAACTATGACACGGTCGATTACATCAGCCCGCTCACGGGCCTGCCGGCAAAGGCGCTCAATCACAAGCCGAACGGCGACTGCGTCTATCTCGGCCCTTCCGGATGCACGATTCACGGCCGGCACCCCGCGGTCTGCCGCGCCTTCGATTGCCGCCGCTTTTACCTGAAGCTGCAAGCGCTGCCGCGGATGGAACGCCGCCGCCAAATCCGAACCGGCTATTTGGTCAAGGAGACCCTCGAGGTCGGACGGCGCATGCAAGAGGCTTATCCCGTCGAGGAGCCGACGCCGCAGGGCGGTCATCCTGGACCCCCGCTTTCGCGGGGGTGACGGAACGATATTTTCCACCGTCATGCCCGCGCAAGCGGGCATCCATCCGAAAGTCGGCATGGCATGATGGAGGCGCATCAACGTCCGTTCATCTACATCCTTGCCAGCAAGCGGAACGCCACACTCTATGTCGGCGTGACCAGCGATGTTGCCCGTCGCGTTTGGGAGCATAAATCGGACTCGGTCGAGGGCTTCACCAAACGCTATGGCGTTCGTCGCCTCGTTTATGCAGAGTTTCACGAGACGATGCCTGAGGCAATTCTGCGCGAGAAGCACATCAAGAAGTGGCGCAGAGGGTGGAAGCTCGAATTAATCGAGCGCAGCAACCCGGAATGGCGGGACCTCTACGACGACATCCTGAGTTGATACGTTAGGTTCCCGCTTTCGCGGGGTGACGGAAAATTTTCGAGCGTCATGCCTCCGCCAAGCGATTCCAGTTTAGGCTTCGCTGTGTTCCCCGCCGCACCAGCGCCGCCACATCGCCCGCAGCGCCGCCTCGAAGGCGCGCGCGAAGCCCGGGGCGTCGCTCAGGGGCGAGGTCCGCATCCGCTCGCGCAACTCCCCGCGCAGGCGCCGAAGGCGCGGCCGGTCGCCGGCCAGCGCGGCGGCGATCGCCACGTAGCTGTCGAGGTCGGGCGCCGCGAACTCCGCCAATCCGACCCGGCTGAGGAGGTCGAGCCCGACGCGCCCGGAATGGCGCTCGCCAACGAGGCTGATCACCGGCACGCCCATCCACATCGCCTCGCAGGTCGTGGTCGTGCCGTTATAGGGGAATGGATCGAGGGCGATGTCGATCTTGCCGTAGCCGGCGAGATGCTCGGTCGGGGATAGGGCGAAGCCTTGGAACTCGATCCGCTCGGCGCCGATTCCGCTCGCGGCGAAGCCATCGAGGATAAGGCCCCGGACCCCGGGATCGCTCAGCGTCGGCGCCTTGAGCAAGAGGCGCGATTGCGGCACGGCAGCGAGAATCCTGGCCCAGGCAGCGATCGTCGCAGGCGAGATCTTGAGCGGGTTGTTGAACGAGCCGAAGGTGACCCGCCCCGCCGCCAAGACCGGCGGCGGCGGCGCCGCCGGCACGCCGGCGGCCAAGGGCTGATAGCACAGGAACCCGTCGCTGAGCCGCACCAGTTTTTCGGTGTGGAAGCGCTCGGAGCCAGAGGGGTCGGCGATCGCATCGGTGATGCGATAGTCGATCGCGGGCAGGCCGGTGGTCGCGGCGTAGCCGAGCCAGGTCGCGGTCACGGGCGCGGCTTTCACCGCCAGCGCGGCCAGCCGGTTCTTGGCGGTCTGGCCGGCAAGGTCGATGGCGATGTCGATGCGGTCGGCACGGAGCTGGGCGCGCAGCGCATCGTCGCTCAGCTCGAAGACATCGCGCCAGGTGTCGGCGTCTTGGCGCAGCGCTTCGGTGGTCGCGTCGGGATTATCGACCTCGGAATAGCAAAACACCTCGACCGCCGCCCGGTCGCGATGCCGGAGCAGCGGTGCCAAGAAATAGCTCACCGAATGCTCGCGGAAATCGCCGGAGAGATAACCGACACGGAGCCTGCGGTCGGGGTCGCGGGAATTGCCGAAGGGCGGCATGCGCGCCGCGACCGGGGCGAGCTCGGCCGTGATCTGCGCGCCCCAAGCGCGATGGCATTCGAAAATCTCCTCGCTCGTCGATATGCTGTCATAGAGGCGCCGCATCAGCGAGGTCGAACGCAGGCTCTGCGATGCCAGCGCGAAATCGGGCTTCATCGCCAGCGCGGCGCGATAAGCGTCTTCCGATTCCGCCCAGCGCCGCAGCGCGAAATACGCGGCGCCGAGATTGTTGTAGGCATGGTAAGCGCGCGGCGCGAGCGCGATGGCCCGGCGCAGCACCGCCACGGCCTCGGTCGGGGCCGAGCTTTCCTGGAGGATCGAGCCCAGCGCATAAACCACCTCTTCGTCGTCGGGGTCGAGCGCGGCCGCCTCGCGGAAAATCTGCTCGACGCCGCCGAGGCGCCGGGCATAGCGCTTGAAGCCCAATTTCAGCAGATATTGCGCGGCGATCCGCCGCAACTCGCTGGCATGGGTCCGCCGCACCTCGCGCTGGCGCGCGTCGCCGGCCGAGGCTTCGGCCTTTTCGGCGGCGGCGATCGCTGTGTCGGCGGCGGTGCGATAGGCCTCGAAGCGATCCGGCCGCAATTCGATCGCGCGGTTGAAGGCGGGCAGCGCTTTGCCGGTCTCGCCGAGCTGACGGTAGGTTTCGCCGAGATTATGGTAGAGGTCGGCGTTGGCGGGATCGCGCCGCAATGCCAGCACGAACAGCTCGATCGCCGCGGCGAACCGGCCCGCCAGCCCCGCGAGCGTGCCGAGCAGCGCCAGGGCCTGGGGATCGGTGCGATCGATGGCCAAGGCCGCGCGATAGGCGCGCTCGGCCTCGCCAAGCCGGTCCGCGCGTTGCGCCGCCATGCCCCGCGCAATGAGCGCGTCGATTTGCGCGCGCGCATCCGTCATGGTCGATTTCCGTCTTGGCGCATCGGCCTATTTGCCGAGCAGGCCCTTCGCCGCGCCGCCGAGATCGGGCTGGTAGCTCAAATCGTCCCATGGGCCGGCGATCGCCACCGGGACGCCGATCGACAACTGTTTCACGGCGCTTGCCTCCTCCTGGCAGCCGGATGCCGCGGCGTTCGCGCCCCGGCGGTCCCGGCCGCGATTTCCAGTCTAGTTAAACCCGTGCGGCCGGGATAGGCGCAGTCTTGGCGCGAAATTAAGCATCCTGGGCGCGGGCACGGCAGCGCTTCTTTGTATCTGTGTCTTTTCCGCATCATCGCGACGAATTCCGCCATTGGGGCGAGAGCGTGAATTGATTTGCTGGAATCCCGGTCGTAATAAATTCGCCATGGAGTGTGCACTGCGTCATGGGCGCGAGATCGCGCCGCCGCGTGGAGCGATTTAACGTGGCAAGCGAATTGCACGGGCTGCGCTGAGGGGCGTGGCAGACGGAATTCTGGTTTTCACGTCATCGGAACGACCAAGCAAATGCCCACGAAATAGGCAGCAGATCGCGTTGCCGTTTAGTGGATCGGATCAATGCGTTCAATAAGAGGGGTACATCAGATGAATAGTCGCTTGCTTGCCAGCTCCGCCACGGCGGCTTTGCTGCTCGGCCTTGGCTTTGCCATGCCGGCCCGCGCGCAAACCGCGGCGCCCGCCGCACCGGCCGCGCCGACCTCGAACGCGATGGCGGTACCCACCATGAACGGGCCGATCGCCGCCAATCCCAACCCGATCAGCTTCGATCTCGGGCCGTGGCTCGGCAAAACCTATGTGACGGGTGTCGTCACCGGCCTCGGGTTCGGGCAGACCAACACCGTGCCCTATGGCAACCCCCCCAACCGCTCGTGGGAGGCCGACCTGTCCAACGGCATGGTTGACATCCAAAAGACCGACGGCGTCTTCCAGTATTTCATTTCGGCCGGCGTCTACTCGATACCGGTCTTGGGCGTGCCCTATACCGATGCGTCGCACACCAACTCCGAGCTCTTCGGCCCGGTTCCGATGGCGTTCGCGAAAATCGCGCCGACCGACAATTTCTCGGTCGAGGTCGGCAAGCTGCCGACTTTGATCGGCGAGGAATTGACCTTCACCTACGAGAACCTGAACATCGAACGCGGTCTCTTGTGGAACCAGGAGAACATCGTCAACCGCGGCATCCAGGCCAATTACACGGCGGGACCGGTGGCCTTCGCGGTGTCCTGGAACGACGGGTTCTATAGCAACCGGTTCTCCTATCTCACCGGCTCGGCAACCTGGACCGTCACCAGCGCCGACACGATCATCCTGGCCGGCGGCGGCAACATGGCGACCGACTCGGTCACGACCTACGCGGCGGCCGGCGTCTTCCAGAACGAGCAGCAGGTCGATTTGTCCTACACCCACACCATGGGGCCGTGGAGCATCAACCCCTATATCCAATATACTAATGTGCCGGCCGACCAAGCGCTCGGGACGACGACCAGCGGCTCGACTTATGGCGCGGCGTTGCTCGTGGACTACAGCTTCGATTCGTCCGACACGTTGGGCGGCGTCAGCCTCGCCGGGGTCAGCGTACCGTTCCGCATCGAATATCTCGGCACCAGCGGCAGCAAGACCACCGGGCCCAACCTGCTCTACGGGGCGGGCAGCAACGCGTGGTCGCTGACGGTCACGCCGACCTATCAGTACAATATCTTCTTCGCGCGGCTCGAAGCTTCCTATGTCGGCGCGAGCAGCGTCGTCGCCGGCGACGCCTTCGGAAGCAGCGGCACCGACACGTCGCAGTTCCGCGGCGTGCTCGAAGCCGGGTTCGTGTTCTAACGCCGGCGGTGTGAGGCTTCGCCTCGTCTGACCATCCGGCAGTCTTAGTGTCGCGAACGGCCGGCCCCATGAGGGCCGGCCGTTTCCGCGTCCGCTGGCCCAATTGCGAAATCCACAACCCTTGAAGCCTATGATCAAGCCTCGGCCGAATAGTGCCGCGGAGATCATGATGGGAGCTTGGATCGCGCTTTTGGCTGCGCTCGCGCTGACGGGCTGCGGGGCGGCGGCGGCGCCGTGCCGGGTCACGTCGGACGTGATCGGCGCCATCCCGGTGATCGGGCACGTCGCCGCGGTTCCGACCGATGCTTGCGGCGACGTGATCGATTAAGATATCCGCCGCGCCCGCCGCAAGTAGGCCAGCTTGCATTTAAGACGAATTTAAGCGAACCGGGGCCAGGCTACAGCGCGGTCCATTCAAGCTAAACCGGGCCGCTGCTCTAGATTATTGATTTGGACGCATTTTCACCGGCGAACCGGTACCCACTTCGCCGGAAAATGCTCTAGCGTCCCCGCTCGAAGGAAGGTTTCATGCGCGCCAAGCTCCGCCTGTCATCGCCCGCCGGCCACGCCGCCGCCGCCGCCGCGGATCGGCCGAGCCGCTATTGGGGCTTCGCGCTGATCGCCGTGTGCGCGGCGTCGTGGCTCGCGGTCTTTGCCGGGGCAAAGCTGATCGCCGCTCTCGTCTGATCGAAGCGCCGATCTCGCCGGCGAGCGGCGTCCGCGCCTCGACGGCGCTTCAGGCGTAGCGGAGCTGGAGCGCCTGGCGCTCGCGCGTCGCGGCTAAGGCGTCGTTCAGCCCGTCGCGAAGCGACATCCTCGCCCGCGCGCCGAATTGCTGGAAGGCGCGGGTCGGGTCGCCAATCGAAATCCGCACGTCGCCCGGACGCGGATCGCGGTAGATGATGTCCGGCGAAATTTGGCAAAGATCGGCGAGGGTCGCGGCGAGCTGGCGCACCGAGGTGCCCTTGCCGGTGCAGATATTGAAAACATCGCCGCCCGCCATCGGCGTCGTCATCGCCTTCGTCGTCACGCGCACCACGTCGGAGACGTGAATGAAGTCGCGAACCTGCTCGCCGTCGCCATAGATGGTGAGGGGCGTCCGCGCCATGAGATGCTCGCAGAAGATCGAGATCACGCCGGAATAGGGCGAGCTCGGATCCTGGCGCGGGCCGTAGACGTTGAAGAACCGCAAGCCCACCGTCGGCACGCCATGGATCGAGGCGGCGATCCGCGCATGCAGCTCGCAGCCGAGCTTGTCGGCGCCGTAAGCCGTGATCGGCTGGGGCACGTCGTCCTCCGACAAGGGCACGTGCTCGTTGAGGCCGTAAACCGCGGCCGACGAGGCATAGACCACCGGAATCGCGCCGTCGCCGCGCAGATTGCGCGCGGCGTCGAGCACGGTGATGCAGCCCGAAAGATTGGTGATGTGGGTGCCGACCCAGTCGTCGTTGCTGCGCTCGATCGATGCGATCGCGGCAAGATGGAACACGCCGTTGACGTCCCGCATGGCCTCGCGCACGGCGACCCGGTCGGCCACGTCGCCGATCATCAGCTCGACCGAAGCGGGCAGGTTCTCGCGGTGCCCGCTCGACAAATTGTCGAGAACCCGGACCTCGTCCCCTTGTTCCAGCAGCGCGTCCGCGAGATGCGAACCGATGAAGCCGCAGCCGCCGGTAACCAGGTAATGCGCCATGGGATTCCCGCTCATGATGGGACGGCGCGCCGCCATCCCGCATTGCGAGGCAGTCTAGGAACGAGCCCTTAGGGAAGCGTTAATCGGGCGCCTTCGCCGCGCCGTAATGCCAGCGGTAGTAAACCATGCCCAGCATCTCGTGCAGCGCATCGAAGCTGCGCTCGTAGGACGCGTAATCCGGCAACAGAGCGCTCCAATCGAGGCCGGACCCGAGATAGGAACGTTCCGCCGGCGCCGGCACCGGGTCGAGTTCCGTCTGCTCGAACGACCATATGGCGCGCGGCATGTGCCAAGCCTCGGTCACGACCAGCACGGTGTGAATGTCATGTGCTTTGAGGATCTCGGCGATCCGCGCGGCGTTCTCGAAAGTGTTCTCGGCCCGCCCGTCGATCCAGCTCGTGGGCACGCCGAAATCGCGTTCGAGCGCCTGGGCCATCAGCGCGCCCAGCGACAGCGCGCTGCCGCCCTGAGCCCCGCCGGAGACGACGATCGGCAGCTTGCGCCGGCGATAGAGCGCGGCGCCGAGCCGCAACCGGTCGAGCGTCAGCAGCCCGACATCGTCGGGCACGCTGGGCGGCGCGCCGTGATAGACGTCGCCGCCGAGGACGGCGATCGCTTGCGCGCGCGCGAGCGCCGCGGGCGAGGCCGGCGCGACGCTCGATTCGAGGGCGACCAGCAAGCGCATCGACAAGAGCGGCGTGCACAGCGCGTAGAGCAGGATCGAGGCGGGGAGCACGATCGCCAGCCCCAGACGCCGCCACCGCAACGCCAGCACGGCGCCCAATGGAATCGCGGCGACCAGGACCATCGGCGGCATCAGCGCGGAATAGGACAGCTCCGACACGTTACGCCTCAGGCCGCTTCGGGTTCGAGCGGGCGCAGCAACGCCTTGCGCAGCAGATGCGGCATCAGCAGACCGACCGGCATCCGCAGATAATGCGCGCGAAGATAAAGCAGGAACAGCGCGAGCCCGGTGCCGGCGACGGCACAGCTCGGATGGGGCGGCCTTAGCGCCCGGCCGAAGAGCTCGTCCATCAACCGGCGGCCCAATGGCCCCGGCGCGTCCACGCCGAATAGCCGCTCCGGCACCGGAGCGCCCAGCACGGCCGCGGTAAAACGCAGCGCGTAATAGAGCGGCCGGCCCAGGCCGAACCCAGCCGCCCGCTCGAGCAGCCGGTCCCAAAAGCGGAAATCGGCGGCCGAGAAATGCCGCAGCAGGAGGTCGAGGTCGCACAGATCCCTGAGCCCGTGGCTGAATTCGCCCTCGGTGAAAAGATGGACGGCGCTGTGCAGGACCATGTCGGCGGGCGCCAGCAGCGCGATGCGCGAATCGTCTCGCATCGGCACGGCCGCGTCGAGCAGCATCCTCGCATCGACGGCGAACCGCGAGGTCGGCGGCACGATGGTGTGGTGAACGTCGAGCGCAGTCTGGCGCCGCTCGTGCTGTAAGGGCGGCAACTCGTGCATCCATTCGCGGTAATAGCGCTGATCATAGGCGTCCGGTTTGGCCGAGTTCCAGCCCGCCACCCTAAGCAAACGCTCGGCTTCGCCCAACGAAGCCTTCGGCACCAGGATGTCGATGTCGCCGAACAGCCGCCCCTCGGCCGGGGGCAGGCCCGCCCTCGCATAGGCCGCGCCCTTCAGAAGAACGAGCGGCGCGTCGAGCGTCTCGAGCGCGGCCGCGATCGCGCGTATCTCGCGCCCGACGTCGTCGCGGTGCTTGCTCGCCAGGATGCGCGCCGCCTCGAGATGCGCGCGCGGCGCCGGCGGGATGTGCGCGATCAGGCCGGCCTCGGCAAGCCGCGCCTCGAGCCGCGCCAAAAGCCCGGCGCGGCGCGCCTGGCGGATCGCCCGATCCCAGTCCTCCGCGCCCCATTCGACGCTTTCGGCGGGGGTCGCGAGAAGCGGCGTCAGCCGGTCGCCTTGCGGGAAGGCCCGAAGCGCGGCTCGGGCAAGCGGGTCATCCATGAACGAGAAATTAGCGAAGTCTTGTTGAAATTTCATTGAGACCCGGCCGCCGCGCCGATCCGTCGCCGCCGCGGCCGGAAATCTCTCGGTAACCTTTTCAGCTTATAGATTTGTCTCGAATCCAAACGTTTCCACGCGACGTTCTCGCTGCGGGGAATCGTGAGATGCGCCGACCGGCTGTCCCGGACAGTGGCACGGGTGATCGAAGCATCGCTTGAGGGAGTAACTCTGTTGACTCGTCTTGTCCCGCGCTCCATCGCTTGTGCGCTGCTGCTGCTGCTGGCAGGCTGCGGCGGCTTCGGCAATTTGGACTCGACGCTCCAGCCTTCGAACTTCCCGCCGCTCGCCTGGTTTCAGTCGAAGCCAAAAGCCGCCGCGACGGGCACGGACCGGGCGCTCGCCGAGCTGAGGCCGGTGCCGGATTCCGCGCCCGCGGCGGCCGCGCTTACGGCGTCCGATCCGGTCGCGGAACGGCCCGATGCCAGCCTCTTGGACACGCCGGTGCCGAGCGATCCGCGCACCGACAATTATCTCATCGGTCCCGGCGACGAGCTCAACGTCTTCGTCTGGCGCAACCCCGATCTCTCCACCCACATTCCGGTCCGGCCGGACGGCAAGATCTCGATCCCGCTGGTCGAGGACGTCGTCGCCACCGGCAAGACCCCGACGACGCTCGCGCGCGAGATCGAGGTAAAGCTTCGCGCCTATGTGAAGGATCCGATCGTCACGGTCATCGTTTCTCAATTCGTCGGCCCCTTCGGCCAGCAGGTCCGCGTGATCGGCGAGGCATCCCAGCCCCGAGCGCTGCCCTATCGCAACAACATGACGCTGCTCGACGTCATGATCGAGGTTGGCGGCCTGACGCGTTTTGCGGCCGGCGACCGCGCGGTCATCGTGCGCAACGTCAACGGCAAGTCGGAAAGCGTGAAGGTTCATCTCGACGAGCTGATCCGCGACGGCGACGTGAGCGAGAACGTGCCGGTACGTCCCGGCGATATCCTGATCATTCCGCAACGCTACTTCTGAGGCTGTAGCCGGCAAGGTATTGGCACAATCATGGAATCCCTGTTGACGACGATCTTCCAATATCTTCATGCGATCTGGCGGCGCAAGTGGATGACCGCGTTCGCGGCCTGGGCCATTTGCATCGTCGGCTGGACCGTCGTCGCGCTGATGCCGAGCAAGTACGAATCCTCGGCGCGCGTCTACGTCGATGCCGACGGCCTGCTCGGGCCGCTGTTGCGCGGCCTCGCCGTCGACGTCGATCCCGCCCAGCAGCTCGACGTCCTGCAGCGCACGCTGTTGAGCCGGCCCAACCTCGAGCAGCTCATCCACATGGCCGATCTCGACAGCCGGGCGCGGACACCGGCCGAAAAGGACGCGCTCATCCAGTCGCTGCCCGACGCCATCGTGCTCAAGCCGCAAACCAAGGACTTGTTCACGATCACGTATCAGGACACGAATCCGACCGTCGCGCGCAACGTCGTGCAGAGCCTCCTGACCATCTTCGCCGAGAACACCACCGGCACCACGCGCTCCGAGATGGACAACGCACAGCGCTTTCTCACCGGCCAGCTCGCGCAATACGAGCAGCAGCTGCGCGCGGCGGAGCAGCGGCGCGCGGATTTTCGCTCGCAGCACGTCGACGTGCTCGCCGGCCAGGGCGCGACGCAAGAGCTCGAGAACGCGCGCCAGCGCGTAACCCAGGCGCAAAACAATCTGCAAGACGCCGTGGCGCGGCGCGATGCGCTGAAGGCCGAGCTGGGCGGGCTGCCGCAGACGACCACGGCGAGCACCACGCAGGCCGCAACCGCCGCCAGCCCGGTCGCCGCGCAGCTCGCCGAGCTGCAGCGCCAGCTCGCGGATTTGCTGACGCGCGACACCGATCAGCATCCCGACGTGGTGGACTTGAAGGCGCGCATCGCCGACCTGACGCGTCAGGCGCAAGACCAGCGCGGCACCGCCGCCGCCACGGGTGGCTCGGGCCGGGTGCAGGTCGCGAGCTCGGTCTACGAGCAGATCCAGGTCAGCCTGGTTGAGCAGCAGAGCCAGGTCGCGTCGTTGCAGCACCGGCTCGACGATGCCCAGGCCGATGTGAAGCGGCTCGAGCAGCTCGCCCGCACCGCTCCCGAGATCGAGGCCCAGGCCCAGGACCTCGATCGCGACTACGACGTTATCAAGAAGAATTACGACGAGCTGACGGAGCGGCGCGAATCCGCCCTTCTCGCCCAGGCGGCCGACACCAAGGCCGACAAGATCCAGTTCCGCGTCGTCGACGCGCCGCAGGTTCCGCTGACGCCGGTCGCGCCCAATCGGCCGGTGTTGTTCTCGGCGGTGCTGCTGGCGGGGGTGCTCGGCGGCTTGCTGATCCCGATCATGCTGGCGCAGATCGACCGCTCGTTTTCCACCTTGCAGCGTCTACGCGGTCTCGGCCTGCCGATCGCGGGCGGCGTTTCCTATATCGCCTTCTTCAAGACCCGCGGCCAGGCGACGCTGGAAACCGCGGGCTTCGGCGCCACCGCCTTTGCCTTGCTCATGCTTTATGCCGTGCTGATCGCGATGACCTTCGATCTTCATCGCGCCGTGGCGGGCGGAGGGGTCGGGCTATAATGGACGCCACATCGCGCAACCTCATCGAACGCGCCGCGGCGCATCTTCGCCGCCACGGCCAGAATTCCGCCGCGCCGGCCGCGACGCCCATGGCCGCGAACGGCGATTGGGGCGCTCCCGCCGCGATCCAGCCGCCGCGCCCGCAGCCGGCGACAGCCGCCGGAGCGCCAAAGCCGGCCGCGCCGGAGCCAGCCGCCACGTCTCAGCCGCGCCAAGCCCAGGCCCGCCCGGCGCCGGCCCAGGGCGATCCGCTCGCCGCCCACAGCCGGCAGGTCGCGATCGACCGCGCCGCCTTGCGGCACCACGGCATCGCGCTGCCCTCGGCCGGGCGGTCGCGCGTCGCCGAGGAATTCCGCCTCGTCAAGCGGCAGGTCGTAGCCAGGTTCCTCGACGAATTGGACACCGATCCGGACGCGCAGAAAAACCGCGTCATCATGGTAACGAGCGCCAAGCCGGGCGAGGGCAAGACCTTCGCCGCGATCAATCTCGCGCTGTCCATCGCCTCCGAGCAGGACCTCAAGGTGCTGCTGATCGATCTCGACACGCGTCACCATGCGATGCAGGAGATGCTGGGGATTCCGGCGACGCGGGGGCTCACCGACCTCTTATCCAATCCCGACGTCGATTTCTCCGATGTCGTGCTGCCGCACCAACATGCCGAATCTCGCGATCATGCCCGCGGGCCATCCGGACAATCGCGGCCCCGAGCTGCTGTCGAGCAAGCGCACCCGCGGCATGTTGATCGAGATGACGCAGCGTTATCCCGATCGCTTCATCATCTTCGATGCTCCGTCCTGTCTTGCCAGCAGCGATCCCTCGACACTCGCCAGCCTCGTCGGCCAGATCGTCTTCGTGGTCGAAGCCGATCACACCCAGCAAGAGGAGGTCGAGGCCGCCGTCGCGCTCATCCGCGCCTGCCCGAACGTCAGCCTCCTGCTCAACAAGGTGCGCGCGTCGGCGACGGATCAGTTCGGCTCCTACTCGAATTACTGACCGGCGCGTGTGCCGGTTGGATCGCCGTTCCTGGTGCCGCATGTCTTTGCCACGGTCGCTGGCTGTCCTCTTCTTCGCCGCCGCCGCGGCGGGCGCCGCCGCGCCGGCGCGCGCGCAGACCAACGATGCCGGCGAGCCGGTCTTTCCCACGCTGCTGAGGACGGAGGGGGACGTGCAGCAGGAAGAGCTGCAACCGAGCTCGGTGCCGCCCTCGCAAGGCCCCTTCGGCGAACAGCCCCTGGTGCCTACCCCGCCCGATCATCCGGTCCCGCCGCCCGAGGCGCCGTCGCCCTGGGTGATCACGCCGCAACTCCTGCTCTCGACCACCGCGACCGATAATGCGGCGCTGACCCAGACCGACCGCCAGGCGGATCTCCAGGCGTTGATCAATCCAAGCGTCACCGTCACCGGCGACACGCAGTCGGCGAAAGTCGATCTCAACTATTCGCCGATGATCCTGCGCAACGTCGTCGTTACCAGCGGCGACATCGTTGACCAGAATTTCTTCGGGACCGGAACCTTCGTCGGCGTGCCCGACGCCTTGTTTCTCAATCTGCGCGGCTCGTCCTCCGAAGGCTCGCGCGGCGGCTCGATGGGGCCGATCGATCCGATCGACCTGCGGTCCGGCGACCGGACCGAAGTGCTGGCCTATGATGGCGGGCCGGAGTGGCGGTTTCCCTTGGGCGACGCGGCCACCGGCGATCTGCGCTACACCTTCGGCCAGGCGCGGTTCTACGACAACACCGGCCTCATCGTCGCCGATCAGCCGCTCGTCACCAACCCGATCACCGATTCCACGGTGCAAGACCTTCGCCTCTATCTCGACAGCGGCGACCGCTCCGATCTGGTCTCGGGCCAGTTCACGGCCGACGCCACGCGCACCCGCATCTCGGCCGGCCAAGGCACGGACGACAGCGGCATCGTGATGGTCGAGGGCCAGCTCCGGCTGACGCCGGTCTTCCAGCTTCTCGGCAGCGTCGGCTACGAGGACCTGCGCTATTCGGTCTTGAGCTTCGCCGATGTCAACGATCCGACTTGGTACGGCGGCTTCCGCTGGCAGGATGCCAAGGATTCCTATGTCACCCTGACCTACGGCCATCGCCAGGGAATCGATTCCTTCGCCGGCGACATGCACTATCCGATCACGCCGCTGACCTCGATCTTCGCCAATTATGGCGTCAGCATCACGACGCCGCAGCAGCAAATACTGGGCAATCTCGATCAGGCGCAGCTCAACAGCAACAACATCGTGATCAACCCCGAGACCGGTCTGCCGCAAGCCCTGCTCGCCAACGAGCTGGCGCTGCAGGACAATCTCTATCGCGAGACGCTGTTCCGCTCGGGGATCACCACCACCAACGAGCCCGACACCTATACGCTCGCGGTGAGCTACGAAGGCTACACGCCGCTCTCCGGCGCCAGCGGCAACGACGCCTTCATCGGCGGCGACGCGATCTGGGATCACGCGCTCGACGAGACCACGAGCTTCGCGCTCACGCTCGGCTATTACACGCGCGAACAGCTGCACGAGAACACGGCCTTGTTCCAGGTCGGGCTGAGCCGGCTCATAACGGATTCGCTGCTCGCCGGCATCGGCTACGAGTTCGATTACGGCGGATCGGATCTGGGCGTGCGCACCTTCTACCGCGACGCGCTCACCGCTTATCTGCGGAAGACCTTTTAGCCCGGCCATGCGCGCGGAGGATCGCGGCGCGCCGGACGCTCCGATGGTCAACGCGCTCAGCGTCAACGTCGAGGATTATTTCCAGGTCGAGGCGCTGTCGCGAGCCGTCCCGCGCGGGCAGTGGGACGCGATGCCGCGCCGCGTCGCCGCCAACGCCGACCGCCTTCTCGACCTCTTTGCCGCGGCCGGCGTCAGCGCGACTTTCTTCACGCTCGGCTGGGTGGCGGAGCGTCATCCCGATCTCGTCCGCCGCATCGTCGCCGCCGGCCACGAGCTGGCCAGCCACGGCCTCGACCACACCAGGATCGACCGGCAGACGCCGGCGTCGTTCCGGGCCGATCTGCGCCGCAGCCGCGCCATCCTCGAAGACGCCGGCGGCGTCGCCATTCGCGGCTATCGCGCCGCGACCTTCTCGATCGGGCCCGGCAATCTCTGGGCGTTCGACGTGCTCGAGGAAGAGGGCTACGCCTACAGCTCGAGCGTCTATCCGATCCGTCACGATCTCTATGGCATGCCCGAGGCGGCGCGCGCGCCGTTCCGGCCGCATCAAGGTAAACTGATCGAGATACCGCTGACGACCGTGCGCCGCTTCGGGCGCAATCTGCCGTGCGCGGGCGGCGGCTATTTCCGGCTCCTGCCTTATGCGCTGTCGCGCGCCAACATGCGCCGCGTCAACCGCCGGGACCGCATGCCTTGCGTCTTTTACCTTCACCCCTGGGAGATCGATCCCGGCCAGCCGCGCATCGCCGGGCTGGGGCTCAAATCGCGGATCCGGCACTACCTCAATCTCGGGCTGATGGAAGGCCGCCTCGAACGCTTGCTTCGCGATTTCGCCTGGGGTCGCGTTGACGAGATCTTTCTGCCCGGCGATCCTTAGCAAAGCGTTAGGTGAATTCGGGCGATAATTCCGCGCTTCGCTCGACGCGAGGCGACCCGCCACGATTCCGGTAATGGCTGCGCCGATGGCCGACCTGCTGTTCCTGACGCATCGGATGCCTTTCCCGCCGGAGAAAGGCGACAAGATCCGATCCTGGCACATCCTGCGGCACCTGGCTCAGCGCCACCGCGTCCATCTTGGCTGCTTCTATGACGATCCCGACGATGAGCGCCATATCGGCGAGCTCGCGGCGCTGTGCGCGAGCGTCTGCTGCCTGCCGCTCGATGCCAAGCGCGCGCGCCTCAAAAGTCTCGCGGCATTCCTCCGGGACGAGCCCATGAGCGTCGCCTATTTCCGCGATGCGCGGCTCATGCGCTGGATCGCCGAGACGATCGCGCGCCATCGTCCGAGCCGCGCCTTCGTCTATTGCTCGGCGATGGCGCCCTATCTCGACGACTATCGCCCGCCGATGCGCGTCATCGACATGGTCGATCTCGATTCCGAGAAATGGCGCCAATACGCCGCGGCAAGCGCGTGGCCGCTGAGCGCGGTCTATCGGCGCGAGGGCAGGATGCTGTTGGCGCTCGAGACGCGCGCCGCCGAGCGTTTCGACTATACGCTCTTCTCCTCGGCGGCCGAGGCGCGCCTGTTCGCCCGCCGCGGCGACGGCGCGAGCGCCAGGGTGCTGGCGATGCGCAACGGCGTCGATCACGGCTTCTTCACCCCTCAAGGCGACTACGCCGATCCCTATCCGCCGGGCCGACAGACGCTGGTTTTCACCGGCGCGATGGATTACCGGCCCAATGTCGAAGCCGCGCTGTGGTTCGCGTCCGAGGTCATGCCCCTGCTGCGCCCGCGCTTTGCCGCGCTCGATTTCTGGATCGTCGGCGCCCATCCGGCGCGCGCGCTCGGCGCCATCGCCGGCGGCGACATTCACGTCACCGGCCGGGTTGCCGACATGCGGCCCTATCTCGCCCATGCCGACGCGGTGGTGGCGCCCCTCCTCATCGCGCGCGGCATCCAGAACAAGGTGCTCGAGGGCATGGCGATGGCCAAGCCGGTGATCGCCTCGCCGGGCGCGCTCGAAGGGCTCGATGTCCGCCCCGACATCGAGGTTCTCGCGGCGGCTACGGCGCGGCAATTCGCGCGCGCCGTGGCCATGGTTCTCGCGGATGGCGGTGGCGATATCGGCGCCAAGGCGCGGGCCAGGGTGGTGGCGGATTACGGCTGGCCGGCTTCCTTGCGGTTGCTCGACGACATCTTCGCCGCCGCCGAACCGGCGCTGGCGAGCGCGTGATGAGCGTCTCGGCCCTGCGGATCGAGCGCGGCCCCGGCTTCTACCGGCAAAGCTGGTGGTGCGTCGGCGGCGCCTTGGCGCTGGCCGCGCTCATCCTCGGCGCTCTTTTCTGGCAGGAGATTCTGGGCGCCTACCGCGTCTGGGTCGGCTCGACGACGTTCAGTCATTGCTTCCTCGTCTTGCCGGTGGCGCTCTATCTCCTGTGGGAGCGGCGCGCCGCCGTGCGGGGTTTGGCGCCGTGCCCCGATTTCCGCGTGCTGCTGCTGCTGCCCGCGCTCTCCGCCGCCTGGCTGCTGGTCGCCGTCCTCGGCGTCGCTCGAGGCGCAGCAGCTCGTGCTGATGACCATGATCGAGACGATCCTCCTCGCCGTGCTCGGCTGGCGGATCTACCGGCTCCTGCTGGGACCGCTCCTCTATCTCTATCTGCTGGTGCCGAGCGGCGAATTCCTGGTGCCCAATTTGCAGGATTTGACGGCGCGGTTCGTCGTCGTGGCGCTCGGCCTCTTTCACGTGCCCACCTTTTCCGACGGCATCATGATCTCGATCCCCGAAGGCGACTTCATCATCGCCGAGGCTTGCGCCGGCTTGCGCTTCCTCATCGCGTCGATCGCCTTCGGCGCCTTCTTCGCGGTGATGGTCTATCGCAGTTGGTGGCGGCGCCTGGCGTTTCTCGCCCTCTCGATGATCGTGCCGATCATCGCCAATGGCATCCGCGCCTGGGGCATCCTTTATATCGCGCATCTCACCAACGACGTCGTCGCGGTCGAGGCCGACCATGTCGTCTATGGCTGGGGCTTTTTCTCGGCCATCATCCTGCTCCTGATCGTGATCGGCACGCGCTTCTCCGATGGCGGGCCGGCGCTCTCGGCTGCCAAGGCGCCGGCCGCGCCCGCGCCGGGCTTCGGGGTGCGCGCGCCGGTCATCGCCACCGCCCTCGCGGTGGCTCTGGCGGCGCTCGGGCCGATCTACGCCAACTATCTCGAAGCCGAGCGCTGGCGCCCCGATCTATCGGCGGCGACGGCGCCCGCGCCCGGCGCGTCCTGGCATGAAGTCGATGCCAGCGGCAACTCATGGCAACCGCTGGTGATCGCGCCCGACCGCGAATTCCGCGATGCCTTCGCCGACAAGGGCGACACGGTGCAGCGCTATGTCGCGCTTTACGCCGCCTATGGCCGCCACAACAATCTCGTCCGCAGCCAGAACCGCGTCATGGACGGGGATGTCTGGATGCGCACCACTCTGGGCCAAACCGAGGCCGAGATCGACGGCAAGAGGGCTGCGATCGACACCGCCGAAATCCGCGCCGGCGGCCGCAGCAGGCTGGTCTGGTATTTCTACGTCGTCGACGGCACGGTCACCGGCAGCGCCACCGAGGCCAAGCTGCGCCAGGCGCGCGCCATCCTTGCGGGCCGTTCCGAGATTTCGGCCTTTATCGCCGTCGGCGCCGATATTCCGCTCGGCATCGACGCGCATCCCGAGCGGACGCTCGCGGACTTCGTCGCGGCGATGCCGCCGCTGGACCGTTATCTCGCGGCGGCACGCCGACAGGGCCCGTCCGGTCGCCGCCCTCGCCGATGAACCGGATAGCGGCAACGCCGCGAAAGAGAGGTGATTGATGTTGGAGGCTCTGTTTTTCGTCGCCGGGTTGATCGGCGTCGTCGCGATCCTTCATTGGGCGGTAACCAACGACGCCGCCGGCAACCGCGGTGCGACGAAGGGCTTCTTCGCGATGCGCGATTTTCCCGCCGAAACCGAGGCGGCGGTCGCCAAGGAACGGCCGCCCGCGCCAAAACAACGGCGGTAACCGTTTGATCGAATTAGGTCTTTCCACGCCCTTGCCGAGCTTACGAAGATGCTTTAGCCATCGCGCGGTGGGCCGGGGAATTTTCCGCCGTGCCGGCGCGTTCTTGGGAGACGCGGCAAGAGGAGAGTAAATGCGTATCGCGGTGATCGGTTCTGGCTATGTCGGCCTGGTGTCCGGGGCGTGCTTCTCGGAGTTCGGCGTCGAGGTGGTCTGCGTCGATCAGGACGCCGGCAAGATCGCGCGCCTGCGGCAGGGCGAGATGCCGATCTACGAGCCCGGCCTCGAGCAGCTGGTGGCGACCAATGTCGCAGCGAGGCGCCTGTCCTTCACCAGCGACCTGCCCAGCGCGGTCACGGCAGCCGACGCCGTCTTCATCGCCGTGGGCACGCCGTCGCGTCGCGGCGACGGCCATGCCGACCTATCTTACGTCTTCGGCGCGGCGGAAGAAGTAGCCGCCGCGCTCGACGGCTATACCGTGGTGGTGACGAAATCGACCGTGCCGGTAGGGACCGGCCGGAAAGTCGCCACGCTGTTGCGCAAGCTGCGGCCCGACGGCGCCTTCGACGTGGTTTCCAACCCCGAATTCTTGCGCGAAGGCTCGGCGATCCAGGATTTCATGCGGCCCGACCGCGTGGTGATCGGCGCCGAGGGCGAGCGCGCGCAAGCGGTGATGCGCGAGCTCTATCGGCCGCTGTTCCTCAGCGAGACGCCGATCCTCTTCACCACCATCGAAACCGCCGAGATCACCAAATACGCGGCCAACAGCTTTCTCGCGACCAAGATCTCGTTCATCAACGAGATCGCCGATCTATGCGAGAGGGTCGGCGCCGACGTTCAGGACGTGGCCAAGGGCATCGGGCTCGACGGCCGCATCGGCCGCAAATTCCTCCATCCCGGGCCCGGCTATGGCGGCTCGTGCTTCCCCAAGGATTGCCTTGCCCTGGTCAAGACGGCGCAGGCGGCGGGCGCGCCCCTCAGCATCGTCGAAGCCGTGATCGGCGCGAATGACAGCCGCAAGGAAGCCATGGCCGAGCGCGTCATCCGGGCTTGCGGCGGCAATGTCCGGGGCAAGACGCTCGCGGTCCTGGGGCTTACCTTCAAGCCCAACACCGACGACATGCGCGACAGCCCCAGCCTCGTCATCGTGCCCGCGCTGCAAAGGGCCGGCGCCGAAATCCGGGCGTTCGATCCCGAAGGCATGACGGAAGCGGCAAAATCGATGCGGAACGTCGCCTTTTGCGACAATGCCTATGACGCGATGACGGGCGCCGACGCCGTCGTCATCGTCACCGAATGGAACGAGTTTCGCGCGCTCGACCTCGCGCGGGTCAAGACCCTGTTGCGCGCGCCGACCGTGATCGATCTGCGTAACATCTATAAGCCCGAGGACATGTCGGCCGCGGGCTTCTATTACGTCAGCGTCGGGCGCGCGGCCGTCGAGCCCTCCGCCTCGCGCGGGCGCCGTCAAGCGACCGGAACCGGACGATGAGCACGGCGGGAAAACGCATTCTGGTGACCGGCGGCGCCGGGTTTCTGGGCTCGCATCTGTGCGACCGCCTGATCGCCGAGGGCCACGACGTGCTGTGCGTCGACAATTACTTCACCGGCCGCAAGGACAATGTCGCGCAGCTCCTCGCTAATCCGCGTTTCGAGGCGTTGCGGCACGATGTCTGCTTTCCGCTCTATGTCGAGGTCGACGAGATCTACAACCTCGCCTGCCCGGCCTCGCCGATCCACTACCAGTTCGATCCGGTGCAGACGACCAAGACGAGCGTGTCGGGCGCGATCAACATGCTCGGCTTGGCCAAGCGCTTGCGCGCCAAGATTTTCCAAGCCTCGACCTCCGAGGTCTATGGCGATCCGAGCGTCCATCCGCAGACCGAGGAGTACCGCGGCAACGTCAATCCGATCGGTCCGCGCGCCTGTTACGACGAAGGCAAGCGCTGCGCCGAGACCTTGTTCTTCGACTATCACCGCCAGCACAAGCTGCGCGTCCGCGTGGCGCGGATCTTCAACACCTACGGGCCGCGCATGCACCCCAATGACGGGCGCGTCGTTTCGAACTTCATCGTCCAGGCCCTGAAGGGCGAGGCGATCACGATCTATGGCGACGGCAGCCAGAGCCGCGCCTTCTGCTATGTCGACGATCTCATCGAGGGTTTCGTGCGCCTGATGGCGGCGTTTGACGACGTCACCGGGCCCATTAATCTCGGCAACCCCACGGAAACCACGGTCGCCGAGCTCGCCATGAAGATCGTCGCCATGACCGGCTCGCGCTCGAAGATCGAGCGCCGGCCGCTGCCGGTCGACGATCCGGTGCAGCGCTGCCCCGACATCGCGCGCGCCAAGAGCATCCTCGGCTGGCAGCCCAAGGTGCCGCTCGAAGCGGGCCTCGAGCGCACGATCGCCTATTTCGACCGGCTCTTGAGCGAGAACGGGCGGATCGCGGCGACGCCCACGCAGAGCGGTTAGATTCGCGATCCGGCTTAGCTTTTCGCGGCCGCCGCGAGGCGCTCGGCGCGCTCCCGATTGGGGTTCCGCTCGCGCAATCCCGCGACCGACATGTCGAACTTGTTGCCGTCGGGATCGTGGACGGCGTCCTCGACATAGGGCCGATCGGCCGGCGGCTTGAACGGCTCGATGCCGTGCTCCTCGAGGCGTTGTAGCACCCCGGGCCGCTCATCGGCTTCGAGCGAGAAGCCGAAATGATTGATCCCGCGCTTGGCGTCCTTGGCCTCGGGATGGATGATGGCGAGGTCGAGATAGCCGTCCGTGATCCAGGTCGAGCTTCCGCCTCGCGGCGTGACCGTGCGTTGCGTCACCGTCATGCCGAAGACATTGCAATAGAATTGCGCGAGCCGTTCCGGATCGTCCGAGAAAATCGCCATGTGGCGAATCTTGGCCAAGTCTTCCTCCGCCGCCGACCAACCGCTTGAGCGCCGAGAATACCCCGATCGCCGCCCGGGTTAATCATAATTCGTGCGGAATTCCTAAAGGAATCTCGCTTAGTTTCGGGATCGTCGCGCCGGCGTTCCGGCGGCGTCCGTTAAGCTTTGGGCGAATGGGTTCGCATCCGCAATGGCGCAGGCCTCCGCATCGATACGCGAGCGTACCCTCATTGGCGCGGGCTGGCTGATCCTGTGGCGGGTCGTCACGCGCATTCTCGGCTTCGCCAGCACGCTCGTGCTCGCGCGCGTGCTCGTTCCCGCCGATTTCGGATTGGTCGCGATCGCCTCCACCTACGTCGCCGCCTTCGACGCGCTCTCGATCTTCGGCCTGCAGGACGCGATCATTCGCTCGGTCGAATCCGATCGCGGCCTGCTCGACACCGCTTATACGCTCACCGTGGCGCGCGGCATCGTCAACGCGCTGCTCGTCGCGGCGACGGCGCCCTGGGCCGCGCATTTCTTTAGCGAGCCGCGGCTCACCGCGGTGGTGCTGACGCTCGCGATCTTTCCCTTGATCGAAGGCACCGAGAACATCGGCATCGTCGAGTTCCGCCGCGATTTCCGCTTCGAGAAGGAGTTCCAGCTTTTCCTGCTGCCGCGCCTCCTGTCGGTCGCGACCACCATCGCCGCGGCGCTGCTGCTGCGCTCGTATTGGGCGCTGGTGATCGGAATGCTGGCGCTGCGCGGCTTGCGCTGGGTGCTGACCTACGCCATGCACCCCTACCGGCCGCGTTTCAGCCTCGCTGCCTGGCGCCGGCTGATTTCCTTCTCGTTCTGGACCTGGGCCGTCACCATCGCCGATTTCGGCCGCGAGCGAGGCTGGATGATCGTGCTCGGCCGCTTCCTCGACACGTTCCAGGTCGGCGTGTTCATGGTCGCTTCCGAGATCGGGCTGTTGCCGATCAGCGAGATCGTCTCTCCCGCTTGCCGCGCGCTGTTCTCGGGCTTCACCGCCGCGCGCAACGAGGCGGGCAGCTTCGGCTACGCGTTCCGGCGCACGGTCGGCGTCATCGCCGTCCCGATCCTGCCCGCCGCGATCGGCATGTCGGCGCTCGCCTCCTATGTCGTCGATTTCGCGCTTGGTCCGGCATGGAGCTCGGCGGTCTTCGTGATCGCCCTCGTCGCGGCGTCGGCACCGCTGGCGTTGGCGACGAATATCGGCATTACGGCGATGATCGTCTCGGGCCATATCCGCAACAATTTCCACATCGCCGCCGTTTTTGCCGTGCTCGGCGTGGCCGGCTGCGCCGTCAGCGCGCTCTATTGGGGCCTTCATGGCGTGGCGGTGGTGCGCGCGGCGCTGACCGCGCTCGAAGGCGTGGTCTTCGCGGTCGTCACGGCGCGCACGCTGGGCTTCGGCATGGCGAATTGGCTCGCCGATTTGTGGCGACCCGCGGTTGCGACCGCCGCGATGGCCGCCGTGCTGTATTTCTCAGGCCTCGGCTGGGCCGGCGCGGGCGGGGCAAGCGGCGGCGCCGAGTTCATGCAATGCGGCGATGCGATCCTGCTCGGCGCCGCCGTCTATGGCGCCGTGCTGCTGCTGTGCTGGTTCGCGGCGGGGCGGCCGGAAGGCGCGGAAACTTTTCTGCTCGGTCTGGTGCCGCCCTCAATCGGCGCGCGCGCCCGTAAACTTTTAGTAAAGACTTAACCTCGCCGCGCGACAATCGACGCAATTGCAAGGACTTAACACCCATGCGCCTCGGCTTCGAGACACTCGGCAACGCTTCGCTCCTGTTCCATGACGGCGGCCGGCCGGTGCTCGCGACCGATCCGTGGCTGGCCGGCACCTGCTATTTCGGCAGCTGGGCGCTCGATCGGCCGCTCACGAGCGCCGAGCGCGCCGCCATGATCGCGGCCGATTACATCTGGATCTCCCACGGGCATCCCGATCATCTCCATCCGGAATTGCTCGCGCTGCTGCCGCGCGGCAAGAGGATTTTGCTGCCCGATCACTACAATTGCGAAATCCGCGACAGCCTGGTCGCGATGGGCTTCGCCGTCGAGGTCATGCCGTACCGCGAATGGCGGCAGATCTCGCCCAACCTGCGATGCATGTGCCTCGACAACGAGAATCAGGACGCCATCCTCGTCGTCGAGGCCGGCGATTGCCTGGTCATCGACCTCAACGATTCGCCGATGTGCGGCGAAGAAGGCTTCCTCCGCCGGCTGGTGCGCCGCTATGACCGCGCCAAGACCTATCTCGCGGCGCTCTGCGCGATCGACGCCGACATGATCAACTTCATCGACGCCCAGGGCAGGCGGATCGTCGAGCCGCCCGATCAGCGCAAGCGAGGCGCGATCTGGGCGGTCGCGCGCCGCGCCGAGCGGCTCGGCGTCGGCACCTACGTCTCGTCCTCGTCGCAGCACCTTTATGTCCGCGCCGACAGCGTCTGGGCCAATCCCTACCGCATTACCTGGGGCGACGTTCAACAGCACTGGACGCGTCCGCACATCCGCAAGATCGAGCCGTACTGCGCCATCGACCTCGAGAACGGCGCCTATCACCGCAAGCATCCGGCGCAGACTTCGGCCGAATGGCAAATCACCGACGCGACCGGCCCGGATGACTGGGCCGAGCGCCTCGAGGAAGCGGAATGGGGCGAAGCTCGCCGGCTTCTTCGCGAAATACGAGACGGTGCGCCGCTACTTCGACTATCTCGATTTCACCGTCGGCGGCGAGTGCCGCCGGATCTGGCTCGACCCGCGCGCCAGCGGCAAGCCGGAACGCCGGCTGCGCGGCCTCGGCTTTCATGCTCCGCGCCGCTCGCTCATGGCGACAGTCGGCTTCGGCTATTTCGACGATATTCTCATTGGCAATTTCATGAAGACGGAATTGCACAATGCGGCGCTCTATCCCTATTTCACCCCGCTCGTCGCCAAGCTCGGCGGCGCCGCCAAGGTCTACACCCTCGCCGCGCGGCGGCGCTTCAACGGCCGCTACTTCCGCCGCAATCCGTTCGGCTACGCAAGATGGCATCTCGATCAACACCTCGACGCGCTGCTCGACGTCGCCCGCCGCTGGTCCGAGCGGCTCGGGGTGAAGCCGCCCCTAAAGCGGGTGTACCGCCGCATGATCGGCGATCCGGTGATTTAAGCGATGCCCGCCGCCGATGGTCAGAGCGCGGCGTTCCGCGCGCCGGCCGCGATCCCGACGCTGTTCTGCATCAACGCGGGCTATGCGAGGCACGCCGCCGTATGCATCGTCTCGCTCCTCGAGAACAACCCCAACTCGTTCTTCGACATGGTCGTCGTCAGCACCGGCGATCTTGGGCCCGAGGAAGGCAAGCTGCGGCGCAGCGTGGCCGGCTATGCCAATGGCGCTCTCAAAGTGACGCGGCTCGACACGGCGGCAAGCCTCGCTTTGCCGCTGCGTGCGCATTACTCGATCGATACCTACACGCGGCTCTGGATCGCCGATTTATTCCCCGAGGACGTGAACAAGGTGCTCTATCTCGACAGCGACATCATCGTCGCAGGCGATATCGGCGCGTTGTGGCGCACCGAGATGGGCGATGCCGTGCTCGGCGCGGTCACGATTCCAGGCTCGACGCGCTGCGCCGCCTTCGACATTCCCGAAAGCTACGGCTATTTCAATACTGGCGTGCTGCTCGTCAATCTCGCGCGTTGGCGCGGCGACAACGTGTTTCCGCTGGTGATGGACTATCTGGCCCGCAATACCGACAAGATCGTAGACGCCGACCAGGACGCGCTCAACGCGTGTCTCTATGACCGGCGAGCCAAGCTGCCCTATATCTACAATGTGATCTCGCCGTTCTTTTTCGACTATCACCCCATGGGCATGAGCCGCGCCGAGATCGAAGCGGTGCGTGCCGACGCGCGCATCCTCCATTTCAACGGCGCCTCGAAGCCTTGGAGCTATCTGTGCCGCCATCCGCGGCGCGCCGAGTATTGGCGCTATCTCGCGCACACGGAGTGGCGCGGCGAGGGGCCGGAGGACCGCAATTTCGTCAATTGGACCAAGAAAACCTTCGGGCCGCTGTTGCCCGAGACGTTGCGCGCCTATGTGCGCGCCAAGGTGCTTGCGTCGGCGCGGTGAGAGAGCCGCGCCTTGAGCCGGCGCGCCCATGGCGAGGCAGCCACCAGATAATAGAGATTGGCGATGGGCTCATGCCCGCCGAGGATCGCGCGGAGGATGAGGCGCGCTCCCAAAAGCGGCGCGTCGGGATAGACGCCGCGGCCGATCGCCGCGTAGCGCGCGCCGAGGATGCGGCGCACCTCGCTTCGGCTCAGCCTGCCGGCGAGATCGCGGCAGTGCCCCAAGATCATCGGCATCGTGGTTTCATATTCCCGCGCGTGGGTGCGGCTGCTGAGGCCGTCCGCCTGCTCGTACATGGTGGCGAGGCTGGCATCGACAAATCCGACTTCGCCTTCGAGCGCCATGCGGATGAAGAAATCCTGATCCTCGGCGGCCGGCATGGTCGCGGCGAAGCCGCCGATCTTGCGCGCGGCATCGGTCCGCGCCACGACCTCGGTCGGGACATAAAAGCTGTGATGGAGCAAGACGCGCCAAGCCTCGGGCCCCTGCGGCGGCGCGCGGTCGGGATTGACCGGCTCGCGCGTGCCGTCGCGGCGCACGACCTCGGCGCGGCAACCGATCATGGTCATGCGCGGGTGGCCCGCGATGAGCGCCATCTGCCGCGCCAGCTTGTCGGCGGCCCAGCGATCGTCGGCATCGAGAAAGGCGAGATATTCGCCCTTGGCCGCGGCGATCGCGCAGTTGCGCGCCGCGGCGGCGCCGCCGTTCCGCTCGCACGCGATGACTCGCAGATCGCCGCCTTCCTCGCGCCGCAGAATCTCAAGAGTGCCGTCGCGGCTGCCATCGTTGACCGCGATGATCTCGATCGGGCGGTAGCTCTGCGCGCGCGCCGATGCGAGCGCCATCGCGACGGTCGGCGCGGCGTTGAAGCACGGCATCACCACCGTCACCAGCGGGTTCGCCGGCATGTCAGCCTGTCCTTTGCGCGGCTTGCCGGTAGATCGCGAGATGGGCCGCGGCCGATGCCTCCCACGAGAAGCGCCGCGACCAGCGCCGCGCGGTCTCGTCGGGCCGCCGCCCGGCGCGATGCGCCGCGACCGCCGCGCGGGCGGCGGCGATCCAGCCCTCCCGGTCCTCGGGCTCGAGCACAACCGCGCCGGGCCCGGCCAGTTCCGCAAGGCTGCCGAGCGCACTCATCAGCACCGGGGTTCCCGCGGCTTGCGCCTCGAGCGCCGGGAAACCGAAGCCCTCGTAGAGCGTTGGGTAAAGCACCGCCGCCGCGTTCTGGTAGAGGCGCGGCATGTCCTCGGCCGCGATGAAGGGCGCGAGGCGCACGCGCGCCCGCAATTCGGGGCCGAGCACCGCGCGCGCGGTCGCGTGCTGCGAACGCGGTACGCCGCAGAGGACGAGCCGAAGCGCCGGATCGCCGAGCGCGCAAAAGATGTCGAGCGCCCATTCGAGGCGCTTCCTCGCCACCAGGCCGCCGCAATAGAGCAGATACGGCTCGGCGATGCCATGCGCGCGCAAACTGTCGCCGAGCGGCGCCGGCTCCAGCTCGAGAAACGCCGGCTCGACGCCGTGGGGCACGACGTGGAGCTTGGCCGCGAGGTTCGGCCATCGCCGAACGATGTCGCGCTTCGACTGCTCGCTGATGGTGATGAGCGCGGCGGCGCGCCGGAAGGCGCGGGGCAGGACGGTGTCGCGATAGCGCCCTTGCGGCATCGCCTCGGCGCCGTCCCAGAGCAGGGTGTCATGGATGGTCACGACCGTCGGCACCGGCTGCCACCACGGCGCCCCGTTCTGCGGGCAATGCAGCACGTCGATGCCGCGATAAAGCGCCGAAGCCGGCAGCGCCGCCTGCTCCCAAAGCTGGAAGCGGTGGCCGCGGCAATCGAAGGCGTGGAACGCCCGCTCGGCGCCGCGGAAGGGATGGTGAAACGGCAGATCGGGCCGGTTGGAAAAGAACCGCCACTCCAGATCGCGCGTCTGCCCGAGCGCGCCGATCACCCCGGACAAATAGTTCCCCATGCCGCGCAGATGATCGACGTTGAGGCTGCGCGCATCGACGCCGATGCGAAGCGCGCCAGTCCGGGAAGGCGTCAAACGGCCAACCAGCATGGATGACGCCGACCGCGCGCCTACTCCGCGGCCCGCGCGGCCAAGGGCGGCAGCGGCGCGGGCAGCGCGACGGGCTTGCGGAGCATCGCCGCGAGCGTGTCGGCGGGCGGCGCCTTGCTCATCGCGGCGAGCTCGGCCAGGGCGATGCGGCGGACCGCGGCGATCAGAACGATCAGCGTGTAATAGAAGTCCCAATAGGGCAGCGACAGGAAGCTGCCGCCGACCATATAGCCGAGGAGCGCCACCAACGACATGCGCGCCAGGTCGTTGGCCCATTGCAGCTCGGGGATGTTCTTGGTTCGGCGAATGATGGTGCCGCAATTGTTGAGTTCGACGAGCAGCAGCGCCGTCCACAGGAAGAGGGCGGGGAAGCCGTTCTCGCCCAGCACTTCCAGCCAGATGCTGTGGACCGCGCGGGCTTGGGTGCCGGGCGCGTATTGGTCGATGACCGACTGGGTATAGGGCGCATAGAAGCCGCCGCCGACCAGCGGGCGCGACAGCGCGATCTTGATCGCCGTGCCCCAGATCTCGAGGCGGCCCTCGGCCGATGCGTCGGATTCGTAGTCTTGGATCGACGCGATGCGGTCGAACCATTGCGTGGGCATGAAGGCGACCGCTGCCGACAGGGCCCCGGCGATGACCACCGCCGATACCATTTTGTGCCGCGAATGGCGCCAGAAATAGACGATCATCGCGGTCAGCGCGAGGAAGGCGCCGCGCGAATAGCTGGCGAGCACCGACAGCAGGCAGAACGCCATCGCGCCGCGCGAGCCGAGGCGCAGCAGATCGTTCTTCGATTGGCGCCCGAGATAGTTCATCAGCGGCAGCACCATCACGAGCGCGGTCGCGAGATGGTTATTGTCCGAGATGGCGGTGAGATCGGGGCCCCAGACGCGGTATTCGCCGCCGGTCAGCAGCGTGAACACGCCGCCCTTGATGCCGTAATAGGCGACCGAGACCACCATGATCCACATCAAGGCGTGCACGCGCACGCGGTTCGTCAGCAGCGCGGCGGTGATGAAGAAGAACACGAACTCCTTCATCACCGCTTCCCATTTGTCCCAGGCGAGATCGGGCACCAGCGCGAAATAGGTGCTGACCGAGTATGCCGCCGCGAGTAGGAACAGCAGGACGGTGGTGGCGTTGACGGGGATGCGCCGGCGCTCGCTCAACAGCCAGCCCATGATGCCGACGCCGCCGACGATCGCGGCCCAGGGCAGGCCGTCGCCGATGCCCCAGACCAAGCGGTGCGGGCTCATGAACGACACCCAGGACCACAGCAGCACGCCCACGAAAGGCGAGATGAACGCCGTTGGCAGGAGCGCGAAAATGACGACGGTCAGAAGCAGCGAGCGCACGGAAAGCCCCGGTGGCGGCGATGCTTAGGGGATACCGGAAATTGTTTAAGAGGCGGGTAATTTTCCCATCCGGCGCCGTCACGGGGCTTGGTGTCGCCGCCGTTAACCGAATCTTGCGCCGCGCCGTGGGATGACAGGCCGTCATGGCTCTGGACGCGCCCGCCAGCCCGCTCGTCTCGATCGTGGCCCCTGCCTGCAACGCGGCCGGAACCCTGCGGCGCGCCTTGGATTCGATTCATGCCCAGACCTATCGGCATTGGGAGGCGATCGTCGTCAACGATGCCAGCAGCGACGGCACCGCTGCGCTGGTCGCGAGCGATACCGATCCTCGCCTTCGCCTGCTCCGCCGGATGCGGCGCGGCGGCCCGGCGGCCGCGCGCAATGACGGCGTCGCAGCGTCGCGGGGCGAGCTCGTGGCCTTGCTCGATGCCGATGACGAATGGCTCCCGGAAAAGCTCGCGCTCCAGGTCGCGGCGATAGCGCGCGATCCGGCGGCAAGCCTCGTGGTGTGCGACATGCGCGCGGTCCACGAGGACCGCAGCGAAGGCCCGACCGTCTTCGCCCGCCAGCCTCCGACGGAAGGCGAGACGGCGTGGCGCGAGCTTCTGGCCTCCTCTTTCATCGGCACGTCTTCGGTCTTGACGCGGCGGGCGCTCGTCGATGCGACGGGCGGCTTCGACCCGGCTCTCGCGGTCGGCGAGGATCAGGATTTTTTCATCAAGCTGGCGCTCCTGGGCAAGGTCGTGGCGCTGCGCCAATCGCTCGCGGTCTATCACTATCGCGCGGCCAGCTACTCATCGGCTCATGCGGCCGAGCAGGCCGTCCATGTGCTGGGCATGGTGCGCCGCCATCTCGAAGCCCAGCGCCACCGCCTGACCGGCGCCGAGCGCCGCCGCATCCTCGCCCGGCGCTACGCTCGGCTCGGCCGCAACCTTGTCGCGGCGGGGGAAGCCGGCCGCGGGGCGGGGTTGATTCTCGGCGCCGCGCTGCGGGGCAGCGCACCGCGCGAAAATTTTCTCGCCTTGGCGAAGATCCTGGGGTTGGGCCGATGACGGCGGTCACGGCGGACCGGGCGAAATGTCCGGCGGGGCGGCAGTGATGGCAGGGAGTGATGACAATCCCTGGGCAGGGAAGAGCCGGGCCGAGATCGAACACCGTGCCGGCCAGGGAAACTGGGGCGCGTTTCGCGCGCTGTCGATGGAGATCGCCGTGATCCGCGATGCTTCGAGAAAATGGGACCGCCAGCTCAGCGGTGTCAAACTGCCCTGGTTGTGCTGGAACGTCGATGACCAATGGTGTCTCGTTCAGCAGAAGCTCGTGCAAGCGGTCGGCTGGACCCCCGTGATCGGCTTCGATCCCCGCGTCGGTCCGCCGAAGACCGTGTCCCCAGGAGCGGTCGTCATCGACTTCAATGACGGCATCGGTCTTCCCGTTCTTTATCCGCATTTTCCGTTGGAATTCGCCTTCCTGTTCGCCGACCGCCTCGCCTTCTGGCATTCCGATCTGCTGGTCCGGCTGCCGCTGCTGCGGTCCCTGGCGCAGATCTTCGCGACGCAGGCGGATGATTCCACGACGGTGACGGCCTCCTCTCCGGGCCTGCGGCATCTGTTCTCGGTTTCAAAGAAGCGCCACTGGGAGCTCATCGGCTGCACCACCCGAGCCGCTAGCCGCAGCCAGTTCGAGAAGGGCTGCGGATGGTGGATGGAGTTTTGGGAGCACCCGAACTGTTCGAGCCCCGACGAGAGGGACCTCAGGCGGCGTTATTACTGGGATCATGGCGCGGGCATTTACTATTGGCACAAAAAATTGGCCGGGAAGGCCAATGTTCTAAGGGACAAGTCCATCCACGATGGGCATTTCACAAAAATCGGCAAGAAAGATTATGTCCACTCCCTCATCACTTCGGGATCGGATGCGCAGCGGTCGATGAATTGGGAAATCAACGAAAATTTCCAGCTTGCCTCGGCCTGCCGCAGCCTGGGGCTGGAGCGCCTCGTCACGGACTGACGGGCGACGGCGAACCGGGAAGCTGTTCCGCCGCCGCCGGCCGTCATGCCGGAGGCCTCGCCAGCGCCGCAGCCGGGTGGTCACCGGGCGGGCGATGCCCGATCGCAACCGCGCCGAAGTCGTTCGCGCGCCCGTGCCCGGCGCCGCCGTGGCCGTGCTCGGTCGCGGCTTCCCGGTAATAGGTCATCAGGCGGACGCGGATGGCAGCGGTAAGGCTCGATTCCTGGCGGGTCTTGGCGATCATCGTGACCAACCTGTTGACGCTCAGATGCTCGCGGGCACAGACATCACGGAGCGCATCCCACATCGGCGCCTCGAGCCGGACGCTGGTCCGATGGCCCGCGACCGTCACGTTGCGGTTGACGAGCGTCGATTGGCTTTCGCCAGCCCCTTGATCGGGTCTCCTGGGCAATAGGTTGTGTATGCCATCACGCACACCCTATATCATATAGGCCCAGCAGTAGATTTCAACTACTGATAATCATTCTCCTATAAACGCAATCTTGGGTTGTCATGCCTCGCCCAAGCCGCGCGGGTGCTTCCTGCTCTCTTCCTCCGGCGTCAGCGTCAGGAGTTGCAGGGCGTGTACGGAATCCGCCAACTCTTCGGCGAGGATGGCGTGGACCTGGCGCTGGCGGGCGACCCGGCTCTGTCCGGCAAAACGCGAAGCCACGATCTCAAGCCGGAAATGGGTCTCCTCGCCGCGCCGTGCGCCGGGGTGGTGACCGGCATGGCGATGAGAATCGTCGTAAACCGCCAGGCGCTCGGGTTTCAAGGCGGCTTCGAGCTTCACGCGTATGCGCTCGGCAATCCTTATGGCCGTCACTCCGAAGATCGGGATCGACGCTAAGCCTCGGAAAGAGCGGCTTGTCAATAAATTTCCAACGCGGATCGGCCATGCTTGTCTTGGTTCCGACCAACCCCCATACTCTATCAATGTCTCGTCCGCGCCTCGAAGTTGTCGCCGATCCGGGCCCGCCGCCGCCACGCTCCTGCGACCATGCCGGCTGCAGCGGAGCGGGCGATTTTCGCGCGCCGCGCTCGCGGGCCTCGCTGCACGATTTCTACTGGTTCTGCCTCGACCACGTGCGGGCCTACAACGCCGCCTGGAATTTCTATGCCGGCATGAGCGTGGCCGAAATCGAGGCCGAGATCCGCAACGACACCGTTTGGCAGCGGCCAACCTGGCCGCTGGGCGCCCGGATCGGCGCGCTCTATAGCGCAAAATGGCGTGGTTTTGGCCTGTTCGATCTCGACGAGGATGGCAAGTCCGAGTCCGGCGCGACCAAGCGCCCGCGCTCGCCCCAGGAAAAAGCGTTTGCGCTGTTCGACCTCCAGCCGCCCTTGACCTTGGTGGGGCTGAAGGCCCGCTATAAGGCACTCGTCAAGCTCCACCATCCCGACGTTCACGGCGGCGACAAGGACGCCGAAGAGCGCCTCAAGGAGATCAATCAGGCCTATGCGCTCTTGAAGGCAAGCTACTTTCCGACCTGAACCATCCGGCACAACAGCAGCGATACATTCCCGTTATGGCAACCCCCAGCACCCAACACGACCCCTTCGTCATGCCGACCGGCATGCCCGATATCACGGTTTCGGTCCGCCAGACCTTCGGCATCGACAGCGACATGCAGGTGCCGGCGTTCTCGCAAACTTGCGATTACGTCCCGACCCTCGATGAGGCTTATCGCTTCGATCGCGACACCACGCTCGCGATCCTGGCCGGCTTCGCATACAACCGGCGCGTGATGATCCAGGGCTATCACGGAACCGGCAAATCGACCCATATCGAGCAGGTCGCGGCGCGCATCAACTGGCCTTGCATCCGCATCAACCTCGACAGCCATATCAGCCGCATCGACCTCATCGGCAAGGATGCGATCGTGCTGCGCGACGGCATGCAGGTGACCGAGTTTCGCGAGGGCATCCTGCCCTGGGCGCTGCAGCACGCGACGGCGCTCGTGTTCGACGAATACGACGCCGGCCGGCCCGACGTGATGTTCGTCATCCAGCGCGTGCTCGAGGTCGACGGCAAGCTGACGCTGCTCGATCAGAATCGCGTGCTGACGCCGCATCCCGGCTTTCGGCTGTTCGCCACCACCAACACGGTCGGCCTCGGCGACACCACCGGCCTCTACCACGGCACCCAGCAGATCAACCAGGGCCAGATGGATCGCTGGAACATCGTGGCGACGCTCAACTACCTGCCGCACGATGTCGAGGTCGAGATCGTGCTGGCCAAGGCGCCGAGCTTCGACAACGAGAAGGACCGGCGCGAGGTCAACGCCATGGTGGCCTTGGCCGAGCTCACCCGCGCGGGCTTCATCAACGGCGACATCTCGACCGTGATGTCGCCGCGCACCGTCATCACCTGGGCCGAGAACACGCGCATCTTCAACGATACGGCCTTTGCCTTCCGCGTCACCTTCCTCAATAAATGCGACGAGGTCGAGCGCGCCACCGTGGCGGAATACTACCAGCGCTGCTTCGGCACCGAGCTCAAGGAGACCGGGGTGCGCGTCCACTCGGCATGACAGGGCGCGTCGCGATGGCCGAATCCGAATCCCCGACCGATTCCTTCAAGCGCGCGACCGCCGCGACCGTGCGGGCGATCGCCGACCGGGACGACGTCACGGTGAGCTTCGGCGCCGAGCCGCCGGGCGCGGCCGGGACGCGGTTGAGGCTGCCCCTGCCGCCGCGCGAATTGAGCGAGGCCGAGGCCGCACCGGTGCGCGGCGCCGCCGACGCGCTCGCCTTGAAGCTGCGCTACCACGACGCGGCCGTTCACGTGAAGCGCGCGCCCGCCGGCGAAACCGCGCGCGCGATTTTCGAAGGCGTCGAGCAGGCCCGGGTCGAAGCCCTCGGCGCGCGGCGGATGGTCGGCGTCGCCACCAACCTCGCCGCGATGCTCGAAGAGCGCTATCGCCGCCAAGGCTACGAGCACCTGGCCGAGCGCAACGACACGACGCTGGCCGAGGCGATCAGGCTGTTGACGCGCGAGGCGCTCACCGCGATGCCGCCGCCGCGATCCGCCCGCCAGGTCGTCGAGATGTGGCGGCCCTTCCTCGAGGGCCGCATCGCCCGGGATCTCGCCGAGCTCGGCCGGCTCGTCGCCGATCAGGACGCCTATGCCAAGGCGTCGCGCCAGCTGCTGCGGGATCTCGATCTCGATCTCGGCGAGTCGGAGGAAGGCCAAGACAGCGAGAACGCCGAGGGCGACAGCGAAAACGCCGACGAGAACGAGGGCGAAAGCGAGGGCGGCGAGGGCAAGGCCGCGGGCTCGGAAGGCTCGCTCGAGGGCGGCGTGCCCGAGCAGGACAAGGAAGGCGACGACGAGGGCGGCGCCGAAGAGGTGGCCGGCGAGATGATGCCGGGCGCGGGCGACGAGGATCCGGGCCGCCCCGGCCGCCCGGGCATTCTGCCGCGCCGCCCGGGGCTGAACGACGACCCGGCAATCTATCGCAGCTTCACCGCCGAATATGACGAGGTGGTCGATGCTAACGCGCTGTGCGACGCCGACGAGCTGACGCGCTTGCGCAGCCTGCTCGACCAGCAACTGGCGCATTTGCAGAGCATCATCAGCCGGCTCGCCAACCGGCTGCAGCGGCGCCTTCTGGCCAAGCAAGCGCGCGCCTGGGAATTCGATCTCGACGAGGGCATGCTCGATTCCGCGCGGCTCGCGCGTGTCGTCACCAACCCGGTCTACCCGCTGTCCTACAAGCGCGAGAAAGAGACCGAATTCCGCGACACGGTGGTGACGCTGCTGATCGATAATTCCGGCTCGATGCGCGGGCGCCCGATCACGGTGGCGGCGATGAGCGCCGACATTCTCGCGCGCACCCTCGAGCGCTGCGGCGTCAAAGTCGAGATTTTGGGTTTCACCACGCGTGCCTGGAAGGGCGGGCAGTCGCGCGAAAAGTGGATCGCCGCCGGCAAGCCGCCCAACCCCGGCCGGCTCAACGATCTGCGCCATATCGTCTACAAGGACGCGGATTCGCCGTGGCGGCGCGCGCGGAAGAATCTCGGCCTGATGCTGCGCGAAGGCATCCTCAAGGAAAACATCGACGGCGAAGCGCTGGTTTGGGCGCATAACCGGCTGCTGGCGCGCACCGAGCAGCGCCGAATTCTGATGGTCATCTCGGATGGCGCGCCGGTCGACGATTCGACGCTGTCGGTCAACCCCGGCAATTACCTCGAGCGCCACTTGCGCGAGGTGATCGGCGAGATCGAGCGGAATTCGCCGGTGAAGCTCGTGGCCATCGGGATCGGCCATGACGTCACGCGCTATTACCGGCGCGCCGTCACCATCGTCGACGCCGAACAACTCGGCGGCGCGATGCTCGACAAGCTCGCCGAGCTGTTCGACGAAGCCAGCGAGGCGCAGAAAATACAGCTTGCCCGAAAAAGGGCCTGATCCGTCTCGCGCGAGGCTACGCCTCGTGCGCGGGCGGATCTCCGGTCAGGCCATCGCCGCTCTTCGCGGTGCGCGCCAACACGGCGCCCAGATCGCGCCAGCCATAAGCGACCGCCTCGACCAGCTGGCCGCCGACCGGGATCGGGCGGTGCATGATCTGCGATCCGCCCAGCCTTTCATAGAAAAAGCGCCCGGGATTGGCGCGCACGACCCAGACCAGCGCGGTGGCATGTCCGGTGTCGACGAGCCGCTGGAACAGCGCGACCAGCAGCGCGCGGCCAAGCCCCTGGCTCTGCCGATCGGGGGTGACGTAAAGCGTATAGACCTCGCCGGCAAACCGGATGGTGCTGTCGCGCTGCGTCCCGCAATTGCCGAAGCCGACGATGCTGCCGCCGACCTGGGCGACCAGAACATCCTCGGGCCGATGACGCAGGAAACTTGCCCAGGACGCGGCCTGCCGGCGCTCCGACATGTTGAGCAGCACCCGGTCGGGCAGCATTCCCGCATAGGTTGCGCGCCAAGTATCCACTTCGATCCGGGCGATCGTCTTGGCATCCTCGAGTCGCGCTGTCCTGACCGCGCTCATCAGGCCCCCCTCCTTGATCGCGCCATCATAGACCGGCACCAGGCAATTGCGGAAATTTTTTAATGCTGTCGCGATGCCGCCACGGCGGTGGCCGACAGCCAACGCGAAACCGCGGCTGGCGGCACCGGGCGCCGGCGCGCCGTCCGGCGCCGACCCCTTGGCAGATCGCGCGCGGATTGGTTATGGTGCGCCATGCAATGGCTTTTCATCGTGGTCGCGGCGCTTTGCCTGGCGCTGGCGCCGTACCCGGCGAGCGCCGCGAATTCGGCCAAGCCGGCCGCCGCCGACGCTGCGAGCCCTAGATCGCTGGGCGCCGCCAAAGACTGGGCGGCCTATAGCGCGGGCGAAAAGAATACTCTCGTGTGCTACCTCGTCGGCCACCCGGACAAGAGCCTGCCCGCCGGGGCGAGGCGCGGCCGGATCGATGCTCATGTCACCGATCGGCCCGGCGACAAGGCATTCAATGTCGTGAATTTCGATCTCGGCGATGACGCCAAGCCGGGATCGAGCGCCGAGCTCGACATCGACGGCAAGAAATTCACGCTGTTCACCAACAAGAATTCCGCCTGGGCGAACGATGCGGCCGAAGACGAGGCGGTGACGATCGCGCTCTCGAAGGGCAAGCGAGCGACGGTAAAGGCGGTTACGCTGCATGGCATCGCCTCGACCGACACTTATTCCCTAGAGGGTCTCGCCGCGGCGCTCGCCTTCATCGACAAGGCTTGCGGCGTCAAGCACTGAGGGCGTGGCGATGACCGATGGCGCGGCAAAGAAGAACCTCGTCGGCTTGGACCGCGACGAGCTGACTGCGGAAATGGCGGCGCTCGGCGCGGCGCCGTTCCGCGCGCGCCAGCTCTGGCACTGGATCTATCACCGCGGCGCCACCGATTTCGACGCGATGACCACGCTCGCGAAATCCTTCCGCGCGCTTCTCGCGGAAGGCTATCTGGTCGCGCGGCCCGCGCCCTCGCGCGCGCTGCAATCGGCGGACGGCACGCGCAAATGGCTGCTGCGCTTCTCCGACGGCAACGAAGCCGAATGCGTCCACATCCCCGAGGACGATCGCGGCACGCTCTGCGTCTCATCGCAGGTCGGCTGCACCTTGACCTGCCGGTTCTGCCATACCGGCACCCAGCTTCTCGTGCGCAATTTGGACGCGGCCGAGATCGTCGGCCAGGTGATGGCGGCGCGCGATGCGCTCGGCGAATGGCCCTCGCCGAAGGATGACCGGCAACTCACCAATATCGTGATGATGGGCATGGGCGAGCCGCTCTACAATTACGACAACGTCGCCAAGGCGTTGAAGATCGTCATGGATGGCGAGGGCTTGTCGGTCTCGAAGCGCAAGATCACGCTCTCGACCGCCGGCGTCGTGCCGATGATCCACCGCTGCGGCGAGGAACTGGGCGTCAACCTCGCGATCTCGCTCCACGCCGTCAGCGACGAACTGCGCGACGTGCTGGTGCCGCTCAACAAGAAATATCCGCTCGCCGAGCTGCTCGCCGCCTGCCGCGCCTATCCCACCGCCACCAATGCGCGCCGCATCACCTTCGAATACGTGATGCTCGACGGCGTCAACGACGGCCCGGCCGAGGCGCGCGAGCTGGTAAGGCTGCTTGCCGGCATTCCGGCCAAGGTCAATCTCATTCCGTTCAATCCCTGGCCGGGCGCGCCCTATCGATGCTCGAGCGACGCCGCCATCCGGGTCTTCGGCGATATCGTCAACGAGGCGGGCTATGCCTCGCCGGTCCGCACGCCGCGCGGCCGCGACATCCTCGCCGCCTGCGGCCAGCTCAAATCGGACAGCGTGCGCTTGCGCCAGAGCGAGCGGGTCGCCGCCGCTGCGAGAGAGCTTGCCTGAATCAGCTCTCATTCGCGGCGTTGCCGCTCGCCAGTTGACCGGCGAGAGCGGCCACCATCCGGGCATTCGCGTCCCAGGTAAATCCTTGCTCGTCAATGCGCCGCCGCGCCGCTTCGCCCAGACGCCGCCTTAGCCGCCCGTCGCCAGCGAGGCGCAGGATCGCGCCGAGCAGCGCCGTCTTATTGTCCGGCGGGAACAGCAGCGCCGATTCCTCGCCCACCAGCAGTTCGCGAATATTCGGTTGATCGGGCGCGACGATCGCCGCGCCCGCCGCCATGTATTCGAACAGCTTCAAGGGCGAGGCATAGGCGAGCGATTTGGGCTGGAGCGCGATGTCGAAGGCAGCAACGATTCGCGCGATCGCCGAGCGCTCGACGCATCCGGTGACGGTGATGCGATGGCCGATTCCGAGCGCCGCGGCGCGCTCGACCAAGGGGCCGAGCGCCGGTCCCTCGCCCGCCAGCACGAGATGAAGCTCGGGCGGCAGATCGGGCTCGGCCAGCGCTTCGATCACGGCATCGAGCCCGTGCCAGTCGCGCATGAACCCGGAAAAGCCGAGCACGATCCGGTGGGTAAGCCCCAGCGCCGCCTTGGCCGCCGCGCGGTCGCAGGCGGCGTAGCTCCGGGTGGCGATGGCGTTGCGGATGACGGCGACGCGGTCGGGCGCAACTCCGGCCGCGACCAGATCGGCCGCCAGCGCCGCGCTCACAGGCAGGACGCAATCGGCCTGGCGCCAGACAAAACGCTCGAGACGCCGCGCCAGACCGGCAAGGCGAAGGTTGCCGAAACGCGCGCGCTCTTGCGCCAACGGCGCGTTCACTTCAAGGAGGAGCGGCGTACGCGTGAGCTTCGACAACAAGATGCCGGCCAGGAGATGGAGATTGTAGCGCTCGTAGATGATATCGGGCCGCGCTCTGCGCCAGGCGCGATAAAGCCGCGCGAAAGCCGGCAGGTTGTAGCCGATCTCCATCGCCTCATAGAGCGGCGCCGGCAGTGCCGCCTTGAGGAAACCGATCGATCGCGCTGTGGCTGCGCCGTCGCGCGCCGGAGCCGCGATGGCGACGTCGTGGCCGAGCGCGCGCAAGGCCGTGATTAATTCCTCGATGTGCACGGCCTGACCGTCGCGCGCGACGACGCGATGGTGATAGAGCATCTTGAGCCGCCGCGGCTGCGCCGCCGGAAGGGGTCGCGCCGCGGACGGAAGCAGCGCCTGCCGATGCGCCGCCGCGAGATAGCGCTCGGGATGCGCGCCGAACGCGGCCGGCGCCATCTTGATCGCCTCGGGTCGGGTGCCGAAGACGCTCAAGATCCTCACGCGACCGCTCCCTGTCGCGCCGAGCCGGCACGGCGCGCTTCGACCGGCCGGCCCAGCGCAGTGCAATAGGCACCGATATAGTTCTCGGCGGCGCGGTCCCACGAGCGCTCGCGCTCGACGAAATCGCGCGCGGCGCGGCGCATCGCATCCCATTGCGCCCGGCGCGCCAGGGCGGCGCGGATCGCTTGCGCGAGGGCTGCGGCGTCGCCGGCCGGGCAGAGCAGGCCGGTCTCGCCGTGACGCACCAATTCGCGGTGGCCGCCGACATCCGAGGCCAGCACGATGCCGCCGCGCGCCATCGCCTCCAGCGGCTTCAGGGGCGTTACCGTCTCGGTCAAGCGCATCGCGCGGCGCGGGTAGACGCAAAGATCGACGACATCGTAGTAATCGCCGATCCGCTCGTGCGGCACCCGCCCGAGGAAGTTCACGGCGTCGTCGAGGCCGAGACGCAGCGCCTGCGTCTTCAGCGCGTCCTCCGCCGGCCCGCCGCCCGCGAGCACCACCGCGATGTCGGACCGCTCGCGCGCGAGGCGGGCGACGGCGTCGAGCAGGATATCCAGCCCCTCGTGCGGGTAGAACGAGCCGAAGAAGCCGAGCACCGTCTTGCCCGTGAGGCCCAAGCAGGCGCGCAGCTCCTCATCGGGCTGGCGGCGCGGGGGAAACGCATCGAGATCGACGCCGTTGGGCACGACGCTGATCTTTTCCGCCGCGATGCCGCGCGCGGCGATGTCGGCGCGCAGCCGCTCGCAAATCGCCGCGATCGCGTCAACGCGCCGGAAAGCGAACTTATCGAGCGCCCGGGTCGTCCGATAGCGCAGATTGCCTTCTCTGCCCTCGGCATTGCCGACCGCCGCATCTTCGCAGAACGCCCCGACCTCGTAGACGACGGGTATTCCCAGCCGACGCCGGGCATGGAGCGCGGCGAGCGCGTTCAACACCGGCGAATGCGCGTGGATGATCTCCGGCTTCGTGTAGGACGCGATTTCGCAGATTCGCTCCGCGGTGGCGCGGATCAGCGCGAACTCGGCCAGGCCGGGCACGGCGGCGACGAGCGGGGGCACCGGCGCGGTGCGATAAAAGCGCTGGCCCGCGACCTCCTCCGAGGTCGGGCCGGCCATGGTGTGCCTGGGCGTGGTCAGGTGGAACGTCTTCCAGCCCAGCCTTTGCTGAGCCTCGATCAGCGCCAGGCCGCGGACCGCGTAGCCGCTCATGAGCGGCGCGGAATGATCGAACACGTGAAGCACGCGAAGCGCGGAACCGGTCAATGACTTCTCCTCGTTCGCGCTTTTCCTGGTCCTACAAGAGCTGGTCTCGGCTCCTGCGCTCGTTATGCGTTACCTATATAAAAACGACCACGCCAAGTCAAATAAAATCCCAGATACCCCAAGTATTAATAATCAATTCTAGACTATTTATCGTTAAATGCATTGTATTAAGGTTAACGCATCGCCGCCGATGCTGCAAAGCGCGCGCGGCGCCGCGGCCGCGGTCGGCGGCTCGGGATCGCGTCTTGAGGGTTGGTGCGCGCCATGGTAAGTCCGGCAGGTAGGGTTTTTCCGGAAAGGTCGCGCGATGAGCGGTGAGGTGAAGAAGATCGTGCTGGCCTATTCCGGCGGGCTCGACACCTCGGTGATCCTGCGCTGGCTGCAAGAGACTTATCACGCCGAAGTCGTCACCTTCACCGCCGATATCGGCCAGGGCGAGGAGGTGGCGCCCGCGCGCAAAAAGGCCGAGCAGATGGGGGTCAAGCAAGTCTTCGTCGACGACCTCCGCGAGGAATTCGTGCGCGACTTCGTCTATCCGATGTTCCGCGCCAATGCGCTCTATGAGGGGAAGTATCTGCTGGGCACCTCGATCGCGCGCCCGCTCATCGCCAAGCGGCAGATCGAGATCGCCAACCTCGTCGGCGCGGATGCCGTGGCGCACGGCGCCACCGGCAAGGGCAACGATCAGGTGCGGTTCGAGATCAGCTATTACGCGCTGAAGCCCGACATCAGGGTGATCGCGCCGTGGCGCGAATGGCAACTCGGCTCGCGCACCGACTTGATCGCCTATGCCGAGAAGCATCAAATTCAAGTCCCGAAGGATAAACGGGGCGAGGCGCCATTCTCCACCGACGCGAATCTTCTGCACATCTCGGCCGAGGGCAAGGTCGCTCGAAGACCCGTGGGTCGAGCCCGAGGAGCTGGTCTATAGCCGCACCGTCGCGCCCGAGGCGGCGCCGGACAAGCCGCAATATGTCGAGATCGAATTCGCGCGCGGCGACGCCGTCGCCGTCGATGGCGTCGCGCTGTCGCCCGCCAATGTTCTGGCCAAGCTCAACGAGATCGGCGGCCGGCACGGGATCGGCCGGCTGGATCTGGTGGAAAATCGCTTCGTCGGCATGAAGTCGCGCGGCGTTTACGAGACTCCGGGCGGCACCATCCTGCACGAAGCGCATCGCGGCATCGAGAGCCTGACGCTCGACCGCGCCGCGGCGCATTTGAAGGACGAGCTCATGCCGCGCTACGCCGAGCTTATCTATAACGGCTTCTGGTTCGCACCCGAGCGCGAGATGCTGCAAGCGCTCATCGACAAGAGCCAAGAGGATGTCGAGGGGGTGGTGCGGCTGAAGCTCTACAAGGGGCTGGCGCGCGTGGTCGGGCGGAAATCGGCGAAATCGCTCTACAGCCTCGCCCATGTCACCTTCGAGGCGGACGAGGTCTACGACCAGCGCGACGCCGAGGGCTTCATCAAGCTCAATGCCTTGCGGCTGCGGCTCGCCAAACGGACGCGAAAGTAGCGCGGTCTCCGGGACCTTGTCGCTCGATCAGGGCTGAAATTCCCCGCTAACGCCACCTTTCGGCCACATTTAATTTCCACCCTTTTCCCGTCCGCCACTTTGGAAAGGGATGGAACGATGAACACGCGCATTGCACTTCCTCTTGCCTTTGCCGCCGCGATCGCGCTCTCGGCTTGCGGCGCCACCGTCGGCGACCGCGGCCTGTCCGGCGCCGGCATCGGCGCCGCGGGCGGCGCCGTGATCGGCGCGATGGTGGGCGCTCCGTTGGCCGGTGCGGCGATCGGCGCGGGCGCCGGCGCCACGGTGGGCGCCGTGACCTCGCCCTCGGCGATCAATCTCGGCAAGCCGGTCTGGCAGCCATAGCGCTCCGGCCGCAAGACGGCTGGAGCTTGCGGCCGGCCTGGGTTTTGGGGCACAATCCCGCGTGACCGGCGGAGGGGCAAGTCCGGCTCACCAACTTTTTGAACGGGGAGGGGTTCTCATGGCATTTCGCAATGCATTTTTGTCAGGTCTTGCGCTCGTCGGCGGCGCTGCTTTGCTCGCGGGCTGCTCGGCCTGGACTTTCCAGCCACCGATTCACGGCGACGTCAACTCCGAGCGGATAAACCTGTCGCGGGATGAAGCGAGCAGGCCGGCGGACGCCGGCAATTTCGCCCAGGAATTGGCGTATCATTACGCCGGCTTCACGGACCTGCTGACGCATTCGGGGCACACCTCGCCTGGCGATTGGGTGGATGTCGATTATTTCGCGCGCAAGGGGCAAGCGGCCGCGCGTGGCGAGATCGTTCCGCCCGAGCAGAATTCCAACTGGGCCATCCCGCTCGAGCAGCCCTACAACTTCCGCACCCAGATGGCGCAAGCGCGGGTGCGCCTCGTCAACGATCTCGACCGGGGCGGCCGCGATCGCTTCCCTGGCCTCGCCGCTCGCGCGCAGGTTGACTATGATTGCTGGCTGGAGCGCACCGAGGGCGACTGGGCGCACGAATTCGACGGCGCCTGCCACAAGGACTTCGTCGCCACCCTCACCGCGCTGGAGGCGGCCTTGAGTGGCACGCCGGCCCCCGCGCCGGCGGCGGCGGTCCATCGATACAACGTCTACTTCGACTTCAATCGCTCGATCCTGACGCCGGAAGGCCGCCAGATCGTCAACACCGTGGCGAAGGCGGCCAAGGCCGACGCTCACATCCGGATTGCGCTGGTCGGCAAGGCCGACTTGGTCGGCACCGATCCCTACAACATGGCGCTCTCGCATCGCCGCGCGAACGCGGTGCGCGCCGCACTCAAGGCCGACGGCATCGACCTTAGCCGCGTCGACGAGACCTGGGTCGGCTTCCGCCAGCCGCCGGTGCCAACGGCGCCGGGCGTGCGCGAGCCGCGCAATCGCGTGGTCGAGGTGACGTTGCAATAGCCGTCCGATCGGGAGGCGCCGGGCGGGGCCGTGAGAGCGGCGCCGCCCGTGCCCTTCGATCGCCTCGCGCGACTTGAAGATCAGATCTCGGGTTCGGGCAGCCCACGCCGGCGGCAAGCGGCCAGCAGCGTGTTGCGCAACAGGCAGGCGATGGTCATCGGCCCGACGCCGCCCGGCACCGGCGAGATCGCGCCGGCGATGCCCTGCGCCTCGGCAAAGCAGACATCGCCGACGAGGCGGGACTTGCCGCCCTCGCCCGGGACGTGGTTGATCCCGACATCGATCACGATGGCCCCCGGCTTGATCCAGCTGCCGCGCACCAGCTCGGGCTTGCCCACCGCCACCACCAACACGTCGGCGCGCCGCGCCAGTCCGGCCACGTCGCGACTGCGCGAATGCGCGATCGAGACCGTGCAGTCCGCGGCCAGAAGCAGCGCCGCCATCGGCTTGCCGACGATGTTCGAGCACCCAATCACGACCGCATCGGCGCCCTCGAGATTGGGGGTCACCGTCCGCAACAGCATCAGGCAGCCATAGGGCGTGCAGGGCACGAGCGCGTCGCCGCCGCTCCACAATCTTCCGACATTTTGGGGGTGGAACCCGTTGACGTCCTTGGCCGGGTCGATCGCTTCGAGGACGCGTTGCGGAGCGATCTGCCGCGGCAGCGGGAGCTGCACCAGAATGCCATCGACGCGGTCGTCGAGGTTGAGCCGGGCGATTAGCGCCACCAGCTCGGCTTCGCTGACCGTCGCCGGGAGCCGATGCTGGAAGCTGTGCAAACCCGCCTCGGTCGTCGCCTTGGCCTTGCTTCGGACATAGACGGCGCTCGCCGGATCGTCGCCGACCAGCACCGCGGCGAGGCCCGGGACGATGCCCGTGGCGGCCTTGAGCCCCGCCGCCGCCGCCGCTACGGCGGCGCGCAAGCGCGCGGCGTGGGCCTTGCCATCGATCAGCGTGGTATTCGGCACGGAAGCTCAGTGCAGGAAGAAATAGAACTCGAGCTGGCGCAGCTCCATGGTCGCGAACCAGATGATCAGGAGGAGGATGAGCGGCGTCATGTCGAGGCCGCCGAAATTCGGCACGAATTGCCGGATCGGGCGCAGCGCCGGCTCGGTCACCCGATCGAGAAAATCGAGCATCATCCCGACCGCCCGGCTATGAACATTGATGACGTTGAACGCGATCAGCCAGCTTGCGATGGCCTGGATGATGACCAGCCACCAATAGATGTCGAGGATGGCGATCACCACCTCGATGACCGGTACCACAAATCCGCCCATCGCTCGCGCACCCCGCCGAAACCGCGCCGCGAACCTACAGGCGGCGCCGCGAGCGTGCAAGCATCGGGGGCTTGGAGCCTTGGCTTGACAGCCGGCCGCCTCGCCCGACATGATCCGCGCCCGATCAGGGGCCGTAGCTCAGTTGGGAGAGCGCGACGTTCGCAATGTCGAGGTCAGGGGTTCGATCCCCCTCGGCTCCACCACTCGTTCCAGGGTTTCCCGTGAAACCAGCGGGAAATGATGGACAATTCCTATGCCGACCCGATCGAATCCACGCTCGCGGCGGCCGGCATGCCGGCTGCCGCCGCTTGACCTCGCCCCCGTTCGGGTGAGAATGACCCGGTTGATGGCGTGGAGTGCGTCCGCGTGTATTCGGAAACCACCCGTTCGATCAAGGTTGTCGTGAAGCCCTATTACCTCGGCGACCAGTCCTCGCCCGACGACAATCGCTATGTCTGGGCCTATCACGTCCGGATCGAGAATCACGGCGGCGAAACCGTGCAGCTGCGACGCCGCCATTGGCGCATCACCGACGCGATGGGTCGCGTCCAGGAAGTGCGCGGTCCGGGCGTCGTCGGCGAGCAGCCGGTTCTCGCGCCCGGCCAGAGCTTCGAGTACACGAGCGGGACGCCGCTCGCGACCTCCTCGGGCATCATGGTCGGGACCTATGAGATGGAAACGCCCGACGGCCGATCCTTCGCGGTGGCGATTCCCGCCTTCTCGCTCGACAGCCCGCACGAATCCCGGCAACTCAACTGAGCGGTGGCTGACAGTCTCATGCCGCCCCAAATGAAGCGCCGGCGCGCTCCCTTGAAGCGCAGCGAGGTTTCGAGGCCCAGCCGCGAAGAGGCCGAGGAGGCGGTGCGCGTGCTGCTGCGTTGGGCGGGCGACGATCCGACGCGCGAGGGGCTGCGCGGCACGCCCGCGCGGGTGACGCGGTCCTACCAGGAATTCTTCGCCGGCTACAACATCGATCCGGTCGAGCTGCTCCAGCGCACCTTCGAGGAAACCAACGGCTATGACGAGATGGTGGTGCTCAAGGACATCCGCTTCGAGAGCCATTGCGAGCATCACGTCCTGCCGATCATCGGCCGGGCGCATGTCGCCTATCTGCCGAGGAACCGCGTCGTCGGCATCTCGAAGCTCGCGCGCCTCGTCGAGGTCTATGCCCGCCGCCTGCAGATCCAGGAAAAGATGACCGCGCAGATCGCCAAGACCCTCGCCGAGGTGCTGCGGCCCAAGGGCGTCGCGGTGGTGATCGAGGCCGCGCATCAATGCATGACGACGCGCGGCGTGCACAAGCCGGGCGTCTCGATGATCACCTCGCACATGCTGGGGGCGTTCCGCACCGACCCTTCGACCCGCCGCGAGTTCCTCGCCCATATCGGAACCCTAAGCGGCCATTCGCTCGCGAATGTCTGAGCGCGGTTTGTGATAATCTTTTCCAGCGCCCGACCTTGACCTGTATCAACGACAGGAATAGCGGCCCACGGCAAGGCTAGGTTTCGGTGCGTTTGGCCTATCGCCGATGCCTCGGAGGACGCCGTTTTTTGGAGGAAGTCATGCCGATCTGGAAGTTGACGCCACTCGACTCGCTCGATCCCAGCTGGGAGGCGAGCTCTCATCGAGGCATCGCCATCATCCGGGCGCGGGACGAGGCGGATGCGCGCGCCACGGCTGCGAAGGCGTTCGATGCCAAGACGCGCTTCGGGCCGGGAAAGGCCCATGAGTTCCCACCCTGGAATCGTCCCGCTTTGGTGAAGGCCGAACCGATCGAGGACAGGCGCTATGAAGAAAAAGGGCCGGCCGCTGTCTTGGAACCCTCGTTCTGACGCGAGCGCGGCTTCGTCGATTGCCGCTGAGCTCGGGATGCGTAGGGTCAGCGAGGCGTAGAGTGAGCGAGGCGGCGGCAAGGGGCGAGGAGGACGCGCCTCACCGCGACAGCAGATAAAGCCCGAAATTGTCGCGGATCTGCTGGGTCATCTCGCGGTCGAAATCCGCCATCAGCGCCTTCACCATGTCGTAGCGAACCTGGTCGCGCTCGTTGGGCGAGGCGCTCTGCATCGCGCCGCCCGAGCGCGCCGCCGCGGCGGCGACGGTGCGAATGGGCACGCCGCGCTCGTCGAGCAGATCGAGCGTCGCATCGAGCGCGATATCGTATTGCTGCGACACCTGATTGGTGAAGGCGCCGTTGAGCCCGCCCTGGACGGGCAAATCCTTCTCGGTGACGCTGGCATCGGTGATCGTGAAGCGCGCGATGCCGCGATGGCCGCCCGCCCTGAGCCGGTCCTGCGCCCAGTTTTGCACGGCCCGGAGCGGCGGCATCGGAAACGCCCGCTCGGCCTCGCCGGGCTGATAGCGCGTGACGATTTGAATCGAGGCGGCGTCGAGCACGAGCGGCGTCTCGCTGGTGAAGCGAATGTCGGGAAAGCTCGGCTGCGGCGGCGGCGACGCGCAGGCGGCGAGGAACCCGAGCGCGAGGCAAGCGACGAGGGGACGAAGGCGCGCGATCATGCGTGTTCTCTTTGCGGTAAGTGCCCGCCGAGGGTGACAAGGAACGCGCGCCAGCGCAATCGGGGGAGCGCGATGGGGCGGCGGGGCGGTTGGCGAAGTCTGGTTTGTAGCAACAATAGAAGTAAGATGCCGCAGCGGTAACCGCTCGTCCGGGGATGGCGGCTGAACCCGCGGGAGGAAACGGACATGCGTAGAATCATCGCCGCATTATTTGCAATCGCCGTGGCGGCGGGACCGGCCGCCGCATCCGACAAAACCGACGTGATGGCTACGGTGCGGCAATACGTCGCCGCCTTTAACAAGGGCGACGTGAAGACCGGGCTGGGTTACTGCGCCGCTCAATCCGCCATCATCGACGAGTTTCCGCCGTACCAGTGGCAAGGCGCCACGGGCTGCGCGGATTGGGCAAACGATTTCGCCGCCTTCATCAAGAAAAACGGAATCACCGATCCGATCGTGACATTGGGCAGGCCAAAATATGTCATCGTCACCGGCGATCGCGCTTATGTCGTCGTTTCGGCGAGCTATGCATTCAAAGAGAACGGCAAGCGGGCCGCCGAGCGCGGCTCGATATGGACGGTAACGCTGCAAAAGATCGCAGACGCTTGGCGCGTCACAGGCTGGGCCTGGGCGAGGCATTGAGCGGTCGTCCGGCTTCCGTTGCCGGCAAGCCGGGCGCACGGCGGGCGGAGCGCTCGGTCATTCTAAGACGAAGAGCGCCGAGATCGTGCGTGTTCTCTTTGCGACAAGTATCACCTGAGAATGGCAAGTGAGAATGGCAAGGAACGCGCGCCAGCGCAATCGAGACGGTGTGAGCAGCGGCGAGGTGATTTTGGAGAAGTCGGCTTGTTACTCGATAAAGGTTGTTTTGTCTGTTAACACGTTCGACGGGACCCGGATGAAATCAGCCGTTTCCCAAAAAAGCGAGAGTACTAAACGAGATACTGCTCATGCAATCTCACGACTCGAACATTTTGAATTATTTTCCGGTATTCAGCGTACGTCTCGTCACGCCCGTAAACCGATTTGTACCACTCCGCCATGCCCGAGAGCTTTTCCAAATTGGATCGAGCCCATTTTAAATCGCGGGAGGCCGTAAAAAATGCGGCTCTGTAATTGCGGCGAACTTTACGTGGTAAATGAACCATCTCCCTATGAGAAATGAGACCAAGCGTGAAATCGTGGTTTTCCGACGGGATAGTAACGTAATTTTTTTCGGTTTATAGAAAATCCGTTATTTCCCAAAACACGAGTGACGTAGCCAAGAAAGACTTTGTGCTTGTAATCCTTTGGTCCATAAAAGAATAAGTCATCGCTATATCTCAGATATTTCAAGCCCCAGGAGTTGGCTAAAGCTGAGAGCTGATTATCCAGATTTACGGACACAAGATTGCTGAGTGATGGACTGGTGGGAGCACCCTGGCAGAGAGCTCCCCATACGTGCATAACTTCGTTAGCAAAAACGCCGTGGCGTCGTTAAAGCCGCATTTCCGAAAAAATCCGAAGATGCGCTCCGCCGTAATTGACGGGAAAAACTCCTTCAGATCAATCTTCAAGACGCTTTGTTTGCCAACGAAATTCTTTACCGCAGTATGAACGGATTTTCCTTGGATATAAGCGTAGGCAAATTTGCTAGGGTTTAGACCTTGTATAATTTCATTTAAAATCGCTCGCTGGACGCCCTTTAGCTCCGAGCACGGAATATGGATTTTGCGGAAAGTAGTTGGGTCGCTACGCTTGGGTATCTTGATTTCGCGGTACGCTGCGTCGCCAAGGGCGACGAGATAAAATAAATTCTGCCGTGCGAAGCCGAGGAATCTGGCTAAGGTAACCAAATTCGTGCAACGCACCGCAGGAGTCATGTTGTCCTTACCACGGTTCTTACTCGATTTCCGATTGGAGGCTGTGGCCGCAATGTGCGGCCTGGGCCTCCAATCGGGAAGGCTTCTACGTACTTTCTTAGCCCATGACGATACATCATGGCCCCCACAGGGGGTTCCCTAAGGACGCAACTATTATTCAGTCGGTTTCCGATCGCGTCAAGCTGCTGCAAGGATCAGCGCGCGCAATCTGCTGAGGGCAGAGCTACTGAAGGTTTCCAGCAGCGGGTCAGAAAAACCGTTCTTCGCTCTATATGTGCCCGCGGAACCCTTCTCGATTTTTTTGGATTTGAAGAGCTTGAGTAGAGAGGCGGACACTTTGTTGGGCTCTAGCGCAAGCCACCGAACGAGTTCCGCAAACGTCGGACTTCTCAGTACGGCAATCGCCGCTAAAGTGGTTGCTTCCAAAAATTTGGTTCTCTGGGGTTCAAAATATTTTACGTACGCATCCTCCTTAAATCAACTCGTTCTGAATTGATAAATTGCGTCGCGAAAATATGCCGACCCGTCTTCAGATTTGACGAACTTATAGAGTGCAACCGGAAATTTAAGAGCCGAGTCAACCCCGGCCATCTTCTTTAAGTCATAATAGATAATGTTATTCGCACTGAAGGACGAAATTAGGCTCAATGGTCCGCGAGCAATGTAGCTTTCTGCTCCGAAAAACCTTGTGGGAACAACTACAAACAATCTGGCGCGGATATTCTCAATCATGCTGAACGTTCCAAGTTCAGCTATGGCGCCAGGTGATTCAAGTAAGAGGATCGTAAAGTCAGTCACATGGGCAAACTGCGCCTCAAGAGTTTGTAGGTCGACGCGCTTTGTGTGTCTGAACTTTTTGTCTATCAGTTCCTCGCCGAAACTCACGGTCGCTTGATAGTTTTTCTCAAGCAGCTCCTTGATATGCTGCCGTAGTTGGAACCCCTCGCTGCTGCGACCGGGACCGCATAGGAAAATATTTAGGTTGTGTTGGCGAACGGGCGTCTTGAATAGAACAGGGTCTATCAGGGAGAGCGCAGCAGCCATATCCGCCTTCCTCACCCCGCCATTACCGCCGCGAGCGCTTCGTCGTCGAAGGGATAGACCGCACCGCAGAACTCGCAGGTCACGATGACGCGGCCGTCGATCTTCAGGTCGTCGAGGTCCTCCGGGCGCAATGCGCGCAGCATGCCCTCGACCCGCGCCGGGCCGCACCGGCACTTCGCCTCGAGCCGGTGCGGCGCGTGGGCCCGCACGCCGTCCTCGTGGAAGAGCCGGAACAACAGCCGCTCCGATGCGAGCTCGGGATCGAGCAGCTCGGCAGAGGTCGATGAGCTCATCAGGATCGCCGCTCTGCGCCAGGCTTCGTCCTCGTCTTCCCGCGCCTGGGTGAAGTTCTCGCGCGGCAGGCGCTCGATCATCAGCGCGCCGGCGCGCCACCGCCTCGCCCCGTCGCGGCCCGGAACGCGCGCGACCGCCACCTTGATCGCGGCCTCGACCTGCTCGCTCTGGCGGAAATAATGGTGGACGCATTCGCCCAGCGTCGCGCCTTGCAGCTCGACGATGCCCTGGTAGCGCTCGGTGTGCTCGCCCTGATCGACGGTCAAGGCGAGATAACCCGCGCCCAGGAGCCGCGGCACCGAATTCCCGCGCGTTTGCGCGAGGCGCTTCTCGTCGACCTGGGCATAGCCGCGGAGCGCGCCCGCGGTGGTGACATCGGCGACGAGCAGCCGGATCGGCCCATCGCCCTTGGTTTGCAAGGTGAAGACGCCCTCGTATTTCAGCGCGCCGGCCAGCGCCACGCCGAGCGCGATCGCCTCGCCCAGGATGGCCGCGGCCGGCTCGGGATAGGCGTGGCGCGTCAAGATCTCGTCGATGGCGGGGCCCAGCCGCACGAGCCGGCCGCGCAGGGCAAAGGGCTCGATCTGGAAGGGCTGAACGAAATCGTCGGCGAGGGCCGGCATGGGCTTATGCGAGCAATGAGTCAGTTCGACGGATAGGCTGCGCCGGCGTCTCGAAGGACGCACGACGCCGACCCAGCGCCGTCACGCGAAGCACCAGGCGAGAATGGCCTTCTGCACGTGCATCCGGTTCTCGGCCTCGTCCCACACCACCGATTGCGGCCCGTCGATGACGCCCGCGGTCACTTCCTCGCCGCGCTTGGCCGGCAGGCAGTGCATGAAGATGGCGTCGCGCTTGGCGCGGGCCATCAGCGCCTCGTCGACCCGGAAGGGCACCAGCGCATCCGGCCGGAACAGCTTCGGGTCGGTGCCCATCGACACCCAGGTATCGGTGACGATGCAATCCGCGCCGTCGGCCGCCTCGCGCGGATCGTCCATGAGGATGATTCGGGCCTGCTCGCGCTTGGCCCAAGCAAGGAGCCGCGCCGGCGGGCGCAGGCTCTCGGGGCAGGCGAGCCTGAGCTCGAAGCCGAAGCGCGCGGCGGCGTGAATCCAGCTCGCCGCGACGTTGTTGCCGTCGCCGCTCCAGCACACGATCTTGCCCGCGATCGGCCCCTTATGCTCCTCGAAGGTCATGACATCGGCCATGATCTGGCACGGATGCGAGGCATCGGTCAGGCCGTTGATCACCGGCACGGTCGCGTTGGCCGCCAGCTCTTCGAGCTTGGCCGCCGCCGTGGTGCGGATCATGACCGCGTCGACATAGCGCGATAATGTCCGCGCCGTGTCGGCGACGGTTTCGCCGCGCGACATCTGGGTGTCGCGCTCGACCATCGTGATGACGTCGCCGCCGAGCTGGCGCATCGCGACCTCGAAGCTGAGCCGCGTCCGGGTCGAGTTCTTCTCGAAGATCAGCACCAGGATCTTGTCCTCGAGCAGCTTGGGGCGCGCGTGCTGCGCCTTCCACGCCATCGCCTGATCGAGGATGCGCCGCAGCTCGCCGGCGGCGATCCGGTCGAGATCGAGGAAATGGCGCGGCGCCGCCTTGGTCGGCGCCCTTGTCACAGTTTCCATTGCCCGGCCACCCGGTCGATGATCTGCGCCGCCTCGGCCACTGTGGGCGTCCTCGATGATGAGCGGCGGCAGCAGCCGCACGACATTGTCGCCCGCCGCCACGGTGATGAGGCCGGCGTTGCGCAGCTTTTCCACCATCTCGGTATTGGGGACGAGGCATTTGAGCCCGGCCAGGAGCCCCTTGCCGCGCTGCTCGGCGAAGACTCGGCCGTACTCGGCGACGAGGCCGGCGAGACGCTGGCGCAGCAGCGCCGCCACGCGCTCGACATGGTCGAGGAATGGGGGCTCGAGCATCACGTCGAGCACGGCATTGACCGCGGCCATGGCGAGGAGATTGCCGCCGAAGGTCGAGCCATGGGTTCCCGCCGTCATGCCTTGGGCCGCGCGCTCGGTGGCGAGGACCGCGCCGACCGGGAAGCCGCCGCCGAGCCCCTTGGCCAGCCCCATCACGTCGGGCGCGATCCCGGCCCATTGATGAGCGAAGAGCTTCCCCGTCCGGCCCATGCCGCTCTGCACTTCGTCGAAGACGAGGAGTATCCCGTACTCGTCGCAGAGCGCCCGGAGGCCGCGCAGATATTCGGGCGTCGCGGTGGCCAGCCCGCCTTCGCCCTGCACCGGCTCGACGAGGATGGCGGCAGTCTCGGGACCGATCGCGGCCCGCATCAATGCCAGATCGCCATAGGGCACATGGTCGAAGCCGGGCGCCGGCGGGCCGAAGCCGTGGAGATATTTCTCGTTGCCCGCGGCGGCGAGGGTCGCCAGGGTGCGGCCGTGGAACGAGCCGGTGCAGGCGATGAGATGGAATCGCTCGGGGTGCCCGGTCTCGGCGTGGTATTTGCGCGCGACCTTTATCGCGCCTTCCATCGCCTCGGCGCCGGAATTGCAGAAGAATGCCGTGTCGGCAAAGCTTGCCGCGGCGAGACGCTCGGCCGCGCGTTGCTGCGATGGGATCTGATAAAGATTCGAGCAATGCCACAGCAGCGCGGCCTGTTTCGTCACTGCGGCGACCAGATGCGGATGGCAATGGCCCAAGGCGGTCACCGCGACGCCGCTGCCGAAATCGAGATATTTCCGGCCTTCGGCGCTGAAGAGATAAGCGCCTTCGCCCCGCTCGAACGTCACCGGGGCCCGCGCGTAAGTCGGTAAAATTGCTGGAATCACGGGATATTCTCCTGCGCGAAAGATCGAAAGGGCAGTAAGGGCGAGGGGTTAGCCTCGTCGCTTCAAGCCCTGGCGGCGCTGGTGCCGGCCTCTCTCGCGCATCTTCTGGTCCCCAACCTTTTGGCGGACGGCAAAAAGTATGAGGAGGCAAGGCGCCGCTGTCAATCGCGCCGTCCCTGGCATAGGCTTCCGCCATGCAAGTCATGGTGATCGGCGGCGGCATCAGCGGGCTCGCCATGGCGATGAGCCTCAACCAGATCGGCGTGCCCGTTCGGGTCTACGAGGCGGCGCGCAGCGTTACGCCGCTGGGCGTCGGCATCAACCTCCAGCCCAACGCGGTGCGCGAATTGGAGGAATTGGGGCTGGGCGAGCGCCTGGCCGGGCTCGGCACGGCGACCCAGGCGCTGTGCTTCTTCAATAAATTCGGCAAGCTGGTCTGGGAAGAGAAGCGGGGCCGCGCGGCGGGCTTCAACTGGCCGCAATATTCGATCCACCGCGGCAAGCTCCAGGTCATGCTGGCGGAAGCGACGCGCGCCCGGATCGGCGACGAGAACCTGCGCACCGGGCATCAATTGCAGAGATTTCGAGCAGCGCGGCGACAAGGTGGTCGCCTGGTTCATCGACCGCCGCACCCGCGAGACCATGGCCAGCGACGAGGCCGACATTCTTATCGGCGCGGACGGCATCCATTCCGCCGTGCGCCGGCAGCTTTATCCCGCCGAAGGCGAACCTCATTTCGCCGGGCAGATTCTGTGGCGCGCGGCGGTGCCGGCCGAGCCCTTCCTGGGCGGCGCCACCATGGTCGTCGCCGGGCATCTCCACCAGCGCGTCATCGCCTATCCGATCGGTGCCGCCCCCGGCGGCGGCGGCAAGCTGCTCACCAACTGGATCGCGCAAATGACGGTCGCGAATGAAGCGCCGCCGCGCGAGGATTGGAACCGCAAGGTCGGCAAAGAGCGCTTCTTCGATCACTTCCGCGACTGGAAATTCCCGTTTCTCGACTTCCCAAGGCTCATCGACGAGACCGACGAGATTTTCGAGTTTCCACTGGTCGATCGCAATCCGGTCGAGAAATGGAGCTTCGGGCGCGTGACATTGATCGGCGACGCGGCCCATCCGACGCAGCCGACCGGCTCGCAAGCGGGGTCGCAGGCCATCGTCGATGCCCGGATGCTGACCGCCGAGCTGCAACGAGAGGCCGATCCGGTCGCGGCCCTCGACGTTTACGACCGCGTGCGCCGGCCGCCAATGAACGACATCACCCTGCGCAACCGCAATTTCGGCCCCGAGGCGGCGATGCAATTGGCCGAGGAGCGCGCGCCGGGCGGCTTCGAGCGGATCGAGAACGTCATTCCGCGCGCCGAGCTCGAGGAGATTTCGCGATCCTTCCAGCAGGTCGCCGGGCTCGATCCCGCGACGCTCAACGCCCGCCCGTCCTTCGTGAAGCGCTAGGCGGCGGCGCTTTTCCAAGCCTGCGAAAAGTCCTAGAAGCCACCGAGTCATTCACGGCAAGGGTGGTCCGGTGGAAACGCGCAGTATCGGCAAGAGCGGTCCCAAGGTCTCGGTGGTGGGCCTCGGCTGCAACAATTTCGGCGGCCGGCTCGACGCCGCGGCCACGCGCGCGGTCGTATCGAAGGTGCTCGATCTCGGCGTCACGCTGTTCGATACCGCCGACATCTATGGCGGGCGCGGCTATGGCAATTACGGCGGCTCCGAGGATTGTCTCGGCCAGGCGCTGGGCCCGCGACGCAAGGACATCGTGCTCGCGACCAAGTTCGGCATGGCGATGAACGACGCAGGCACGCTCAAGGGCGCCTCGCGCGCCTATATCATGTCCTCGGTCGAGGGCAGCCTCAAGCGCCTGCGCACCGACTGGATCGACCTCTATCAGATCCACACGCCCGACCCCGAGACGCCGATCGAGGAGACGATGCGCGCGCTCGACGATCTGGTGAAGGCGGGCAAGGTGCGCGCGATCGGGTGCTCCAACTTCTCGGGGCCGGAGATCGACGCGGCGGAGGAGACCTCGAAGCGACTCGGCCTCGCCGCCTTCGTTTCCTCGCAGGACGAGTACAGCATTCTGATGCGCGATGCCGAGAAGGACCCGGTGCCGGTGGTTAGGGCGTATGGCCTCGGCCTCCTCCCCTATTACCCGCTCGCCGGCGGGGTCTTGACCGGCAAGTACCAGCGCAGCGCGCCGCCTCCCAAGGGCTCGCGCTTCGCCGGCGGCGGCGGTCTCGCTTCGCGCTACCTCAACGACGCCAATTGGGTGATCGTTGACGAGCTGCAGAAATTCTGCGCCACGCGCGGCAAGACGATTCTGCAGCTCGCCTTCGCCTGGCTGCTCGCGCATGATTTCGTGCCCAGCGTCATCGCCGGCACCACTTCGCCCGAACAGGTGGCAGAAAACGTCGCCGCCGCGACGTGGCGCCTGACGTCCGAAGAAAAGGCCGAGGTCGATCGCATCTCGAAAAAAGGCTGAGCCGCTTTTTTCGAGATCGGCTCGCTCACGCCTTCAGCTTGTAGCCGCGGTCGATCATCGCCCAGCTCGCGGCAAGGAGCGCCGCGTCGATCGCGACCAGCATGGCCACGCCGACAGCGAGCGAGGCCTCGGCGCTGCCGGTCAGCCCGTAGCGGAAGCCGTCGATCATGTAGAAGAACGGATTGCACAGCGCGACGCGGTGCCAGACCGGCGGCAGCTGCTCGATCGAATAGAAGGTGCCGGACAGGAAGGCGAGGGGCGTCACGATGAAATTGGTCACCGCCGCCAGATGGTCGAACTTGTCGGCCCAGATGCCGCCGATGACGCCCAGCACCGAGAGCAGCAGCGAGGCGGCGCTGGCATAGAACACCACGGCCCAGAGCGCATAAAGATGCACCGGCACGAAGAGGGCCATCGCCGCCGCCACCACGCAGCCGACGAGGAGGCCGCGCGTCAGCCCGCCGAGCGCGAGGCCGACGGCCAGCTCCGCCGCGGTCAGGGGCGGCATCAGCAGATCGACGATATTGCCCTGCATCTTCGCCATCATGATCGACGAGGTGGTATTGGCGAAGGCGTTCTGGGTCATCGCCATCATGACGAGGCCCGGCGCGAGGAATTGCAGGAACGGCACCCCGCCCACGACGCGTCCCTGGCCGCTCATCGCCAAGAGGAAGATCATGAGAAAGAGGAGCGTCGACACGACGGGAGCGAAGATCGTCTGCATCGCGACCTTCAAGAAGCGGTGGACCTCGCGCAGATAAAGGGTCCACAGGCCTTCCCAGTTGACGACGCCGAAACGGCGCACGGGCGGCGCAAGCGGGGCGTGCATGGCGTATCCTCTCCTAAGGCGCGAAGATAGAGGCGGGGTCTTGAGGCAGCAAGACGGGGCGCGGCATGACAGCACCGAGAAATCCGAAGGGCGGCAAGCCCAGGCGCGCGGTCACGGCGCAATCGCTCGATAACGCGGCGCTCCATTATCTCGGGCGCTTCGCCAGCTCGAGCGCCAATCTGCGCCGCGTTCTCCTCCGCAAGGTGGCGCGCGCCTCGGAAAGCGGGGACGAGGCGCAAGCGGGCGCGAGCCTGATCGAAGACCTGATCCAACGCTATCTCCGCAGCGGCTTGCTCGACGATCGCGCCTATGCCGCGCAAGCGGCGGCGAGCCTGGCGCGGCGCGGCGCCTCGCGCTTCTCGATCGGCGGCAGGCTCGGGCAAAAAGGCGTCGCGCGCGAGCTCGTCAAGGCAGCGTTGGCGGCGCTCGACGAGGCCGGCGGCAGCGAGCTCGCCGCCGCCTGCGCGCTCGTCCGCCGCCGCCGTCTCGGGCCCTACCGCGCAGAGGGCGCGCGCGCCGAATGGCGGCAGAAGGATTTGGCGACGCTGGCGCGGGCCGGCTTCGGCCTCGATCTCGCCCGCCGCGTGCTCGCGGCGGCCACCGCCGAAGCGCTCGAGGCGATGGCGCGCGGCGACGAGAATTCAGGCTGAGGCGGAAGGGGCCGGCGGTTGCAGGCTCTTCGAATAATCGATCTGGTTCACCGATGCCATCTCGATGCCGTGACGATCGAACGCCTTTTTCAAGAGCTGGTTGTATTCGCGGGCAAGCTCGATCTGGCGCGGAGCGGCCGCCTTCAATCGCGCGCGAATGACCATGCCGGTATCGGTGAAGCGGTCGAGCCCGAGAATTTCGAGCGGCGCCAGGACAAAGCGGCTCCATCGCGGCTCGGCCGCAAGCGCGTCGCCGGCTTCGCGCATCGCCGCGATGGCGCGGTCGGGATCGGTTTTGTAGACGACGCCCGCGTCACACACGACATAGGCGAAATCGCGGCTCATGTTGCGCACGATCGAGACCTCGCCGAACGGAATGATATGAACGATTCCGGCGTCGTCGCGGAGCTGGAAATTGCGGATCGACACCGCCTCGACGAAGCCGATATTGCCCCCGCCCACATCGACGCGGTCGCCGACCGCGAAGGCATCCTGCAAGAGCACGAAGAATCCGGTGATGACATCCTTGACGAGGGCCTGGGCGCCGAAGCCGATCGCGATGCCCGCGATGCCCGCGCCGGCCAAGAGCGGCCCGATGTCGAGCCCGAGCGCGGACAGCACCATCAGCGCGGCGATGACAATGAACACCACCAGAACGGTGGTGCGCAGCAGCGGCAGCAGGGTGCGGGCGCGCGACCGTCCGGCGTGATCGATGCGGGCGAGGTGGCGCTCGATCGCCGAGCTGAAAATCTCCCACAGCACCACCCCGATGACGATGACCACGGCCAGCGAGACGATGCTGCCGGTGGCGCGCTCGGCTAAGACCGCGCCGGTCCACGCGAACGCGCTAATGCCCCAGGCTTGCAGCAGCGCCAAGACGGCAATGGCATAGATGACCGCCTCGCTCCCGAGCGTCACGATCGGCAGATAGCGGTTGGCGCGGGCCTCGATGTCGGGAAAGCGCGCCTTCATCTCGGGGCTCACCGCGAAGCCGCGGTAGAGCGCGCTGTTGACGAAGCGCTTGAGCAGCGCCGCGGCTGTTACGACGACCAGGCTGAGCGCGCTCGCTCGCAACAGCAAATCGATGCCGCCCTGGGCTTTCAGGACATAGACGCCGAAGGTGCCGACGATATAGACGATCGCGATGACGTACCAGTGCTCGGCCAAACGAAGGTGCGGCACCCGGCCCTCGCCTCGCGCGCGTTCCTGCCCGCGCAGCCAGTCCGCCACCGCTCTCCGGTTCTGCAAGACGAAGAGGACGGCGAGAATCGCCATCACCAGCACGGTGAACCGGAGCAGCAATCCGTCGATCGCGCCGGGCGCGCCGAGCCACCACGCCACCACCGAGACGGCGTAGCCATAGGCCGCCCAATAGGCGAAGCGCCGCACCCAGATATAGAGATAGTTCCGCGTCTCCTCGCCGAGCGGGTAAAGGCTTTGCGCCGCCGGCGACAGCAGGCCGATCCGCGCCAGCGCCACGAGGCCGCGCGCCCACACCGTCGCGGCGATGAGGAGGCTCGCGGCTTGCCTCGTCGGCAGGTTCGGCTCGGTGAGCGGAATGACGAAAGCGGCGACGCCGGCGAAAATCAGCACCGGCAGGATTTCGACGCCGGCGGCCAGCGCCAGCAGCCCCGCCCGTGTCGCTGGGGTCGCGGTCGATCGCGCGGCGAGCAGCTTGGCGGGGCGGCGCAACAGAAACCGCGCCAGCGCATCGGCGGCGAAGCCGGCGCCGAAAATCACTACCAGCTTGACGATGATTTCGAGCCAGCGCTGGCGCAAATCGGGGTCGCTGACCTGGGTTTCGGCCCAGGCGTAAAGCCGCGGCGCCTGCGCCAGGATCGGCGCGGCCGCCAGAACCTCGCCGCCGATGGCATCGAACTCGGCGGGCAGGTCCGCGAACCAGGACGCGGCCGGCGCCGCCGCTTCGTTGCTCTCGGCGCTCTGGGCGGCGATCAGCGCCTGAAGCTCATCCTCGAGTTGCGCGCGCGCCTTGTCGTCCTTCAGAGTGGCGACGAGCTGCTGCAATTGCTCGGTCGAGGGCGCGGCGGGCGCGGTCTCGGCCCGCGCCGGCGTCACCGCGCAGAGGCTCAGCGCAAGCGCTGCGGCCAGGCGCAAATGACGTCCCCAGCTCATGTCGAAGAGTCTAGCGGCCGCGAGCGCCCGGGCCAAGCTCGGGTCACGTCATCGCGGTCGCGCCGAGACCGCGCAGCGCCACGATCAGCAGGGCCGCGCCCGCGAACAGAAGGACCGCGGCGGAGATCCGGTTGACCAAATGCAGCACCAGCTCGCTGGCCAGGTGGCGCAGGCCGAGGGTGCCGGCCGTCAAGGCGACCCACCACGTCATCGAGCCGATGAACACGCCGCCGACCAGCACCGATACGTCGCCCGGGCCGCTCACGGCTTGCGCGCCGAGTTCGGCGAAGATCGCGGTAAAGGACAGGAGGGTGATCGGATTGACGATGGTGAGCGCGAAGGTCGAGACCAAGGCACCGGGCAGCGCTTCGTCGCCCAAGGGCACCAGTGCGCGGGCAGGATGGGCGAGCAGCGCCTTGGCGCCGAATGCCAGCAGGAATATGCCGCCGATGAGCCCGAACCAATTCTGGTGAGCGAGCAGCCAGGCGCGCACATAGGTCAGGCCGAATCCGGCCATCGCGGCGAACATCGTGTCCGCCAGCGCCGCGCCGAGCCCCGAAACCAGGCCGAAACGCCGGCCCTCCAACAGGCAGCGGCGCACGCACAGCACGCCGACCGGCCCGACCGGCAGCGCGATGACGAGGCCGACCGCAATTCCTTTCAGCAGCGTGATCAGCAGCATGGGCTTCGATCGCAGTGTCCGCGATGCGACCGGGCTGGCGCAACCCCCAAGGTGCGGGCTGGAATGCGGCGGCGTCCGCGCTACTCTAAAGCCAAGGAGAGCGCATGACCGATAAGCCGGAAGACAGGCTGGGCGAGGTTCGGCCCAAGCTGGTCGAAAGCAAGCAACGCTGGGCGCGCGAGGGGCGGCTGTTGACCGGCGGCGGAGCCGCGCGCGCTGAGCGCCTGCCGCCCGGCCAGCATCTCGTGCGCGACTGGCCGGTGCTCGACCTCGGCGTCGTGCCAAAGATCGAGCCGGCCGAGTGGCGGCTCGCGGTTGACGGGGCGGTCGGGAACCCGCTCGATTGGAGCTGGACGGAATTCCTGGCGCAGCCGCCGTTCCGCGATGTCTCCGACATCCACTGCGTCACCGCCTGGTCGCGCTTCGACAATCAATGGGACGGGGTGAGCGCCCGGCACATCCTCGCCCTCGTCAAGCCCAAGCCCGAGGCGGCCTTCGTCGTCTTCCACAGCCATGACGACTACACCACCAACCTGCCGCTCGCCGATTTCGCCGATGACGACGTGCTGCTGGCCCATTCCTGGCAGGGCAAGCCCCTGCCGCGCGAGCATGGCGGACCGGTGCGCGCCATCGTGCCAAAGCTCTATTTCTGGAAAAGCGCGAAATGGATCCGCCGCATCGAGCTGGTTGCTGGCGACCGACCCGGCTTCTGGGAAGAGCGCGGCTATCACCAGCGCGGCAATCCCTGGAACGAAGAGCGGTATGGCTAGCCAGCCGCGCCGGTGGAGCAGTGGCTGGCCAAAGAGTTGGAGTTAGGGAAGAGCGATGAAACGAGAAGAATGCGGAATGCTCGACGGCGAATTGCGCGCGCTGCTGGGGCTGGGCGTAGCGCCGATCGCGATCGCCTTCGCGGCGGCGGCGCCCGAAGGGCTGCCCGGTCCGGGTGGCGTGATGCCCGCGCCCGCGCCCGATGGCCGCACCGGCGCGGCGCCGGCCGGTTGCGTGTTCTGGATGCGGGCGATCGAGCGAGCTTTCGCCACCACCGCCGCCGATCACGCCAATTGCAGCGTCGGCAGTTTCACCCACGGCTTCAAGAGCTTCGCCGAGGCCGCCGCGGGCGCCGATGTCGCGGCCCTTGTCGCGGCCGAGTGGGTGACGGCCGAGGCGGCTGCGAAGATTCCGGCGGTGAAAGAAAAGCCCGGCGCGGTGCTGTACGGACCGCTCGCCGAAGCGGCCTTCGAGCCCGATGTCGTGTTCCTGCGCCTTACCGGAAAGCAGCTCATGCTTGTTAACGATGCCTGGCCCGAGTTGCGCTTCGAGGGCAAGCCGCAATGCCATATCGTCGCGCTCGCCAAGGAGGCGGGCGTCGTCGCCGTCTCCAGCGGCTGCATGCTGAGCCGCGTCCGCACCGGCATGTCGAACAACGAGGTGACTTGCGCGCTGCCGGCGGCGCAGCTCGGGCCGCTCATCGCGCGCCTAAAGAAAGCGCAAGCGGCGGACCGACAAGTCGCCGCCTATGCGGCCGAGGACGCCAAGCGATTCGAGAGGGCTGTGTCATGAGCGGTTTCGATTACGCCTTCCGCAAGATCGCGGGCGGCGCCTTGCCGCTAGCGGCGTGGCGCGGCAAGCCGGTGCTGGTCGTCAACACCGCGTCGGAATGCGGCTTCACGCCGCAATACGCCGACATGGAGACGCTGTGGCGGCGCTATCGCGATCGCGGCTTCGTGCTGCTCGGCGTGCCGTCCAACGATTTCGGCGCGCAGGAGCCGGGCAGCGAGGCCGAGATCAAGAATTTCTGCGAGCGCAACTATGCCGTCGATTTCCCCTTGGCCGCGAAGGAGAAAGTCGTCGGCAAGGACGCCCATGAATTCTACCGCTGGGTTGTCGCCGAGCTGGGCGAGGCCGGCGCGCCGCGCTGGAATTTCCACAAATACCTGATCGCGCCGGACGGCAGCCTGGCCGGCGCCTGGCCGTCGCGGGTAAAGCCCACCGATCCTGCGATCACGGCCGCGATCGAAAAGGCGCTGGGCGGGTGAATCCCTCTAAGCCGCGCAACATTACAGAGAATTAAACCGGCCAGGCCCTGCGCGGGCTTGATTTCTCCGGCTAAAATACGGCACATGGCGCGCGGGCAGAAGAAGAATGGGATGGGGAGCGAGCTTAGCGCCATGGACGCAATGATCGAGGTTCGCCACCTCACCCGCCGCTTCGGTCCGGTGACGGCGGTGGACGACGTCTCGTTTTCGGTGCGGCGCGGCGAGGTGCTCGGCTTCCTCGGGCCGAACGGCGCGGGAAAATCCACCACGATGAAAGTCGTCACCGGGTTTCTCTCGCCGACGAGCGGCACCGCCATCATATGCGGCGCGGATATCGTCGATGATCCGATCTCGGCCAAGCGCCATATCGGCTATCTGCCCGAGGGCGCGCCGGCTTATCCCGACATGACGGCGCTGGGCTTCCTGCGCTTCATCGCGCGCATCCGCGGCTTCTCCGGCGACGAGGCCAAGCGGCGCATCGAGCTGGCGGTGAAGCGCACCGCGCTCGAGGAGGTTCTCGGTCAGACGATCGATACCCTATCCAAGGGCTTCAAGCGCCGCGTCGGCTTGGCGCAGGCATTGTTGCACGATCCCGACGTGCTGATTCTCGACGAGCCGACCGACGGACTCGACCCCAACCAGAAGCACGAGGTGCGCACCCTCATCACCGAGCTGGCGCCGGCCAAGGCGATCGTCATTTCGACCCATATCCTCGAAGAGGTCGAGGCGGTGTGCAGCCGCGCCACGATCATCGCGCACGGCAAGTTGCTGGCGGACGGCACTCCGGCCGAGCTCGAGGCGCGCTCGCGGCACCACAACGCGGTCAGGCTCGCGATTTCGGGCGATGCAAGCGACGCGGTGACGGCGTTGCTGCGCCTCCCCGGCGTCCAGACCGTCGAGCCCGTCGACGATTCCGAGGGCGCGGGCTTCATGGTCTTTCCGCGCGACGGCCGCGCGATCGTCGCCGAGGTCACCGATCTGGTTCGCACGGCGGGCTGGCCGCTCACCGGAATACGCGTCGAGCGCGGGCGCCTCGACGACGTGTTCCGCGCGATCACCATGCAAGCGGCATAAGCGAGACCGGAATGTACAGCACCTATGTCATCTTCCGCCGCGAGCTTGCGAGCTACTTCGCGACGCCCTTGGCCTATGTCTTCATCGTGATCTTCCTGGCGCTCGCCGGCTCGCTGACGTTTTTTCTCGGCGATTTCTTCGACCGCGGGCAGGACGATCTGGTCGCCTTCTTTAGCTTCCATCCCTGGCTTTACCTGGTGCTGATCCCCGCGCTCTCGATGCGGCTCTGGGCAGAGGAGAGGAAGCTCGGCACGATCGAGCTGTTCCTGACCCTGCCGGTGTCGATCGCCGCGGCGGTCATGGGCAAGTTTCTCGCCGCCTGGGCCTTCGCCGGCATCGCGCTCGTCCTCACCTTTCCGTTCTGGATCACGGTCAACGTGCTGGGCAATCCCGACAACGGCGTGATCCTCGCCAGCTATATCGGCAGCTTCCTCATGGCGGGCGCGTATCTCTCGATCGGCGCGGCCCTGTCGGCGCTCACCAAGAACCAGGTGATCGCCTTCGTCTTGACCGCCGCGGTCTGCTTCCTGTTCACCGTCAGCGGCTCGACCGTGGTGCTCGGCTTCCTCGAGGGCTGGGCGCCGTCGGGCGTGCTCGATGCGGTGGCCTCGTTCAGCTTCTTCAGCCATTTCAGCTCGATCCTCCGGGGCGTCATCGACCTGCGCGATGCCGTGTTCTTCATTTCGGTGATGGCGCTGTTCCTTTACGCCAACGCGGTCATCGTCGATCTCACGAAAGCGGATTGAGGACGAGGATGAGCTTCTTGCCGCTGTCACGCCGCGCCGCCGCCTATATCGGGCTGGTTTCGGCCGCGATCTTGTTCGTCGCGGTCAACGTCATCGCCGACCGCACGCTCGCGACGACGCGCGTCGATCTCACCCAGGGCAAGCTCTACACCCTGTCGCCCGGAACCGAGGCCACGCTCGCCAAGCTCGACGACAAGCTGGTGCTGCGCTTTTATTACTCGAAGAAGCTCGGCGACGAGATTCCGTCCTACGGCGTTTATGCCCAGCGGGTGCGCGAGCTGCTCGAGGAATACGCCGCCGCGGGCCATGGCAATATCGAGCTCCAGGAATTGGATCCCGAGCCGTTCTCGGCGGTCGAGGATCGCGCCGTCGCCTTCGGGCTGCAGGGCGTGCCGCTCGACCAGGGCGGCGAGCAGGTCTATTTCGGCCTCGCCGCCACCAACTCGACCGACGATCAACAGATCATCGCGTTCTTCCAGCCCGAGCGCGAGCCGTTCCTCGAATACGATCTGACGAAGCTCATCCACGGTCTCGCCTTCCCCAAGAAGCCCGAAGTGGGGCTGATTACCGATCTGCCCCTCGAAGGCGACCTGATGGCCGCGATGCAGGGTCAGCCGATGATCCCCTATCAGGTGATCGATCAGCTGAAGCCGCTCTACGACATCAACGATTTGTCGACCTCGCTGGACGTCATACCGTCCACGGTCGACGTCTTGATGATCGCCCATCCGCAGAATCTGCCGCCAAAGACGCTCTACGCCATCGACCAATACGTGCTGAAAGGCGGCAAGGCGCTCGTCTTCGTCGACCCGAACTCGGAAACGCAGCAGATGCATCCGAGTCAGCTCAACCCGCCGGGCTCGCCCTTGGACAGCAATCTCGATCCCCTGTTCAAGGCCTGGGGGGTGACGCTCGAGCCCAAGATGGTCGCAGGCGACCGGCGCGCCGCGCGCCGCGTCAATGCCGGCAACGCGCAGCATGTCGAGGCGATGGATTACGTCGCGTGGCTCGCGCTCGACGACACCAATCTCAACCGCGACAATCTCATCACCGCCGACCTCACCCATATCAACATGGCGACGGCGGGCATTCTCGATCCGATCGCGGGCGCGAAGACCACCTTCACGCCGCTGATTTGGACCTCGACCGATTCGATGGCGATCCCGGTCGAGAAGGTTCAAGGCACGCCCGACATCGGCGCGCTGCTCCAGGATTTCAAGCCCGACGACAAGAAGCTGGCGCTGGCCGCCGAGGTGACCGGGCCGGCCGATACCGCCTTCCCCGATGGCCCGCCCAAGGAAGAAAAGCCGGCGGCGGAGGCCGCGGCAAAACCGAACACCGCCGCCGCCGCGCCGCCCGCTCCCGCGCCGCCCGCTCCCGCTCCCGCGCCGGCCCCGACACCGGCCGGGCCGCCGCAGCTCAAGGCCTCGGCCGGGCCGATCAACGTGGTTCTGGTGGCCGACAGCGATATTCTCGAAGACCGGTTCTGGGTCCAGACCCAGGATTTCTTCGGCCAAACCGTCGCCATTCCGACCGCCAACAACGCCGATTTCGTCGTCAACGCCATCGACGTGCTGGCCGGCGGGAACGATCTCATCAGCTTGCGCAGCCGCGGCACTTCGGCGCGGCCCTTCGTGCTGATCGACAACATCCAGCGCGCGGCGGACGAGCGCTATCAGGCGACCGAGAAGGATCTCGAGAACAAGCTCAAGGACACGCAAGACAAGATCAAGGCGCTGCAAGACCAGGGCGGGCGTCCGGGCGTGGCGCTCGCCGCCGAGCAAGAGCAGGCGATGGACAATTTCCGGACCGACATGATCGGGATTCGCCAGCAGTTGCGGCAGGTCCAGCTCGCGCTGCGGCAGGATATCGACCGGCTCCAAGCCTGGACCGAGTTCTTCGATATCGCCTTCGTGCCCGTGCTCGTCGGGCTCGTCGCCATCGGCATCGGCATCTTGCGGATGCGGCGGCGCAAGCGCCATTCCACCGCGATTTCGTAAGGGGGCTCGGATGCACGGCAGGGGTCTTGCCTGGCTGGTCGGCGCGACGGTAGCGGCGGTGCTCGTGGCCGTGCTGGTGTCGCGCAGCAACGGGCCCCAGACCGATCCGCTCGCCGGCCAGCCGGTTCTGCCCGAGCTCGCGCAGAGCCTCGGCGATGTCGGCCGAATGGCGCTCCTTCATGGCGACCAGAAGACCACGCTGCTGCGCAACGGCGATGCCTGGTCGGTCGAAGAGCGCGGCGGCTATCCCGCGAACACCACCAAGGTGCGGCAGGCCCTGTTGGGCCTCGCCGATCTTCGTTATGTCGAGCCCAAGACCGCGCAGCCCCAATCCTATCCAAGGCTCGAGGTCGAGGACGCCGGCGCCAAGGATGCGAAGTCGACGCTCGTCACCTTGGCCGATACCAAGGGCGCGCTCCTCGGCGAAGTGATCGTGGGCAAGCATCAAGCGAACCAACTCGGCGCCGGCCAGGGCAGCGTCTATGTCCGGAAGCCCGGGACCGCGCAATCCTGGCTGGCGCGCGGCGATCTCGACATCGCCGGCGACACCTCGATGTGGCTGGACAAGACGCTGCTCGACCTACCGGTGGCGCAGGTCAAGGAGGCGGTGCTCGCCCAGGCCGACGGCTCCAAGGTCACGCTGACGCGCGACAAGCCCGCGGACAAGCTCGCTCTCGTCGAGATGCCGAAGGGCGAGAAGCTCAAATACGACAGCGTGCTCGACGATGCGGCGGGCGTCCTCGGCGGCCTGCAGCTCGAGGATGTCCGCCCGGCCAAGGATTTCGACTTGTCCGCTACGGGTGCTACGACCGCGACCTTCACGAGCTTTGGCGGGCTCACCCTCTCGGTCGTGCTGGCGGACAAGGATGGCGTAAGCTGGGCGCGCTTCACTGCCGCCGGCACCGGCGACGCCGAAAAGCAAGCCGCCGATCTCAACGCCAGGCTGTCGCCGTGGATTTACGCCCTCTCCAGCGACAAGGCAAAGACGCTGCGCGACAAGCTCGACGATCTCGCCGAGACGCCGAAGCCGTCCTGAGCGCTCACTCCGATCGGCCAGCCGCTGCTCCACCGGCGCGGCTGGCGGTCGCATTTCGGGGCGCTTCTACCCATATGAGCCCCGGTCCGACTTTTCCGGAGGCGACGATGCTCGATCAGGCGACGCGAATTCGCGCCATAGCGCGGCTCTCTCGAGGCGAGCCCACCAGCGACGGCGCCGGGGTGAAGCTCACCCGCGTGATCGGCAACCGCGCGCTCGGCGAGCTCGATCCGTTCCTGCTGCTCGACGAGTTCCATTCCGAGGCCGGCGCCGATTATATCGGCGGCTTTCCCGACCACCCCCATCGCGGCTTCGAGACCGTGACCTATATGCTGGCGGGCCGCATGCGTCACGGCGACAACAAGGGCCATCGCGGCTTGCTCGGTCCGGGCAGCGTGCAGTGGATGACCGCCGGGCGCGGCATCGTTCACTCGGAAATGCCCGAGCAGGAAGACGGCCTGATGTGGGGCTTCCAGCTCTGGGTCAATCTGCCGGCGGCCGACAAGATGACCGCGCCGCGCTACCAGGAATTCGATCCCGCCGCCGTCCCTTCGCTCGATCTGCCGGGCGGTGCGCGGATCCGGATCGTCGCCGGCCGCGTCGGCGGCATCGCGGGGCCGGTCGCCGGTGTCGCGACCGAGCCGACGCTCGTCGATGTGGCATTGCCGGCGGGCGGCGATTTCGCGCTCGATCTGCCGCGCGGGCATAGCGCTTTCGTCTATCCCTTCGAGGGCACGGCGCTCATTGGCGCGGCAGCGGCAGCGGTGTCGCGCGGCACGCTGGCCGTCCTGGGCGAGGGCGAGCGGGTCGCGCTCGCCGCGGGTAGCGGACCGGCCCGCATGCTGCTTGCCGCCGCGCGGCCGCTCCACGAGCCGGTCGCGCGCTACGGGCCGTTCGTCATGAACACGCAAGAGCAGATCCGCCAGGCCGTGGCCGACTACCAGGCCGGCCGGTTTTAAGGGAGAGCGGAGCCTAACGCGTCGGCATTGGGATAGACGCCGGTGTAGCCGGTGATCCGGTCGGGCCGCGCCTCGGTATAGCAGTTGACCTCAGCCAGCGTGCGGTAGCAATATTGCGCCTGAATTGGCGGCGGCGGCGCATTGGCGGCGACCGTCGAGGGCTGGTTCGACGGCCAGCGGCTTTGCGGCGCCGCGAATTCGGCGCGGTTCTGCCACGCATTGCACCCCGCCAGCAAACCGGCAAGGACGAGGATGGAAAGACGCCACGCCATGCGCTCGGCAACTCCTCGGTGGACCGGAAAATTGAGCACGAGACGGAAGCCCATTCGCCCGCTAATCTATAGGTCGAGATCGTTAATGAAACCCTGCCGCTCGCCGGCCTACGTTAGCCCAACAAAGGCGACCACCATGAAGCGAAGCTTGCTCCTCGCCGCCGCGCTCGCCCTGCTGGGTTGCGCCGGCGGCCTGCAATGGAGTCAGGAGGGGGTTTCCCAGTCGGCGACGGCACGAGCTCTCGCCGATTGCGAAAGCGAGGCCAACCAGGCGACTCGGCGCGACAATCAAATCATGACCGATATCTTGGCCACGCGCGGCGAGGATTGGCACCGTAGCGACCTGATGGACACCAAGATGGGTGTTTTCGCCGCCGAGAACAAAACCCAAACCAGCGACATCGCCAACCGCTGCATGATCTCGAAGGGCTTCGTTCCTAGCAACTAGCCGTTCGCGCCTGTGGTCAGCTTCTGCCGGAGGACGGCGCCTTGCGCTTTTCCGGCGCGGCCGCGCCGTAAGTGTGCTCGGGGCCGGGAAAGCGGCGCGCGCGAACCTCCTCGGCATAGGCCGACACCGCCGCTGAGATCGCTCCGCCCAGCTCGGCATAGCGCTTGACGAAGCGCGGCCGGAACACGTCGAAAATGCCCAGAATGTCCTCGGTCACCAGGATCTGCCCGTCGCAGGCTGGCGAGGCGCCGATGCCGATCGTCGGAACCGGCACCATCTCGGTTAGACGCCGCGCCGCCGGCTCGGCCGTGCCTTCGACCACCATGGCAAAGGCCCCGGCCTCGGCCACCGCCTTGCCGTCGGCAATGACCCGAGCGGCCTCGGCCTCGGTACGCCCCTGCGCGTGGAAGCCGCCGAGGGCGTTCACCGATTGCGGTTGCAGCCCGACATGGGCGAGCACCGGAATGCCGCGCTCGGCGAGGAACCGGATGGTCGTGGCCATGACCTCGCCGCCTTCGAGCTTCACGCCGGCGCAGCCGGTCTCGGACATGATTTGCGCGGCGTTGCGGAACGCCTGGGCCGGGCTTTCCTGATACGAGCCGAACGGCATGTCGACGATGACGCAGGCCCGCTTCGCGCCGCGCGTGACCGCCGCGCCGTGGGCGATCATCATCTCGAGCGTCACCGGCAGCGTGCTGCCGAAACCATAAACCACCATGCCGAGCGAATCCCCGACCAGCAGAAGATCGGCATGCGGATCGAGAAGCCGCGCCTGCGGCGTGCTGTAGGCGGTGAGGCACACGATCGGAACGCCGCCCTTGCGCATGCGCAAGCTGGCGGGCGTCTGGGTTTTATCGACCGGGGTGATGCTCATCGCGCTCTCCTGGCGGGGCATTGCGCGCCAGTATAGCGCAAAGCCTTGTCAACCGCTCCGGCGTACATTAAGGGAACGGCGGCCCATCAGGAGTAGCAATCATGGCGTGGAAGGTCGCGGTGGTCGGCGCCACCGGCAATGTCGGCCGTGAGATGCTGAGCATCTTGGCCGAGCGCAAATTCCCGGTCACCGAGGTCGACGCGGTCGCCTCGGCGCGCACGGCCGGAAGCGAGGTGTCGTTCGGCGAAGACCAGGTGCTAAAGGTCCACGACCTCGATAAATACGATTTCAAGGGCGTCGACATCGCGCTGTTCTCGCCGGGCGCCAAGATTTCTGCGGTTCATGCGCCACGCGCCGCCAAGGCGGGCGCCGTGGTGATCGACAACACCTCGCAGTTTCGGATGGACAAGGACGTGCCCTTGATCGTGCCCGAGGTCAACCCTCAGGCCATGCCGCTCTATCAAGAGCGCGGGATCATCGCCAACCCGAACTGCTCGACCATCCAGATGGTGGTGGCGTTAAAGCCGCTCCACGACATCGCGCGCGTCAAGCGCGTGGTGGTCGCGACCTACCAATCGGTGTCGGGCGCCGGCCGCGAGGCGATGGACGAGCTGTTCACCCAGACCCGCGGCGTCTATGTCAACGACGTGCCGAAGCCCGAGGTCTTCACCAAGCGGATCGCGTTCAACGTCATCCCGCACATCGACGTCTTCATGCCCGACGGCTCGACCAAGGAAGAATGGAAGATGGCGGTCGAGACGCGCAAGATTCTCGATCCCGACATCGCCGTGGTCGCGACCTGCGTGCGCGTGCCGGTGTTCATCGGCCATGGCGAGGCGGTCCATGTCGAATTCGCGAATCCGATAACCGAGAACGAGGCGCGCAAGGCCCTGATGAACGCGCCGGGCGTCGTCGTCCTCGATCACCGCACCGACGAGGGCTTCGTCACGCCCGAGGAAGCGGCAGGCGAGGATCCGGTCTATGTCAGCCGCATCCGCAAGGATCCGACCGTGCCGCACGGGTTGAGTCTGTGGGTGGTCGCCGACAATTTGCGCAAGGGTGCCGCGCTCAACGCGGTGCAGATCGCGGAAATTCTCGCGCGCGATTACCTGTCGAGCGGCGAGAAACCGGCGAAGACGCCGCAAGGCGTGCATTAACCCGCCGCATCATGTCCGGCCCGCGCCCGCGCCGCAGCGTCCTCTTCGTGCCGGGCGACAAGCCGCGTGCCCTGGCCAAGGCGCGCGAGCTCAAATCCGACAGCGTCATCTTCGATCTCGAGGATTCGGTCGCGCCCGGCGCCAAGGCGGCGGCGCGCGAGCACGTTGCGGCGGCGCTCGCCTCCGGCTACGGCCGGCGCGAGACCGTGCTGCGCGTCAACGCGGCGGGCACGCCTTGGCATGGCGAGGACCTGGCCTTCGCCGCGACGCTTTCCGTCGCCGCCGTGCTGCTGCCGAAGGTCGAGGGCGGCGAGGATGTGCGTACCGCCGATGCCGCCCTAACGGCCGCGGGAGCGCGGCCCGGCCTCGCCTTGTGGTGCATGATGGAGACGCCGCGCGCCTTCCTCGCGGCATCGGCGATCGCGGCGTCGTCGCAGCGCCTGGCCGCGCTCGTCATGGGCACCGAGGATCTGGGCAAGGATTTGCGCGCGCGCAGCATCCCCGGCCGCGCGCCCTTCGCGACCGCGCTCGGCCTCGCCGTGCTGGCGGCGCGGGCTTATGGCCTCGCGGCGCTCGATGCGGTCTATCGCGATTTCAACGACGCTTCGGGCTTCGCCGCGGAGTGCCAGCAGGGCCGCGATCTCGGCTTCGACGGCAAGACGCTCATCCACCCCGATCAGATCGCAGCCGCCAACGCCGCCTTCGGCCCTAGCGCTTCCGAGCTCGACGAGGCGCGGCGGGTGATCGCTGCCTTCGCGGCCGCCGAGGCGGCGGGACAGGGTGCAGCAACGCTCGATGGCCGCCTCATCGAACGGCTTCATGCCATCGCGGCGCAGCGCCTCCTCGATCTCGCGGCCGCCATCGCCGCGCTCGAGGGCGGATCATAAATAAAAGTGTCGATGGGTTTGTGCTTGACGTTCTACCGAGCCTGATCGCCCGGAGCCAGCGTTGACTTGCCCGCGCTCGCGGGTTACACCATCGTGACTTTAGCCCGCCCCGCGATCGAGCCGAGATTCCCGGATGTCGCAAGCCCAACGGCCGCTGTCGCCCCATCTCCAAATCTATCGGCCGCAACTGACCTCGGTCCTGTCGATCTGCCACCGCGCCAGCGGATTGGCCTTGGCGGTTGGGACCATTCTTCTGGTGTGGTGGCTGCTGGCCGCCGCAAGCGGTGACGCCGCCTTCAACGCGGCGCAAGCGTTCTGGCACTCCTGGATCGGCCAATTGCTGCTGCTGGGCTGGAGCTACGCGCTGTTTTTTCATCTCTGCAACGGCATCCGGCATCTGTGCTGGGACGCCGGCTGGGGCTTCGAGCTGAAGACCGCCTATCTCTCGGGCTGGATCGTGGTGTGGGGCAGCGTCATCCTGACCGTGCTGGCTTGGATCGCCGGCTATGCGGCGCGAGGCTCGGCATGAGCGAAGACAAGGCTCTGCGCTCGGCGCTCGGCCGTGCCACGGGGTTGGGCTCGGCCAAGGAAGGCGTCGCGCATTGGTGGGCGCAGCGCCTCACCGCGGTGGCGTTGGTGCCGCTCCTCTTGTGGTTCGTCGCCGCGATGGTCGGCTTGACCGGCGCGGGCCGCGGCGCGGTGACGGCGTGGCTGCACGCGCCCTTTCCCGCGATCGCGACGGTGCTGCTGCTGATCGCGGTGTTTTATCACATGGCGCTGGGCGTTCAGGCCGTGATCGAGGATTACGTCCATCGCGAATGGGTGAAGGTTTCGGCGCTGGTGCTGAATAAGCTGGCGGCCTTCACGCTCGCCGTGTGCGGCATCTTCGCGGTGTTGCGCATCGCCTTCCAGGGGTAACGAGAGCGGTGCCGCCAGCCTATCCCATCACCGAGCATCTCTATGACGTGGTCGTCGTCGGCGCCGGCGGCGCGGGCTTGCGCGCGACCCTCGGCATGGCCGCGGCCGGCTTGAAGACCGCCTGCGTCACCAAGGTGTTCCCGACCCGCAGCCACACCGTCGCGGCCCAGGGCGGCATCGCGGCCTCGCTCGGCAATATGGGCGAGGACGATTGGCGCTGGCACATGTACGACACGGTCAAGGGCTCCGATTGGCTCGGCGACCAGGACGCGATCGAATACATGTGCCGCGAGGCGATCCCCGCGGTGATCGAGCTCGAGCATTTCGGCGTGCCGTTCTCGCGCACCGAGGATGGCCGCATCTATCAGCGCCCGTTCGGCGGCCATACCACGCAGTACGGCGAGGGCCCGATGGCGAGGCGCAGCTGCTGCCGCCGCCGACCGCACCGGCCACGCCATCCTGCATACGCTCTACCAGCAATGCCTCAAGCACGATGCCGAGTTCTTCGTCGAGTATTTCGCCGCTCGACCTGATCATGGACGAGGAAGGCGTCTGCCGCGGCGTGCATGGCCTGGAATCTCGAGGACGGCACGCTGCACCGCTTCCGCGCGCCACATGGTGGTGCTGGCGACGGGCGGCTATGGCCGCGCCTATTTCTCCTGCACCTCGGCGCACACCTGCACCGGCGACGGCAACGCCATGGTGCTGCGCGCCGGGCTGCCGCTGCAGGACATGGAGTTCGTGCAGTTCCATCCGACCGGCATCTACGGCGCCGGCTGCCTGATCACCGAAGGGGCGCGCGGCGAGGGCGGCTACCTCACCAATTCCGAGGGCGAGCGCTTCATGGAGCGCTATGCGCCCCACGCCAAGGACCTGGCCTCGCGCGACGTGGTCAGCCGCGCCATGACCATCGAGATCCGCGAGGGCCGCGGCTGCGGCCCGAACAAGGACCACATCCTGCTGCATCTGGAGCATCTCGACCCCGAGCTGCTGCACGAGCGCCTGCCCGGCATTTCCGAGACCGCGCAAGATCTTCGCCGGCGTCGATGTGACCGCAGCGAGCCGATCCCGGTGCTGCCGACCGTGCACTACAACATGGGCGGCATCCCGACCAACTATCACGGCGAGGTGCTGCACCCGACCGCGGACGATCCCGAGCGCGTGGTGCCGGGCCTGATGGCGATCGGCGAGGCGGCCTGCGTTTCGGTGCATGGCGCCAACCGGCTGGGCTGCAACTCGCTGCTCGACATCGTCGTGTTCGGCCGCGCCGCCGCCTTCGCGCCGCCGAGCTGGTGCAAGCCCGGCGCGACGCACAAGCCGCTGCCGCGCCGCGCGCGGGCGAGCCGTCGCTCGACCGCTTCGACCGCCTGCGCCACGCCAAGGGCGAGCTCAAGACCGCCGAGATCCGGCTCGCCATGCAGCGCACCATGCAGAGCGACTGCGCGGTGTTCCGCACCGCCGAGACGCTCGAGGAGGGCGTGCGCAAGATCGACGATGTCGCCGCCTCGATGACGGAGATCGCCGGTCGCCGACCGCTCGATGATCTGGAACACCGATCTGGTCGAGGCGCTGGAGCTCGACAATCTGCTGGCGCAAGCGCATAGTGACGATCCATTCGGCGCGGTCAATCGCACCGAAAGCCGCGGCGCCCACGCGCGCGAGGATTTTCCCGAGCGCGACGACGAGAACTGGATGAAGCACACGCTCGCCTGGCGCGACGCCGGATGGCAAGGTGCGGCTCGGCTACCGGCCCGGTGCATATGCACACGCTGTCGAACGAGGTTCAGGTCTTTCCGCCCAAGGCGCGCGTCTACTGAGAAGGACAGCAGCGATGGCTGAGTTCACCCTGCCCGCGAATTCCAAGGTCCGCGCCGGCAAGACCTATCCAGGCCCCTGCCGGCGCGAAGCGCGTCAAGAGCTTCAGGATCTATCGCTGGGACCCCGACGACGCGGCAAACCCGCGGCTCGACACCTACGAGGTCGATCTCGACAGCTGCGGCCCGATGGTGCTGGACGCGCTGATCAAGATCAAGAACGAGATCGACACCACGCTGACCTTCCGCCGCTCCTGCCGCGAGGGCATCTGCGGCTCCTGCGCCATGAACATCGACGGCACCAACACGCTCGCCTGCCTCAAGGCGATCGACGAGGTGAAGGGCGAGGTGCAGCATCTATCCGCTGCCGCATATGCCGGTGGTCAAGGATCTCGTGCCCGACCTCACCCATGTCTACGCGCAGTACCGCTCGATCGAGCCCTGGCTGCAGGCCGAATCGCCGCCGCCGCCCGACCGCGAGCGGCTGCAGTCGGTAGCCGGAGCGCGCGAAGCTCGACGGGCTGTGGGAGTGCATCCTGTGCTTCTGCTGCTCGACCGGCTGCCCGACGCTACTGGTGGAACGGCGACCGCTATCTCGGCCCCGCGATCCTGCTGCAGGCCTATCGCTGGCTCGCCGACAGCCGCGACGAGCATACCGGCGAGCGGCTCGACGCGCTCGAGGACCCGTTCCGGCTCTATCGCTGCCACACCATCATGAACTGCACCAAGACCTGCCCCAAGAGCCTGAACCCGGCCAAGGCGATCGCCGAGATCAAGCTGATGATGGTCGCGAGGCGATAAGCCTTGCGGGATCGCGTTGGGTAGGGTCGGCTTCTCGCTCGGCTCTTCGGCCGGCCACTGTTCCGCCGGCGCGGCTGGTTAAGCCCCTACCAGCTTGCGGTAAAGGTGCCAGCTGGCGTGGCCCAAAAGCGGCATGACCACCGCGAGCCCGACGAACAGCGGTAACGAGCCCAACACCAGCGCGCCGGCGATGATCAGGCCCCAGAGCGCCATGGCCGCCGGGTTTGTCTGCACCGCGCGCACCGAGGTTCGAATTGCGGTGTCGAGCCCAACCTCGCGGTCCAGCAGCAATGCGAACGACACCACGCTGATGCACAGCACCAGGACCGCGAAAAGGAAGCCGACGCCCACCCCGGCGATGATCAGTTCCCAGCCCTGGCCGGTGGTGAAGACGTCCCTCATGAATCCGGCCAGCGATGCTGGCTGCTCGGGGCCGAGGGTGACCCGATAGATCGTTTCGGCCGCAAACAGCCAGAGCAAGAAAATCGCCATCAGCAGGAGGCCGAGCAGCGCGATCGCGCCGATCGAGGGCGAGCGCAAGACGTCGAATGCGGTCGCCCAGCTCACCGGCCGACCCTGCTCGCGCTCGCGGCTTATCTCGAGCAGGCCGAGCGCCGCGAGCGGGCCGAGAAGGGCGAAGCCGGCCGCCAGTGGAAACAGCAGCGAGAGCATTCCGGCGCCGAGGGTCACCCGGCCCAGGATGAGCCCGACGATCGGATAGAAGGCGCAGAGGAAAACCACGTCCGTGCGGCAGGCTCCCAAATCGCCGTAGCCGCGCGCCACCGCGTCTTTCAGGTCGGCGACGCCGATCCGCCGCACCATCGGCAGCGGTGAATGCAGCGTTTCCGGGACGTGCCCCAAGGCGCGGCCAGTCGCGCCCACCCCCTCCGCCACATGGCGAAACTGGTCAATGCCCCATTCGATCGGATTGCGGATGGTGGTGGCCATGGCGATGCCCTCCCCAATATATCCACGTAGGAATGCTCTTCCCGGAATTCAACGGTCGCGGCGCGAGATGGCTCGGTGCCGGCGCGAATGCCGCGGCGCGACCTTCGTCGCTTTGTTGGAGCGGGATTTTTCGCTATCTAAGGCCGATGAACGCACGCGCCTTCGTGTCTGACGCTCAAGCCCATACCCACCCCGGCGCGGGACCGCTCGCGCTCTTTCATGCCCGGCTCGCCGCCGGCGAATTGGTTCCCGATCCGATGCAAGAGCGCACCGCCGAGCGGCTGCAAATCCTGTCGCGGGAACTGCAAAGCTACGACGCGCGCGCGGCAAGCGGCTGGCGCGTGCGGCTTGGCCTTGCGCCGAAGCCGCTTCGCCCGCGCGGCCTCTATATTTATGGCCGGGTCGGGCGCGGCAAAAGCATGCTCATGGACACCTTCTTCACCACCGTCGCCACGGCGAAGAAGCGCCGCGTCCATTTCTACGCCTTCATGGCCGAGGTTCACGCGCGCATCCACGCGCGCCGCGCCGAGGGCGGCGATCCGATCGCGCCCGTCGCCAATGCGATCGCGGCCGAGACGACGCTTTTGTGTTTCGACGAGTTTCAGGTCGTCGACATCGCCGATGCCATGATCCTCGGGCGCCTTTTCGCCGCGCTCTTTGCCGCGGGCGTGGCGGTGGTCGCGACCTCGAACCGCGCGCCCGACGCGCTCTACGAGGGCGGGCTGCAGCGCGAGCGCTTTCTTCCTTTCGTCGATCTCATCAAGGAAAAGCTCGACATTCTCCAGCTCGACGGGCCGCGCGATTATCGCCTCCAGCGCTCCGCCGGCCGCCCGGTCTATTTCACGCCGGCCGACGACCGCGCCTATCGCGCGCTCGAGCGCGCCTTCGGCGATCTGACCGACAACGCATCCGCCGGCGCGGAAACGCTCGCGGTGCTCGGCCGCGAGGTCGTGGTGCCGCGCGCGGCCAAGGGCGTCGCCTGGTTCGGCTTCGCCGAGCTGTGTGCGCGCGCGCTGGGGCCCCAGGATTATCTCGCCCTGGCCGCGCGCTATCACAGCTTCGTCGTCGAAGCGATCCCGCGGCTGACGCGCGACCAGCTCAACGAGGCCAAGCGCTTCAACATCTTCATCGACACGCTCTACGAGGCGCACGGGAATCTCCTGTCGCTGGCCGCGGCGCCGCCGCAGGAGCTCTATACGCAGGGCGACGGCAGCTTCGAGTTCCAGCGTACGGTCTCGCGGCTCATCGAGATGCAAAGCGACGCCTATATCGCCGCGCGCGGCGATCGGGAGTTGTAAGTCTTTGATTTGCCGGAAGCTGCTCTCCCGGCGCTTCCGGTTAGCCTCGTCCCACGAACGGCATTTTCGCCGGCATCACGGTCAGGAACTGGACATTGGCGTCGAGCGGCAGCGACGCCATGTAGAGAACGGCGCGCGCGACGTGATCGATCTCGAGCACCGGCTCGGGCGCGATCGTGCCGTTCGCCTGCATCACGCCTTCCCTGAACTTGTCGGCCCAGCCGGTGTCGGCATTGCCGATATCGATCTGGCCACAGGCGATGTCGTATTTCCGGCCGTCGAGCGCGGTCGATTTGGTCAGGCCCAGGACCGCGTGCTTGGCGGCGGTATAGGGCGCGGTATTGGGGCGGGGCGCATGCGCGGCGATGGAGCCGTTGTTGATGATGCGCCCGCCGCGCGGGGTCTGGCTCTTCATCAGCTTGAACGCCGCGCGCGTGCACAGATAGACGCCGGTCACGTTGGCCGCCATGACCTCGTGCCATTTTTCGACCGGCAGATCCTCGACCGGCACCGCCGGCGCGTTGACCCCGGCATTGTTGAAGAGAAGATCGAGCCGGCCGAAGCGCTCCGCGATCCGCGCGAAGAGGTTTTCGACCGCGGCAGGATCGGCGACGTCGGCGGGAACAACGAGGCTCTTGCCGCCGGCTGCCTCGCCCGCCCGCGCCGTCGCCTCCAGCACCGGGCGCCGCCTGCCGGCCAGCACCGTGGCGTAGCCCTCCGTCATCAGCGCCAGAGCCACCGCCTTGCCGATGCCGCTGCCGGCGCCGGTGACGAGCGCGATCTTGTCGGCCATGCCGATCCCCTTTCGACGTGACGAAGCCAGTTTCGCGCATCGCGCTGGCGGCCGCCAGCCCTTGCCCGCACCTCCGATTTGCGGTAAGACCCGCGCTTCACCGTAAGACGAGGTCATGAGGATGGCACGCAAGAAGATCGCGCTCATCGGCGCGGGGCAGATCGGCGGCACGCTTGCCCTGCTCATCGGCCTGAAGAATCTGGGCGATGTCGTGATGTGCGACGTGGTCGAAGGCGTGCCGCAAGGGAAATCCCTCGATCTGGCCGAGGCCTCGCCGGTTGAAGGGTTCGATGCGAGCTTTACCGGCTCGAACGATTATTCCGCGATCGCGGGCGCCGATATCGTGATCGTCACCGCCGGGGTGCCGCGCAAGCCGGGCATGAGCCGCGACGACCTCATCGGGATCAACGCCAAGATCGTCTCGCAGGTCGGCGCCGCCATCAAGGCGCACGCGCCCGGCGCCTTCGTCATCACCATCACCAACCCGCTCGACGTGATGGTGTGGGTGATGCGCGAAGCCACCGGCTTGCCGCATGAGCGCGTCATCGGCATGGCGGGCGTCCTCGACAGCGCCCGGTTCCGTTATTTCCTGGCCGAGGAATTCAAAGTCTCGGTCGAGGACGTAACCGCTTTCGTTCTCGGCGGGCATGGCGACAGCATGGTGCCGCTTGATCCGCTACTCGACGGTGGCGGGCATTCCGCTGCCCGATCTCGTCAAGATGGGCTGGACCACCAAGGAACGGCTCGATGCGATCGTCAAGCGCACCCGCGACGGCGGTGGCGAGATCGTGAACCTCTTGAAGACCGGCTCGGCCTTCTATGCGCCCGCCTCGGCGGCGGTGGCGATGGCCGAATCCTATCTCCTCGATAAGAAGCGGGTGCTGCCCTGCGCCGCCTATCTGACCGGCCAATACGGGGTCAAGGACCTCTATGTCGGGGTGCCGGTGGTGATCGGCGCCAAGGGGGCCGAGCGCATCGTCGAGATCGCGCTCAACCCCGACGAAAAGGCCGAATTCGATAAATCCGCCGCGGCGGTTCGGTCCTTGTGCGACATCGGCAAAAAGTTGCTGGCCGAGGCGCCAAAGGGGTGATTCTCGCCCAAAGCCAAGGTTTCGCGGCGGCTTTCACCACTGCTTAAGCAAAAAGGAAACACTTAAAGCCTAGTTATTGGGGGCCGATATCCCAATCTTTACTTTGTTGCACTGCGGAATCCAGCCATGGCGCCATTCGATCAATCCACCTTCCTGACCGGCCAGAACGCCGAGTACATCGCCGAGTTGCACGCCCGCTACCTCGAGGACCACTCCAGCGTCGATGAGAGCTGGCAGCGCTTCTTCGCCGAGCTGGGCGACGAGCCCGCCTCGGTGCAGAAGGAGCTCGAAGGGCCGGCCTGGGGACGGCCGACCCCGCCCCTCATCGTCAATGGTCACGCCGCGCCCGCCGCCGCCGTGGGCGGCGCGGGGAACGGCCACGCCGTCGCCGCCTTGGCCGAAGAGGTCCATCAAGCCGCCCTCGATTCGGTGCGCGCCATGAATCTCATTCGCGCCTATCGCACGCGCGGTCACATGATCGCCGATCTCGACCCGCTCGGCCTGGCCAACCGGACCTATCATCCCGATCTCGATCCCGAGACCTATGGCTTCACCGAAGCCGATTACGACCGGCCGATCTTCGTCAACCGGCTGCTCGGTTTCTCCACGGCGACGCTCACGGAGATCCTCGCCGCCCTGAAGGCGACCTATTGCGGGCGGGTCGGCATCGAATACATGCACATCCAGGAGCTCGAGCAGCGCCAATGGATCCAGGCGCGCATCGAGGTGCCGCGCAACCAGACCGAATTCACGCTGGCCGGCAAGCGCGCCATCCTGCAGCGCCTGACCGATGCCGAAATGTTCGAGCGCTTCTGCGACAAGCGCTATACCGGCACCAAGCGCTTCGGCCTCGATGGCGGCGAGGCGCTGATGCCTGCGCTCGAACAAATCCTGAAGCGCGGCGGCCAGTTGGGCATGAAAGAGCTGGTCATCGGCATGCCGCATCGCGGCCGGCTCAACGTGCTCACCAACATGATGGGCAAGCCGTTCTCTGCGGTGTTCTCGGAATTCCAGGGCAATGCCGCCAATCCCGAGGACGTGCAGGGCTCGGGCGACGTCAAATACCATCTCGGCACCTCGTCCGACCGCAGCTTCGACGGCAACCTCGTGCACCTGTCCTTGCAGGCCAATCCGTCGCATCTCGAGGCGGTGAACCCGGTGGTGCTGGGCAAGGTGCGCGCCAAGCAGCGCCAGCGCGGCGACACCGAGCGCGAGCAGGTGGTGGGCTTGCTCATGCACGGCGACGCCGCCTTCGCCGGCCAGGGCTTGGTTGCCGAATCGCTCGATCTCTCCGAGCTCAAGGGCTACCGCACCGGCGGCACCATCCATATCGTGGTCAACAATCAGATCGGCTTCACCACCAGCCCGGCCCAGGCCCGCACCGGCCCCTATTGCACCGAGGTCGCCAAGGAGATTCAGGCGCCGATCATCCACGTCAATGGCGACGATCCCGAGGCGGTGGTGCATGTCGCGCGCATCGCCACCGAATTCCGTCACCGCTTCAAGAAGGACGTGGTGATCGACCTGTTCTGCTATCGCCGCCACGGCCACAATGAAGCCGACGAGCCGTCCTTCACCCAGCCGCTGATGTATCGCGCGATCGCGTCTCATCCGACGACGCGCGAGATTTATGCCAAGCGCCTCGCCGCCGAGGGCGTGGTCACCGCGGCCGAGGCTGACCAGATGGCCAAGGACTTCACCGCGCGGATGGAAGCCGAGTTCGAGGCGGCGAAGAACTACCGGCCGAACAAGGCCGATTGGCTCGAAGGCGCCTGGACCGGCTTGCAGGCGGCGTCGGGCGAGGATCGCCGCGGCGAGACCGCGGTCTCGCTGGAGGTCTTGAAAGAGGTCGGCCGCGCGCTCGCCGCCGTGCCCGAGGGCTTCAACCTCAATCGCAAGATCGAGCGGCAACTCGAGGCCAAGCGCCGCGCGATCGAGAGCGGCGAGGGGATCGACTGGGCGACCGCCGAGGCGCTCGCCTTCGGCACGCTGTGCGCCGAAGGCACGCCCGTGCGGCTGTCGGGCCAGGATTCCGGCCGCGGCACCTTTTCGCAGCGCCATTCGGTGCTGGTCGATCAGGAGACCGAGGCGCGCTACATCCCAATCGCCAATATCCGCGCCGGCCAGGCGCCGTTCGAGGTCGTCGATTCACCCTTGTCCGAGGCCGCGGTGCTCGGCTTCGAATACGGCTACAGCCTCGCCGAGCCGCACGCCCTCGTCCTGTGGGAGGCGCAGTTCGGCGATTTCGCCAATGGCGCGCAGGTCATGATCGACCAGTTCATCGCCTCGGGCGAAGCCAAGTGGCTGCGGATGTCCGGCCTCGTGATGCTGCTGCCGCACGGCTATGAAGGGCAGGGGCCCGAGCATTCCTCGGCGCGGCTCGAGCGCTACCTCCAGCTCTGCGGCGAGGACAATCTGCAAGTCTGCAATCTCACCAGCGCCGCGAATTATTTCCACGCGTTGCGGCGCCAGGTGCGGCGCAATTTCCGCAAGCCGCTCGTCATCATGGCGCCGAAATCGCTGCTGCGCGCGCCCGAGATGGCGTCACACCTTGCCGCGATGGGACCCGGCACCAATTTCCACCGCGTCTTCGCCGAGGCCGAGACCCTCGTCGACGACGCCAAGGTGCGGCGTGTCGTGCTCTCGACCGGCAAGGTCTATTTCGATCTGCTGCGCCAGCGCCGCGAGAGCAAGATCGGCGATATCGCGCTCGTGCGGATCGAGCAGCTTTATCCGTTTCCCTTCAACACGCTGGCCGCCGAGCTGGGGCGCTATCGCAACGCCGAGTTCGTCTGGTGCCAGGAAGAGCCGCGAGAACATGGGGGCGTGGACTTTCGTCGATCGCAGAATCGAGCGGGTGCTGAGCGACCTCGATATAAAGGGCAAGCGCGCGCGATACGTCGGCCGGCCCGAGGCGGCATCGACCGCGACCGGGCTCCTGAAGAGGCATAATGTCGAGCAGGCGAGGCTCGTCTCCGAAGCGCTCGCCGTCTAAGGGGGATTCCGATGGCGACCGAGATCAAAGTTCCCGCTCTGGGCGAATCGGTGACCGAGGCGACGGTTGCCCGCTGGCTGAAGCAGCCGGGCGACACCGTGGCGCTCGACGATCCCTTGGTCGAGCTCGAGACCGACAAGGTCACGCTGGAGGTCAACGCCCCGGCGGCCGGCACGCTGGTCGAGATCACCGCAGCCGAGAAGAGCAACGTCGCCGTCGGCGCCGTGCTGGGCCGCATCGGCGAAGGCGCGGTCGAAGCCCGCGCCGGCCCCGGTCAAGGCTGCAGCTCCCGCCGCCGCGGCTCCCGCTCCCGCGCGGCAACGGCGCGGCAGGCTGCTGGCGCGCTCCGGTCCGGCGGTGCGAAAGCTGGTCGCCGAAGCCAACATCGAGCCGTCGCGAATCGCCGCGACCGGCAAGGGCGGCCGGCTGACCAAGGCCGATGTCGCCGCCGCAAAGCCCGCGGCCGCGCCCGCGCCCATCGCGCGTCCGCCGATCGTGCCCCCGCCGCGCGAGGCCACTCCGCGCGAAGAGCGCGTGCGCATGACCCGGCTGCGGCGCCGCATCGCCGAGCGCCTCAAGGAGGCGCAAAACACCGCCGCCATGCTCACCACCTTCAACGAGGTGGACATGACCGAGGTGATGGCGCTGCGCGAGCGCTATCGCGACAGTTTCGAGAAGCAGCATGGCGTGAAGCTCGGCTTCATGTCGATCTTCGTCAAGGCCTGCGATCGTCGCGCTCAAGGAGATCCCGGCCGCCAACGCCGAGATCGACGGCGACGACATCGTCTACAAGAATCATTACGACATCGGCGATCGCGGTCGGCACCGAGCAGGGCCTGGTGGTGCCGGTGGTGCGCGACGCCGATGCAGCTCAGCTTCGCCGACATCGAGAAGCGCGTCGCCGATCTCGGGCGCCGCGCGCGCGACGGCAAGCTGTCGCTCGAAGAGCTGTCTGGGGGCACCTTCACCATCACCAATGGCGGCGTCTATGGCTCCCTGCTGTCGACGCCGATCCTCAATCCGCCGCAATCGGCGATTCTCGGCATGCACAAGATCGAAAAGCGCCCGCGCGTCGTTGCTGACAAGATCGAGGCGCGCGCGATGATGTATCTGGCCCTCAGCTACGATCACCGGATCATCGACGGCCGCGAGGCCGTGACTTTCCTGGTGCGCGTCAAGGAATGCCTCGAAGACCCGCAGCGCATGCTGCTCGGCGTCTGAAGCCATGGCCGAGAGTTTCGACGTCATCGTCATCGGCAGCGGGCCGGGCGGCTATGTCGCGGCGATCCGGGCGGCGCAGCTCGGCATGAAGGTCGCCTGCATCGACAAGCGCGCCGCGCCCGGCGGCACCTGCCTCAATATCGGCTGCATTCCCTCGAAGGCGCTGCTCTACTCCTCCGAGAAGTTCGAGGAAGCGGGTCATGCCCTCGCCGTACACGGCATCAAGGCGGGCAAGATCGAGTTCGATCTCGCGGCGATGCTGGCGCGCAAGGACAAGGTCGTCGCCGACAACACCAAAGGCGTCGAATACCTATTTCGCAAGAACAAGGTCGCCTTTCTCAACGGCGTGGCGCGGCTCACCGCCAAGGACAGCGTCCAGGTCGGCGAGGCTAGCCTCATCGCGACGAAAGCCATCATCATCGCCACCGGCTCGGACAGCGTCGGGTTGCCCGGCATCGCGATCGACGAGAAGACCATCGTGACCTCGACCGGCGCGCTCGAGCTCTCGTCGGTTCCGAAGCGCCTCGTCGTCGTGGGCGGCGGCTATATCGGGCTCGAGATGGGCTCGGTATGGCGGCGGCTCGGCGCGCAGGTGACGGTAGTCGAATTCCTCGACCGCATCACGCCGGCGATGGATCGCGAAACCGGCAAGGTGCTGCAGGCGGCGCTCGCCAAGCAAGGCTTCGTTTTCCGCTTGTCCACCAAGGTCACGGCGGCGCGCAAGACCGAGGGCGGCGTCGTCCTCGCGCTCGACGCGGCCGAGGGCGGCAAGCCCGAAGAGCTGTCTTGCGACGTGGTCCTCATTGCGGTCGGGCGCCGGCCCTATACCGACGGGCTCGGCCTCGAAGCGCTGGGCGTCGCTTGCGACCAGCAGGGCCGCATCCTGGTCGATCAAGGCTTTGCGACGAGCGTGCCCGGCCTTTATGCGATCGGCGACGTGATCGCGGGGCCGATGCTCGCGCATAAGGCATCCGAGGAAGGCGTGGCGCTGGTCGAGACGCTGGCCGGACAGCGCCCGCAGCTCGATTACGACGCGATTCCGGCGGTGATCTACACCCATCCCGAGGTCGCCTCGGTCGGCAAGACCGAGGAAGAGCTGAAGGCGGCCGGCATCGCCTATCGGACCGGCAAGTTCCCGTTCGCCGCCAATCCTCGCGCCCGCGCCAATGCCGACACCGAGGGCTTCGTCAAAATCCTCGCCGATCGCGCGACCGACCGGGTGCTGGGCGTCCATATCATCGGCGCCGATGCCGGGACAATGATCGCCGAGGCGGTGCTAGCGATGGAGTTCGGGGCCAGCGCCGAAGACATCGCCCGCACCTGCCACGCTCATCCGACCCTCAGCGAGGCGGTCAAGGAAGCGGCGCTCGCCGTCGCCGGCCAAGCCATCCATATCTGATCATCGAAATGCGCCTCGATCACGCCGATCGGGCGATCTCGGCAAGACCGGCAACGAGATGATCGATATCTTCCTCGGTCGTGTAGGGCGCAAGGCTGGCGCGCGCCGCGCCCTCGATCCCCAGCGCCAGCATCAGCGGCTGCGCGCAGTGATGGCCGTGCCGTAACGCCAATCCACGAGCGTCTAGCCGGCGGCAAACCTCTTCCGAGCTCATGCCGGAAACGGTGAAGGACACGACCCCGCGCCGTTGCTGCGTCGTCACCGGTCCTATCACCCGAGTACGCTTGAGACTGGCCAACGCGTCGAGCAGCCGGATGGTGAGCGCCCGCTCATGCTCGGCGACAGTTTCCCAATCGAGGCCTTCCATCCAGCGGATCGCCGCCCCGAGCCCGACGGCCGCCCCGATCGGCGGAGTGCCGGCCTCGAACCGGCGGGGCGGGTCGGCGAACTCCTCGGCGTCGAGTGACACGCGCCGGATCATCTGGCCGCCGACCATGAAGGGGGGCATGTCCTTCAAGATTTCGCCGCGGCCCCAAAGCACGCCGATCCCCGTGGGCCCGAAGGTCTTGTGGCCGGAGAACGCATAGAAATCGATGCCGAGTTTCTGCACGTCGAGCGGCCCATGCGGTGCTCGTTGCGCGCCGTCAAGCACCACGGCGGCGCCGACGGCCCGAGCGGCAGCGACGATTGGAGCGGTATCCGTCAGCGCGCCGGTTACGTTCGAGCAGTGGGTCACCGCAATGATCCGGCACCTCGAAGTGACGAGTTCCGGCAGCTTTGCGAGATCGAGTCTTCCGTCCGGCGTCGCCGGCAGCACGCGAATGTTTGCTCCTCGGCGCCGGGCGAGTGCGCGCCACGGCAACGTGTTGCTGTGATGCTCGAGAATGGAGAGGACGATCTCGTCGCCCTCCGCAAGACGCTCGCCGAAGGACCGGGCCAGAAGGTTCAACGAAGAGGTGGTGCCGTAGGTGAAGACGACCTCCGCCGGCGAAGCAGCGCCGAGAAACCGTGCGACATCGGCGCGCGCGGCCTCGTATTCCGCCAGCGCCTCCTGGGCGAGCTTGTAGACCCCGCCATACACATTCGCGCGTAGGCTCGTGCCGAACCTCTGGAGCGCCGCGATTACCGTTTCGGGCATTTGCGCGGTCGCGGCGCTGTCGAAATAGTGCAGGCCTTCGCGCGCGAGCAGCGGAAACTGACGCCGGATCGCCGCCGGATCCGACAGAAGCGCGCCGTGCGATCGCGGACTCATGGCTGGAGAGCTGGGTTTCGGCATGGCGCGCCTTTAGTTGAAATCATTGCCCGTCAGCCTAGCCCAAACGCCAGCGAACCGAACCGGTTTGTTCAGCTCTTCGCGCGGGGATGCGCCGCGTCATAGACCTTGGCGAGGCGTGCCGCGTCGACCGCGGTATAGCGCTGGGTCGTCGCCAGGCTGGCATGGCCGAGCAGTTCCTGGATCGCGCGCAGATCGGCGCCTTCGGCCAAGAGATGCGTGGCAAAGCTGTGGCGCAGCGCGTGTGGCGTCGCGCGCTCGTCAAGGCCGATCAGCGCGCGAAGGCTAGCCATTCGGTGCTGCACGAGGCGCGGGTTCAGCTGCCGCCCGCGCGCGCCGACGAAGAGCGGCCCCTCCGCCGCGAGCCGGTGCGGGCATAGGGCCAGGTAGTCCGCGATCGCCGCCGCCACAGCCGCCAGCACCGGCACCATGCGGGCCTTGTTGCCCTTGCCGGTGATGGTGATGGCGCCGGCCTTCAGCGGCGCCTCGCGCCGCGCCAGGCCCAGCGCCTCGCCGAGGCGCAAGCCGGCGCCGTAAAGCAGCGTGAAGATCGCCAGATCGCGCTTCTGCTCCCAGGGTTTGCGCGCGAGCGAGCCGGCCAGGTCGAGCGCGCTTTGCGCGTCCTCGACGCTGAGGGCCCGCGGCAGGGTCTTGGCGGCACGCGGCGCGCGCAGCGCTCGAAGCGCGGCGTTCTTCACCAGGCCGCGGCGGTCGAGGAAGCGGAAGAAGCCGCGCAGCACCGACATTTCGCGCGCCGCCGAGCTGCGCTTGATCCCGACGCCGGCACGCGCGGCCAGGAAGGCGCGGAAATCCGCCGGCGCCAGCTCGCCCAGCATCTGAAGGCTCGGCGTGTCGCCCCGATGCCCGACCAGGAAATCGAGAAACAGCACGAGATCGCTGCCGTAAGCCGCGAGGGTGTGGGGCGAAGCGCGGCGCTCGGCGCCGAGCCAGCTTTGCCATTGCGCGATCGCGTGCTGCAGATCGGGCTTGGCGGCATAGCGCGCCGCGCCGGGCGGCGCCGGCGTCACGCCGGCAGGTCGAGCCATGCCGCGATGGTGATGCCGAGCGCGCGGGCGAGGAACGACAACAGCTCGGTGCCCTGGCCGGCATGGAACCGGCCCGGCTTGCGCGTGCCGATGCACAGCATCCCCGCGGGCGCCGATGCGCTCACGGGCAAGCGAACCAGCGCCGCCGAGCGTACCAGTGCAGCGCCGTCGCCGAAGAGGCGCGGATCGCCCGTCGCGTCGGTCTCGAGCACGACGTCGCGGTCCGGCCCCAGCATCTTGGCGACTGTCCCCGGCTCGAGAATCTGGACGCCGTGAGGCGGCAAGCGCGGCCGCTGCGCGCCCTGGCGCTCGACCGCGATGGTCGCGATGTCGGCGTCGAGCAGCATGGCGAGATCGCCGGTCACGGTCTGGATGAGCTGCTCGAAGCTGCCGGCCGCGAGAATCGCCAGCACCGCCTTGTGTACCCGACCTTGGCTGACAAGATTGGCGCGCGCGGCCGCGATGATGCTCTTGTGCTGGCTGGTGAGGCGCGCGATCTCGGCGCGCTGGTGCTGCACCATGAAGCGCTGCATGTCGACGACGCGGTCGCCGCGATCGAGGCCGGGCGGCGTCAGCACGGAAAGCAGCGCGGGATGGAGGTTGAGAAAATCCGGATGGGAGCGCAGAAAACTCACGACCTCCTGGGCCGATGGGCCGGAATCCGGAACGATTGGCGCCGGAAGCGCGGGCGATGCGGGCTGGTCCTTCCGGCGGTCCATCGCGCGCGTTATCCGGCCGCCGCGGCGTCGCCGTCGCCGAGAATCGAATGGCCGGGCGGCTTCCTGCCGAGAGGCGCGCCTATCTTCGCGGCTTCGATGAAGAGCTTCATGCGCGTGCCTCGCTCGGTCTCCGTGGCGCGATTTGCACTTTCATTCTAAAAGTCTAGCCCATGCCAGAGCGCTACGCCAGTTCCGCCGAGGGCGCGGACGCCCTGGTCGGCGTCCTGCTGCCGCTGCCGCTGCACGGCGCCTACGATTATCGCGTTCCGCGGGAATTCAACGTCGCGCGCGGCGATTTCGTCACGGTCCCGCTCGGCCGCCGCAAGCTGCCGGGCGTCGTGTGGGGCGCCGCGTCGGGCGAGGTGGCGGCGGCAAAGCTGAAGGCCATCGCCGAGCGCCTGCCCGCGCCGGCCATGACCGAGGAATTGCGTCGCCTCGTCGACTGGGTCGCGAATTATACGCTGTCGCCGCCGGGCCAGGTGCTGCGCATGGCGATGAGCGTGCCTGACGCGCTGCTGTCGCCGCGCGCGCTGATCGCCTATCGCCCGAGCGCGGCGGGGCGCAAAGCGCTGGGTGAAGCCGGAACTTTAACCAAGGCGAGGCGCCGCGCGCTCGAAGTGCTGGCCGAGGCGCCGCCCGCGCCGGCGGCCGATCTCGCGCGCCGCGCTTCGTGCGGCACGGGCGTCATCCGCGCTCTCGCCGAGGCGGGATTGCTCGAGCCCGTCGAGATCGCGCGCCGCGTCGCGCCGGCGCCGCCCGATTTCCGCCATGCCGGGCTGCCCTTGTCGCCGGCGCAAGAAGCGGTCGCGCGCGAGCTCAAGGCCCTCGTCGCTCACGGCGGATTTTCGGTGACGCTCCTCGATGGCGTCACCGGCTCCGGCAAGACCGAGGTCTACTTCGCGGCGATCGCCGCGTGCCTGGCCAGAAACAAGCAGGCGCTCGTGCTGCTGCCCGAGATCGCGCTGTCGGCGCAATTTCTCGCCCGGTTCGCCGAGCGCTTTGGCACGGCCCCAGCGCAATGGCATTCCGAGCTCGGCCAGGCCCAGCGCCGCGACACCTGGCGCGACGTCGCCGAAGGCAAGGCGCCGGTGGTGGTCGGCGCGCGCTCGGCGCTGTTCCTGCCGTTTCCCGATCTCGGCCTCATTGTCGTCGACGAGGAGCAGGACCATTCCTTCAAGCAAGAGGAAGGCGTCATCTATCACGCCCGCGACATGGCCATCGTGCGCGCCTCGCTCGCCAAAATCCCGATCGCGCTAGTGTCGGCGACGCCGTCGCTTGAAACCCTCGTCAATGTCGAGCAGGGACGCTATCGCCGCTTCGATCTGCCGGCACGCTTCGGGCTCGCGCGGCTCCCGGAAATTCGCGTCGTCGATATGCGCGCCGAGCCGCCCGAGCGGCAGCGCTTTCTCTCGCCGCCTCTCGTCGAAGCGCTGCGCACGACGCTCGCGGCCGGCGAGCAGGCGATGCTGTTCCTGAACCGGCGCGGCTACGCGCCGCTGACGCTGTGCCGCGCCTGCGGCCATCGCCTCGAATGTCCCAATTGCACGGCGTGGCTGGTCGAGCATCGGCTGCTCGGCCGGCTGCAATGCCATCATTGCGGCCATACCGAGAACCTGCCGCCGCTCTGCACGCATTGCGGCGCGGCCAAGAGCTTCGTCGCGTGCGGGCCGGGGATCGAGCGCCTCAGCGAGGAGATGGCGGCGCGCTTTCCCGAGGCCCGGCTCGGCGTGATGGCGTCCGACACGTTGACCGGTCCTCATGCCGCCGAGCAGGCGATCCGCGCGGTCGAGGCGCATGACATCGACGTCCTCATCGGCACGCAGGTGGTGGCGAAGGGCCATCATTTTCCGCTCCTGACCCTGGTCGGCGTTGTCGATGGCGATCTCGGTCTCGAGGGCGGCGATCTGCGCGCCGCCGAGCGCACGTTTCAGTTGCTGCACCAGGTCGCGGGCCGCGCCGGCCGCGAGGAGCGGCCCGGGATCGTCTATCTTCAGACCTGGATGCCCGAGAACGCGGTGATCGCGGCGCTCCTCGCCGATGACCGCGACCGCTTCTTCGCCATCGAGGCCGAAAGCCGCAAGGCGCATGGCATGCCGCCTTTCGGCCGCTTGGCGGCGGTGATCCTTTCGGCTCCTGATGAAAGCGCCGCCGACTTCACCGCGCGCGCCTTCGCGCGGGCCGCGCCGCATCTGCCCGGCGTCGAGACGCTGGGCCCGGCGCCCGCGCCGCTCCGGGTGCTGCGCGGTCGCCATCGCCGGCGGTTTCTCGTCAAGGCCAAGCGTGAGGTGAACCTTCAGGCGGTGCTGCGTCAATGGCTCGCCCGCGTCAAGGTGCCGGCCGCGGTCCGCGTCCAGGTCGATGTCGATCCGTACAGCTTCTTGTAAATGGCAGCCGACAGGTTGCGCAGCCCTCGCCCCTGTGTTAAAAACCGCCCGCTTTCCGGGCCGGGTCGCCACGGGTGTCGAAGACCGAGGCGACCGCTAGGAAGTACGTCATTTCAGGCAGTTACGGCTCCCACCCCGCTTCGTCCGATCAACGAGGGTTCGTTCAACGTGGCATCCGAAGCGGCAGGCACCAAGGGGCTGGCAGAGCGCTATGCCGTCGCCTTGTACGATCTCGCCGACGAGCAGAAGGCGCTCGACCCCGTCGCCGGCGATTTGCGTGCCCTGCGCGCCCTCCTCGACGACAGCGCCGATCTCCGCCGGCTCATCCGCAGCCCGGTGCTGGCACGCGCCGACCAGGGCAGGGCAGTGGCCGCGCTGGCCGAGCGCGCCGGTTTCCAAACGCTGCTGCGCAATCTCCTCGGGCTCTTGGCCAAGAACCGGCGGCTGTTCGTGCTGCCCGAGGTGATCGCCGCGTTTCTCGCCCGGCTGGCCGCGCGCCGCGGCGAGGTGACGGCCGAGGTGATCTCGGCCCAGGATTTATCGCCCGCGCAGCGCGAGGCGCTCGACGAGCGCTTGCGCCGCTCCGTTGGCGGCAAGGTTGCCATCGAATTGAGGGTCGATCCGAGCCTGCTCGGCGGCCTTATCGTCAAGCTGGGCTCGCGCATGGTCGATGCGTCGCTCAGCAGCAAGCTGTATCGCTTGCAGCTCGCCATGAAGGGGGTTCGGTAGGATGGATATTCGTGCGGCGGAAATCTCCGCCATCTTGAAGCAGCAGATCGCGAGCTTCGGGACCGAGGCGGATGTCGCCGAGGTCGGCCAGGTGCTCTCGGTCGGCGACGGCATCGCCCATGTTTATGGCCTCGACAAGGTTCAGGCCGGCGAGTTGGTCGAGTTCCCGAACGGGGTGAAGGGCATGGCCCTCAACCTCGAGAGCGACAATGTCGGCGTCGTCATCTTCGGCGAAGACAGCGGCATCTCCGAGGGCGCCGTCGTCAAGCGCACCGGCGCCATCGTCGACGTGCCGGTGGGTCGCGGGCTGTTGGGGCGCGTCGTCGACGCGCTGGGCGAGCCGATCGACGGCAAAGGCCCGCTGAAGGACGTGACCCGCACCCGCGTCGAGGTCAAGGCGCCGGGCATCATTCCGCGCCAATCGGTGAAGGAGCCGGTGCAAACCGGCCTCAAGGCGATCGACGCGCTGGTGCCGGTCGGACGCGGCCAGCGCGAGCTCATCATCGGCGACCGCCAGACCGGCAAGACCGCGCTGGCCATCGATGCCTTCCTCAATCAAAAGGCGGTCAATGCCGGCGGCGACGAAGCGAAGAAGCTCTATTGCATCTACGTCGCGGTCGGGCAAAAGCGCTCGACCGTCGCCCAGATCGTGAAGACGCTCGCCGATTACGGCGCGCTCGACTATTCGATCGTGGTGGCGGCGACCGCGTCCGAGCCCGCACCCTTGCAGTTCCTGGCGCCCTATTCGGGCTGCGCCATGGGCGAGTATTTCCGCGACAACGGCATGCATGCCGTGATCGTCTATGACGATCTCTCGAAGCAGGCCGTGGCCTATCGCCAGATGTCGCTGCTACTGCGCCGCCCGCCCGGCCGCGAAGCCTATCCGGGCGACGTGTTCTATCTCCACTCGCGCCTCCTCGAGCGCGCGGCCAAGATGAGCGACGGGAAGGGCGCGGGCTCGCTGACCGCGCTGCCGATCATCGAGACCCAGGCCGGCGACGTCTCGGCCTATATCCCGACCAACGTGATCTCGATCACCGACGGCCAGATCTTCCTCGAGACCGAGCTGTTCTATCGCGGCATCCGTCCGGCCATCAATGTCGGCTTGTCGGTGAGCCGCGTCGGCTCGGCGGCGCAGATCAAGGCGATGAAGCAGGTCGCCGGCCGCATCAAGCTCGAGCTCGCGCAATACCGGGAAATGGCCGCCTTCGCGCAATTCTCGTCGGACCTCGATCCCGCGACCCAGCGCCTGCTCGCGCGCGGCGCGCGGCTCACCGAGCTTTTGAAGCAGCCGCAATTCTCGCCCATGGCGGTCGAAGAGCAGGTGGTCTCGATCTTCGCCGGAACGCGCGGCTATCTCGACAAGATCGAGGTCGGGGCGATCACGCGCTTCGAGGCGGCGATGCTGGGCGAGCTCAAGGCGAAAAAGCCCGAGCTGCTGAAATCGATCCGCGATAAGCGCGAGATCGCTCCCGACACCGAGAAGGACCTTCAGGCCTTCCTCGACGGCTTCGCCAAGACCTTCGCCTGACCGAGCCGGCGCGTCGTCATGGCCACGCTCAAGGAACTGCGCCTTCGCATCCGCAGCGTCCGCTCGACGCAGAAGATCACCTCGGCGATGAAGATGGTCGCCGCCTCGCGCCTGCGCCGCGCGCAAGAGCAGGCCGAGGCGGCGCGGCCTTACGCGCTCAGGATGGAGCGGATGCTCGGCTCGCTCAGCGCCAACTTGAAAGGCATGGCGAACGCGCCCGCGCTCTTGGCCGGGACCGGCAAGGACGCGACTCATCTCGTGGTCGTCGCGACCTCCGACCGCGGCCTCGCCGGGGGCTTCAACGCGACCATCCTGCGCGACGCGCGCCGCATGATCCGCGAGCTTCAGGCCGCGGGAAAGACCGTCCAGATCCTGACCATCGGCCGCAAAGGGCGCGACGCGCTGCGGCGCGATCACGCGCGGCTCATGGTCGAAAGCCTGATCGAGGTCGGCCGTCCGCGCCTTACCTTCGAGTCCGCGCGGATGATCGCCGAGCGCCTGCTCGCGCGGTTCGGCGCGGGCGAGTTCGATGGCTGCACCATCGTCTATAACCGCTTCAAATCGGCGATGACCCAGATCGTAACGCGCCAGCCGCTCATTCCCTTCGCGCCGCAGGCGGCCGCGGCGCCGTCCTCGGGCGTGGGGGTTTACGAGTTCGAGCCCGACGAGGTCGCGATTTTGGCGGATTTGCTGCCGCGCAATCTGGCCGTGCAGATCTATACGGCGCTCCTCGAGAACGCGGCGTCCGAGCAGGGCGCGCGCATGACGGCGATGGACAACGCCACGCGCAACGCTGGCGACATGATCGACCGGCTCAACACCACCTATAACCGCTCGCGTCAGGCCGCCATCACCAAGGAACTGATCGAGATCATTTCGGGCGCCGAGGCGCTCTAACGAGGAACTGTAGTCCCATGGCGAAAAACACCATCGGCACCATCACCCAGATCATCGGCGCCGTCGTCGATGTGAAGTTCGAGGGCGATCTGCCGTTCATCCTCAACGCGCTGCATGTGCAGCACCAGGGCAAGACCCTCGTCCTCGAGGTCGCGCAGCATCTCGGCGAGAACACGGTGCGAGCCGTCGCGATGGACACGACCGACGGCCTGGTGCGGGGGACCGAGGCGGTCGATACCGGCAGCGCCATTCGCGTGCCCGTGGGCCCCGAGACGCTTGGGCCGCATCATCAACGTCGTCGGCGAGCCCGTCGACGAGCGCGGGCCGATCAACGCCAAGCTGTCCTCGCCAATCCACAAGCCGGCGCCCGACTTCGTCGATCAATCGACCGAGGCGGAAATCCTCGTCACAGGGATCAAGGTGGTGGACTTGCTGGCGCCCTATGCGCGCGGCGGCAAGGTCGGGCTGTTCGGCGGCGCGGGCGTCGGCAAGACCGTCATCATCATGGAGCTGATCAACAACATCGCCAAGGCCCATGGCGGCTATTCCGTGTTCGCCGGCGTCGGCGAGCGCACCCGCGAGGGCAACGATCTCTACCACGAGATGATGGAATCGGGCGTCATCAAGATCGACGGGCCCGGCTCCAAGGCGGCGCTGGTCTATGGCCAGATGAACGAGCCGCCGGGGGCGCGGGCGCGCGTCGGCCTCACCGGCTTGACCCTCGCCGAGTATTTCCGCGACGAAGAAGGCCAGGACGTGCTGTTCTTCGTCGACAACATTTTCCGCTTCACCCAGGCGGGCTCGGAAGTCTCGGCGCTCCTCGGGCGCATCCCCTCGGCAGTCGGCTATCAGCCGACCCTCGCGACCGATATGGGCGCGTTGCAGGAGCGCATCACCACCACCAAGAAAGGCTCGATCACCTCGGTGCAGGCGATCTATGTGCCGGCCGACGATCTGACCGATCCGGCGCCCGCGACCTCTTTCGCGCATCTTGACGCGACTACGGTGTTGTCGCGGCAAATTGCCGAACTGGGCATCTATCCTGCGGTGGACCCCTTGGACTCGACCTCGCGCATGCTCGACCCCAGGGTGGTCGGCGACGAGCATTACCAGGTCGCGCGCGACGTGCAGCGCGTGCTTCAGACCTATAAATCCCTCCAGGACATCATCGCCATTCTGGGCATGGACGAGCTTTCGGAAGAGGATCGCCTCACCGTCGCCCGCGCCCGCAAGATTCAGCGCTTCCTGTCGCAGCCCTTCTTCGTCGCCGAGGTTTTCACCGGCACGCCCGGCGTGTTCGTGAAGCTCGCCGACACCATCAAGGGCTTCAAGGACATCGTCGCCGGCGTCTATGACGAATTGCCGGAAAGCGCCTTCTACATGGTCGGCACCATCGAGGAAGCGGTCGACAAGGCGCGCAAAATGGCGGCCGAGGCGGCATGATGGCGGAAACCCTGCAATTCGAGCTGGTCTCGCCGGAAAAGCTGCTCCTGTCCGAGCCGGTGGGCATGGTGGTCGTGCCCGGCAGCGAGGGCAATTTCGGCGTCCTGCCCGGCCATGCGCTCTTCATCTCGACGGTGCGGCCGGGAGTGATCGATGTCTATGACGACGGCAAGACCGTGAACGAGCGCATTTTCGTTTCGGGCGGCTTCGCCGAGGTCACGCCCGAGCGCTGCACCGTGCTGGCTGACGAGGCGGTGCCGATCTCCTCCCTCGATCGCGCGGGCGTAGAGGCCGAAGCGAAGACGCTCGAAGCCGCGGCGGCGGGCTTGAGGGACCAGGCCGGGCGCCTGGCCGGGCCCGAACGCGACGCGGCAATCCTCGAATTGCGTGCGGCGGAGCGGCAAGCGGCGGTGGCGGCGGCCAAGCTCGCGGCGCTCGTCGAGATGGCGCACTGAGATCGCTCCGCCCCGCTTGACGGGGCCTGCCACGATCCTATGCTTTCCTTCGTCTAGGCTGGAGGTCCGACCATGGATGCGTCGACGACGACGAAGTTCAATGTTGGCGGCGTGCTCTTGGATCAGCCCTTCAAGGTCCGGCGGCTATGCCATTTCGGATTCAACCTCGTCCGGATGACCGAGGGGCTGAATTTCTACCGCAACCTGCTCGGCTTCCGGATCAGCGACGTGATGGACCAAACCCGCGGCGGCACGGTCGCGATCCCCGAGGAGGCCAAGAGCTTCGGCGACATCAACGGCTATTTCATGCGCTATGCGCACGATCATCACGCCTTCGTCCTCTACAATCACCAGTGGCGCCGGCTGACCGACAAATTTCACCAGCCCGAAGTCACGATGAACCAGCTCACTTGGCAGGTGCAAAGCCTCGCCGAGACGGTCGATGGCAATAACTGGTTCGCCGCCAAGGGGCAGACCGTCGTCCGCGCCGGCCGCGACATGCCGGGCTCCAACTGGCATTCCTATGTGATGGATTTGGACGGGTTCAAGAACGAGATCTGCTACGGCATGGAGCAGATCGGCTGGGACGGTCATTCGAAGCCCAAGGAAATGGTCGAGCGCGCCTTCCACCGCTCGCCGCCGCTGCCGCAGATTTCGGAATATGTCGAGGTCAACCAGGCGGTCGAGAAGGGGAGCGACTTGCTGTCGGGCTACCGCGACCGCGAGGACTTCGCCCTCGACCGCGATGTCGGCGGCATCTTGCTGGCGCGCCCGTTCCGCATCGTCAAGCACGGGCCGGTCGGGCTCTTCGTCGCCGATCTCGATGCCGCGCTGGCGTGGTATCGCGACATCATGGGCTTCACCCTGACCGAGGAAACGATCTATCGGGGCGAGCGCTGCGTTTTCCTGCGCGCCGGCACCGAGCATCATTCCCTGGCGCTCTACCCGCTGGCCTTGCGCAAGGCGCTGGGCTTGCGGCCGGATTCGACAGTCGCCACGTTCGGCGTGCAGCTCGCCACCTATCAGCAACTGCTCGACGCCATCGATTTCTTGAAAGGCCATGGCGTGACCCTGCGCGAGCTTCCGACCGAGCTCACCCCGGGCATGGACCACACGATTCTCGCCCATGATCCCGACGGCCACGCGGTCCAGCTCTATTGGAGCATGGAGCAGGTCGGCTGGGACGGCCAGCCGCGGCCCGCGACGGCGCGCCGCAAGATCGTGCCCGGCGCCTGGCCCAAGCTGCTCGATGCCAACAGCGACAGCTATGTCGGCGAGCCGCTCTTGGGCCCATGGGGGTGAGGCTCGTTTAGGGCGAGACTTCCTCCAGCACGCGGCGGCTGGTCTCGGTCGCAAAGCGCGCGAAAACCGCCGCCGCCACCAGGCCGGCGCCGCCCAGCATCAGGAACACGGCGCCGATCCCGCTGCTCGCGAGCACCAGACCGACCAGCATCGGCGACAGCGCCTTGCCGATATTGAGCCACATATTGGCGGCGCCATTGCCGGTGGCCCTAAGGCGCGTCGGATAAAGCTCGGGCGTGTACAGATATACCATCGTCACGATCGAGGTCGAGAAGAACCGGCCAATCGAGGTGAGCGTAATGACGAGCGTGAGGCCGGGCGAGCCGGTCGCGCCGAGAACGAGAAAACAGGCAACGCAGACGAGGAAGGACAACACGATCCAGTTGCGCCGCCCCGTCCAATCGATGAGCAGCGCCACCCCGATCCCGCCGAAAATCGACATCGACGAACTCAGCGCGCTATAGACGAGCGAGCTGCGCAAATCGAGGTGATAGACCGTGGTAAGAATGCTGGGCAGCCACCTTGTCACGCCCTCCGTCAGGAATCCGGCAGAGAGGCACACCGACCAGGCAATGGCGGTCCGGCCGAGGTAAAGGCCATGAAAGAGCTGCGTCCAGGTTCCGCGCTCGGTGCTCGCTGCCAAGGCAAGCGCGGCCGGCGGCGGCAAGATACGTCCCTCGGCCATGATCGCGCGCTCGATCTCGGCGAGGGCGCGGTCCGCTTCCTCGAACCGGCCCTGGCTCGCCAGCCAGCGCGGCGATTCGGGCAGGTTTCGGCGCATGACGACGATGAGCAGCGCCGGCAAGGCGCCGACCACGAAGATCGACTGCCAGCCGAAGCTCGGCACGATCCAAACGCCCAGGAGCGAAGCGCCGAACAGTCCGACGCCGTAAACGGATTCGTAAATCAGCACGAAGAAGCCGCGATTCCGCGCTTTCGCCAGCTCGCTGATATAGACCGCGGCGACCGGCACCTCGCCGCCGAGGCAGATGCCCTGCACCACGCGCAGGACGATCATGGAATTGACATCCCAAGCGAAGGCACAGAGCAGGCTCGTCGCCGAGAACAGCCCGATCGCGATGATCGAGACCTTGAGCCGTCCGATGCGCTCGGCGAGCCACCCGAAGAAGATCGCACCGATCCCCAAACCGATCGAGCCGCTGCCGAGGACGACTCCGACTTGTCCTTGCGTCAAATGCCAAACCGGGATCAGCGCCGGCATCGCTACGGCAAGGGCAAGGCTATCGAAGCCATCGAAAAACGTCGCCGTGCCGACGATGATGCGCGCCTTGGCGAGCCACCACGAGCGGGGCAGACGCTCGATCCGCTCGGCGATCATGCGCGCCGAATCGCTCTCTTCTGCCATGGTCCCTCCCCGGCGCTGCTTCTCAATCGCGCCGAAACAGTTCCGCGAACTCGGCCAGCACGTTCTCGTAGAGCTTGCGCTTGAACGGCACGATGAGCCGCAGCAGCTCGGCGGGCGCGATCCATTTCCAGGCATCGAATTCGGGCACATGCGCGTCGAGCCGGATATCGCCGTCGCTTCCCGTGAAGCGCATCGCGAACCATTTCTGCGCCTGCCCGCGATAACGGCCGTTCCACGCCTGGAGATGGAGGTCCCCTGGTAGCTCGTAAGTGAGCCAGTCCCGCGTCTCGCCGAGGATTTCGGCCCGGTCGGTGCCGACCTCCTCCTTGAGCTCGCGCAGCGCCGCATGGCGCGGGCTCTCGCCCTCGTCGATGCCGCCTTGCGGCATCTGCCACGCGCCTGGGGTGTCGATGCGGCGGCCGGCGAAGATCCGATTGCGCGGGTCGAGCAGCATGATACCGACCCCGCGGCGATAGGCTTTCGGCGGCGCGTCGGTCATTGCGCGGCGGCGGGCGGGATGGTCTGACGGTTGGCGATGGCGCTGGCCGGCGCCAAGGCGAGGCCCTTGCCGTCGAGCGCCGTCGCCCATGGCGTGGCGTGATCGATCAGCGCGGGCGACAGCGCCGCGATCCCGAGCGCCACGCCATTGCGCACAGCGGCGGCTTCGAGCGCCGCCAGCGCCTGATCGATCGCCGCGGGATCGGACTCGGCGTCGATTGCGCGATTGGCGGCGGCCCAAGGCAGCTTGAGCTGGCTCGCCAGGCGTGCCGTCGCGCTGGAATCGGGCGGCTGGTTGTTGACGAACATCAGACCGCGCTGCTGCAAGTTTTGCAGGATCGGCAGCAGGCTCGCTTGCTCGGCGGTGAAACGCTCCCCCATGATCGCGACCAGCCCGACATAGCCCGTGCTTGCGCCCATCAGCTTGTCGAGGCGGGCCATGTTATCCGTGGCGTCGAGCGAAACCAGCAGGGTTAGCGGCCCGGGATCCTGGCGCGGATAGTCGGGCGGCTCCATCGGCAGGCCGATGAGCGCCTCATGCCCGAGACTGCGCGCATGAGCTACCGCATCCTTCAGCCCGCTCGCGTAAGGATCGAAGCCGAGCGTGACCGCGCCCGGCAGGCGATCCATCGCCGCCTGGGTTAATTCCTGGTCGAGGCCGAGCCCGGTGACGAGCAGCGCCACGCGCGGGCGCTTGTCCTTGGCGTCGAACGGCCTCGCGTAGACCTGCCATGCTTGGCGGCCATCCTTGCCGGCGATCGGCAGCTTCCCATCGGGGCTGTCCTCGGTCAGGCCGGGATCGGGCGCGGGCGCGAGCAACGGGGCTGTCGATGCGAGCGGCGGCAGGGCCACCGTCACCTGATTGCCCGCGCCGGTCGGCGGTCCGCCGCCGAGCAGCCTTAGTCCCGTCCCGGCCACCACCAGCGCGACCCCGCCGCCGAGCCAAAGCCGGCGCGCGGCGCTCATGCCCGGCGCGCGACCGCGCCCGATCCTGTGGCCGCCGCCCGCCGAATGCCGCAAGCCGCCGAGTAGGGCGCCGAGCGCCGCGCCGGTTCGCCGCATCATGCCGACGCCCGCGTTCACTCGGGCTTGTGCTGGCCGAACAGCGCCACCCCGCGCAGCATGTCGGCGGCGCGAGCGAGCTGGTAATCGTTGGTCGTACCCATCACCTCGGTATCGACCGAGCCCGAATCGTCGCCGCCGCTTGGCGCCGCCGGCGCCGCCGCGCCCGGATTGGGCTTGGCCGGCGGAGCCTGCTCGGCGGGCTTGGCGGCGGGCTGGTTCGGGTCGGTGTTTTTGAGCGCGCCCCTAAGATCGGCTTCGTGCGCCGATCTGCCCCTCGGCGATCGGCTCGATCTTCGCCGGCTCGACCGTGATGTCGGGCTCGATGCCTTCGGCCTGGATCGAGCGGCCGGACGGCGTGTAATACCGCGCGGTCGTGAGCCGCATCGCACTGTGGTCGGGCAAGGTGATGATGGTCTGCACCGATCCCTTGCCGAAGGATTTTGTGCCGAGAAGGATGGCGCGGTGGTGATCCTGCAGCGCGCCAGCCACGATCTCCGAGGCCGAGGCCGAGCCGCCATTGATCAGAACCACCATCGGCAGCCCTTTCGTGATGTCGCCGCCGGCCTTGGCGTCGTAGCGTTGCGCATCCTCGGCACGCCGGCCGCGCGTCGAGACGATCTCGCCTTGATCGAGAAAATCGTTGCTGACCGCGACGGCCTGGTCCAAGAGCCCACCCGGATTGTTGCGCAGATCGAGCACGAGCCCGACGAGCTTCGCCCCCGCCTTGCCCTTCAGCGATTTCACCGCGGCCTGAACTCCGCTGTCGGTTTGCTCGTTGAAGCTCGTGACGCGGATATAGCCGACGTCGTCGCCCTCGAGCTGCGACTTCACCGACTGGACCTTGACGACCGCGCGCTTCAGCGTGACGTCGAAGGGATCGCGGTCGCCGCGCTTGATGGTGAGCTTGATCGAGCTGTCGACCGGCCCGCGCATGTGTTGCACCGCGTCGTTGAGCGAGAGGCCCTGCACCGGCTCGCCGTCCAGCGCGACGATGAGGTCGCCCGGCTTCAGTCCGGCAAGTGCGGCGGGCGTGTCGTCGATCGGCGAGACCACCTTGATGACCCCGTTCTCCATCGTGACCTCGATGCCGAGGCCGCCGAACTGGCCCTCGACCTGCACCTGCATGTCCTGGAAGTCCTTGGCATTCATGTAGCTCGAATGCGGGTCGAGCGCGCTCAGCATGCCGTTGATCGCGGACTCGATGAGCTGCTTGTCCGTCACCTCGTCGACGTAGTCCGAGCGCACGCGCTCGAAGACCTCGCCGAACAGGTCGAGCTCGTGGTAGGTATCGGAGCTGGTTTGCGGGTTGGGTTGCGTATCGGCGGCGCGCCCTTGAGGCGCGAACAGCAACACCACGATGGCGGCCGCTGCCGCTGTCACAGTAAGACGCATCATCCATTTACCTTTGCATCGTGCGTCGCCAGCCATGGCAACGGATTGATCGGCTGGCCATCGTGGCGCAGCTCGAGATAGAGGCGCGGCTTCGCCCCTCCGGCGGGCATGACGCCGATCGGCTCGCCCGCCACCAGCCACTGGCCGACGACGCTGTCGATTCGGTCGAGTCCCGCCACCAGCGAATGATAGCCATCGCCATGACCGATGATCAAGATTTGACCATATCCCTTGAAGGGACCGGCAAACAGCACTTGGCCATCGAAGGGCGCGACGACTTGCGCGCCGGGCCGCGTCTCCAAGGTCATGCCCTTGCTCGCCGTCCCCGACGGGTCGGCCGAGCCGAAATCGAGTACCACGCTGCCTGCGGCGGGATAGAGCAACCGGCCGCGTGCCTCGGAAAAGGGGCGAGTGGCAGAAGGCCGGGTCGGATCGAGCAGCCCGGACGAGGCGGTGGCGGTCCGCGTCTCGGCTTCGGGCCGATCCGGTCGGGGCGGCGGCGGCACCGCGGCGGCGAGTCGCGCTTTTTCCGCGGCCTCGGAGCGGTCGATCAAATCTTTGAGATCGCTCGCTTGGGCGGCGAGCGTTTGCACCTGATGAGCGGTCTCGGCCGCGTCTTGCTGGGTCTGCTGTTGCAGCGCCGCCCTTTCGACCACGAGCTGATCGATGCGCGCTTTCTCCTGGGCGAGGGCGTCACCCTCGATGCGGTGGCGCGCCTCGGCCGCCTCGATCTGGTCGCCTAGATCGGCCAGCGTCTTGAGCTCGATGCCGAGCAGCGTGGCGCGCTCGACGAGCGGCGGCACCGCGGCGCCCATCAGGATACCCCCGCGCAACAGGTCGATGGGCGTGCCGTCGCCAAGCGCTAGGCCGGATGGCGGGTCGCGTGCGAGCCGCAGGAGCGCGGTCAATAGCCCGGTCTGCTCCTGACGCTGGCGGGCAAGCTCGGCGGCCTTGGCGGTCCGCTCGATCGCCAGCGTGGCAAGCTGCAATTCGAGCCGGGTCAGCGCCTCCTCGTGCGCCTGGACGGATTGCGCCGCCGCAACCAACTCGGCGCGCAATTGGGCAAGCTCGGCGGCCAGGGCTGCCGCCTGCTGGGTCAGCGCCTGTTGCCGCTGCCGGCTGTCGCTGAGCGCTTTCTGCACCGCGTCGAGCTTGGCGTGCGGTGCCTCCTCGGCGCACGCGGCGAGGCACGGCAGCATGACCGCGAGCGCGAGCGGCACAACCCGTCGCCACGATCGGTCAAGCGGGCTCACGCGCGGTCTTGAGGAGGCTTCGGCCGGTCATGGCCTTGGGTTGCTTGAGCCCGAGGAGGGCGAGCAGCGTCGGCGCGATGTCGCTGAGCTTGCCATTGCTTAGCCCCGCGACTTCCTTGGGCGCGTTCAGCAGGACCAGGGGCACCTTGTTGGTGGTGTGCGCGGTATGGGGCTCGCCGGTTTTAGGATCGCGCATCATCTCGGCATTGCCGTGATCGGCGGTGATCGAGCAGCATGCCGCCCGCGCGCTCGACCGCCTCGGCCGAGCCGGCCGAGGCAGCGGTCGACCGCATTCGACCGCCTGGATCGCGGCGCGGCAGAATCGCCGCTATGGCCGACCATGTCGGCGTTGGCGTAATTCACGACGATGAAGTCGAATTTTCCGCTCGCGATCGCCGCCACCAGTTTGTCGGTCACCTCGGGCGCCGACATCTCGGGTTGAAGATCGTAGGTCGCGACCTTGGGCGAGGGCACGAGGATGCGGCTTTCGCCGCGAAACTTCTTCTCGCGGCCGCCATTGAAGAAGAAGGTGACGTGCGCGTATTTCTCGGTCTCGGCGATGCGGAGCTGCGTCAGCCCCGTGCGCGCCACCACTTCGCCGAACGTGTCGCGACAATTCCTCGGGCGGGAACAGCGCCGCGAGGAAGCGGTTGAGTTCGGCTCGAATACTCGGTCATGCCGGCGGCGGCGGCGAAGCGGAGCCGGCGCGGCCGCGCGAAAGCCTTGAATTCCGGATCGAGCAGCGCGGCCAGGATTTCGCGCACGCGGTCGGCGCGGAAATTGGCGCATAGCACGCCGTCGCCGTCCTTCATGCCGCGGTAATCGCCGAGCGCCGTTGGCGGCACGAACTCGTCGGTCTTCTTCTTGGCGTAGGATTGCGCGATCGCCCGGCTGAACATCGGCGCGCATGCTCGCCCGTCGCCGTCTGCCATGACCGCATAGGCCTTGGCGACGCGGTCCCAGCGCTTGTCGCGGTCCATCGCGTAATAGCGCCCGCTCACCGTGGCCATGCGCCACGCGCTTCAGTGCGGCGGTGTCGCGCGGCGAATTTGCCGAGATAGCGCGCGGCGCTTTTGGGCGGCGTGTCGCGGCCGTCGAGGAAGGCGTGGACCGCCACCTGGATGCCGGCTCGCGGCGAGAATCTGCGCCAGCGCCGCGATGTGGCCCTGGTGCGAATGGACGCCGCCCGGCGAGACGCAGGCCCATCAGATGCGCGGTGCCGCCGCTTTTCTTCAAGGCGGCGATGAAGCGGCGAAGCGCCTGGTTTTTCGCCGAGCGAGCCGTCCTTCACCGCGCGGTCGATGCGCGGCAAATCCTGGAGCACCACGCGGCCGGCGCCGATATTGGTGTGACCGACCTCGGAATTGCCCATCTGGCCCTCGGGCAGCCCGACGAAATGCTCGCTCGCCTCGAGCGTCGCGTGCGGGCAGTGCGCCAGAAAGCGATGCCAATTCGGCGCCTCGGCATCGCGGATCGCGTTGTCCGCGCGCGACCGGCGCTCGCCCCAGCCGTCGAGGATGCACAGCACAACGGGACGGGGATTCGGGCGATTCGCCATGAGAATCTTATAACGGAACAGCGCTGCGAGCGGTACGGGTTATTCCCGGTGATAGGGATGGCCGGCGAGAATTTGCTGCGCGCGGTAAAGCTGCTCCAGCAGCATCCCGCGCGCCAGCAAATGCGGCCAGGTCATGGCGCCGAGCGAGAGGACGAGTCGCGCCCGGTCGAGCACGCTCGCGGCGAGCCCCTCGGCGCCGCCGATGGCGAAGGCGAGATCGGCGACGCCGCCATCGCGCCACGCGCCGAGCTGCTGGGCGAAGGCGGCGCTGGAAAGCTCCCTTCCCCTGCCGTCGAGCGCCGCCAGCATGGCGCCTTTGGGCAGCGCGCCGAGAATCAATTCGCCCTCGCGCGCCTTCATTTGGGCGGGCGAGAGCTTGCGGCGCTCCTCGACCTCCCGGATGGCCAGGGGCAAGGCGATGCGCCCGGCATAGCGGTGCTCGAGATCCTTGAGCGGCCCGGGCTTTTGCCGCCCGACCGCGATCACGTGAACGTGCATCGCCCGATCAGGGCCTAAGCTTGCCCGACCGCTTCGCCGAGCGCCTCGCCCCACATCTTTTCGAGGTTGTAATGGGCGCGCGTCTCGGGCCGGAACAGATGCACGATCACATCGCCGGCATCGATCAGCACCCACTCGCCATGGCGCAAGCCCTCGGCCGACAGCTTGCTGCATCCGGCCGCCTTCAAGCCTTCGAGCAGATGCTGCGCCAGTGCCGCGATCTGGCGCTGCGAGCGCCCGGTGGCGATGACCAGATAATCGGCGATGTCGGATTTGCCGTGGAGGTCGATGGTAACCAGATCTTCCGCCTTGCCGTCTTCGAGGATCTGGGTGGCCAAGGCGAGCACGGCTTGTGCCGGCGACGGCTTGGCTTTGGCCGCGGCCGGTCTGCGGCGCGGTCGGGACGGAACAGTGCGGCTCTTGAGCGACGGGTCTTTCTTGCTGCGTGGTATGGCGGTCACCTCCGAGACAGAACTCCCCGATGGGAGCGGATTTCGGTTGCCGAGCTGGGATCGAGACGCACCGGCAGGAACGCCCAGGCGGGCGGCTCGAGGCGCGCGAGGCGCCGAGCGGGCGGCGCGATGCGGGCGTGGGCGAAGCGTTTTGCGGGAAGCTCGGCCAATGCCTCGCGACAATAGGAAGGGCGGGCGAAGACTGCAATCGGAACGCGCGCGAAAATCTCGCGCCAGCGGCCCCACTGCCTGATTTGCGCAAGATTGTCGGCGCCCATCAGCCAGACGAAGCGTGTGCGCGGAAAGCGGGCGCGGAGCGCCGCGATCGTGTCCGCGGTATAGCTGGTGCCGAGCCGGCTCTCGAGATCGAGCACGCGGATGCGTGGATGCTTGGCGAAGGCGGCGGCCTTGGCCAGGCGGTCGGCCAAGGGCGCCATGCCGGCGACGGGCTTTAGCGGATTCTGCGGCGCGACCAGCCACCACACCTCGTCGAGGTCGAGCCGCTTCAACGCCTCGAGGCTGACATGGCGATGGCCCTCATGGGCCGGGTTGAACGAGCCGCCGAGCAGCCCGATGCGGCGCTTGGGCAAGAGGCGAAGCGGCGTCAGGGCCGCACCTGCCCGGTGCCGCGCACGACATATTTGAAGCTCGTCAACTGCTCGGCGCCGACCGGGCCGCGCGGCGGCAGCCGGTTGGTCGAGATGCCGATCTCCGCGCCCATGCCGAATTCGCCGCCATCGGCGAATTGGGTCGAGGCATTCCAGAGCACGATCGCGCTGTCGACCTCATCGAGGAATTGCCGCGCGGCCGCGGCGTCCTCGGTGACGATGGCGTCGGTATGGTGCGAACCGTAATGGCCGATATGGGCTGATCGCGGCGTCGAGATCCGTCGACGACGCGTACGGCGAGGATGGCGTCGAGATATTCGGTGAACCAATCCTCCTCGGTCGCGGGGCGGGCCGCCGCATCGAGCGCGCGCACGGCCTCGTCGCCGCGAATTTCGCAACCCGCCCGATGCAGCGCGGCGAGAATCGGCGGCAAGGCCACCGCCTGCGATCGCGCGATCGACCAGCAAGGTCTCCGCCGCGCCGCACACGCCGGTGCGCCGCATCTTGGCGTTGAGCACGATCTTCTCGCGCCATGGCGAGATCGGCGGCACGGTGGACATAGACGTGGCAGTTGCCTTCGAGATGCGCGATCACCGGCATGCGGCTCTCGCGCTGCACGCGCTCGATCAGCGATTTCCCGCCGCGCGGCACGATGAGGTCGATGAACTCGGTCATCGCCAGCATCATGCCGACGGCGGCGCGGTCGACGGTCGGCACGAGCTGCACGGCTTCCTCGGGCAAGCCGGCGGCGGCTATCCCATCGCGCAGCGCCGCGGCGATGGCGCGCGAGGAATGAAAGCTCTCCGAGCCGCCGCGCAGGATCGCGGCATTGCCGGCGCGTAGGCACAGCCCGCCGGCATCGGCGGTGACGTTGGGCCGGGATTCGTAGATGATGCCGATGACGCCCAGGGGCACGCGCACCCGCGCGATGTCGAGGCCGTTGGGCCGCGTCCAGCGCGCCAGCTCGGTGCCGATGGGATCGGGCAGCGCGGCGACCTCGTCGAGGCCTTGCGCCATCGCCGCGACCCGCTTGTCGTCGAGCACCAGCCGGTCGGCGAGGGCGGGCGACAGCCCCTTGGCCTCGTCGCGGTCGCGCCGGTTGGCGTCGAGGATCGTCGCGGCGGAATCGCGGATCGCCTGCGGCCGCGCGCTTCAGGCCCAGGGTTTTCGTCGCGGCATCGGCGCGGGCCAGCACGCCGGCCGCACGGCGCGCGTCGGCGCCGAGCTTCCGCATCTCGGGCATCTAGCCCGGGCTCGACCAGGGTGCTGGTATCGGCGTTCATGTCACGACCAGATCGTCGCGGTGGATCATCTCGTCGCGGCCACGGTAGCCGAGGATGGCCTCGATTTCACCGCTTTTATGGCCGGCGATGGCGCGCGCATCCTCGCTTGAATAGGCCGACAGGCCGCGCGCCACTTCGCGGCCATCGCGGGTTTTGATCGCCACCGCGTCGCCGCGCTCGAACTCGCCCTCGATCTCGGTCACGCCGGCCGGCAAGAGGCTGGTGCCGCGCCGCAGGGCCGCGACCGCGCCGGCATCGACGACCAGCACCCCCATCGGATTGAGCGTCCCGGCGATCCAGCGCTTGCGCGCGGTGCGCGGCTCGGAACCGGGCAGGAACCAGGTCGCCTTGGCGCCGGCCTCGATAGCCTGGAGCGGGCGCAGCGCCTCGCCCTTGGCGATCGCCATGCGGCAGCCAGCGGCCATCGCGATGCGCGCCGCCGCCAGCTTCGTCACCATGCCGCCCGAGCTGTAGCCCGCGGGGGCGGCGCCGGCCATGGCCTCGATCTCCGGGTGATTTCCCGCACTTCGGCAATATGCCGCGCCGCTGGATCGCGGCGGGGATCGGCGGTGTAGAGGCCGTCGATATCCGAGAGCAGCACCAGGGTATCGGCGCTGATCATCTGGGCGACGCGCGCGGCCAGCCGGTCATTGTCGCCGAAGCGGATTTCCGCGGTCGCGACGGTGTCGTTCTCGTTGATGACCGGCACCGCATGCCGAGCGCCAAGCAGTTGCTCGATGGTGGCGCGCGCGTTGAGATAGCGGCGGCGCTCCTCGGTGTCCTCGGGCGTGAGCAGGATCTGGGCCACGGCGATGCCGTGCCGGCCCAGCGATTCCTGATAGGCATGGGCGAGCCGGATCTGCCCGGCGGCGGCGGCGGCCTGCTTTTCCTCGAGCTTCAAGCTCTTGCCCGTCAGGCCGAGCGGGCGGCGGCCGACAGCGATCGCGCCCGACGAGACAATGACCATTTCCTGGCCACGGGCGCGGCAGCGCGCGATGTCCTCGACCAACGCGTCGAGCCAGGCGCGCTTGATATCGCCGCTCGCATCCTCGACCAGCAAGGCCGAGCCGATCTTGACGATGAGGCGGCGCGATTTGGCGAGGCCTTCGCTCATAGGGTCAGAAGCGCGGGCGCCGCTGCTTTCTCGGCCGCGGCTTCGTGGGCCGAGTGGATCGCATGCAGCAGCGCCGACGTAACCTCCGCCACGCCCTGGCCGGTCGCGCCCGACATCGTCAACACCGGGTGCTTGGCGGCGCGCTTCAATTTCGCGCGTTTCCTCGCCAGCTCGTCCGCCGGCACAGCGTCGGACTTGTTGAGCGCCAGGATCTCGGGCTTGTCGCCAAGCCCATGCCCATAGGCGTCGAGTTCGGCGCGGATGATGCGCCAGTTCGCGACCACGTCGTCCTCGGTCGCATCGACGAGATGCAGGATCACGGCGCAGCGCTCGACATGGCCGAGGAACCGGTGGCCGAGGCCGGCACCAACGCTTGCGCCCTCGATCAAGCCCGGCAGGTCCGCGAGCGACGAATTCCTCGCCATGGGCGAGGACGACGCCCAGTTGCGGCTTCAGCGTGGTGAACGGGTAATCGGCGATCTTGGGCCGCGCGCGCGACAGCTTGGCGAGCAGCGTCGATTTGCCGGCATTGGGCAGGCCGACGAGCCCGGCATCGGCGATTAGCTTCAGGCGCAGCCACACCCAGCGCTCTTGCCCGGGCCAGCCGGGCGAAAACCGGCGCGGCGCGCGGTTGGTCGAGGATTTGTAATGCGCATTGCCGAAGCCGCCGTCGCCGCCCTTTAGCAGCACGTGCCGCGCACCCGGCGTGGCGAGGTCGAGAAGGACGGTCTCGTTGTCCTCGTCGAGGATCTGGGTGCCGATCGGCACCCGCAGCACCGCATCCTCGCCGGCCGCGCCGCTGCGGTTGGTGCCCATGCCATGATGGCCATTCTCGGCCTTGAAATGCTGACGATAGCGGTAATCGATCAGGGTGTTGAGATTGGCGACGGTCTCGACCACGACATCGCCGCCGCGCCCGCCATCGCCGCCATCCGGGCCGCCGAACTCGATGAATTTCTCGCGCCGGAACGCGACCGCGCCGGGGCCGCCATCGCCGCTTTTCAAGAAGATCTTGGCCTGGTCGAGGAATTTCATCGTGGCTTTAGCGAAGGGCAGCAGGCGAGGCTAATCCCGCGCCAAACAAAAAAGGGGAAAGCGATCCTTCCCCCTCCGGCAGGCGCGTGTCAGGGGAGGGGATCAGTCGGCGGCCTCTGTCGGCAGCCTCTCGACCGAGATGAAGGTGCGGCCGTTGCTCGAAGTGTGGAAGCCGACGGCGCCGTCGATGGTGGCGAAAATGGTGTGATCGCGGCCCAAGCCGACATTCCGGCCCGGGTGAAAGGTGGTGCCGCGCTGGCGGACGATGATGTTGCCGGCGACCACGATCTCGCCGCCGAATTTCTTGACGCCGAGCCGGCGGCCCTTCGAATCGCGCCCATTGCGCGAGGAACCGCCTGCTTTCTTATGGGCCATGCCGGTCTCCTTCTCAGCCGCGGATGTCGGTGATCCGCAGCACCGTCAGCGCCTGCCGGTGGCCGTTCTTGCGGCGATAATTGTGGCGGCGCTTTTTCTTGAAGATCAGCACCTTGTCGTCGAGCTTCTGCTCCAGCACCGTGGCCGTGACGCTGGCGCCGGCGAGGATCGGCGTGCCGGCCCTGGCGTCGGCGCCCTCGCCGATCATCAAGACGTCGTCGAGCGTCACGGCTGAGCCGGGCTCGCCCGCGAGCTTCTCGACGAAGACCACGTCGTCCTTGGCGACCCTGTATTGCTTGCCGCCGGTGCGGATGACTGCGTACATGAGACGATCTTCGCGCTGAATTTCACCGGGACGGACCCGCCGTCCGAAGGCGCGGGCACTATAGCCGGGAAACTAAGCCTGTCAAGGCGTTGGCGGATTTATCGGGGCCGAGCCGGCGGTTGCGGGCCGGGCGGGAGTTGCGCTAGGCTCCGCGGCCCAACGGGCGGCCAAGCGGAGAGGTGCCAGAGCGGTCGATCGGGGCGGTCTCGAAAACCGTTGTACCCTCATGGGGTACCGTGGGTTCGAATCCCACCCTCTCCGCCACTGCGCCTTGATTTTATTGGGAAATTTTGCAGAAGTCCAATCGATCCCACAAATCAATCATCAATCGATCGCCTGGAGCCCGGTCACGCTGGAGCGCAGTCGCCGGCCCTGTTACGTGACGACCTGGATCAGTCGGCTCGGAAGGACGGGCACCATCCCGTTTGTGATCCCGACGCCACCATGCTACCAGTCGAAAATGCCATCTCCCCATGGTCCGACTTTGCAATAGACCGGGGGTGGGTGGGGCGTACCCCCGGATGCGCTGGCGCGATCGTTGTTCACCTAGCCGTTATGGGGCGAGACGCCGCCGAAATCCTTGTTAACCTTGTTTAACAAAGACGGCCGGCGCGGCACTTGGCCTATTTCTTGTCCGTGGCCGTCCGCGGGACTGGAACGGGCGGGTGCGGAACAGTCATTCGCCAATGGCGCTTTCCGATATCTCGTCCTTGAGAAGTTCCGTCGCGAAGTCCCAGAACGGACTGCCCGAGTGTTTCTCACGTGACCAGTCGCTCCATAGATCGTCAATCGTCTGTAGCGCGGTCGCCCCATCGTCGGAATAGGCTCGTAGGAACATCCAAGCTGCGCCTCCGCCGAGCCCCGGAATGATGATTGCCAGACCAACCGCAATCGCTGCCCTAAGCTGGGACCCGTCGCGGTTAAAATGTGCCAAATGGGCCATCAGGCCAGGGTAAGAACGGGATCATTCTCACATGGCCTAGGCCATTGGCATCAACAGGCAGAGGAAATGATGTCCAGATCACGAAATCGGTCAGGAACAGAGAACCGACTACACCCACGAGCGTCGCGATTACAAAACCCAGGGATAGGTTTCTCCCCTTGAGGCGCCAATAAATCAGCATTAGCCCTGCCGGCGGTACTTGTACCGAGGCCATAACCGCGGCGGAGAAAAACTCGGTGGCGAGGGAAAAGAGGCACCAGCCAATTCCAGCGGTGGAAAAATAAAGTCGTGACTTGTAAGGCGTGGGCAACCGCATACGTTTCAAAGAACCACAGCACCACCACGCAAAGCGGCCCGAACCAAAGCCAGTGCCAACCGATGCCGCGTCGCTCTTTGCTTGAGGAACCCGAACCGCCATGCCCGCCGTTTCGGGGCATGAGGCGGATTACATACTTCGCCGCCTGAAGTCGGGCCGGCCGCCGACGGTGCAATCGGCCGCTCGTGTTTGATCGGACCGACGCAACTGAGGTCGAGATAATGGAAAGGGCGCCCATCGGAACCCCGTTCGGGCTCGGGAGGGCTAGGATGGGCTTTCCTGCGATCACGCCATAGCGGGTCGAGGTGAAGCCACTCGGGTCTGGCGTCCGGCCCATCTTGAGTAGCTGGACCCGGCTTCGGCCGGCCGAGTAGCCGCTGGATTCGGTCGGCGAGCATGGCGCACAGCATGTCAGCCGAGCGCTTCAAAACCATTAACAGCCGATCGGATCGTCACCTTCCTAAAAAATCACCATGCCAGAAATGGTGGAAATCCGCCAGATTTTCAGAAAAGTGACGCAGGTGACGATCATTCCCCAGAGTTCACTACTAGCCTCGATATGAGAAAAGCTGGGGATGGAGCGTCACCCGCGTCACTTTTCGGTTGAGCAACATTCTTTCGTCGGGAAAAACTCTCGCCTCGGCGCTGGTGGGGCTGCTTTCGTACCGCAGAAAGTGACCTGCATCATCAACCGGCGGAATTGCACAAGCAGCAATTTCAGGGACTTGGCTGCCCGAGGTTCCCTGCGCGTCGTCTATAGCGAGCCGGCTTAAATCCACAGTGAACGGCTGTTGATTTTGAATTATACAACGTCTATAGTATGTAATAGACACTCGACGGCCTTGGGGAGGCCCAAGGTGAGCACAACTTGAGCCTCGGCAGGGACAGCAGCCATGAGATACCCGACCCCCGACCAACGCGAAGGCGCCGCTGCACAGCGATCTGCCCCGACCTTCGGCCTTCGGCCCCGCGCCGTCGAGTTCGCCCGGCTCTACGCCGAACACCCTTATCTCGGCGGCGCCAAGGCCGCCACGATGGCGGGGTACGCTCGGCGGGCACCGGCTGGCGCTCACGTCCGGGCTAACGAGCTATTGCGTGATCCGCGGGTCCGGCGGGCCGTTGCCTACTTCGGGACCCGAGCCCTCGCCGAAGAGATGGAGAAGGCGCGTCGCCGCCTCGGCTCTCTTGCCCAGGATGAAGGCCGGTTCTGGAACACCTGGGATCGGCGGGCCTTCGAGCGCCTGACGAACCAACTAAAGGCCGTCGAGAAGCACCTGGAAAGGGTGGAGGAGACCGTGCGCGGCTCCGCCGCGGACCCGGACGCCTTCGACAGCACGGAGCACACTGCCGATGGGCGCCACGGTCTTGAGGACCTGATCTGACTAACTGTCTAGCGGATGATCCGCAGATCGCCCGTATGGCAAAGCACGACGTACTGGTCGCCGGTTCGGATCAGGTGGAATCCACTCTGCGCGACCAGGGACTTCAAATGGGAAACCGAGCCGTAGCGCTTTACGTTCGACACGGCGCGACGCACCACGCCGCCTCTCTGCGCCGCCGCTGATCCGAACATCCGTTGTGTCCATCTCTTCCGGGCGGACAGGGATCGGTTGCCGCAAGAAGTAGCCATGTCCTCCTCCAGTCTTTTCGGTTCGACCTAAGAGGCATGACAGCAAATCCTTGATTTTCTGTCGCACGAAAATAATACCGCCGATTTTGTGCATCCGCGACGGCGCCGCCCGATCGTCTCACATTTCCATCGCACGACCACACCGGATTTTTCTCGCGGTCAAGCGATAGGAGACGATCATGGGAACCACCGATCAATACGACACCGAACGCGGCGCCTTCACAATCGCCGCATTCGGTCGCGCCTACCATCTCGGGCAGACCTTCATCTATCAGCAAATCAAGGACGGCAAGCTTCGCGCGGTGAAGGTCGGCCGGCGTACGCTGATCCTGCGGCGCGATGCCGAGGCTTGGGTCAAAAGCCTGCCCGCGATGCGAGCGGCATCATGAACACGCGCACCGACACACTGCGGCCCATACTGCGCGCCGACAGGGCGCCATGGTGGAAGCCAATCCTCGCCGCCGTGGACGAGGGCGTCGGGCTCACGATGGTGGTGCCACAGGTGACGATCGTCCTTCCGTGCCTTGCCCCGAAGCCAGGCAAGGGCACGATCCTCTATGTCGGCGACGACAGCCTGGAGACAGTGGGACCCGCCGGATTTCCTGACGACGCCATGGCGTTCATTTGCCCGGCGCTCAAGGAAGCACGCCACGTCGTCATTGTCGCCTGCGCGCCGCTGACAAGCCTCTATCGCCATGCGGCCGATGCTGCGCTGGGAGGCTCGCCGACGGTGCTGATCGAATGCACGTTGCCAACACAAGCCGAATGGTTGGAGTTCATGCAGCGGTATGCCTCGCCCGACGCGACGATAATCTTTGGCTCCTGTGACCCGAACAGTCCCAGCCGCCCCGTCATACCCGGCAAGGAGTATGACGATCCGCCGCGGCGGATGTTCGGCGCCGTCGGAGTTGGCGTCAACGTCGTGGCGCCGGCCGAGGTTGATGGCGTTGAAGCCGAAGCGGCGCGGCGTGAGAAATTTCTTGATGAACTGCATCGGCAGATGGAGGCGATGGAGCCCGACGCACCCTGCCGGTTCCTGATCGGGCCACCGTATCCAACCCTCACACCGATGCGGCCCGTCATCTTCAAATCTCTGCGTGACCGCAAGCGCATGTTGCCAGATCGCGAAGCTCGACGCTGCAAACTCGGGTTCGATCTGGCCTCGGCGCTTACGGCGGTCGGGCTTTAGGGGCATGTGTCATGGACGGATCAGCCGCACCTCACGAGATCACTGATCAGGAATTGGTGGAGTTCTGCAATGCGCGCGTGCGCGGCTCGGACCGTATCAAGGTTGCGCTTGCCAAGATCGGCGTGCCTTATCGCAGCGGCGTCACCTTGCGCCAGTTGCTCAATCAAGCGCAGCGCCAGCAATTCATAGAAGCGGCGCTCGCGCTCGAAAGCGAGCCCATCGCCGAGCCCATCGCCGAGCCCGAGCCCGAGATCGACCCCAACAAAGTATCGCCGGTCGAATGGTTTGAGGCGCACGATGCGCGCCGCGCCATCGCAGAGGAACATGTTTGCCAGTTAACGGGTAATCCCGACACGCCTGTCGAGTTCCGTGCGACCTATCGCTTCGACGACATGCCGGGTAAGTCCGTGCGCTGCTTCTACGGCACTGTCGCGCAGCACTGGACCGAACTCGGTAATCTCAATCACGACCGTTACGACATTAGCATCGTCCCGAACCCCGGCCGCACCGACGGCAAGGCGAGCGCCCATAGCCGCAACGAGTTCACGGCCGTCCGCGTCGTGGCTCTGGAGATGGACCGCTTGCCGACGCAGTGGCACCTCGCGCCGTCCTTCATCGTCGGCACCTCGCCCGGCCGTGGTCATGCCTATTGGCGTATCACCGATGCCACTGTTGCCGAGTTCAACACGATCCAGAAGCGCGCGCACCTCCACTATGGCGACGCGAAGGCAACTGCGACCGGATGCAGCGACCCCGACGGGCTCGGCATACACCACCCGCTCCGCCTCGCCGGCACCGTTCGGTTCAAGCCGGATCAGAAACCGAACGTCGTCACCATCGAACCTGCGGCCGATGGCACCTACACGCGCAAGCAATTCCTCGCCGGTCTGCCCGATCTGCCGCCCGAACCGGAACGGGAGCGGGCGCAATCCACGATCAAGGGCAAGCCCACTACAGCGGCGATGCTGCGCGAGGCGTCGCTCTTGGATCGATTGGACCTTCGATGGCAGTGATCCTGGCGGCTTTGACCGTGCCAAGATGCCGAAGCGAATGCGCGAGACATTCGAGTTCTCGCAGGAAACTTGGGCTAGCCTCGGCCGCATGCTCCTCAATGGTGAAATCAAGATTGTCGGCGAGGAACCGGATTGGGAGCAGCTACTCGACGACGCTATGTCGGGCAAGCTGTGGTGCGAACGGCTTGGGCTCGGCGACGGCCGCGAGTTCGCGACCTACAACGGCCTGGACGGCATGAAGGCTCGCATCGGCACCGCGACATACACCGGGACCACCAGTTACACGGTCGGAACCATCTTCGCACTCGCCAGGGCGTTCGGGTGGAAGCACAAACTGTTCGACCGAAGATATGGACGCCGCCACGGCGTCCGCTGGTGACTATGAAACAGAAGCCGAGCCCGCAGCACCGGACAAGAGCGATTTTGCCACTACGATCACCGCTGTTGCGGGGTCGCAAATTGACATGGCGGATCGGTTCGCGCGGGCATTCTCGGGCAAGCTGCACTACGTCATGGCCGAGAAACGGTGGTTGTGGTTCGACGGCGCGTGCTGGCGAGACGACACCCGCGGCCGGGTCCGCGCTCTGTTGAAGGATTGGCTTGGGAAAGTCTCGGTCAACACCCCCGGCGCCGAGAGTTACCTCCGTGCCATTGCGAGCGAGCGGACCCTGAGCGGTGTGGAGCGCCTTGTACAGATCAGCCCGTCGATTGCCGCAGCGCCCGAGGATTTCGACACTGATCCCGACATCCTGTGTACGCCCGGCGGCATCGTGGACCTAAGAACGGGAGAAATGCGACCAGCACAGTCCGCGGATATGTGCCGTAAATGCACCGCCGTTGCGCCGGCCTTGCGCGGGTCGCCAGAAGCAGAATGCCCGCGGTTCATGGATTTCCTCGATTGGCTCACGGTAAGCCGCCACGACCTTCAGGAATATCACCAACGGTGCGCGGGGTACTTCCTCACAGGCCACGTCCATGAGCGCGCGCTGTTCGTGCCCAAGGGCACGGGCAACAACGGCAAGACGGTGTACTACGAAACGGTGCTCGGGATCATGGGCGACTATGGCATCGGGGTCGAAGCCGAGTTGTTCGTGCAACTGAGAAACCCCAGCCGGTCGAGCCGCGATTTCATCGTGCTACTTGGCAAGCGCTTCGCCCTCGCTGCCGAGCTGGAGGAGCAACAAGTATGGTCCGAGGCAAAGATCAAACGCATGACCGGCGGCGACAAGCTGCCCGGCCGCAAACTCTATGGTGAGGCGTTTGACTTCGGCCCGACACATAAACTCGTGGTGCCGACGAATGACATGCCAGCTTTCCCGAGGGGCGGATTGCCGATGAAGAACCGACTCCAGGTTCAGCCCTTCGACAACACGATCGCCGACAGTGTGGCGGATGGCGAACTCCCGGCGAAAATACGCGCCGAATGGCCAGGCGTCTTGCGGTGGATGATCGATGGCGCAATGGCCTGGCACAAGGATGGGCTCGCGCCGCCAGCGTGCGTGACGAATGCCTCCGACAGCGCCCTTGACGCATCGAACCCTATTGCCGGCTGGCGCTGGGAGCGAACCGAACTCGACGGCGAGACTTGGATAGCGGATGCAGCGCTCTATTCCGACTACGCCGATTTCTGCCGGCGCGAAGGCGTCGTGTCAATTGGCCGGGGCACGTTCATCAAGCGGCTGGAGGCAATCACCTGGGAGACGAAAGGTCACGACGGCAATCATGTCGTCAGGCATCTGGAGCGCCACAAGCGGAACACCGGACAGGGCTTCGTCGGAATGAAGCTGCTGCCAAAGGCCGAGGAAGGCCGAGCCGTCCTGGAGGATATTCTACAGGTGTGACGATGGTCGCTGGGCTGAACCTCGCTGTTGGCAGTCAGCCAAACATGGATTCGGACCCGCCGAGCGCCGAAGGGGTCGTGATCGGACTCCAGGGAATGCCGTACAGCGCGATCTCGGGGTCGGGCCACACCAATCTACCCGGCGCCGACTTGCTCACGGACGGCGATCTCTGGAGCCCGCGTGTCGCCGCGCTGCCAGTAGCCGATGCAGCGTCCGCTCGACAGTCTCGGCGTTCTTGCCGATGCCGTGCTTTTCATGGAGGAGGGTTGCGACACCCCGAGCGCTGGCGCGCGGACCGCCGGCGGCCATCTTCAAATCATGCACGGTCAGCATATGCATGTGTTCAAGCATCGCCTTTTTGCTGCGCGGCCGGCCTCGCCGTCGCGCCGGCAGTAGTGCGACAATCTGCGTCGCCTCGGGAATGTCGGCGAGGATTGCCCTCGCGGCCGTCTCACTGCCTGCAACCTCGGCGAGCGCCGTCAGCAACGCCTTTGCAGCATCGACCGGGCTCATCGGCGCACCGCTCACGCGACCATCGGAGCCCGGAAATAGGTCTGCGACCGCTTGGGAATACCGCCTGCGCGCGATCATGCTCCCACAGCCTTCTGCATCGATACGACCTTCGCGCCCGTCGCTGGCAGCGAACACGCCGTTGCCCATTGATCGGCGAGGGCTCGGCGTTTCTCGAACAGATCGCCGCGACGGTAGGCTGCTTCAACCTTGTCGGCGACGGCATGGGCGAGCGCCATCTCGGCGACTTCCGATGGGAAATTGGTCCGCTCGGCGCACCAGTCGCGGAATGTCGAACGGAACCCATGCGCGGTAAGATCGTCGTGCCCCATGCGCCGCAACAGCATAAGCATCGCCATATTCGAGAGCGGCTTGCTGGTGCCGATGCCGGTGAACACGAAGGCGTCCCCCATCTCGCTGTCCTGGCCCTCCGGCTTCAATCCCTCCAGGATTTCGATGGCACGCGCCGACAGGGGCACCCGATGCTCGCGGCCGGCCTTCATGTGCTCGGCGGGCACGGTCCAGACTTTCTCGCCCAGATCGATCTCGCCCCACTTCGCGCCAATCACCTCGCCCGTGCGCGCCGCGGTCAGGATCGCGAACTCCAGCGCCCGCGCCGCAGTGCCATTTTCCGCGCGCAGGGCCGTCATGAACCTGCCCAGCCCGTCGAACGGCAGGGCTGCATGATGCTGGACCTTCTGGACCTTCGACCGCGCCGGCAGAAGCTTGTCGAGATGTCCACGCCATCGGGCCGGATTTTCGCCGTCGCGATAGCCGCGCGCCTTCGCCCAATCGACCACGGCTTCAATGCGTCCGCGCAACCGGCTTGCCGTCTCGGGCTTGGTGGTCCAGATCGGCTCCAGCACCTTCATGACGAGCCCAGTATCAATCGCCTGCACGGCGAGGGCTCCGATGGTCGGATAGGCGTAGGTGCCGAGCGTCGCCTCCCACTGTCCCGCGTGTTTGATGTTGCGCCAGCCGGCGCGGTGCGAGGCGATGTACCGCTCGGCGGCGTCCTTGAACGTCACGGCCTTTGTGGCATCGGCGCGCAGAGATGCGCGTGCAGCGGCACGTTCCGCGAGGGGGTCATGGCCCTCGGCCTTCTGGCGACGCGCCTCTGTGGCCTTCTCTCGCGCCCGCTGGAGCGAGATTTCAGGATAAGGCCCGAACCCCATCTCGTGCGGAACCTTGTTGAGCATGAACCGATAGACCCATGACCGCGCCGTCGGCGATGCGACGCGCAGATAGAGCCCTTTGCCGTCGGCGTGCATGCCCGGCTTGCGCGCCAGCCGCTCCAATGACACGGCTTTCAACCGCTCGACTTCCCGTCCCATGTGTCGCTCCGTCGAACTCGTATCCATGATTGCTCCCACAAACATGGTGCGGATGCTGGCGCATGTCAACGAAGGCGCACGAAGATTGTATAGTTAAGAAACCCCGTATATACGGGCATTTCTCAATGGTCCGCGATCATGGGCGATTGCTTGCGAAGGGAATGATTGCGGACACTCCCTCCGCCACCGCACGAGCCCACGCCGCGAAGGGTGTCATTTGCCCCGCGCGGATTTTGAAGCCTTCGCCAGTGCTTGAGGGCTGAAAATTCGCGAGCCAGCCGAGCGTGTGACCGGGAAACCTAAAAAGCATTTTAATTGGGAATTACATACATGACTCCCTCGCCCTCCGTCAACCATGATCCGCCGGCTTTCGCAAAGGATTCAGACCGAACCCCTTTCGATCCATCCAATCAGACGCTTGCTTTACGACCTTGTTGTCTTCCTCGAAACGTTTGATTTGGGAAATAAGTCGATGAACGAGGGCCCGCAAGTTCATAAGCGTAAATTCGTCTTGATTCGGCGCGGTTGCTGGCAACGGTATTTGTGGTTGCGCGAAGCCCTCCCGGTCGTGCGGGTCAAATCCGCCCAGATATTCGATGACGCTAAGCGCATCGGTGATCGCCTTCGCATATCCAGCACGCCAGGAGCTATTTTCGGGGGCCGGATGAAGCGACGTAATCCTGCTCCACGCCATCCCAAGGATGGATTTTTCTTGCGACAGTGCAACAGCGCCAAGCAGCGATTCCTCGGTGATTTGCAACGCGTCGGCCAAACGCGCCACGAGCCGATGGGAATCGTCATTGGTGTAAGTGGCGCGGAGGTATTTCGTGGCGTCCGCAAAAAGCTGCTCATAGGCGCTCACGGCCCGTACTCGCGCAACAGTTTGGCTTCATCTTCGGGCAGTGGCTTGAACACCTTTTCAACCCAATTGCCGTCCATTTCGGCAAGTGCTTTGCGCACGATTCCGATGGTTTCCTTGCGGCGGACTTCAATGTATTCGATGTTGTGGGTAACGCGCGTTACCATAGACAGCGTGGCCTCAGCGGCCATAAGGGCAACGCGCAAACTGTGCCGCTCCTCCTTCTCGCGCTCGGCCATCATTCGAGCGGTGTTGATAGCAACCTTAATGTTGATGGTGCGGTCCGCGGGACGCGCATCCGCAATCCGTTGTTCGGCGATTTCCCGGAACGTGGGCAATTCTTGTTCGCTCATGATCTTTCCCTTTCGATCTTCGCCGCGCGCCGTTTCCGCCTCTTGGCCGGCTTGCTCTTGGGTTTTGGCCTATAGGCCAAAACGATATCCGCTATCGCCTCCAATGCCTTGGGCGCTTTCATCCTACGAGCGCCTTGTAAGTCAGCCGCTTGCCGGCGACGTTGGCGATGAAGCTATCCAGCCGGTCGAGCGTGTGGCGCTTCACATTCCCGTCATTGAGACGGAACGCGAACTCGTCAACGTAGCGGCCAAGGTGTTTCGGGCTGGCATGATGATAGACCCCGATCAGCCCGCGCTTGAGGACCGCGAAAACGCTTTCGACCCCATTGGTGGTTACGTCATTGCGGACGAACTCGCCGCTCGTGTGATTGATGCGCTCGTGATCGAAGAATAGGCCGTCAAGCCCGACATAGGCCGCGAACTCGTCAGTGTGGAGCGCGGACCGCAACTCGACATTGGCATGGATAGCGGCCTGGATCGTGTCGGCGCTCGTGTCCGCGATGGGCATGGCGCGCAACTTACCGCCGCGCTCGCGCATCCCCAGCACCGCCGTCTTGCCAACAGCACCGCGACCGGCTCGGAGTTTCTTGTGCGCGTGCTTGTTGCCCTCAAGGCCGCCCACGTAAGTCTCGTCGATTTCGATGATGCCAGCCAGTTTGGAGAGGTCTTTGCCGCCGCACGCCTCGCGCAGCCGATGCAGGACGAACCATGCGGACTTTTGCGTGATCCCGATTTCCTTGGACAGTTGCAGCGAGGAAATGCCCTTGCGCGCCGTCACGAGCAGGTACATCGCGTAGACCCACTTATGCAACGGAACGTGAGACCGCTCGAAAATGGTCCCCGTGCGGACGGTGAAATCTTCCTTGCATTGGTTGCAGCGATAGAAGCCACCAGCCCGCGCCGTGATCCTATCGCCCATGCCGCAGACGGGGCACCGCGCGCCGTTCGGCCAAAGCCGCGCTTCCAGAAACGTCCGCGCCGTCTCGGCGTCTGGAATTATTTCGAAGAACTGAAAGGTGGAGATCGTGATCTTGTCGGCCATGTCCATCGCCTCAATTTCTGCCACAAAACTAGCAGAATGTCACGAGGGAGTCAACTACGTAATTCCCTTTTAATTAGCAGCTTCGAGGAAGGCCCAAAAGCGCGCGGGCGTCGGATATGAGCTCGCCGAAGGGATGAAAACCCAATCGCCGACATAAATGAACTGAGAAGCCATCGTCGCCCCAGCCGCATACCCTCCCGCGAGTGGGGCGTTCGCGGTCCCGCCTGCACCCCCCTAATGCGGGCGGGACCTTTTTTACATTTGAATGGCGGCGTCGAGGAGCGATCCCGAGATCGTTCCCGAGCTCCAAATTATGCATGTCTGAGGAGACTCTGGCTCGGCGCTCTAAGCCGCGCCTTCGGCTAGGCCGTCTGCCGGAGAAGCGTCGACGAAGGCTCGCTTACGACGATTCCGTTCCTCCTCGTCGAGATCGGCGGAAAGTACAGACATTGCGTTGAATTCAGCACGTGTCCGGGTCGGTTTCCCCCAGCTAAGCGGCAGCGCCGACAGCGGCTTGGGATTGCTCGCAAGCGACGGAGCGAGGCGTCGGAAAAGCCCCAGCATGGCTTTGAGCGCCTGATAATACAGTTGATCGCGCGTGATATGCGGCGGCAGAGGAAAGCGCGTCACGCCGATGATCGGTCCCGCATCGACCGTGTCGATCATTTCATGGGCGGTTGCCCCGAAGTTCGGGGCTCGATCGTAGATGGCGAAGGCGCCGGGTTCCCAGCCGGGGTAATCCGGGGGACCGGGATGGAAGTTGTAGGCTCCGTATCCAAGTCGGCGGAGGATTCGCGAAGGGACCACGACGCCAGTGCTGAAACCGACCAATCTTGCGCCGCCAAGCTGGTCTTCCGGAAGCGCATCGAGTTGAAGGCGTGTCGCGACGTGTACGACATTCAGTTTGGGCCGCTGGAGCTGAAGAAACGTGGCCAGCTCTTTCGCTCCGGTGTTGCCCGTCAGCAGGATGACGTGGCGGATCGTCGGCGAATCGGGCAACGGAACCCACCTCGTCAGCATTACGCCGATCGAATCGATGTCGCGCCTATCCTCGCGGCGTATTTGCTAGAGATATACGTCTCATCGGAAGAATTTATCCCCGCTCGGATCTGCTTTCGGGAAAAGGGGGAACCTTGCGGCTAGGGACCGCGGTTTCGCGCCCGCCCAACCGGAGATCCGCAGGGATCCTGCTCCCGAGGGCATCGCCCAGAGCTCGCCGCAGCGACATCGCTCCGGATCAATGCGGTGCGACAGAAAATGGACACAATCCGGACATCATTCAACGCTTGCTGTTCGTCGCAATCTGTGTCGCGATGGCGACTATATCGTCAGATGTCTAATCGCTGCGTCACGGACGCGTCCTGAGCCGGAGGAGAGATGGCCATGCCCGACGATGTGAAAGCGACCCAACAATCAGCCACGCACAAGGAGCGGAGTGCCCATAACGAGCCGGTGTTCGGCATGAATCGTCGCGCGTTCGAATCTTGGGCGCACGGCATGTCCAAGCTTTCGAACGAGATGGCGCAGTTCATGCTGACCCGTCTCCGGGAGGAGTTGGCGATGTGGGAGAAGTTGGCGGCGTGCCGCGACCCGGCCGATCTGATCGAGTGCCAGAGCCAGTTCGCTGCCAAGACCGGCACGGACTATGCCGAGGCGGCGCAAAAATTGTCTCGCCTGATGCTCGATTTCGCGAGCGGCTATGGCGCGGACCCGCTGCACACCCCGACGGAGACCGATTGAGCGACAGCTCGAGCTCGTCTCGCGCTTCGTGCGTTGACGCCTTGCACGGATTTTAAGGGCGGCGCCGGTCGATAAGGATTCAGAATTCGCGGCGCGGCCGGATATAGCGGTGCACGATACGGTCCGCGTCGCGAATCTCGAAGCCGGGATGCTGCGGCATCGTCCATAGCGCTTCGAGCCCGCGCTCGATCGCGCCCTCGATGTCGGCGGCGTCGATCAGAAAATCATGCGGCAAGGGCTCGCCTTGCCGGTCGATGAAGCGGCAGCGATAGGGCGTCATGTTGGGCCTTGCGCGCCCGAAGCCATCACGCGGCCCACTCCGGCTCGGCAAAAAGCGGATGGCTGCTGTAGGTGATGGCTCGCCGTTGTGGAATCGGGCGCTGCTCGTCACGCGCTATGGGACCGACGACATCATCGTTCCGCGCACCATGCTCTTCGACGCGGTAATCGCCATAGTTGGACATTTTTGCTCCCGATCGCTGCTGTTGCTAGGGTGACGGCGCTGGCACTGTGATGGAAACGCTTAAGTTAATTCAAATTCTATCGACTAAAATTTTAGACGAATTCAACTCAAATTGTTTCGATCGCGTCACATCTCGTCGGCCTCGGACGGCAACCGCGCCAGCGTGACGGCGGCTCCTCGAATAGCCTTTTACGACTTCCGGCCCGCCGAGCAGGGTGCTATTTTTCACGGCGATTTCGGGTCATCTGGAGAAGTCGAATGGCATCAAATGACGCAGAGCGGCAACGCTGGAACGACCACGATTGGACCGCGCATTGGCCGAAGCGTGAGCGCTTTACGGAGACCGTGACGCCGCTGCTGCTCGATGCGCTGAAACTCAAACCAGGCGAGCGGGTGCTGGAGATCGGCAGCGGCGGCGGAATCGCGACGCTCGCGGCAGCTAAGATGATCGGAACACAAGGCGTGGCGGTTGGCGCCGACATCTCAGGCCCGCTGGCGGCTCTGGCGTCGCGGCGGGCGGCCGAGGCCGGGGCGAGCAACATCTCCTTCGTCGTCAAAGACGCTCAGACGGATCGAATCCCGGGGGCCCCGTTCGACGTAGCGATGAGCCAGTTCGGCGTCATGTTCTTCGACGAGCCCGTGACCGCCTTCGCCAATATCCGCCATCACCTCGTTGCGGGAGGGCGGCTCGGTTTCGCTTGCTGGCAAGCGGCAGCGAAGAACCCGTGGTTCTTCGGGCCTGCTCTGGCGGATATCGTTCCGCCGCCACCGCTGCCAATGCCTGGAAAGAGTCCAACCGGCCCCTTCACCTTGGCCGATGCCAATCGCGTCCGCGAGATTCTTGAAGGAGCGGGTTTCATCGGAGTCTCGCTCGCGACCCACGAGTACACGGTCGAGGTGCCCGAGAACTCAATCGTGGATGAAGCCCAACTGGGATTCGTGGGCGTGCCAGTCGAGAAGATGCCGCAAGCGCGGCTCGTTGTAGACCGCCATATGGCCCCGTTCCGGCTGCCTTCGGGCCTCTCTCGCTTTCCTCTCGCGATCCAGGTGGTTACGGCTCGCAACCCAGCCGCTTAGGGCGGCTGGTCGGAAATTGGCCGCGACGGGCTTGCCCGTTTCGCTGACCGCCCGCGATACTGCGTCGAGGCAGGGGCAATGGGTCGGAACGAGCCCACGAAAGGGATGAAGCGCAGCTTGAGCGCGACCGCAGTCATCGCCGTGGCGCTGACCAGCGCACTCGGCGCCGTCTCTGCGTCCGCTTCCCAATGGGACGAGATCGTCGCGGCCGCCAATACCGAGGGCGAGGTCGAGGTGCATGGCGGCCCGGGCAAGGTCTACGAGGAGGTGCTGACCGAAGGGTTCCGCCGCGCTTATCCGCAGATCAAGATCATCTTCAGCGGGTTGAGCGGACGCGACGCCATCCCGCAAATCATGCGCGAGCGCGAAGCGGGCATCTACAACTGGGATGTCTATGTCGGCGGCACGTCCTCGATCCTGCAGAGCCTCAAGCCGATCGGCGCGTTCGCGCCGCTGCGGCCGGCGCTCGTTCTACCCGAGGTGCTGGACGATAAGGCCTGGTTTGGCGGGCTCGATAGCGGCTGGATCGACAAGGATAGGACCTATATCCTCGGCTTCGAAGCGACGGTAACGCCCGTGATGTACGTCAATTGGGACTTCGTCGCGCACGACGATCTCAAGACCTATGACGACCTGCTGAAGCCGCAATTCGCGGGCAAGATCGTGTGGGACGATCCCCGCCTTCCCGGCGAAGGCGTCGCGACCGCGCAAAAGCTGTTCCTCAATTTCGGCGCCGATTTCCTGAGGCGGCTCTTCGCCGGGCAGAAGATCGTTTATATCACCAATACCCGCCAGCACGCCGAATGGGTCGTGAATGGCGAATACCCGATCGGCATCGGCACGTCGGTTGACGAGATCGAGTCCTTCCAGGCGCAGGGGCTCGGCAAGAAGATCGCGCCATTCGACGCGTCCCTGCCGCATCCGACCGTGGAGTATGGCTACGGCACGGTTTCGCTGCTCGATCGCGCGCCTCATCCCAATGCCGCCAAGGTCTATATCAACTGGCTGATGTCGAAGGCGGCGCAGACCGATTGGGGCAAGACCGGCCATAACAGCCGCCGCCTCGACGTTCCCCACGTCGTGCCCGAACAGTTCCCCGTGGCCGGTGTCACCTATATCGCATCGCAGAGCGAGGCGAACCTGTCCTCGCGCGAGGCGGCGTCGGCTCTCGCCAAGCAATTCATCCCGGCGCAGCCGTGATAGGCCCAATGCCGGTTGTTCGATCCGGCGCCGCTGGCCTATGATCGCGCGGGGCGCGAGGTTCCATGGCAGACGACAGCATGCATGACACCGAATTTCTGCACGAGCACGGCGAGCCGACGGAAGAACAGCGCGCCGAGCTCGCCAAGTTCATCTGGAGCCAGGAGCACGTCGAGCTCAAGACCGTGGGCATCGATATCGGCAGCTCGACCTCGCATCTGCTCTTCGCCAAGGTGCTGCTGCAGCGCCACAGCCAGGGCCTGTCGAGCCGCTTTGTCGTCATCGACCGCCAGATCCTCTGGCGCTCGCCCATCATGCTGACGCCGTTCCTCGCCGACGGGACGATCGACGCCGCCAGTCTCTCCCGCTTCATCGATCAATGCTATGAGGATTCCGGCTTCGCCCGCAGCGAGATCGACAGCGGCGCGGTCATCCTGACCGGCGAGGCGATCAAGCGCCGGAACGCGCGTGCGATCGACGAATTGTTCGCCGACGAGGCGGGAAAATTCGTCTGCGCGACCGCGGGTCACATACTCGAGTGCCGACTCGCCGCGCACGGCTCGGGCGCGGTGCGTCTGTCGCGCGAGCGGCAGCAATGCGTGCTCCATGTCGACATCGGCGGCGGCACGACCAAGCTCGCTCTCATCGATCGCGGCACCGTGCTGAGCTCGGCCGCTTTTGCCGCCGGCGGCCGGCTCATCGCGAGCGACGCCGAGGGCAATTGGACGCGCGTCGATGATTCCGCGCGCCTCGTCGCGGAGGAGTTGGGCCTCGCCACCGGCGCGGAGACGCTGGCCGACCCCGCGACGCGCGACGCGCTGGCGCGCCGGCTCGCGACGGTGATGGCGGACCACATTCTCGGCGCGCCGCTCGATCGGCTCGGCGCTTCCCTCATGCTGACCGAAGGCTTGCGGCGCTCCGCCTCGCCAGTGGCGCTCACCTTCTCGGGCGGCGTCTCGGAATATATCTTTGGCGGCGAGGAGGAGGAATATGGCGACATCGCGCTGCCGCTCGCCCGCGCCCTGACCAGGGAACTCAGCGGGCGCAGCGGCTTGACGCTGGTCGATCCCGGCCAAAGGATTCGCGCCACCGTCATCGGCGCCTCGCAATTCACCATCCAGGTCAGCGGCAAGACCATCTATCTGTCCGATCCGTCCGTTCTGCCCGTGCACGGCATCCCCGTCGTGCATGTCGGGCGCGTGGCCGAGGAGGCTCCCGACGCTCTCGCCGACGCCATCCGCCGCGGCCTCGCCGATTTGGACCTCGAGCCCGGGGCGCGGGCGGCCATCGCCTTCTCGTGGCACGGCGATCCGGACTACGGGCGCCTCGCCGCCGCGGGTCGCGCGATCGTGGCCGCCGTCGCGCCCGAGGGCGTGCGCGACGAGCCGCTTTTCTTGATGATCGACGGCGATATCGGCCGCACCATCGGCCGGCTGCTGCATCGCGAGCTTGGCCTGCCGGGCCAACTCGTGTCGATCGACGGCGTTCAACTCCAGGATCTCGACTATGTCGATGTCGGTGCCATGATGTCGCCGCCGGGCGTGGTTCCGGTCGTAATCAAGTCGCTGTTGTTTTCCTGAACCCTTTCGAGGATCGAATGAGGAGGAGACCGTGAGCGAAGAAACAACGATACCGCGCTACCGCATCGATTCTTATCTCGACTGGATCAAGGCTGAAGGCGTGCCCATCGTCGAAGATTACGGCATCGATCTTTTCTCGGTGGCGACGCAGCCTTGGCCGCGCTACGGGATGAAGGGCGCCGCTTGCCATCTCAAGGGGCGCGGCGATTTCGCCAGCATGTTCCTGTTCGAGCTCGCGCCCGGCGGCTCCTCGACGCCGCAGCACCACCTCTACGAGTCGGTCTTCTATGTCCTCGAAGGCACCGGCAGCACGCAAATCGAATTCCGCGACGGCACCAAGCGCAGCTTCGAATGGAGCGAGCGCAGCATGTTCGCGATCCCGCTCAATGCCCGGTATCGCCACTTCAACGGCAGCGGCCAGAAGCGCGCTCTCGTCGTCGCCACCACCAACATGCCGCTGGTGATGAACCTGTTCCACAACGAGAGCTTCATCTTCGGCAGCGACGCGGTGTTTTCCGACCGCATCGGCAAGAACGAATATTATTCCGGCGAGGGCGATCTCGTCATGATCCGGCCCGGCAACCATATGTGGGAGACCAATTTCGTCCCCGATCTCGAACAGCTCGAACTGCAGGCCTGGGAAGACCGCGGCGCCGGCAGCTCGAATATCATGTTCGTCCTGGCCGACAGCTCCATGCACGCGCATATCTCGGAAATGCCGCCCGGCACCTACAAGAAGGGGCATCGCCACGGCCCCGGCGCCCATGTCATGTGCGTGGTCGGAACCGGCTTTTCGCTGCTCTGGTACGAGGGCCAGAAAGATTTCCTGCGGATCGACTGGAAGCACGGCGTGGTGTTTCCGCCGGCCGACCGGCAGCTTCACCAGCACTTCAACACCAGCAACCGGCCGGCCCGCTACCTGGCCACCGGCGTCGGCGGCATACGCTATGTGTTGACCGCGGCGCAGCGGCGCGCCAGCGGCGGCGAAGGCAAGAAGCAAGCGGTCTCGCTCAGCATCAAGGAAGGCGGCGACCAGATCGAATACGAGGACCAGGACCCGCGCATCCATCCGCTGTGGCTCGATGAGATGGCGCGCAACGGCGGCCAACCGAAGATGGAGAAATATTTTCCCGCCGTCGGCGCCAAGTCCGCGGCGGCGGAATAGGCCGGCGCCGATCTCAAGGAGAGGACACTGAAGATGCTGTCACCGCAGGATAACGCGCTGGTCACGCAAGTCGGACCCGGGACCCCGTGCGGCGAGTTGATGCGGCGCTATTGGATGCCGATCTGCCCGGAAGCCGAAATCACCGACGCGAAGCCGAAAAAGCGCGTTCGCATGCTGGGCGAGGATCTGGTGCTGTTCCGCGATGCCGCCGGCCGCTATGGCTTGCTGCCGGAACACTGCCCTCATCGCCACGTCTCGCTCTATTTTGGCTTCGTCGAGCCCGACGGGATTCGCTGCCCCTATCACGGCTGGAAATTCGATGTCGCCGGAAAATGCGTGGAGCAGCCATTCGAGCCCGCGAACAGCCCGCTCAAGGACGAAGCCTGCCGCCGCTCTTACCCAGTTCAGTCGCTTGCCGGCATTCTCTTCGCGTATCTGGGGCCCGAACCCGCACCGCTTCTGCCGCGCTGGGAGACGATGGTGCGCGAGGACGGCACGCGCAAGATCGTGGTGCTCCCGGTGCATCGCTGTAACTGGCTGCAGGCGCAAGAGAATTCGCTCGATCCCGTGCACACCTTTTATCTGCACGCCCACATGCTGAAGCAAACGCGCAAGGACGGGGCGTTTGCGGAATCGATCGCTTATTTCAGCCGTCCGATCGAGGGCATCGATTTCGAGCTGTGCGTCGAGCCCGCCTGGGCCGGCATTCGCAAAATCCGCACTTATGGGGGTGAGAAGGGCGGCACCGAAGCCGGCCATCCCGCGGTCTTTCCGAATATCCTCGTGGCGCCGCAGGGCAAGGAACTCGTCATGCATTGGCGCGTTCCCGTCGACGACCAGACCACCTACATCCTGTGGCTCGAATTCACGCCGACGCGCGACGGCGCCGACGCGGGACAGGCCGATGCCGACATACCGGTGACCTATCTGCTCCACCCGCTTGGACCCGACGGCGAATACGACCTGAGCGATTTCCCGGGCCAGGATTTGATGGCGTGGGAAACCCAGGGCCGCATCTTCGACCGCAGCACCGAGCTGCTCGGCACGACCGATCGTGGCGTCGTCATGATGCGCCGCCTGCTGATTGAGCAGATCAAGGCGGTGGGGCAAGGCAAGGAGCCGGTTGGAGTCATACGCGATCCGGCATGCAACCAGCAGATCAATTTCAAGAACATTGATCGGACGACGGTCGAGCGTTCGCGGAAATACGCGCCGGCGAAGTGAGGTCATCGGGTCCAATGACGGCTGACCTGCGCATGGGCGTTGCCGGCCTCGGGGCCGCCGCCGCGCAAATTCTGCCCTGCTTTCGCGACCTGCCCGGCGTCAAGCTCGGCGCGGCCGCGGATCTTCGTCGCGAGGCGCGCGACGCCTTCGTTGCGGCCTATCGATTGCCGGTTTTCGAAAGCGTCGAGGCGATGTGCCGCTCCGACGCGATCGATGCCGTCTGGGTGGCGACGCCCAATCTTTCTCATTGCGAGCACGCGGTCGCCGCCGCCGAGAATGGCAAGCATGTGATCAGCGAAAAGCCGATGGCGGTGTCGCTGGCCGAATGCGACCGCATGGTCGAGGCGGCGCGGCGCGCCGGCGTGCAGCTGTTGCAGGGCCATTCCAAGATTTTCGATTCGCCTATTCGCGCCATGCGCGCCCTGGTCGCCGGCGGGCAACTTGGCGAGGTCATCCAGATCGATAGCTGGAATTACAACGATTGGCTGCAGCGCCCGCGTCTCGCCTCCGAGGTCGATACGACGAAAGGCGGCGGCCTCGTCTATCGCCAGGGCCCCCATCAGGTCGATATCGTGCGCTACATCGCGGGCGGCATGGCGAAATCGGTGCGCGCCGTGGCGGGGCGTTGGGACCCGCATTTCGACACGGAAGGGAATTTCACCGCGCTGCTCGAATTCGAAGGCGGCGCGGCGGCGACGCTCGCCTTCAACGGCTACGGCTATTTCGACGGCACGGAAATGGTGTGGGGCATCGGCGAGGGCGGCCAGCAACGCGCCGATCCGCGCCAAGGCAAGCCGCGCCCGCGCCGCGCCGGCCCGATGGAAGCGCGGGAGAAATACGATTTCGTCGCCCAGAGCGCGGCGGCCCCGGCGGCGGCGCGGAACCGCATGCCGTTCTTCGGACTGACGATCGTGAGTTGCGAGCGCGGCGTCATTCGTCAGTCGCCCGACGGGCTCTTCGTCTATACCGCCGATGGTTGCCAAGAGGTTCCGATCGCGCACAATGCTGGTCGCTCCGCCGAGCTGGTCGAGCTGCGCGATGCCTTGGCGGAAGGGCGCACCGTTTTCCCGGACGGGGTTTGGGGACGGGCGAGCCTCGAGGTTTGTCTCGCGATCCTCGAATCGTCGCGCGAGCGCCGCGAGGTGCCGCTCTCGCGCCAGGTACCGGTTCCGTGATCGGGTTAGGCGTCGCTCCATTGCGTTCCGCCAAGGGGTTGAGGGATGAGTGAGACCGGCGATCTGCGCGCGCGCGTGGCCCAATCCTGCCGCGTTCTCGGCAAGCTCGAACTGACGAAAGCGGCCACCGGTCATGTCAGCGCGCGGATTCCCGGCGAGAGCCGCGTCCTCATACGCGCGCGCGGGCCGGACGAGCTTGGCGTCCGCTATACGACCGAAGACGAGATCGTGGAGACCGATTTCGACGGCAAGCTCGTCGCCGGCGGAAAGCCGGGTCTCGAAGTACCGCAGGAAATCTTCATCCACACCGAAATCTACAAGAACCGGCCCGAGGTCGGCGCGGTCGTCCACATGCATCCGCCGACCGTGGTGCTGTTCACGATTTGCGGCAAGAAGTTGTTGCCGCTTTACGGCGCCTTCGATCCGCCGAGCGCGTTGATGGCGCTTGATGGCATTCCGACCTTTGATCGAAGCATCCTTATCAACACGGCGGCGCTCGGCCAGGAACTGGCCAGGGCGATGGGCAGCGCGAAGACCTGCATGATGCGCGGCCACGGCATCACCGCCGCCGGAGCGACGATCGAGGACGCGTCGCTCTATGCGATCCAGCTCAACGAGCTGGCCACGATGAACTATCGGGCTCACCTGCTCGGAAATCCGCAGCCGATCTCGGCCGAGGACGAGGCGGTCATGCGCAAAATGGGGCTGCCGCGTCCGGGCGCGGAAAAAGGCGAAAATCCCCGGCGCCATGCCGCCGCGCTGTGGCGCTATTATTGTGCGCTGACGGAAGATTGAAGCCGGACGCGTTGGGGAGGCTTGCGGCGTTGGATGAGGCCTTTGTAAGGCTCGAGCACCTGACGAAGAATTTCGGGTCCGCCACCGCCGTGGACGATCTTTCCGTCGCCGTGGCGAAGGGCGAATCGCTGACTCTCCTCGGCCCCAGCGGCTGCGGCAAAACCACGACCTTACGCATGATCGCGGGCTTAGAGACGCCCGATGCGGGCGCCATCCATATCGACGGCGTGCCGGTCGTCTCGGTGGACGGCCGGATCAACCTGCCGCCCGAGCGCCGCAAGATCGGCATGGTGTTTCAGTCCTATGCGATCTGGCCGCATATGAGTGTCGCGCAAAATGTCGGCTTTCCCTTGCGGCTCCGTCGGGTTTCAGCGGCGGAAATCGCCGAGCGCGTCAAGCGGGCGCTCGCCATGATCGGGCTTGTCGGCTTCGAGGATCGGCCGGCCACGCGTCTTAGCGGCGGCGAGCAGCAACGCGTCGCACTGGCCCGCGCGCTCGTCTACGAGCCGGCGCTCCTGTTGCTCGACGAACCGCTCAGCAATCTCGACGTGAAGCTGCGCGAGCAAATGCGGCTCGAGCTGAAGCTGCTGCAGAATCGGCTCAGGTTGACGGTGATCAACGTCACCCACGATCAAACCGAAGCCTTGAGCCTTTCCGACCGGATCATCGTCTTGAACCATGGCAAGGTCGAGCAGATCGGCGCGCCGCGCGAGCTTTATGAGCGTCCCGCGACGCAATTCGTGCGGGACTTTCTGGGGAAATCGGTAACCTTATCCGGGGTGGTGCGGGGCGCGGCGAACGGCCGGGTGTCGGTCGCGCTTGCCTGCAGCCCCGCCGAGCCGCTCGACTGCCCCGCGCCCCCCGGCATCGCCTGCGTGCCCGGAACGGAAGTCGAGATTTCCGTGCGCCCCGAAGCGGTTCGGCTGCGGCGCGCGGGCGAGCCGGCCGAAGGCGGCATCTTGAAAGGCGTGATCGAGGCTATCCTCTATCAGGGCGACCGCTCGGAATGCGAGGTCCGCATCGGATCGCAAGCGATCCTCGTCTACCTGCCGCCGCAGCTGTCGCCGGCGCAGGGCGATCCGGTCGAGCTCGTTCTGCCGCCGGGAAATCTGAGGCTGTGGGCGAAATGACCGCGGTGGCGGCACTGGTCGCGCGCGGCCATGTGCGCTTCCTATCCACGCAGCATATCGTGTTTCTCGCGCTGCTCGCCATCGTGGCGCTGTTCGTGCCTCTATCCCGTCTTCATCATCGTCGTGGACAGCTTCACCACGGGCCTTATCGGCCAGGCGCGCCACTGGAGCCTTGCGCCGTGGCGGGCGGCGCTCGCCGATCCGGGGATGCGCGCGGCGATCGCCAACACGCTCAAAATCGTCGCGGCCAACGAGTCGATCTCGCTTCCGCTCGCCGTGCTCGTGTCCTGGGTTCTCGCGCGCACCGATCTGCCCCTGCGCGGCGCGCTCGAATTCATGTTCTGGGTGACATTTTTCCTGCCGCCGCTCTCGGTGACGCTGGGCTGGGTGGTATTGCTCGATCCGCAGAAGGGGTTGCTCAATCTCCTTTTCACGGCGCTTCCCTTCGTGCGCAAGGCGCCCTTCGACATCTATTCCTTCTGGGGCATCGTTTGGTCGCATCTCAGCACCAGCACTCTTTCGATCAAGGTGATGCTGCTGACGCCGCTCTTGCGCAACATCGACGCCTCGTTCGAAGAGACCGCGCGCATCTGCGGCGCATCGAAGTGGCGTACGCTCTTCCGGATCGTCGTGCCGATCGCCGCGCCCGCAATTCTGACCGTCATGGTGCTTTCCATCATTCGCGCGATGCAGACCTTCGAAATCGAGATGGTGCTGGGACCGCCGTTCAATTTCTGGGTGTTCGGCACGATCATCTACCGGCTCGTCAATCAAATTCCCCCGGAATTCGGCTCGGCGACCGCGCTTTCCATCATCGCGTTTGCGATCATTTCGCCGCTCATCGTGCTTCATCGCTATCTGCTCGCTCGGCGCGACTTCGCCTCGATTGAGGGGCGCATGCGTCTGGCGCCGACGCGGCTCGGGCGCTGGCGCTATCCGATATTCGCGCTGCTCGCGCTGTTCGTCTTTTGCATCACGGTGCTCCCGGTTTCCTTCGTCGTCCTATCGTCCTTCATGAAGCTCTTCGGCTTCTTCAATCTCGCCGAGCCGTGGACGCTCGCCAATTGGGAGACGATGCTCCATGACGATTTCTTCATCCGCTCGCTGATGAACACCGCCATCCTGGCCGCGGGCACCGCGGTCGCTTCGATCCTGTTCTGCGCGCTGATCGCCTATTTCACCGTGCGGTCGCACTATCGGGGAAAGGGCCTGCTCGACTTCCTGTCTTGGCTGCCCTTTGCCATTCCCGGAATCCTTTTGGGCGTCGGGCTGCTCTCCGTCGTCTTGGGCAATCCTCTCTTCCGGCTATTCTACGGCAGCCTTCCGCTGCTGGTCGTCGCGGTCGTGATCGCGAACATGACGCTGGGCACGCAGATACTCAAGGCCGCGATGCTGCAGATCGGCGCCGGGCTCGAGGAAGCCGCACGCACCACTGGCGCGACCTGGTGGTACGCCTTCGGCCGCGTCGCCGTGCCAATCCTGATGCCGACGCTGATCCTCGTGGGGCTTATCAATTTCATTGGCGCGACGCGCGACATCGCGAGCGTGGCCTTGCTGGCCGCGAACGACACGAGAACCTTGTCGCTGCTCCAACTCAATTACATCATCGACGGCAAATCCGAGGCGGCGGCGGTCATTTCCGTCGTGGTGATCGCGCTGACCATCGGGATCGCGGTGGCCGCGCGCCTCCTGGGATTGAGGCTCGGCATTCGCGCCTAGGGTCAGGGGATCGAGGGGCAGGGGCTTTGCCGCCTCAGTGCGATCTCGCCGCCCTTCCTTGACAATTCGAGGATGGCCAGGCAGGTTTCGAGCGTGCCGGCTTCCCACCTGCCGTCGGGGAAGACCCGCCTGCCTTCGGCAAGCGCGTCGCGCAGCTCGATGAGTTCCGCCGCGCGCTCGATATTGCGCGATACCGGAATTTCCGCGCAGCCGCTTTCGTCATAGACGTAAAGCCCGTCCGGGGACTGCCGGATGACGCCGCGCTCGCAGCTCACGATGGTGAGGCCGAAGAAGGGCATCCGCTTTTTGACGTCGGGCTTCGTGGCGGGAGCCCACGGCGGTCCCGCGTATTTTTCCGCCTCGGTCAGCGCCCTGGTGCGTCTTGCCGGTGGCGCGACTTCACGCCTTTCGGCGCCATAGACGCCGATCCCCCAAGTGAGTTCGGTGACATCGAAATAGCCATAGCCGTTGAAAGCGAGGCTGACGACGGCGCCATCGGCAAAATCCATGATCGTCGAGAAATCGCCCTCGGTCTTGAAATGCGGGTCCCATCTTCCGCATGTCGCGCTGAGGCTGCGGACCAAGCCGCCGGCGAGAAAACGCACGATGTCGATCATATGCGGCCCCTGATGGAAGACGACACCGCCGCCGCTCGCGGTGTCGAGCTCGGAGTCGATCCGGGGACGCTGCAGCCAATCATTATACATCATCGAGTTGATCTGAATGACCTTGCCGAGCCTTCCGCTGGCGATAATCCGACGCATCGCTTGAATCGGAAAATCGAAGAATCTTGGAGTGCCCCTGCAGCAATTGGACGCCCGCCGCGTCGGCCGCGGCGATCATCCGGTCGCATTCGGCGAGCGAGATGGCGATCGGCTTCTCGCAAATGACATGCTTGCCGTGCTCGGCCGCGACGATGCTGTGCGCGCAATGAAGCGCATTGGGCGTGGCGATCCAGACCGCGTCGATCTCGGACGAGCGGCACATCGCCTCCACGCTCTCGAAAGCGGGGAGGGCGTGATTCTGGGTGAAGGCCTCGCGCGCCTCGGCCCTGAGATCGGCGGCGCCGGCCAGAGCGACGCCCGGCGCATCGGCAAAGCCCGCCAGGATTTGTCTCGAAACGGTGCCGAGCCCGGCAACGCCGACACGCAAGATAGAGCCTCGTTTCGGCATGTGTGCGCTTTCCCTCTGGGAAGTGTGCACCCAACCGCGCGAGCGAATCTAGGATATTTTCAACGGGCGAAGTCTTATATACTTCGCGCCGTTCGCAAATCGCTCGGCAAACATGCGAAGTCGGCGGGAGGGAAGGTGAATCCGTGAACCAGAGGGACGCTCAATTCTCGGGGCTCTTGCTCGTTCTGGCGGCCGCGATCGCGTCGTCGTTCTTCGCGACCAGCGCGGCGGCGCAAAGCTGGGACGAGGTTGTGAAGGCGGCGATCAATGAAGGCGAAGTCGTCGTCCACGGCGCGCCCGGGAAAGTGTATGAACAGGTTCTGACGGAAGGCTTTCGGAAAGCCTACCTGGACATCAAGCTGGACTTCACGGGGACCAGCGGCCGCGACGTGGTCGAGGCCATCCTGCGCGAGCGCGAAGGCGGCGTGTTCCGCTGGGATGTCTATGTCGGCGGGACGCCCTCGATCCTGCAAACGCTCAAGCCCGCTGGCGCCTTCGCGCCCTTGCGTCCGGCGCTGATCCTGCCCGAGGTGGTGGACAGCAAGCTTTGGCGCGGCGGTTTTGATGCCGGCTGGATGGACAAGGAAAAAACCTACACCTATTCCTTCGATCTCACGATGGACCCTCTCATCGCGATCAACCAGGATGTCGTCGCTCCCGGCGCGTTCACGTCATTCAAGGATTTATTGAAACCGGAATTCGCGAATAAGATCGTCTGGGACGATCCGCGGCTTCCCGGCGCCGGGGTTCTGGTGGGGCAAACCCTGCTGATGAATTTCGGCGAGGATCTGCTCAAGCAGATCTTCTCCACGCAAAAGATCGTCTATTCGACCAACCGGCGCCAGCAGGCCGAATGGGTGGTCAGCGGCACCTACCCGATCGGGGTGGCGACGCCGGTCGACGAGCTCGGGCTGTTCCAGGCGCAAGGGCTCGGTAAGAACGTCGTGTGGTTCAAGGGCGATCTCACCAAGTTCGCCGGCGACACGGCGTTTGGAACGGTCTCGCTCATGGACCGCGCGCCGCATCCGAATGCCGCGAAGGTCTATATCAACTGGCTGCTGTCGAAGGCCGGCCAGACCGATTACGGTCGATCCAAGCGCAATACGCGGCGGCTCGACGTGCCGCCGGGCGATCCCGCTACCCTTCCGACGGCGGATGTGCCCGAAACCAGTTTGCAGGCGGAAGACCAGATCCCGATACGCGACCGCGTATCGAAGCTCGCCACGGAACTCATTCCTACAAGCGGAAATTAAGCCCAGATAGGTGAGACGCGGAGGGCGCTAGATGGATTTCGGCTATTTCACGTTAAGCGATAACAATTATCGCGGCAATCCCCGCACCCCCAACGAATTCGTCGCCACGATCGCCGCCGAGGCCATTTATGCCGATGAGTTGGGCATGCATTCGGCGTGGATCGGCGAGCACCATTTCAGCACGCTCGGCGTGAATTCCGCCCCCGAGTTGCTGCTGACCTATGTTGCGGCGAAGACCAAGCGCATCCGGCTCGCCCCGGCCGTGACAGTCCTGCCGCTGCATCATCCCATCCGGGTGGCGGAGCAATGGGCGACGCTCGATCTTTTGAGCGGCGGGCGCGTCAATTTTGCCGCGGGCCGCGGTTATGACCGCCGTGAATACCAGCCGTTCGACGCGAATTTCGAGGAAAACGCCGAGATCTTCGCCGAAGGCCTCGAGATCGTCGATCGGTTGTGGCGCAGCGACGTGCCGATCGCGCATCACGGCAAACATTACCGCTTCGAGGGTGTGTGGATCACGCCGAAGCCGGTGCAACATCCGATGCCGATTTACGTGGCTTCGTTTTCGCGACCATCGATCGAGCTTGCGGCGCGGCTCAAGGCCGGGCTCGTCGTGGCGGCCGGCGCGGCGGTCTCGGTGCATGGCAGCCTCGCCGATGTCGCGCGCATCTATCGCGAGGCCTGCGCGGTGCACGGCAACAAGCCGGGCCGGCTTGTCACGAGCTATTTCATCCACTTTGCCGATACGCCGGAGCAAGAGCGGGTCGCGCGCGAGCGCCAGCTACGGTATCACCGCGAATGCACCTCGCCGGCCTTTCTCGGCGACCCAAAGACGGCGCCGGAGAATTATCGCTACTTCGCTAAAATCGTCGAACGCTATCAGACGATGAAGCCCGAGGATTTGAAAAGCGATGCCGTCCTCATCGGCTCGTCGGCACAGATCATCGACACGCTCAAGACGAAAGTTGAAGCGAGCGGCTTCGATGAGGTCATCCTCTATTTTAATCTCGGGCTTAAACCTCACGCGCAAGTGAAGGACGAGATGGCGCGCTTCATGGCCGAGGTCGCGCCCGCTTTCATCTCTGGCAATGTCTGACACCGCTTTCGCGGGCTAAGAGACCGTTTGAGAATTGCCGCGTCGCCGCCTCTCACCGCCGCATGAGCGGTCCTGCGGCTTTCGACCGATTCTGCTCATTCCATTCGATTAAGTCGCGGCGGCTGCCAGCTTCCGACATTGTCGGCAACACTTACAAATTAACCGTTTCCCAAAGACCGGCAGGCGGTAAGTGTTTGAAAAGCCATAGCTGGCCTCACCTTTGCAAACTCATATGGCGCAAAAGGATTACCGCGAAAGGAACCCGAATGAGTAAAATTGTTCTCGCCGCCACCGCACTTCTTTTCATGCCCTTGCTGTGCGCGGCATCGGCGCACGCAACCCCGTTGATTTCAATCGGCTTGCAGGAGGATGGCGGCGCTATCACGACCGTTGCGACCGACGGAGGCAGCGGAAATGCCACGTACAGCGGTGCTTTTGGGACCTACACGGTCAACGACGTCAGTGCGACTGGTTATCCAGCTTTACCAGAGCCGCAACTCTTGACGAATTCGATCAACCTCGAGGCGGGCACCGGTTCGAACGTGCTCAACGTCTATGTCACGGAACAGGGCCTCACCTCGCCGACCGGGGTCAACCCGTTCCTCAGTTCATTTACTTCCAACCTTCTCAACGGAGCGGTCACGTCGGTTGACGAGCAGACCCTCATCGATTTGAGCGACGGGCTGTTCACGGGAACGACCTTGGCGTCGGCAAATTTTACAAGTATCGGCACGTCCACCTCGACCAACGATACGCCGTCGCTGGTCGGGCCCTATTCAGAAACCACGGAGTATACGATCACCACGACCGGCATCGGAAATGTGAACGACACGATCGATATCAGCGCGGCGACGACGACGGTGCCTGAGCCTGCATCTCTGTGGCTTTTCGCCACCGGGCTTCTTGGAATGACCCTGATGCGGCGGCGCCGGTTCGCGTTTTTGCGGAGCTAGGTGTGAAGTCTCAATAGGTTGTCCATTCGGTTCGGACCAAGGAAGCTGGAGTCGCTGAAGCTTCAGGTATCCGGGGGGAACCGAATGGACGTCTATAACAATGCGCCTCTAACGCCGATCAGTCGAGAGGCGATGGTACGGCGGCTCGTCGAGCACGGCATTGCGCGCGAGCCGGGCGGCCGAGTGCGCTGGCTATTTGGAACGCGCGGCTACCCGCTGATCGACGGCAAGAAGTCTCTCGAAGCGAAGCGCCGCATCGCCGCGCCGTTGTTGGGCGAAGTCATTCCCGATCCGCGCGGCGTCGTCATTATCGCGCTTGCCCGGGCCTGCGGGCTGTTGCAGCGCATATTCTCGGAATATGAGTGCTTTTGGTGGGGGCAGAGGTGGCCCCGGTCGATCGGGCAATTTGGCGGTTTGGCTAAGCCAGTCCCGGGCTCCTTTCATGCCGCAATCGTGCCGCGCGGACCACCATGTCATCCAGCCGCATCTAAAACGTTACCTCGCCAAGTGCGATTGCCGATACAACGAGCGCGAAGGGCTGGAGGTGGGTGACCCGGAGCGCACCGCCAAAGCGCCCAATCCGCTCTACTATTCGCGCATGCACTCAGCGGATGTCAGCACTGTCACCACCCCTGCCCGCGGCGTCCGCGCAATGATCTCGCCGCGCTTCTCGGTCGGGGCGAAGTCGAGACGGCAATGGCTGTCGACCGGGAAGGGCGTCTCGCCGGGCGCGGTTACGCGCGGGCATGGCCGAAGAATTGGAGAATTCTTTGCCGCATGACCGCGGCGAAGCCCAGCTTCTGCAATTCCTCCCGCTCGTCCTCCGAAAAATTCTCGCTGTCCATATTGGCGGTCATGCGGGCGGCCTGAATCTCGCTGAGCTGCAAGATGAGCGCCGGGTGAGCGTTGAGGATGGGCTCCAAAGTCTCTTTGGTGATCTCGGCCAGGGTCACCGGCGTCACCGCGGTGATGGTGGCGCTGCGCGGTGCGCCCGTGAGCAACGACATTTCGCCGAATGCTTCGCCCGCGACCAGCCGGCCAATGGAGCGCGGTCGGGCCGCGAGGCCGCGCCGCGACACGTCGAGCAGGCCGGAAATGACCACGAACAGCGAATTCCCCGGATCGCCTTCGCTGACGATCGCGGCTTTGGGCAAATAATTCTGCAGCCGCGCGTTGCGGCCGAGCTCGGCGAGCGAGCCCTCGTCGAGGATCTTCAGGAGCGGCACCCGGCCGAGCAGCGCCGGCAAATCCATCTCGTATTCGATCTGGCGCTGCGGTGCCTCCAACATAGCGATGTCGCGCTTCGGATAGGCCGGCGAATATCCCGCCTGGTCGAGCAGCTTGAGCGTATTGATCATGAGCTGCCGACCGACGACAAAGGACTCCGGGTAATCCTCTACCCAGTAGTTGAGGGTATACACGACGCCGTTGTCCCCGCAGCTATCGAACAGCACGATCGGCGCCGGGGTCTTGAGCGACGCCCTCCGTCATCGCCATGGCGGTCTCGAGAATGGAGACGGCCCGCTCGCCGGGAATGCTGTATTCGAGACAGATGGGCTCGCGCTGCCGAAAGTGGCGCTCCGGCGCGTTCAGATTAATGAGTTGGCTGCTGATCACCATGCTGTTGGGCACCACCACCGACCGCCCATCGATGGTCACGAGATGGACGGCGCGCCAAGTGTGTTCGACGACCTTTCCGGTGATCCCCGTCGAGGTCACGAGCCAGTCGCCAATGGCGAAGGAATGCTCGGCGTTGAGCGCGATGCCAGAGAAGATGTCCGAGAGCGTGCGCTGCATGGCGAAGCCGATCATCGCCGCCATCACGCCGGAGGTCGCGAGGAGTCCGCCCAGGGATTGATGGAAGACGTAGGCGAGGATGCCGACGATCGCCGCGAGCAGGATGATAAGGCCGCCGACATCGATCAGCAGCTTTGGCACGCCCCTGTCGAGCACTCCCGTCGCGCGCACGCGCCGCTCGGAATAGCGGCGCACGGCGAGCACGAAGAAATTCCTGGCGAGCCAAGCCGCGCTCAGCCAGATGCCAATTTCGACGGCGACACGAAGCGTGCCGCCGAACACCGCGGAGCCCGAAGCCCCGGTATCGCCCGCGAGAAACAGATAGATTCCGCTGGTCGCGAGGAGGGCGGCTAGAGGGAGTATTAGGCGCATAGCGGCTTCGCAAAATTGGAGGCAGGTTCGACAATAGCGGCCGGCCCGGTCGTCCGACAACGCGGCCGTGCCCTGCGCTGCGGCGGGAGCTTTTGGCATTCCCGCGCGGCCGAATTGTCCGGTATTCCCCAGATGGCCGTGGATCGGAGCGCTAAACCAAGCCTTTGCATTCTTTGGCGCTCCGATAGCGAGTCGATACGACGGCCCAGCTCAGAACGTGACGACGAGCCCTTCGCGCGCCACGATCGTGCCGGGGCGGAGCCGCTCAGCCGCGCGGCCAATCTCGTCGAGGACAATATCCGTGTGGCTCGGATCATGGTGGAACAATGCCAAGGTTCGGACGGCAGCCTGGTCGGCGATGCGTATCGCCTCCTGCCAAGTCGAATGGCCCCAGCCCACGTGCAAGGCATATTCCTCGTCGCTATAATTTGCATCATAGATCATGAGGTCGACGCGGTCGACGAGCGCCAGGACCGTCGGATCGAGCGAGCCGACGCGGTGTTCGGTATCGGTGATGTAGGCGATGGATTTGCCGGCCCATTCCACCCGATAGCCCGTGGCGCCGCCGGGGTGGTTGAGGCGTCCGGTTTGGATGCGCAGCCCGGGCAGCGGCGTGAGCTGGTCGCCGACCCTGAAATCAAGGCACTCGATTGCCGTACCGACTCTGTCCATGAGGTCTGGGAAGAGTGGCGCGGTCAAGGTCATGCGGACCACCTCCTCCAGCCGATAACGTGGCAGGAGGTGCCCGGCCCAGAGGCGGAGGCGGGTCGCCGGATCAAATATCGGCTTAAAAAACGGCAGGCCGACGAGATGATCGAGGTGGGTATGGCCGAAGAAGAGGTTGGCCTCGACGGGGGCGCCGGCAGCAGCAAGTGCCTTGCCCAGCGGCCGCAAACCGGTTCCCGCATCGAAGATCAGCAAATGGGGGCCGCATCTAACCTCGACGCAGGAGGTGTTGCCGCCGTAGCGTTGCCAATCGGGTCCAGGACACGCGATGCTGCCGCGCACGCCCCGGAAGCAGACCGCGATGTCGGATTGCGCCGGCAAAATGCCGCTTCTCAGGCGCCGTTCGGCGGCGGAACGAAAGCGAGCGCTAGGCAGGTGATATCGTCGGATTGCGGCGCGCCGGCAGCGAATTCGTTGACCCTGCGGAACACTCCCTCGACCAGCTCGCGGATGGTGCCGCCGCGCAACTCGGCGACGGCCGCGCCAAGACGATCATCCCCGAATTGGGCTTTCACTGCGTCCTCCGCCTCGGTGACGCCGTCGGTATAAAGCAGAATCCGGTCGCCCGGCGCTAAGGTCACCGTACCCGCTCTGTAGGCGGAATCGGGCATTACTGCTAGCGGCAGGCCGGTGGCGCCCAGCTCCTCCGTGGTGCCATCGCCGCGAATGACGAGCGGAGGATTGTGCCCGCAGTTGCAATAGATCAACATTCCCGTCGCGGTGTCGAATTCGCCGTAAAACAGGGTGGCGAACATCATCGCGTCGTTCTCGGCGCCAAGCAGTTCATTGGCCCGTCTAATGGCGACATCGACCGGGTTGTGTTCGCGGGCTACGAGCCGGATCACCGTGCGTGTGATCGCCATGAAGAGCGCGGCCGGCACACCTTTCCCGCAGACGTCCGCGATGACGATGCCAAGCCGCGACGGCCCGATCGGGAAATAGTCGAAGAAGTCGCCCCCGACATCGCGCGCGGGCCGCATTTGGGCATGCACGACGACGCGCCCATCGCCGAAGTCGGGTGGCAGCGGCGACGGCAGCATTGATTGCTGAATCGCTGAGGCGCTCGCCATCTCCTCGCGCTGCGCGCGGCGCAGGATGATTTGTTCGGCCATCCGCCGAAAGGTCTGAGCGAAGTTCACCAGCTCCGGCACCGGCCGCATGAGATCGTCGAGGATACCCTTATCGAAGTCCTGGCGTTCCAGCGCCGCCAGCGCATGCGTATAGAATCCGACCGCCTGGTTGATCGTGTTGAGGCGTTGGCCAAGCTGGTTGATGACTGACAAGAGCACCGACGAATGATCGCGGACCGCCGCCATGAGCGGCTCGCGGCGGATGCGCAGAGCCGAGGCCGGCACGGCCGCCGTCACGGTGGCGCTGCGCGGCAGATCGGCGAGGACGCCGATATCGCCGAGCAGGCTGGGGGCTGGAAGCCGCGCCAGATGGACCGCGCCGTAGGTGCTCTCGACGGTGACGTCTACCTCGCCCTCGACGATGAGGAAGGCGGCGTCGCTTGCCTCGTCCTGGCGGATGAGCACTTCGCCCGGCGCGAGACTGAGCAGCTCGCACTCCCGCAGTAGGGCTTGCGTCGCTGCCTCCGACAGCAAGGAAAACGTCGGGTGACCGCGCAGCACGTCGGCCATTGCCGCAGCATCGAGCGTCGCTGCCTCTTGATCGTCCATTCGCTTGAAGCTTTCGAAGGCCTATTATTGAATGATATCATCCACGTCACCTAAATTGAATGACTTTATGAAAAAGCACGTTGAAAGCCTTAGCGTCAAAAGCATCGGGTCCAGATGCGCTAATATCGCCGTCGCCATTCGTTGATGCGACAGGCGCCCTCCGGGCTATGGCAGCGCTACAGCTGGCAGCTCCTCTAGGCTTTGGCCTAACGTGTTGCTCTCATGGGCCGCGATCCGTGCAAGATAAAGATCGTAGACCGGTGTCAGCTCGGCGTAGGATTTTCTACAGACGGCGATGAGCTCTCGCGCCGCCGGCCAGTCACTGGCTCGGTAGGCCGCGAGCATTTTCGCGTGCTGGACGCGGAAGGCGACAAATTCGGGATCGCTGCCGAGCTGGTGGTCGCCGAGAATCGTGAAGATCCGCACCCGCTCTTGCTTGCCCTTCACCCCGACGATATCGAGTTCCACCGTGGCAAAGCCCGGCGCTTGGGTTGCGGTCTCTTCACCGATGATGATTGGCACGCCGTAATTCTTGGAGATGCCCTCGAGCCGCGATGCCAAATTGACGGCATCGCCGATGACCGAATAGTTGAAGTGACTCTCGGAACCGAGATTGCCGACGATGCAATAGCCCGTGTTGATGCCGATGCCGGCGTCGAGCCGAACAGAGAGCCTCTCGCCCTCGGCGAGCTGAACGGCGGAGTTCTCGGCGGCAAGCTCGTCATTGAGCTGCCGCAGCGACCGGCGCATCTCCAGCGCCGCTTCGCAGGCCAGTCTCGCATGGTCCTTCTGGCTTACGGGCGCATTCCAGAACGCCATCACGCAATCGCCCATGTATTTATCGATGGTGCCGCCGCAGCGGAAAATCGCTTCGGTCATCAGCGTGGTGAAGCGGTTGATGATCTCCGTTATGGCTTCGGGGCGCGTTTTGCACTTTTCGGCGATCGAGGTGAAGCCGCGAATATCGCTGAATAAAAAGGTCATCTCCTTGTGCTCGCCGCCCAGCCGAAGCTTCGACGGGTCGCTGACGAGCTCTTCGATGAGGGTGGCCGGCAAATAATGGCCAAAGGCGTCCTGGACGCGGCGCTTCGCCGCCTCGGTTTGAAGCTGGTTGATGAGCGAGGAGGTGAGATAGATGCACAGCGCCACGATCGAAGGATAGACCGGATCGAAGAGCAGCCCGAGCGACGAAAAAGCGTACCATGACGAGGCAAAGACCGCGGCGAAAACGGCCGCGGTGAAGACGGCGCTTCGCGCGGCGCCGAAGCGCGGCAAGCCCAGAATGAGGCAGGTCCCGAGGATAACGAGATAGAACAGCTCCGCCCCGGCGGCCCAGTCCGGCCGACGCAGGAAGTTCTGGAGCAGCACCTGCTCGATCACCTGCGCATCGGCCTCGGCGCCCGGAACGGCCACGCTGAGCGGCGTTGCCTTGATGTCGCCGAGCCCGGCGGCACCGGCGCCGATGATAACGATCGCGCCGCGCAAATCGTCCGCCGGCGCGCTGCCGTCCATGACCTGCCAGGCGGGGATGCTGCGCTGCGGCACACGACCCGTATCGTAAAGCCAAAGCGCGCCGGACGCGTCGGTCTCGGCGGTGAAATCCCCGATCTTGATGGAGACGATCCCGGTGTTTTGTCCGAAAGAGGTGACGCCGCTCGCGCCGGATGCTTTGACGATAACGGTGCTGGCGCCCTGCGCGACACGCAGCGCTTCAGCGGTCAGCGACGGGTAGAGCGTGTTCTGATAACGCACGACAAGCGGCACGCGGCGCACGATCTGATCTTGGCTCGAGACGAGATTGAGGCTGCCATCGCCGGCGGCGGCGGCCTCGATTTCCGGCAAGGTGGTCACGGCACCGCCATAGCCGGGCACGAAAGCCGCCGGGTCGTCGCCCAATGTCGCCCAGCCCGCCCGCAGCAATGGCGCGCGGCCGCCGCCGCCCGTCGTCAATGCGAACCCGACCACGGTCGGTGTGCCGCGGATGGTGTCCGCCAAGACCTGGTCGTTGTCGCGCAGGCCCCCCAACCATTGGCTGACGTCAGGGGGGATGTTGGGCTGATGCTGCAAGGCGCGAGCCGGAGAAGTGCGGTCGGGCTCGGCCAAAATTATGTCGAGCGCCACGACCGCGGCGCCTGCCTTATCCAGGCGGTCGATCAGCTCGGCAATCGTGGTTCGCGGCCAAGGCCACTGGCCGAGCCGCGCCAAGCTCTCGTCGTCGATGTCAACCACGCGAACCGGAGCCGGCACGTATTGGCGCGGCTTAAGTTCCTGCAGGAAATCGAAGAAGCGCGCCTGCAACTCGCCGATGATCGAGGGATTGGCAACGCGCAGGCCCAGCCCGAGGATCAGGACGAGGGACGACAATCCCCGATTGAGCCAACGGCCCATAGCGCTCCTGATTCTCCCCCTCGTTCGGCAAGGGCTCGTTAGGCTGCCAAGGACAGGATTTCGACCGTCGTAACGCTCATCGACACGTAAATGATGCCGCGTTTATATCCTTGACGAAAAATGGGGTTATGGCAATATCCCAACGTCAAGACCATAGAGAATAAGAAGAAACTGGTCTCACTTCTTGGGCGTGTGGCAAATGCTGAAGCTGGCGAAGTGGGCCGCGAGAACTGGGTTTTGCACGTCGGCTGTCCTGGCGGCGACCGCGCCATGGCCGGCCATGGCTGAAAATATCGGCACGACCGTCGTCGTCGTCAAGAGCGTGACTGGCACGGTGATGAATGTCAGCCGACAGCTTAACATAAACGACAATGTCGAGCAGGCCGAGACCATCGCCACGGCGCCGGACGCCGCTACCGAGATTCAGTTTGTCGACGGGACCAAGCTCCAGTTGGGACCCAACGCGAAGGTCGTTCTCGATAAGTTCGTTTACGATCCCAACCCCGGGAAAGGGGCCCTCGTCCTTGCGGTCAGCGCGGGCGTGATGCGCTTCACCACCGGCAATATGGCGCACCAGAACTACACAGTCACCACGCCGAACGGAACGCTCGGCGTGCGCGGCACGGATTTCTCCGTTGGGGTATTGAACGGGGACACCGTTATCCAAGTCAATGACGGCGAGGTTTCTGGCACCTCGACCGATGGCGTGCCGCAAAGCTATACCAGAGGTAGCTGTTTCGCGATGCACGGCTCTACCTTCGGATGCTCGGGCAGCGAGTTGAATTTCATCACGACTCAGGCGAACCTGATGAACACAATTATCGTTGCCGCGCTTGCCGGGCTCCCTCCGCCGGGCGGCCGGCCTCCCCCGCGCCCGCCGTTCTCGAATGGCATTCCGCTGCCGGTAAGCCCGCCACCACCCCAGCAGCAAAGCCCGATGTAATTCGGACGGCGATTGGCGATCGAATAGCGTTGGAAGAGCCGCTTTCTCGAATTCAAAAAGCGGAAATCGAAGTTAAATAGCGGCGATACTCGTCAGCGACGTCGGAGAGCCCCTTGTCGACGATTCCGGCGCTATGGAAATCGACGGGTCATATGATAATATTTCGGAATTATACGCTTTTGGACTTGACATAGGAGGCCGGAAAGCTTACCTTTTGCCTATCAGACGGGAGATAGGCCATGCAGATTTTAGAGCTTTTCAAGACCTTCCAAACCCAAGAACAGGCCGTTGACCACCTTGAGCGTGTCCGCTGGCACGGTCACCCGATCTGCCCTTACTGCAAGAGCGAAAAGGTCTGCCGTCATGCGAGCGGTGATCGCGCCGGGCAACGCTGGCAATGCCAGAAATGCACTCGCGCCTTTTCCGTGACGGTCGGGACCATCTTCCACGGCACTCATATCCCGCTGAAAAGCTGGTTCTTGGTCCTGGCGCTGATGCTCAACGCAAAGAAGTCCGCCAGCTCGTGCCAGATCGCCCGCGATTTAGGGATGCGTCAAGCGACGGTTTGGACCATGATGCACCGGGCGCGGACGGCGATGCTCGGCGATGCGGAGCAAGAGACGCTGTTGCATGGTATCGTGGAAGCCGACGAAACCTACGTCGGCGGTAAGCCTCGCAAAGGGAATAAGAAGGGCGGCGACAAGCCTAACAAGCGGGGCCGTGGCACGGCGAAGGCGGCGGTGCTGGGAGTGATCGAACGCGGGGGACGGGTCTTTGCGCGACCGGCCAAGAAAGGCGAGTTGTCCAACAAGGGACTGGCGAAATTCATTTCGCGGTTCGTGGACACCGCCGCTTCATTGCTCATCACGGACGAATACACCGGCTATCAGAAGATCGGTCGCATGATGCGCCACGCCACCATTAACCACTCGGTGGCGTACGCGGACGGCGAAGTCCATACCAACAATATCGAGGGTTTCTGGGCGCTAGTGAAGCGCGCTTGGTACGGCTCGCACCATCATTACAGCCGCCGCTATATGGACCTCTACATCGCGGAAGCTTGCTACAAGTTCAACGTGCGCAAGTCTGCGGATGATTTCGGCGGGTTGCTCGCGAGTATGGCGGCGGCATGACGGCAAAGCCGAAGCCACAGCCGAAGCCAGAAAATCATCTCTACTATGGCGATAATCTCACGATCATGCAGCGGATGCCGAAGCATTGCGTTGACCTGATCTATCTCGATCCGCCGTTCAATTCGAAACAGAACTACAACCTGATCTACAAGAATATGACCGGCCTCCCGGTGCCGGATCAAGCCGAGGCGTTTTGCGATACATGGGAAATGGACGCCGAGAAAGAGGAACTCGCGCGCACCATGCCGATCCTGATGCGCGAGTATGGCGTAGAATCCTATTACGTCGATTTCTGGCGTATCTGGATCAACGCGCTACGCCACACACAGCCTCATTTGCTCGCCTATCTCATCTACATGGTGCAGCGGCTCTTGCACATGAAAAGCATCCTTCGCCCCACGGGGTCGATTTATCTGCACTGCGACCCGACGGCGAGTCACTACATCAAGGTGATGATGGACGGAATTTTCGGGCACGTGAATTTTCAGAATGAAATTATCTGGAAGCGCACAGGATCGCATGGCGGCTCTAAGCGCTGGGGTCCGGTGCATGACGTGATCTTGTTCTACTCGGTCTCGGACGAGTTCACTTGGAACAGGGTGTTCCAATCCTATGATGACGATTACCTCGACAAATTCTATCGGCTGCAAGACGAGCGCGGCACCTATCAGCTTGTGAGCCTGACTGGCGCTGGCGTTAGAACCGGCGATTCAGGGAAGCCTTGGAAGAATGTTGACCCGACAAAGACCGGGCGGCATTGGGCCGTTCCGACGCGGGCGCTTGCGGGTGCATATCCAGGCATGGATATGAAGGGCCTGACGACACAAGACAAACTGGATTTGTTAGAAAAGGCTGGACTGGTCGTTTGGCCCGAGCGCGGTTTGGTTCCTCGCCAAAAGCGCTATTCCAATGAAAGCCCTGGCGTCCAGGTGCAGGACATCATAACGGACATCGGCCCTCTAGCATCCCACGCAAAGGAACGTCTTGGCTATCCGACACAAAAGCCAATCTCGTTGCTAGATCGCATCATCTTGGTATCCACCAATAAGGGCGACGTTGTGTTCGATCCGTTCTGCGGATGCGGCACAACGATTTTCTCGGCGGTCAGAAACGAGCGCAAGTGGATCGGGTGCGATATCGCCATCTTGTCCATCAAACTTGTGCGCGAAATTCTGACGGGAGATACCTACCGGCTGGTAGAGGGGGTTCATTTCGACGTGGACGGGATTCCGGTCAGCGTCGAACAGGCCGAGGAATTATGGAAGCGCGATCCGTTCCAATTCGAGCATTGGATCGTTGAGCGCATCGGCGGCTTCCCGACCAAGAAAACCGGCGATGAGGGCATTGACGGTCGCATGTACTTTGAGACGAAGGATGGCCTAAAGGCGATGGTGCTTTCAGTGAAGGGCGGCAAGCTTCGGCCTACCGATGTTCGCGATCTCGTGGGGGTCTTAGACCACGAGCCGGAAACCGAGATGGCGGGTTTTCTGTCCCTACAAGAACCGTCGCCCAAGATGCGCGAGGCTGGCGCTAAAGCCGGTCAATACACCTACGAAGGCGTCAAATATGACCGAGTGCAATTCCTGACGGCCAAGGATATCCTAGAGGACAAGCGGGAGTTTCACACGCCAACTAAACTGCGATCCCGCGTATCATCGGCTCAGTCCTCTTTGGGCCTATAGGTGGTAGAAGTCCAAAAGCGTATAATTCCGTAATATTTTCTCAAAAGAGATCAGACGATAAATCTCGATTACAGAAGTTCATTTAGGGCCCGCAAAGCCGAGGCAGGCGAATCCTAGGCTGCGTTCGCGGCAAAGCTGAAGAAGAATCGCGAAAATGAAGCGACAGGTTGGAGAAGGAGCGCGCCGATACCGAATGAACCTAAGCATATGCGGGGAGGATAAACGTGCGTATGATTTTGATCGGATCGGTCTTGGCGCTTGTAGCCACGATTTATGGGGTGCCGCGCGCTGCCGCCGAAAATTGGCAAATTTGCGCTGGCATTAATGGAAGTTATACCCCGCAGCAGGAAATAGCGGCCTGCACAGCCATCATCAAATCGCCGACCACCAAGAGCAGCGATCTCGATGAATATTACAATAACCGCGCCGTCGCCTATATGCTCCTCAATCGTTATGACGATGCCGTGAAGGATTTCACGCAAGCCATCGCCTATCATCCGCGGGATTCATATTACAACAACCGCGCCGCGGCCTATCACCTGGATGGCGAGGATGCGAAAGGACTGCCCGACGCCAACACGGCCGCGGCGGCGACGCCCGACAATCCCGACTTCCTTGAGACGAGGGCGGAGATCTACGAGAAGCTCGGCAGGCACGATGAGGCCATTGCCGATTATCGTGCCTCGCTGAAGCTCGATCCGAACGACGAAGCTTCGAAGCAAGGCCTGAAGCGCCTCGGCGCGACGCCGTAGTGCGCTATGGGCCGATCCCGAAAGATGTGGAGTCGGTCGGGTCAGTTGTGATTATGGAATGGCCCGCCCCCCTCACAACGATCTGGGTATCATCGCTCACGCATGAATCACAGGTTAACTATACTTCAGGCGGATATTTCGATATCCCACCGCGAAACAGCCGACGGCTCTTTGTCTCCACCCCTGCGGTCTCAAACGTGAATACTCTCGATCGCCGCGATCTTGGCGTAGAGCAGTTCCTTGTCCCTGGTGATCGTGCCACCTTGGATTTCAGCTGAATGATTTCATCGCCGGGGTCATCGCATTCACCTTCCTTTAAGCCCGTAGCCGTGCCGTAAAGGGCGCGATCCCGCCACTCGGTGAGCTTGGCGACGGAGGCATTGTTTTTCGCGCCACCAGATCCGGCGGCTACCCGCGCGATAGTTGCGCTCTGATCGCCATCTTGCCCTGAACGGAAAAGCGCCTTGGGTCATTGCCTTCGACGCTCGAAGCGGCGGCTGCGACGGCTTTGGGGGAATTCCCGGGCCGCGCTTCGGGCCTGTCACGTTCACCATTCGGCATCCGTAATACTCGGTCAAAATTCAGTTTAGTTCAGCCAATTGTGCGAGGGACACATTCGATGGGCCATATATAGATTGGAATAGAAGAAAGGCGCCAATCATGGTTTCCAAAATCAGGTAGTCTTCTAACCCGCCTTATTCACGACGGGAGCGATTGTAGGCTGGCGGATGTAGCGTAAGCCGCTGATTGCGAGCATGATTCTGTTGTCAGGACAGAGTCGAAGCCGCGATCACGGAGCGCCACATCCGCCATGAACAAAGATAACCTCCTGCCGTTTTCCCTGCCAGCGATTTGCCGCAAGAAAGTGAGCGTAGCTTTCGACGGCGGGATGCTGTCGTCGGATGCGGGCGTGCTGCTGCTGCGCGGGGTCGAGCGGCATCTGGGCGTTGCAGCGCGCCTCGCGACCTGCCTGAAGGATCGCCGTGATTCCGATCGCATCGATCACACGGTCGAGGAGATGCTGCGGCTTCGGATGTTTGCGATCGCGGCGGGGTACGAGGACGCCAACGACTGCAACAAACTGCGGGACGACCCGGTATTCAAGATGGCGGTGGGCCGAGCACCGGGAAGCGGCGAGGCGCTGTGCTCGCAACCGACCATGTCGCGGTTGGAGAATGCGCCGTCGCGGATCGAGATCGCGCGACTGATGCTGGCGCTGGTGGATCAGTTCTGTGCCAGTTACGCGCGGGCGCCGGCTTCGATTATTCTCGACATCGACGACACCTTCGACGCGGTGCATGGCCGGCAGCAGTTATCGCTGTTCAACGCGCATTACGACGAACGCTGCTTCCTGCCGATCCATATCTACGAGGGGACGAGCGGCAAGCCCGTTGCCGTCATCCTGCGCAGCGGCAAGACGCCGGGCGGGATCGAAGTGCGCACGATCCTGAAGCATGTCATTGCCCGCATTCGCCGGCACTGGCCGAAGGTCAACATCCTGGTGCGCGGTGACAGCCACTACGGTCGAGTCAAGGCGATGGATTGGTGCGAAGCCAATGGGATTGGCTACATCTTCGGCTTCGGCGGCAACCCGGTGCTCGCCGGCATGATCCGGTCGGTTGCCGACGCGGTGTGCGTCGAGCGCGCGGTGACCGGAACCGAGAAGCTGCGCCGCTGGAGGCACGCTGCGTTACGGCGCCAAGAGTTGGCAAAGACAGCGCCGTGTCGTCGCCCGGATCGAGGCGACGAAGCTCGGCCTCGATGTCCGTTACGTCGTCACCTCGCTCAAGGGCAGCGCCAAGCATCTCTATGAGACAGTCTACTGTGGCCGCGGCCAAGCGGAGAACTTCATCAAGCTACACAAGGCCCAGCTCGCCTCGGATCGTACGTCGTGCCGTGACCCGCGGGCCAATCAGATGCGCCTCATCCTGCACACGGCGGCTTATTGGCTGCTTCTCACTCTGCGCGCTGCCGCGCCCAAGCGTTCCTCTTGGAGAACGGCCGAGTTCACGACGCTGCGATTGCGGCTGATCAAGATCGCCGCCCGCGTCGTCGAGGGCGCCGCTCGAATTCGCCTCTGGCTGCCGACAGCTTGCCCGGACGCAGCGATCTTCCGGCTGCTCGCCGGCCGCTTCGCCGCTGCGGGACCATGACCCACGGGGCGATGTGCCCCGCCGAACCCTTCCCGCAACCTCCAGCCCTCGACCCAATAAAATCCCGATCAGCGTCGTAACGAACGCGATGGATCAGCCTTGTCACACTTCAAAAGAATCGTGGTGCGCCGAAAATCGCGCTACGCTCGTGAATACAAACGGCTAACCAAGTTTATGATATACGCTCCCCGTCGATTTCGTCGGCGTCTTCAGTAGATTATTGAGGGTGCCTCTTAATGAGGAGCCGCCGGGGGATGCAACTTACGAACATGGTTAGGCTTCTTGGCCCTGTCAGCTTCGCTTTGTGCGTTGCTGCGTGACCTCGTAAATCAACAGGAAGCCTTGCGTTCGTGATTTGATGTTGGGATGAGATTGGACCTTCGGGGGACTCTATGAGCCAATCGCGACATTCCTTCCTGCGTGCTCGCCCACGAATGGTCGGGGCAACGGCAATTTCGCTTATGTCGTCGGGGCTCTTCTCCGCGGTCGCCTTGGCGCAGGCACCGGGCGTGTTCCAGCCCGCCGTACCCGGTGTCATCGAATCGCCCGCGGCAACCGTGCCCGAAAGGCAAAGTGTCAGCCAGCGTCCGCGTTCCGATTACGATGCGCTTGGACTTCGTGCCGGCTCTTTCCTGATCTTTCCGTCCGCAGACGTTTTCGCAGAATACAATTCGAACGTGTACGTGACGCAAACCGGCGCGAAGGGTGATTTTCTTACGGACTTGCGACCGGCGCTGAGCATAGTGTCGGATTGGAACAACAATGCCCTCAACCTTCACGTGGATGGCGACATCCGGCGCTACGCCCAGCTCGTTAGCGAAAACGAGAGCAATTTCGACGCTGCGGCCAATGGAAGATACGATGTCCAGCGCGACGTCTATCTGACGGGTGGCATGGGCTATCAGCTCGCCCATGAAGATCGGACATCGCCCAATTCGACGACGAACGAAAAAAGTCCGACGCTGTACCAGCTTGCGACCGCCGATCTGGGCTTCGTCCACGAGACAGGGACGGTGGGGCTGCGCTTGAACGGGGATGTGAATTCGTACAGTTACAACAACAACAGCACGAACACGGGCACGCCGATCCCCGAGAGTTACCGCGATCGGATGGAATATATCCTGACGCCCCGCGTCAGCTACGAATACATTCCGGGCTATGACGCCTTCCTCAAGGCGCCGGTCAATTGGCGCGAATACAATACGGAATTCGATCCCGGCGGATACAAGCAGAATTCGCATGGCTACGAGACGGATGCCGGGACGACGGTCGGCCTCGGGCAGATCGTCAGTGGCGAGGTTTTTCTCGGCTATTTCCAGCAAGACTATGACGAGCCGCGCTTTCACAGTCCGTCGGGTGTCGATTTTGGAGGCAATCTCCTATGGAACCTAACGTCGCTCGATTCCATTAAAGGACAGCTCGCCCGTACGGTGCAGGAGACGATCGTGCAGCCTGCCTCGAGCATGGTCGAAACCGATGTCGGAGTGACCGCCGAGCATGAATTGCTCAGGAGCGTCGTCCTCTCGGCAAATCTCGGCTACAGCAATCAGGCGTATCAGGGAATCACGCGCACCGACAACGTCTATTCCGCCGGTGTCGGAGGCCGCTATCTGCTCAACCGAAATTGGAGTACGGGTCTGAGCGCCACGTATAGCGAAAGAGATTCGAACGTCTACGGCGACGGATACAAACAGACCATTTTCCTCGGCGATCTTCGTCTCCAATATTGAAATCAGCTCCGAAATTTGAATTTGGTACCGCCAATTGCGGGGCATACCTCTAAAATCCGGTTGCATCCAATGAGCGGAATTGGATTGCGCTCCATGAAGCTATCGACTGGGCGAATGATAGCCGGAGTATTGGCGATCGGGCTGTTGGTGCTCGGTGTGCCGCAGACCGTGGATTCTTTGCTGCGACTCTATTCCGGTGTGCCGGAGGTAATTGACGGAACGGCCGATCTCCGCTCCGGACTCGAGGCGGCCGCGAACGAAGCTCTGCTGAAGGAAGCGGATAATTGGATGGGCGATGCGAGCGCCCGCATAGGCGCGGGTATTCTTGAGCGGCGGCTTGCGTTTCGTGCCGATGGTCGGGTGGATGTCGCGGGTTTGACGCTGGCACGCCAGGATATCGAGAACGGACTGGCGAGGGCCCCGGCCAACGCGCTGGCTTGGGCCGAGCTTGCCATGGCCGAGCTGGGGCTTGGGGATCTGGTAAACGCCAGAGAGGCGTGGCGCACTTCGATTCTATTGGCGAGCTATGAGCCTTCCCTCAATTTGTGGCGCGCCCAGATTGGATTCCAGTTGTCGTCGGGCCTTGCTGGCGACGACTGGGAATTATTAGATGAGCAGATAAACTTCAGCTGGGATCAAAACAGCCAACAACTCGTAAGCATGGCAAAAAGCGACCCATTCACGGCGCGGATCATACGAGATGCGATTGCGGCAGACCCGGAAAGGCTATCCGACTACGATCGGGCGCTCGCAAAGCGGCCTTAGACGCTGGAGCGCGACTGCGCGACCGCAAGGCCGAGAAGGAAAAGATAAGTCACCGTCACAGCCGGGATATGCAGACTGAAATCCACCAGGGCGTGCAAGCCGACCAGCGCAGACACCGCTACGCCAAGGCACGGAAAAGCGGCGTCGCGGCGGCGGCGGCGCAGCCCTCTAACGCAGAGCGCGACGAGCCAAGCGATGGAGAGAAATAGCGCCAGCGCCGCGGGGATTCCTAGCTCAAGTATAGTTTCGAGATAATCGTTATGCGCCGCATTCACGAAGCCCGTCGAAATGACGTCGCTGCGATAAAGCGGAAATATCGAGATGAACGAGCCGAGCCCCGTACCTAAAATCGGGTGGTCGGCGATCGCTTGCAGCACACTTCTGTAAATCGCGAGCCGCCCTTCGGCATCGCTGTCGGCGTCCAGCATTCGGGTAAAGACACCCCCGCCACTGATAAAAAGCGCGACGAGGACCATTAGAATGGCGAGAGCGGCGATCCCCCCATAACGGGCACGACCAAGGCTCGGAGCCTGAGACAGTGCCAACGCGAAAACGAGAATGCCGAATAGCGTCGAGATATTGCCTCCTCGGGAGTGTGTGAGCAACAGGGCCGTAGCCTGTACGAAGACGCAAACCAAGAGCCATGATCGGGCGCTCAGAAATTCGATCGAAAGTCTGGCTTTATCCCGCCAAGTCGCGCCAAAGCGCGGCCGCTTCAACGACATGACGAGCCGGCACAGTGTGGCGAGGAGGCAGACTCCCAGGAAAGTCGCGAATGAGTTGCGGTTGACGAAAGTACCGGTGAGATCCCCTGGATAAGCCCACTTGCTCAGCCACAAGATCGTGCGATTGCCGAGCCAATAGGCGATAAGCCCATAACCGGCATAGGCCGTCCCGCCGATGCTTACCGCAGCCACGCCCAAGCGCGACCGCGCCGCGCTGCGGCCCAATGCGTGAGCCACATAGAATACGCCCGCATAGGCGATAAGGCGAAATATCGCAACGAGCGCAGCCTGCCGATCGATCGCGATCGAGCCGTGCAGCGGATATCCCAGCGCTTCGGCGGCTTGGTCCCAGATCGGGTTCCATAGTCGATGGGGAATGATGATAGCCGTTTGCACGATAGCGAAGCACAGCACGGCGGCGAGCGAACAAACGGCGGGCAACAAATCCTTCGGGAAACGCCCGAATTCCCGCCGCGGGATGGCAAAGCTGGCGGCCAGCAAGACCGCGACGGCAAGACCCAGCGCATCCCAGGCGAGGGGACGGGCGGCGCCGAGCGGCAGCGGCGCGAGCAACACGACGGTCAAGAGGGCGCCGAAGACGAGACGGCTAGCGCGACTTTCTGCGCCCAGGGACGAGCCGCGCGTCTTAATCACGGCACTCGGAATGCTGGCATTCATGCTTCAGGAAGCGGTGATCGTTTCAGCACTCGCCTCGGCTGACCCTTTGGCCAACGGGCAATAGAGGTTACTGCAAATTAAAGCATAAGATAAAAATATCTTCTGATCGAGAGCGCACGCTCGGCTAAGCATCATCGAGAACGCCTGGTCCGACGGGGGCAAACGCGGCGCATAGCGGCAGACTAGAGGAAGGAATATGATGAGGCTGCTGGGAATGTAGCAATTGATATTTTTCCTCACTTTGGCCTGTCTCCTGCCCGGAAGCCCGGCGCACGCGGCTGCGGTCGTTGGCTATAAATTGGGGCCCGGCGAGAAAATTCACGGGACCACATAATGCGCTTGTGTTGGCCGGCGGGTAGACACTACGAGCCAATCGCCTCGGGGACCGACTCGTGGGCTGACGCGAACACCGATAAGAGTGGTATGGTGCTGCTGGCTGATCGTGTCCGTGTAGGGGAACAGCACTTTCAGGAGACCGCTGAGAAAGTCGGCTCGGGCGTAACGATGGGTAACAATCGAATCGGCGATGCCACCCTATTGAATCAATCTTGCGGCGGCCAAGGGTCGGTCGAATCGATGTTGCTCATTGGACTCCCCGAAGATTCCCTTTTCAGCATCCGAACGGCTCGTCCTCGCCTCCGGTCCCGGGTTTAGCGTGAAAAGGATGAGATTTGTGATAAATTACAAGAGATTCTCGCGTATTGACGAGGGCGGGCTGCCCAGTATGCCTTGCATGTGAGGTCTCGGATATGGACGCTTCGGACATAACTCCGCCAGTCGCACGCGACAATTCTGCACCAAGCGCCGTTGGGCGTTCGATGACGCGCGAGAATCCGTTTTCGGAGCAAGAACACGAAGGCATAGATCTGATTCAGTCGCTGCAGGTTCTCCGCCGAAGAAAGAACATCGTGGTTGCCTGTATCACGGTCATAACGGTCATCACCGCCGCGGCAGTATTTCAGATCACGCCGCGCTATACCGCGCAATCGTCCGTCATTCTGTCTGAGCGAACGACGCAAGTTGTCGATGTGCAGGCGGTTCTCTCCGGCTTATCCAATGACGATGCCGTAATCCGTAGCGAAGTCGAGGTCTTAAAGTCCGAGCCGATTGCGGAGCAAGTGGCGAAGAAAACCAATCTAACGCAGCTTGCGGAATTCAATCCTCGCTTGCGGCCGCCTTCTTTATTGGCTGGCGCGTTCGCGAAAATCGAACCGTTGCTCGGATTTGGATCGGCTACTCGTGCCGCCGACGGCGATCTGGCACAAACTGCTCTGTTAGTTGCAACTCGAAGGCTGCAATCGCAAACAGATATCGTTAACGATGGCCGATCCTACGTTTTGGGAATTCGCGTCGAGTCGGAAAATCCGCAGCTCGCGGCGCGGCTCGCGGATGCCTACGCCGACGCCTATCTCGACGGTCAACTCGACGCAAAGTTCGAGGCTGTGCGTCGTGCCAACGCGTGGCTCAACGATCACCTGACGGACTTGAAAAGCCAGGTAGAGGCGTCCGATGCTGCCGTGCAACTCTTCAAGACGCAACACAATTTAATCGAGACAGGCGGACCGGCTGGTCAAACGATTAACGCGCAGCAATTGTCCGAGATCAATACGCAACTCGTTCTAGCGGCGGCCGATCGGGCGCAGAAAGAATCGAATCTTCAGCAAATCCAAAGCCAACTTAAGGCGGGTGGGGTCAACGCAGCCGCGCAGGTTCTGGCATCCCCGTTGATCGAAAAGCTGCGGGAGCAGGAGACCGATCTGGCGACGCAGGAGGCTCAGCTCGCGACGAGATACAAGCCTGAGCATCCCGCGATGATCAATATCAAAGCGCAAGAAAGCGACCTCCGGCAAAAGATCAAGGAGGAGACCGACAAGATCGTCGCCTCTATGGCTGGCGAGGTCGCGGCCGCTCGGGCGAAGGAAGCATCCCTGCGCGGCAGTCTGCAGGCTCTCCAGCAGACATCCTCGACTCAAGGCCAGGCCGAGGTCCAATTGCGTGAATTGGAGCGGCAAGCGGAATCCAACCGAACGCTTTACGAAAATTTTCTCAATCGCTTCAAGCAAACCTCGGCCCAGGAGGACATTCAACAAGCCGATGCACGCCTTATGGCGCCCGCCGTTGTGCCGACTCTGCCATCGTATCCGCCGAAGGCAATCATAATGAGCGTAGCGTTCTTGGGGTCGATCCTGATCGGGATAGTGGCGGCATTCGGCGCAGAAAAGCTCGATAACGGCTTCCGCACCGGACACCAGCTCGAAAAAATCGCCCACGTAACGCCGTTGGGCCTCATTCCCGATTTATCTAACAATAAGGCGCCTCAAGACACGATTTTAAGTCAGCCGGTCTCGCCCTACTCGGAGGCTGTTCGCAGCGCGCGGACGGCCCTGCGATATTCCGATATCGATAATCCGCCGAAGGTCGTGATGGTCACCTCCTCCTTGCCCGACGAAGGCAAATCGGTCTTCTCGCTCTCGCTGGCGAGCAGCGTCGCTTTTTCGGGCGGGCGCGCACTGCTGATCGATTGTGATCTCCGTCGCCCCGTGATAGCCAAATTACTTCGCGTGGAAGGAAAACCGGGAATCCTCGGGTTATTCGAGCCCGGAGCCGACATGCAAGGGTCGATGCGGGTTAACGAGGCGTCAGGCCTCCATTTCATCCCATCGTCGCCGGGCACGGCAAATCCTCAGGACCTACTGGGATCGAAGCAGTTGAAATCCATGATCGACGTGCTGCGCCCCCACTATGATCTGATCGTGCTGGACACGCCGCCCGTGCTGGCGGTCTCCGATGCCTATATTCTTTCTCATCTCGCGGACGCGACGATATTCCTGGTTCGTTGGGGCCGTACCCCGCGCCCGGTTCTTCTCGGCGCTCTCAAATCGTTTCGCGCGAACGGGGGTAACTTGGCGGGCGTCGTTCTTTCCCGCGTGGATTTCCGGCAGCACGCCACCTATGGTTACGGCGATTTGGGGTATTACTACGGGCATTACGGTCGCCGCTATGGCCGGTATGGCAAGGAGTACGCCGCTTACGGAGGGAAGCCGTATGGCGACGTCTGAACTCTCTGGCGCAGATGCGCGGCTCTTTGCTTCACCTGAAGCAGCGCGCTAAATCGTAGCCTGCAGGGGCGAAGCACCATAACAATTCCTTCGCGCGACCGGCTAAATTGAGGCCGAAGTAGTTTGGTGCGAATCGACCCCCGCCGCCGTCCCCAGCGATAGCGTTGCCCGGGATTGGTGCGTCTTCGAGTAGGGGGAGGTGCTGTGGGCCGACCACGAGTGGCTTCAATTCGGAACTTTTCGGACCATACATCACTCCGAGCATAAAGCGCGGCCTCGCCGATCGGTTGGGCGTTCCGCGATGCCAAACGTTGGGATAGCGGAAAATCAGATCGCCAGAACGGGTGTTGACCCGGCTCGCCGAGCGGGTCCTGCGGTATTTGCGGAACTCGGCGAAGGAATAGTTCGTGCGGTGCGTCGCTGGATAGAGCTCGATCGCTCCGTTTGTCTCGTTGACGTCGCCCAGCGGGACGTTCAGAAGCAGGAAATCCCGTTTGAGGTTGCCGTCAATATGATCGGGCTGGTAGCGGCTACCGGGGAGATTAACGTTGCCGACCACCGCTCTGACGCGGCAATCGCCGCCCAACACACTCCTTACCAGGTCGCCGATGCCGCGATCCCGCAGGATCGTCGATAATAGATCCATATCGGCGGCCGGATAATAGTTGATGTGGCCGAGGATTCGCCCGCCACCAAACCATAAATCGTTGGCGTTCTTGAACGCCTCCCATTCGGTGACGCAATAATCCCTCGCTCGTAGGACTTCCTCCGACCCGATCGCTCCGTGTAACAAGGCGAAGCCGTCCCGATCCATGTCCCTGACAAACGTCGACATCGAGCCTCCACGGATAGCGAGACAAACATTACCGCACTTAGGAAGTATAGAATTGCCTTCCACACTCGGAAAGGTATCATGTGGTAATGAGCGGCGCTTCTCGACGTTTAGCTTCGGGTTTCGGGGGGCAAGCTTATGCGCGTGCCTCGGTATTCTTGAATGCTCTCGTCACGATCCCGGTTCTTCTGCGCGTTTGGGGAATCGAGACCTATGGCGAGTGGCTGGCCTTGACCTCCCTCGCCTCGTACCTGATGTTGTCTAATTTCGGGCTATCGAGCGCGGCCTGCATGACCATGATCAACGCCGTCGCGAAAGACGCGCTGCCCGAAGCTGCGCGTATCTTTCAAGTCTCTCTCAACATTCTGATCGCGGCGATGCTACCGATCGGAATAGTCCTTATTTGGGTGGCGTCGGTGCTTCCGGTGCGACACGCGCTCCAGATCGTCACCATCAGTCAGGCCGCGCTCATCGCGATCATGTCGCTCATCCTCGCCCAGATCATCGCCATGACGGTGAAGGGCCTCTACGCTGGCGCGATCAACGCCGCCGGACGTTACTGGCTGCCCAACTTTGTCTCGGGAACCATGAAAATCATCGAGCTCCGCCGCGATCATCGTGGCCGTTGCAGTCTGGCGCGCGATGCCGCTTGCTGTGGCGCTCATTTCGACTGTTACCGGCATGCTCGATCTTGCCCTTCACGCGTGTCTCGCTCGCTATGTAAGCCCATGGGCGAGAATCCGCATCGGCACTTTCGATAAGACGCTCTTCTGGAAGCTATTGAGGCCATCGATCGGCCACGCCACCATCTATGTGGCGGTTAATGCCGTGGTCGTTCAGGGACCGCGCGTCGCGCTGAGCGCGATCGCCGGCCCGGCGGCGGTCGCGATTTTCGGGATATACGGGACGCTGGTCCAGTCGATCGCGCATATAACGAATCTGATTATGCCGGTGCTGCAATTGGAATTCGCGAGAAATTCCGGAAGCGAGGATCGTGCCTCGGCGTCGCGCGAGATGGTCATTCACGGCAGCCGGTTTGCCGTGGCCAATTATCTCGGCGTTGCCGCGGTCATCCTTCTGACAAGTCCGTTCGTAATCCCGGTTTGGACGAGCCATAAGATCGCGTTCGATGGCGGTCTCCTCGGGATCATGCTCGCCACCTCGTTTTTTACCCAGTTCGGCCGCAGCGCCTTATCCTATCTCATGGGCCACAATGCCGTCTTCCTTCCGGCGCTGGCGATGCTCTTGCTCGGGCTTGGCGGGCTGGGCGTCGGCTCGATGCTGACGCCGCGCTTTTATGTAACCGGCATGGGGGCAGGGTTCCTCGTGTCCGAGGCGCTGACCGCAGGCGTCATCCTTATGTTCGCGGCGCGGCATTTGAACGCGTCGTTGCTCCCCTTCGTTCGCGAACAGCTCGATTTATTCGCCGGCGCCAGAGAGCTATCGCGAGCGCTTAAGGAACATCGGCATCGCCTTGCCGCGCTGCGCTTGAGGCCAAGCCGGGAGAACCGGGCATGACAAGCGCCGCGGATGAATCGGCTGGTGGCGCCGTTCTCGCTCCGCCGAAGGCGCGGGCGGCGCGATCGAGCTATGAGCGCCGCCGCAACCGCATTGCCTTGCTGATCGTTCTGTTCTTCGTTCTTCTCCCGGCCGAGGGGGTCTTGCGAAAATGGATTCTCAACCCCATCCAGCAGCCCCTCGTGCTCATCCGCGATCCGATCCTGCTCTGGATCTATTGGGAATATCTCGGGCTGTCCCGCCGGAAACCGATGTGGATCGTCTACTGGGTGGCGGCCTCGGTCTTCGCTTTGGTCTTCGCGCTCATCCAATATGCCGGAAATCCGCTCCCGGTTCTCGTCTATCTGATCGGGTATCGTGCCTATCTGATGTATATCCCGCTCGCCTTCATCATCCGAGACTTGTGGCGTCCCGCCGATACGCGGCGCTGGATCCTGGTTTGCCTTTGGCTTTCCATTCCGATCGGCTTGCTGGTGGTGGCGCAATTTTCCTCGCCCGTGGCGTCGCCGATCAATAAGGGGCTCTTGGACGATATCAGTGATATCCGAGGCCGATTCCTCGTCGTGGAAGACATCGTGCGCACCTACGGCCCCTTCACCTTCACCCAGGCCCAATCGACTTACGCGGCGCTGATGGTCGCGGTAATCGTAATCGGGTGGGAGCGCAGGAATGCCTTTCGCCTGCCTTTCCCATTGCTTCTCGCCGCGAGTGTTGCCACCGCGACGATGGGCGCGCTCAGCGGCTCGCGAACCTTCTTCGGCGGCGCCCTATTGATATTGGCGGCCTTCGGCGCCGCCGCGCTGACCGCCCCGCGCCTCTCGCGCAGCGCTTCGCGGCTGATCGCCGCGGTTTTGTTTACGGGGCTTTTCATCCTTGTCTTCATGTTCGTGTTTCCGACATCCTTTGCCGCCATGACCGAACGCCAAAGCGACGCGGTTGCCGCGGAAGGTTCGACCTTCGATCGCGCTATTGGAATGTTCAGCCTGGGTCCAAATGACTTGTCCGAAACCCCTGTTCTTGGCGCTGGGATGGGCGCGGGCTCCAATGCGGCCTCTTATCTGGTGAACAACGGCACTGTCGTCGATTGGTATCTGGGCGAGTATGAATGGCCGCGGATAATCCAAGAGCTTGGACCGGTCGTCGGTTTGGCGTTCATCGCTTTTCGGGTGTGGGTTTTCCTGTGGCTCGGCTGGCTGGCTCTCCAAAAGAATCGGCAAACGGGCGATGCGTCGGCGCTCGTCATGTTCGGCTTTTCGAGCTACCTTGTTGTTTTAGGGCAGGTCGTCGCCCAAAACCAATTGCTGAGCTTTTGCTGGTTTTCGGTCGGTATAACGCTTGCGCTGTCACGAATACCGCGGGCTTGGGCCCGTCTGCCTCCTCGTCTAGGAGCGCCACTTAGAAAATCAAAAGGCGTCGTGCAGTAGCTCATCAGACTCGGCTTCACCCGTGGCGAGCTAAAAGCGAGATACCAAGCTTTACGCCAGACTTCATCGCTCTAGTAATCGAATTTTTAGCCGTGAAAATGCCGCCGAGGCCCAGGCTTCTCAAACAAAATACGGCGTCGCAGACCGGGCGAATCCCCAAGTAGTTTTAGGAGCCGCAATATCTCGCTCTTCTCGGCTCGTGAGAAGAGGGTGGAACTGAGGACCCCCACGGCTTCCTTTGCATGCTTCCGCCGAAGGTGCCGGAGCCGGGCAAGTTCCCACTGCCGGGCACGATAGATAGGCTCCAGTGTCTCGTAGTATATCGCCAGCACCCGTGAAATCTGTGTGATGCGCCGCTTGGCCCGTACATTCTGAGCGTCGTTCCACACGCGGTAACTTCCCAACACGAGCGGCGAGAATACGTTGCCCCACCCCAGATCAGCGAGCCGAATAGAAAGGTCCCAATCTTCGCCGAATTTCCAGCCCTGCCTATAATAATTTGCGGCGCGGAGCGCGTCCGACCGATAAATAACTATGTTGGCGGCAACTCTGTAGCCCGAAGCGCTACGACGAAGCGATACGTCAGGCTCCTCGTAAGTTGGCCTCGGCCGAAGTCGCCGTGTCCTCTTACGATTCCCGTTGGCATCGATCTCAGAGATATTGCAATGGCCATATCCAGCACGTGGAAATTTTTCCAGTAGGGCAGCCATTACGCGGAGAAACTCGGGGTCTAATACCAAGTCCCGCTGAGCGCGACCCTCGTGGGGATTCCCAACCGGCCGAAAATATGATTCACCTGTAGAAACGACCGGGGGTTTGCGATGGCGGCTACGGTTCAGGTTCGGGTGGATTACGACGCGAGGCGATTGCGTGAGTTGGCGAAGCGGTCAGGAAACGCCGACCAGACCCGGCGTTTGCTAGCATTGGCGGCGATCTATGACGGCGGCTCGCGGACCGAGGCGGCGAGGATCGGCGGGGTTGGGCTACGGACGGTGCGGGACTGGGTTCTGGCACTCAACGCGGCAGGTCCGGCGGGGCTGATCAACGGCAAGGCGGCGCGCAATCGGTCGCTGCTGAACGACGAGCAGCGGCGGGTTTTGATGCGGCTTGTCGAGAGCGGTCCGATACCGGCGGCTCATGGCGTGGTGCGTTGGCGCCTCGTTGATCTGGCGCAATGGGTGTTCGAGGAGTTCCGGATATCGATCAGCAAGCAGACGCTGAGCCGCGAATTGCGAGCCATGGGCTTCCGGAAGCTGTCGGCCCGTCCTCGTCATCATGCCCAGGATCCCGAAGCGCTTGAGACGTTTAAAAAAACTTCGCCACGAGCCTGGACGAGATCGCGAAACGAGAGGCGGCTGGCAAGTCGATAGAGGTATGGTTCCAAGACGAAGCCCGGATCGGGCAGAAGAACAAGATCGCCCGCCGATGGGCGCGGCGCGGCACAAGGCCATCAGCGCCGCACGATCAGCGGACGTGCTCGACCTACATCTTCGGCGCGATCTGTCCGGCCCGGGGCACCGCAGCCGGCCTCATCCTGCCGTTCTGCAACACCGCTGCCATGACGCTGCATCTCGCGGAAATCTCCCGGACGGTCGAGCCCGACGCTCACGCCGTTTTGCTGCTCGATCAAGCCGGCTGGCATCTCTCCGCCAAGCTCGATGTCCCGCCGAACATCACATTGATGCCGTTGCCGCCGAAAGCACCCGAGCTCAATCCGGTCGAGAACATCTGGCAGTTCACCCGCAACAACTGGCTCTCCAACCGCGTCTTCGGTTCCTACGACGATATCGTCGACCATTGTTGCCTTGCCTGGAACAAGCTCGTCGATCAGCCCTGGACCATCATGTCCATCGGACTGCGAGATTGGGCTTATCGGTTTTGATTACGAGGACTTGGTATTAGGAGAGTCGCGATGAAAGCCGTTCGCATCCACGGTTATGGCGATGTCGGCGTCTTGACCTATGAAGACGCGCCCATCCCCGAGATCGGCCCGGACGAGGTTCTAATCAAGGTCCATGCGGCCGGGGTCAATCACATCGATGTCGTCGCTCGCAAGGGCTTCCTGAAGGGCGAGATCGCTCAGCGCCTCCCGCTCATCCCGGGCTGGGACATCGCGGGCACGGTCGAGCGCGCCGGGCCTCTCGTCGGGCGCTTTTCGCCTGGCGACGCCGTCTTCACCCGGCCCGACCTGGCGCGCGACGGCGGCTATGCCGAATATGTCGCGGTGCGCGGCGACGAGGTCGCGTACGCGCCGAAAAGCCTGTCCTTGGCGCAAGCCGCCGCGGTCCCCCATGCCGCGCTCACGGCCTGGAAAGCGCTGTTCGAGACCGCCAATCTTCGCGCCGGACAGAGCGTGCTGATCCATGCCGGGGCCGGAATTGTCGGCGGCTTCGCGATCCAGTTGGCAAAGCTCGCCGGCGCGCGAATTATCGCGACCGCCTCCGCCGCCAATATCGATCTCGTGCGGTCGCTCGGCGCGGATCGGGTCATCGATTACCGCAATCAGGATTTCGCCGCCGAGGTCAAGGATCTCGATGTCGTGCTCGACACCATGGGCGGCGAGACCCGCGCGCGATCCTGGGGCGTGTTGCGCCGCGGCGGCGTTCTGGCGTTGACGCTGCGGTCGCTCGATGCCGCGGAAGCCGAGCGCCGCGGCGTCAGCGGCAGGGTGGTGCTGAACGCGGCGAACGGCGCGCGGCTTCAGGAAATTTCCGCCCTGGTCGATGCCGGCAAGCTCGCGGCGAGGGTCGGACGCGAATTCCCGCTTCGCGAGGCCGCCGCCGCGCAGGAGCTGGTCGCCACAGGCCATGCCAGCGGGAAAATCATTCTCCGAATCGCCTGATTCCGCCGTTGCGTCGCTTTTCCGCCCAAGTTAGGGTTTTGGCAATGGCCGACAACACCACGCTGCGGGAGGACTGACATGTTGATCTGCCTTTCACCGAACGGGCGTAACAGTTACACGGGCGAGGAGCGCGTGACGCGGATGCTGGTCGGCACCGCGAACGGGGTCAGTATCGTCGAGCGCGTGGCTGGCGGCTGGCGCGGGGCGGATTTGAAACTGCCCGGCCTTCATGTCAGCTCGCTGCTGGTCGAGCCGGTACGCGGCGGTATCTTCGCCGGCATGCATTTCGGCAAGGGGCTCTATTTCAGCCCCGATGGCGGCGCGACGTGGGAAAAGCGGACGCAGGGGCTCACCATCGAGGCACGTCTATCTCCTGAACTCGGTCGCGACCGGCGGCAAGGTCACGCTCTATGCCGGGACCGAGCCGGCCAGCCTTTTCCGCAGCGACGATTACGGGATGACTTGGCGCGAGCTGCCGACGCTGAAGCAGGTTCCCGGCACGGATAAGTGGGACTTTCCCGCGCCTCCGCATGTGGCCCATGTCAAATCGCTGCAAATCGATCCGCGCGATCCGCGGACGATCTTCGCCGGCGTCGAGCAGGGCGGCTTGTTCAAGAGCGTTGATGGCGGCGAAAGTTGGCGCGAGCTGGACGATTATTCGACCCCGGAGGACGCGGTCTACAAGGACATCCATCGCTGCGTGTTTCGCCCGTCGAATCCCGACGAGATGTACATGTCGAGCGGCTGCGGCCTCTACTACAGCAAGGACCGGGGCGAGACTTGGGACCATGTGACGGGCCGCAATTTCCGCATCGGCTATCCCGATCAATTGCTGTTTTCGCCGCGCGACGACCGGACGATGTTTCTCGCGGGCTCCGAGCACGACCCAGGCGACTGGCTTGCCTCCCATCGCGCCAACAGCACGGTAATGCGCAGCCGCGACGGCGGTCGGAATTGGGCGCCGGCAGGGCGGGGATTGCCCGAATCCGCGCCCGGCAACATCGAGGCGATGACCATCGCGGCCACGCCCGACGGGGTCAGCCTCTACGTCGCGACGACTGATGGCAGCGTCTTCGCTAGCGAAGACGAGGCGGATTCCTGGTCCGAGGTCGTGTCGGGACTGGCCCCCATTTCAAAGGGCGTCCACCACTTCCTGTTGATGCCGCCGGGCCCGGACGGGCGGCCGGCCTTTCTCGGCGCGGCGCACTGAAACTCGGCCTATCGGCCGGCGGCCACGTCCTGGCTGAGCTGGCGGTACTTGGCCAAGACCCCGCCGCCGTCGGGCGTTTTCCCGACCCAATCGGCGACGACGGGCGCGACGAGCTGACGCCAGTGTTCCTCTTGCGCTGGGGTCAGCTTGACCATGACTTGATTGGGATCTTTCGCGGCCCGCTCGCGGTCGGCGGCTTCGTCGGCGTCAACATACGCGCCGCAGGCGCGGCTCTCGGCCTCCCCCGAATTGTCCGCGATGAGCTTCTGCGCGTTCGCGGGGAGCGCTAGCCAGCGTTTCTTGGTCATGAACACGACGGATAGCGCCGATCCCAGCTCGCCCCCGGTGTGATAAGGGGTCACGGAATCGAGCTTGAACGCATCGAGCGTCGCTTGGCTGGCCAGGATGCCGCCAACCAATCCTCGCGTCAGACTCACGTAATAATCGGGCACCACCAAAAAGGTCGGAGCGCCGCCGAGGCGCGCGATAATCTCGCCCCCGATCGCCGTGTTGACCCCGAACTTGCCGCCCTTGAGGTTGTTGAGCGAGGGCAACGGGTTCACCGTGTGAATCAGGAATTGCGTATAGGCGCAAAAGAACAGCGGTTCGATCTCGTCATATTCCTGATCGAGCAATCCGGTCTTATAGAGGCGCCAGAACGCAACCGACGCGTTCAACCGACGTCGTCGCGACGAAGGGCAGGGCGGTGACGAGCGAGCGCGGGAACTTGCCCGAGACTTGCGAGGTGAGGCCCCAGGTAACCTGCACGACGTCGTCGATCGCACGGCTATAGAAGTTGGATTGATTGGCAACCGTCGGGCCGTCGCGCACGACGAGCTGGACGACGCCCTTGCCTTGCGCATTGAGCCGCTCGGCCCAGGGATGCATCACTCCGACATTGCTGCTCGCCTCCGGCGGATTGGTCGTCGCGAACAGCAGCGAAATCTCGTCGGCCCAGCTTGCCGAGGCCCAGAGCGTCATGGCCGCGCCGAGAAGCGCCTTGCTTATCATCGTCTCCCCCAGTCTGCCCGGACTAATGGCCGGCCATGGCTTGGTTGCTCAGTTCCCTGAACTTGGCGAGCACCTTGGCGCCGTCGGGCGTCGCATCGGCCCATTCGTCGAGGATTGGCTCGAGGCGCCGACGCCAATTCTCGGTTTGCGCCGCGGTCAAGGTGACGACTTTTTGCCGCGGATCGTTTTCGACCGCAGCGAGACTCGCGCTTTCGTTGGTGTCGGTATAGGCGCCGCAACTCTGGCTTTGCTTCTCGCCCGAATTATCGTCGAAGACTTTGCGCGCGGCGTCGGGCAGCGCGTCCCATCGCTTCCTGGTCATGAAGACGACGCCGATCGCGGTGCCCAGCCGGCTGACGATATGATAGCTCGTCACCTCGTCGAGCTTGAAGGAGGCGAGCGTCGCCTCGCTGTTGAGCACGCCGTCGATCGTTCCGCGCTGCAGCCCCGCGTAAAAGTCCGAGAGGAGCATCGCGACGGGCGCGCCGCCGAGCCGGGACACGATCTCGCCGCCGATCTTCGAATTCACGCCGAATTTCAATCCGTGCAGGTCGTCGGGCGAGGCCATCGGCTTCGCGGTGTGAACCGAATATTGCGGGAAACCGCAGACGAAGAACGGATGGATCTGGCTGTCCTCGGCGTCGAGCAGGCCGGTCTCGTAGAGGCGCCAGAACGCGATCGAGGCGTGCCTCCGCGTTATCCACTAGGAACGGCAATGCGCCGACAAGCGAGCGCGGAAACGTTCCCGCGACTTGCGACGGCAGGCCCCAGGTCACCTGCACCACGTCGTCCATCGCCCGGCTATAGAAATTCGACTGATTGGCGACCGCGTAGCCGTCGCGCACGTCGAGTTGGACGATGCCTTTGCCTTCCGCGTTGACGCGTTCGGCCCAAGGATGCATGATTTTCGTATTGCTGCTGTTGTCGGGCGTATTGGTGGTCGCGAAAATCAGTTTTATTTCGTCCGCCGACGCCCCGAATGCGCAGCAGATCATCGCCGCCGCTAAAAGCAACTTGCCCATCGGCATATCCTCCCGCGAGCTGCGCTGCCGCGAATTGTTTTGGCGCGACCTGGATGCTATCAGTGCGGGACTGCTTGTCAAACTCTACGGCTCAGAACAATGCCCTGAGGGTGGAAGCGATGACGCAAATCGATTTTGATACGATGATGCGGACCGGTCCCGGCACCTTGGCGGGACGATATCTGCGGCGCTTCTGGCAGCCGGTGCTATTGGCCGAGGAGTTGAAGCCCGGCTTCGCCCTGCCGCTGCGCATCCTAGGCGAAGACTTCACCCTCTATCGCGGCGAGGGCGGGAGCGCGCACGCAGTCGCGCATCGCTGCGCCCATCGCGGCGCCCAACTCTCGGTCGGCTTTATCGAGGGCGATTGCATCCGGTGCATGTATCACGGCTGGAAATACGATGCCGGCGGCAATTGTGTCGAGCAGCCGGCGGAGGCACGAGCACAGCTTCGCGGAGAAAGTCAGGATCAAGGCCTATCCGGTGAAGGAGTATCTCGGCCTCGTCTTCGTCTACATGGGCGAAGGCGCCGCGCCGGAATTGCCTTCGATGCCCGAGATGGAGGCCGATGGGATTCTCGACGGCTATATGTACATTCGCGAGTGCAACTACTTCCAGAACATCGAGAACGGCGTCGACGAAGCGCATCTGCCCTTCACCCACCGCTCCTCCGCGTTCGACGTGCTCAATCACGATGTGCCGAAGGTTCGCGGCGAGATCACGGATTACGGCGTCGTGCAGTATGGGCTGCGCTCGAACGAGGCCGTGCGGCTGACCCATTTCCTCATGCCGAACATCCTGACCTTCGTCCATCCCGCGAGCGATCCCGTCGTCACCGATTGGGCGCTCTACATGTCGTGGCGGGTGCCGATCGACGATGTGATCCACAAATCCTTCGTCGTCGAGCTCTTCGCCGTGCCGCCGGAGGAGCGCGCGGGCTTCCTCGCGCGGCGTCGGGCCGAGAAGGCGAAAATGGCCGAGCTGACCCCCGCTGTCGAGATCGCGCGCCAGATCCTGGCCGGCAAGCTGAGGCTGCGCGACGTCGCGGACCGGCCTGACATCGTCAACCTGCAGGATCACGTGGCGCAAACCGCGCAAGGCGTCTACGCCGACCGCGGCGCCGAATGCCTCGGCACCTCGGATCACGCGGTGAAATTGTTGCGCGAGCTCTGGACGCAGGATTTGAGCGATCTTGCCGAGGGCCGCGAGCCCAAGAAGTGGGTCTATCCGGACCGGCTGCGGCGCCCCAGGGGATTGGACCAGGACGCGTCGGCCGCCGAGGCCAAGGCCATCTCGCAGATGGCGGTCTGACCGTCGAATGCCGTCTCTGCCGCCGAGGAGTTGCGATTGCCACGTCCACATCGCCGGCGACCCGAGGCTTTATCCCACGGGCGGCGTCGGACCGGCCCCGCCCGCGGACGCGACGCTCGATTCCCTGCTTGCGCTCCACGACGCCGCGGGGATCGAGCGCGGCGTGATCGTCCAGCCCGGCTATTACCGGCGCGATCATCGCTTGCTCATCGCTGCCATCGCCAACCGTCCGAGCTATCGCGGCATCGCGTTGATCGGCGACTCGATCACGGACCGAGAGATTCGGACCATGCACGAAGCGGGGGTCCGCGGCGCGCGCTTCGTCTTCTGGAAGCGGATGGAGCAGGCGCCGAGCCCGGCCGAGTTCCGCCGCTCGGTCGCGCGGATCGCGGATTATGGCTGGCACGTTAAAATCCACGCGGTCGGCGAGGAATGGATCGAGTTGCGCCCGCTTTTCGACGAGATCCGAATTCCCGCCGTGATCGAGCACATGGCGAATATCGATCTGGGCCTTGGCGTCGATCAGCCCGGCTTTCGCTTCATGGCCGAGATGCTTGGCCGCGAGAACTGGTGGGTGCTGGTCTCGAACGGTCATCGCCGGTCGGCGCTTGCTTCCGGTTGGGAGGACGTCGTGCCGATCGCGCGGCGGATCGTGGAGATGGCGCCGGAGCGGACGATCTGGGCATCGGATTGGCCGCATCTCGGCTATACGCGGCGGCTTCCGGCTTATTCCGAGCTGGTCGACCTTCTCTACCGTTTCGCGCCGGAAGAGGAATTGCGGCGCAAGATCCTCGTCGACAACCCGGCGCGGCTGATCGGCTTTCCGGCCTAGGCTAAAGGAACGAGGCATGGACATTAAAGGCTACGACGGCGGCGATATCATCCATAACGATCTCCTGCAGACCGGGCCGGGAACGATCGGCGGGCGGTATTTGCGCTCGTTCTGGCAGCCCGTGCATCGGAGCGCGGATATCGCGGCCGGAACCGCTAAGCCCATCCGCATCATGAGCGAGGATTTCACGCTCTTCCGTGGCGAGAACGGGGCGGCGCATGTCGTGGCCGAGCGCTGCCGTCATCGCGGCGCCAAGCTGTCGATGGGCCGGGTCGAGGGCGAGACCATCCGCTGCCCCTATCACGGCTGGCAATATGACGGCGCCGGCCGCTGCATCGATCAGCCGGTGGAAACGCGGCCGTTCTGCGAGCAAGCCACAATCAAGGCCTATCCGACGCGCGAGTATCTAGGCCTCGTCTTTGCCTATCTCGGCGAGGGCGCGCCGCCCTCCTTTCAGCGCAGCGTCGATTTCGAGGACGATCGCTTCGTCAAGGAAATCGGCACCGTCACCTGGCCGTGCAATTACTTCGCTCAAACCGAGAACACCTTCGACTTCTCGCATCTGCGCTATCTGCACCGGCAATTCGCCTATCAGAGCGCGCCACAAAAGGTCACGGTCGAGCAGACCGCTTACGGCCTGCGGCTCCATTGCCCCGGGCTCAGCGGCGCCGGCGAGGCCTGTGATTCGCATTATTTCCACATGCCGAACACGCAAGAATACCGGACGCCGCCGCTGGATGGGGAAAAGACGGGCTTCATCGCCCGCAGCTGGCGCGTGCCGCGCGACGACGAATGCTTCAGCCGGTTCGATATCCGGATCTACCCCCTCGAAGGCCGCGACAAGGAAGAGTTCCTGGCCCAGCGCAAGGCACGGTTCTCCGCCGCGACATCGCCCGGTTCCGTCCCAGAGATCGCGCAGGCGATCGTGCGCGGCGAGCGCCCGATGCCCGACCCGATCGCAGAGGCCAAGATCTTCGGCGACGAGTTCGCGATGGTCCTCGTCCAGGATTGCGCGGTCATGGCCGGGCTTTCGCCTATGGCGAGCCGCGTGCATGACGATCTGCTCGGGCCGACGGATGTCGGGATCGCCTGGATCCGACGCCTGTGGACGCAAGAGCTGCGGGCCTTCGCCCAAGGCCGCGCGCCAAAACAATGGACCCGGCCAGAAGTGCTTTGGGCTACGCTCTGATGCCAAGTGATGTCCCGAACGACCCACGCCCCGGCCCGCTATCGGGGCTGAGAATCCTCGATCTGACGATTTTCCTGGCCGGGCCGCTTTGTACCATGCTCTTGGCCGATCTCGGCGCCGACGTCATCAAGGTGGAGATGCCCGGCGGCGATCCGATGCGCAGCTCCGGCCCGCCCTTCATGGGCGGCGAGGGCGCGGTCTTCATGGTGACCAACCGCAACAAGAGGAGCATCGTCCTCGACCTCAAGACCGGCGAGGGGCGCGCCTTGTTCTTTCGTCTTGCGCGCGACGCCGATGTCGTGATCGAGAATTTCCGCCTGGGCGTCACCGACAAGCTCGGCGTGAATTACGACGCGCTCAAGGCAATCAACCCACGTCTCGTCTACTGCTCGATTTCGGGCTTCGGTCCGGACGGCCCGGATGCCCACCTTCCGGCCTTCGATCAGGTCATGCAGGGCTACGCCGGCTGGATGAGCGTGACCGGCGACGAGGCCACCGGGCCGATGCGCACGGGGCCTTCGGTCGGCGACATGATCACCGGGCTGTTCGCGACGATCGGGGTGGTTTCGGCGTTGCAGGCAAGAACGAAGACCGGGCGCGGCCAGTTGGTGACGACCTCGCTCTTCGACAGCCTGCTCGCCACGCTGATCACGCATGCGAGCGGCTATTTCGCGACCGGTAAGGCGCCCAAGGGCGTGGGCAATGCGCACCCCATCATCGTGCCCTTTGGGACTTACGACACCGCCGATGGCGCGATCAACGTATCGGTCGGCACGGAGCGGCAATGGCAGGATCTGTGCGCCACGCTCGGTCTCGCCGATTGGGCGAAGGATCCCGACTATTGCAGCAATGCCGGCCGCGCCGCGCGTCGCGACGAGGTGCAGCGCGTCATCGCCGGCGCGCTCAAGTCGCGCAAGCGGGACGAATGGTTGCGCGCGTTCAATGCTTGCGGCATTCCCGCCTCGCCGGTCAACGACGTCGCCGAGGCGTTCACGAATCCGCAGGCGGTGCACAATCATGCGGTGGTCGAGCTCATGCACCGGACGGCGGGAATGATCAAGAATATCAACAACCCCATTCGCATGGAGCGCGCGCCGAGTTCGACCTGGGGCGCGGCGCCGCTGCTCGGCGAGCACGCGCGGGAGATTCTGGCGGCGCTCGGTCTATCGAATGCCGAGATCGAGGCGCTGCGGGAAAAGCACGTGATCTAAGCGTTGCTGCAGCCGTACGAAAAAGTCAGGCAGGGAGCAAACGATGGCGGATGAAGCGGGCGAACCTTTCCGGATCGACGTCCATCACCACATCGCGCCGCCCCTCTATCGCGCCGAGCTCGTTGCCCGCAAAGTGGGGCCGCGCCACATGCTGGATTGGACGCCGGAGAGCCTCTCGCCGATATGGATCGATCGGGGATCGCCACCGCCGTCACCTCGATCACCGAGCCCGGGGTTCGGCTCGGAGACGATGCCGCGACCCGCATCCTCGCCCGGCAATGCAACGAATATGCGGCGCGGCTTGGGGCCGACTATCCCGGCCGCTTTGGCTTCTTCGCTTCGCTCCCCTTGCCCGACATCGAAGCCAGCCTCGGCGAGATCGAATATTCGCTCGATGTCCTCAAGGCGGACGGCATCCTTCTATATACGAGCTACGGCACGACCTATCTGGGCGCGTCCGAACTCGACCCGGTCATGGCGGAGCCTCGATCGCCGGAAGGCCGTGGTTTTCACTCATCCGCGCCGGATCGACTGCTTGCAGGACATCATTCCCGATGTCCCGGCATCGACCATCGAGTTCGGCGCCGAGATCAGCCGGGCCGCGGCAAATCTCGTCTTCGGCGGCACCACCACGCGCTATCCCAGCATCCGCTTCATCCTGCCCCATGCCGGCGGCACGGTCCCGTTCTTGATCGAACGCTTCCTCGTCAACGCGGCGAGACCGGACATTGCCGCGCGTGTGCCGAGAGGCGTGCGCCACGAATTGAGAAAATTCCACTATGATATCGCGCAGGCGGCGAACCGTGGACCGTTGGTTCTCGCTGCTCGATCTGGCGCCCGTTTCGCAGCTTTTGTTCGGCACGGATTTTCCATTCCGCGGCGGCGCCGATCAGGTCATGGGTCTCACCCAGTCCGGCTTATTCGGTGCGGCCGATCTCATGGCGGTCGGGCGCGACAACGCGCTGCGATTGCTGCCGGCACGAAAATAGCCGCGACGCCTCGGCGAAAGATCGGGCAAACGGATGGCGGCGCCGGCCCGTTGCCCGGGCTTGCGCTCTCCTGACCGATGCGCGCAAGATCGCGCAACACTTCAGGGAGGGTCGGCTCATGGCAGAGGTGAAGACGGAACGCTACGAGCGCATCGCGGTCGAGGAAGCTTACCTCATTCCCGAGATCGCCGCGCTCCAGGGCGGGCAGATGCCCGGCCGCTCAGGGTCGAAGATGCGGGAATACATCATGGAATCCCTGCTCGATCTCGGCGAGGGCCGCATCAAGACGATGGACGAGGACGGCATCGCGACCCAAGTGTGCCTCCTCGCCGGCATCGCGATCCAAGACATCGATCCGGTGCAGGGCAACGAGCTCGCCGCGCTTGCGAATGACCGCCTCGCCGAAGCGGCGCGCAAATATCCCGGCCGCATCACAGGGCTCGCCGGCTTCGCGCCCCGCGATCCGCTGCGCGCCGCGCGCGAGCTCGAGCGCGCGGTGAAGACGCTGGGTTTGAAGGGCGGCGTCGTCAATTCGCATTCGCTCGGCGAATACCTCGACGACCGGAAATTCTGGCCGATCTTCGAGACCGTGCAGGCCATGGACGTGCCCATTTACATCCACCCGCGCGATCCCTCGCCGCAGATGATCAAGCCGTTCGAGGTTTTCGGATTCAAGATCGGCTGGTCGTGGGCCGTGGAGACCGGCACGCACATCATCCGTCTCATCGGCAACGGCGTGTTCGACCAGTTCCCGAAGCTGCGGATCGTGATCGGCCATATGGGCGAGGGGCTGCCCTTCTTTCTCGACCGCATCGACAACCGCTATTACTGGGAGCACGAGATGGCAGGCACGGCGCCCAAGCTCAAGCGCAAGCCGAGCGATTACGTGCGCGACAACATCGTCGTCACGACGAGCGGCATGAATTTCGGCCCGCCGCTGCTCATGACGATCCAGATGCTCGGCATCGACAACATCCTGTTCGCCGCCGACTATCCGTTCGAGAACGTGCAGGAACTCGGTGCGGGCGATCGACAATCTGGCGATCGCCGACCGCGACAAGGAGAAGATTTACAGCCGCAACGCGAAGCGCGTGTTCGCACTCTAAGAGCGTGCATCCGCCGCATCGGGTCGAGGCTCGGCGCCTATTTGCCGCCGATGCGGCGCTTGGCGTCCTCGATCAGCGATAGATCGACGTAAGTCGGCGAAAGCGTGACGGGCTTCGGCAGGAGGCCGGACTGAACTGATAGATCGACCTCGTTCTGCGCTGCCGCCATGTCGGGCACGCCATCGGGCGAGCGGTAGTAGTCCCGGTGCGTGAATGCGTAGGCCAAATCCTCGGGTTTCTGCTTGGTGAAGTCGGCGGCAATGGCGAGCGCCTCCGCGCGGTTCTTGGGATCGAGGAACCAGCGAACGCCGCGAATATGGTCCTCGAAGAAATCGACCAGCATCGGGCGGTGTGCCGCGATGAAATCGGCCTTCATCGCCCAGAGCATGTTGGGGAACGCTAATCTCGCACCGTCCGATCGATCGCTGTGTGCTGGCGGGGATTCTCGTCCTTGGTCTCGCCGCGACGGCGTTCGCCCAGGCACGGCGGGAAGATCCGGCCGTCAGCAAACTACCCGACGGTGACGGCAAGCAAGCGGTCGTCGATTCTTGCGCCGGCGCCTGTCACGGAGCGGACCATTTTGCCAATCTGCACAGAACGCCCGAGGAGTGGCGGAAGACCGTACTCCAGATGGTCTCGAACGGCGCCCAACTCTTCCCCGAGGACATCGAGACCGTGACCCAGTATCTCTCGATCTATCTTGGCTCGGCCGCGTGCGCTCGAGGCAGCGTGGCGGCAACGATCGAAGCGAGGCGGCGAGGAAGCGGATCGCCGGCCTCACGGCGGCATCCTCGCCATCAATGCCCGGCTTTGATATTCGCGAGCTCGGTGCGGAAGCGCGCGAGGACGACATCGGCGCCCGGGCTCGCCTTCGACCACTGGTCGATGGTGGGTGTGATCTTCTCCTGCCAGCTCGCGAGTTGCTCGGGCGAAGGCTGCGCGAAAATATGGTTTGGCAGGGCTTTGACGATCGCGCGCTGCGCCTCGTTTTCCACGGCCATGGCGGCGCCGAACGCCCGGCTCAGCGCTTCGCCGGAATTGGCGTCGATGATCTTGCGGGCCTCGGGCGAGAGCGAATTATATTTCGCCTTCGCCATGAAGATCATGCCCGCCGCGCCGCCAAACGCCACATCGACGTGGTACGTCGTGACATCGGCAAGCTTCCACGGATTGAATGCGACCCAGGCGATCATGGTGCCGTCGACGGTGCCGCGCTGGATCGCCGGATACATCTCGGTCAGCGGCAGTGAGACCGGCGCGCCGCCCAAGGCGGCAAGGGCGTCGCCGGCGACCTTGCTGGGAACGATGAGCTTCGACCCGGCGAGCGTATCGAGCGATTTGATGGGCTTGGCGAAATGGAACGCCGATGGTGGCAGGGTCACGAGCATGATGGGAACGACCTGATCGTATTCCTGGTCCATCAGGCCCGATTTATAGAGGCGCCAGAACGCGACAGAGGAGTTCGACCGAGTTGTCGGTGATGAGCGGCAGCGCGACGACGTTCGAAAGCGGGAATTTGCCGCCGACCGCCGCCTGGATTTCCCAGCCGATCTGGATCACGTTGCTCAACACGCGATCGTAGATATTGCTGAAATCGGCAAGCGATGGTCCCGATCGCACGTCGATCGAGAGAATTCCCTTGCCCTCCTCGTTGACGCGCTGGGCCCAGGGCTGCACCACCTTCGCATCGATCACCGAGCCGGGCGGCACGACGTCGGCGAAGATGAGCTTTTCCTCGTCGGCCCTGGCCGGGTTGGGCTGAGCCAGCAAGATCGGCAGCGCGGCGGCGATTATCCATCCTAGCGACTTTTTCATGTCGTTCTCCCCCGATCGCGCGACGGCGCCGCCGCTTTGTTGTTCCGTGGCCGCAAGCTTGCTACAGATGCCGGCACACTGCAACCAGGCTGGGGAGACGCAGGATGCGGACCGTCAACTTCGTCGCGCTCGCTTGCGGCGCTTTCCTTGGGCTCGCTTGGGCCGCTTCGGCCGATGCCGCGATCAAGATCGGGCTGCTGACGGACTTCTCAGGCCCGCAAGGCTCGTTCGGCGCGCTCTACAAGGACGGCGTCGAGTTCGTGCTGCACCAGCATAACGGAAAGCTCGGCGGCCAGCCGGTCGAATTGATCGTCGAGGACGGCGCGGGCGATCCGGCGACCACTATCACCAAGGCGAAGAAGCTGGTCGAGGAAGACAAGATCGATGTGCTGTTCGGCCCGATCAATTCGGCCACCGGCGCTGCGCTCAAGCCCTATCTCGTCGAGCACAAAGTGCCCACTCTTATCCAATCCACGGTCGATGCGGTAATCGACGGTAAATACATGTTCCGCACCTCCTTCGCCTCGGACGGCGATGCCTATCTCGAGGGCTATCTGCCGGGCAAGGCGGGTTACAAGAAGGCCGTGATCATCGCGTCCAACTACGTGTCGGGGCAGGACGCGGCCAAGTTTTTCGAAATGGGGTTCGATGCCGCCGGCGGCGCCGTCATCCAGAAATTGATGCCGCGCCTCGGCACTTCCGATTACGGGCCGTTCATTTCGCAGATTTCGCCCGACGCCGATGTCGCGATCGTGTTTCTGACCGGTGCCGACGCCATCCGCTTCATGCAGCAGGCCGCTGGCTACGATCTCCAGACTCCGATGTATGGCTTTACCTCGGCGGTGGACGAATCGCTGCTGCCGGCGGAGGGCAAGGCGGCGCTCGGCTTCGTCGGCGCCGCGACCTATTTCTCGACCATCGACACGCCCGAGAACCAGGAATTCGTCAAGCAGTGGGCGGCCCAGTTTCCGCCCGCGGAAAGGCCGTCCTGGCCGGGCCTGGGCGGCTACATCGCCGCCGCGGTGCTCGATCAGGCCGCGTCGAAGCTCGGCGGCAAGCTCGACGACACCGATGCCCTGCTCGCGGCGATAAAGGCGGCGCGCATCGTTACCCCGGGTGGCCCGTTCCGGTTCGATGACGACAACAACCCAATCGAGCCGCGCTACGTCGTCCAGATTCGCGAGGTTGGCGGGCAGGTCAAGCCGGTGGTCATCGGCGAGATCCCGGAATTCCTGCCGGTGGCGGCGCCGCCCGCCTTGCCGGCCTCGCTGGTGCTGCCGAAGAAATAGCTATTCGGCGGCGCGGCCGAGCCCGCCCAATTGATGCTCGACGAGCTCGGCATAAAGCCCGCCCTTCGCTATGAGCGCGTCATGCGTGCCGGTCTCGACGAGCCGGCCATGGTCGAGCACGGCCACGAGATCCGCGTCGCGGATCGTAGAGAGGCGATGCGCGATCACGATGGTGGTGCGTTCTTGCATCAGGGCGACGAGCGCCGCGCGCACCTGCGCCTCGCTGACCGTGTCGAGATGCGAGGTCGCCTCGTCGAGGATCAGCACCGGCGCGTTCTTCAGGAAGGCGCGCGCGATCGCAACCCGCTGGCGCTGGCCCCCGGAAAGCTGCACGCCGCGCTCGCCGACATTCGTGTCAAGCCCCTCGGGCAGGGTGGCGACAAACTCGGATAGCGAAGCGCGCTCGATGGCGGCCTCGATCTCGTCTTCGCCCGCTTCGGGCCGGGCAAGCTTCACATTGGCGCGCAAGCTGTCGTTGAAGAGATAGGTGTCTTGCGCCACGAGAGCGATGCGCCCGCGCAGATGATCGAGCTGATACCGGCGCAGATCGATGCCGTCGAGCGTGATGACGCCGGAAGAGGGATCCCAGAATCGCAGCAGCAGATTGGCGATCGTGGTCTTGCCCGAGCCCGACGGCCCAACGAGGGCGAGCGTCGTGCCTGGCGCGATCTCGAGAGTCACCCCGGTCACGGCCTGGCGATGCGCACCGGGATAGGCAAAGCTCACCGCGTCGAGCCGGATGGCCGAGCCGCCGCTCGCGGGCGGGGACGGCGCCAAGGGGCCGTCGGTGACCGGCGCGGGCTCGTTATAGACCTTTTGCATGCGATGCGCCGAGGCGAAGGTATCGGCAAGCTGGCGGCTGACATAGGCGATCTCGGAAACCGGCAGGAACGCCGCCACCGATAGCAGGGTGAGCAGGGGCAGCATGGTTGGCGCGAGCTCGCCGCTCGCCGCGAGATAGGCGCCCATCAGGGCGACGGCGAGACCTCCGAGCCCGGTCGCGGTCTCGAGGCACCGCCGATTGCAGCGACAAGTCGCGGTAGAGCGTCAGGCGCAACGCGTGATAATCGGAAACGAGGCGCATAAAAGCGGCGCGCCGGTTTGCCACCGCCTGAAACGCCACCAGCTCGGAGAGGCCCTGCACGGTGTCGGTGACAAAGGCGGTCATCCGGCCGAGCCCTTCGCGCGCGGCCGCGCCCAGCCGGTCGATGCGCTGGCGCACGAAGATCGGCGTCAGCCCGACATAGAGCAGGAAGGGCAGCAGCACGAGGGCGAGCGGCCAGCCGAACCAGGCCAGGATCGCCACGATCGCCGCGGGAACGAGAACCGCGACCACCGAGGGCGTGATAGTGTGGGCGAAGAAGGATTCGACGGTCTCGATGTCCTGGGTGGCGAGGCTGACGAGATCGCCTGAGCGCCGCCGCAGCAGGTAGGCCGGAGCGAGGGTATCGAGCTTGTCGAACAATTTGATGCGCATCTCGGCGAGCAGCCGATAGGCCATGTCATGGGCGAGCCAAGCCTCGCACCAGGCAAGGACGCCTGAGATCGGCGCGACCACGAGCAAGATGAGGAGTGGCGTCCAGTAGGAGCCGCCGTTCTTGACCGCCGCCACTGCCAGCGCGCTGAACACCCCGACGCTGATGAAGGTGACGACGCGCCCGAGCCCCGTGCCCATGGTAAGTGCCAGGCGCCGCCACCACGGCGCGATGATCGCGATGAGCCAGAGCAGCGTCGATCCCCAGGGCATGCGGTCGACGCGTAGAATCGAATCCGCGGACTCGCCGTCCTCCTCGGCTTCGACAAGATCGGCTGGCGCGCGCTTTTCGGCCTCGGCGGCGGCCCCGCTCGCGATAAAGCCCGTCCGCTCGTCGGCCTGCGTGCCCATCAGGCGCCGATACGGTCCATTGCGGCGGATCAGTATGGCGTGGCTGCCGCTTTCGACGATGCGGCCGTCCTCCACGACGAGAATCCGATCGGCGTCGATCACGCTCGAGAGGCGATGCGCGAGGATGAGCGTCGTGCGCCCGACCATGAGCCGGTGGAGCGCGTGCTCGATCGTCGCCTCGGTCTCGCTGTCGACCGAGGACAGCGCCTCGTCGAGAATGAGGATCGGCGCATCGCGCAACAGTGCGCGCGCGATCGCCAGGCGCTGGCGCTGGCCGCCCGAGAGCTTGGCGCCGCGCTCGCCGATCACGGTGGCGTAGCCCTGCGGCAGCGCCATGATGAAGTCGTGCGCGTCGGCCGCGCGCGCCGCGTTCTCGAGCTGCGGCTGGGTCGCGTCTTGCCGGCCGAGCCGCAGATTTTCCTCGACCGTGCCGTGGAACAGATAGGTGTCCTGCTGCACGACGGCGATGAGCGCGCGCGCCTCGTCCGGATCGAGCGACTTGAGATCGATGCCGCCGACGCGAACCGTGCCGCTTTGCGGGTCATAAAGCCGCAGCAGGAGGCGCGCGATGGTCGATTTGCCCGAGCCGCTCGAGCCCACGATGCCGATGCGCTCGCCTGCGGCGACGGAAAAGGACACGCCATCGAGCGCCGCGTCCCGTCCGCCCGGGTAGGCGAAGCGCACGTCCTCGAAGGCGATCGAGCTCTCGATCCGCGCCGGATGGACGGTGGCAACCGGGTGCAATGCGGGCTTGGTGTCGAGCAGCGCGTTGATCGCGATGCCCGCCGCCTGGCCGACCATGCCGTCGTGAATGACGGCGCGGAAATCGCGCAAGGGCCGGAAAATCTCGGTGCCCGCCATGAGGACGATCAGCAGCGCCTGGATGCTCATCACGCCCTCGGAGACCCGGTAGGCGCCAAGGCCCAAGGCCGCGGCGGCGCCCAGCGCGATCGCGACGTCGATGACGCCCCGCGTCATCAGCCCCGTCGTCAGCAGCCACATGGTGGTGTTCGACAGCGCGCGCGCCTTCTGCGCGAGCTGCCTGCCATAGGCACGGCTCTGGCCGAACGCCTTGAGGGTGGCGAGGCCTTGGATGGCATCGAGGAATTCGGCGCTGAAGGCGCGGAAGGCGGCTTGGCGGTTGCGGCTCGCCTCCCGGTCCAAGCCCGAGAAGGACCACGGCGCGATGAGGCCGAACAGCGCGAAGCACAGCATCACCGTGGCGACCGGCAGATCCAGCCAGGCGATGAAGCCGAAGATCAGGATGGGCGTCAGCGCCGCGACCGACATCTGGGGCACATAGCGGCCGAAGAAAATCTGCAATTGCTCGACGCCATCGACCACCGATTGGACATGGCCGCCGGTGCGCTCCTCGGCGAACCAGGCCGGCCCCAGCTCGGCAATCTTGTCATAGAGCTTGCCGCGCAGGGCCTCTTGAACGCGCGCAGAGGTGCGGTTCGCCGACATGGTGCGCCAGTGCTCCATCGCGCCGCGCAGGATGACCGCGAAAGCGACCGCCGCGGCCGGCACTGCCAGCGCGGAGAGTGGCGCGCCCTTGAACACTTGCGCGATGAGTAAGCCCATCAGCGCGAAGCGCGATAGCCCCACCAGCGCGGCCAACACTCCGATTGCGATCGTGCCGACGACCCGGCCCCGCATGCCGCGCGTCAGCTGCCAAAGTCTGCGGTCGAAATACATGGGGCGTGCCCTCCCGACAGGCGCCAATCGCGACGGTCCAGCGATTATAGCAGAAACATCGGGCTCGAATTGCCTTGGCGTCGCGGCTTAACCCCACGAAATGTCGGGTCAATCATTCTTACCGGGACCAGGTCGGCTGCGAACCGACCCAATCTCTCACGGGGCCTTCTCGGCCCATCTATGGTGCAGTTCGGCAAGCTTTGGCGCATCCAGGATTTCGATGACGCGCGGGGTGATGCGCCGCAGGACGCGGTCGCGCTCCAACAAGGAAAACGCGCGGGCGACGTGCTCGGGCGAGCTGCCCAGGTAGTCGGCAATATCATCGCGGGTTAATGACAAGACGAGACGGTGCGTTTTCGCGTCGAAGATTTCGGGATGCTGCGAGAAGTCGAAGACCATCGACGCAAGCCGCCGGTAGATATGGAATTGGCCGAGAACCACGATTTGCCTTTGCGCCAGACGCAGATCGTGCAACGCCTTCGTCAGAAGATGAAGCTGGATCCGAGGCTCTGCGGCCAGAAGTCGCCTTAGTCTCTGTAAAGGAAAGCGGTAGATCGTCGCCGGGCTTGCGGTTGCCGCGGAGTTCACATACCGGCCGTGCTCGGCGAGGCCGAAGAGGTCGCCATGCCACATGAAAGCGAGGATCTGCCGGCGCCCTTCTTCATCGTGGCGACTGCTCGCGACGAAGCCCTTGTCGATGGCATAGAGGAAGTGAGCGTCCTCGCCAGCCGAGTAAATCGCGATGCCGGCCCGCTGGTATTCGAGAACCGTCGTGATCGCCGCGAGTTTCGCCTGCTCGTCCGGCGAGAGGAGATTGTCGATCCGCGAGCGACGGTCCGCGCTTGCATCGAATGGTCTCGCGCGAATGACCGGTCGCGTCCCCGGCGCGGCTCGACGCAAAACCTTGACGTTGTTCATCCTTGAACCATTCCCGCCAGCCGCGATAATCTGACTTTTGTCATGGCAGTTGCCTACCGAGTGCCTAGAATATCTAAATGAGTTGCCCGGGCATTGATCCAACTCAAGCCCGGTTGCGGTGAGGGAGACTTCGTCGAGTGCCGGATCGAGTCTCGATCGAGGAATTGCGGGATTTGTCGGCCCGGCTGAGAAGCCAGGCGCGCGCGACCGACGACCCGAAGATCAAGCGAAGCTTGGCCGAAGCCGCCCTCGTCTTGGCTGAGCTTGCCGAGGCTCTGAGCGGCCGGGCCGAGAAGGAATAGCCGGCGCCTTCCGTTTCTAGCGCCCTCGCACAATCAAACCTGGTCACGATCGAACGCTCGTGGCTTTTCCGCCCGCTCGGAAAACGCTAAAATTGGGCACGGACGGCCGATGAGAGGCAAAGGAATGGCGATTCCGAGTAGGCCGGATTTCCGCGCGCTGTTTCAGTCGGCGCCGGGCCTATACCTGGCGCTGACCTGCGACCTGATAATCGTGGCGGCGAGCGACGCCTATTTGCGCGCCACCTTGATCGAGCGCGAGACGGTTACAGGGCGGCATCTTTTCGAAGTGTTCCCCGACAATCCCGACGATCCGGCGGCGACCGGCGTCAGCAACCTTCGAGCCTCGCTCGATCGCGTCTTGAGGACCCGTCGGGCCGACGCGATGGCTGTGCAGAAATACGACATCAAACGTCCCGATGGCCGCTTCGAGGAGAGATATTGGAGTCCCCTCAACACGCCGGTCTTGAGCGAGGAGGGGCAGGTCGAATGGATCATCCATCGCGTCGAGGACGTCACCGAACTCGTGCGCTTCAAGAGCGAAGGGGCCGAACGCCACATCTTCGCACGGGAACTGCAAGCCAGCATCGCGCAGCTCCGTGCCGCGAATGACGAGCTGGCGCGAAGCCAGCAGGAGCTGAGAAGCCGAGAGGCGCATCTGCAAGCCATCGTCGCGACCGTGCCGGACGCCATGGTGTTGATCGACGACCGAGGGACAATCCAATCCTTCAGCGCGGCGGCGGAGCGCCTGTTCGGGTTTACCGCGCAAGAGGTGCAAGGACGAAACGTCAGCACGCTCATGCCCGCGCCCTATCGGCAGGAGCATGACGGCTATCTCGCCCGCTACCGCGCCACCGGCGAGCGGCGCATCATCGGCGTGGGACGCGTCGTCGTCGGCGAGCGCAAGGATGGCAGCACCTTCCCGATGGAGTTGTCGGTGGGTGAGATCTTGCTCGACGGCAAACGGCAATTCGTCGGCTTCGTGCGGAATTTGACGCAACGCGAGGAGCGCGAGCGTCTCGTCCACGAGCTACAGTCGGAGCTGCTCCACGTCTCGCGCCTCAGCACTATGGGCGAAATGGCATCGGCTCTCGCTCACGAGCTCAATCAGCCGCTTGCGGCGATCACCAATTATCTCCATGCATCGGGGCGAATGCTGCAGGGGAGTTCCGACGAGCGCGCGGCACGGGTTAAGGAGGTCATGGACAAAGCCGCCGCGCAAGCCTTGCGCGCCGGCGAGGTCGTCCGGCACTTGCGCGAGTTCGTCGCGCGCGGGGAGACCGAAAAAGAGGTTGCAAGCGTCAGGAAGCTCGTCGAAGAAGCCAGCGCACTGGCGCTCCTCGTCGCCAAGGAGCAATCGGTCCAGCTGAGCTTGCGATTCGACCCGTCGATCGATCTCGTCCTCGTCGATAGAGTTCAGATCCAGCAGGTTTTGCTCAATTTGCTGCGTAACGCCATCGAGGCCATGCAAGCCTCGGCGCGGCGCGAGCTGGTCATCTCGACCGCTGCCGCCCCCGACGACCTGGTCGAGGTCACCGTCGCCGATAGCGGGAGCGGGATCGCGCCGGAAATTGCCGGAAAGCTCTTCGAGCGCTTTGTCACCACGAAGCAGCATGGCATGGGAGTCGGACTGTCGATTTCGCGCACCATCGTCGAATCGCATGGCGGTCGGATCGCGGTCGAACCCAATCCCGAGGGTGGCACGATTTTTCGCTTCACGATTCCCCGGGTCGCGCCGGACGGAGGCGCCACCGCCAAGTGATCGCCGCGGTGGCGGCTCGGGCGAGGTCTATTTTCGGCCGGCCGGTTGTCTCACGGCTGCGCCGGTATCTGCTCCGCCGGAATGCCCGCGACCTTGGCGGCCTCGACCAGTTCCTTCCAGGTATTGGGGTCGATGGGAATGCCTTCCTTGAGCCGCTTGGCCATCGCACGCCGCTCGGGCTCGCCCGCGATCAGGACGGCGTCGATGCCGGGCCGCGGCGGGGAAGATTTCACCCAGCGGAGCAGCGTCGCCATCTCGTGCAGCATCCAGGCCGGGTCGCCGAATTTCGCCGGGTCGATAAAAATCGAGAACATGCCGTTCTTCACGCCTCGGTTCGGCAGATTGTCCTGCATCACCCCGCCGCCGGTGAGCACGCCGGCAAAAAGCTGCACGGCGAGCGCCAGCCCCGAGCCCTTATGCTCGCCGAAGGGCAGCATCGCGCCGCCCGTGTGAGCGCGCGCGAAGAAAACCGCCGGGTCGGTGGATTCATTGCCCTCGCCGTCGATCAGGGTTCCGGGCTCCAGCCGTTTTCCCTGATTCAGCGCGACGCGAATTTTTCCCGCCGCGATGCGGCTGGTGGCGAAATCGAGCACCACCGGCGGTACGGTCTCGGTGCCCGGAAACGTGATGCAGACCGGATCCGTGCCATACCGCCCCGCGATCCCGCCGAACGGCGCGACCCGGCCGGGCGCGATCAGCACATTGACGAAGTGAATCGAAGCGAGGCCGGCCTCAGCCGCCTGCTCGCCATAAGCGCCGACCCGAGCGACATGATGCGTGTTGCGGAGCGCGAAGGCGGCCAGTCCCGACACCTTGGCCTTATCGATCCCCCATTGGGTCGCCTCGCGCGCGATCACCTGGCCATAGCCCATGCCGCCCTCGAATACCGCGATCGATCCGGCTTCGCTGAGAAGCCGGGCATGCTGGTTGGGCTTCAAAAGCCCGGCCTGGACGTTCCGCCCATAGGTCGCGATCATGCCGACGCCGTGGCTGTCATGGCCTTTGAGGTTCGCTTCTACGAGATGCCGGGCGACCTCCTCGGCTTCGCCCCGCTGGCTGCCCGCAGCCAAGAGGATCGCGCCAGCGAAGCTCCTGAGATTATCGGCATTTATCGCCATGGTCGTCGCCTCCCTCGATGGTTGCGGCTAAAATATTGGATTGCGGAGCGCCGCGCCAGACGGCAATCTCCGCCTCAAGCAGAAATGGAGAGGCTCTGGTGAAGATCATCGCTCTGGAAGAACACATGACGACGCCGATGGCGAACGAGGCGGTTCCGCCGCATCTGCGCCGCGCCGCCGTCCTCGTCAACCGGTCGCGCTATCTCGGCCACGACATGCCAATGGAGCTCCTGGAGCTGGAGGGCTCGCGCCTCCGCGCGATGGACGAGGCCGGGATCGACATGCAAGTGCTGTCGCTGGTGGCGCCGGGCCCGCAAGGCTATGACGCGAAAATCGGCGTGCCCGTCGCGATCGACGCGAATGACCGGATGCACGCGGTCTGCGAGCGGCATCCGACGCGGTTTGCCGCCTTCGCGGCGCTGCCCACGGCCGATACCGCAGCCTCGGTGAAAGAGCTGGAACGGGCGGTCACAAAGCTCGGCTTCAAGGGCACCATGATCAATGGCCATCACGACGGCACCTTTCTCGATGACAAGAAATTCTGGCCGATCTTCGAATGCGCCGAGGCGCTCGACGTGCCGATCTATCTCCATCCGCGCAATCCATCGCCGGCCGCGATGAAGGCCTATTTCGAAGGCTACGAGGACCTGGCTTTCGCGGCCTGGGGCTACTCGATGGACACCGGCACGCATTTCCTGCGGATCGTGTTCTCGGGCGTGTTCGATGCCTATCCGAGGCTCAAATTCATCCTCGGCCATATGGGCGAGGGGCTGCCCTATTGGATTCATCGCCTCAACGATCACGCCCAGTTCTCGGCCAAGAAGCGCGGCCTCAAGAGGAGCCCGAAGGAATATCTCCTCGAGAATCTCTACATCACCTGCAGCGGCAATTTCGCGATCCCGGCCTTTCTGTGCGCGCTGACGGCGATGGGGATCGACAATCTGATGTTCTCGGTCGATTGGCCGTTCGAATCGAATAAGGCGGGGATCGAATTCCTCAAGCACGTGCCGCTCTCGCCCGCCGACAAGGAGAAATTCGCGCACGGCAACGCCGAGCGCGCGCTCCGGCTCGGGAATTAATCCTCCCCGCTTCGCGCGGAGAGGGCATGGCGTTTATTTCTCGTCGACGATCGGGTTGACGAGCTTGCCGATGCCGGTGATCTCGACCTCGATGGTGTCGCCGGCCTGCATGAATTTCTTGTCGCTGTAGGATACCCGGCCGCAGGTGCCGGTGGCGATCATGTCGCCGGGCCGGAGCCGAGTGATCGATGAGAAATATTCGACGAGCTTCGGCACCGGGAAGATCATGTTGGCGATGGTGGTCGATTGCTCGACCTTGCCGTTGAGGCGCGAGGTCAGCTTCATCTCGGCATCGGGCGGAATTTCGTCGAGCGTGACCAGTTCCGGCCCCAGCGAGCTGGAATGATAGAAATTCTTGCCCTGATCGGTGGTGCGGCGCTGGAAATCACGGATGGAGCCGTCGTTGAAGAGGGTGTAGCCCGCGATGTAGTTCTTGGCGTCGGCCGCGCTGACGTAGCGCGCCTCCTTGCCCATCACCACCATCAACTCGGCCTCGAAATCGAATTCGACCGAAGCCTTGGGGCGAATCATCGGGACCTTGTGGCCGACCAGCGATTCGTCGAGTTTCATGAAAAGACGCGGGAATTTCGGCGCCTCGCTCTTGGTCTCGTTGATATGGTCCTGGTAGTTGAGACCGGTGCAGAAGATGTTGATCCGGCCGGGGATGAGCGGCAAGTACTCGATCTCGCTTTCGGGAAAATCAGGCTTCTGCCCCGCGATCGCTTTCCTGGCCTCGTCGAGTCCGCCTTTTTCCAGGAGAGCCAACAGGCTGGGATATTTGCCGCCGATTCTCTTGCCGAGATCGACGATGCCGCCCGAAACGACCGCGCCATAGCTTGGCGCCCCGCGATGCATGTAAGTGGCGATCCTCATTCATTCCTCCCGCGTTTCACAACTGGATGGTACCGCTATAGCTGCCGCGCCGCGCGTGCCGGTTTGCGCGGCGGCCTCAATTTGCTACACTGCCCAGGCTTTGGACAGCCCCTAATTGGCGGAAAACGCGCATGCCTGCCATCATCGATCCGGTCTCGGGCCTGAAGTTCTATGAGCTGAGCCACCGTTGGGGCTACAACTCGCCCACTTGGCCGGGCTACGAGGACGTGAAGCTCGAGCGCATCACCTATCACGCCAAGCACGGCGTGATGACCCAGAAGATCACCGCGATCATGCATGTCTCGACGCATCTCAATGCGCCGATCCATCTGATTCCCGGCGCCAAGGGCGTCGGCGACATCGCGATGGACACTTTCTTCGGCAGCGGCGTCATTCTCGGCATTCCGAAAAAGACCTGGGAAGTGATCACGCCCGCCGATCTCGAGAGGGTTTCGCCCGCGATCGAGGCGCAGGACATCGTCATCGTCAATACCGGCTGGCATCATCGCTATGCCGACAGCCAAGAATATTTCGGCCACGCGCCGGGCTTGGGGAAGGCGGCGGCGGAGTGGCTCGCCGCCAAACGCGTCAAGCTCGTCGGCGTCAACACCGCCGCCATCGATCATCCGCTCGCGACCTCGCTCGGGCCGCACCGCAACGGCCCGCAGATCAGGGACCTGGCCAAGCAGTACAAGGACGCGACCGGGCGGGAGGCGATCAAGGATTTCCCGGAATGGAACGCGGCGCACAAGGCGCTGCTCGCCAATGGCATTCCGACCATCGAGAATGTCGGCGGCGATCTCGACGAGGTGACCGGCAAGCGCGCGACCTTCCACGCCTATCCGTGGTTCTGGCGCGAGGGCGATGCCTGCGTCATCCGCCTTGTCGCGATGTTTGACGGCACCGGCAATTACCGGCTGGAATCGGGCGAGCGCGTCGTCGGCTGATGCTCTCTCGCCGCAACGAAGTCAAGGAAATCGGGTGAGCCATGCCAAAGACGGATACGACCGGCCTCGAATTCTTCAACCTCAGCACGCAATGGACGCATGGCATGCCGCAATGGCCGTCCAAGGCGAACATGAACATCCGCGTCAAGGAATTCCACGCCAAGGACGGAATTCAGGTGCTCGAATACGAAGGCATCATGCATCGCGGCACGCATATGGACGCGCCCATCCATGTGCTCGAGAACACGCCCTTCATCACCGAATACGAGACCTGGCGGTTCTTCGGCACCGGCGTCGCGGTCTCGATCCCGAAAGGCAAATGGGGCGTGATCACGCCCGAGGATCTGGAAAAGGCGCGGCCCAAAATCCAGCCCGGCGACATCGTGATGATCAACACCGGCAGCCACCACAATTGGGGCGACAACCCGGATTATTTCGCTTACTCGCCCGGCCTCTACAAGGCGGCGGCGGAATGGCTCGTGGCCAAGAAAGTGAAGCTCGTCGGCGTCAACGTCCAGGCGCTCGACCATCCGCTCGGCACCTTCCTCGGGCCGCATGGGCCCGGCCCGGCCCAGCCGCATCTCGATGACGAATATTTCGCCCTCAACGGGCGCCACATCATCGACGACTTTCCCTACTGGGAGCCGTCGCACAAGGTCCTGATGACTCACGGCATCCCCGGCATCGAGAACGTCAACGGCGATCTCGACAAGGTCACCGGCAAGCGCTGCACCTTCATGTGCTTCCCGTGGCGCTGGCCCGAGGGCGAGGGCTGCGGCATCCGCATCGTCGCGGTGATCGATCCGGCGCAGAAATTCCGTTTCGAGCGCGGGTGAGGGCGCCATGCAAGTCACCAAGTTGAAGGACGCCAAGCGCTACGAAGCGGCCAACCATTTCGATGTCAGCGCCTTGCGCCTCCAAGGCGCCGAGGCGACGAAGACGGCCACGTTCTGGACCGGCCTCTCCCATTATCTGCCGGGCGGCAGGGCCGATCGCGGCGCCTCGGATTATGAGCGCGTCTACGTCGTGCTCGACGGCGAGATCACGATCACGACCGATCAAGGCACCGCCACCCTGGGGCCGCTCGATTCCGTCCATATCGCGCCCAAGGAAATGCGCACGGTCGAGAATCGTACCAATCAGGTGGCGACGATGCTCGTCATCGTATCTAACGCGAAGGTCGCGCCATGATCTCCGAAACCCTCAAGCACCCGCTCAACCTCTTCGACGTGCGCGGCAAGTCGGCGCTGATCACCGGCGCATCCGGCGCCTTCGGGCGCGGGGTCGCCCTGACGTTGGGCTCGCTCGGCGCCAACCTCACCCTCGCCTCGGGCTCGAAATCCGAGCTCGACGCCGTGGGCGAGGAGTGCCGAAGCGTCGGCGCCAAGGTCACGCTGGTTTATCGCCGTCCCGATACGCTCGAGGATGCCGAGGCGATGCGCGCCGCGGCGCTCGAGGCCTATGGCGCGATCGATCAGCTCGTCGTCGCCTCGGGCTTCAACAAGGCGGGCTTCATCCACGAGATGAAATACGAGGATTGGCAGAGCGTCATGGACGCCAATGTCCGCGGCGAATGGCTGATGGCGAAGGCGATCGGCACCTATTGGATCAACGAAAAAAGACGCGGCAAGATGCTGATGATGTCGTCGGTGCGCGGCCGTCACGGCAACATCTCGGGCTATACCGCCTATTGCGCGTCGAAGGGCGCGACGGATGCGCTGACCCGGGTACTCGCGACCGAATGGGCGAAATACGGCATCACGGTCAATGCCATCGCGCCCACCGTGTTCCGCTCGAAGCTCACCGCCTGGATGTATGGCGATGACGAGCTCGGCAAGGCAACGAAGGCGCGCTCGCTCGCGCGCATCCCGCTGGGGCGCCTCGGCGAGGTCGAGGATTTGATGGGCATGGCGCTTTATCTGCTGTCGCCGGCATCGGATTTCTGCACCGGGCAGGTGATGTATGTCGACGGGGGCTTCACTGCCGGCTGATTCCGCGCCCAAGCCGCCGATCGCCGTCATCGGCGCCGGGCTGATGGGCCACGGCATCGCGGCGATTTTCGCCGCCACCGGGCACCGCGTCGCGTTGCACGATCCCGATGCGCCAATTCTCGCCTCGGCCGAAGCGCGCATCGCGGCGATTTTCGACCTTCTCGCCTGGGACAGGTCCAACCTGCCCTTGCTTCGCTACGAGCCGGATTTCGCGGCGGCGGTCGTGGCCGCCGATTTCGTGTTCGAGGCCGGCCCGGAAAAGCTCGAGGTCAAGCGCGCGATCTTCAAGCACCTCGGGGAGGTAGCGAAGCCCCTTGCCATCCTCTGCACCAACACCTCGGCCATCCCGATCGGCCAGATCGGCGCCGAAATCGCCGACCGCTCGCGCGTCGTCGGCACCCATTTCTGGAACCCGCCCCATCTTGTGCCGTTGGTGGAAGTGGTGCAGGCCAATGAGACCTCGCTCGTCACGGTGGAAAGAACGATCGCGCTTCTGCGCGCGGCGGGAAAATCGCCGGTGCATGTGCGCCGCGACATTCCGGGCTTTATCGGGAACAGACTCCAGCACGCGCTGAAGCGCGAAGCCATCGCGCTCGTGGCCGCCGGCGTATGCGACGCGGAAACCATCGACCAGGTGGTCAAGGAAGGGTTCGGCGCCCGCCTCGCCGTCCTCGGCCCGCTGGAGCAATCCGACCTGGTCGGGCTCAACCTGACGCTCGACATCCACAAGACGTTGATCGCCGATCTCGACCGCACGCCCGGTCCGCACCCTTACTTGGTCGAAAAGGTCGCTAAGGGCGAGCTCGGCATGGCCAAGGGCAGGGGCTTTCGCGACTGGACGCCCGAGCAGGCCGCCGCCGTGCGCAAGCGCCTGTCGGATTTTCTCAGCGCTTCTGCGCGCCAGCTCGCGCAGAAAAAGCGCTGAACCCGAGGGAGCCGATCAGCCTTATAGAACTTGGTGGAAGAGAGTCGTGAAGAGAGTCGTCAATTCCTGCCACGACCGCTTGTCCGCATTGGCGTTATAGGCGGCGCCCTTCGAATTGTCGGTGCCCGCGGATTTGTCGGTGAAGGCGTGAACGGCGCCGCTATAGAGCACCAATTCCCAATCGACCTTGGCATCGCTCATTTCCTTCTTGAACGCCTCCTGGTCTTTCGGGCCGACGAACGGATCGTCGGCGCCGTGCAGCGCCAGGACGCGGCCCTTGATGTTCCTGTCGTCCTCCGGCGTCGGCGAAGTGAGAAAGCCGTGGAAGGTGACGACCGCCTTGAGCGGCGCGCCGCTACGGGCGAGATCGAGCGCGCCGGCGCCGCCGAAGCAATAACCGATCGCCGCGAGCTTCGTCTTGTCCACCATCGGGTCCTTGGTGAGCTCATCGAAAGCCGCCTCGGCGCGCAACCGCAATAGGGCACGGTCCTTCATGTACTTGCCCATCTCGGCGATGCCATCCTTCCCGTTGTTTGGCCGCACGCCCTTGCCATAAACGTCGGCGACCAAGGCGACATAGCCCATCTTGGCGAGCCGCTCGGCGTCGGCCTTCTCGTCGCCAGTGGGACCGTAATAGCCCGGGAACACGATGACGCCCGGGCGCTTTCCCGTCGTCGCGTCGTCATAGACCAGCCAGCCTTCGAGCGTGGCATCGCCCTGCCTGTAATCGAGGGTTTGAACCTTGACGGCGGCTTGGGCCTGCCCGAACTGGAACCCCGCCAAGGCGACGGAGGTAAGCGTGAGCGCGGCGAGGCGGAGCTTCTTCACGGCGATCTCTCCGAGAATTATAAGTTTCCGACGCCGCCGAATTTGGCATAACGGCGCCGCGATCCCAAACTGGAATATCGCGGCGCCGCGTTGCTTCAGGACTTTGTGATGGGCGGGTTTACCGGCCCTTGATCTCGCCTTTGATTTCGTCGGCGGCGCGCTTCAGAATCTCGGCGATGCGCTGCTGCTCTTCGGGCGCGACATGGCGTCGGTCGCGCAGGATCGCCCGCAGATCGCGCCGCGCGGCCGTGACGTTTTGAGGCACGCCCTCGTCGTCGCCGGCGAACGCCTCGCGAACCTGCTCCATCCGGCGGCCAATGCGCTCAAGCTGCGCCAGAACGGCGTCGGCGATGGAGCGGTCTTCCTTGAGCCGCGCCTCGCCGGAAGCGGTGATGCGATAGAGCTTCTTGGCTCCTTCGCTTTCCACCTCGGCGTGGCCAACCTCCTCGAGATAGGTAAGGGCCGGATAGACCATCCCGGGGCTCGGGCTGTAGAAACCGCCCGAGCGCTCCTCGAGCGCCTTGATGATCTCATAGCCGTGGCTCGGCTTCGAGGCCAACAGCGCTAGGATGACGAGCTGCAAATCCGCCGCGCCGAGCTTGCGGCCGGTGCGGAAACCGCCGCCGCCCATTCCCGTGCCGTCGGCAAAGCCGCCCGCGAAGGGGCCATAGCCGTGGCGGAAATGGCGATGGCCGCGCATCGCGCGGTGGCCGGATTCCCAGGGTCTTTCAATACGATGATGCATAATGTCGTGGTTCCTTTCATTTAACGACACATCATAAGATATGTTTTTTGTGTGTCATGTCAAAGGGCAATTTGCGCCCTTCGCTCGGTCGCTCGGCCTGTGCTAGGGTCCATTCGAGCGCCGGAAGAAAATCTCGGGGGGAAAGCCGTGAGTTCAATGAAATCCGCGTTGCGTTGCGCTGTGGCGGCATTCTTGGCCGCCGGGCTCGTTGCCGCCGCCGCCACGGCCCAGGCCGATCCGCTCAAAATCCGCATGGGGTGGGTAGCCGCGCCCGCCTCGCTGATCCCGATCCTCTTCCCCGAGGATGGCATCGCCAAGCACAACGGCGTTACCTACACGGTCGAAGCGACTCATTTTCAGGGCTCGCCCTTGCAGATCACGGCGCTTCAGGCGGGCGAGATCGACATCGCCGCGCTCGGCTTCTCGTCCTTCAGCCTCGCGGTCGAGAATGCCGGGATGAGCGACCTCAAGATCATCGCCGACGAGATTCAGTGGGGCGTTGCCGGCTACGGCACCGCCGATTTCGCGGTCCTGAAGGACAGCCCCATAAGCAAGGTCGAGGATCTGAAAGGCAAGGTGCTGGTAACGAACGGCATCGGCGGCGGCCTCGACATGATCATGAAGACCGAGATGCTGAAGCACGGTCTTCAGGATAAGCGCGATTTTTCCGTGATCGAGATCAACTTCCCGAACATGAAGTCGGTGCTTTTGGAGAAGAAGGCCGACCTCGTGCCCGCGACGCTTCCCTGGTCACGCGATCCAGAGTTCATCGCGAATACCCGCATCCTCTTCACTACCGCCGATGCGATGGGGCATGTCGCGCTGTCCTTCTGGGTGGCGCATGACAGCTTCCTGCAAAAGAACCGCGCCGCCGTGGTCGACATGCTCGAAGATTACGTGCGGTCGATCCACTGGTACCTCGATCCCAAGAATCACGATGCCGCGGTGAAATACGTCGCCGATTTCACCAAGGTGCCGGCCGCGACGATGCAGGACTGGCTGTTCACCAAGGCCGATAATTACCGCGATCCCAACGGCCTCACCGATATCGACGCGGTGACCCGGAACATCCACGACCAGAAAGAGCTCGGGCTCATCAAGGCCGATCTCGACGCGCGGGCCTATGACGATCTCGCCCTCATCCGGGAAGGCGCCGCGCGCATCCAGTGAGGCAATAAGCTGGGAGGCGAGCATGAATTCGATGAAATCCGCGTTGCGTTGCGCTCTGGCGGCATTCTTGGCCGCCGGACTCGTTGCCGCCGCCGCCACCGCCCAGGCCGACCCGGTGAAAATCCGAATCGGCTGGATCGTCGCGCCCGCCTCGCTGATCCCGATCATGTTCGCGAAGGATGGGGTCGCGCACCACCTCGGCGTGACCTACACGCTCGAACCCACTCATTTCCAAGGCTCGACCTTGCAGGTCACGGCAGAGCAAAGCGGCGATCTCGACATCGCGACCTTCGGCTCGACCTCGTTCAGCATCGCGGTCGAGAACGCGGGCATGAGCGATCTCAGGATCATCGCCGACGAAATTCAGGACGGCGTGCCCGGCTGGGGCGGCGCGGATTTCATGGTGTTAAAAGACGGGCCGATCAAGACGGTTGACGACTTGAGAGGCAAGGTGCTTGCGACCAACGCCATTGGCGGCGGGGTCGATACCGTGATGAAGGCGATGATGTTCAAGCACCACATGATCGAGAAGCGCGATTACACCGAGATCGAGGCCGCTTTCCCGAACATGAATTCGATCTTGCTGGAGCATAAGGCCGATCTCGTCACGGCCGCGCATCCCTTCGAGGATGCGCCCGATTACCAGGCCAAGGCGCGCACGCTCTTCCGGACGGCGGACGCCATGGGGCGCTTCGAGCTCTCCTTCTGGACTGCGCGCACCGGCTTCATCGCGAAGAACCGCGCCGCGCTCACCGACCTCCTCGAAGATTACGTGCGCGCCTATCATTGGTACCTCGATCCCGCGCATCGCGACGAGGCGATCGCGATCGCGGCCAATTTCACGAAAGTGCCGCCGGCGGCGTTCCAGAGTTGGCTGTTCACGCCGGAAAAGGATTTCTACCGCGATCCCAATGCCGTGCCGGATATCGGCGCGATGACGCGCAACATCCACGCGCAGCACGAACTGGGGCTGATCAAGGCCGATCTCGATGCCAAGGCCTATGCCGATCTCGGCCCCCTCAGGGCCGCGATTGCCCGCGTGAAATGACGCGCGGTCGGGCGATCGAGCCCGCTGCCGTCGCCTCCATTGCCCACCTTTTTGCCCACCAAAATGATGGGCCGGATTGTGGTTGACCTCGGCCTCCCTTGAAGTTTCGATTGCGACCGGCATTTGCGGGCAAAAACTGCGCCGCATGCCGAAGCAGAAGGGTGGGACATCACGATGGCCGAGAGTGCTGCACAGCCGAAGACCGACTGGGAAATTGCCCAGGCGGCGACGCTCCGTCCCATTACCGAGCTGGCGCGCGACCGGCTCGGCATTCCGCCGGAATTCGTTGAGCCCTATGGCCATTACAAGGCCAAGATCGGGATGGATTTCGTGAAGCAGGCGCTCGCCGAGCGGACCGACGGCAAGCTCATCCTGGTGACGGCGATCAATCCGACGCCGGCGGGCGAGGGCAAGACGACGACCACGGTCGGGCTCGGCGACGCGCTCAACCGCATCGGCAAGAAGGCGATGATCTGCCTGCGCGAGCCGTCGCTCGGGCCATGCTTCGGCGTCAAGGGCGGCGCCGCCGGCGGCGGCTTGAGCCAGGTCGTGCCGATGGACGACATCAACCTCCATTTCACCGGCGACTTCCACGCCGTCGGCGTCGCCAATAATCTCCTCGCCGCGCTCATCGACAATCACGTCTATTGGGGCAACGCGCTCGGCATCGATCCGCGGCGCGTCACCTGGCGGCGCTGCGTCGACATGAACGACCGCGCGCTCCGCCAGATTGTGGTGTCGCTGGGCGGCGTCGCCAACGGCTTTCCGCGCGAGGACGGCTTCGACATCACCGTGGCATCCGAGATCATGGCGATTTTGTGCCTTTCGACCTCGCTCGAGGATATGACGCGGCGGATCGGCAACATCATCGTTGCGCAAACCCGCGAGCGTCAGCCGGTCCGGGCGCGCGACCTCAAGGCCGAGGGCGCGATGACCGCAGTGCTGAAAGACGCGATCAAGCCCAACCTCGTCCAGACACTCGAGAACAATCCGGCCTTCATCCATGGCGGCCCCTTCGCCAATATCGCCCATGGCTGCAACTCGGTCACGGCCACGAAGCTCGCGCTGAAGCTCAACGACTACGTCGTGACCGAGGCCGGCTTCGGCGCCGATCTGGGCGCGGAAAAATTCTTCGACATCAAATGCCGCAAGGCGGGTTTGCGGCCCGACATGACGGTGGTGGTGGCGAGCGTGCGCGCGCTTAAATTCCACGGCGGCATCGCGCGCGCCCATCTTGGAACCGAGAACGCCCAGGCGGTGACGAAGGGCCTCGTCAACTTGAAGCGACATCTTTCCAACATCAAGAAGTTCGGCGTGCCGGCCGTCGTCTGCATCAACCGCTTCGCCTCCGACAGTGCGGCCGAGCTGGAGGCGGTGGTCGTCGGCTGCAAGGAGGAGGGCGTCGCGGCGGTGGTGTGCACGCATTTCGCCGAGGGCAGCAAGGGCGCCGAGGCGCTGGCCCGCGTCGTGGTCGATGGCGTCGCCGAGGGCAAGGCGGATTACCGGCCGCTTTATCCCGATGCCATGCCGCTCCTCGAGAAAGTGAAATCGATCGCGACGCACATCTACGGCGCGGGCGAGGTCGTGGCGTCCAAGGCCATTACCGACCGGCTCGTCGAGCTCGAAAAACAGGGCTTCGGCGATTTGCCGGTATGCATGGCCAAGACCCAGTACAGCTTTTCCGCCAATCCCGATCTCTATGGTGCGCCTGCGGGTTTCGAGCTGCCGATCCGCGAGGTGCGGCTCTCGGCCGGCGCCGAGTTCGTGGTCGTCATCTGCGGCGATATCATGACCATGCCCGGCCTGCCACGCGTGCCGACCGCCGAGGGCATCTACGTCAACGCCAGCGGGCAGATCATCGGCCTCTCGTAAATGGACCGCGCCGAGATTCTGGCTTGGCGGCGCGCGCGCCGCGCCGATCTCATCGCCCGGCGCATGGCGTTGCCCGCGGACCGCCACCACGAGGCGAGCGCGGAGATCTCGGGGCACCTCCTTGCGTTGTTGCGAGCCCGGCCCGAGCGCTTGATTGGCGCTTATTGGCCCTTCCGCCGGGAATTCAACGTCGTGCCCGTGTTGGACGCCCTCATGGCGGAAGGGCGCGAGGTCGCGCTGCCCGTGGTCGTGGGCCCGGGGCTGCCGCTCGAGTTCCGGCGCTGGACGAGGGCGACGCCGATGGCTTCTGGCGTCTATGACATCCCCTATCCGGCCGAAGGCGAGGGTGTCCGGCCGGGCGCGCTGCTCGTTCCCCTGGTCGGGTTCGACGAGGGCGGCTTCCGCCTCGGCTATGGCGGCGGCTTTTACGACCGAACCCTGGCGAGCGAGCCGGCAAAGCCGCTCGCTATCGGCGTGGGCTTCGAGCTGTCGCGGCTGGCCACGATCTTTCCCCTGCCGCACGACATTCCGATGGACTATATCGTCACTGAGAAGGCGCTTTACCGCCCGGGACCAGGCGGCCTAGAAAACGCGTGAGGCCCTCACCCCAGGGCCGGCGAGGAGGGACCATGGCTGAGTTTCCGAAATCGGTGATGATCTGCGAGGAAGGCCCGCGCGAGGGCTTCCAGATCGAAAAGGGCAACATCCCGACCGCGCGCAAGATCGCGTTCATCGACGCGCTGTCGAAGACCGGCCTCAGGCACATTCAGACCGTGTCCTTCGTCGATCCGCGCCGCGTGCCTGGCATGGCCGATGCCGAGGCGGTCGCCGCCGGAATAACCCTCGAGCCCGGCGTGCGCTATACCGGCCTGTGGCTGAACGACCAGGGCTTTGCGCGGGCGCTGGCGACGAAGCGCCTCACCGTCGTCGGGAGTCTCTCGCTTTCCGCCTCCAACGCTTTCCTGAAGCGCAATCAGAACCGGACGATCGCCGAGCAGATCGCGTCGCTCCCCGCCAGCATCGCGAACTATAAGAAGAACAATGTGCCGGTCGAAGGCGGTCTCATCAGCGCGGCCTTCGGCTGCAATTTCGAGGGCGACGTGCCGGTGCAGCGCATCCTCGATCTCACCGCCACGCTTACGGAGATCGCTTCTTCCAACGATGTGGAATTCAAGCGCTTGACGCTGGCCGACACCATGGGCTGGGCGATTCCGGTCACGGTAAAGCGCCTCGTCGGCGCGATGCAGGATCGCTTCCCCGAGCTCGAATTGTGCCTGCACTTGCACGACACGCGCGGCATGGGCATCGCCAATGCCTTTGCCGGGCTCGAGATGGGCGTCAGCCGCTACGACGCGGCCTGCGCCGGCTTGGGCGGATGTCCCTTCGCCGGGCACCAGGGCGCCGCGGGCAACGTCTGCACCGAGGACCTCGTCATGATGTGCGACGAGATGGGCATCGCGACCGGCATCGATCTCGAGGCGCTCATCGGCTGCGCGAACCTCGCCGAGGAGATCGTCGGCCATCCCTTGCCGGGCGCGGTGATGAAGGGCGGCAGCCTCAAGCGCCTGCGCGACAAGCTGAAAGCGGGCTGAAGGACCCCTCACTTGAGGCAATGAAGCGTCAGCACCGCCCGGGCAAGTGCGGCCTCGGATGAGTACTCACCCGGTTCCGCCCACGCGTGGTCCCATCGCGCCAGGCCTCAGTCCGGCGGACGACCGCGTTCTTTTGAACGACTGGTTGCCGCCGTAGATCGGCGTGGTGCCCAAGATCAGAATTGGCCGGCGTTGGATAAACGTGTTGTGGGCATTGCCGATCGGGTTCGTGCGCGCGGTCACCGGCGTCGCCATAGCTCAGTCATTGCGGGAGCTGCCGGCGGTGCAGGAGTTTCTGATCCGGTACCCCGGCATCCCGCCGTCCGCCCGCGCCGTCACCACCGGTTTCCCAGCGTGGCTGCGGGTGCAGCACTTCCTGAATTTTTTGTTCATGACGTTTATCGTCCGCTCCGGTATCCAGGTGCTTGCTGACCACCCGCGGTTATATTGGAAACGCGACTGCACACCCGGCACCGACTGGTTCCGCTTTCAGAAGGCCGTTCCGACCGGGCGGGTTTGGACCGCGAAGGACGACTCGGTGACTTTACCGGGGTGGCTGGGCCTCCCCGGCCTTCGGCACTCGATCGGGCTTGCCCGATGGTGGCATTTCTCTTTCGGCTTATTTTGGATGATCAACGGCGTCGTCGTTTACGCGCTGCTGTTCTGGACGGGCCAGTGGCTGAGGCTGGTGCCGACCACATGGGAGGTGTTCCCGAACGCGCTCTCGACCGCGCTACAGTATCTCTCGCTCACCTTTCCGGTCGAGGAAAGCTGGACCCGTTACAACAGCCTCCAACAGCTCGCCTACTTCATCACCGTGTTCGTTGCCGCACCTACGTCCATCCTTACGGGCTTCATGCAAGGCCCTGCAATCTCGAATTGGCTGGGCTGGCTCGGCCGAGTGTTGAACCGCCAACGGGCGCGGTCGATCCACTTCCTCGCGATGGGGTGGTTCCTGCTCTTCATCTTGATCCACGTGACCTTGGTGTTCATCACCGGGGCGCGGGTCAATTTGAACATGATGTTCGCCGGGGTGAACGACGATTCCTGGAGCGGATTTGCGGTTTTCGTCCCCGCCATGGTGCTTTTTGCCGTGATCTGGTGGCTAGCCTCACCGTTCACGGTCCGGCATGCCCGCGTTGTTCAGAGGGTCGGGGAGGTCATGATGTGGCCCTTCAACGCCCTGACCGAGTGGTGGGACCCGACCAGCCAATTGGCGGCGAAGGATATTTCACCTTACTTCTGGCCAAACGGCACCATGCCGAAATCGGCCGAATTCGACGCGCTGGTCGCGGAGGACTTTGCGGGCTTCGTTCTGCGGATCGGCGGTTTGGTCGAATCGCCTAGAGAGTTTTCCTACGCCGAGCTGAAGGCCATGCCGAAGCAAGAGCAAATCACCACCCATTTTTGCATTCAGGGATGGTCCGGGGTCGCAAAATGGGGCGGCGTACCCATGCGTCACATCCTCGAATTGGTGCGTCCCACACCCGATGCCCACTATGCCGTCTTCTACTCGCTGGCCGAGGGCGGCGAGGCCGGGCGGTACTATGACGTGCATAAAATATCGAACATGCGCCACGAGCTAACCATCCTCGCTTATGAAATGAATGGAGCCCCGGTCAGCGTATTGCACGGCGCACCCCTAAGGCTGCGCTGCGAGAATGAGCTCGGGTTCAAGATGGTGAAGTGGATCGCGGCGATCGAGTTCGTTCATGATTTCGCGGACCTTGGCGCCGGTCAGGGTGGATACAACGAAGATCATGAATTCTACGGCTACCGGATGCCGATCTGAAATTTAGTCCTTATGCGCTCCCGCGTCGGAGAAGGACTTTGAGCTACATCTGGATTTCGACGCGGCGGTTGAGCCGCTCGGGCTTATTGGTCTGGACGACCAGGTTCTTCTTGCCCTCCCAGCCGACATCCATATCTGATTTCGCCACGCCGTGCCGGGCCAGGTAGCTGGAGACCGCGAGGGCGCGCCGCCGCGACAATTCAAGATTATAGGCCTCGGTGCCGACGGCGTCGGTATAGCCGCGAAGGACGATCTTCATGCTTGGGCTCTGGCGATAGGCCGCGATCGCTTTGGCGAGCACGCTCGTGCCGGCGGTGGTGAGCGCGGCCTTGTCGAAATCGAAATAGACGATGAACTCCTTCGGTGCCGGCGTCGCGGGTGCCGCGGCGGCGGGCGGTGGCGGCGGGCTCGGGGCCACGACCGGGGGCGGAGCGGCGGGGGCGGGCGGTGGCGCCGGCGTCCCGAAATTATAGGTCAGCGAGGCCAGTACATTGTGCGAAGCGTTGTGGGTGGTGAAGGAATGGCCCGCCTCGTCCGTGATCTTCGCATCGACGGTGCGGAAATAGCGGTACTGGAGTCCGGCCTGAAGCCGATCGGTGATGTTGTAATTCACGCCCACCATCGGCTGATAAGCGAAGAGGGTTCGCGACGAATCGAACAGCGTCGTGCCGCCGACGCCGATTTTCGCGCTGAATAGATCCGCGCCGACGCCGACACCGAGATAGGGCTCGAAGCGCGTGCCGGTGTCGATGTCGTAAAGCAGATTGGCCATAACCGGCCGATTGTCGATGCTGCCGCTCAACGGGCCGCTAAGGCCGTTCAAGCTGCCCAATCCCACCGCCGCGCCCAGCCCGTCATCATTGGTGAACTGGCCCGATCCCGCGCGGGCCGTCATCCAATCGACGCCCAGCTCGAAGCGGAACGGCGCCATGCGCAGCCCCAAGGCGCCGCCCAGGATCGGGCCGCTGCCGGGCGATTGCGTGAAGCTCGGTCCGGTGGCGCTGGAGCTGCCCAGCTCGGTCTCGAACGATATCCCGGCCTCGCCGCGAAGATAGGGGCCATTGGGCGGGCTTGGGATCTCGGCCAAGCTCGGCCCCGCCGCCAGCGCGGCGAGGGCGCCACCGATCAAGGCATATCGACGAAATCTCATCTCAAACCCCCAGCTCGTCGGGCTCATTATCGGCGACGAATGGTAGAGGTTTGGTGAATCCGGCCGCGCTCCGACGAGGAGCGGCGCTATTTGCAGTTTGTTAAGGGAGAAGCGGTCAGGAAAGACTGCGCGCTGCCCTCGAGCACGAGGCAGGTCAGGCGGCCGTGGCGATAGGCTCCGGTGTCGATGCCGATGCGGTTGGCGCGGCGCTCCGGCTCTCGTGAAATGCTGTGGCCATGCACGACCAGCTTGCCGAATTCCGCCGCGGAGTGGAGGAATTCGTCGCGAATCCACTGCAGATCCTCGGCGCTCTGCTGGTCAAGCGGCACGCCCGGCCGCACCCCGGCATGGGCGAAGAAATAATCGCCTTCGACATGGTGGAGCGGCATGCGCCGGATGAAGTCGAGATGCGCCGCCGGCAGGGCTCGCGCAAAGGCCTCTTGCGCGCGCTTCATCGCGGCGAGGTCGGCGCCGAGTTCCGGCGCCTCGACGCCATAGCTCGCCATCGTCGCCGCGGCGCCATTGACCAGCCAGTGGTCGCCCTCGCTTTCATCGGCAAGGAAGCGCAGCAGAATTCGCTCGTGATTGCCTTGCAAGGAGACGCGCTCGAATCCCGGCCACGGGTCCTCGATCAAGGACTCGATCACTTGGCGCGAGGCCGGCCCGCGGTCGATGTAATCGCCGAGATAAACGACGATGTTCTCGGCCGCCGGTCGGCTGGCGGCATCGGCGCGAATGAGGCGCTCAAGCTCGCGCAGCGTCCCGATCATCCCGTGGATGTCGCCGACCGCGTAAATCCGCCTTCCCGGCGGGACCGTGCGCTTGGTCTCAAGCTCGCCGTTCATGTTGCCAATATAGAACCGGAAGGAGGCTGCGAAAAGTCGCGCCGCTTCAATTGATGCCGGTGGCGAAGACCGTGAGATCGGTGCGTATCGAGGTCTCGCCCGACGGCGCGGTCACCCTGATCGGCGGGGCGAGAACGAGACTCTTCGAGGGGTTGGCGCGCATCTCGCGGCGCAAGGCCTCGGTTGCCGGCCCGTGGAGCGATAAATCCTCGGCAATGACCACGCCATATTGCGCGCGCGCCGCTTCGCGCGAGACCAGTTCTTCGACGACATCGCAGCGCACTTTCTCGGGGTCGCGCTCCAACGGATCGCCCCAGCCGCCGCCGCCCGGTTGGCGCTGGATCACCTCGGTTTCGGCGGGCACGAGATAGCGATGGCCGTAAAGCTCGTGGAACTCGTTCTCGCCGGGCTTGCGCACGACCGAGCCGCCGATCGCGCCGGCTTGACCGCCCCACAAGCCCCACGACGCCAAGCCCTGGCGGTAGGGCCGATTGAGGTTCCAGCGCCCTTCGATGAAATTGCGCACGTGAATCTCGATGCCGAGCCCGCCGCGATATTTGCCGGCGCCGCCCGAATCCTGGCGCAAGCCCCGGCGCTCGATCAGCAGCGGGCATTTGAGCTCGATCGCCTCGATGGCGCCATTGCGCACATCGCCTTGGCAGATCGATACCGAGCCGGACTCGCCGTCCTCATGCGGCCTGCCGCCCCAGCCGCCGCCCTCGATGCTCTGCAATACGAAGCGCCGCTTGGTCTTCGGATCGACGCCGAAGAACGCGACGCCGCCCAGATCCGAATGATGCCCGGCGGGCGCCTTGTCCTTCATCCCCGGGGCGAGCGCCGCGATGATCGTGTCGGCGACGGTCGGCAGCATCAGGCTCCATCCGGTCATCGGCAAGGGATGCCGCGCCATCATGAAATTGCCCTCCGGCATGATGATGTCGAGCGCGCGAAAGGACCCTTCGTTGACCGGGTTGACGGGCTGGGTCATCGCCTTATAGGCGATGCGCGCGCCGGCGAGCGAGCGGCAGTTCGGTCCGTGCGGCCGCTCCTTGGAGGAGCCGCTCAAATCGATCGTCATCGCGCCGGACTTGACCGTGACCTTGGCGTGGATGCGCACCCGCGCGGCCGGCGTGTCGCCGGTATCGTCCATGAAGGATTCCGCCTCATAGACGCCATCGGCGAATTTCGCCACCGCATTGCGGCAGCGCTGCTCGGTCTCGACAAAGATTTGTCTGATCGCGGCCAGCACCGTGTCGCGGCCATAGCGCTCGAACAGCTCGTCGGCGCGGCGGTTGCCGAGCCGGCACGCCGCGATCTGCGAGCGCAGATCGCCCATCGAGGCCTCGGGATAGCGGATGTTGTCCTTGATGCAGCGATGCAGCATCTCGTTGATCTTTCCGCCCTCGTAGATCTTGAGCTGGTCGAACTGCATGCCCTCCATCCAGGCATCCTGCGCGGCGCGGCCGGCGCCGAATCCGGTGCTCATGCCGCCGACGTCGATCCAATGCGCGCGCACCATCGAGAACAGCAGCAGCTCGCCCTTGAAAAAATAGGGCATGTAGATGCAGATGTTGTTGAGGTGCTGCCCGGCGACGGCCGGATGATTTATGATGAGGACGTCCTCGGGCTGGAAGCCCGACTTGCCGTAGCGCTTCATCGCGTCGGTGATGATCACGCCGAGATCGGCGACGAAATGCGAGACGCCGCCGACGTTCTGGCTCACCAATTCGCCCTCTTGGGTGATGAGCGCCGTGCAGAAATCGCGCACCTCGTAGATCATCATGTTGTAGGAAGTGCGCTGGAGATCGGCGGCCATCTCGTTGGATATGGCCGGCAAGGCATTGCGGATGACTTCCAGCGTGACGGGATCGAGCTTCGCGATCATGGTATTTTTCTCGTCCTCAGGGCTTCACGGGCAGGAATTGCGTCGTGAACAGGTCTTCGTTCGATGGCTCGGTCTGCAGCATTCCCATATCGATGAAGGATTGCTTCAACACGGCGAGCGCCTGGGGGTCGAAGGTACCGTCCGGCACGAAGCTCGAAATCTCGGAATCCCAGGTCCTGTCCGCGACATCGGTCGTCTCGTGGAGCGCGTCGACCGCGACCTTCGACGTCTCGGCCTTGTGGCTCTTCATATAGGCGATGGTGCCGAAGAAGCCCTTGAGAAAGCGGCTCACCAGGTCGGGATTTTGCGCCACGAGCTCGCGACGTGCGAACACCACATGGGTGATGAAGTGCGGCGCGTATTTCTGCATGTCGGTGAGATTGCGGCCAATCTTGCGCTCCTCCAGCAGGAGGCCGCCCTCGACCGATGACATCATGGCGTTAACCTGGTGGGTTCTCATCGCGGCGACCCCCTCCTCGAAGCCCCCGAGCGCCGCGATCTTAATGCCGTTGGTCCCCCAGCCCTGGTTGATCGACACGCGTTGAAGGAGCCATGCGGTCAACGAGCCGACGGGGCTCGAGCTGACGAGTTTCCCTTTGAGATCGGCCACGGATTTGATCGGAGAATCATAGGGGACGACGATCGAGATGTTTTTCGGCGCGCCGAACAATGCGGCGACCGCGATCACCGGCGCGCCCTTGGCGGCGAAGGCCATGGCGGGGCCGCCGCCCAGGCCGAAATCGATGCCGCCGGAGGCAAGACCCTGCTGCATCTTCTGGTCGCCGCCGAAATCGGTGATATCCACGTCCAGATCGTATTTCTTGAAAATGCCTTCGGCGACACCGACGTCGAGCGGAATGAACGCCCAGGCGACGGCGGCCGACTTGCCGCTATGAACCTTGTCGAGCGCGCTCGCCGGTAAAGCGCTCGACGCGAGCGCCATGGCAAGCGCCGCAAGCCCCAGCGAGGGAAGGCCAGATCGCTTCATGGGCGTCTACTCCCTCTCGATCGTAACGGTCGCCTTGAGCGTGACCGGCTCGAGCTTCACATCCATGGCGGGTCTCCCAAGCGAAGAATGGCGCGGCGGAATGGTAAGGGAGAAGCGCCCGTCTTCGCTAGGGGCACGATCGGATCGAGGCGATTCCCGATCTGAAGGCGTGAATTAACGATACTTCTGGATCCCGACCACATCGTCACAACCATTTGTTGAGATTTTCCCACTATCTTTGGGACTTCTTGGGTCGTCAGAAGGCACCCCGAAATGGCAGAACTTCGCGCGTCGCAAAGCGGTGTTGCGCCGCTATCCTTGGATGACGAACCTAAGGAGCGCCGACGCTATCGGCGCAAGCCCGTACTTTGGTCGGGGCGAATCGAGACGCCTCGCCGCGTCGTCCCGTGCATGGTCGTGGAAGTGAGCCTTGCCGGCGCGAAGCTGCGCCTGCTCGAGCCTGTCGACGATCTCGATCTTGTCACCCTCGTCCTCGAGCAGTTCGGCAAGTTCGCCAGCAAGGTCGCTTGGCGGACAGGTATCGAGCTGGGACTGAGATTTCTCTTGTCCAGGACCGAGATCGAAGGCCGCTTTGGCGGCGTACTTTCCTTCGAGTACCCGGTCGAAGTCGCTAGCACGAAAACGCTCCCGTCTGACATCGAAAACGATCGAGCCGACGAAGCGAGCGGCGGCCCGACCTTGGCGAAAGATGTTCCCTGGGATTGGGTTGACCGGGGCTGGGAAGAGCGCCGCGAGTACGCTCGCAAGCCGGTCGTTCTCGCCGCCACGCTCGAAGCCGCGAACGGAGTGTTCGAGTGCCTGACCGTCGATCTCAGTCATGGCGGCGCCCGCCTGCACCTCGTCGAGACGATCGACACGCGGCAGCCGGTCGTGCTGATCCTGGCCGAATATGGGCGGTTCGAGGCACGGGTCGCGTGGCGTGCGACCGCCGAAATCGGCCTTAAATTCAGCGCCGCGCCCGAGGAGGTTGCCCGCCGGCTTGCGGGCATCCTTTAAGAAAATGGCCGTCGCGTTCAACGATACCGGCCTCCGGTCGCTGCTCGAGGCCAGCTCCTCGCGGGTGTTCAACTGCAACGCCATATCGAGAAGGCTTCTCGAAGCGAAGGATCCCGAGCCGTATTTCTTCAAGACGCCGCGCATGAATTCTCTTGTCTTGATCAAGGAGGCGATCCTCGACGAGCGCGTGTCGCGCCGCATGCGCGACGAGATCGTGGGCACGAAGCTCTATTTTCCCTACGACGCCCACGATATCTATGCGGGCGGGCGCTCGATCTATGTTCATGACGAAAAGCTGCAAAGGGTGGTGACCGAGCAGCTCGGCGGAACCAGCAATGAAGCGGTCGATGTCGCCCATGATCTGAACATCCTCGCCATCCTCGACAAATTGCCTTCTCTCGACGGATTCTTGATGCGCGACGCGCTGGAAATCGAAGGCATCAAGTGCAACGCGAAATATTTCGACGTTACCGTTTCCGAGCATCACGCGATCCGGTCCTTCATCCGAAAGAAGTTCGACCCCTTGGTGCGCATCGCTTATGAAAACGAGAGCAACGTCGCTTCCAAGGTCACCAATCTCATCGAGAAGATGTGGGACGCCAACGACCTCGAGGCGCTCGCGCCGCTCATCCGCGCCTTCCGCTTTCCCGAGGAAGACGCGCTCGCCATTTTCGCGGCCTGGAAGGGACTCAATTTCTACAGCTTTCAATATGTCCAGGCGAGGCCCGCGCGCGAGCAGTTCGCGCTGTGGCTGCGCGACAGCGCGAAACCCCGCAACTTCTGCCCCGGCAGCGTGACAGAGCACCTCGCCAATCTGCGGCAGGCGACGGTGCGGAAGCTCCGCGCTCATTGGCAGCAGGTTGACGAGATCACCCGGGAATACGACCGCGTCTACGAGGGGCTGCTCTCGGGTACCGAAGCCGCGTCGATCTTCGTCACCTTCATCAATGGCAGCCGCAAGTTTTATTGGCAGATGGGCGATTCGCTCAGCAAGATTTCCCACGCGGTCAGTTGCTGGCGAAAAGTGGTCCAAGGCGATCCGTGCCGCCGACTGCCTTCCGACGATCTCGATCGCCTGTTCACGGTGATCAACCAGATTTTGTTCGGAGAGGAGTCCCCGGGAGTTCGACCTCACGGCGCCCGAACGCGCCGCGGTCTAAGCGATCGCGACGCTCGGCTCGAGCAGTCCCGGCTCAGAACTTCACCGCCACGGTGCCGAAGAAGCCGCGCGGCGGCAGGTATTGCGGCGCGGCGATGCCGACGCCGGTGCCGGCGCGCAGCTCCGCCCGCTGATCGAGCAGGTTCGTCACGTCGAACCTGAGCTTGATCGCGGTGATGGCGCTGCGTTCGACCGGGATCACGTCCTCGATCCCCAAATTGATCTGATAATGCGGCGGAAGCACGCCGAGATTCGCGAAACCGTAGCGCAGCCCGCTGCCATAAAGGTAATCGGCAAAGAGCCGCGTGTTCGGGTCGAGCGCGTACGAGCTTTCGAGCGACACCGTGTAGGGCTGGTCGTGATCGAGCACGATCCAATGCGTGTCGATATAGGCTAGCTCGGCCGCCGGGAATTCCGCTTGCGCCGAGGTGATGCCCACCGCAGTGGCCCGCACCCACGAGAAGCTAAGCCCAAGCGTCCATGGCCCTTCGGTCGCGCGGGCGCTCGCATCTAGGCCATAGGTATGGCCGTGGCTGTAGTTGAACGGCGTCAGGATCACCGCGTCGCCGAACTGGCCGAGATCGATGCCGCCCTGCGACTGTTTGAGGAATCCGTCCGCGCTTAAGGTCACCGACGCCGCAGGCTGCCACAGGATTCCCGTGTCGAAATAGTTCGCGCGCTCGGGATAGGGCGCATCCTCGGTGGTGACGGTGGGCGCGTCGCTCGTGCCTGCGAAGCGCGCGACATTCGCGGCCGAGATGAATTCGAGCCCCGGCGGCGTGAAGGTGCGGGCATAGCCCAGATGCGCCGTGGCCTCGTCGCTGAGCTGGTAAACGGCGTTGATGCGCGGGCTCAACTGGCTCGCGTCGGTAAAGCCGTGGCTTAGATCGTAGCGCAGCCCGTAATTGATCGTGAGCCGCGGCTCCGCCCGCCATTCGTCCTGCGCATAAAGGCTGAAGAGGAGGCCGCGCGCGGCGTCGGAATCGTCGATCGCGATCGGCACGTCGCTCAACTCCGTGCCGTCGGGCGCCGCGGGAAAGACCAGGGTCGAGTCCTGACGGTCATAATCCTCGAGGGTGAACTGGCCGCCGAACCTGATCGTGTGCCGGTCGTCGAGCGCGTAGCTAGCATCGCTTGCCATGCCGGCGGATTGGAGGAGATTGTTGGTCTGGCCCGCGACGCCTTGGTAGAGCAGATCGCCCTCCGCATCGGGCGTGAATAGGATGCGATTGTAGTGATAGAAGGCGGAGCTTTGCAGCGAGAAGGCGCCCCGCTCCATTCGATAAGCCAGCACGGCGAAATCGTCTTGCTCGCTCTGGTTCTCGTCGAGATCGGCGGACGCGATCGGCGCCGCGCCGGCGAGCGCATAGGACGGCGTCTCGCCCGGCGTGTCGGGGATCTGGAAGCGCGACGTATTGACGCCCCAGAGGAAGCTCAATGTATCGTCCTCGTCGATGCGGTAGCGGAAGGCGCCGAAGCCCTTGCCTTGGCTGGCCTCGTCGTGGAGGGCGTTGGTGCTGGAGGTCGGATTCTCGATGCCGAGCTCGTCGCGGAGGTCGCTGAGGCTGACGAAATAATCGAAGTTTCCGACGCTGCGGCCGTAATCGAGATAAGGACGGATCGTGCCGAAGCTGCCGCCATAGATTCCCGCTTCGCCGCCGTTGAGATCGGCGCCGCTCTTCGTCGTGATGTTGACAACTCCCGAAAGGCGCAGGCCATATTGCGCCGGGAGCGCGCCCGTGAGCAGCGTCGCGCTCGAGATGAAATGCGAATCGAACTCCTGGCCGAAGCCTTCGAGCCCTTCCGGCAGCATCACGCCGTCGATCTCGTAGCCGGCATTGCCGTGCTCGCCGCGGATGTGGATCTCGCCATAGGAATCCTGCACGACACCGGGCAGGCGCAGCAGCACCTGCTGGAACGCGACGCTGTCGCCGCCGGGCGTGTTCTCGATCTGCGCCTGATCGGCGGTATAGCTCGTCACCCCGGTCTCGGGCGCCACCTCCGCCCCGGCGGACGGACGCTCCGCCGTGATGGTGACGGTTTCGAGCGCGCCCTGGTCGTCGGCATGGGCCGGGGCTGTGGCGATCACGAGCCAGCCCCAGGCGATTCGGCCGAGAAGCCGTTGCACCGGAGCGATGGGCAAGCGCAACGGCATCACTCCCGCGCCTGGCTGCGGCCTAGCATGAGCGCGCAAGCGACGCCGACATAGCCGATCTCGGCGGCATGCCAATACCAGGCATAGACCGGGCGCGGCGCCAGCATGTCCGCGACTGCGGCCGCCACCAACCCCGTGAGGAAAAGCGCGGCTCTCAGGCGATCGCGGAGCGCGGCGAAGAGGAGATGCACGAGGCGAGACATTTCCAGCGCAAGCTTGAGGCCCGGGCTTAAGTGAATACCTAAAAGTTTAGCCTCAGCATAATCTCTGGTCAAGCTTGCGGGCTCGCGCGCCCTCGCGCACAGTACGGCCATGACGACGGCAGCCTCCGCGGCCCGTAACCGGCGGCGCGCAACCGCCGCGAGCGGTAATCCGCCGGCCCTGAAGCCCCGGCCCGAACGCTTCGCCCGCGCGCGCAAAGCGCGGCAGACCGAGGTTGCCGAGGACTATGTCGAGCTCATCGACGATCTCATCGCGGCCACCGGCGAGGCCCGCGCCGCCGACATCGCCCGCGCGCTCGGCGTGACGCAGGCGACGGTGACCAACACGGTCGCGCGCCTGGTGCGCGATGGGCTGGCGACGAGCCGGCCTTACCGCTCGATCTTCCTGACGAAGCGCGGCCAGGCGATCGCGCAGTGGTCCCGCGAGCGCCATCGCATCGTGCGCGAATTCCTGCTCGCGATCGGCGTCAGCCCGGAAACGGCCGAGGACGATTTCGAGGGGCTTGAGCATCACGCCAGCGAAGAAACCTTGGCCGCTTTGATGCGCCTCACCGAGCGCCTGACCAAGGAGCGGTGAGTTGCGTTGCCGTCGAATCCCCATCGCGCCTTAATCGGCTTTTATCTATAGGCTTTCCAATTCACCGAGGAGACGATCGATGGCGTCCCCAACCTACGCGCTCCCGCCCAGCTTTCTCGGCACCGCCCGCACCAACCGGGACGCGGCATTCTGCGTGGCCGGCGTGCCGCTCGATCTCGGCACGAGCAATCGCGCCGGCGCGCGTTTCGGTCCGCAGGCGATCCGGCAAGCAAGCCACATGCTGGTTGACGGCGCGCATCCGGGAAGCTGGGCCGATCCGGCGGCGCTCGACTTGGCCGATATCGGTAATCTGGCGATCGTCCATGGCGATCTCGAAGCCAGCCTTAAGGCCATCGAGGCCGAGGCCGGAACAGTCGAGCACCTCCTCACGCTGGGCGGGGATCACGCGATCACGCTGGCGCTGTTGCGCGCCCTCGCGCGCCGCACCGGACCGCTCGCCTTGGTGCATTTCGACGCCCATGTCGACACCTGGCCCGACACCTTCGGCCAGCTTCATGGCCACGGCTCGGTCTTCTTCCACGCGATCGAGGAGGGCCTCGTCGATCCGAAGCGGATGGTTCAGATCGGCATCCGCTCGCCGGTGCAGCGCGCGGTGCACGACTGGACGGTGGCGAAAGGCGTCACCATCGTCAGCTCCGAGGCCGTTCACGAATCGGGGCCCGCGGCCGTCGCCGACCGAATCGCGCGGGCGATCGGCGGCGCGCCCGCCTATCTCAGCTTCGACGTTGACGCGCTCGACCCGGCTTTCGCGCCCGGCACCGGCACGCCCGAGATCGGCGGGCTCGCCACCTGGCAGGCCCAGGCGATCCTGCGGCGTCTCGCTGGCGCGAGGTTTTGCGGCATGGACGTGGTCGAGGTATCGCCGCCTTACGACGTGTCGGGGATCACCGCGCTCGCCGCGGCGACGATGGTTTGGGAATATTTGGCGCTCATCGCGCCCGGCGAGGATCGCTGACCAAATAATTTTCGCGGCGCGCGAAATTAACCTTGCATCCGGAAATCATCGGCATATATACGCGCGCGAACGCCGATCGCACGTGCCGATGGCCCATCGAGGTTATGCAACGACGTAAAGCGTCCTTTTCGGTCGAGCCGGTCGCCAGTGGGCCGGTCTCCTTAGAGGAGCTCGATATGGTTGTTGCCCCGAAGCGGGCGGTCGCTGAGACCGCGCGGTAGGTCGCCGGACGCCTTTGCGTCCGTCCCCCGCCGAACTCTTTCCCCATCATCCGTCTCCCGCGCCGCGCCTTTGCGCCCGCGGGGCCATTCGCCGGCCCGATCGCCGGCCGTGAGGTGCGTTCAATGGCCGTTTCCCGCTTCCGTGCCGCCGTTTCGCCGCTGCGCCGCAAATTCGATGTCGGCGACCGGCCGCATCCCCTCGTTGACGAGGCGGTCGCCGCCGAGCGTCCGTCCTTGCCGCTCCACTGCCTGCGCCCGGCGGCGATCGAAGCGGCGGCGGCGCGCTTTCTCGCGCTCTTTCCGGGCGACGCGCTCTATGCCGTCAAATGCAATCCCGAGCCGAGCGTGCCCGCGCGGTCCACGCCGCGGGCGTGCGGCACTTCGACTGCGCCTCGCCCGGCGAGATCGCGCTGGTGCGCAATATGTTCGCCGACGCGGCGATTCACTACATGCACCCGGTGAAGGCGCGCCCCGCGATCCGCGAGGCCTGGCGCCTGCACGGCGTGCGCGACTTCGCGCTCGACAGCGCCGACGAGCTCGAAAAGATCCTCGGCGAGACCCGCATGGGCGGCGTTGCTGCCGCGGATCTAGGCCTCTTCGTGCGCCTCGCCCTGCCCAAGGGCGGCGCGGTTTACGATCTCAGCGGCAAGTTCGGCGCCTCGCCCGAGGAAGCGGCGGCGCTCCTTCGGGCCGCGCGTCCGGATGCCTTGCGTCTCGGCGTCTCTTTCCATGTCGGCTCGCAATGCCTTGAGCCCGAATCTTACGCGCGCGCCCTCGCCCTCGCCGGCGAGACCATCCGCGAGTCGGGCGTCGAGGTCGACGTCGCTCGATCTCGGTGGCGGCTTTCCCGTCAGCTACCCCGACGTGACGCCGCCGCCCTTGAGCGCCTACATGGCGACGATCGCCGAAGCGTTCGGCCGGCTCGATCTCAAGGGCACAAGCCTTTGGGCCGAGCCCGGCCGCGCCCTCGTGGCGGGCGGCGTCTCGGTCGTCGTTCAGGTTCAGTTGCGGCGCGACGGCGCGCTCTACATTAACGATGGCGTCTATGGCAGCCTTTCGGACGCCGGCGTGCCCGGATTTCGCTTTCCGGTGCGGCTCCTTCGCCCATCGGCCGCGCCCGGCGTCGAGTTCGAGCTGTTCGGCCCGACGTGCGACAGCGCCGATCGCATGCGCGGACCCTTCGTTCTGCCGGGCGACGTACGCGAGGGCGACTGGATCGAGATCGGCCAGCTCGGCGCGTATGGCGCCTGCCTGCGCACCGCGTTCAACGGCTTCGACCGCGCCCGTGTGGTCGAGGTCGCGGACCAGCCGCTGCTCGCGACGCCGTAGGAAGGGATCGGATGGGACGCAGCCTCGTCGCTATCGGCTTGACCGTCGCGGCCGTAGGCTTGCTGTGGCCGTGGCTCGCCAAGCTCGGCCTCGGACGCTTGCCCGGCGACATCAATGTTCAAGGCGAGCACGGCTCGTTCTACTTTCCGATCGCCACGTGCATCGTGATTAGCGTGGTGCTCTCGCTCTTGCTCTGGCTCATCAATCGCTGACAGTGGCGGCTCGGCCCAGGCTCGGTCAGGCTCCAGCCAGATAGCCGAAATAGCTCAGGACGAAGCCGACGACGAGGTCAATAACGCCCGCGCCGAAGAAGATCATGCGATGTTCGAGGAGTTTCGACCCGATCGACACGATCCATTGCGGCGCGAAGATGGTGACCACGGCGCGAACAATGGACACCCAACCGACGAGCGTGATGATAAGCCGCCAGTCGAGCGCCCAGACATTGTGAGCGAGCACCAGGGCCAAGCCGCAGAGTAAGCCAAGAACGCCGGCGAGATAGATCAGCGCGGGGCTTTTGAGGAAATCCTGCAGGAGGCCGCGAAACATTTCGCGCCGCACCAGCAAGGCGATCCCGACCAGCACAAAAATCGGGCCTGGCAGCTTCGCGATGAAGATCGACGTCTGCATGTGCCCGCTCCAAGGATCGTTTCTCGTTCTTATCCCAGAGCGACGCCGCGGCCGATAGTTAACGGTTTGCGTTCCCGAACGTTATCATGTCGCTGCGCGTCACCGTCACCCACTTGGTCGTGACCGGTGGGCCGCCGCCGCCCATGTGCCATGCCGCATAAGCTTCGCGGAACGCGCTCTCCGCCGGCAGGCAATCCACCGGATAGACCACGTAATAGCCGCGCTGCGCCGCGGGGGTGCCGGTTCCGAGGCCGATGCCTTGCGCCGAGTTGCCGCAGAGGATCACGGTCTTGATGCCATGATCCTTCAAGCGCTGGTCGAGGTCGCTGCCGAGGAACTTGTCGGGTCCGCCTTGTTTCTGGTTCACCACTTCGCCGTCATGCGGCGAGATGCCGGGATCGACGATCTTGCCGCCGCCGGGCAGGGTATAGGCGACCAGCATTCCCGCCGCGCGCGCCCGGTCCACCAGCGCCTTGAGCTTCGGCACCACGTTCGACGCAGCGCGGTCGCGTCTCCATGCTGCAATTCGCGGTCATGAAATCGAACAGTAGAAGCGCGGTGGTCTTGGGGTCGACAGTCACCGGCTTCAATTGTGGCGGCGGCGGCATCTGGATGGTCGGCCATTCGGCGATGATATCGGCCGCGCGCGCGGGCGCCGTTCCATAGAGGGCGGCGGCAAGCGCGATCGCTGCGGCGCCGAAGCGCAAGCAGCCCGGTATCCCAGTCATGCGATCCTCCCTTCAACCGACATTCCTCGCGTGACGAGGAAGCCTTGTGAAAGATAGCATTCTGCTCCTTTTGGCAGAAGCGGGATGTCGCCTCCGGGCACAAGGCGGCAATCACAACACCGCGACGGCCGGGCCTAGAGCCCGAGAATGCGCTCGGCGTTCTGGTGGAAGATTTTTTCCATCACCGTCTCGGCATAGCCGAGCTCGGCCCATTCCTTGAAGAGGCGGTCATAGGGGATGCTCGGATAGTCCGAGCCGAACATCACCTTGTCCTGGAGCCGCGAGCGGATGTCGATCTTCAGCTGCGCCGGGAAATATTTCGGCGCCCAGCCCGACATCTCCCAGTAGACGTTGCCCTTGTGCATCGCGACCGCCGTCATCTCGTCGACCCAGGGCCAGCCGGGATGCGCCGCGATAATGGTAAGGCTGGGGAAATCGGCGGCGAGATCGTCGATCGCCGAGGGGTGCGCGTGGCGGATGCGCGCGCCCAACCCGCCCGGCATCCCCGCGCCCATGCCGGTGGTGCCGACATCGATCATCACCGGCGCTTTCAGCGTCGCGATGGTCTCGAACAGCGGATAGAGGCGCCGGTCGTTGACCGCGAAATGCCCCATGATGGGGTGGAAGTGGAAGCCGAGCATGCCCAGCTCGCCGATCGCCTTCTTCGCCTCCTGAATCGCGATCTCGCCCTTGAACGGATCGACCGCCGCCCAGGCATGGATGATGCGGTCTGGGTGGCGGCGCTGGATGCCCTTCACATAGTCGTTGCTGCAGGGCGGGGTGCCGGTCGTGGTCTCGAAATCGAGCGCGACCAGCACCGCCTCGACGCCGGCGGCGGCGAATTCCGCGACCACCGCGTCTTCCTCTTTCCAGGTCCAGGCCCTGTTCCAGTATTTGGCCAGCGCCTCGACATAAGGGCCCTGGCAGCGAATCCAGGGCTCGGTATTGGGATAGCAATGGAGATCGATGATCCGCATCGTCACCCGGCCTTGGCGTTTTGCACGACTATCTCGACGAGCGTCTTCTTCGACACCTTGCCGAAAGCCGAGAGCGGGAAATCGGCCATGATCTGCATGCGCTCGGGCAGCTTGAACTTGGCGATCTCCTTGGTGTTGAGATAGGCGACGAGGTCGGGCAGCGTAAGATTCTTGCCAGCCTTCAAGATGATGCAGGCGCACATCCGCTCGCCCATGGCGGGATCGGGCATCGCGACGCAAGCGACGTTCTGCACGGAGGGGTGCGAGAGGATCAGATTCTCGATCTCCTCGGCGCTGATCTTCTCGCCGCCGCGGTTGATCAAGTCCTTCTTGCGGCCCTCGACCATATAGGCGCCGGATCGGTGCTGCATCATCAGATCGCCCGAGCGATAGAACCCGTCCGAGGTGAAGGCCTTGGCATTGTGCTCGGCCGCCCCGTAATAGCCGCGCAGCGTATAGGGCCCGCGCGCGCAAAATTCCCCGACCTCGCCGAATTTGACGATATTGTCGTCGTCGTCGAGGAGCCGCACCTCGTCGTCGGGCGAGATCGGAAAGCCCACGGTCTCGAGGCGGACATCCTCGGGATCGTCGATCTTGGCGAACATCAGCATCCCTTCCGACATGCCGAAATTCTCCTGGACGAAGCAGCTCGGTATCAGCTCCTTCGTCCTCAATCGCACCTCGGGCTGGAGGCGCTGGCCGCCGCTTTGGATGTAGCGCACCGACGAGGTGTCGTGCTTCGTCACGTCCGGCGAGTTGATCCAGCGGATGAGCAGCGCCGGCACCACCTTGATATGGGTGACGCGGTGCTTGGCCACGAGCGGGAACACGTCTTCCGGCCGCGCGCTCTGGCTGAGCACGACCGCGCCGCCGTTCAACAGGAAGCCCTGGAGGCCGGGACAGGCCAAGGGCAGGTTGTGCGCGATCGGCAACACGATGAGCAGCACGGAATCCGCCGTGACGCCGCACACGCCCGCTGCGGTCTTGGAATTATAGGCGTAATCATTGTGGGTCCGCGGGATGAGCTTGGGAACACCGGTAGTGCCGCCCGAAAGCTGGAAGATGCACGGATCGACGGGGTCGATCGCGAGCCTCGAGAGCTCCGATTTCGGCAGCGTCGCCGGCGTCTCGATGAGATCGGCGAGCGCGATCTCGCCCGGGCCCGCCTTGCCGAGGACGATCGCGAATTTGAGGCACGGGCTTTCCTCGGCCACGCGGCGGATCATCGGCCCGAACGCGAAATCGCCCTGCCGCTCGGGATAGACGCAGGCTACCGCCTGCGCGATCTTCACGAACTGGCTGATCTCGTTGTGGCGATGGGTCGCGAGCGCCGCGATCGGGATGCAGCCAATCTTCTGCAAGGCGAAATAAAGGATGACGAACTCGGCGACGTTGGGCAGCGTCGGCACCACCCGGTCCAGGGGCTTGAGGCCGAGCGCGAGAAGGTTCAACGCCAGATTGTCGCTTTTTTCGTCGATATCCGCGTAAGTGAACACCCGGTCGCGGTCGATGAGCGCGACGCGCGGCCCGAACGCCTTGAAGACCGCGGCGAACTCTTCGCGCAAGGGCTTGTCCCGCCAATAGCCCTTGGCGCGATAGCGCGCGGCGAATTCGGGCGGAAAGGGAACGACGCCGGGAGCACGAGGCTTGCCTCAGGTCGAGCTGGCGAAGCCGCCGTCTATGACGATGATCTCGCCGGTGACGAAGCGGTTGCTCTCGATCAAGGACATCATGGTCTCGGCCACGTCGTCGGCGGTGACGCAGCGCTTCAAGGGCGTCGCCTTGGCGCGCCGCGCCATCAGATCGTCGTAATGGTCCTTGAGCATGCGCTTCATCCAATCGCCTTCCATCCATCCCGGCGCCACGGCGTTGACGCGGATCTTGGGGCCGAGATTGAGCGCAAGCGTCTTGGTAAGGCTGACGACGGCGGCCTTGCTGGCGGCGTAGGCGAGAGGCTGCGGCCCGGGACGCAGGCCGACGATGCTCGCCGTGTTGACGATCGCGGGCTCCGGCGCCTCTTTCAAAAGGGCGAGCGCCGCGCGCGTGACCGAGAACATGCCGCGCACATTGACGGCGAAGATGCGGTCCCATTCCTCGATCGTCATGCCCTCGAAATCCTTGGGATGGACCTCGGTGGTCGTGCCGGCATTGTTGATGAGCGCGTCCAGCCGACCGAAGGCCGCGCCGACATTCTTCAGCATCTGGCGCACGCCCGGATCGTCGGCCACGTCGCATTTGCACAGCAGCGTCTTGGCGCCGGCCTTTTCGGCCTCGGCCGCGACCTCGCGGGCCGCCGCGTCGCTGCGGCTGTAATTGATCGCGACGTCATAGCCAGCGCGCGCCAAGGCCAGCGCGGCGCTTCGCCCGATCCCGTTGGCCGCCCCGGTGACGAGGCCCGCCTTGCGCGAGGTGGCCATGAGCCCTCCCATTATGCCGGCGGCCATTTACGGGACACGACCCATAACTGTCAAGAAAGCGATCCTCAGACGATCGGCTGGACCAGGATGCCCGATGGAAACCCTTCCGCGCCGACTAGCGCGGGCGCGGCCAGGGCGATCGTCCGTCCCTCTATATCTAGGACGGCTTGAACGCTGACCAGCGACCCGCATGCGATCGGCGCCGCCTCGGCGAGCGCCGAGCCGCTCAACGGATCGAGCGGCTGCGCCAGGCGGCAACCCTCGACGAGCCAGGACCGGAATCCTTCAAAGCCCACGGCGCTGGGAAGGAGCGCTACGGCGGCGGCAAAGGTTTCCCTCGCGCGGGCGGTGAGCGCCGCGTCCTCGGGCGTGGAGCAAATGGTGCGCGTCATCCGCGTCCAGCTTCCCTTATAGGCGATTGTCGCGCGCAGCGCGAAGCTGCGGCCGAGCTTCGCCGTCCCCTCGATGCGTCGGAAGCGCGCGTCATGGTCGAGATCGGGGGCGGCGGCCATGTAGACTTCTTCCGCGCCGGCGAGCCGCGCATGGGATTCGACGGCGGCGATGGTCTCGCCGATATTGCCCTCGCCGCCCGTCGCTTGCGCCAGCGCATTGCGCGCGATTGTGGCGGCCGTCACGGCGAGCGCGATCTCTTGCACGTCGGCGGCGGCGCGAACGCGCCGAAAGAGCGAAGTGGCGTCGGTCAATTTCGCACCCGCCGCCGCTTCGGCCAGGTCGGCGGCGACGGCATGGCGCAAACATTCGAGATCGGCCACGCCGACCGCCTTCGCGCCCAAAGCCGCCAAGTATTTGCCGGCGGCGAGCCCGATGCGCGGCACGCCTTCGAAGCGCGCGACGCGGCTGACGCCCTTGCCCCAGCCGACGACGCGGTTCGAGAACGCCATCGTCAAGAGCGCGTCGCCGTCGCGCGGCACCACGAGCAGCCCTTCCGCCCAATAGGGCACGAAGGCGGTCAGCCACGACACCGCGGCGGGCCGTGTGTTGTTGGTATAAAGCACCAGCGCGTCGAGCCCTTGCGCAACAAGCCCTTCGCGCACGCGGCACAAGCGCGCATCGAGCGCGGCTTCGGGCAGCTCGGCCTTGGACCAGGCGATCAATCCGCGACGCATTCAAACCTCGAAGAGTTCGCGCGGGGTGCGGGTCAGCACTTCGGCGCCGGTCGGGGTCACGATGATGGTATCGCCCAGCACCATATAGCCGACCTCGGGGTGATAAGTGTTGGGGTGAACGATCATCGCCATCCCGGCCTCCAAGATGGTGTCCACGTCCTCGAGGATATGCGGCTTGGTGTCGGTGAAGAGCCCGAGCCCGTGGCCGCGCACGCGGGTGTATTTGCTGGTCACGTAATCGCCGAGCCCGTGCCTGCGGAAGACGTCGTTCTCGGCCTTGGCGACATGGGCGGCGGTGACGCCCGGCCGGACCGCGGCGATGCCGGCTTCCATCGCCTCGCGGAAGACCGCATGGGCGTGGCGCTGTGCCTCGGTCGCCTTGCCCAGCACCATGGTGCGGCAGATCTGCGCGAAGTAGCCTTGCACCGCGGGGGTCAATTCGGTCGTCACCATGTCGCCCGGCGCGATCCGGCGCTCCGACGGCGGCGCCATGGCGTGGACGTCGGTGCCGCCCGAGCCGAGGATCATGAAATTGTCGGGACAGCCCCGGCGGCGGAAGAACGCCTCGACATCGGCGATCAATTGGTATTGCATGCGGCCCGACGTGGCGGCCGATTTGAAGACCGCGTAGCCGTCATCGGCGAGCCTTGCTGCCGCGCGCATCGCGTCGAGCTCTTGCGGCGATTTCACCATCAGCAGCTTGTCGACGAGCGCGGTTCCGTCCTCCAGCCGATAGCCGCGCGCGGGCTCGGCCAGGAATTTCGGCACGAATCCCAAGGGCGAAGCGGCGATGCGGTGATTGGCGAGCTGGTCGAGCCGCGACGACACGGCGCGCGCGATATCGGGGGCGAGGCGGATCGCGACGCCCGCACACTCGACCTCGGCGCGCTCGGCTTCCGTTGCGCTATCGAGATAGAGCTCGGTCGAGCCGTCGGGCGCGAGGATGGCGAGGCCGTGGCCTTCGAGCATCGGGAAATCCGCGGCATAGCGCAGATAATCGCCTTGCCAGGCATTGCCATAGACGATCAGGGCCTCGACGCCGTTTTTCGCCATCGCCGCGCGCAGACGCTTGCGTCTCTCCTCGGCCAGCATCGCTTCCTCCCTTAAGCGTGATGCGCGATGGTAGAGGGCGAGGCGAGTTCCGGCAAGAAAGCGCACGTTGCCGGCGCTCGGCGCGAATGACTAGGGTTTCATAAAGAAGATTTCATCCGCCGGCGGATTGCCGCGCGGATGCAGACGCCCACATCCCTAGAGGATGGCGCCGGTCGCGGCTTCGCGCCGCCTGGCGCTGTCAGGCTCGTGGAACCCAAGGAGGTTGTCATGCTTTCTCTTCGTCACGTTCAAGGCGTCACGCTTGCCGCGACGCTGGCGGCGGGTGTTGCCGCGCCGGCATTGGCCGCTTTGCCGATGCCCATGCACCAGGGCGGCATTACTTATATCTCGGGCGGGATCGGCATGGGCGAGCAACGCGCGCTCGAAGCCCAGGCGCGACGCTACGATCTGGCGATCACGAACGCGAACCGGGCCGGCGATTTCACGACCGACACCGCGCTCGTCATTCGCTCGAAGACCGGGCACGAGGTTCTAAAGGTCGCCGATACCGGGCCGATGTTTTACGCCAAGCTGCCGCCCGGCGACTACGTGATCCAGGCGACGAACGCGGGGCAGGAGCGGACGCGCGACGTGAAGATCGCTTCGCGCAGGATGGCGGACGTTCATCTGATCTGGCCGCAACAAGGCTGAATCTCAGGATCGCTCTTGCGCTTCGGCTGCGGGCCGGCCCTCGTACCGGTCCGCGCCCCGCGGCCGAAGTAAACGCGGCCCGATCTAAAAGCGAAGACGCGAAACAGAAACCACGCGATTTGTCGGCATCGCGGCACGTTTGGGGGTGCCTTCGACCGCGTGCCTCGCCGAACCCGCGGGATGGGATGTAAGAACCTAATTGCCGCTGCGATAGCGCTGCTCGAGCGCCAGGTAATCGGGCAATCCCACTAGCCTTGTGACCTCATCGAAGGACGCCAGCGCCGGCGCGCTCGCCATGTCGTCGGCCTTCAATGCCTTCAGGATCTGCTGCATCGCGTGGACGGCCGCGTGGATAACCACGTTATAGGTCACGATCTTGAAACCCATGGCCTGGAGTGCCAGGCGCGAGCGCACCGGCGTCTTCGGCATCATGTTGGCCAGGGTCGGCTTCTTGAACCCGCCGGCGAAGGCCTTGAGCTCGGCCTCGTTCTCGAGCGCCTCGGCAAAGACGATGTCGGCGCCCTCTTGCTCGAAGTCCCGGCAGCGCGCCATCGCTTCGTCGAACCCGATAGCCGAGCGCGCATCGGTGCGGGCGAGAATGAGGATATCCGCGCCGGCCTCGTCTCTAGCCTCGACCGCGGCGCGAATTTTCAGCCGCGCCTCGTCGCGCGGAATCACCTCGCGCTTGCCGCCGTAATGGCCGCATTTCTTGGGCCATATCTGATCCTCGATCAGGATCACGGCGGCGCCGGCGCGGGCGAATTCCTTGACCGTGCGGCGCACGTTCATCGCGTTGCCGTAGCCGGTGTCGCCGTCGCAAATCAGGGGATAGCCCGGCACCGCGTCACAGGCATTGTGGACCGCCGTGACCACCTCGGTGAAGTCGATCAGTCCGGCATCGGGCAGGCCGAAGCCGATCGCGGCAATGCCGAACCCGCCGAGCAGGCCGAGCGGAAATCCGGCCTCCTGGCACAGCCGAGCCGAGAGCGGATCCGAGACGACCGGACAGATCAGGATCTCATTCCCCGTCAGTTTCTCGCGCAGGTTTTGGGCGGAACTCTTCGGCGCCGAAATCATGGGGCGTTTCTCCGGCTGCTTGGGTGCACAACGCCAGTGTGGCCCAGCCTTGGCCGGGCGAAAAGACCCTACGGAAAAGGGGATTGCCTTTTCCCCGCTTCCTCCGCGATAGTCCGGGCCGGAAAAACAGGCCGGCTTGCCCCTCTTGCCCGCTAGGGGCGGTGAGGGCGGTAATGAGGAGAGCATAAAGCCGTGATTTTTATGGCGGTCGATATCGGCGGGACGTTCACGGACTTGATCGCATTCGACGATCGTTCCGGACGGTTCTACCAGGCGAAAAGCCTCACTACACCCCGCAACCATGTCGACGGCATTATCGACTGCATCACGAAGACGGACCTCGATCCGCGGACCGTCGACCACCTGATCCACGGCTCGACGACGGCCATCAACACCTTGATCGAGCGCAAGGGCGCCAATGTCGGCCTCATCGTCACGCGCGGCACCAAGGATGTCTATGCTATCGGGCGTGGCAACCGCCCCGAGGCCTACAACCTCTTTTTCCACCGGCCGCGACCTCTGGTGCCGCGCCACCTCACCGTCGAGGTGAATGAGCGCCTTTACGCCACCGGTGAAGTGCGCGAGAAGCTCGATGTCGCGAGCGTGAAGGCGGCCTGCGACACGCTGGCCAAGGAGGGCGTCAACGCGGTGGCGGTGTGCTTCCTTCACTCCTACGCCAATCCCGAACATGAGCAACAAGCAGGCGAAATCGTGGCCGCGGCGCTGCCCATGGCCTATGTCTCGCTATCGCACGAGATTCTGCGCGAATACCGCGAATACGAACGCATCTCGACGACGGTGGTGAATGCCTATATTGGCCCCGTGGTGGGCGGCTATGTGCAAAGCCTGCAATCGCGCCTGCATGGCATCGGCTTCAAGGGCGAGCTTGCGATCATGCAGTCGAATGGCGGCGTGATGGCACCGGCAACCGCCATCAAGCGCCCGGTGACGATGATGGAATCCGGTCCGGTCGGCGGCATCATTGCCTCGGCCGAGATCGGCCGGGCGCTCGGCTATGCGAATGTCGTGTCCTTCGACATGGGCGGCACGACCGCCAAGGCGAGCCTTGTCCGCGAGGGCGAGCCTACCATGTCCGAGGGCTATCACGTCGGCGGTTACGCCAGCGGCCATCCGGTCATGGTCCCCGTGGTGGACGTAGTCGAGGTCGGCGCCGGCGGCGGCAGCATCGCGTCGATCGACGAGGTTGGCGCGCTGAAAGTCGGCCCGCAGAGCTCCGGCGCGGAACCTGGGCCGATCTGCTATAGCCGCGGCGGCACCGAGCCCACCATCACCGACGCGAACGTCATCCTCGGCCGCATCGGCGCGCACGATTTCCTGGGTGGCGAGATGGCGCTCGACCGCGAGGCTGCGGCCAAGGGAATGGAGCTTCGCGTCGCCCAGCCCTTGAAGATGGACGTGGCTGATGCCGCGCGCGCGGTGGTGCAGATCGCGATCGCGAAGATGTCGCTCGCGGTGCGCGAGGTCTCCGTCGAAAAGGGCTACGATCCGCGCGACTTCGTGCTGGTCGCCTCGGGCGGCGCGGGTCCGCCGCACGCCGCGGCGATCGCGCGCGAGCTGTTCATCCCGACCGTCATCATTCCCCGCTTCCCGGCGCATTTCTCGGCGCTCGGCATGCTCATGGCGGACGAGCGGCACGATCTCGTCCGGACCTATCTTGCCGAGTTGGGCGCCGCGGATTTCGATCGCATTCGCGAAACCGCCGCGGATATGACCGAGGAGGCGTACACCCTCTTGGGACGTCGCGACAACGTGACCTGCCAAGTGCTGTTCGATCTCCGCTACGTCGGACAGGAATTCACCTTGCCCGTGCCGGTAAGTCCCGAGCAGCTCGCCAAGACCGACCGCACCGCGATCCGGCACGGCTTCGATACGCTTCACGAGCACCGCTACGCGCATCATGCGACCGAGGAGCCGGTCGAGATCATCAACATTAGGCTGGTCGCGCTCGGCGAACGCTCGAAGCTGGCGCTGCCGCCCTTGGCGAAGACCGGAACGCTGGCGCCGCGCGAAAGGCGCCCGGTCCTCTTCGACCAGGGCGGCATTGCCGATTGCCCGGTTTATGACCGCGAGAAATTGAAGCCTGGCGACAAGATCGCGGGACCGGCGCTCGTCAGCGAATACGCCTCGACGACGGTCATCTTTCCCGGCGACAGTCTCGCCGTGGCCGATACCGGCGAACTGATCATCACCGTGGGGAAAGCCGCATGACGGACAAGCTCGATCCCGTGACGCTCGAAGTGATTCGCAGCGCGCTTCCGGCCATCGCCACCGAAATGGCGGCGGATCTGCATCGGACCTCGTATAACATGATGATCTACGAGGTGCGCGACTTCTGCACCGCGATGCTCCTCCCCGATGCCCGCCTGGTGTCTCAAAATGTCGGCGGGGTATCGCATTTCGTGGCCGATCTCGGCGCGCTCATCGTCGACGGCATGAAGCGGTACGGCGCCGCGGGCTTCAAGCCCGACGACGTCATCATCACCAACCACCAGGCGGTCGCGGGCCAGCATCTCAACAACATCGTCGTCTACATGCCCTATTTTTTTCGGGGCGAGTTGCTCATGTTCTCGATGGTACGCGCGCATTGGATCGATGTCGGCGGCATCAGTACGGGTTTCGGCGGCGGCGCCGAGGTGGTCGATCCATGGATGGAAGGGCTGCAGCTCGACCAGCTGAAGATCTACGACGCCGGCAAGCCGGTCGAGATTCTGCTCAAGGTCATTCGCGACAACATCCGCTTTCCGGATTCCTCGATGGGCGACATGCGTTCGCAAATCGCCGCCTGCAAGCTGGCGCATCGCCGCATGGACGAGCTCTACGAGAAATTCGGCCGCGACACGATGACGGCTGCGATCGAGCGACATTTTCGTCGAGACCGAAACCAAATGCCGCAGGGTCGTCTCGAGCTTTCCCTCGGGCGTCTACGAAGCGGAATCCTTCCTCGACGACGATGGCGTCAAGAAGGGCGAGCGGGTGCGCATCCACACCAAGGTCACGGTCGATCAGGCGAAGGGCGGCATGATCATCGATCTGTCCGGCTGTTCCCCCGAGCGCAAGGCGGGCATCAATTCCCGCACGCTTGCCGGCGCGCGCGTCGCCTACAAATCGCTGACCGCCCCGCTCGAGCCTGTGAACGAAGGCTCGTTCAACGCCCTCCAAAGCATCATCCCCGAAGGCAACATCATGATGGCGCGCTATCCGGCGCCGATGTCGGGCTGGAGCACGATCATACCGACGGTCGTCGATACCATCGTCAAGGCGCTGGCTCCCGCGGCCAAGGATCGGATTCCGGCGGCGCATCTCGGCACGCTCGGCGCCGCGGTCGTGTTCTTCGGCCGCAATCCCAAGACCGGCAAGGCCTTCGTCGTCCAAAGCATCGAGGGCGGCGGCTGGGGCGGACGGCCCACCGAGGATGGCGAATCCGCCTCGGTTTCGGTGTGCCAGGGCGATGTGCGCAATGGCAGCATCGAGGCGATCGAGATGAAGACGCCGGTGCTCGTCGAGCGCCGCGGCTTGCGCGCCGATTCGGGCGGTCCCGGAAAATTCCGCGGCGGCCTCGGTCTCGATGTCCATGTCCGCAACTTCGTCGAGGGGCGCTGGAACCTTCACAGCCCGGCCCGAGTCGAATGCCCGCCCTGGGGCCTGTGGGGCGGCAAGCCGGGCAACACCAGCAATTATCTACTGAAGCTGCCGAGCGAAAACGAGTTCCAGGAAAAGGATCAGACCCGTTATCCGACGCCGGCCGATGCCGAGGTGATCGTGCGCAGCAATGGCGGCGGCGGCTGGGGCAATCCCCTGGATCGCGATCCCGAGCGCGTGCGCAGCGACGTCATTGAGGGCTATGTCACCTTCCTGCATGCGCGCAGCGATTACGGCGTTGTACTCAATCCGAAGGACAATTCGATCGACCTGGCGGCGACTAAAAAGCTGCGCGCCGAAATGCGCACGGCAGTGTCCGCCTAGAGCATAGAGCGGCCGCCAGAACCGCCGATCGGAAGGACGCGACATCGGCGGCCTCGACCGGTTCAGCCGGTTCGCGCCGCAACGACGGGGAGGCTTGATGACGATGAGGAAATCGGGAACCGGTTGGGGCCGCGCGGCGATGGTCGTCCTCGCGGCCGGACTTATGGCGGCGTGCGGCAGTTTCTCCGAGGCCGCGGCGCAGACGACGCTGCGCGTCGGCAAGGCTATCGCGCTACCCTTCGATTTCGTGCCGCTCGATGTCGGCATGGCGAAGGGCTTTTTCAAAAATCACGGGCTCGAAATCGAAGAGGTGAATTTCGCCGGCAGCGCCAAGCTCCAGCAAGGTCTCGCGGCCGACGCCATCGACGTTGGACTGGGCTCGGGTCCCGAGCTCGTCTTCGTCGCCAAGGGCAACTCTGACCTCGGGATCCTGCGCGTTTGCCGGTCCGATGGGCCTCTTGCTGATCGTTCGGCCAGATTCCGGCATCGACAAGCCAGCCGATCTGAAGGGCAAGAGGATCGGCGTCTCGACGGTGGCCGGGCTGACCGACTGGGCCGTCCGCGAGGCATCGCGTCAGCAAGGTTGGGGACCCGATGGCATCCTGGTCACGCCGCTCGGCACCGACGAGTTGCAGGTCGCGGCGATGCGGACCAAGGAAATCGACGGCATGGCGATCGACGTCGCCGGCGCGTACAAGCTCGAGCAACAGGGGGATGCCAAGATCATCCTGCACTTCTCGACGATCGCTCCCGACTTCATCAATCACATCGCTTACGCGACCAACAAGATGATCGAGCAGCATCCCGATCAGTTACGCGCCTTCCTCGCCGGCTGGTTCGAAACCATCGCGTGGATGCGTAAGAATAAGAACGAGACGGTTCAAATCGCGGCGCCGGTAATGCATCAATCGCTCGAGATCACGAGCCGCGCCTATGACGAAATCATGCCAAGCTTTTCCGACACCGGAAAGTTCGATCCCAAGGCGCTGGCGGTGCTGGCTCGGTCTTTCGTGCAAATGAATCTGTTGCCCACCGAGCCCGACATGTCGAAGCTCTTTACGGAAAAGTTCCTGCCCGGTGCCGGAGGCTAACGAGGACGAAACGACGATGTTGACATGCGGTTCGGTGCTCAAGGCCGCCGTCGCACTTGCGGCGGTGGCGTTGGTCGTGGGCGCGGCGCCGGCGGCGCTGGCCCAAGCCAAGCTACGCGTCGGCAAGGCGCAGGCCGAGCCTTTCGACTTCACGCCCCTCGATGTCGGTATCGCGAAAGGCTTCTTCGCGAAACGCGGTCTCGACATCGACAACATCGCCTTCGGCGGCAGCGCGAAGCTGCAGCAGGCGCTTGCCGCCGGGGCTATCGACGTTGGGCTCGGCTCGGGGCCCGAACTGGCTTTTGTCGCCAAGGGTTCGCCCGAACTGGGGGTTGACGCTTTCGCCGGCGCGCCCGACGGCCTCGTGCTGATCGTGCAGAAGGATGGGCCGATCAAGACGGTCGCCGATTTGAAGGGCAAGACGATCAGCGTCTCCACCGTGGGCTCGCTCACCGAATGGATGGTGCGCGAGACCGCGCGGCAGCAGGGTTGGGGACCCGACGGGATCAATGTCGTCGAGCTCGGCGGCGACGCGGCGCAGATCGCCGCGCTCAAGACCAAGCAGACCGACGGCATGGCTAACGACGTCGCCTCGGCCGAGAATCTCGAGCGGCTCGGCGTGGCGCGGACCGTGGTGCGGTTCGGCGAGATTGCGCCGGATTTCATCATCCACGTCACCTACGCGACCGACAAGATCATGGCCGAGCATCCCGATCAGCTGCGCGCGTTTCTCGCGGGCTGGGCCGAGACCATCGCCTTCATGAAAGCGAACAAGGACGAGACAGTGCGGCTCGCCGCGCCGGTCATGCATCAGTCACCCGAGATCGTCGCGCGGACCTACGATGTGGTGATGCCAGCCTTTTCCGACACGGGCAAGTTCGACGCGAAAGCGCTTGCGGCATTGAGCCGCTCTTTCGTGCAGATGAATCTGCTTCCCTCGGCGCCCGATATGAGCAAGCTCTACACGGAGAAATTCCTGCCGAGCGGGTCGTGATGTTGCAATCGAGGAGGGGCCGCAAGTGAGCGGTGCGGAAACAGTCATTAAGATCGAGGGCGTCGGCCAGACCTTTGGCGAGGCGGGCGATCCGCGCCGCGTCGTGGCGCTCGAAAGCACGTCCTTCGATATCGCGCGGGGCGAGCTTCTCAGTCTCATCGGCCCGTCGGGATGCGGCAAGAGCGACGCTGCTCAACATCATCGGCGGTCTCGCCACTGCGAGCAGCGGCCGGGTGACGATCGATGGCGTCCCGGTGCGCGGGCCGTCGCCGCAAAAGGTCGCTTATGTGTTCCAGGACAACACGCTCTTCCCGTGGCGCACCGTGATCGATAACGTCAAGCTCGGCATGGCCTTTCAAGGCGTGCCCAAGAGCGAGCACAACGACCGGGCGCGTGATTCGCTGAAGTCGGTCGGGCTCGCCGACTTTGCCGACCACTTTCCGTCGCAGCTTTCCGGCGGCATGAGGCAGCGCGCCCAGCTCGCGCGGGCGCTCGGCCTCAGGACGGAGATCCTGTTGATGGACGAGCCTTTCGCCGCGCTCGACGAACAGACGCGGATGATACTGGGCGAGGATTTGTCGGTGCTCCTGGCGCAGACCGGTAAGACCATCATCTTCGTGACGCACAGCCTCCTTGAGGCGGTGTTCCTCGCCGATCGGGTCGCCGTGCTTACCGCGCGCCCGGGCAAGATCAAGAAGATCATCAACGTGGAGGAAAGCCATCCGCGAAAAAGCAGCTTCATGACCTCGCCCAAGCTTAGCGCGCTGCGCAACGAGCTTTACGAACTGCTCCACGACGAGATCCGCAAGACCATGACCCAGCATGGCGACGCCGGGGCGCGCTTATGAAAGTCCCGACGCGCCTGGCCCAGCACCTCATCCAGCTCGGCGTCTTGCTCGCCGTTCTCGTGGCCTGGTATCTGGCCACCTTGCCCGGCGGCATCAACCATCTGCTGCTGCCGGCGCCCGTCCCGGTATTCAAGGATTTCGGCGTGCTGCTGACGACGAGCAGCATCTGGCCGGATCTACTGGTGACGATTCACGAATGGGTCGTCGCCTTCCTCATCGCCGCAGTCAGCGGCTGTGTCATCGGTTATCTCGTCAGCTTGACGTCCTACTCGGTCCGGGTTTTCGATCCGCTGTTCGCCGGCCTCTATTCGATTCCGGCAATCTTGCTGTTTCCGCTTTATCTGCTGTTTTTCGGTCTTGGTCCCGGCTCGAAGATCGCGATCGGCACGACCATCGCCTTTTTTCCGATCGTGCTCAACACCATCGCCGGCCTCAGCTATGTCGACAAGGCCTACATCACCGCCGCGCGGTCGATGGGGGCCAACAGCGTGCAATTGTTCTGGTCGGTAATGCTGCCGGCCGCGTTTCCCGTGATGCTGACGGGATTTCGGCTCGGCTGCATCATTGCGTTCCTGGCGATCCTGGGCGGGGAAACGATTTCCTCGCTCGCGGGTCTCGGACACCGCATCGTCTCGCTCGCCGAGAACATGGAGTCGTCGCAAATGTTCGCGAACATCCTGTTCGCGGTGCTGATGGCGATCGTCATCAACGGCACCGTCTCGTTCGTCGAGGCGCGCGGCCGCAGGTGGGCGCAATGAACGGCGGCCGTCGGCCGCGGCTATCGCCGGGGTATGCGCGGCTCCTCGTGATCGCAGGGCTGTTCGTGTTCTGGGAAGTGGGCGCGCGGCTTTATGGCGATCCGCTGTTCATGTGCCCGCCCTCCCAGGCGTTCCTCGCCCTGGGTCAGATCTTCGGCGACCCCAAGGTCGTCCACGCGATCGGAATCACCGTCTATGAAATGATCACCGCTTTCGTGCTGTCGGTCGCGATCGGCCTGACGATCGGGCTGGCGGTCGGGCTCCAGGGCTTTACCAAGGCTGCGATCCTGCCGATCATCCTCCTGCTTTATGCCATCCCCCAAGCGACGATCTTGCCGCTCTTCGTTTTGTCGTTCGGCATCGGGCCCGAGGCCAAGATCGCGTTCGGCGTCAGCCATGGCATCTTCCCGGTGATCGTGACGACGGTCGCAGGCGTCCAGAATCTGCGGCCGACGCTGCTCACTGCGGCCCGCTCGATGGGCGCGAGCAAGCTTCAGGTCTTCACTACGATCGTGTTTCCCCACATGATTCCGAGCTTTTTCACCGGCATGCGGCTGGGCATGACGGCGGTGCTCTTGGGCGTACTCTTGGCCGAGCTTTACGTCTCGACAGCTGGGATCGGCTTCTACACGCGGCTCTTCGCCGAAAGCTTCTCGCCGCCCGAGCTCTTCGCGCTGATCGCGGTGTTGGCCGCTATCGCCGTGACGCTGAACGAGCTGTGCCGCATGGCCGAGCGACATTTCAGCCGTTGGCATCGCGCGTAGCTCAGCGGTGGCGTGGGGCAGTCGATGAAGACCGAGTTGAAGACGTTGCTCTGCCTGGCCGCGGCGTTTGGCGCAATCTCGGCGGCGCAGGCCGATCCCGTCGCGTTGCGCGTCGGCAATACCTCGGCGCAGGCCTTCACGTTCATTCCCTTCGACATCGGTGTCGCCAAGGGGTTCTTTGCGAAATACGGCGTCGAGACCGAGAAGATCGATTTTTCGGGCAGCGCCAAGCTGCATCAGGGCATGATCGCCGACGCGGTCGATATTGGCCTCGGCGCGGGTACGGATCTCCAATTCGTCGCCAAGGGCGCGCCCGAGCTGGGTGTCGCGCAGATGGCGGGGCCGCCCTACTTTCTCGGCGTGATCGTGCCCTATGACTTCGCCGGCACAGAGCTCCGACGATTTGAAGGGCAAGAAGATCGGCATCTCCACGGTCGGCTCGCTGACCCAGTGGTTGATGCTGCGCATGGCGCAGAACAAGGGCTGGCAACCGACCGACATCACCCTCGTGCCGGTGGGCTCGGAGTGGCCGGATGAAATCGCCGCGCTCAAGACGAGGCAGGTCGATGCCAGCGTCACTGCTGCGGCGCTCGGCTTCATGCTGGCCGAGACCAAGCAGGCGCGGCTGTTGTTCACCACCGCCGAGATCGTGCACGATTTCATCCAGCATGTCATCTTCGCCTCGAACAAGGTGATGCAGGAACGCCCCGGCGCGGTGCGCGGCTTCCTCCGTGGCTGGTTCGACACCATTGCCTGGATGCGGGCAAACAAGACCGAGACCGTGCAGCTCGCGATGGGGATCACCAAATTCCCGGTCGCGGTCGAGAACCAGGAATACGATCTGGTGATGCCGATGTTCTCGGATGACGGCAAGTTCCAGGCCGCCGGTTCTCAAGACCATCCAAGACTCCTTCGTCGAGATGAAAGTGTTCGATACCCGTCCCGACATGTCGAAGCTCTACACCGAAGCCTTCCTGCCGGGCCGATAAGGCGAGGATCGAGGCATCATGGCGAGTGTTCTCGAGCAATTCGCCGCCAACCTGACGGGCGCGGCGGCAAGCGCGGGCGCGCGGCGCAAACTCGCGCTCCACTTGCTCGACACGCTGGGTGCTTGGCTCGCCGGAACGCGCACCGAGGATAGCGCCCTCGTCGGGCGGCTCGCCGCCGCGATCCCAGGCATCGGGCGCGCGCTCGGCGACGGCCCGCTCGACGTGATCGCGCGCCGGGTCGCGACCATTCGCAGCACCGAGATCGACGACATCCATATGGCATCCTGCACGACGCCGGGCTCGGTCGTGGTGCCGGTGGCGCTCACGCTTGCTGCGGCTTCCAGTCCGGCAAGCGCGTCGTCTTTCGCCATGGCGTTGGCCGCCGGCTACGAGGCGATGACGCGGCTCAGCATGGCGATCTCGGGCGCGACGATCCTCTATCGCGGCGTGTGGCCGAGTTTCTTCGCCGCGCCGGTCGGTGCGGCCGCGACGGCGGCGGCGTTTTTACGCCTCGACGTCGGCCAGACCGCCGACGCGCTCGCGATGGCACTGGCGCTCACGAGCGGGGCGGCCGGCGGCCACGGCGAGGCGTCGCCGCGCTTTGCGCTGCTGGGTCAGGCCGCGCGCGCCGGCGTCTTTGCTGCACTTGCCGCCGCCCAGGGCTTTCGCGGCGACCGCACGCTGCTCGATGGCGATTGGCTGAACCGCACGCACGGCATCGCCTTCGATCTCGCGCCGCTCGCCGCGCCGCTGGCGGGCGAGGGCGCCATCGCCGCCGTCAGCTACAAGCCCTATTGCTCGGCGAAGCAGGGCATGGCCGCGATCGACGGCTTCCGCCAGTTGCTTACGAAGACCGAAGCGGATCGAATAGCCACGGTGACCGTATCGGTCCCGCCCGCTTATGCCGGTATGATCGGTCACCGCAATGCGGCCAAGGGCAGGATCGAGCGCATTACCAGCGCCGCCTACCAACTGGCGCTCGCCGCCTATCGGCCCGATTTGCTCGATGACGTGATGCGGCCCGATTTGACGAAGGACGCGAAGATTGCCGCCTTCATGGGGCTGGTTGAGGTGAAGGCCGATCCCGATCTCGCGCGGTATTTCCCCGCGCTTTATCCGGCGCGCGTCGAGGCGAAGTTGAAGGATGGCAGCACGCTGGCGATGCTCGTGACCGACGCCACCGGCGACCCGGCTGGGAATTTCGCCGAGCGCGAGGTAAAGGCGAAGTTCCAGCGGCTCGCCGACCCGGTGATCGGGCAGAGGGCGGCGGCCAGCCTTGCCGCGGCCGCGGTGGATGCGACGACCAGCGATGCGGCGCTCGCCGCACTCTCTACCGCAGCGGAAAAAATCACAGCGTGATGACGATCTTGCCGAAATGCTTGCCGGTAAGGAAGGCGCGATAGGCCGCCACCGAATCGGCAAAAGCAAAGGTGCGGTCGACACAAGGCTTCATTCCTGATACCGCGATCGCCCGGTTCATCGCCTCGAACATCGCCCGGCTGCCGACATTGATGCCGGTGACCCGCAAGCCCTTCTGCAGAATGAAGCGCCGATCGAGATCGCCGCCGGGCCCGGATCGGCCGCCGATGATCGCCATGTGGCCGCCATGGCGCAGCGCCTCGAGCGCGCTTTTCGTAGTCTCGCCGCCTGCCACTTCGAGCACGCAATCGGCGCCGCGGCCGCCGGTGATCTCGCGCACCAAGCCGGCCCAATTGGAGTTCTTGGCATAGTTGACGACGTCACTGGCGCCGAGCTTCCTCGCGCGGTCGAGCTTTTCGTCGCTCGACGAGGTGATGATGGTGCGCGCGCCGGCGGCCTTGGCAAGCTGCATCCCCAACACCGAGACGCCGCCGGTGCCGAGGAAAAGCGCGGTATCGGCAGCCCTCAAGCCGCCCGCTTCGAAGAGCCCGTGCCACGCGGTCAGCCCGGCGCAAGGCAGCGTCGCAGCCTCGGCGAAGGACAAATGGTCGGGGAACTTCACCACGCCGTCGCCTTCCAGCAGCGCGTATTCGGTCAGCACGCCCTCGGCCGTGCCGCCCAGCGCCGCATCCTGGATTTCGGGAAAGACCGGACCGGTGATCCAACGCTGAAAGAACGTGCCGCAGACGCGGTCGCCGGATTTGACCCGCGTCACCTCCGATCCGACCTCGACGATCTCGCCGGCGCCGTCCGATAGCGGAATGCGCGGCAGCGGAACACCGCGCACATAACCGCCGCCGAGGATCGCCGCATCGCGGTAATTGATCGACGCGGCGCGGACGCGCATGACGACCTGGCGCGGCCCGGGCTCGGGCTTTGGCCGTTCCGCGAACCGCAAACCGTCGATTCCGGTGGTGGCGAAGATCTCGACGCATTTCATCTCGTCTCTCCTCGCAACGTGAGTCTGGTTTTGCTGCGCACGTCCGGCACTACGCTAGGCTTGAGCGCCCCGGACGCGGTCAGCCAGCGCCGCCGGATTCTCCGGGATCGCGTCGGACCGCCAGGCCACGTGACCGTCGGGTCGCACGAGGACCAGGGCTTTTTCGTAAAGCCGCGCAATCTCGGGATTGGCGATCGCCGCGACCTTCAGCGGGACCGCGCGGCGCTGGAACGCGCTTTCGATCGCGCCAGTGTCGGGCGCGCTGCCACCCAATCGCAACAGCACGAAACCGCCCCCGAACAGATCGACCGTCGAGCGGGCCTCGGAAATCCAGGCATGGGGCGCGCGCGATCCGGGCCTTGCCGTCGGGATATATCGGCTGATCGTATCCTCGGTGGCCGGCGTGCCGTCGGGGACGATGATGGGCGACCCTTCATAGCGATAACCTAGGGCCACGCCATCGGTGATCACCATGGCCGGCTGCGAGGCGAGGATCTGTTCTTTCATCCGCGCGCGGGCGTTGGCGCCTTCTGGCGTGTCCTTGGCGATATCGGGATGCGAGGGCCGGTCGCGATTATCGACATGGCCGGTATAGGCCTGGCTGATATTGCGCAAGCCGACCGGCCGGCGCTCGGGCTCGTAGGAATCGAGGAGGTTTGCGCCGCCCCAGCCGTTGAGCATCGCGGCCAGCTTCCAGCCGAGATCGTTGACATCTCCCATCCCGGTATTCAGTCCGAAACCGCCCGAGGGATGGTTCTGATGCGCCGCGTCGCCGGCCAGGAAAACGCGGCCGACGCGGTAGCTCTCAGCCACCACGTCGCAGGCGCTCCAGCGAATGACCGAGATCACCTCGCGCGGAAACGAGGGCGCCGCTACCTCGTCGAAATGCCGGTTGATGTCGACGGCATCCGGATTGTCGTAGTACTGCTTGCCCGAAATGCCGAAGCGGTAAAGCTCCTTGCCGTCGATCATGACGAGGCTGCGCCAGCTGCCTTTCTCGTCGATGAAGAAGGTCAGCGCGGCCTTGCCCTTGTCGTGATGGGTCCACAACTCAGGCAGGCGCATGAACGCGCTGAGATGGTACTCGGTCTCGGACTGGCCCGACATCGCGATGCCAAATTTACGCCGGATCGGGCTGTGGCTGCCGCTGCAATCGACGAGATATTGGGCGCGGATCGTCTGCTGCTCGCCGCTCGCGAGGTCGCGCACTGTCGCGATCACCTGGTCGTCATTCTGCTCGAGTGCCTCGAACCGGCAGCGATAGCGTAAGCTGACATTCGCGAAGCCGGTGGCCAGATCGCGCAGGATCGGGTCGAGCCAAAGCTGGTTGCAACGTTGCGGCCGCTCCGGACTGATCGGCGACGGGCTGGTCCCGCCATGGCTCGGCCGCTCGATCCGCGCGATCTCGTAGCCGAGAAACCCGGTGAGATAGAGCGCGGTGTGCGGGAAATCGGGCGGCGTGCCGTCGTGCTTCACCCGCTCGGATACGCCCCAGCGCCGCATCAGCTCCATCGTGCGCGCGTTGATCGCGGTGGCGCGCGGGTGATAGACGATCCCGTCGCTTTGCTCGATGATCGCGCAGTCGATGCCGCGCCCGCCGAGATCGCAAGCGAGCGCCAAGCCGATCGGGCCGCCGCCGACGATGAGGACGGCCGTGTTGGATGCCGCAGGGGTCATAAACGGCACGCGTCAGGCGGTGGCGCCGTACTCTTCCTCGAGAAGGTCGAGCCGGCGCAGCACGTCGCGGTCGCTCACGACGAAGATGCGGGCCTTGCCTTGGGATTTGTGCTTGACCCAGGCGCCGGTCGGCACCGTGAAAACGTCCTTCGGTTCCCAGGACAGCGTGTCCTCGCCGAGGACGCTTGTTCCGCTGCCTTCGACGACCGCGCAGACCATGCTGGCATTGCTGCGCGCCGGCAGGGATTCGCCGTTCTCGAGCTCGATCAGGTAGCAATCGATCAGCGACATCACGGGTCCGCCATTCATCGGATTGACGTAGCGCACGCGCCGCACGCCGTCCCGCGCGACGGGTGCTGCTTCCAGCGCCTTCACCGCCTGCTTCCAGGGATAGCGGAACAAAGGCGAATAATGCGAATTGGCCTCGATCCCGTCGGGCACCATGCTGGCCGTCGCGAAGAACGCATCCGAGGCGGTCGGCGGCATCTTGTTCGGTTTCGGCCCCGGCTCGAAAGCGTCGGTGCCGAGATAGCGATGCAGCGGCACGTCGAGGGAATCGAGCCACACGATCGGCCTCGTGCCGCGATGGATATGCTCGTGCCAGGTCCAGCCCGGCGTGGTGATGAGGTCGCCTTCCTCCATATAGCATTCCTTGCCATCCACGATCGTGGATGCGCCTTCGCCTTCCAGAACGAATCGCAGGGCGCTGGGCGAGTGGCGGTGCGGCCGCGCGTACTCGCCCGGCTTCAGAATCTGAAGCGCGGCGGTCAAGGTGGGCGTAGCCCCGATCGAGGCCGAGCGCAGATTGGGATTGCGCAGGGTCAGCACCCGCCGCTCGATCGCGGTCATGTCCTTCATGTTGAGCGCATCCTGGATCAGTGGATGCATCACGCGCCATTTCCAGATAAAAGCGCGGTCGCGTGCCGCCTCGACGCTGTGGGCGCCGAGCTCTTCCCAAAGCGGCGCGACATTCGCCTCGGCCCAAGCCTTGCGGATGCTGTCAGGCGTGTCGCTAGCATTGGCGGTTGCGCTCATGATGTTTCTACTCCCGGATGATGCTGCGGCCTCGCGCCGCTTCGTTTCCCCTTAAGAATACGCTTGCGGCACCCCGTCGCGCAATTCGGATGTGCTAGGGGTTTCAGGACCGGAAAGCCACGATAGGGAGCCAAGATGCCCAGCGTCAGCGAACAAGCCGCGCAATGGAGCGCCCGTCTCGAATTTTCCGCCGTCCCCGCCGACATCGTCGCCGCGACAAGGGGACGCATTCTCGACACCATCGGCGTCGTCCTTGCGGTCGCGGGACAGGATTACGGGCGCAAGATCCGTGGCGGGTCCCTCGCGATGGGCGGCAAGGGCGCGGCCCATATCCTGGGCTTTGCCGATCAAACCGCGCCCCAGGCCGCTGCCATCGCCAATGGCGCGATGGCCTCGGCCCTATCCTACGACGACACCCACAACGCCACCATCGTCCACGTCACCGCGACGCTGCTCGCTGCGGCGCTGGCCTTGGGCGAGGAGCTCGATGCCAGCGGCGAGGATTTCCTGACGGCGCTGATCGCCGGCAGCGAGCTGGCCTGCCGGATCGGCATGGCGGCGCCGCTCGAGTTCCACAAGCGCGGTTGGCATCCGACCGGGCTCTTCGGCGCGTTTGGCGCGACCTATGCAGCGTGCCGCCTGCTGGGGCTCGACGCATTGGCGACCGTGCAGGCGGTGGGCATCGCCGGCAGCTTTGCCGCCGGCATCGGCCAGGGCATGCGCGAGGGCGTCGAATCTCCCAATCTCCACGCCGGCTGGGCCGCGCAAGCCGGGATTGCTGCGGCGCTGCTCGCCAGACACGGGCATAACGGTCCGGTCGAGGTGTTCGAGGGCGGGTCGGGCTTCTTCCGCGCCCATGTCCAGGACCCCGATTACCGCTTCGATTTCGCCGCGGCGACCGAGGGGTTGGGCCAGCGCTGGGAATGCCGCAGGATATCGATCAAGCCCTACCCTTGCGCTCATGTGCTGCATTCCTTTCTGGACGCGATTCTCGCTCTCCATGCCGAGGGGCTCCGGGCGCCCGAGGTCAGGCGCATCCTGTGCCCGATCGCCGACTACATGATAGGGGTCGTATGCGAGCCGCGCGCGGCGAAGGTCGCGCCGCGCAACGATTGGCAGGGCAGGGGGTCATTGCAGTATTCGGTGGCGGAAGCCCTCGTTAGCGGCCGGCTCGACAGTCGAAGCTATCGCGGCGAACCTGCCACGCGGGCCGAGATCCGCGCGCTCGCGCAAAAGGTCGACTACGAGGAGGACAAGACCGCCAAGCCAGGTCAGTTCAAGGGCTGGGTGATCGTCGAGACCCAGGACGGCAGGCGGATCGAGCGCGTTGTGCCCTATAATCGCGGCAGCGCTGAGCTGCCCCTCAGCGCGGCGGAAATCGTCAAGAAATTCCGCGACAATGCCGCGCCGCTGTTCAGCCCGTCGCGCATCAATGCGATCGAGGAAGCGGTGACATTGCTCGCCGGCGCCGGCGCGGTCCGGCGGCTCGGCGCAGCCTGCGGGGGTTGATCTCTAGAGCATTTTCCGGCGAAGTGGGTACCGGGTCGCCGTCCAAAATGCGACCCAATCAATAATCTAGAGCGGCGGTCCGATTCAACTTGAATCGACCGCGCTCTAGAATTTCACCGGCACGAACTGGGTGGTGAAGAGCTTGTCGTCGGGCGGCCGCTCGGTCAGGATTCCCACGTCGATGAAGGAATCCTTCAAGAGCTTGATCGCTTCGGGATCGAAGCTGCCGTCGGTCGACAGCATCGACAATTCCGAATCGTAGGTCTTGTCTATCACGCTCGGGCTTTGATGCAGGATTCGAGTCGCGATCTCGGTGGTCTTCGCCTTGTTGGCGGTAACGAAAGCCACGGTGGCGAAGAGGCCCTTCAAGAAGCGTTCGACCACATCGGGATGGTCGCGCACGAAATCGGTTCGGGTCGAGACCACCTGGGTAAGAAAGTGCGGGGCATATTTCTCGGCGTTGAGGACGATGCGGCCGCGCTTTTCTTCCTCGAGCTGAAGTCCGGCCTCGGTCGCGCCCATGAAGCCATCCACCTGATGGGTCAGCATCGCGGCGACGCTTGCCTCGAACCCGCCAGTGGCGGTCGTGCGGATGCCGTTGACCCCCCAGCCTTGCGCCATGGACACCCGCTTGATCAGCCATTCGGGCAAAGACCCGTTGGTCGCGACCGCCAAGAGCCTGCCCTTCAGATCGGCCACCGTCTTGATCGGCGAGTCCGCCGCGACATTGACCGAGAAATTCCGCGGCGCCCCGGCATAGGCGGCGACGGCGATGGCGGGCGAGCCCTTGACTGAGAGCGCCATCGACGTCGCGCTCGCCAGCCCGATATCGATGCTCTTCGCGACGAGCGCCTGCTGAAACTTGGCATCGCCGGGCAGCACGGAGATGTCGACATCGAGCCCGTATTTGCCAAAGATGCCTTGCTCGACCCCGATATCGAGGACGGTATAGATCCACAACACGTTGATGGCCTTGCCGACCTGCAATTTGTCGGCCGCTCGGGCGGGCGACACCGCGGCCAGGAGCAAGGCCGCGCCGACCAGAACGGCGCGAATTCGCGGAGAGCGGCGGCTGCGGTCCATGGTTTTTTCCTAAGGCTTGACGGGCAGGAATTTGGTGGTGAAGAGCTGATCGTCTCTGGGCTTTTCGGTCAAGGTTCCCATGCCGACGAAGGAATCCTTGATCACCTCGACCGCCGCGGGATCGAAATGCCCGTCATCCTCGAGCATCGAGATCTCGTAGTCATAGGTCTTGTCCATCGCGGTTGGGCTTTGGTGCAGGATCCGGGTCGCGATCTCGGTGGTCTTCGCCTTGTTGGCCTTCATGAACGCGACCGAGGCGAAGAAGCCCTTGAGGAACCGGTTCACGACGTCGGGCTTGGCGGCGACGATCTTATTCGTCGCGAAGATCACATGGGTGTGGAATTTTGGCGCGTATTTTTCCATGCCGACGAGGATTCGGCCTTGGTTGAGTTCCTCGAGCTGGTAGCCTTTTTCGGTCGCCACCATCATGCCGTCGATCTGGTTGGTCTTGAGCGCCGACATGAAGGCCTCGAAGGGCCCAAGCGCGACGGTCCGGACGCCGTCGGGTCCCCAGCCTTCCTGGATGCCGATGCGCTTCGCCAGCCATTCCGTGAGCGAGCCGGCGGTGGTGACGGCGAGCAGCTTGCCTCTGAGGTCGGCGACGGTCTTGATTGCGGAATCGGGCGCGACCACGACCGAGATGTTGCGCGGCTCGGCGGCGAAGGCCGCGACCGCGATGACGGGCGAGCCCTTGACCGCGAACGCCATCGATGGGCCGCTGCCCAAGCCGAAATCGAGGCTGTCCGCGGCAAGTGCCTGCTGCAGCTTGGCGTCTCCGGCCAGAGCGCTCACTTTGACGTCGAGGTCGTATTTAGCGAAGATGCCTTGCTCGACGCCGACATCGAGCGGAATGAAGGCCCAGGCCACGTTGACGGATTTCGCGGCGCGGACTTGGTCGGTGGCACCGGACTGCGGCGCACTCGCGGCAAGCAATCCGGTCGCGAGGGCAATGGCGGAAAGGATCTGCGCGGTGCGTCTCATGGCGTGCTCGCTGTTAGGGTTTGACAGGGAGGAATTGCGTGGTGAAGAGCTGATCGTCGGCGGGCTTTTCCGTCAACATGCCCATGTCGATGAAGGATTTCTTGAGCGACTTCGACCCCTTGGCGGTCGAAATGCCCGTCATCCTCGAACATCGAGATCTCGTAATCATAAGCGCGCTTCATTACCGCGGGGCTCTGATGCAACACGCGGGTCGCGATCTCGGTGGTCTTTGCCTCGTTCGCCTTCATGAAAGCGATCGAGCCGAAAACGCCCTTCAAGAACCGGTTCACCAAATCGGGGTTGGTCCGCACTAAATCGTCGCGCGCAAACACGACATGGGTAATGAATTTGGGCGCGACCATTTCGAGCCCGGTCAGAACCTTGCCCTGGTTCTTTTCCTCGAGCAGATATCCGGCCTCGAGAGCACCCACCATGGCATCGACCTGATGGGTCGCGAGGGCGGCAACGCCGGCATCGAAGGTGCCGAGCTCGACCATCGGGATGCCGTTCTCGCCCCAGCCCCGTTGGATCGCGAGTTGCTGGACCAGCCATTCGGTCAGCGAGCCTTTGGTGGTAGCAGCCACCGTCTTGCCTTTGAGGTCGGCCACGGTCTTGATCGCGGATTGGGGCGCGATGATGATCGAGATATTGCGCGGCTCGCCGGCGAAGGCGGCAACCGCGATGGCCGCTCCGCCCTTCGCGGCCAGCGCCATCGATGGGCCGCTGCCCAATCCGAAATCGACGCTGCCCGCAGCCAGGGCCTGCTGGAGCTTCGCGTCGCCGGCCATGTCCGAGCTGTCCACGTCGAGCCCATATTTGGCGAATATGCCTTGCTCGATCCCGACATCGAGCAGGGTGAAGGTCCAGGCGACGCCCGCGGCCTTGGCGGCGTGAACCGTCTCGGCGGCGTAGGCCGTAGGAGGCGGTGCGAGACCGAGTAGCACAACGCCGCTCCAAGCGGCGCAGATCGCCCGAGCGCGGTTCAATCTCATATTCGCTTCCTCCCGGATGGATGCGTGCGGCACCCTTGCCGCGAAAGATAGTCGAAGCGCCGTGCCCTGTCGATGTTGGGCGGCTCGGCGAGACCTGCGATCAGAACCTTACCGGCACGAAGCGCGTGGTGAAGAGCCGGTCGTCGGGTGGGCGCTCGGCCAGGATACCCATATCGATGAAGGAATCCTTCAGCACCGCGACGGCCTTCGGGTCCAAATGACCGTCGTCGATCAGCATCGGCGTCTCGTGGTCGTAGATATCGGCGAATACCGAGGGCTTTTCGTCGAGGAACGGGGCGAAAAACTGGATTGCCTTCGCCTTGTTCGCCTTGGCGTAAGCGATCGAGGCGAAGAAGCCCTTGAGGAAGCGGTCGACGAGGTCGGGATTCCTCTGCACCAGATCGGTGCTCGCGAAGACCACATGGGTGAGAAAATCGGGCGCGAAGCTCTCCATGCTGGTGACGAGGCGCGCTTGGCCGCGGTCCACCACGATGAGGGCATTCTCGGTCCCGGTCATCATGGCGTCAACCTCCTTCGTGAAGAGGGCGCCATTCATCGCCGCCCCCGCGCCTAGCGCGACCATCCGCACGCCGTCGGGACCCCAGCCTTCCTTCACCGCGAGGCGCCTGACCAGCCATTCGGTGAGCGAGCCGGTGTTGCTGATCGCCATCAGCTTGCCTTTCAAGTCGGAAGCGGTCTTGATCGGCGAGTCGGGAATCACCGCGACCGAGATCGTGCGTGGCTCGCCGGCGAAAGCGGCGACCGTGATCACGGGCGAGCCCTTGAGCTCGAAGGCCATGGAAGGCCCGCTGCCGAACCCGACATCGATGCTCCTGGCGGCGAAAGCCTGCTGCAGCTTGGCGTCCCCGGTGAAAGCGCTGATCTCGAGTTCCACGCCGTACTTGGCGAAGATGCCTTCGGCCACCCCGAGATCCATGATCGACATCGGAAAGGAGGTCTCGACCGCCTTGCCCGCGCGCAACGTGTCGGCGCGCGCGGCCGCCAGTGGCGCGCCGGCCAGGAGGACGGCGACGAGACGGGCGTATTTCCAGTCCAATCGCATCGCGCTCCTCAGGGCTTCACCGGCAGGAACCTCCGGGTGAGCATCTCGTCGTCGGCGGGCTTCTTGTCGAGGATACCCAAATCGACGAAGGAATCCTTGATCAGCGCGAGCCCTTGGCTGTCGAACTGTCCGTCGAGCTCCATCATCGGCATCTGGGAGTCGTAAGTCTTGGCAAGGACCGCCGCGCTTTCGTGCAGAACCGGCCCCGCGATCGCGATGTCCTTTTCCTTATTGGCCTTGACGAACGCCATCGACGCGAAGAATCCCCTCAAGAACCGATCGACCAGCGCGGGATTGCTGGCGACCAGCTGCTTGTTGGCGAAGATCACATGGGTGACGAAATGCGGCACATAGTGGTCCATGGTGACGAGGACGCGGCCCTCGTGACGCTCTTCGAGCTGATAGCCAGCCTCGGCCGCGCCCATGAGCGCGTCAACCTGTCGCGTCTTTAACGCCGCGACCTGCTGAACGGCATCGCCGATCGCGACCGATTTAACGCCGTCCACGCCCCATCCCTCCGACACCGATAGCTTCTTGACCAGCCATTCGGTGAGCGAACCGGTGGTGCTGATGGCCAAGAGCTTGCCCTTCAGGTCGGCCACGGTCTTGATCGGCGAATCCGCCGCCAGGGTGACCCCGATGTTTCGTGGCTCGTTGGCGAAAGCGGCGACCGCGACAACCGGCGCGCCCTTGACGGCAAAGGCCATCGCCGGGCCGCTGCCGAGGCCGAAATCGAGACTGTTCGAGAGGAGGCCCTGCTGGAGCTTCGCGTCGCCGCTGAAATTCGCTACCTCGACGTCGAGATCGTATTTCGCGAAGATGCCCTCGGCGAGGCCGACATCGATGGGGGTGAAGGTCCAGGCCGTTCCCACCGCCTTGCCGACGCGCACCTTGTCGGCGGCCCGCGCATTGGCGGTCCAGCCCATCAGCAGAGCGGCGCCGAGCAACGCAATCCCTGTCATTTGGCGTTTCATGTCTTTACTCCCTGTCGATGTTGCGTCTCACGGCTTGACCGGCACGAAACGCGTCGTGAGGATCTCGTCGTCGCTGGGCTTTTTGTCGAGGATGCCCATCTCAACGAAGGAATCCTTCAGCACCTCGATCGCCTGGGGATCGAAATGGCCGTCGCTCTCGAGCCAAGGCGCCAGATCGTCATAGATGCGATTCATAATCTCGGGCGTGTTGTGCAGCTCGCGGACCGCGATCGCCGTCGTTTCTTCCTTATGAGTTTTCATGAAAGCGACGCCCGCGAAGAAGCCTTTGAGGAAGCGCTCGACCAGGTCGGGGTCATTCTCGATGATGTCATTGCGGGCGAAGATCACATGCGCATGAAAGTGCGGCGCATACTGGGCAAGGCCGAAGGCGACGTGGCCCTGCCCGCGGGATTCCAAGAGATATCCCACCTCCGGCGGGCCGGTCATGGCGTCGGCCTGGTGGGTTTCGATCGCCGCGACATTGGCGTCGAGCGACCCTTGACCCGCGGTTCTTATGCCGTCCTTGCCCCAGCCCTCGGCAATCGCCATGCGCCAAACCAGCCATTCGCTGACCGATCCGACGCCAGGCATGACGACCAGCTTGCCCTTGAGGTCGGCCGGGCTTTTGACCGGCGAATCGGCGGCGACGATGATGACGACCGTGCGCGGCTCGCCCGCGAAGGCGGCGACCGCCCTGACCGGCGCGCCCTTGGCGGCGAAGGCCATCGCCGCGCCGCTGCCGAGGCCGAAATCGATGCTGCCCGCGGTCATCGCTTGCTGCAGCTTGGCGTCGCTGCCGTTGTTGGTGATGTCGAGATCGATGCCGTATTTGGCCCAGATGCCTTCCTCGAGCCCGACCTGAAGCGGCAGGAATGCCCAGAGGGCCACCGCCGTGCCGGCATGGACCTTATCCGCGGCCTGGGCCGGCGCGCCCATCAACAGAGCGGCCGTGGCAGCGATGACGGCGAAGAAATTCCGCTCCTTGCCTGTCATGATGTTGTTCCTCGCTACGGGTTGATGGGCACGAATTTGGTGGCGAACAACAGATCGTCGGCGGGCTTGTCGGGCAGGGTGCCCATCTCGACCCAGGATTGCTTCAAGACCTCGATCGCCTGCGGATCGAAACTTCCATCATCCTCCATCATCGCGATCTCGCGATCGTAAGCGCGGCTCATGACCTCGGGGTCTTGGTGCAGCACGCGCGCTGCGATTATGGTGGTCTCGATCTTGTTCTTCTTCATGAAGCGGATCGCCGAGAAGAATCCCTTGAGGAAGCGCGCGACGAGATCGGGCTTGTCGGCGATGAGCTGCCGCCTCGCGAACACGACATGCGTGATGAAATGCGGCGCATAGTCTTCGAGCCCCGTGAGGATGCGGCCGGTATGCTTCGCTTCGAGCTGGTAGCCCATTTCCGCTGCCGTGACCATGCCGTTGACCTGATGGGTTCGCACAGCTGCGAAGCTCGCATCGAAAGTGCCAAGGCCGAGGGTCCGCACGCTGGTCGGGCCCCAGCCGGATTGCACACCGATCCGCTTGGCGAGCCAATCGGTCAACGAACCGATGCTCGACACCGCAATCAGCGTGCCCTTCAGATCTTCGGTGTCATGCAGCGGCGAGTCCGCGGCGACCACGATCACCATGTTGCGCGGCGAACCGGCAAAGGCCGCGACCGCCATCGCCGGCGCGCCCTTGGCCGCAAACGCCATCGCCGGCCCGCTGCCCAGCCCGAAATCGAGGCTGCCGGCAGCCATGGCCTGTTGCAGCTTGGCGTCGCCGCCCATATCGGTGATCTCGACGTCGAGCCCGTATTTCGCGAAAAAACCCTGCTCGACCGCGATGTCGGCGGGGATGAAGGTCCAGGGCACGGCTTCGGCCTTGCCGAGATGGATCGTGTCCGCGGCCTTGCTGGCATGCGCCGCGCCGCAAACGAAAACGCCGAGCAGCGCAGCGCGCGCGATCCGCCTCATTCCATCCTCCCGTCCTTCCAGGCTAGCCCATTTTTGCTTCGAATAGCACCTGGACGTGCGAGGCTGGCTTTAGGGCGGGAAAGACTCGGGGAAAGCGAGCGGCTACTTTTCAACGGCGTTTGCCGCGGAGGAAAGCCATGGCGACCCTAATCGAAGGCCCCGCCGATTGGCGCGGGCCGGACATGGTGAAGTCGAGCGCGTGGATCCACGACTGGACCCCGTCCGAGATCGCCGAGCTGAAGCATGCCTTCGCCGCCGCGCGCGAAGCCGGCAAGACGCTAGAAACCTTGACGCAGCAGGATTTTCCGCTGCCAACCGTGTCGGCTCTGTTCGAGATGGCGCGGGAGCGGCTGGAAAACGGCTGCGGTTTGCAGCTTTTCCGCGGCTTTCCCATTGAGGGCTACAGCAAGGACGAGCTGCGGCTGATCTATTGGGGGATGGGCAAGCATCTCGGTACCGCGCGCTCGCAGAGTCGGGTTGGCGATCTCTTGGGCGACGTGCGCAATATCGGCGTCCTCACCGAAAGCCCCGGGGGGCGCGGCTATCAATCCAACCAGCGGCTGAATTTCCACACCGATAGCTGCGACGTGACCGGCCTCTTCGTGCTGCATGTCGCAAAGAGCGGCGGCCTGAGCAAGCTCGCCAGCTCGGTCGCGGTGCGAAACGAGATCGCCCGCCGCCGCCCGGACCTCCTGATGGTACTCTATCAGCCTTTCTATTGGAGCTGGAACAAGCAAGAGCCGCCCGGCGAGAAGCCCTATTACCAGCAACCGATCTACACCGAGCAGGAAGGCTACTTCTCATGCCGCTATATCGACGGGCAGATCAAGAATGCGCAGGCCTTTCCCGAGGTGCCGCGCTTCAGCCCTGCCCAAGTGGAGGCGCGCGCGATGATCGACGAATTGGCCAATAGCGAGGAATTCAATTTCTCGATGATGTTCCAGCCGGGCGATTTGCAGCTCCTGAACAATCACATCTGCTTCCACGCGCGCACCGCGTTCGAGGACTGGCCCGAGCCCGAGCGCTGCCGCCATCTGCTGCGCATGTGGCTCGCGGTGCCCAACAGCCGGCCGCTGAGCCCGAGCTTGGGCGCGATCTATCAGGACCAGCGCCGCGGCGCGGCGCGCGGCGGTTTTCCATCGCGCACCGGCCGCCACGTCTTTAATACCTACGTGATGACCGATTAAGCGGCGCTTCGCGGGCTGCAATGCAAATGCGCCATGACGGCCAAAACCAGGAATCGGGCGGTTTTCCGGCCGCGCGGCGCGTTGGGGCAGCGACCCCGGGAGGCCTAAAATCCTCACGAAACCTATGGGCAAAGCCGGTCTGGACCGCTATGATTATATTTAGTCGAACACTCAGTTAGATCAGAAAGGGATGGGGCGCAGCGATGTCTGAAGTTTTGGTTTGCAAGGATGGCGAGATCGCCGAGGGCGGGGTTCGGGTGATTCAGGCCGGCGCGGTCGAGATCGGCGTCATCCGCCATGGCGGCAAGTATTACGCCTATCGCAACTATTGCCCCCATCAGGGCGGGCCGGTTTGCGAGGGCGTGCGGATGCCGGCGGTGCTCGACGTGATCGGGGCGGGCGGCATTTTCCTCCAGCAGGACTTCGATCAGAAGGACATGCATATCGTCTGCCCGTGGCACGCCTACGAGTACCATCTGGAGACCGGGGTCAATGCGTGCGATCCCAAGATTCGCCTGCAGAAATTCAACGTCCTGGAAAAAGACGGCGCGGTGTACGTCAATGTCTGACGATCGCAAGGCCAGGGTCGCCGAGCTGGCGAGCGATATCGCCGCGATCTTCGCCGAGACGATCGAAGCCGACCGTTTGAGCGAGGTTCCGGACGATGCGCTGGGACAATTATTCGCTAGCGTCGTGCGGCTGTACGCGGCGAAGGCGCAAGTAGGGAATCCGCCGCGGCCTTTCGCGCGCAACAGCGGCATCACCGCGACCGATGTCATGATCGGCTGCACTGCGATGCTCGAAGGCGTGAACGTTCCCCTCTTCGATCTCGCGCTGTGGCAATCCTGGTCAACCGTAGGAAAACGCGTGCCCGAGGACGCCGAGACCGGCGCCAACGGCTAAGCCCGAGGATATCATGCCCATGGACACCGTTAATTTTCGCGACTTGTCGGTCGAGGAATTCGATACGACGACCCTGCTCACCCACGCGAACGAGCAGGCGATCCAGCGGCGCTACGAGGACTTCTTCATCGCCGATATCGACGGGCATCATTACGAGACCGGGTCTTTCGCCCAGATCGCCGAGTACATCGAGGACCCGGTCATGCGCGCCCAAGCCAAGTACCAGGGCTTTGGCGGCACCGGCATCACCTCGTCGAATGGCGCATATCAGGACCTCGGCGGCCGCGTTACCCGCTATCCGGGGCGGCGCAAGGAAAAAACCCCCACCACGTCGCACCGCGATATCACGCTCACCAAGCGCTGGATGGACGCGATCGGCATCGACATGGTCTGCATGTTCCCGACGCCGATGCTGAGCCTCGGCCTGACGCCGCGGCCCGAAGTAGAAGTGGCATTGGCGCGCGCCTATAATCGCTGGCTGTGCGAGGTCGTGCTCGCCCAAGAGCCGCGGATCGGATCCTCGCTCTATCTGCCGATCAACGATCCCGAAGCCACCTACAAGATGGTCAAGGATTTTGGTGGCAAAAAGGGCGTCATCGGCTTCACCATCTGCTCGCCGCACTATAAGGCGACCTATGACAACGCGTATTGCAAGACCTACGCTCTGATCGAGGAGATGGGGCTGCCGCTCGTCTATCACGGCGCCTTCGCCTGGGGCGCCGATAAAAGCATCTCGCTGTGCAACCGGTTCCTCGCGGTCCACGCGCTGGGCTTCAGTTGGTTCAACATCCTGCACTGCACGAACTGGCTGTGCAACGGCATGCCCGAGCGCTTCCCGAAGCTCAGGACGATCTGGGTCGAAAGCGGGCTAGCCTGGATCCCGTTCCTGATGCAGCGGCTCGACAATGAATGGATGATGCGCAGCTCTGAAGTCCCGCTCTTGAAGCGCAAGCCCTCGGACTACATGCGCGAGATGTATTATTCGACGCAGCCGATGGAGATGGTGCACAACCGCGAAGCGCTTGAATTGACCTTCAAGATGATCAACGCCGAGACGCAGTTGCTCTACGCGTCGGACTATCCGCATTGGGACATGGACCTGCCCAGCACGATCTACGATCTACCGTTCCTCTCCGAGACCGCCAAGCGCAATATTCTGGGCGGCAACGCCAAGCGCGTGTTCAACCTCGAGCCGGTCCTATCCGAAACCAAGATCAAGCGGCTGGCTGGGCGGGCGGCGGAGTAATCGTCTAACTGGGAGCAGGAATTTGGACACCGTCAATTACCGCGATCTCGCGGTCGAGCCTTTTGACACCAAGACGCTGCTGGCCCATGCCAACCAGCAGGCGGTGCAGCGGCGCTACGAGGATTTCTTCATCGTCGATGTCGACGCCCATCATTACGAGAGCGATTCCTTCGCCGAGATTGTCGAGTACATCGAAGACCCGGTGATGCGCGCCCAAGCCAAGTATCAGGGCATGGGCCGCACCGGCATCACCTCGGGGCCCGGCAGCTACCAGAATCTCGGCGGCCGGCTCACCCGCTATCCCAAGGTGCAGAAGGAAAAGACGCCGCCCACTCCGCATCGCGATATCACGCTGACGAAGCGCTGGCTGGACGCGATCGGCATCGACGTCGCCTGCATGTTTCCGACACCGATGCTGCAACTCGGCACCTGCCCGCGGATCGAGGTCGAAGTAGCACTCGCGCGCGCCTATAATCGCTGGCTCGTGGAGAACGTCCTCGCGCATGAGCCGCGGATTCGCTCGACGCTCTATCTGCCGTTCCGCGATCCCGAAGCCTGCCACCGCATGGTCGAGGATTTTGCCGACAAGAAAGGCGTTCTCGGCTTTACCGTGGTTTCGCCGGCCAAGAAAGGCGTTCACGACAACGCCTATGTCAAAACCTGGCGCGCGATCGAAGAGCGCGGCCAGACTCTGGCGTTCCATGGCGCCTATACCTGGGGTGGGGACCAGCACGCCGAGCTGTGCAACCGCTTCATCGCGGTGCACGCGCTGGGCTTCACCTGGTTCAACATCTTGCACCTGACCAATTGGCTGTGCAACGGCATGCCCGAGCGCTTCCCCAAGCTTAAGATCATCTGGATCGAAAGCGGCCTCGCCTGGCTTCCGTTCCTGATGCAGCGGCTCGACAATGAGTGGATGATGCGGAGTTCCGAGGTCCCGCTGCTGAAGCGCAAGCCCTCCGACTACATGCGCGAGATGTTCTACTCGACCCAGCCGATGGAGATGGTGAACAACCGCGAGGCGCTCGAATTGACCTTCAAGATGATCAACGCGGAAACCCAGCTCTGCTATTCCTCGGATTATCCGCATTGGGACATGGACTTGCCGAGCACGATCTACGATCTGCCCTTCCTCTCCGAGACCGCCAAGCGCAACATCCTCGGCGGCAACGCCAAGCGCCTCTTCAACCTCGAGCCGGTTGTCTCCGAGGTGAAGAGCCAGCGTCTCGCCGCGCGCGCGGCCGAATAAGCGCCCAATATCCAGCTGCTACGAAAGAAGGACCGAAACTTATGGACACCGTCAGTTTCCGGGATCTGTCGGTCGCCGAGACCGATACCAAGACCGTGCTCGCCCATGCTGACCAGCAGGCCGTGCAGCGGCGCTACGAGGATTTCTTCATCGCCGATGTTGACGCCCATCATTACGAGGTCGCGTCCTTTGCCCAGATCATCGAATACATCGACGATCCGGTGATGCGGGCTCAAGCCAAATATCAAGGCTTCGGCGGGGGCGGCATCACCACCGCTGTCTCCGGCGGCGGCTATCAGAATCTCATGGGTCGAGTCACGCGAAGCACGGGCAACCCCAAGGAAGCGACGCCGCCGACGCCGCATCGCGACATCACGCTAACGAAGCGCTGGATGGATGCGATGGGTATCGACGTCGCCTGCATGTTCCCGACCCCTATGCTGACGCTGGGCCTGACGCCGCGGCCCGAGGTCGAGGTGGCGTTGGCCCGCGCTTATAACCGCTGGCTCGTCGAGGCCGTGCTAAGCCAAGAGCCGCGGCTAACCGCGTCGCTCTATCTGCCGATCAACGATCCGGAAGCGACCTACTCGATCGTCAAGGAGTTCATCGGCAAGAAGGGCGTCATCGGCTTTACCATCGTCTCGCCGCATTACAAGGCGACCTACGACAACGGCTATATGAAGACCTATTCCCTGCTCCAGGAAGCCAATCTGCCGCTCGTGTTCCACGGCGCCTATGCCTGGGGCGGCGATCAGAGCCTGCAGCTGTGCAATCGCTTCATGGCGGTGCATGCGCTGGGCTTCACCTGGTTCAACATCCTGCACCTGACCAATTGGCTGTGCAACGGCATGCCCGAGCGTTTCCCCAAGCTCAGGCTTATGTGGATCGAAAGCGGCCTCGCCTGGCTTCCGTTCCTGATGCAGCGGCTCGACAATGAGTGGATGATGCGGAAGCTCGGAAGTGCCGCTGCTCAAGCGCAAGCCGTCGGACTACATGCGCGAGATGTATTACTCGACCCAGCCGATGGAGATGGTGAACAACCGCGAGGCGCTCGAGCTCACCTTCAAGATGATCAACGCGGAAACCCAGCTCTGCTATTCCTCGGATTATCCGCATTGGGACATGGACTTGCCGAGCACGATCTACGATCTGCCCTTCCTCTCCGAGACCGCCAAGCGCAACATCCTCGGCGGCAACGCCAAGCGGTTCTTCAATCTCGAACCGGTCGTCTCCGAGGTGAAGGCCAAGCGGCTCGCCGCGCGCCAAACGGCCGAATAGGGCGGGCACGCCAGCGATGGATTCGGTAAATTACCGCGACTTGTCGGTCGAGGAATTTGACACCAAGACCTTGCTGGCCCATGCGGAGAGCCAAGCGGTCCAGCGCCGTTACGAGGATTTTCTCATCGTCGATGTCGACGGGCATCACTACGAAACCGACTCTTTCGCCCAGATCTGCGACTACATCGAAGACCCGGTATTGCGCGCCCAAGCCAAGTATCAGGGCTTCGGTGCGCAGGGGCTGACCTCGTCCGAGGGCTCGTACCAGAAATCTTGGCGGACGCGTGCCCCGCAACCATGGCCGCCGGTTAGAGAAGACGCCGCCCAGCCCTCATCGCGACATCACTCTGACCAAGCGCTGGATGGATGCGATCGGCATCGATGTCGCCTGCATCTTCCCGACGCCGATGCTGTTTCTCGGCGTCACGCCGCGGCCCGAGGTCGAGGTGGCCCTTGCCCGTGCCTATAACCGGTGGCTCATCGACGTGGTTCTGGCGCACGAGCCGCGGATTCGATCGACCCTCTATCTGCCCCTCAACGATCCCGAAGCCTCCTACAAGATGGTCACGGATCTGGGCGACAAGAAAGGCGTCGTCGGCTTCACCGTGGTCTCGCCGCGCTACCAGGCGGTTCACGCCAACGCTTTCATGAAGACCTGGGCGGCGATCGAGGAGCGCAATCTCGCCCTCGTGTTTCACGGCGCCTATGCATGGGGCGGCGATAAGAGCATGCAGCTCTGCAACCGTTTCATTGCAGTCCACGCGCTGGGTTTCGTGTGGTTCAACGCCATCCATTTGACCAATTGGCTGTGCAACGGCATGCCCGAGCGCTTTCCCAAGCTCAAAGTCGCGTGGATCGAAAGCGGCTTGGCGTGGATTCCGTTCCTGATGCAGCGGCTCGACAACGAATGGATGATGCGCAGCTCTGAAGTCCCGCTCTTGAAGCGCAAGCCGAGCGACTACATGCGCGAGATGTATTATTCGTCGCAGCCCATGGAGATGGTGAACAACCGCGAGGCGCTCGAGCCGAGCTTCAAAATGTTCAATGCCGAGACGCAGTTGCTCTATGCGTCGGACTATCCGCATTGGGACATGGATTTACCGAGCACAATCTACGATCTCCCGTTCCTCAGCGAAACCGCCAAGCGCAACATCCTCGGCGGCAATGCCAAGCGGCTCTTCAATCTCGAGCCGGTTCTCTCCGAAGCCAAAGCGAAGCGGCTGGCCGCGCGCTAGGGCGCGCCAGGCCGGGCGGCCGCGAGGAGTTCGCTCATGGATGACGCCAGCTTTCGCGATCTTTCCGTCCAGGAATTCGACACGACGACCTTGCTTCGCAACGCGGAGAGCCAAGCGGTCCAGCGCCGCTACGAGGATTTCTCGATCGTCGATATCGACGCGCATCATTACGAGACCCAGTCCTTCGCCCAGATTGCCGAATATATCGAGGATCCGGTGATGCGCGCCCAGGCCAAATACCAGGGCTATGGCGGCGGCGGCATCACGGCCGGCGCTGGCAGCTATCAGGACATGGCTGGCCGCATTACCCGCTATCCCGGGGGTCGCAAGGAAAAGACGCCGGCGAGCCCGCATCGCGACATCACGCTAACCAAGCGCTGGATGGATGCGATGGGCGTCGAACGTCATCTGTCTGTTCCCGACGCCGATGCTCGGCCTTGGCATGACCCCGCGCATCGAGGTCGAGGTGATGCTCGCCCGGGCCTATGCGCGCTGGCTCATCGAGGTCGTGCCTCGCTGCCGAGCCGCGGATCAAGGCGTCGCTCTATCTGCCCTTCAACGATCCCGGTGCCTGTTACCGCATGGTGCAGGAATTCGGCGACAAGAAGGGCGTCATCGGCTTCACCATCTGCGCGCCCCATTATCGCCGCGTCTACGACAACGACTACATGAGAACCTACGCCGCCCTTCAGGAGCGCAATCTGCCGCTCGTCTTCCACGGCGCCGGCATTTCGGGCGGCCAAAGCCTGTCGCTGTGCAATCGCTTCATCGCCGCGCATGCGCTGGGCTTCGCCTGGTTCAACATCATTCACATCACCAACTGGCTGACGAACGGGCTGCCTGAGCGGTTCCCCAAGCTCCGGGTCCTCTGGGTCGAGGGCGGGCTCGCATGGATCCCGTTCCTGATGCAGCGGCTCGACAACGAGTGGATGATGCGCAGCTCCGAGGTGCCGCTCTTGAAGCGCAAGCCCAGCGATTACATGCGCGAGATGTATTACACCTCGCAGCCGATGGAGACGGTCGAGAATCGCGAGGCGCTCGAGCTGACGTTCAAGATGATGAACGCCGAGACGCAGCTCATGTATGCCTCGGACTACCCGCATTGGGACATGGATCTGCCGAGTCAGATTTACGATCTGCCGTTTCTCGCCGAGACCGCCAAGCGCAACATCCTCGGCGGCAACACGCGGCGCGTCTTCAATCTCGATCCGGTGGTGTCCGCGGCAAAAGCCCGGCGGCTCGCCTCCCGCGCGGCACAATAGGCAAGAATTGGCACAAACCCGATTCCCGGAAGAGCGCTTCGCTGCGGAACTCCCGAAGCGCAAGATCGGCATGCTTCTGCCGCTGCCGGTCGTGGAAACAGCGACTTACGAGTTCTATCGGATCGTGCGCGATCCGATCATCCTGGTGCATACGGCGGGGTCGATCTCGGAATTCTCGACGCCCGATATCGAACGCGTGATCGCCGCTTTCGACGCCGATGTCGAGAAGCTGGTTCGGCGCGAGGTCGACATCATCGTGCAGGCCGGCGTTCCGCTGCCAACGATCATCGGCGTCGAGGCGCATGACCGCGTGATCGCCCATATCGCGCGCGTCGCCGGCAAGCCGGCGACCTCGCAAATCAACAATATCGTGGCGGCCCTCCGGCATCTCGGGCTGGCCAAGGTCGCGGTCGCGAACAAATGGACCCCGGAGATGAACCGCGTGCTTTCCCAGTTTTTCGCTCGCGCCGGGGCCGGCATTGCCGGCGTGACCAGCGAGGTGATGGGCCCGGACGAATTCACGCGCGTTAGCTCGCGCGACCACATGGCGCAAGCCTATGCGCTCGGGCGTCGCGCGTTGGAAGACCATCCGGAGGCCGACGGTCTCTATCTGGGCGGCGGCTCGTGGCTGTCCGAGCCGGTTGCCGTCGCTCTCGAGGAAGATTTCGGCAAGCCGGTTGTGACAAATCTTCAGGCGATGATCTGGGACGTCTTTCATGTTCTCGGTGTCTGGAAGCCGATCCAGGATCATGGCAAGCTGTTGGCGTCGGATTAGCAATCGTTGAAGGGCCGTGCGGCGGCGCCGAGGCACCGCATCACGGTTGCTCAAGAAACCGCCGGGGAGAATCTTCATGCCACTTCGCGTCTTTGCATCGCTGCTGGCGGTTTTGGGGGCGTTGATCGCTCAAGGGTCTCCGGCCGCGGCACAGAAGCAATACGGTCCCGGCGTCAGCGACACCGAAATCAAGATCGGCAACACCATGGCCTATAGCGGCCCGGCCTCGGGCTTGTCCGAGATCGGCAAGACCGAGGCCGCTTATTTCAAGATGTTGAACGATCAAGGCGGCGTCAACGGGCGGAAGATCACTTTCATCTCCTATGACGATGCCTACACGCCGCCCAAGACGGTCGAGCTGGTGCGCAAGCTCGTCGAGAGCGATCGGGTGCTGTTGATTTTCGATTCGCTGGGCACCGCGGCGAATACGGCGATCGCGCCCTATCTCAACCGCGAAAAGATTCCGCAATTGTTCATCTCCTCGGGGGCGACGAAATTCGCCGATCCCAAGACCTATCCCTGGACGATGGGCTGGATCACCAACTATTTCAGCGAGGGGCGCGTCTATGCGTCCTACATTCTGCAAAGCCACCCGGATGCCAAGATCGCCGTGCTCTATCAGAACGACGATTTCGGCAAGGACTTGCTGGCGGGAATCAAGGACAAGCTAGGCGACAACGCGGCTCGGATGCTGGTCGCCTCGGCGTCTTACGAGATTACCGACGCCACCGTCGATTCGCAGATCGTCAGCCTTCAAGCGTCGGGCGCCGATACCTTCGTCATCGTCGCGACGCCGAAATTCGGCTCGCTCGCGATCCGCAAGGCTGGCGAGATCGGCTGGCAGCGCAAGATCACCGTCGTCCAAAGCGGGACGAACTCGATCGACGCCGTGCTGCGGCCCGCAGGGCTGGAAAACGCGCTCGGGCTCGTTACCAGCGTGTTCGTCAAGGATCCGTCGGATCCGACCTGGCGGGACGACGCCGAGCTGAAGGCTTGGGCCGCGTTCATGGACCGGTACAACCCGGCGGGCGACAAGACCAATCCCCTAAACCTCGTCGCCTATGCCGAGGCCGTCACCATGGCCCAAGTCCTGCGGCAATGTGGCGACGATCTCACCCGCGAGAACGTCCTGCGGCAGGCGACGAACCTCAGGAATCTCGCGATCGGCGTGCTGCTGCCCGGCATCACCGTCAACACCAGCCCGACCGACTATTCGCCGATCAAGCAACTGCAAATGGCGCGGTTCGACGGCGCGCGCTGGCAGCTGTTTGGTTCGATCATCGCCTCGAAATAAAAAACAGACTTTGCTTCGGACGCGGGCACGTCCTTATATAGACGCCAAGTTTCAGGAGGGATGCCATGAAGGTCAGTGCGGCGATCGCCCAGATTTTGCGACGCGAAGGCGTCGAATATCTCGTCTGCTATCCGCGCAACGGCGTTATCGAGGCGGTCGCCGAGGCCGGTATAAGGCCCATCCTGGTGCGCCAGGAACGCACCGGCGTCCATATGGCCGACGCGCTGGGACGCGTGTCCTGCGGCGACCGCATTGGCGTCTTCGCCATGCAACAAGGCCCGGGAACCGAGAACGCGTTCGGCGGCGTGGCCCAGGCTTTCGCCGAATCCGTCCCGATGGTCATCCTCCCGGCCGGCCATTCGCGCAGCCAGGCTGGCGTGAAGCCTAATTTCAGCGCCGCGCTCAATTTCCGGCACGTCACCAAATCCGTCGAGCAGGTGACGGTGCCCTCCGCCGTCCCTGACGCGATGCGCCGTGCCTTCACCCAGGCCAAGAACGGGCGCATGGGGCCGGCGATGGTCGAGGTGCCGGTGGATTTGTGGAACGAGGAGGTTCCCGAGCCGCTGGTCTATGAGAAGACGCAGCGCCTGCGTGTCGGCCCCGATCCGAAGAACGTATCCGAGGTGGCGGCGGCCCTGGTGGCGGCCGAGCGTCCGGTGATTTATGCCGGCCAGGGCATCCTCTACGCCAAGGCCTGGACGCAGCTTCAAACCCTGGCCGAGCTGCTGGAAGCGCCGGTGGGCACCAGCAATCCCGGGAAAAGCGCTTTCGACGAAACTCATCCCCTCTCCCTGGGCGCGGGCAGCACGACCTATGGCCGGCATTATCATCGCATGCTGCAGAACGCCGATCTGATTTTCGGCGCGGGCTGCAGCTGGACGGCGACGCCCTTCAACATGCAGATGCCCAAGGGCAAGAAGATGGTCCACCTCACCCTCGATCCGGGCGACATCAACAAGGACATCGCCGCGCACCTAGCGCTCGTCGGCGACGCGGCCTTGGCGCTCGATGCACTCATCGCCGAGGTCAGCGACCGGCTCAAGGGCAAGCCGCGCGGCCGCCTGGCTTCGGTCACCGGCGAAATCCGATCGTTGCGCGAGGAATGGCTGGGCCACTGGATGCCCAAGCTGACCTCGAATGCGACGCCGCTCTCGCCCTACCGCGTGATCTGGGACTTGATGCATACGGTCGATGTCGCCAACACCATCGTCACCCACGATTCCGGCAGCCCGCGCGACCAGCTTGTCCCGTTCTGGCAGTCGAAGACGCCGCGTTCCTATATCGGCTGGGGCAAGAGCACCCAACTCGGCTATGGGCTCGGCCTCGCCCTGGGCGCCAAGCTCGCCGCGCCCGACAAGCTGTGCATCAATGTCTGGGGCGATGCGGCGATCGGTTTCACCGGCATGGACCTCGAGACCGCCGCGCGCGCGCATATTCCGATCCTGTCGATCCTCCTGAACAATTCCACCATGGCGGCGGAGCTGGGGGTGATGCAGTATTCGACCGACAAGTTCCGCTCGACCGATATCAGCGGCAATTACGCCGATCTCGCGCGCTCGCTCGGTCTCTATTCCGAGCGCGTGACCGAGCCTGGCGCGATCGTGCCGGCGATCAAGCGCGCGATCGACAAGATCAAGGGTGGCCAGCCCGCGCTCCTCGAATTCATTACCGAGAAGTCAACCGATCGCTCGGTTGAACGCTGAAGGTTCGGTCGCGCGCTCAACTCGTCCTCACGCTTCGGTTCTGCGTGAAGGCGGCGCAGCTGCAGCGCAGGAGAATCGGCGTGAGGCCCGGAATCGGCAGGTACGCGGCAAGTCGCAGCAGCGACCAATAGGATAGCGCCGGTGCGCCCTCGCGCCGCTTGGCCCACAGCCAGGCGCGCGTCACCGCCCGCCGCGCCGCCATAGCCGTCAGCGGCGAAGGCAGGTTCGCTTCCGCCAAAAAATAGACGAGGGCAAGATTGATGTCATGGAGGACTTGCGGACCGCCGTCATTGAGCCGCCCCTCGGCGGTGCTTGGGTTGATGACGGTCGGAATCTCGGTCGCGACGAACTTCCCGCGGGCCGCGAGCCTGAGGAACAGCGAGTAATCCTGGACGAAAATGCGCTCGTCGCACCCGCCCACCTCGCGCATCGCCGCGGCAAGGGCGAGGCAGTTGCTCGGGCCGAGATGACACCCCCGGAGGAGCCCCGGTAGCGCGTCGACCACGCGGTCTGTCCCGTCGCTCGTGGGTGGTGCAAGCGCGTCCGCGAGCCTCGCCAGCGCCTCTTCGACCGAGGCGTAAGCGCCCGCTGTTCCATAGGCGAGCACGCAGTCCGGATGCCGCAGCAGCGCAGCCCGTAACGACGCCGTCGCGTCGGGCAACAGCACGTCGTCGCCATCCACCAGCTTGATCAGCGGATAGCGCGCGTTCTCGAGGCCGCGATTGGTGGCGACGCTCGGACCCGAATTGGTCTCGACAAGAATATGCGTATCCCCAAGACCGCCGACCAAACGCCGCAATTCGTCGCCCGAGCCGTCGGTCGATCCGTCATCGACGAAGATGAACTCGCGCGCGAAATCGCCGCGCTGAGCCTTCAACCCGGCAATCACCTGCGGCAGGAATTGCCGCTTGTTGTAAACCGGAATGACGAAGCTTACGCCCCCATCGGATGACGGCACGAGCATATCGGGAGCGGCGAGCCACCCGTCAGTCGCGCTGCATCACGACGTTGCCCGAGATCTCCTCGACGCGATCGAGCCTGACCAGCATCGCAGTGCCCTTCTTTTCTGGATCGGGCCTGCGCTCGGCCTCGGGGATCAACTCCCACACCTGGTCGCGCTCGGGGCCGGCGGTAACCGCGCGCACGTCGCCATAGAAGCGCATGCAGCCGGCGCGAAACGGGATGTCCTTCGCCTTGTCGGTGTTGCGGTAGAAGATCACGACATGAGGGTTCTCGCCGACGCGCTTCATGGCGCTGCGATTGCTACGCTCCCAGTAGCACAGCGTATCGTCGTTGAAGACGACGATGCTGCCCTTGGGGCTGATCTGAGGGTAGCCGTCCTTGGTCGCCGTGCCGAGCAGGCAGGGCGTCCCATCGGCCAGCGCCGAGTTCAGCACGCCGCGGATGGCGTCGGTCATCTTGATCATTTTTTGCTCCCCTCCTCTGGTCCGGCCGCGGCCGAGCCTGTTGCCAATGCACCGAGAGTGAGGGATTCGCACGGCTTCGGCAAGAGCCCCGGCCGCCCGGATGGTTACCCCATCGCCAAGCTTCGTAGGCAGCGCGAAGGCTTTGGGCTTCAGCGGATTGGCGAGCTCCCTTTCGTCCTTGCGGATGAACGGTGCATTCGGCATGGCGTCGCCGCCACCGAACAAGCCCTAGGACTTTCGGGGCGAGCGATTTTTGATTACCGCAGCCGCCGCTTTGGCTATTGTCGCGCGATAACAAGCGCTTCGGGGGGATCATGACGGACGCCGCAGTGCCGTATTCGGCGCCAGCAACAAGCGTCGCCGCCATCATCGGCCGGATCGAGCGCATTCCCTATACGCGGTTTCATTTCAAGGCGCGCTTCATCTGCGCCGCCGCGACCTTCTTCGACGGCTACGACTTCCTCGCGATCTCCTACGTCCTGCCCGTGCTGGTCACCCAGTGGCATCTGTCGCAACCGCAGATCGGGTTCTTGATCGCAAGCTCGAATATCAGCTCGCTGTTCGGGGGCTTGATCTTCGCTTGGGCAGGCGACGGCATCGGCCGGCTGAAAACCATGATGATCGCGACCGCGCTCTTCGGTCTGGCCAGCCTCGCATCGGCCTTCGCCTGGGATTTCCAATCGCTCGTCGCCTGCCGCGCGGTCGAGGGGCTGGGGCTGGGCGGGCTCGGACCGGCCGCCGCAGCCTATTTGACCGAGATGGCGCAGGCGCATGGCCGCGGCCGCTTCTTTCTCCTGTTCCAAGGCATCTTCATCTTCGGCCTTGCGGGCGCGGCGTTCATCTCGCCCTGGCTGGTACCGACTTTCGGCTGGCAGTCGATGTTCCTTCTTGGCGCGGTGCCGGCGCCGCTCGCAATCTGCTTCCTCCTGCTGCCCGAATCGGCGCGCTGGTACGCCGACAAGGGACGCTTCGCCGAGGCCGATCGAGTGGTACGGGGCATCGAAGACGCCGCCGTGGCCGAAGGCAAGACGCTGCCGGCGCCCAAGATTTTGCCCTCGAACCCGAACGAGAAGCGGCCGGCATGGACCGAGATCTTCCGCGGCATCTATCGCGGTCGGACCTTCGTCGTGTGGCTGCTGTTCTTCTGCATCTATTTCGTCAGCAACGCGCTTATCTCGTGGCTGCCGACGCTCTATCGCACCGTCTACCACCTCGAGGTGAAGACGGCGCTGCAATACTCGGCCTATACCACCGTCGCCGGGATGATCGGCGTCATCGTGGTTGCGCTGTTTGTTGACCGCACCGGGCGGCGCGCTTGGTTCACGACCTGCTTTGCGCTGATCGCCGCGGTGTTCTTGTACCTGTGGCTGAGCGGCGCACCGAGCGCGACAATCGTCCTCGTCGCCGTCACGGTCGGCGACGTGCTGATGGCGTCGATCTCGTCGCTCATATTCCTCTACAGCGCCGAGATCTACCCCACCCGCCTGCGCTCGCGCGGCATCGCGATCGCGAGCTCGTGGCAGAAAGTCGGCATCGTCGCCGGACAGATCAGCATCGGCTACATCGTGCAGGGCTTCGGGATCGGCGGCGTTTTCCTGCAATTCACCATCGCCAGCGCGCTGGGCGCGGTAATCGCGGTTCTGTTCTGTGTCGAGGCGCGCAACCGCGCCCTCGAGGAAGTGTCGCCTTAAGCGCTTATCGCTTCGGCACGCCGAGCTGCACGGCCATCCAGTCGGCGGATTGCGTGCGCCAGAGGTGGCCGCGGTTGTGGCCGACATGCATGCCGCCCTCGAGCGCAAGGAACACGCACGGCCCCTTGACCTCCTTCGCCACGCGCTCCGCGTCCTGCCAGCGCGTAATGTGGTCGTCCTTTCCGGCAATGATGAACATCGGGCAGGTGATGCGCGAGGCGACGCCGGTCATGTCGAAGGGCCGCGTCTTCTCGCGCGCCTCATCCATGGTCTTCGAATGGGTGCGGAGGACATAGGCGTCCTTGAGGATCTGCGGGCGCGGATCGAAATTCTCGATGACGCTGTAGGCGCCGCTATTGGCGATGGCGGCCTTCACCCGCTTCTCGAAGGCCGCGGCCCGCGGCGCGTAGTAGCCACCCATCGACGCGCCCGATATGCCGACCCGGCCGCCGTCGAGATCGATGCGCTTCTCCACCCACTCAATCACGGCGCCAACCGGCTCTTCGAAGCTGTGGCGGACCGGCCAATCGTATTCCGCCTCGCCCTGGCCCGGCCCGTCGAAGGACAGCGTCGCGATCCCGCGCTCGAGGAAAAGCTGCTCGTAATTGTGCTGCTCCTCCTTGGTCGAATCCATGCCCGATATGACCAGGAGCACCGGGCTTGGGGCGGAGGCATCGTGGGGCTTTCGCAGATTGCCATAGAGATGCTTGCCCTCGAACGGAATGGCGACGCGCTCGCCGGGCGGTGACAGATGCGGAAGCGCCAAGGTGCGGCACTCCACGGCCTTAAGGTGCGCCGCCTTCATCTGTTTGACGTCGTGGGTGAAATAGAACTTAGCGAAGTGGTACTCGACCGAAGCCGTGACGAGGTGCAGCGCGGCCGAGGCGTTCTCGTTTTCGGCGAGGCAGGCGCGCCCGATCTTTTCGTATTGCGCGGCGCGCTCGCACCAAGTCTGGCACCAATCGTCCCAGCGGTCGATGGCATAGGCCAGCTCGAGAAAATCCGTCACGGGCACGCCGGCGGAAACGAAGCGGGTGATCCAACCGGCCCGTGCCGCCTTGACGTTGGCGTCGGGCACGCGCTCTTTGGTCTCGTTCGCCATTCTTGTCCTCCCGAGTAGGTTCACTTGGTATAGCGTGCGAAATATGGCACGGCCTCAGGCGAGCCGAAAGAGGCGCCGTTACCTGATCCTGGCTGTCGAGCTTCGACAGGAGTTAACGTGCGCGAGCGGCATCTTGACCCCCTTCGGCTTTCGGACACCCTAGCGGAATGCTATCGTTCGGGTCGATTCCTCGTCGCCGTGCCTTTAAGCCGCTTCATCGCACCGTCGCGATCCGGCGCGCAAGTGGTTTGCGGAAAACGAACGAAACGAGTTTTTCGATGGGAGAAAAGCCGATGCCGCGTTATTGGACGATATTGGGTTCCGTCCTCGCCGCGTCTTTGATGTCGAACGCGGCGAGTGCCGACGAAATGAAATTGATCATGACGACGATCGCGGCGCCGACCTCGCCGGTGGGACAGCAAACCTATCACGAGTGGGCGGACCGCATCAACGCGCAGGGCAAAGGCATCGTGCAGATCGACGTGCGCGACGGAACGACGCTCGCCAACAGCGCGAATTTTTATGATCGGCTGCTGACCAACGTCATGCAGATCAGCTTCGGATCGCTGAACTATCTCGCGGGCAAGTTTCGCCTGTCGGAAGTCTTCGCGCTGCCCTTCCTGATGGATTCCTCCGAGCAGGAATTGGTGGTGTTCTGGCGGCTTTACAAATCGGGCGCGCTCGATGCCGAGTTCGACCAGATCGTCCCATTGTTCATGCAGGCATTCCCGCCGGTTTCGATGCATCTGGTCAAGCAACCGCCGCTTCCGTTTGACAATCTCAACGGCCTCAAATTCATCGCGAGCGGCCAGATCCCGACCGCGGTCGTCACCAAGCTGGGCGGAACGCCGCTCTCGATACCGCTGACCGATAGCTATCAGGCGCTCCAACGCGGCACCGCCGACGGAATCAATTTCCCCTTGGCGGCGCTTCCCGATTTTAAGCTCGATGAGGTTACCTCCTACCACATCACCGCGTCGTTTGGCGGCGGCCCCGGAGGCGTTTGGATGGCTAAAGCGAAGTACCTGAGCTTGCCGCCGGACGTGCGGAAGATACTCGACGACAATTCGGGCGAAGCGCAGAGCCGCCGCGCCGGCGTCATCCTCGATCGGTTGCAGGCCAAAGTTCGTAAAGATCTCCAGGCGGAAAAGAATCAGACCGTCGTCAATCTCAGCCCGGAACAAGCGGAAAAATGGAATGCCCAACTGGCGCCGCTGGTCGAGGACTGGGGAAAGACCGACGATGCTCACGCGAAGGTTCTTGCGCTGACAAGGGAACTGGCCGCGCAGGTCAAAGCCGGGCAATGAGTTCCTTTGGGGAGCTGTCACGATCGGCACCCGCGCGCTCGGAATCGGAGTGACAGCGCGATGCCGCTCGCCTCGCGCATTACCACGTTTAGCCCCAACAAGCTGAAGCTAGGTCTCTTCGGCGCCAATTGCTCGTCGGGGCGCGCCGCGACGAAGGTGCCCGAGCGCTGGGACGCCTCGTGGGAGAACAATCTGCGCCTCGCGCAGCTCGCCGACGACGCCGGCATCGACATGATCGTGCCGATCGGGCGCTGGCGCGGCTATGGCGGCGAGACCAATTTCGAGGGATCGAGCTGGGAGACGGTAACCTGGGCGTGCGGGCTCCTCGCGCATACGAGACGCATCACTGTCTTCGGCACGGTGCACGCGGCGCTTGTGCACCCCGTGTTCGCGGCAAAGCAATTTGTCACCGCCGACCATATCGGGCGCGGCCGCTTCGGCCTGAACATCGTGTGCGGTTGGAACCAGGACGAGTTCGACATGTTCGGCGCCACGCAGCGCGAGCACGACATCCGCTACGCCTATGGCGAGGAATGGCTGCGCGTCGTCAGCGCGCTGTGGGAGAGCGAGGCGGATTTCGACTTCGACGGCCGCTTCCTGAAGCTGACGGCTCTGCAGGCGAACCCCAAGCCCTATGGCCGCACGCGGCCGCTTATTATGAACGCGGGCTCCTCGCCGGCGGGCCGGGCCTTCAGCGCCCAGGCTTGCGACGTCCTCTTCCGCCCCTTGCGCTCGCTCGAGGCGGGCGCGCAGGAGGTGCGCGACACCCAGGCCGAGGCCGCACGGCACGGGCGCGAAATCGGCGTTTATTGCAACGGCTATGCGGTGTGTCGGCCGACGCGTAAGGAGGCCGAGGAATATCACCGCTGGTATGCCGAGGAGAACGGCGATTGGGAAGCAGTCGACCGCCTTACTGCCATCAACCAGATTTACTCGCAATCCTACTCGGCGGAGTTCTTCAAGGCGTTCCGCATCCGCTTCGCCGCCGGCCATGGCGGGTTCCCCATGGTCGGGACCCCCGACGACGTAGCCGCCGCCCTCGCCAAGATCGGCGAGGCCGGCTTTTCGGGGATATGCTTCTCCTTCGTCAACTATCTCGACGAGTTCCCCTATTTCCGCGACGAGGTTCTGCCGCGGCTCGAGCGGATGGGCCTGCGCGAGAAAGTTCGTTAGGGTCTGGCCAGCCGAGCGGCAGCTTACCGCCAGGGGAAGAGAGAAGCGTGGATCACGTCCTTCACGCCTTGGCCTCCAACCGACCGAATAGCGAGATCGACGTCTTTCAGCCCAAAGCGATGGGTCGTCACCTTCTCGAGCGGGAAGCGGTGCGAGGCAAGCTGCTGAAGGGCGAGTTCGCACGCCCTGTAGCTGTGGCCGCGCGCGCTCTTGATGGTGATGTACTTCGTCGTGACCTTCTCGATCGGGAAGTTGGGAAACTCCTTCATTTCGCCTTGAACCACGATGGTCCCGGCCTTGCGCTTGAGCGCGTCCACCCCGAGCAAGATCGGGATGGTCCCGGCGCCCGCCGTGCAGTCGAGCGAGACATCCACGCCCTTGCCGCCGGTAATCGCCATGATGCGCGCGAGGGGGTCCTCCTTCTCGACATCGATCACGTAGTCGGCGCCGAGGGCTTTGGCGACCTCCATCCGCGCGCCGTCCCTGGACGTGCCCGTGACGATGACGAGAGATGCGCCCGCTTGCTTGCAGATCACGGTTTGGGACAGTCCTTGCTGTCCCGGACCCTGAATCAGCACCGTGGAGTTATAGCCCACGCGACCTTCAAACAAGGACCACTCGACGCCGTTCGCCATCGGAGTCACGAGGCCCGCCAATTCCGGCGTGACGCCGTTTGGCACACGGTGCACGACAGCGTTCCAGGGCAGGTAAACGTACTGGGCGAAGCCGCCCCACAAATGAGGAGCCCGCTCGGCCGAGGTGTAGCCGTAGCGAATGGAGTCGGGATTGTTGCGCCAATCCGTGTTCTCGCAGTGGCGGTACTCGCCAAGATGGCACCACTCGCATTTGCCGCATGAGACATAGTGCTCGACGAAGACGAGGTCGCCTTCCTTGAAGCCTTTGCGTCGGGAGAACTCGCGGCCGGCCTTCGCGATCGTGCCGATGTTCTCGTGGCCCATGATCACAGCCGCGGGCGTCGGTGGTTGCTTATACAATTTGACGTCGGTTCCGCAGATCCCGGCGACTTCCATCTTCATCAGGGCCGCGTCTTCCGCGATATCCGGCATCGGGAATTCGCGGATCTCGGTCTTGCTCGGACCAACCCTTACGGCCGCCAGCACATTTTCGGTCATGGAGCGAACCTCCGAGAATCATCGTCACGTCGTCGCGGACGCCCTAAGATGGGGCGAAGAGTAACCTACGAGACCGTTATCGACAATCGCGCCCGGGCTTAGGGCTTAACGCAGTCTCTACGCCGCCGCTTCGCTCGCTCGGCCGAGAAAGTCAAGCAGAAGGGGCACGGCGCTCGCCTCGGTCTGAGCGGCGACGGCCACGTCCCAGTATTCCGCCCGGGGCAAGCATTCCTCGAGATAGCGCGCGGCAGAGGTCGCGTGCGAGGCGTCGTGGCCCGGAACGATGAGAGCCGGGACCTCGAGGCGCAGCAAGTCCTCGGGCTCGGCCCCCGGCGCGGTGTCTCGATCGAACAGCGTGCGCGCCACGCGGGCGACGATGAGCTTATAGGGTTCGATTTTCTGCCGCTCGTAAGCTTGGGCGAAGGCCGCGTCATGCTTGATGACCGAGGCCCAAGGCCCGCCTCTGGGATCGCCGCCGAACGGCTTGCCGTCCTTGCGCACGAGCGCGACCACCTCGTGCAGCCCATGTTGGCGGACATAGGCGAGATGTTCGGCAAACCGCTCCCGACTTCGCAGGCGGTATTTAGCGCCGCCCACGGGCCAATAAAGAACCAGGCCCAACGTGGCTTGCGGATAGGCCACGGCGTGAGCCGCGGCCGCGCTGCATCCCATGCAGCCGCCCATGACGTGCGCGCGGCCAATGCGCAGATGGTCGAGCAATCCTTTGCCCTGCGCGGCATAATCGGCCCAGGTTACGCACTCGACGCGGCCGCCCGACTGGCCGGTTTCGCGCCGGTCGAAGAGGATGCAGGTGTAATTCCGGGGCAGATGCTCCATCACCTTGGTGCTGGCATAAGGGCCGAGCGTCCGCCATTTTTCGACCGTCGCATCGAACCCGCCGGGCGAGTACATGAGGACCGGCGGTCCCGAGCCTACCACCTCATAGCGTGTCGTGATGCCTTCGATGATAGCGGTCGCCATTGCGATCCGATCAGCCCTTGATTTGCCGCGCCGCGCGCACGTCATCGATCAAGGCCGCGAACGCCTCGAGGCTCGCCCGCGCGGTATTCACATAGGTTTCAGTCGTGGAATCGATCCATTTCTCGGCGTAGCCGATGGCGGTGTGCGCCAGGCGCACGCGCCCATCGAGCCACGGGCCGCCGCCGAACCCGCCGATCACGGGAATAGATACCGCCTTTGCAACTGCGGCGCCCGCCACCGGACCCGAGTTGGTGAAGTCGAGAAGCGATGCGCCTGCATCCTGCAGGAGCCTTGCCTCGGCAACTAGCCTTGCCGTCATCTCGGGCGTCGCCCGCGCGCCCGCCGAAGCTTGTGCGCCATAAGGCACGCCGTATTGCAGGGCGGTCTGCGGCGTCAGCCCGAACTGCGCGAATACCGGGATGCCCGCGCGCACAAGGGCGCGAACCGCATCGGGGAAGTCGACTGCGCCATCAAGCTTGACGATGTCTGCGCCGCCCTCCTTGACGAGCCTTATTCCGGCTTGCAGCGCGCTATCGACTCCCTGCTGAAGCGGTCCGAACGGGAAATCGCAGCTGACGAGCGCGCGCTTGACCCCACGCCGCACCGCCTTGCACACAACGAGCATCTCTTCCAATGTGACTTCAAGCGGATTGGAATGACCCCATAGATTGATGCCGACCGAATCGCCGACGGAGACGAAATCCACCCCGGCGCGGTCCGCGATCGCCGCGATCTGGTAGTCCCAGGCCACCACTCCGACACTCTTTCGTCCATCGCGCTTCATCTGCTGAAGCGCCGGAATCGTGACCTTGGCCTCCATGCTCCTCCTCTTTCGCTCGAATACGGTCGATTTACGTCTTCGCTCTAAGCCGGGCGGCGAAGAGCTGGTTGGGATCAGCCAGGGCGCTCGAATCGACCGACACGCGGCGCCAGATTAATCGGCGCGAGCCGGCGGTTGATCGAGAGCCCATTAGACCGGACCCCGCGATTGGTTTCAACCGGCAAGGTGCATTGGGGAGCGGCTCTCTACTGACATTACCGGGCGAGCGCCGGAGCAAGGGGGACGCATGAACGAACATCGGGGCAAGGACACGCGCGCGCTCGCCACGCGGCGCGCGGTCATGACGGGAATGCGGCTTCGCTCGTGCCCCGCTTGCGGGTTTGAACGAGCTCCCAATCTCAGCCGTCCGAAAACGATCCTTGCACGTTACCCGCCCGCTTTCACCTCGGCGAGGATTTCGCGAAACCGCGTCAACACTTTATCGCCGCCTGGCGTTTTGTTGATCCACTCGGCAGTAGCTGGAGCGACCGTTTGCCGCCATTTCGCGGTCTCTTCGGCGCTCGGATAAACGACCGTCTGCTTCGGGTCGGACTTGGCGGCCTGGCGCGCCTCTTCGGCAACTTCGTCCCAGGCCGCGCCCAAGGTCCGGCTTTCCGCCTCGCCGGAATTTTCGTCGAGTATCTTCCGTACCGCCGGCGGCAACGCGTCGTAACGCTTCTTCGCCATGAACACCATGCCCGCGGAAGCGCCGAGCTGGGTCTCGTAATGGTAACTCGTCACTTCGCCAAGTCGGTAAGGCTGGAATGCGGTCCAGGCGATCACCGTGCCGTCCACCATGCCGCGCTGAAGCGCAGTATAAAGATCCGGCAGGGGCACGGAGCTCGGCGAGCCGCCGAGCAGAGTGACGAATTCGGCTGCGGTTTGCGCAACCACCATCAGCCGGAGCCCGGCGAGGGTTTCGATCGATTTGGGCGGCTTCGCCAGATGCACTTGCGCTTGTGGATAGATCGTCATCATGAGCGGCACGACGTCCTTGAACTCGGCATCCAGCAGCCCTGATTTGTAGAGACGCCAGAACGCGACCGATGCGTCCACGGAACGCTCGGCCTGAAAGGGCAGAGCGGAGAATTCCGCCAACGGAAACGTCCCCGACAGATTGCCGATGCTGCCCCAGGCGATCTGGACCACGTCGTCGAGAACCCGGCTGTAGAAGTTCGTGGGATTGACGATCGCCATGCCGTCTCGAACATCGAGCTTGAGGACGCCCTTCGCCATTTCGTTGACGCGGTCGCTCCAGGGATGAAACATGCGCACGCTGACATGCGTGTTCGGCGGCCCGTCCGTGGCAAAGATAAGCGTCGTCTCGTCGGCGCGGGCTGAACCGATGGATAAGAGGAACGTCGCAAAAAACGCGGTCTTCCACCTACCCATCTTAATGCGGTCTCCTCGGCCGACGGCGTGCTTCGTTGTTCACGGTAACATTGCCGGGATCGTTCGATAAATGCAAACCTGTTGCTCCAAGCTCATCCCCGAGGGCGGCGCGGCGAAGGCGCCGGCCGGAATGAATCGTGCGATCGCTGGATTCGATGCGGGATGGCGGTATAAGATATTACTTGCGATTTGTTCGGAGTGGCCTCCCGCTTTGCGCTGGCCGGGCCGACGCGTAGGCATGGTGGCCCTGCGTAGATGCGGCACGAAGAAGAAGGGACGGAGCGATGCTTACGGAGACGGAAAACCGGCTTATGACTCGGGTCGGCCCCGGCACCCCGGCCGGCGAGATGTTGCGCCGGTATTGGTGGCCGGTGCAGTTCAGCGAGTACATCAAAGACCGGCCGGTCAAAGTGCGGCTGCTCGGAGAGGATTTCGTCCTGTTCCGCGACGGCAAGGGCCGGACCGGGATGCTCGATCTGCAATGTCCGCATCGTCTCACTTCGCTGGAATTCGGCCGCGTCGAGGCCGAAGGCTTGCGCTGTTGCTATCACGGTTGGCTGTTTGCCCATGATGGAACCTGCCTCGATCAGCCAGCCGAGCGTCCGGGCAGCACGTTCAAGGATCGCGTTCGTGCCAACGCATACGAGGCCCAGGAGCTGGGCGGTCTTGTCTTCGCGTATATCGGGCCGAAGCCCGCGCCTCTCTTGCCGAAATACGACGTGCTCTGCCGCCAGGATGGCAAGCGCATCGTCGGATGCGACGAGGATTACTGCAACTGGCTGCAGAAGGCCGAGAACGGCGCGGATTTGCCGCATCTGCCCTTTCTCCATGCCAGCGTCTATCCCAAAATGGCGATGCAGACCCCGTTGGGCTACGACTACGAAGAAACGCCCTATGGCTTCAAATCCACTCTTCGCATGGAAGGATTGCCGCCACGAATCATTCATATGGTGCTGCCGACGCATTCGAGAATTTCCACGACGCCGCGTACCGGGATGCTGCCTAGCCACGACATGCGTCTGCGGGTTCCGATCGACGACCGCCTTACCTATAGCTTCTGGATACGGTTTCACGCCAAGGCGGATGGCGTCTTCGAACATGAAACAGTCGGTTTCTCCGCGAAGAAGCCGGGCATTTATCCATTTGAAGCCGACGGGTATTGGAACATCCCTTCGATGGAGCAGGACCGCGTTGCGCAGGAAACGCAGGGCGTCATTACGGACCGAACCAAAGAGCATTTGGCGGAATCCGATGGGGGCATCGTCATTTTGCGCCGGAAGCTGCGCGAGTTGATCGATGCCGTGGCCGGCGGTCGAGATCCGCTTCACGTTATGCGCGACCGATCGGATGACCGGATCATCAATTTCGAAACGACACTGCGCGAAGCGGATTACGTCTTGCCTACCGGTCAGGCGGTATAATCCCGAGCGCCCAGATAACGGAACAACCGTGCCACGGCGCCGGCGGATCGACCGCGAGGGCGCGATACCAAGACGAGAAATGCGCGGTCTTAAAAAGCCTAAGGGGACGATCGTCGCGCGTGGAATGGAGAAACATCATTGGCACGCCGGTCCTGCCGGCCTGCTCACGGGAGAGCGGCCCTGGAATTTGCCGCGCCGTAGCCGCGAATTCCCGCTCTTAAGTGGAAACCTGCTCGAGCGCGCCCTTGCTCGTCTCGTGACCGAGCGTCAGGATCGCGATCAGGCCGACGGCCGACATCAGCGCAAACATGACATAAACGCTCACGATGCCGAGCTTGGCATCCAGCAGCAAGCCGACGACCGTCGGCGCGATGAAGCTGCCGATCCGGCTGATCGTACTGGCGGTCGAGCTCGACCATGCCCTGAGGCGGGTCGGGAAGAGCTCGGCCGTATAGAGGAAGCACAAGGCTGCGGTGAAATTTACCCCAAGCAGCGCGAGAAGCGACGAGCCGAACAGCATCTGCCAATTGGTGAGGCCAAGCACCGCGACCGAAAAGATGCCGGCCGCAAAACCGACGATGGACAGCGAATACCCGAAGGCAAAGCTCGCCTTGCGGCCGATACGGTCGGCGAGATCGCCCCATACGAAAACCATGCCTAGCGTGATCGCGCCGGTGAGGATGGCCAGACCGAGCGCATTATTGGGCGGCAGCCCGCCGATCTTCACATAGAGCGTCGGAATCCAGAATCTGCAGCCCGTAGCTCACGAAATAAGTCGCGAAGAACAAGGTCCAGCTCAGCAGCGTGCGCTTCGTGTAAATGCCGGTGAATGCCTCGCTCGGCCGCGTCACTTGGCGAACGGTGCGGTAGGTGATCTTGGCCTCGGGGAACGGCTTTCCGGATTCGCGCGCAGCCGCCTCATAGCGCTCGACGATGACTTCGGCTTCCGAGCCCCTGCCATTCTCGGCGAGCCAGCGCGGCGATTCCGGCATGACATGGTTCATGACGAAAGCGAGCGGCAGCGCCAGCCCGCCGGTGATGAACAAGGCGCGCCAGCCGACATCCGGGCCGAAGATCGCGAAGCAGGCAAGGCCAACCAGCGGCGAAAGAAAAATTCCCGCGCTGAAAAGCACGGTGTAACCCCAAAAGAATCCTCGCCCGCGGCGCGCCAGCGGCAGGAACTCGCTATAGAGCGCCGAGGAGACTGGAATTTGGCCGCCGAGAGCGAGGCCCTCGACGATGCGCACGATCAGCAGGCTCTCAAAATTCCAGGCAAAGGCCGCTACGATCGATAGCGTACCGAACGAGCCCACCATCCAGACGCAGACGGGCTTGCGGCCGACACGCTCGGCCAGCCAGCCGAAGAACGGCGCGCCAACCGTCATCCCAACATAGGCGGCGCTGATTAAAAGCCCCACTTGGGTGAAGCTGACATGAAGGGATGTGATGATCGCGGTCAACGCCGCGGCCATGATCAAAGAATCGAAGGAGTCGAAGAAAGTCCCGAATCCGATGGTAGCCGCGATCCGGCGCTGGAGCCCCGTGCTCGGCAACCGGTCCATCCGCGCGGCCACCTCGTCCGCGAGCCGAAGCTCCGCACTTTCCACGTAACTCAGTGCCGTCGCCTGTTCGATGGCCATGTCGCTTCCCCTTCGCGATTCTCGATTCGGGGGCACGGAATGCTCCCCTGGCTTGGGCCGCGCTCGCCGTCTCGGCCACGGCAGAGGATTTCACGTTGCCCGGAGCTAGGCAAGGCGCGCGTTGCTGCCGTATCCTCGATGGTCAGAAACCGGCGACGGTGCCGCGGCAGGGAGCATCCTATGGCTGTCATCGGGCCGTTCGAGGTCGAGGTCGAAACCCGATTCAAGCGCCTCGTTCGTGCGGACGTGTTTCTTCCGGCGCAATCGAAAGGCCCATTTCCAGTGGTATTTTTTGCCGCGCCCTATATCAAGGCATTGCGGAAATATCCCACCCATCCGTCGTTCCCGTTTCGCGAAACCGGTCCGTTCGACCTTTACCTCGAGCGCGGCTACGCCATCGTTTGGGCGGACGTTCCGGGCAGCGGCCGCTCCGAAGGCGAGTGGCTCGGCTGGGCGCGCGCCGAGGGCGAGGCGCTTTTCGACGTGATCGAGTGGGTTGCGCGCCAGACCTGGTCCAACGGCAAGATCGGCATGACGGGCCAATCGGGCTTCTGCTGGTGCGCCTGGAATACGGCGCGTACGCGGCCGCCCCACCTCACGACCATCGTCGCCTATGACGGCGGCGTCGATATGTACCGCGAGTGGATGTACCACGGTGGCATTCCCTGCGTCGTCTTCGGTCCGGTCTGGATCACAACGGTGATGCTGCGCCACCAGACCCAGGGCCACGACATCCACGACAGCGATTTCTACCACTGGCTCAACGAGATTTTCGCACGGCCCCTGGAGGATGACTGGCATCGCGACCGTTCGCCCTACTGGGAACTCGACAACATCGACATCCCGGTGCTCTCGATCGGGTGCTGGGGCAAGGGTCCGTTGCACCTTCCCGGCAATATCTCGGGCTTTCAGGGCGTGCGCGGGCCGAAGCAATTGCTGCTGGAATATCCCGCCGACGGCGCCGAAGCGCAGCGCCTCTTCGGTCGCGAGGATTTTCACGAGCGCGAGGTATTACCGTGGTTCGAGCATCATCTCAAGGATGTCGCGAACGGCGTCATGGAGCGGCCGCGGGTGCGCTTCTTCATTCAGCGCGAAGGCCGCTACGAGTTTGCCGAAGACTGGCCGCCGAAGGATGCGGAAAAGAGTCAGTTCTATTTGTCGGGTGCGAAAAGCGGCGCCGTCGCATCGCTTAACGACGGCTCGCTCGAGGAAAAGCCGCCGGCGGTCGGACCGGACCGCACGTCATGGAGTTATCCCGATCCTCAATGGGACGTCGGGCCGGTGACCTTCGGCGAGAATGGTGTGCCCGACCCGATCGCCCGCGTCATCACGTTCACCTCGGCGCCCTTCGCGCGCGACCGCGAATTCACCGGCAACGGAGTTCTCGTGCTGAATGCCTCGACCGATCAGACCGATCTCGACGTCATTGCAAAGCTCTCCATCATTACGAAAGCGGGAACGTCGCAAAGAATGACGCAAGGCTGGTTGCGCGCCTCGCATCGCGCCGAAGACCCCGATCGCACTTCTGAGATGCGCCCGTTTCACAGCCATCGCGAGATCGAGCCTTTGGAACCGGGGAGGGTATACGAGCTGCGCGTCGAGCTGATCGCGACATCCGTCGTGGTGCGCGCTGGCGAGCGCCTGCGGCTCGAGATCAGCAACGCCGACACGCTGCTGACAGACGGGATGTACGCGCATTGGTATGGGCTGAAAATGGGGACCGACACTTATCATCACACCTTGCGCTTCCCGTCGCGAACTCATGCTCCACGAACGCAAGCGGCGATCGCCGCCAGAAGAATAAGATCGGTGGCCAGCGCACACGCCGCGGCACAAGGCCCTCGGCTCCGCGCGGTCGAGTTTTTCGCTTGGGTTCGGTGAAAGTGCGATGGCTTTAAGTGCCACCGCCTTGGCACCATAATCCTTGTCATGATAAGGCATTTATTCGGTGCACGGAAACCGGGCGAGCCGCCGATTAGGAGCGTCCCCGAAGGCAGCTGTATTTACGCGATCGGGGATATTCATGGCTCCTTGACGCCGCTGATCGCGCTTCACGATGTGATAAAGGCCGACGCGGGCAGCCGCTCGGCACGACGCAAGTGTTTGGTTTACCTCGGCGATTACGTCGATCGCGGGATCGATTCCAACGCGGTTCTGGATTCGTTGATCGAGCAACCGCTGCCCGGTTTCGAGCATGTGTTTCTCAAAGGAAACCACGAAGACGGCCTGCTGCGTTTCCTGATTGATAGCGATGCTGGACCGCCATGGTTGGCTTATGGCGGAGCCGCGACGATTTACAGCTACGGCGTCAGACCGCCGGACCCGCCGACCAGCGCCGAGGAGCTAAGACGCGCCCAGAGCGAACTCCTGACGAAGATTCCTCGCTCCCACCTGGATTTCCTTGCTCGGCTGAAGCTCTACCATATTGAGGGGGATTATCTCTTCGTCCATGCGGGTCTGCGTCCCGGCATCGCGATCGAGGATCAGGCGCCGGAAGATATGATGTGGATTCGCGAGGAGTTTCTAGAGAGCCGGGCAGAGTTCGGCAAACTCGTCGTTCATGGCCATTCGATCACGGCGGAGCCCGATATCTGCTCGAATCGAATCGGGATCGATACCGGCGCTTACGCCACCGGAAGGCTGACCTGCCTCGTGCTGGAAGGCACGGCGCAGAGCTTCTTGAGGACGTGAGGTTGTATCGCGGCTTCGTCCAAGGTGCGGCGCATCCGGCAACGAATCGTGATCGACCGCCACGCTTGGCCGGCGGAATCGTCGGCGCCATCAACGTCCGCGCCGCTCGGATCACCCTTTGGCCAAGGGCAATAGAAGTTGCTGCAGATTAAAGCATAAGATAAAAATATTTCCTGATCGAGAGCGCGCGCTCGGCTAAGCATCATCGAGAACGCTTTGTCCGACTGGGGCAAACGCGGCGCACAGCGGCAGACTAGAGGTAGGAATATGATGAAGCTGCTGGGAACGTTGCAATTGGTATTGTTCCTCGCTGTCGGCTGCCTCGTGTCCGGAAGCCCGGCGCACGCGGCTGCGGTCGTTGCCTATAAATTGGGGCCCGGCGATAAGGTTCACGTGACGGTGTTCGATGAGCAGGATTTATCTGGTGACTATGACGTCAGCGACCAAGGCGCGCTGGCCCTGCCCTTGATCGGGCAAGTCACGGTTGGGGGCAAGACAACGAGCGAGGCGGAAGCCCTCATCGCGCAAAAATACGGCGAAAACTACCTGATCAACCCGAGGGTGAGCGTTCAAGTACTGAATTATCGTCCGTTCTTTATTCTAGGCGAGGTCAAAAACCCTGGAAGCTACCCTTATATCAGCGGCATGACCGTCCTCAATGCCATCGTGCTGGCGGGCGGCTATACCCCGCGAGCGGACCAGAACGACATTAAGATCAAGCGAGCGGGTTCCGGGTCGTCGCGTGAAGAGAAGATCGACGAAAATGGCGCCGTCCTACCCGGCGACGTCATCCGCGTGGAGCAACGTTTCTTCTAGAAATTTACCGGTTTGATCGAATCGGTTTCCCCTTTGGGGCGACAATAGCGCCGGAGATTCGCCATGCAGACGATTTCGGTGCGATGCTGTATCGCCGGTGCCGGTCCGGCGGGGATGATGGCCGGGCTGCTGCTGGCGCGGGCCGGCGTCGACGTGGTGGTGCTCGAAAAACACGGCGATTTCCTCCGCGACTTTCGCGGCGACACCATCCATCCCTCGACGCTCGAGCTCCTATCCGAGCTCGGCTTCCTCGACGCGGTGCTGAATCTTCCGCATCAGAAGGCGCCGACGCTCGCGATGGAATTCGGCGACCGGACGGTGACGGTCGCCGATTTCACACGCCTCAAGTTGCGTTGCCCCTATATCGCATTCATGCCGCAATGGCATTTTCTCGACTTGCTGGCGCGGCGTGCTGCGCGCTATCCGACCTTCGCGCTCAAGATGCAGGCCGAGGTCGGCAGCATCATCGAAGAAGGTGGCCGGGTCGTCGGGCTCGGCGTCACGACGCCGCGCGGGGCGCTGGAGGTCCGCGCCGATCTCGTCATCGCCGCCGATGGCCGCGCCTCGCTGGTGCGCGAAAAAGCCGGGCTCGCCGTCGCGGACCTCGGCGCGCCGATGGACGTCCTGTGGTTCGGCCTGCCTAGGGCCGCGAGCGACCCGGTTGAAACCATAGGACGCTTCGACCGCGGCTCCTTTCTTGTTGCCATCAATCGCGGCGATTATTGGCAGCTCGGCTTGGCCATCCCCAAGGGCGCGATCGGGGAGGTGCGCCGGCGCGGCCTTCCGGCGCTGCACGCCGCGATCCTGCGCCTTACGCCGTATTTGGCCGATCGCGTCGCCCAGCTCGACGATTGGGACAAAGTGAAGCTGCTCACGGTCCAGGTGAATCGTCTGCCGCTCTGGCATCGCCCTGGCCTGCTGTGCATCGGCGATGCCGCGCACGCAATGTCGCCAATCGGCGGCGTCGGCATCAATCTCGCGATCCAGGACGCGGTTGCCGCGTCGAATATCCTGGCCGGGCCGCTCTATGCGCGTCAGGCCGGCGATAGCGATTTGGCGCACGTGCAGCGGCGGCGGGAATTGCCCACCCGCCTCACCCAATTCTTCCAGATCGCGGTGCAAAAGCGGGTTCTCTCTCCGATCCTCGCCGGGGCGGGACCGCTCGAGCCGCCCCTCCTGATGCGCCTCGTCGAACGCTTTCCGGCGCTGCGCGGGCCCGTCGCGCGCTTCATCGGCGTCGGGGTGCAGGCCGAGCATGTCCGCACCAGGCCGCGCTGGCCCGAGAAGGGTTGAGCCTGGTCGGTTGCCGTGTAATAAACAACCATTGTGAGAAAAAAGCCTTCCCGTCCAAAGCGATCCGCGGCGAAGCCGGCCGCGCGGGCGCGCGCGGCAAGACCTGGCCGCGACCCAGGTGCCGCGTTTTGCCGCGCTGTCAGCGAAGCCTTGCGCCAGGGCGCGCCGCAATCGATCTCCGACGCCGAGCTGCGGCGAGTGCTGACGGCGGTGGTCAAGGCCTATGCCGCGAAATCGGAGGAAGCCGGGCGCGAGATCGCGCCGTTTCTCGAAGGCGAGGTAACGGCGACCGAGGCGGTGGTGGCGGCTTGTGCCATGATTCGCGCGGCCGATCTCAATCTCTTCGATTTGGCGATGTGGTTCGGGCGGCCGGTTGTCAGGGCTCGAGAGGACGAAGGCCACGCGATGGATGAGGTCGAGATCGGGACGTTGGACGAGTTCGCCGATGGCGATTGCCGCGTGCTTTCCGTGGGCACGCTCGAGGTCGGGATCATCCGGCTTGGACGCAAGCTCGTCGCCTACAAAAACCAATGCCCGCATTACGGCGGCCCGGTCTGCCAGGGCCGCTTGTTCCATCAGACCGAGGAAATGCTGGGGCCCGACAAAACCAGCCGCGGCCTGCGCTTTGCCGGCACGCAAAACATCGTCTGCCCGTGGCACGGCTACGAGTTCGACGTCGCGACCGGCCGCCACCCCGGCGACCCTTCGGTGCGGCTCCAGCCGATCGAGGTCACCGTGCGCGACGCCCGCGTTTATCTGCGAGTGCCGGACTGAGCAAATGAAGGCGGCCGAGTTCGACTATGCGCGGGCCGGCACCGTCGATGAGGTCTGCCGGCTCCTCGACGGCGCCCAGGGCGAGGGCAAGATCATCGCGGGCGGCCAGACCTTGGTGCCGATTCTGGTCATGCGGCTCGCGCGCCCGGCGCTCGTCATCGACATCAACGGCATCGAAGATCTCCGAGGCATCGCCGCCGATTCGGACGGCGTCTCGCTCGGCGCGGCGACGCGCCAGGCCGATGCCCTCAGCAGTGCGGCGCTGGCGCGTCACGCCTTGCTGCTGGTGAAGGCATTGAAGCTCGTCGGCCATCCTCAGACGCGCAATCGCGGCACGATCGGCGGCAGCCTTGCCCATGCCGATCCGGCAGCCGAGATCGGTCTGGTCGCGCGCACGCTCGATGCCGAAATCACGGCGCGGTCCAGCTTGTCTGAGCGCGTCATTGCCGCTGCCGAATTCTTCACCGGCGCGATGACGACCGCGCTCCGCCCCGAGGAATGCTTGACGCGCCTGCGCATCCCCGCTTGGCGCGATGCCGGAAGGCTCGGCACCGCCTTCGAGGAAATGAGCATCCGGCGCAGCGATTTCGCCCTCGCCGCCGCGTCCTGCCAGCTCGTGCTCGATGGCGCCGGCTGCTGTCGTCGGATCGCGCTCGGGCTGGGAGGAATCGAGGCCGCGCCGTCGCGCGCCGAGGACGCCGAGCGGCGGCTCACCGGCACGCGGCTCGAAGCGCGCGACATCGAAACCGCGCTGCGCGATCTCCCGGATTCCTTGACGCCGCTTTCCGACGCGCAGGCAACGTCTGCTTATCGCCGCCGCGTCGGCACGGCCTTGGCCGCCCGCGCGATCGCGGCGGCACGGGATGAGGCTCTGGCGGCGTGAGACCGAATGTCGCGGCATGACATCACGCTGACCGTCAACGGCAGAACCTATCGCGCCAGCGTGCCCGCGCGCCTCACCCTCGTGGATTTCCTGCGCGACGAGCTGCGTCTCACCGGCACCCATGCAGGCTGCGAGCATGGCGTGTGCGGCGCCTGCTCGATCCTGTTGGACGGACGCCCCCTGCGCTCATGCCTCGTGCTCGCGGTCCAAGCCGATGGCGCTTCGATCACCACGGTCGAGGGGCTGGCGCCCGAGCCGGGCGCCTTGAGCGTACTGCAGGATTGCTTCTGGGAACTCCACGCGCTGCAATGTGGGTTCTGCACGCCGGGCATGCTGATCGCGGCCCATGCTTTGCTCGCCCAGGTGCCGGCGCCAACCGACGAGGATATCCGCGACGCGATCGGCGGGAATTTGTGCCGCTGCACCGGCTACAAGCAGATCATCGAGGCGGTAAAGCTCGCCGCTTCTCGGCTCGGCGGTCAAAACCGAACGGTGGAACGCGATGACTGAGCCGGCTTTCCGCTATATCGGGAAAAAGCGCCGGCCGGGTGAGGATCGGCGCTTCCTCGCCGGCGCTGGAAACTTCGTCGCGGATGTGGCGCTGCCCGGCCTCGGTCATGTCGCGCTCGTCGCCAGCCCTTATCCCTTCGCGCGCATCCGGGGGATCGACGCAACCTCCGCGCTGGCGCTTCCTGGCGTGCGCGCAGTGGTGACGGGGGTCGAGCTTGCTGCCGCCACCGATGCGATGATGAGCGGGCTCGACGCGCCCAAGCTCCGGCGATGGCCGCTCGCCGTGGGGCTCGCACGCTATGTCGGCGAATGGGTCGCGGCCGTCGTTGCCGACAGCCGCGCCCTGGCGGAGGACGCGGCCGAGCTGGTTGTGGTCGATTACGAGCCGCTCGCCTCTGTGGTCGATCCAGAGCTTGCGCTGCTGCCGGATGCGCCGGTGGTTCATCCCGATCACGGCTCCAACGTCTTGTTCTCCAAGAAATGGATCTGGGGCAGCGTCGCCGAGGATTTCGCGGCGGCGGATCGAAGCCTCGCCTTCCGCGCGCGCTGGCACCGCAGCTCGACCGTCCCGATCGAGACCTTTGGCGTCGTCGCATCCTGGGATCACGCGCGCCGGCTCTTCGACGTCTGGGCCTCGATCCAGATGCCGAAATTCCCGGACCAGCTGGCGCGTGCGCTGCGCCTGCCCGGGAATGCCTTGTGCGTCCATTTCGATGTCGATGTCGGCGGCTCCTATGGCGTCAAGCGCGGCTTGAAGCACGCGATCCTTGCTGGCTTCCTCGCGCGAAAGCTGGGTGCGCCGGTGCGGCTCGTCGAGGACCGGCTCGAAAACATGCGCGGCGGCGACGCGCACGGCCCGGATCGCATCTTCGACATGGCAGTGGCTTTCTCGAATGACGGCGTCATCCAATCGCTCAAGATCCGCGCGCTCGACGATTGTGGCGCCCATGCCGGGCGCGCGCCGCTGCAACTGGGCAAGCCGGTCGGCGCCATTTGCGGTCCTTACCGGGTGAAGAGCGTCGAATACGAGGCATTGAGCGTCACCACCAACAAGACGCCGCAAGAGGCGGTGCGCGGCTTCGGCCAGGCGCCAACCAACTTCGCGCTCGAATCCGCGATCGACCGCGTCGCCGCAGCGCTCGGGATGGACCGGATCGCGCTCCGCCGCCTCAATCTCATCCGGCATGACGAATTCCCTTACACCATCCCTTCGGGTAGCACCTATGACAGCGGCGACTATCATCTCGTGCTGGACAAGGCGCTCGCCGCCGCCGGGTATGGCGAGCTGTTAAAGCGCCGCGATGCCGCGCGCGCTTGCGGCAAGCTCGCCGGGATCGGCATCGCCTGCTGCTTGGAACCCTCGGGCGGGAATTCATCCTTCGAGCCCCTCTTCAACCCGAAGAACGAGACCACGACCTGGATGGAGGCCTGCGCGATTAAGGTCGACGCCGCTGGCACTATCGTCGTCGCGATGGGCACCTCGTCCTCGGGACAAGGGCATGAGACCCTCGCTGCCACGGTGGTCGCCGAGGTGCTCGAGCGCGATCCCGAGACGATCCGCGTCGTGCGTGCGGATTCGCTTGGCGCCCTGCCTTCGAACAGCCCGGTGGGCAGCCGCATGGCGATCATGCTGGGCGGTGCCGCCGCCGGAGCGGCGAAAAAAATCAAGGCGTCAGTCGTCCGCATCGCCGCGGGCAAGCTCGGCGCCTCGCCCGACGAGATCATATATCGCGACGGCGCGGTTTCGCTGCGCGCCGATCCCATGAAAAAACTGTCCTGGGAGGCGATCGTGGAGATCGCGCACCGCAAGTTCCACGAGCTGCCGCCCGGCATGGAGCCGGGGCTGCAGGCAAGCCATGTAATGGAAGTGCCTACAGGCGGCACGCTGCCCGACAGCCGAGGCCGCGTCCAGATGTATCCTTGCTATGCTTTCGAGGCGCATGTCGTCTATGCCGAACTGGACCGCGTGACCGGCCAGGCGACGCTGGGCCCTTATGCGGTGGGCCATGATTGCGGCACGATGATCAATCCCGATATCGTCCACGGCATGACCTATGGCGGGATCGCGCATGGCATCGGCGCGGCGCTTTACGAGCGCTTCCGCTATGATGGCGAAGGCCAATTGCTGAGCGGTACTTTCATGGATTATCTCATTCCGTCGGCGCATGAAGTGCCCGACATCACCATCGCCGACCACTGCACGCCCTCGCCCCTGACCGAATTCGGCCAAAAGGGATCGGGCGAGTCGGGCTATCTCGGCGCGCCGGCGGCGATATCCTCGGCCGTTAACGATGCCCTGGCGCCGCTCGGAATCCAACTCGCCGAGCTGCCGATGACGCCCTCCGTGTTGAGCGATTTGATCGCGGCGGCGACGGAAACGCGCAAATGAGGAGACAAATGTGATCATCGACACGCATGGACATTTCGTGCCCGCGTCGTTTCTCGACGGGCTGGCGAGGCAGCGGCGGCTCTTTCCGTCGGTCAAGGTCATCAACGAGAAGCCTGGCATGCGCTTCATCTTCGGCGGCGCGGCGCCGTCGAGGCCCGTGGGGCCGCTGCTCGTCGATCTGGAGAAGCGCAAGCAATGGCTCAACGGCGCCCGGATCGACCGCCAGCTCGTCGGCTCCTGGCTCGACATCTTCGGCTACGAGCTGCCGCCGGAAGAGGGCGCCGATTGGTGCCGCTTCATGAACGAGGCCATGCTCAACGATGTCAAGCCGCTCCAGGCCCTCGCCCCCTTGGCCTGCGTGCCGTTGCAAAGCGGCGCGCTCGCGGCCCAAGTACTCGAAGAGGCGTTGGGGCAGGGCTTTCACGGCGCGATGATCGGCACCCAGCCCAAGGGCCAGCTCGGCAAGCTCGACGACGCGGATCTCAATCCATTCTGGGAAGCGTGCTCGGCGCACAAGGTCACGCTGTTCGTCCATCCGATGTTCGTCTGCGGCGACGACCGGGTGAACGACTACGATCTGATGAACGCGGTCGGGCGCGTCGCCGACACCTCGATCGCTCTGGCGCGCCTTCTCTTCGCCGGCCATCTCACCCGCTATCCCGGGGTCAACCTCGTCATTTCGCATGGCGGCGCGGCGCTTCCCTACGCGCTCGGCCGCTTCAAGCGCAACAACGCCATCCACAAGGGCGAATACGCCGACGCCGAGACCGAATTCCGCCGGCTCTATTTCGACTCGGTGCTGTTCGAGCCGCGGGCATTGCGCTATCTCTGCGATGTCGCGGGCGGCGACAAGGTGTGCCTCGGCTCGGACCATCCCTTTCCGATCGGCGATCCCGATCCGGTGAAGGTGATCGAGGATACGCCGCTCTCGGCTGCCGAGCGCCGCGCCATCCTGGGCGAGACGGCGGCGCGCCTCTTCCATATCGATTGCGATTGCGCGGGTCCGGCATGACGAGCGCGCGCGCCTATCCCGACCTCCACGATCATTTGGAGGCGCTCAGGGCCAAGGGGCTGCTGGTCACCGTCGATGAGAAAATCGACAAGGATTCCGAGCTGCACCCCCTGGTCCGCTGGGAATTCGTCGGCGGCTTACCCGAGGCCGAGCGCAAGGCGTTTCTCTTCACCAATGTCGTCGATGCCAAGGGAAGGAAATATTCGATGCCGGTAGTGGTTGGCGCGATTGCCGCCAATCGCGCGATCTACTCGATCGGCATGGGCGCTCCGGTCGACGAGATCGAGCAGAAATGGGAACACGCGATCGCCCATCCGATCGAGCCGCGCATCGTCAACGATGCCTCGTGCCACGAGGTCGTGATCGAGGGCGAGGCCTTGAAAGGCGAGGGTCACGGCCTCGATATCCTGCCGATCCCGGTTTCGACGCCCGGATTCGATAGCGCGCCGACCTTGACCGCGACCAATGTCATCACCCGCGATCCCGAAAGCCTCGTCCAGAACATGGGCACGTACCGCGCGGCGCTCAAAGCGCCGGATCGGTTGGTGGTGCGGATGGCAACGCGCGTGGGCGGCGCGGGCGGCTATCAGCATTACCTGAAGCACCAGAAGCGCGGCGACAAAACAATGCCCTGCGCGATCGTGCTCGGCTGTCCGCCCTATGTCGCCTTCATGGGGCCGCAGAAGCTGCCGCTCGACGTCGACGAGTTCAAGGTTGCGGGCGGCCTCGCCGGCGCGCCCATCAACGTGGTGCGGGCGCGGACGGTCGATCTCCTCGTTCCGGCCGAGGCCGAGATCGTGATCGAGGGCCTGATCGACACCGAATATTGCGAGCCCGAGGCCCCGTTCGGCGAGTCTCACGGCCATGTCGCGCTCGAGGAATTCAACATGCCGATGATGGTGACGGCGATCACCCACCGCCAGAACCCGATCGTTCCATCCTACCTCAGCCAGGTCGCGCCCTCGGAATCGAGCGTCATCAAGCGGGTTTCCTACGAGCCGTTGTTTCTCTCGCATCTGCGCGACACGCTTGGCATCAAAGGCGTCAAGCGGGTCTCGCTGCACGAACCCTTGACGGGGCTCCTCCGCGTCACCGTCATCGCGGTCGCGCGAGACACCCGGCGGACCGAGATCTGGCGCGCGCTCCAAGGCGCCGCTTTCTTCAAGGGCGATTGCGGCAAGATCTGCATCGCCGTCAACGAGGATATCGATCCCGACAACGCCGATGCCATCCTGTGGGCGATGGCCTATCGGATGAACCCGGTCGATGACGTGCGCGCGATCCCGCATCGCGGCCAGGGCCACGGGCCGCGGCGCGAATCCGAGGACGACGAGGATTCGACGCTCCTCATGGACGCGACGATGAAGGGTGATCTGCCGCCCTTGGCCTTGCCGAAGCGCGAATACATGGAGCGCGCCAAAGCGATCTGGGATCGCCTTGGTTTGCCCGCTTTGCGCCCGCAAGCGCCGTGGTTCGGGTATTCCCTGGGCGACTGGCTCCCGGAATGGGACGAGGCGGCGAAGCGCGCGGCCACCGGGCGTTATCTCGAAAACGGCCGCATCAGCCTCGAGCGGCGGAGGAAGGGCGTGAAGCCCGAAGCGAAGTTCCGGCCCGAGTAACTCGAATCCCCGCCCTCTACCGGACTTGTTTTGGCGGCGGAAAGCTCCACATTTTCTTGAGGAGATAGAGCGCGGCAATTCGGAGCCGATGCGATGAAAGACGAAGTCGCCGACCACCGCGAACAACCCGCCGAGCTTGCCACTAGCGTCGGATGGCGCGAGCTTTGGTCGTGGTGTGGGCCGGGGATCCTCGGCGTCGTGTTGATGGCGTGCTTCCTCTTCGGCCTCATCGCCGCGAGCCGCGCCGTTGACGACGGCACCTATGCCGCCGGTTTCATCCTCGCCGGCGCTTCGCTGCTCGGTCTCGGTTGGGATTTGCGGTATGGCTTCGCGGGCGCGCTGCCCGGCTTGCTGGTCGAGACCGCGGAGGGCTTGGCGGTTCTCGTCGCCCTCCTCGCCGCGCTTGCGCTCGGCGGGCTTGTCCTCGCCGCGCGGGCGCAAGACACCTCCCTTCATAGCATTGGCTATGCGCTCTGCGTCGTGTGCATCGTGCTGATTGCCTGGAACCTCAAGCATTATTGCGACGTTCGCGACCGAGCGCCGCCGCTCTAGCGCCCGCAGGTGCCGCGGTTCGGCTATTCGCTCGGCGAATAGACATGCGCTTTGCCGCGGCGAGCGACGACGCGGTCGATGATTGGTTGCGGTATCCCGATCTCGTGCGTCCGCTCGTCCCCCCGAAGACGGAGATTATAAGGATGGCCTTGCGGTGCTGCGATCCGGTCTTTATCGTCGCCGCACGCCAAGGGAGGGCGCGGCCATGCGCGAATCCGCGATCGATGTGAACGGAACCAAGTTGCGCCTGATGGAAGACGGCAAGGGCGAGCCCGTCCTGTTCCTTCATGGCGCGGGCGGAGCGAATTGGAGTCCCTTCGTCGAAATCCTAGCGAAGACGCGGCATGTCATCCTGCCCGAGCATCCCGGCTTCGGCCACTCGCAGATTCCGGAATGGCTGATGACGGTCGGCGACCTCGCTTATTTCTATCTCGATCTGCTCGAAGCCCTCGACCTCAAAGGGGTCCATCTCGTCGGCCATTCGCTGGGCGGCTGGACCGCCGCCGAGCTCGCGGTGCGCAATACCACACGCCTCAAAAGCCTCAATCTCCTCGCTCCCGCCGGCGTGCGCTCGCCCGAGGTGCCGTTCGGCGACATTTTTCTGTGGCCGCCGGAAGAGCACGCGCACCGCATGTTCTTCGACCAGCGCTTTGCCGAAGAGCGCATCAAGCTGCTCGCCACCGCCGATGTCGATGTCAGCCTGCAGAACCGCGCGGCGGCGGCTCGGCTCGGCTGGAGCCCGCGGCTCAACAATCCGCAATTGCCCTATTGGCTCCATCGCATCGACGTGCCGACGCAGTTCATCTGGGGCAGGGAAGACCAAATCTGCCCCTTCGCCATCGCGCCGCTCTATATGGAGCCGATCAAGGGCGCCGAGCTCAAGGCGCTCGCCGAAACCGGTCACGCGCTCCATACCGAGCGGGCGGCCGAGGTCGCCGCCTTGGTCAATGCGTTCATCGACCGGTCGAAGCGCTAATTCCCGCCCTTGATCGCATCGGCCGCGATCTTCACGACTTCCGGCGGCGAGCGGTAAATCTCGGCCACGAGGCTCTGCACCGCTTCGCCAGACACCGGACGGATCTCGAGATCGCTTTGTTTGGCCTCGGCAAGGAAAGCCGGGTCTTTCATCGTCGCATCGAACGCCTCGCGCAGAGCGCGCTGGCGCGCCGGCGGCAATCCCGGCGGCGCGGCATAGGGCCGCGCCATGGTCTGGCGCCCGAAGATCAGCTTCAGCGCCGCCGCCTGTTTAGCATCCGTGGTCAAATCCATGATCAGCGGCACGTCGGGCAGATCCTCGTGCTTTTGCAGCGAAAGCTGGACGGGGACGAAAATCTCCTTGTCCTCGTAGAGCGAGCGGTTGCGGCTCATCAGGCTGCTCCAGGACCAGCCGCAGCGGCCATCGACCTCGCCGCGCTCCAAGGCGAGCGCCACGTCCTCGCCGCCGGGATATCCAGTGGCGAGCTTCATGTCCATGTGGAACAGGTTGCGCAGCACAATGGGGAACACGTCGGTATCCGAGCCCGAGCCAGTGCCGCCCACCGTATAGTGCTTCGATAGCATGTCCTGCCAGGTCGCGACGCCGGATTCGCGGCGGAACGCGCACACGCTGACTTCGTTGGTGATGCTGCCGATCCAGAGCAGCTTTTGCGGGTCGAATTCGATGCCTTGGCTGTCGAAGAGCGGCTCCATCGCGAGGCCGCGCGCGAAAGTAGCGATCACGGTGCCGTCCTTGGGCGCGATGTTGTAGAGGTAATTGACCGCTTTGAGGCTGCCCGCGCCCGGCATGTTCTGCGGCACGACATTGGGATTGCCGGGGATGTGGTCGCCGAGGTGCCGCGCCAGCACGCGCGCATAGATATCGTACCCGCCGCCCGCGCTGTAGCCGATATCGATGGTGACGGTCCGGCCCTTGTAGAAGCTCGCCGCCTCGTCATCGGCGGAGGCCGGCGCGGCCGAGGCCAGACCCAAGGCGAGGAAGACGAGAAGTCCAGCGCGCGGTCACCGCAACCTCCCTCTAGAATCCCGGCGCGTTCTCGAGCTGGTCGAGCCAGTCGAAGCCCATTTCGCGCACGATCCGGTTACTGATGACGATGAGCCGCGCCTCGCTTTGAGCATGCGCATTGAAGTGCTGGTGGATGGTGAAAGGCGGGATGTAGATGAAGTCGCCGCGCGTCCAGTCGTAGCGCTTGGGCTCGGTCTGCCAATCCCATTGGAATGCATCGAGGCAGTCGAATTTCAGATCCCAATGGAGATCGTGGCCCGAGCCCTCGGCGACGAAGATGACCTCTTCCCACATGTGGCGATGCCGGCCGGATTTCCCGCCACCCGCGAGGAATTGCATATAAGCCTCGATGCAGCATTCGCGGGTGCCGAGCTTTTCGTGGCAGAGATGCTTCAAGAGGCCGTCGGGCGAGCGCTCGAACGGCATCTCCTCGGCATGGACGACGTTTCTCATCGCCTCGTAGAGGCGGCGGAACTCGGCCGATTGAGCCAGCGCGTCGGCGCGGAAGCTGCAGGTTTCCGCGCCGGCATGCGCGGCGTCGCGTTCTTCGGGGGCTTTCATCAAGGGTTCCTCGCTCACAGATCGGTCGGGGGCTGCCAGTCGGCGTGGCCCGCCAGCGGCTCTGTCGGCGGATAGGACACGATTTTCTGGAACAGCAAGTGCATGAAGAGGAACAGGGGCTTTGCCTTCATCACGAGCAGAATCGCCTCGTTGTCGGGATCGTCGTTGAAATGCTGATGGACGCAGCCATTCTCGACAATCATCACGTCGCCGGCCCGCCACTCGATGCGCCGCCCGTCATGGACGTCGTGGCCCCGGCCCTTTAAGACATAGAAGACGGCGCTGTTCATGTGGCCGTGTTTCTGGCCGTAAGCGCCGGGGCCATAGGCCTCGATATGGGTCTCGATCGACTGCGCCACCATCGCGTGCTGCGGGTTGATGACCTGCTTGCCATAGAGCTGCGGTCCGCCCTTCCAGGGCAGGCTCTTTGAGTTGTAGACCCGCGGTTGGTCCAAGAGCTGCTGGTAAAGATGGCTATACGTTCCGGCGAGCTCGCGCACGAAAACGCGCTTTTTATCCCAGCGCTCCCACACCACCTTGCCGTCCTCGCGATCTTCCGGCTGGTTGTGGCCCGGTCCGGGCGGCTTGCGGTCGTAAAGGTCTGTCGGCATGGCGGATCCTTTCTAAGCGAGCGGCGGCAGCCGGCCGCCCGAGATGAAGGTGCCGATGCGGTTGCCCTTCGTGATCGGCAACAGGAGATGCGACGGGTAGTCCGCATTGTGATGAATCGTGACCATCGACGCCTTCTGGCGCAGGATGTGTCCCTTGCCGATCTGCTCGAGCGAATGCGCCGCCGGCTCGTCCTCGCCGCCGGTGATCTTGAGCCCCAATCGCTCGCCCGCCTTCAGCAGCAGGCCATAGGGCCGGATCTCGATGTTGAATTCGGTGATCTCGTCGGGCTTCAGCTTCTCGCGGGCGGTGTGCAGATGATGGGGCTGCCAAGGCTTCGATTTCGCGGGGTCGATACGGCGCTGCGAGCCCCTGAGCCAGCCGCGCGTCAGCAGCGTCTCCTTGCCCTCGGCCGCGATGTGCCACAGGCTGACGAAAAAATAAATCTCGGTGTCGGTGGTCGAGGCATAGAGATTGAGCGCCACGGGCCCGCAGATCTCCGTGTTCTCGACCATCGGCGAGGTCCGGAACATCGCGGCGCCGCGGCCGAAGGGCGAGTCCTCGTAGGTGGTGAAGCCCTCGTTCGGCCAATATTCGTGCTCGGACAGCAGGCCCTTGGAATGGAGGTAGAACGGGGTCCACTTCGTGCCGGGCAGCGGCCAATCATCGGCCGACTTCCATTCATCGGTCCCGACGATGAACACGTTGACCGGCGGCTCTTCCAGTATCTTGGTGTCGACGCCCTTGAGCCAATAATCGAACCAGCGCAGCGACTCATAGGCGTATTGATAAAGCGGCCGGTCGAGATAGACGGGCGGCCCGATGGTGAGCCGCCGCGGTCCCTTCCAATGCTCGAAGCAGCGCAGATCGCCGGGAAAGTGGAGCCCATAGACGCCCCAATCGCCGCCGAAATAGCCGGGGATCGAGAGATCGGCCGACATATCGAGCGCGCGGGTGGTGTAATAGTCGTTGCATAGCGGGTTCAGCAGAAAGTCGCACAGCAGCGTGTGCGGCCCGTAATCGGGATTGCGCAGGGCGTCGGCTAAAAGCGGCACCGCCGCGATGTCGGGATCGGCGAGGGCGGCGGCGATCGCCTCTTTGTATTTCTCCTCGCCCATCGCCTTCTTCATCCAGTTCTCGATGCGAAAGAGCCGGCCGTGGAGACGGACATAGGCGCCCATGAAGCCGTAATTGTAGATGCCGCCATGGTAGTAGAGGTCGCGATAGGGATCGGTCCAGCCATAGGGCGAGAACAGGCATTTCAGATGCGGCGGCTGCAAGGCGGCGACGCGCTTGGCCGCGCGCGAAAAATGGGACACGCCGACCATGCCGACATTGCCGTCGCACCAGGGCTGGCGCGCGCCCCACTCGATCACTTCGTAGAGGTCCTCGATGGAGCGCGGCGCGTTGTTGTCGAAGAAGCCGTCCGAGGCGCCGGTGCCGCGCAAGTTGACTATGAGATGGGCATAGCCGCGGCGCGCATAGAAATTGTAATCGCCGGCCTCGATGAAGCCGATGCCGACCTGGAACGGCTTAGAGAAGACCGCGGCCGATTGCATCGGCTTGGCGAAGGCGTTGGCCGCGATGAGCAGCGGGAACTTGCCCGGCGCGTCGGGCCGGAACAAGTCGGAATCGAGCGTGATCCCCTCAGCGAGAGGGATGCGGAGATCGCGCTGCTCGATGATGCCATATTGCCGGGGCGAGGTTTGCCAGTCCTTCGCGTACATCGGTCTTTTCCCTCCCCTATTTCTGGGACGACAATATCCAAGCGCCCGGGGCATGACAATGCGCCGGTTCGATCTGAAAAGCCTTTCGCGCGCGCCGAATGGCGGTATCCTCATGCGAGGGAGGGCCAACATGGCGAAGCCAATTCCGCGTGCCTATCATGCGGCGCTCGGCGATTTCGCATCGGGCAGGGACAGTCCGAGCGCGTTCCTCGAGCGCTGCCTCGCCACGCTCGCCGAAGTCGAGCCGCAGGTGCTCGCCTTCGTCCACTACGATGCCGCCGCCGCGCGCGAAGCGGCGCATGAGGCGACGATGCGTTGGCGGGCGGGCAAGCCGCTGTCGCCGATCGACGGCATGCCGGTGGGCGTGAAAGACATCATCGAAACCGCTGACCTCCCGACCGAGATGGGCTCGGCGTACTACAAAGGCTGGCGCTCGGGGCGCGATGCCGCTTCGGTCATGGCCCTGCGCGAGGCTGGCGCCGTGGTGGTGGGCAAGACCGTCACGACCGAATTCGCGACCGCCCCGCCGGGACCGACGCGCAATCCGTGGGACACGCGCTGCACCCCCGGCGGCTCGTCGAGCGGCTCGGCCGCGGCTACGGCCGCGGGCATGGTATCGGCCGGGCTCGGCACCCAGGTGTTGGGCTCGATCCTTCGCCCGGCGAGCTTTTGCGGCTGCGTCGGCTTCAAGCCGAGTCTGGGCGCGATCAACCGCGGCGGCAGCCATGACGCGTTGAGCCAGAGCGTCCACGGCGCGCTCGCTGCCAGCATCGAGGATGCCTGGATCCTGCTGCATGAAATAGCGTCCCGCGCCGGCGGCGATCCGGGCTATCCCGGCCTCATTGGGCCGGCGGCGCCGCCCGACGCGGCGGCGCCTCGCCGCCTCGCCGTCGCTCGAGGGCCCAGGCTGGGCCAAGGCCGAGCCCGCCGCGATCGCCGCGCTCGAGGCCGCGCTCGGCTGCCTGGCCGGCGCCGGGGTGGAGCTGGTGCGGCGCAAAGATCACGCGACATTGGATGGGGTCGAAGCCGCGCTCCTGCGCGCGCTGCCGGTATCGCAGCAGATCAACACCTGGGAGTCGCGCTGGCCGATCAATGCCTATCGCGCGCGCGATCCCTCGAAGCTCACGGCCTTCGCGCTCGAGCGGCTTGGCGCCGCCGAAGCGATGACGCTCGATCAATACCGCGCGGCGCTCGCCGAGCGCGGGCGGATCCGCGCCTCCTATGCGGTGCTGGCCGCCGATTGCGATGCGGCGATAACCCTTGCGGCGACCGGCCCCGCGCCTTTGGGGCTGGGCAGCACGGGCGATCCGATATGCGTCGTCGCGGGCTCGTGCCTCGGCGTGCCGGCGATCTCGCTGCCGGTCTTGAGCGTAGAGGGCCTGCCGCTCGGATTGCAGCTTCTCGGATTCCTCGATGCCGACGCCAAGCTCATCGCCACCGCGCGCTGGGTCTGCGACCAACTCACGCCGCGTTAGGAAAGAGCGATGCATTTCCGTCTGTCGAACGGCTTGTCCTTGGCATATCACGTGCGCGGCGCAGGCAGAATCCTCTTGTTTCTGCACCCGATCGGAACCCGCGCGGCGTTTTGGGACGCCGTCGTGGATCGCATCGCCGGACATTACCGCTGCATCACCATCGATCTGCGCGGCCATGGCGAGAGCGACGTTCCCGCCACTCGCTTCAGCCTCGACGATCTCGCGGGCGATGCGATCGAGCTGCTCAGAATGGAGCGTGCGAGCGGCGCCGTCATCGTCGGCTGCTCGCTCGGCGGCATGGTCGCGCAGGGGGTCGCGCTGGCCGCGCCCGAGCTGCTCTCTGGCCTCGTCCTCGCCGATACCGGCTATCGCCAATCGCCCGAGGGAAGGAACGCCACGCAACAGCGCGCCGAGGATGCCTTGAAAGGCATGCCGGGCATGATCAACTCGACGCTCGCCCGCTGGTTTCCGGCGCCTTTTCTCGCCTTGAACCCGCCCGAGGTGCAGGCCTGCCGCGCTTGGCTGCTCGAGGACGATCCGGTCGTTTTCTCCTGGGGCTGGGAGGCGATCCGCGATCTCGATTACGGCGAGCGGATCAAGACCATCGCTCTACCGGTCCTTGTTGTGCGCGGCTCGCTCGACGCATCGAGCCAGCGCGACAGCATGCAAGCAATGGCGAAGCTCTTGCCGCGTGCCCGTTATGCCGAGATCGAGGGCGCGGGCCATGTCGCGCCCTTGGAACAGCCCGAAGCCTTTGCTGCGCTGCTGCGGGAATTTCTGGAGCGACGAGTTTCCGGCTTGAAAAATTACCCGCGCAGGAAACCGCCGCTCGCGGCCGTACCGAGAGCGGCGGTCTCTGCTTTGCGGTCGAGCTTCCCGTCGGGACGGCGCACGTGACTTGAGGGGTACGGCTGTTGTGTCACCAACCAGCCTCTTGTCACCAACCAACCGTGCGCTGCTTGTGCCGTCAAACAACCGTGCGCCGCCTTAGAGGGCGGTCGCGACGGAGTTGAATGTCGACGACAATTTGGTGCCGACCGACGTCACGGCCGTGATGATAACGACGGCGATCAGCGAGGCGATCAGACCGTATTCGATCGCGGTGGCGCCACTATCATCGGCAAAAAGAGTCTTGAGCATGGACATTTGAGCTGTCTCCTGGACTAGGTTTCAAACAGGGAAATCGTGGCGTAACAGGCACATCGTGGAGAGTAGGTCTTAATGGGTACTTAAGTATCAAAGTACAAATGGCGAACGGCGCAACACTATCGTGGACTAATACTGTAAAATATGAAATAGATTCTTTTCGTATTTGCCAAGTATTTTAGCAATATATGTGTTCTTCTTATGTAAATTTGAATCAGGAAATTTGAATATTTTTATGCAATTTCTCGTAAAAAGGAGGCGGCTCCCGCAAGAGCCGCCTCGCGCCACCCCCCGAATCGAATCTTCCCTCACTCCTCGTCCGTTACGCACAGATGATACGAGCGCGGATAGAACAGGGTTATCCCGCCGGAGAACCGGCAATAGGCGTAGCCCGAGACGTCATGGCCGGCCTGCGTGACATGCGCGTCCCTGACGCCCCGCGCGGTAATCGGATCGTCGGTCACGACCGTGGTGTCCGCGCCCACCTGGTTAAGGACGACGACCTCGCCGCCTTGGTCCGGGATCAGCTCGTCGAGCGCCAGTGTCAGCGTCTCGCCCGATGCCGCCTCGTCGCGCGCGGTGGTGAGACGGAAGATTCGCGTCGCCATGGCTTGCACCCCCTGCTCTTCGCTCAATGCACGTTCACGTGTCCCGCCGTCGCGATGGCGTTCTCGACATAGATGTGGACGGTCTGGGTTGGAGACACGGCCGAGGAATATTCCGTGAAGCCGACCATTTGCGTGAGCGCCGCCGCCGCCGTGTTTTGCCCGGAGCTGGTGACCGACCCGCTGATCTGCGTCCAAGTTCCGCCGGTGAGGTTGACCGTGTCGGCGCCGGCGCCGAGAATCCACAGGCTGTTGGCGGTATTCCCCTGCGAAACCGCCGCCGGCTCGTTTTGCGTCAAAGCCAGGACATCCGACGCGTTGAGCGTTAGCGTGTTGCCCGCAGTGGAATTTGCCGCCGCCGCTGTAAGGTCGATGACCTCGAGGTTGCTGAACGCATTGCCGTTGGCCAGCGTGATCGTCCCGTTGTTGATCGTCGTGCCCGCTGCGGTGAAATCGAGCGCGTCGCCGGCGCTGTCGAACCGCAAGACGTTTAAGCCCGTGCCGCCTTCGTAGTTGAACGCGCCGGTCTGGGTGTTGGTGTCGTATGCGAGAACGTTGGTGCCGGCGCCGCCGATTTCGCCGCCGGTCGTGGAGTGGAGGATGTAGGCGCTATCGGCGCTGGCGCCCACGCTCGAGACGGGGCCGGTCGTGCTGTAAAGGTTGCCATAATCGATCGTCGCGTCGGCATAGGTGATGCCGCCGCTCACCAGACTGTCGACAAATGCGCCGGCGGCGGTGTTGGAGAGGGTCGCAGGCGAGGTCGAACCAGTATCGCCTGGATCGCCCAACGAGCTCAGGTTCGGATCGATCATGAAGGTCAGCGCATGATTGGTCCCGGCGTCGAGCATGATCGGATTGGACGCGGTTTCACCGGCTACGGTCACGCCGTTTATCGTCACCGGCGCTCCGGTCAGGTTCTCGACGCTGACGAGGCCGGGATCGGTTGGCTGGAAGGGGAGAGTATTGAGTGCCGTCCCGAGCGTGAAGCTGCCAATATTCGAGGCGGTGACGAAGGTTTGGAAAGAGTGTGCCGGATCGACCACGTCCGTGTAGGTCACGAGCAAACCCCCGGATGTCAGCGGGGCTAGCGTGGTGACCGAGTTTCCCGGAACCGCCGTCACGTCTGCGCCGAAGGTATTGAATACCAGCGCTGTCGCGTCCGTCGTCGGATCGCCGAAGGCGACCCCAGAAACATCGCCCTGGACGTAGAACGTATCTTGAAGCGGCACGGGGATGCCGGATGAATGGAGGAACGCCTGTGTCAAAGTCTGCGACATAAGATCCGAGCCGAGCGAGGCGACCAAGCCCTCCTGGCCGGGACTTCCGACGACATCGATCCCTAACGCGTTCGTGTTCGAGAGGGCGTATTGATAGGCTCCAGCCGCGGTCATGGTCAGCTCGCCGAAATACCCCAGCGTCGGGGTCGCGCCGTCCAGCGTGCCGGGATCGACCGGCGGCGCGCCGCTCACATAGGTCGGATTCTCGGCCTGCGAATAGAGGGCCGTCACCGAGGCACCCGCCGTCGATAGGGACTGATCGGTGAAGAAATTGTTGGGTGGCGCACTTGGCGTGCTGCCGTTGGGCCAATGCAGAGCGACCACGTCCTCGGGCGGAATGACGGGTGGGGTCGGCGGGGTCGGCGGGGTGACAGGCGGTGTCGGCGGCACGCCGGCAGCTCCGGGCGGCGGTACAGGAACGGTCGTCGTGAAGCCCTCGGGCGGGAGCGCTCCGAGCGGCGTCAAGCCCGTGCCGATGCCGGGAAGCTCGAACGGCGTCACGACCGGATGCGCGCCCAAGGGCGCGACGATCGGGGTCGGGCCGGCCGCCGGATTGATCTCCTCCAGCGGAATCTTCTCGTTGGGGATCTTGTTGGCCTCGGGGTTGGCTTGCAAGCCGGGCAGCGCTTGCAGCAGCTCACACGGGTTGATGACCGTGCCGTCCGGAAGCTCGAGCGGGGTCGGAAGCGGAATCCCGTGCTGGCTGATGTGATGGAGCACCACCACGCCGCCATCGGGGAAGGTCAGGGTCAGGTCGTCGCCATGGCGCGTCGCGGTGGCGTCGAGCGGGTTGAAGTCGAAGTTGAGCGGCTGGTTCGGCGTGATGGTAATGTCGATGTGCTGGCCGGGCAGCGGCTCATGGACCACCATCGGCAATACCCCATTGGCGCTCGCCGGCGCGGGGCAGGCAATCGCCGCCGCCTGTTCCGCGTGGGGCGCGGGCTGAGCGTGGAACGAAGGCGGCAGACCGAGCAGCGGGCTGGCGATTGGCTCGATGTCATAGACCGGGCCGCGGAGGAAATCCGCTGCCGGGGCGTCGGCGAGTTGGATCGGGGCGGCGTTGACGTTGGTCATGATGGCCTACCGGGGATTGAGGATTGCGTTGGGATAATTCGGTTCAGAGTTCGAGCCGCGGCGCGCCGGCGGCGGCGATAGAGGGCAAAGCCAAGAAGGCCGGTGCCGAACACCGCGAGCGAGCCGGGCTCGGGCACTGAGATCACGCCGCTGGGCTCGAGACAAGGCGTGCTCACGGCCGCGCCTTGGCTCGCGGGGTCCTGCAAGCAGGTGGCATCGGTCAACGCGAAGATTGCCGTATCGCCGTTGGGAAGACCGGATGGCGTGGCGCTCGTCACGAAGCTGACATCGCCTTCGCAACTCAGGACCGCCGCGCTCACCCCCGTGCATGCGCCAGCACCGGTCAGATAGGTCAAATTGGCGCCGGTGAACTCGGTCAGGCTGCTCGTATTGAAAATCGTGCCGTTGGTCCCGGAATTGGCGGCAGCGCTGCAGGTCAGCGAAAGCCCGGGAGTGAAAGCGCCGGCGCACAGATTCTCGAGCGGCTGCAGCGAAAAAAGGGCTTGCCCGATGCCGCCGCCAATATAGAGGTCGGGGATCGTCACGCTGCTATTGTTGATCACGCCGATCAGCGTATAGCCGCTGACGTTATAGGCGCCATAGCCATCGGTGCCGGCATAAGGACTCCCGTTGGACGGCGTTGTGACGGTGAAGGTCAGGTTGCTCGGGCTGGTGCCGGTAAAGGTGATGATTTCCGAGCAATCCGAGATCGGACTGCCGGTCGTGGGCGTGAAGGAAATTCCGCAAGTGACGGCTTTGGCGGGCATGGACCCGAGGGTCAGGGCGCCCAGCGCCAGCCCCCCTATTGTCGCGGCGCCAAGCGCCCAACGAGCCAGAAACGCGAACATCGATGCCTCCTTCGGGTACCGAAGAGCATTCTGCTCGTTAACCAAGATTGGGTTCTGGGTTAACCATATACTCCCGAGGATTTCGAAAGTAAAGCCAAATTAACTATAAAACAGAATAATATAGGGTTAATATGTGTTAAACGATGTAACGCATAGATACGCTAGATAAAGAAATCCGACAAACCTATACTTGGAAACACTTAGCGCCGTGCGTTGTGGATGAGGTAGGAGGCGAAATCGGCGGGTTTAAGCTTGAGCCACGATGCGCTCGGCGCCGCCCTCGAGCGCCCGGCCCACGATGATGTGGCTTTCGACGTGGTGGACATCGACCTTGAACAGGCCGGGCGTGCCCTTGACGCGCGGATAATATTTAGGGTCGATCAGGGTGTCGCGCCGCGCCAATCGCTCGATCACGGCGGCTTCGTCGAGGCCCTCGGCCGGCTCTTTCTTGACGAGGGTCCAGTCGGTAGCGCCCGCCCATCCTTGGGCCACGAGATCCTTTACCGGCTCCTCGGCCACGCCGACCTTATAGACGTGCTTGCTCAAACCGACATCGGAGCCCCATTTCGCCAGCGTCGCGCTGCGCGCGACATAGATCACGGCCATGATTTTGCCTCGCTTTCCATCTTCCCCTTGTCGCCGAAAGCCGTTGACACCGCAAGGCGCGCGGCAAACTCTCGGGCGGAGCGGTTCAAGGGTTTTTGCGGAGGCGGGCGATGACGGCGAGGGTTGGTGCGGCGGCTTTCCTGCTGCTGCTCTCGGCCTTGCCCGCATCGGCCGCGACCTTGCGCTGGACCAACGAGCAGGACGTCTATTCGCTCGATCCTTACGCCAGGCAAGAGACTTTCCTCTTGTCCTTCGTGTCCAACATCTACGAGCCGCTGGTGCGGCGGGATCGCGCTCTGCGGCTCGAGCCCGCGCTCGCGCTGCGCTGGCAACAGGCCGCGCCCGATCGCTGGCGCTTCGAGCTGCGCCACGGCGTGCGCTTTCAGGACGGCACGCCCTTCAGCGCCGACGACGTCGTGTTCTCGTTCGCGCGCGCGCGCGGCTCGAATCTTGCCAATGCTTTGGTCAGCTTGCGCGAGGTTCGTAAAGTAGACGACTTCACCGTCGACATCGTGACCAACGAGCCCGACCCGATCCTGCCGGAGGAGATCACTTCCTGGGACATCATGAGCGCGCGCTGGTGCGACGAGCGACAATTCCGAGCAGCCGGCGGATGCCTTGCACGGCGCGGAAACCTACGCCGCCGACCACGCCGACGGCACCGGGCCCTTCATGGTCGATTCTCGCAAGCCCGATGTCGAGACCGTGCTGGTGCGCAATCCCGGCTGGTGGGATCGGCCCCAGCACAATCTCGACCGCGTGGTGTTCCGGCCGATGACCGGCGCCGCGGCGGTATCGGCGCTGCTGGCTGGGACGATCGACATGCTTTATGCCGTGCCGCCGCAATCGACCGACCGGATCGCGCGCGGCGCGGGGGTTCGCCTCATGACTGGGCCCGAGCTGCGGACGATACTCTTGGGGCTGAACCAGGCGCGCGACGCGCTGGTCGACGGCGACGCGAAGGGGCGCAACCCGTTTCGCGACAAGCGGGTGCGCCAAGCCGTGTACCAGGCGATCGACGAGAACGCGATCAAGTCCAAGGTGATGCGCGGCTTTGCTACTCCAGCGGCGCTCCTGGTCGGGCCCGGGGTCGAGGGCTTCGATGCGGCGCTCGACCACCGCCTGCCTTACGACCCGGTAGCCGCCAAGGCCCTGCTGGCCGAGGCAGGATTCCCGAAAGGCTTTTCGGCCGGCATGGATTGCCCCAACGACCGCTATGTCAACGACGAGGCGATCTGCGACGAGGTGGTGGCGATGCTGGCTAAGGTCGGGATCAAGCTGCGTCTCAACGCGATGACGCGGGGGAAGTTCTTTGCACGGCTGATGCAGCCGGAGTATCGGACCAGCCTCTATCTGATGGGATGGTCGCCCGCGAGCTATGACGCGCTCGATCCGCTCGTCAATCTGGCGGCGACGCGCAACCGCGACGCCCATCGCGGCGACGCCAATTTCGGCGGCTACTCCAATCCCGCGCTCGATACCCTCATCGAGGCGATTGAAGCCGAGAGCGATGCGGGGAAACGCCTCGATTCTCTCCACCAGGCGCTGGCATTGGTGCGCGACGACATCGCTTACATCCCACTCCACCAGCAACAAGTGGTGTGGGCCGCACGCAACAATATCGAGCTCGTCCAGCAGGCCGACGGCATCTTCCCGCTGCGTTATGTCAGGGTTAAATAGCGGCCCGAATCGATTACCCTCACACGCCTTCGCTGATGAGCTGTCGATAGGCGGGCAGGGTGAGGAATTCCGGAAAGCTCTTGGCGGCGATGAGATCGCGAAAGATGGCCGCGGCATCGTCATAGCGGTTGCCCGGGAGGGCCGCTGCCTTGAGCTTGCCTAATTCCTCATCGAGGATGAGGTCGCACAAGGCGAGGTCGATCGCCCGGCCATCGTCGAGCGCCGCGCCGTGCCTGATCCATTGCCAGACCTGCGCGCGGCTGATCTCGGCTGTGGCCGCGTCCTCCATCAGATTGTAGAGCGGCACGCAGCCCATTCCCCTGAGCCAAGCCTCGAGATAGCCGATCCCGACATTGAGGTTCTGCCGCAAGCCCGCTTCGCTGATCGTGCCTTGCGGCACGCGCAGCAGATCGGCTGCCGTAACCGTGACGTCCTGGCGCTGGCGCCCGATCTGATGGGCTTCCGGCATCGCCTTGTCGAAGATTTCCTTGGCGATCGCGACGAGGCCCGGATGGGCCACCCAGGTGCCATCGTGGCCGTCGCCCGCCTCGCGCAGCTTGTCGGCGCGGACCTTCGCCATCGCCGCCTCGTTGGCTTCCGGGTTGTCGCGGATCGGGATTTGCGCCGCCATGCCGCCCATCGCGTGGACCTTGCGGCGGTGGCACGTCCTAATGAGATGGAGGCTGTAGCTGCGCAGGAAATGCGCCGTCATCGTCACCTCGGCGCGGTCGGGCAGCAATGCGCTTTTGTCGGCGGCGAATTTCTTGATGAAGCTGAAGATGTAGTCCCAGCGCCCGCAATTGAGCCCGGCGGAATGATCCTTGAGCGCGTAAAGAATCTCGTCCATCTCGAAGGCGGCGAGGATGGTCTCGATCAGCACCGTCGCCTTGATCGTGCCCATGGGAATCCCCAAGAGGCGCTGGCTTTCGACAAAGACATCGTCCCACAGCTTGGCCTCGTGGCGGCTTTCCAGCTTGGGCAGGTAGAAATAGGGCCCGGTGCCGCGCGCGATCAGCTCCTTGGCGTTGTGGAAGAAGAACAGCCCGAAATCGAACAGCGAGCCCGACATCGGCTGGCCGTCGACCAGCACATGCGCCTCGGGCAGATGCCAGCCGCGCGGCCGCACCAGCAGCGTCGCGGTCTTCGTCGTGCAACGCGTAGGGCCGGTTGGTCGCGGGATCGACGAAGGCGATCGTGCGGCGAACGGCGTCGGCGAGGTTGATCTGGCCCTCGATCAGATTGTTCCAGCTCGGCGTGTTCGAATCCTCGAAATCCGCCATGAAAACGTTGGCGCCGGAATTCAGCGCGTTGATCACCATCTTGCGGTCGGTTGGGCCGGTAATTTCGACACGGCGGTCGACGAGGTCCTCGGGCAGCTTCGCGACTGTCCAATCGGACTCGCGAATGGCGCGGGTTTCCTCCGGGAAGTCGGGCCGCCAGCCGGCATCGAGCTTCGCTTGCACGGCGGCGCGCTGCGCGAGGAGACGCTTGCGCTCGGCGCCGAATTTGCGCTCGAGCGAGGCTACGAAGGCCATCGCGCCGGGCGTCAGTATCCGGTCGTGGCCGGGCTTGAGCTTGGCGCGGATCTCCAAGCCGGGGCTGGCGTGCCTGGTCAAGGCTGCGGTTGCGGTGGCGAGGCGGTCGGGCATCCTTGGTCTCCGGGTTCGAGCGCGTCATGGCCGGCCGTCTGCCACGGCCGGTTGAGCGCCCCCTCTGTCCGAAGACCTGAAAGATTGACCGGGCGCATCCCTCGTCGGGGAGGCCTGGCTTACCTCGTCGGTGAGGCGTTCCGCTCGCTGCGCGGCCCGCCTGCTTTCCAGAGTGCTTTGCCCTGACAGTCCTTTTGCCTGAGAGTTTCCGGGGCGGTTGCTCCTTCGGCGCCGGGTCGAAACCCGATCTCTCCTGCCAGGGCGTTATGCGTGCCCACGATAGCATTCTGGCGGGCCGAAGGCCAAGCGCGCGATGGCGCGGGTAGCGCCCTATTTCGTCGGGAAGGGACCCAAGCACCACCGGGAGGTATCGGCATGCGGCACAACAACCGGAGCGGTGCGGTGCCTTACTGGACTCCTTTGATTCCGGTCAGATATTCGACGATCGGCGCGACGTCGTTGGCATCGAGGGGCGCCTTGTAGACGTTGCGCATTTTATTGACCTCCGCTTCCCATGCCGCCTTGGGCATGGCCGGCTGGGTCAATACCATCTCGACGGAGTGACAGCTGCGGCAGTCGTTATCGGCGACGTTCGAGCCCGGGCCGCTCGGAAACGTCTGATCGTTGTCCGGCAACTCGACCGCCACCGATTTTAGCTGGGGAAGAATCTTCGCTTGCACCGCCGCCGATACGAGGACCGCTCCGGCCAGGAGGACGAACGGCAGAATTTTGTGAGCCATCTTCCGGTGCTCCTCAGGCGGCGGTTACGGGGATTGATTCGATGACGTTGCGCATGAACCCCGACGGATTCCAATTGGCCTGATCGGGCTGCACCGCGCCGCTGCTATTCGTGCAACGAACCACGAGGCTGTAGCTGCCTTTAGCCGGCGGGGTATAGCGGGTCTCCCAATTACGGAAGCTGTACTTGCCTTCGTCCTTGCCGAGCCGCGCGGCATGCCAGCTCTTGCCGCCATCCGCGGAGAAGTCCACCCGCGATACGGCGCTATCGCCTCCGAACGCGATGCCGCGAACGAGCGTCGGATTGCCGACACGGATGGTGGTGCCCGATTTGATGTTCGTGATGAAGGATCGCGGAACCATCCGGTTGATCGGTATCATCTTCACGTCGGCCTGCCCCGGCTTCATGTCGGCGTGCGGCGTATCGGGGATGGTGTAGGCTGTTTTCATCCAGAAATTGGTATCCGCAGCGTCGAGAATTTCGATGTCGTTGAGCATCTTGACCCAATAGGTCGCATACCAGCCCGGTACCACGAGCCGCAACGGGAAGCCGTTTAATAGCGGCAGCTGCTGACCGTTCATTCCATAAGCGATCATGACTTCGCCATCGCGCGCGTGATCGACATCGAGCGATTTCATGAAGTCGGGTCCGTCGGCGACGACGGGGTTGTCCATGCCATTGAACCGAACCTGCACGGCGCCCGGCTTCACGCCGGCGCGGTCGAGGCACGTCCCTCAGGCGCACGCCCGTCCAGCGGGCATTCCCCATGGCGCCATTCCCCCACTCGCCGCCGGCAACCCGCGGCTGGAAGAACCCGCGCGAATTGCCCGAGCATTGGTTGACAGCCGCTGTCTCTACCTGCGGCATTCCGAGAATCTCTTTTAGGGTTAGCGACAATGGCCGCTCGACGTTGCCATGGACGTTAAGGCGGAACGTATCGACATTGACGTCCGTCGGAATGACCGCCCAATGCCAGCGCACGTAGAACCGATCGTTCGGCGTGAACACGCCTTTGTCGAACACTTCGAAGGGGGTTTCCAGCAGCGGCGGGCGCGTGCGCTGGAGGATCATTGACCCTTTCTGCGGGAACGCAGTCGTGATCGGCCGGGCATCGGGGCCTCCGGGCAAAGGAAGATCGACCATTGTCTGCGCCCAAGCCGGCGATGCCAGCGTTACCAAGCCCGCCATGCCGGCGCGGCCCAGCAGGTGCCGACGTGTCAGTGTCTCGCGAGACAAAATCGGGGCCTTCATCCGTTTCCCTCCCTCAGCCTTCATCCTTCGTTGCGCGGTTGTTATGCGACGCTAACAGAAACGAGCGAAGGTAAAACTAACGAAAAACCGCGTTGGTCGGACGCAGTACTGCGCCTGCCTAGCGGTAATCAGTTGGCCACCACATTAAAAACTGTGTGCTTTTGCCGGGGCAGGCTCTTTGACGTCGCACCCGACGACCGCTGCGCAACGCCCCGGGGCATCGCCGGGCCTAGAATTCCCACTGATCGATGATCATCGGCTCGTTGCGCGCGCCGGCGAGCCATTCCCGATAGGCCGGCCAGGCCGTCACCGCGGCGGCATAGGCCTCGGCCTCGGCGTCGAGCGGAACCTTGAAAGTGCGAAACCGGCTGACCACCGGAGCGTACATGGCGTCGGCGATGGTGAAATGCCCGAACAGGAAATCGCCGCCGGCTCCAAAGCGCTTGCGACAGTCGCGCCATAGCGCCGCGACGCGATCGATGTCGCCCTCAATCTCGGCGATGATCGCGCGATCGAATTGGGAACGCATGTTCATCGGCAGATGCCGCCGCAGCGGCATGAATCCGGCATGCATCTCAAGGCTGACGGCTCGCGCTACGGCGCGGGCGCGGCGCTCGGCGGGCCACAGCCTCGCCGCCGGGAACAATTCGGCCAGATATTCGCCGATCGCGAGCGATTCCCAGATTGTCATATCGCCATGCACGAGCGCCGGGACCTTGCCCGAGGGCGAATAGCGCAGGATCTCGGCGCGGCTGGTGGGGAGCCCGATCGGGACCAGTATCTCCCCGAAAGCCACGCCGGTCTGCTTCAGCATCAACCAGCCGCGCAGCGACCAGGAGGAATAATTCTTATTGCCGATATAGATGGTGAACTCGGCCATCGGCTATCCTTTGCCGGCTGATCCCCTTGCAATGTGACGGCGAGGGGGGTGCCGCGCAACCCTGCCGCTGGAGGCGCTCTCGTGCTCGATCATCTCATCGCCCCGCGCAGCGACGCTGTGCCGCTCTCAGCCGTCACTGCGGAAGGCTTGGCGGCGGTGCTGGCCCGAACTCGACGAGACGCAGCGCCGCTGGGTAGAGACGACGCGCTATGTTGGCGGAGACCGGCAAGGTGGCGCTGCTGCCCGATGCGGCCGGGCTGCTCTCCCGGGTGCTCATCGGGGTCACGCCCGGAGAGGAGCTTTGGTCGCTCGCCGCCCTGCCCGATACCCTGCCGCTCGGCGCCTATCGGCTGGATGGCGAGATTGCCGCGCCACAGGCGACCAGGTTTGCTCTGGGCTGGGCGCTGGGCTGCTACGCCTTCACGCGCTACAAGCCGCGCGAGCGCGGCTGGGCCGATCTGGTTTGGCCCGAGGGCGCAGACCGGCCCCGGATCGAGCGCCTGGCGCGCGGCATCGCGCTGGCGCGCGATCTCATCAACACGCCGGCCGAGGACATGGGCCCGCCCGAGCTCGCCGCAGCGGCCGAAGATCTCGCCCGGCGCAACGGCGCGCGGTTCCGGGCGATCCGGGGCGACCAGTTGCTCGCCGAGAATTATCCCGCGATCCACGCGGTCGGCCGCGCCGCCGCCAAGCCGCCGCTTCTCATCGATATCGCCTGGGGCGATCCCGCCGCGCCCAAGGTCACGCTCGTCGGCAAGGGCGTTTGCTTCGATAGCGGGGGACTCGATTTGAAGACCGCAAGCGGGATGCGGCTGATGAAGAAGGACATGGGCGGTGCCGCGACCTTGCTCGGCCTCGCCTCGGCGGTCATGGAGGCGCAACTTCCGGTGCGCTTGAGGGTGCTGGTGCCCGCGGTCGAGAATGCGGTCGCGGGCAACGCCTTCCGGCCCTTGGACATCATCAAGACGCGCAAAGGCATGACCGTCGAGGTCGGCAATACCGATGCCGAAGGCCGGCTCGTCCTGTGCGATGCGCTATACGAGGCCTGCGCCGAGAAGCCGGCGCTTGTCATCGACGTGGCGACGTTGACCGGGGCGGCGCGAACGGCGCTCGGCCCCGATCTGCCGGCGCTTTTTGCCAATGACGATGCCCTGGCTGCCGATCTTCTCGCCGCTGGCGATAGGGAAGGAGATCCGCTATGGCGCTTGCCGCTGTGGCGGCCCTATCGCCAAATGATCGTGTCGCCGATCGCCGATCTCAACAACGTTTCCGAATCTCCCTTTGCCGGCGCGATCACTGCCGCGCTTTATCTTGATGCCTTTGTGCCCCAGGCCACGTCCTGGGCGCATATCGACACCTATGCCTGGAACCAGAAGAGCCGCCCGGGGCGGCCCGAGGGCGGCGAGGCGCTGGGCTTGCGCGCGCTTTATGCGCTGATCGAAGGAAGATTCGCTCGTGGCGGGTGAAAGCTTGCGCAAAGGCAGGCCGTCGCGCCGCGCCAGCGGCGAGGCCAAGCTGCCGGGCGCGATCCGCTTGAAGCAAAAAAGCAGCGGAAAGGAGAAGCAAATCGCGACCGGATTCGCCTGGGACTTGTTCCTGTTCGCCGGCCTGTTCGGCCTGCCGCTGTTCCGGCGACGGCTGCCGCATTGGGGCGCTTGCATCCTCGCGCTCTGGCTGGTCGTTCTCGTCGTCGGCGTCGTCCATCTTAGCGAGGCGGCCGCGAGCGTGGCCGAGGTGGCGCTCGCAGCCGTCTTCTTCGCGATCCAGCTCTGGCTCGGCTTCGCCGGCAACCGGCTCACCGCCGAAGCCCTCCTTGCGCAGGGCTGGACGATCGAGCGGCCCGAGGACGCGGCCAACAAGCGCGTGGTCGAGCGCTGGGGCTTGGCGGTTTAGATTTATTGCTGCGGCGCCGCCGTCTCGACCGCTTCGAGATCGAAGGCCGCCGCCATCAGCGCCTTGGTATAGGCAGTGCTGGGCGCGGTGAAAATGCTTGCGGCCGGTCCGCTTTCGACCACCTTGCCATCCTTCATCACCAGGATCTCATGTGCCAGCGCCCTCACCACGCGCAGATCGTGGCTGATGAAGAGATAGGCGAGGCCGTGGCGCAGCTGAAGATCGCGCAACAGCTCCACCATCTGCGCCTGCACCGACATGTCGAGCGCCGAGGTTGGCTCGTCGAGCAACACGAAGCGCGGCTTTAGCACGAGAGCGCGGGCGAGCGCGATGCGCTGGCGCTGGCCACCCGAGAATTCGTGGGCGTAGCGGTCGGCCGTGGCCGGATCGAGCCCGACCTCGGCCAGCACGAGCTCGATCTCGCGGCGCCGCGCCGTTGCGTTGCCGCCCAGCCCGTGCACTTTCAAGCCTTCTTCGACGATCTGGCCCACCGAGAGCCGCGGCGACAGGCTCGAGAACGGGTCCTGGAACACGATCTGCATGGCCCGCCGCAGAGGCCGCATCGCGGCGCTCTTCAGCGCGTCGAGCCGCTTGCCGTCGAACACGATCTCGCCGCTGCTGTCGATCAATCGCAACAGCGCCAGGCCGAGCGTCGTCTTGCCCGAGCCCGATTCGCCGACGACGCCCAACGTCTCGCCGGCGCGAAGATTGAGGCTCACGCCATCGACCGCCTTGACGTGGCCGGTGGTGCGGCGCAAGAGCCCCGTCTTTACCGGGAACCAGACGCGCATATCGCGCGCTTGGAGCAACTTAGGCGGGCGTGGCGCCGCCATCTTGGGCTCGCCCTTCGGCTCGGCGGCGAGCAGCTTCCTGGTGTAGGGATGCGCGGGGCGCGCTAAAAATCGCGGCGGCGATGCCCGCTTCGACGATCCGCCCTTCGCTCATCACCAGCACGCGATCGGCCAGCTTTCTCACGATGGTCAGATCGTGGGTGATGAGGAAGAGCGCCAGCCCCAAGCGCGCCTGAAGCTCTTTTAGGAGCCTCAGGATTTGCGCCTGGATGGTCACGTCGAGCGCCGTCGTGGGCTCGTCGGCGATCAGAATGTCGGGCTCGTTGGCGAGCGCCATGGCGATCATCACGCGCTGGCGCTGGCCGCCCGAAAGCTGGTGCGGATAGGCGCCGAGCCGGCTTTCCGCCTCGGGGAGGCCGACGAGATGCAAGAGCTCGACGGCGCGCGCGCGCGCGGCGGCCCGGTTCATCGCCTTGTGCAGATGAAGCGTCTCGGTGATCTGCTTTTCGATGGTGTGAAGCGGATTGAGCGAGGTCATCGGCTCCTGGAACACCATGGCGATGCGGTCGCCGCGGATCTTGCGCAATACGGCATCGCTGGCGCCGACCAGTTCCTGCCCGTCGAAGACGATACTGCTGCCTTTGCCGTGGCTCGCGATCGGATAGGGCAGAAGCTGGAGAATCGACAGCGCCGTCGCTGACTTGCCCGAGCCGCTTTCGCCCACGAGCGCCACGGTCTCGCCTCGCTCGATCTCGAACGAGATACCCCTTCACCGCCTCGACGCTCGTGCCCGCGGCGTTGAAGTCGATGGTAAGGTCGCGGACGGAGAGAAGACCGCTCATCTTCCCATCTTTCTTGGATCGAAGGCGTCGCGCACGGCCTCTCCTATGAAGATCAGCAGGCTAAGCATCACCGCCAGGACGAAGAACGCGGTCAGGCCGAGCCAGGGTGCTTGGAGATTGGCTTTGCCCTGCGCCAGCAGCTCGCCCAGCGAAGGCGAGCCCGGCGGCAGGCCGAAGCCCAGGAAGTCGAGCGAGGTCAGGGTGGTGATCGAGCCGTTCAGGATGAAAGGCAGAAAGGTGAGCGTCGCCACCATCGCGTTTGGCAGAACGTGGCGCCAGATGATCACGAGGTTGCCGACGCCGAGCGCGCGCGCCGCGCGCACATAATCGAAATTTCGCGCGCGCAGAAATTCCGCGCGCACCAGATCGACGAGCGACATCCACGAGAACAACAACATGATGAAGAGCAGCCACCAGAAATTCGGCTCGATGATGCTGGATAAGATGATGAGCAGATAAAGCACGGGGAGGCCGGCCCAGATCTCGAGGAAGCGCTGGGCCGAGATGTCGATAAGGCCGCCGTAATAGCCCTGGATCGCGCCCGCGGCCACGCCGATGACCGAGCTCAGGATCGTGAGGGTAAGCCCGAACAACACCGAGATGCGAAAGCCATAGATGAGGCGCGCTAGCACATCGCGTCCCTGGTCGTCGGTGCCGAGCCAATCGACCGCATCGGGCGGCGATGGCGCGGGCGAGGGCAGCGCGTAATTGATCGTCTGGTCGCCGAAGGGAATGGGCGGCCAGATCATGAAGCCCTTCGCTTCGATTCGTGCCGCAGTGACGGGGTCGCGGTAATCGGCCTCGATCGGAAGCTCGCCGCCGAACTGGCTCTCGGGATAATCGGTGAACACGGGAAAGAAGAAATGCCCGTCATAGCGCACGATGAGTGGGCGGTCGTTGGCGATGAGCTCGGCGGCGAGGCTCAAGCCGAAAATCACCAGGAAAATCCATAGCGACCAAAAGCCGCGCTTATTGGCGCGGAAATTGGCGAGCCGCCTCCGGGTCAGGGGCGTCATGTCCCGCGGGTTCCGAAATCGATGCGCGGGTCGATCAGCATGTAGGTCAGGTCGCTGATGAGCTTCAGCCCCAATCCGACCAGCGTGTAAATATAGAGCGTCGCGAACATGATCGGATAATCGCGGCCGATCGCCGCTTGGAAGCCGAGCAGGCCAAGCCCGTCCAGCGAGAAGATCACTTCGACGAGCAGCGCGCCGGTAAAGAGGATGCCGACGAAGGCCGCCGGGAATCCCGCGATCACGAGCAGCATCGCGTTGCGGAACACATGGCCGTAGAGCACGCGGCGCTCGCTGAGGCCCTTGGCGCGGGCGGTCACGACATATTGCTTGTTGATCTCCTCGAGGAAGCAGTTCTTGGTAAGCATGGTCAGCCCGGCGAAGCCGCCGATCACCAACGACGCGACCGGCAGCGTGATGTGCCAGAAATAATTGGCGATCTTGTGCGGGAGCGAGAAATCCGCCCAGCCGTCCGAGGTGAGGCCGCGCAGCGGAAACCAACTGTGATAGCTGCCGCCCGCGAACAGCACGATCAACAGCACGGCAAACAGGAATCCCGGGATCGCATAGCCGACGATGACGACGGCGCTCGACCACACGTCGAACAGGCTGCCGTCTTTCACCGCCTTGCGAATGCCCAACGGGATCGAGATCAGATAGATGAGCAACGTCGTCCAGAGGCCCAAGGAGATCGACACCGGCAGCTTCTCCGCGATCAGCGAGATCACCGGCCGGTCCTGATAGAAGCTGTTGCCGAAATTGAAGGTGACGTAGTTCTTAAGCATCAGCCAGAATCGTTGCGCCGGCGGCTTGTCGAAGCCGTAGAGCTTTTGCAGCTCGGCGATGAATTCGGGGTCGAGGCCGCGGCTGCCGCGCGTTTGGCTGGTCGCCGTGCCGGCGCCGGTCAGCTCGCCGCCGCCGCCGGAGACGCGCTCCAGCGACCCGCCGGCGCTTCCTTTCAATTGGGCGATGAGCTGGTCGACCGGCCCGCCCGGCGCCGCCTGCACGATGACGAAATTCACCAGGATGATGGCGAAGACCGTCGGCACGATTAAGAGGATGCGGCGCACCGCATAAGCGAGCATCAGCCGCGCGTCCCGGTGCCGTTCATTTCACATCGACCTGCGGCTTCTTGGTCTCCAGGCTCTGGGCTCGCTCGGGCTCGAACCACCAGGTGTCGAGCGCCAAGGCATAGGGCGGGTTGGTCTTGGGCCGTTCGAATTTGTCCCAATAGGCGACCCGGAAGTAGGGCAGATACCAGTTCGGCACGACGTAATAGCTCCAGCTCAGGACCCGGTCGAGCGCATGAACGGCGGTGACGAGGCTTCCGCGGTCGGGCGCGTTGATGACGAGATCGACGAGCGCGTCGACGGCCTTGCTCCTCACGCCCACGAGATTGAGGCTGCCGGGCTCGTCGGCGGCCGCCGAGCTCCAATAATCGCGTTGCTCGTTGCCCGGCGAGGCCGACTCGCCGATCGCGACGACCGCCATGTCGTAGTCGAAATTCCGCATGCGATTCTCGTATTGCGCGGGATCGACGGTGCGCACGTCCATCCTCGCGCCGATGCGCGCGAGGTTGCGCGCGAAGGGCAGCACCACGCGCTCGAATTCCGGCTGCGCGAGCAGGAATTCGAAGGCGAATTGCTCGCCGGTTTTGTCGTTGACCAGCTTCTCGTTCTTGACCGACCAGCCGGCGGCGGCAAAGAGCGCGAGCGCCGCGCGCAGATTGTTCCGGATCTCGCCGCTGCCGTCGGTGTTGGGCGGGTCGTATTCCCGGGTCAGAGCCTCGTCCGGGATCTGGCCGCGCCAAGGCTCGAGCAGCTTCAATTCCGCGGGGCTGGGTGCGCCGGTCTCAGCCAGCTCGGAATTCGAGAAATAGCTGCGGCTTCTCGTATAGGCGCCGTAGAAGAGGTTCTTGTTCGTCCATTCGAAATCGAACAGCTCGCCGACGGCCTCGCGCACGCGAGGGTCGGCGAAGATCGGCCGCCGCGTGTTGAAGCCGAAGCCCTGCATGCCTTGGGGCAGCTGGTTGGGGATCTCATCCTTCTTGATGAGCCCTGCGCTGCAGCGCCGGGCCGTCATAGCCGATCGCCCAGTTCTTCGCGACGTTCTCGACGCGGATGTCGTACTGCCCGGCCTTGAAGGCTTCGAGCGCGACGGTCTCGTCGCGATAATCGTCGTAGCGGATCGTACCGAAATTGTTGCGCCCGCGATTGACCGGCAAATCCTTGCCCCAGTAATCGGGATCGCGCGCATAGGTGATCGAGCGCCCGGGATCGACCGATTTGATCTTATAGGGACCGCTGCCGAGCGGCGGATCGAGCGTCGTCTTGTCGAACCCGACCTTCGTCCAATAGGCCCGCGACAGTACCGGCATCTCGCCGATGATCGAGGGCAGCTCGCGGTTATTGCCATTCCGGAAGCTGAACTTGACGCCGCGCTCGCCGACCTTTTCGGCTTTGAGCACGTCGGCGTAATAGAGCCGGTAGCGCGGATGGCCTTCAGCCTTGAGCGTATCGAAGGTCCAGATCACATCCTCGGGCATGATCTTTGTTCCGTCCTGGAACCGCGCCTCGGGGCGCAGCGTGTAGATCACCCAGCTCCGGTCGGGCGCGACGTCGGCGCTTTCCGCGACGAGGCCGTATTCGGAAGCCGGTTCGTCCTCGGCCGGGGTCATGAGCGTATCGAACACGAGGTCGAGGCCGTCGGCCGGCGAGCCCTTCAAGGTGAAGGGGTTGAGGGTAACGAAGGTGCCGGTCGAGGCGTATTTGACCGTGCCGCCCTTCGGGGCGCCGGGGTTGACGTAATCGAAATGGGCGAAATTCGCCGGATATTTGAGATCGCCGAACAGCGACAGGCCGTGGCGCGGCTCGGCGCCCGCGGGCGCGGCGAGCGCGGCCAGCGCAAGGAGGCCAAGCGGCCCAGCGATTCTTAAGCGGCACATCATGGGGACAAGCTTAGAGGAAAACCGCTACCCCGCCAAAATCCTCCGCGCCGTCTTGGCGAGGGCTGGATCGCCGGCGGCGATCACGCGACCATCCGAGGCGAGGTCGAGCGCCTTGCCCCGCCAATCCGTGATCGTGCCGCCCGCGCCGGTGACGATGGGTGCGAGCGCGCTGAAATCGTAAGGCTTCAATTGGGCCTCGACCACGAGGTCGATGAAGCCGCCGGCGAGGAGCGCATAGGCGTAGCAATCGGCGCCGAAGCGCGCGAGCCCCACTCGCCGGCCGAGCCGCGCGAAAGACCTTGCCTCGCCTCTCGCGAACATATCGGGGCTGGTCGCGTAGAGCGTTGCGGCGCCGATTCTCGCGCAGGCGCGGGTCTTGACCGGTTTGCCGTTGAGCGTCGTTCTTCGGCCGGCCGCGCCCAGCCAGCGCTCCTTGAGGATCGGCTGATCGATGACGCCCAGCACCGGCTTGCCGCGATAGGCGAGCGCGATCAGAATGCCGAAGAGCGGTACCCCGCTGATGAAGGACTTGGTGCCGTCCACCGGATCGAGCACCCAGACATGATCGGTATCCGCGCGGACGCTGCCATATTCCTCGCCGATTATGCCATGCGCGGGAAAGCGCGCCGCGATCAGGCGGCGCATGGCGCGCTCGGCCTTGCGGTCGGCGATGGTCACGGGGCTGCGGTCGGCTTTCCGGCCGATCGCGATCGGCCGCCGGAAATAACGGCGGAGGATCGCGCCGGCTTCGTCGGCGAGACGATGGGCAAGCTCGATATGCTCCGCGGTGACCTTTTCCGTCATGCCGCGGCTTGGCGGTTCTATGGCTTGGCCGGCGGGCTGGCGCTGGCGGGTGATGGTGCCGCTGCCGCTGGGGCCGCCTCGGCCGCGAGGCTGGCCAGCGGCTTGGGATTATCGCTCATCGTGTTGAGATAGGCGATGACGTTGGCGCGGTCCTGCGCCTTGGGCAGGCCGATGAAGGTCATCTTGGTGCCCTGGGCGAAGCTCTGCGGCTTCCACAGCCAGGCATTGAGATTGTCGATCGTCCACGTGCCGCCCTTCGATGACAGCGCCTGCGAGAAGGAGAACCCGCCGCGGTCATGCGCGATCTGGTCGCCGACGATGCCATAGAGATTCGGGCCGATGCGGTTGGGTCCGCCCTTGTCGAACGTGTGGCAGGCGGCGCATACCGTCGTCTTGGCCTTGCCGGCGTCGGGGTCGGCCGTGGCGAGCAGGGCCGCGATCGGCTCGGGTCCGGCGGGCTGGGCGGGTGCTGCCGTGGTGCCGGCCGCAGGCGCGGCGCCTGCCACCTCATAGACGTTCTTGGCGAGCGGTCGGGGATGAACGAGGATGTTGGAAACGAGGCCCGAGACCATCGCCAGCATCATCGCGGCCAGGATCGCGCCGATAATTTTATTGGCTTCGAACGACATGCGGGGAACCTCGGGGCTGGTCTCGATACCGGCCGGCAGAAAAGCGAATTTCCGCCGAAGCCGCAAACGAAATATGATTGAGGCGCGGCGACATTAGCAAGGGCCTCCGGCGCGCCGTCCCGGATTTCATGCGGCATAACGCCGCAATCGCTATGCTGGGCCCGTGATCGTGGGGGTTTTGCGCTCGTGAATCCGATTGTCGTCATTCCGGCGCGTTTGGCGTCGACCCGGTTGCCGGGCAAGCCGCTCGCCGATATTGGCGGTGCGCCGATGATCGTCCAGGTTTGGCGCCGCGCCGTCGAGGCGGGTGCGGGTCCGGTGGTGGTCGCTTGCGCCGAGCGCGAGATCGCCGCCGCGATCGAGACCGGGGGCGGCACTGCGGTCCTCACGCGTCCCGATCATCCCTCGGGCTCGGATCGCATCTTCGAGGCGGTCTCGGCGCTCGACCCAAAAGGGCTTCACGACGTCGTCATCAACCTGCAAGGCGACCTGCCGCTCATCGATCCGGCGGCGATTCGGGCGGTGCTCTTGCCCTTGGCTGACCCGTCCGTTGATATCGCGACGCTCGCCGCTGTTATTGACAGGGAGGATGAGAAACTATCGCCCAGCGTGGTCAAGATCGCGGCGGGCTTTCCGCCGGGCGGGCTCTGCGCCCGCGCGCTTTATTTTTCGCGCGGCCCGGTGCCGCACGGGCCGGGGCCGCTCTATCACCATATCGGGGTCTATGCCTATCGCCGGGCGGCGCTCCAGCGCTTCGTGAGCTTGCCGCCATCGGTGCTGGAGCGGCGCGAAAGCCTCGAGCAATTGCGCGCGCTCGACGCCGGCATGCGCATCGACGTGGCGCTCGTTGACTCCATTCCGTTCGGTGTCGATACTCCTGCCGACCTCGCCCGCGCCCGCCAATTGATGGCGGCGCGCCTCTCGCTAAAATCGACATGAGCAATCCGCCCAACCCAGCTCGCCTCATCGCTTTCCAGGGCGAGCCCGGGGCCTATTCCGATCTCGCCTGCCGCCAGGTGTTCCCGCGCCGGCGCACGCTGCCAAGTGCCACCTTCGAGGATGCGATCGCCGCCGTCCGCCGCGGGCGCGCTGCGCTCGCCATGCTGCCGATCGAGAACTCGGTCGCGGGCCGGGTCGCGGCTATCCATCATCTGCTGCCCGATTCGGGACTCCATATCATCGGCGAGCATTATCAGCGCGTGAGCCACCATCTGCTGGCCGTGAAGGGCGCGCGGCTCAAGGACTTGAAAATCGTGCGCAGCCACGTCCATGCGCTGTCGCAATGCAGGAAGCTCATCCGCGCGCTCAAGTTGAAGGCCGAGATCGCCGCCGACACCGCGGGCTCCGCCGCCGAAGTGGCGCGGCGCGGCGACAGACATGTGGCGGCGATCGCCTCGGCCCTCGCGGGGAAAATATACGGCCTCCATTCTCTCAAGGAGAACATCGAGGACGCGGCGCATAACACGACGCGCTTCCTGATCATGGCGAAAGAGCCCAAGCCCGTACCCAACAAGGGCGTCGTCGTCACCACCTTCGTGTTCGAAGTGCGCAACGAGCCGGCCGCGCTTTACAAGGTCTTGGGCGGGTTTGCCTCGAACGGCATCAACATGACCAAGATAGAGAGCTACATGATCGGCGGCCGCTTCATCGCGACGCAGTTCTACGCCGATGTCGAGGCCCATCCCGACCAACAGGCATTCCAGTTCGCGCTGCGCGAGATGAAATTCTTCACGCGAAGGTGGAAGATTTTGGGGACCTACCCCCGCGCGGCGTTACCATCCTAGCCAATCCTCGATCAGGCGGCGGGCGATCGAGTTCGCGCCGCGGCATGCGAAAGCCGTCATCGTCCTCGTGCCCGAGCAGCCAGCTTTTCTCGTACCAGCGCGCGTCCTCCAGTTCGGAGTGATCGACTTCGATTGCGGTCGTGCGTGCGCGCGCATGAAAGCCGAGCATCAGCGAGGCCGGAAACGGCCAGGGCTGCGACGAGTGATAGGTGACGGTATCGAGCGTGACCTTGGTTTCCTCATAGACCTCGCGCGCGACCGCCTCCTCCAGGCTCTCGCCCGGCTCGACGAAGCCCGCGAGCGTCGAATGCATGCCGACGGGCCAGATTTTCTGCCGTCCCAAGAGGCAGCGGTCGCCGTCATGCACCAGCATGATGACCGCTGGATCGGTGCGCGGGAAATGCTGCGCGCCGCAGAGGGGATCGGTGCAGCGCCGGACATGGCCGGCCTCCTCGGCTTTCGTCTTGGCACCGCACACACCGCAAAAGCGGTGCCGCGACGCCCAATAGGCGACGCCCCTGGCATAGGCCAGCACCGAGCCGTCCTGGCGCGCGAGAAGGGGCCCGACCCGGCGCAGATCCATGAATTCAGCCGTCTCCGGCCGCCCGAGCGCATCGAGCGGCGCTTCGAGAGCGGACAAATCCACCGCGAAATAGGCGTGATCCTCATGGCGGCCGAGCAGCACCGGCTCGGCGCTCAAGCCACGGACCGCGTCCGGCCCCAGGAACAGCGCGCGCGGCTCGGCGCCGTCGCCGCGGGCGAAGAGGTTCAGCCCGCGCCACACCGGAACGAGCCGGCTCGACTTGTCGCCGAGCGCCTCGGCCAGCCAGGCCTCGTCCTTGCGCAGATGCGATACGCGGTCGAGCCCGCCGGTGTAGAAATTCGCTTGTTTGGCGGTCAAGTCCGGCATCCAGTTACCTTACGACAATATTCGGCGCTTGTGACCTCCCGGGCCGATCCTGATATAGTCGCTCCGGGAGGCCGGCGGCGGACAGGTCCCTCGCCAACCCGGTCAGGTCCGGAAGGAAGCAGCCGTAACGAGTTTCGGCCTGGGTCGTTGTCCGGTCTCCCACCACCTGCCCTCGACGGAGGCGTCATGAGCGAGCCGGGTCGCGCCTATCGCGTGCTCGCGCGGAAATATCGGCCCAGCACCTTCGCCGAGCTGATCGGGCAGGAGGCGATGGTGCGCACGCTCACCAACGCGATCGCCACGGGCCGCATCGCCCATGCCTTCATCCTGACGGGCGTGCGCGGGGTGGGCAAGACCACCACCGCCCGCATCATCGCGCGCGCCTTGAACTGCGTCGGCCCCGACGGCAAAGGCGGCCCGACGGCAGCCCCGTGCGGGGTGTGCGAGCCGTGCCGCGCCATCGCCGAGGACCGCTATGTCGATGTCATGGAGATCGACGCGGCCTCGCGCGCCGGCGTCGACGAGATCCGCGAGCTCACCGACGGCGTGCGCTACAAGCCGGTGGCGGCGCGCTTCAAGATCTACATCATCGACGAAGTGCACATGCTGTCGAAGGCGGCCTTCAACGCGCTCTTGAAGACCCTCGAGGAGCCGCCCGCGGACGTGAAGTTCATCTTTGCCACCACCGAGATTCACAAAGTGCCGGTGACGGTGCTGTCGCGCTGCCAGCGCTTCTCGTTGCGCCGCGTGCCGCAGGACATCCTCGTCTCGCACTACGCCAGGATTTGCGCGGCCGAGAAGGTCGCTGCCGATCCGGCGGGGCTCGCCTTGATCGCGCGCGCGGCCGATGGCTCGGTGCGCGACGGCCTCTCCATCCTCGATCAGGCCATGGCCTTGAGCGGCGAGACGATCACGGAAGGCGCGGTGCGCGAGATGCTTGGGATCGCGGATCGAAGCTTGGTCTTCGACTTGCTCGAGGCGGCATTGAAAGGCGACGCGCCGGCAGCGCTCGCGCAGATGAAGGCGCTCTACGAGGGCGGCGCCGATCCGCTGATCGTGCTTCAGGATTTGCTCGACCTCACGCATTTCCTCACGCGGTTGAAGCTCGCGCCCAATGCCGGCGAGGGCGATCCCGCGATGGAGGGCGACCGCGCGCGCGGCGCGGCGCTTGCCGCCAAGCTCGGCATCCCGTCGCTCGCCCGTGCCTGGCAATTATTATTGAAGGGCATCGGCGAGGCGCAAGAGTCGCCCTCCTCGATCCAAGCGGCCGAGATGGTCCTGGTGCGCCTCGCCTACGTCGCCGATCTGCCCTCGCCTGCCGAGCTGATCCGCACGCTCGAGGTCTCATCGGCGCCCGGGTCGCCGGCGCCGCGCGCCGGGCCGGCGCGCGTGCCTTCGAATACCGGCGCCTCTGCAATTGCCGGCGTGGCCCTGCGCGCGGAACCGCACGCGCTGTCTCCCGCGCAGCCGCAGAGCTTCCTCGAGGCGGTCGAGCTCTTCGAGCAGCACAGCGAGGCGCTGCTGCGCGCCCATCTTTATGCCCATGTCCATCTCGTGCATTTTGAAGCGGGCCGCATTGAATTGCGGCCCGAGGAAGCGGCGCCCCGCGATTTGCCGAACCGGCTCGGACAGCTTTTGACGCAATGGACGGGGCAGCGCTGGGTGGTGAGCGTCTCGGGCGAGCCGGGGGACCCCACGCTCAAGGAGCAGGCCGAGGCGCGCGCGCAATCCTTGAAGAGCGAGGCGGCGCGCGAGCCCCTGGTGCGGGCGGTGCTCGATGCCTTCCCCGGCGCGCGGATAGAGACCGTGCGCGAGACCGTAGACAGCGAGGCTGCGCCCGCGCCCGAACCGGAAGAGCTTGCCGAAGGAGACGAATTTTCATGAAGAATCTGGGCCAGATGATGAAGCAGGCGCAGGAGATGCAGACCCGCATGGCCGAGCTTCAGTCCCGCCTCGCCGAGGTCGAGATGACTGGCGCCTCGGGCGGCGGCCTGGTGGAGGTGACGCTCAATGGCAAGGGCGAGATGCGCAAGGTGAAGATCGACCGCTCGCTGATGGTGCCCGACGAGGTCGAGGTGCTGGAGGATTTGATCCTCGCCGCGTCGAACGACGCCAAATCCCGCGTCGAGGCGCATCTCGCCGAGGAAATGGGTAAGCTCACCGGCGGCTTGGCCCTCCCGCCCGGGTTTAAGCTGCCGTTCTGATGACCGAGCTCGACCGTCTCATCCAGCTCCTTGGGAAGCTGCCGGGGCTGGGGCCGCGCTCGGCGCGCCGCGCCGCGCTCTATCTTATAAAGCGCCGCGAATCGCTCATGGAGCCGCTGGCAGCTTCTCTCGCCGAGGCGGCGAAGGCGATCCATGCCTGCTCCCTATGCGGCAATCTCGACACGATCGATCCGTGCGCCCTCTGCCGCGACACACGGCGCGATGCCGGCCTTCTCTGCGTCGTCGAGGACGTGGCCGACCTCTGGGCGATCGAGCGGGCGCACGCCTTCAAGGGCCGCTATCACGTGCTCGGAGGCACGCTCTCGGCGCTCGACGGGGTGGGGCCGAGCGAGCTCAGGATCGACGCCCTCGTCGCGCGCGTGGGACAAGAGCGCTTGCGCGAGGTGATCCTCGCCTTGAACGCGACCGTCGAGGGCCAAACCACCGTGCATTACATCATCGACCGGCTTGGCGGCACGGGCGTCGCGGTCTCGCGCCTCGCGCATGGCGTACCGGTGGGCGGAGAGCTCGACTATCTCGACGACGGCACGCTCGCGGCGGCTATGAGCGCGCGCACCCCGATGAGGACGGGCGTGGGGTAGGCTCTGCGATCGAGTCGAAGTCGCACCCCGCGGGCCGCCATTTTTTTTATAAGAACATGCGATAAGGGATAAGATTGCCTTCCTTATCCCGCACTAGAAACTCGTTACCCCGATCGATTTCGTTGATAAGCGCCTCGTATAGCCGAAGCGCGCTTTTTACCACTTCTGCGTATGAGGCGGCTTCGGTCTTCTCTTTCAAGGCTGTGAGCCTTTCCATCGAACGTGGTGGCAAATCCATTTGAACACGCGTAACAGTGCGGGCCGTGGACCTGTTGCCATTCCGCTCCTCGATGCTGCCGGCCACTACAGCGGCGTTCGTGTTCATCCGTCGTCCTTTCTATGAAGGCTGCCCTTCATGTATGTGGCGAACACACACCCAAGGAAGACGGGACCAATATTCCAGACTAGTTGGAGCTTACTAAACTCCCCGTCCTTGATACCTAAGACGGTTGCGGTGGCGAGCGCCGCCACAAAGACAATCACCGTGGTCTTCGCGATAAAATCGCGGGTGGACGAAGTCGCACGGGCAGTATCCACTTCAACCTTCCGAATTTCGATAGCGCCTTCGAAGTCGCGGCCAGGCGAAGGCCTGTACTTCTTAGGTTCGACAGTGCGGAGATGCCCCTTCTTGGAAGCCATCAGCATGTTCTCCTGTGGGGATGTCCGGCCCGCAGGCGAGCAAGAGCATCCAGATTTTCCAAAAAATTAACATTTCAATGTCGCTCCTCTGAATTGGCTCTTTGCTCTGGGTGATCGTTGATTGCTGATCGTTTGTTCTGGGTTCCCGTTTTGGGTGCTTGGTCTGGTCGGTGGTTCTGGATGCTTGGGTCTGGTCGGTGGTTCTGGATGCTTGGGTCTGGTCGGTGGTTCTGAGTGCTTGGGTCTGGTTGCCACTTCTAAGTTGTGATCGCTTCGGTTTGGTTACTGGTTCTACGTTCTGATCACGGAATGCCATCCGTGCAAACCATCAACAATGATAATATGATGCTAAATCCCCCCGATGTCAAGGTGCAAATCATCAAATTTCCATCATTAGAAAGGGACGAACGCAAGCAATCGTCAGCCGGGTCACTGAGTCTATCGGCCCAACCCGAACAGAAAAAGGAAATGCGCCGCCTGCCACTACCGCGAGCACCACGTCGGATAAAGTATTTAATCACGATAAATCAATGTGATCTGCATGGGCTCTGGAGGCTTAGGGTCCTTAATGATAATTATTATCTAGTCCAGAACTCGTGAGGGGGAGCTCCACCAATGCCACGCAGCTTCGCCCTCGGCGACCGCTTCGAAGCTTTCATCGACGCCCCGATTCGAGGAGGCCGCTACAACGACGGGAGCGAGGTTGTCCGCGACGCGCTTCGCTTGCTCGAAGACCTGGAGAAGTTGCGCGAGCTTCGACTGGCCGAATTGCGCCGTCTCGCCGAGGAAGGTCAATCCAGCGGTCTTTCCCAGGAGGGCGGTGAAGGCGTGCTCGACCGGCTTGAAACCAAATATCGCGCCATGATTCGATCCCCCGAGGCCTGACGCTTGACGCATTTCCTTCTCACCTACTTCGGTTAAGCTCGGCTGCACCTCGCGAATCCTACGCACCTCTCATCCCAACGGGAGGAAAGGGCAGGGTCAGGCCGGGGTAGGGCCGGTTCTAGAACAACCTTCGCCTATGGTGCCGCTTCGGGCGCAGGCGTCGATAACCGGAACTTCTCGTAGCCGCGTCTTCTCAAATCGCAGGCCGGGCATTTGCCGCAGCCATATCCCCAATCATTCCAGCGCTCGCGGTCGCCCAGGTAGCAGGAATGGGTTTCGACGCGAATGAGCTCGATGAGCGCTTTGCCGCCCAATTCCTCCGCCAGGCGCCACGTCGCCGCCTTGTCGAGCCACATGAGCGGCGTGTCGATCACCAGGCGGCTCTCCATGCCCAGGTTCAACGTCGCCTGAAGCGCCTTTATCGTGTCGTCGCGGCAGTCCGGATAGCCGGAAAAATCGGTCTCGCACATGCCGCCGACGAGATGCTTGATGCCGCGCCGGTAGGCGATCGCGCCGGCGATGGTCAGAAAGAGAATATTGCGACCCGGAACGAAAGTATTCGGCAGGCCGTTCGCCTGCATTTGGATATCCGCCTCGCTGATAAGGGCGGTCTCGCCGATGTCCCCGATCACGCCCAGATCGATGACCCTGTCTTCTCCGAGGCGACGCGCCCAATGTGGAAACGCGGCTCTAAGCGCCCCGAGCACCCCAACGCGGCAATCCAGCTCGACCCGGTGACGTTGCCGATAGTCGAATCCGATGGTTTCGACATGGTCGAAACGCGACAGCGCCCAGGCGAGACAGGTGGTCGAATCCTGACCGCCCGACAACAAGACCAGCGCCGTGCCGCTCATGCCCTAGCACCTTCAATCCGCGATCAGCCGCGGCTTTCGCGCCGTGAGCTCGGGCGCGCGCACCTCCGCCGCCTCGCCCTCGATCGTTTGCTCGTCATGGCCGGTCACGGTGTAGGTCGCGAGATTGCCGGGCAGCGCCTTGCCCGGCTGCAGGCCAAGCTGGTTGAGCCTGCGCGCGCGCGGCAGGACGCGCTGGTTGATGGAGCCGGCGAATTTGGAAAAGCTCTCCGCCGCGCTCCTCAAGCCGCGCCCCAATTGCGCGGCGTGGCCGAGTGCTACGCCGATGCTGTCCAACAACGCCTCGGTGGTCTCGACGATCCGAGTTTGGTTCTCGACCTGGCGCATCAGATTGATCTCGGCCGAGGCGAGCGAGACCGCGCAGTGCAGCCCGGCCGGTCCCGCCGGGATGATCTGGGCCGCGCGTGCCTTTAGAAGGAACTCGGGATCGGCGCGGTTGAGCTTCTCCAGCGCCGCTTCGTTCGGCAGATACATGACGCTTAGGGTGCGGACGATCTCGTCGCTGTGCCCGGACTGGCGCAAGGCGGCGCGGATGGCGGCGGCGTAGTCCTTTTCTACGAGCGCGCGCAAATGCGTGTTCATGGTGCGCGCCAGATTCCGGTAGGCCTCGGCCTCGCCCTCGGTGCCCTCGGCCTGGGCGATGTCGAGCAGGAATTTCGAAGCCTTGCAGTCGATGACGAGAACGCTGTTTCCCGGCAGGAACACCACCGCATCGGGCCGGAGCCTGCGCCCGTCTTCGTCCTGGGTGGTCTGCTGCAGCACGAAATCGCGGCCCAATTCGAGCCCGAAGGACTTGAGCGTGTTGGCAAGCCCGACCTCGGCGATCTGGCCGGCTCCGCCCGGGCTTGAGAGCGCGCGCCACAGCGTGTCGAGCGTGCGGGACTTGTCTTTCAACTGCCCGTGCAGCTCGGTGACGGCCTTGGCGATCTCGTCCACCTGTTTCGTCAGCGTCGCCGAATGCTCCTTGACCCGCGCCTCGGCTTCCTTGCGCGACGCCTCGTTCTCGCGCTTGTGGTCTTCGAGGAGCTTCGACGACAGCTGCTGGCCGGTGGCGAGCGCCGCGGCGGTCGCCGCCTGCACGATCTCGGGCTTCAAGCGCTCGAAATCCATCATGCGGCGCTCGGCCTCGGCGAGCCGCGTCTCGGCGACGATGCGCTTCTTGGTCTCGCGCTGGCTCAGCCACAGGCCCAGCCCCACCGCCGCCGCCACGACCAGAAGGACGATCAAAACCGTTTCCATCGCGGCGATCTTACCCCTTGCGCCGGCCGCCCGCTAACACGTTGACGGAAGGGCAAGGGCAGCCTACCTAAAGCCCGCCATGGCCGTTCTTCCCATCATCGTCGCGCCAGATCCGCGCCTCAATCGCGACTCCAGGCCCGTCGCCAAGGTCGACGAGTCGGTGCGGAAATTGATGGCCGACATGCTCGAGACCATGTACCTGGCGCCCGGCATCGGCTTGGCCGCGCCGCAGGTCGGCGTCCTAAAGCGCGTCATCGTGGTCGATTGCGCCAAGGGCGAGGAGGCGCCAGAACCTCACAAGCTCGCCAACCCCGAGATTCTCTGGCATTCGGACGAGCGCATGACCAACAGCGAGGGCTGCCTGTCGCTGCCCGAGCATTACGCCGACGTGACCCGCGCCGCCGAGATCCGGGTGCGCTATCTGGACGAGCAGAACGAGATTCGCGAGCTGCACGCCAAGGGGCTCCTCGCCACCGTCATCCAGCACGAGATCGACCATCTCGACGGCGTGCTGTTCGTCGATCACCTCTCTTCCCTGAAGCGCGGCATCATTTTACGAAAGCTCGCCAAGACCAAACGGCAGAAGGCGCCGGCTCCCGTCTGATGGCCAAGCTCCGCCTGGCCTTCATGGGAACGCCCGACTTCGCGGTGACGATCCTCGATGCCCTCCTTGCCTCGGGGCACGACATCGCCGCGGTCTACTGCCAGCCGCCGCGAGCGGCTGGGCGCGGTCACAAAATCCTACCTTCCCCGGTTCAGGCGCGCGCGCAAGGCGCGGGGCTGCTGTTGCGCCATCCCGCGCGGCTGGGATCCGAGGAAGCGTCCGAGTTCGCAAGCCTCGGCCTCGATGCCGCGGTGGTGGCGGCCTATGGCCTCATTCTGCCGAAGCGAATCCTGGCCGCGCCGCGCCTCGGTTGTCTCAACGTCCACGCCTCGCTGTTGCCGCGCTGGCGCGGGGCAGCGCCCATCGAGCGCGCGATCCTCGCCGGCGATGTCGAGACCGGGGTTACGATCATGCAGATGGACGAAGGGCTCGATACCGGCATGATCGTCGCGGTCGAGAAGGTCGCGATCGGCGCTGCCACGACTGCCGGCGAGCTGCGGGCCGAGCTGGCCGTGCTGGGGGCGAGGTTGATCGTCGCGGTGCTTGCGTCCCGAGAGCCTTGGCCGCGCCGGCCTCAGCCCAGCGTCGGGATTACCTATGCGAAGAAGATCGCGCGCGACGAGGGCCGCATCGATTGGCGCAAATCCGCGTCCGAGCTCGAGCGTCAGGTGCGCGCGCTCGATTGCTGGTTCGAGGCCAAGGGCGAGCGCGTCCGGCTCCTCGCCGCCGCCGTGGCCGAGGGAATGGGCGCGCCGGGCACCGTGCTCGATGACGCGCCGACGGCGGCGTGCGGCGAGCGCGCGCTACGGCTCCTTCGCCTCCAGCGGCCGGGGCGCGCCGCGCTCGACGGCGCCGCGATGCTGCGCGGCTTCCCGCTCCCGATCGGCACAGTTTTGCCATGCCCCGCTACAAGCTGATTCTCGAATATGACGGCACTGGCCTGGTTGGCTGGCAGCGCCAGAGCAACGGGCCGTCGGTGCAGGCGATTCTCGAGACCGCCGCCCTGCGCTTGTGCGGGCGGGCGGTCACGGTCCATGGCGCGGGCCGCACCGATGCCGGCGTCCATGCGCTCGGCCAAGCGGCGCATTTCGACTTGCCCAAGGATTTCTCGCCCGAGGTGATCCGCAACGCGCTCAACCAGCATGTCAGGCCCAACAAGGTCACGGTGCTCAGCGTCGAGCGCGTTCCCGACGGGTTCGATGCGCGGCGCATGGCGCGCGGCCGCGTCTATCGCTATCGCATCCTCAACCGTCGCCCGCCGGCCGCCCTCGAGCGCGGCCGCGTCTGGCATGTGGCGCCGCATCTCGACGTCGCGGCAATGCGCGAGGCGGCCAGCCACCTGATCGGCCGCCACGATTTCTCGAGCTTCCGCGATTCGATGTGTCAGGCGCGCTCGCCGGTGAAGACGCTCGACGCGCTCGATGTGTCGCGCAGCGGCGACGAGGTCGTGGTCGAGGCGCGCGCGCGCTCTTTCCTCCATCACCAGGTTCGCAACATGGTCGGCACGCTGAAGCTCGTCGGCGCCGGAAAATGGCCGGCCGTGCGGATAGCGTCTGCCTTGGCGGCGTGCGACCGGCGCGAAGGCGGACCGATGGCGCCCGCCGAGGGACTCTATCTCGTCGCCGTCATTTATCTCGAGGCTTGACGAGCGGCACTTATCGCGGCGTGTCGAGCGGGATGCGGTAGCGCAGGCCGACGAAGCCGGCCATGCCGCGCTCATCCTCCGTCCGCCCGCCTTCGAGCTCGACATTGGGCGCAGGGGCGAGCTTGAGACTGACGCGCGTGCCGGAAACCTGTGGCACGAAATCGCGCGCGCCCCACCAATAGCGATCGGCGGCGACCTCGGCACTCCACGGCAAGAATGGGACTTGGAGTCCGACCTCGACATCATGGCTCGCTAGCGCGCGTTCGGCCTCGGCGGTGCCGCGGTAGCCGTCCGGATCGGCGGTCGTGCCAGGCGCGGTCGCGCTGCCGGCGAGCTCGTTGGAAAGCATCGGCTGGACATGGCCCAACGCCCAGATGCCGTCGGACGAGGCGTTGGCCCCGAGCCTCGCGGGCCCCCAGCTCATGTTGCGGATTTGCTGGTAAGGGCCGAACGCGAGGCTAGGCCGGGCCGCGCTTGGCGGTTGCCCGGTCGGGTCGAGCGCGGCATCGAAGCCGCGCGGAGTCCCCTTGTTTCCGCCGTCCGCCCAACTCAAGTCGAGTTCCTTCAGCCATTCGCTGGCACGCGTCAGGGCATGCGCGACGCCGTTTTCGAGGACGGTCTGCCGCAGCCCCGTCACGATCGCGGTAATGCCTTCGCCGGGCTCGGGCGGAGCGCGGCGAGGGTCGCGATGTCGGCGTCCGGATCGGCCGCCAGCGCCGTCCCCGGCACGGCGAGCGCGATAAGAAGCCCGCAAATTGGGCTAAACCTGCGCATCCGTACTCCTTAAGCCACGAATTGTAAATTTTCTATGAATTGGCGCGGTAAATCCGCGAAAAAGCTCGATTTAATAGAGGCTTGCCGAGATCACCACCAGGATCGAGCCGAGTGCCACGTCGATCAGGACGATCACGGTGGCGACCCCGCGGCGCGATTCGAGAGCGAGGTAGGCGATGAACCATTCATAACCGAGGATCGCGAGATAGGAGGCGAGATCGAGGATCGGCGCCAATCCCTCGGCAACTACGGTGGCATTGGCAAGTGCTACGATCACGAGCAGGGCGGTCTGCAGCACTTGCGACCAATTATACGCGGCGACGAAATCGAAGCCCTGCTCGAAGCGCCCGATCCGGCGGCAAAAGCCCAGGACGAGGAGCGGAAACGCGGTCCAAGCGACGACGTAGCCGATGGTCTCGACGATAAGGATATGGAGAAAGCCCGATTGGGCCACGGTGCTGGAATCGACCCGCAACAACAACAGCACGAAGAACCCCGGATAGCAGATCGCCGCCGCCCAGAATGAGCGCCAGACGCCGTCATGGCTGAGATCGAAATAGCCCAGCGCCTGCCGGTCGAGGTGCGCCAGGCGCCAGGCGCCGTACAAGGCTTGCGCGACCTCGCGCCGGGTCGGCATCAGGCCGCCACGAAATAAAGCTCGAGCGCGGTGCGGTAAATTTCGGTCAGCGCGGCCAGGTCGGCGATCGGCACGCGCTCATCGACCTGGTGCATGGTAAGGCCCACCAGGCCGAACTCCGCGACCGGGCAAAAGCGGTGGATAAAGCGCGCATCCGAGGTCCCGCCGGTGGTGCTGAGCTCCGGCGTCAGGCCGGTTACGCGCGCGATCGCGCGGCCGAGGACGTCGCTGACCTCGCCGGGCGGCGTCAAAAATGCTTCGCCGCTGACCTGAATATCGAGCCGGTAGCGGCCGCCCGCCGCATCGAGTTTCTGGGTCAGCCACTCCTTGAGCGCTGCGCTCGTCCAGCGATCGTTGAAGCGGATATTGAAAACCGCCCGCGCTTCGCCGGGGATGACGTTGGTGGTCGGATTGCCGATATCGATGGTCGAGATCTGAAGGTCGCTCGGCGGAAAGCGCGCATTGCCGTCGTCGATCGGCGCCGCCAGTAGCGCGCCGAGCATTTTGAGGAGGCGATGCGCCGCGTTGTCGGCGAGCTGCGGGTTGGCGGTGTGGCCCTGGATCCCGGTGACGGTGAGGAAGCCGTTGAGGCTGCCGCGCCGGCCGATCTTCACCATGTCGCCGAGCGTCTTGGCGCTGGTCGGCTCGCCGACGATGCAGGCGTCGAGCTTTTCGCCGCGCCGGGCAAGCCAGTCCAGCACTTTCCTCGTGCCGTTGATGGCAGCGGCTTCCTCGTCACCCGTGACGAGGAAGCTGATCGACCCGTCGAACGCGCCGCGCGCCACGATGAAGCGCTCCGCCGCCGCGGCGAAGCACGCGATCGCGCCTTTCATGTCGGCCGCGCCGCGGCCATAGATCGCACCGCCAAGCACTTCGCCGCCGAACGGATCGACCGACCAGGATTTGAGATCGCCCGGCGGGACCACGTCGGTATGGCCGGCGAAGCAGAAATTCCGTCCCGTGTCGCCGCGCCGCGCGTAAAGATTGAGGATCGGTGCGGTGCCGGGCTCGGCGAATTCCATCACGTGGCAGGTGAAGCCAAGTCCCTCCAAGGTCTTGGCGAGCAGCGGAATGGCTCCCGCGTCCTGCGGCGTCACCGAGGGGGCGCGAATAAGCGCGGCGGCCAGGGCGACGGGGTCGAGCGCCATCAGTCGCGCAACAACTCGTTGATCGAGGTCTTGGACCGGGTCTTCGCGTCGACGCGCTTGACGATGACGCAGCAGGCGAGGCTCGGTCCGGGCCTGCCATCCGCCAGCTGCCCGCTGGGCAGGCTGCCCGGCACTACCACCGAAAACGCCGGCACGCGGCCCTGGAAGCTCTCGCCGGTGACGCGGTCGACGATCTTGGTCGAGGCGCCGATGAAGCAGCCCATCGCGAGGACCGCGCCTTCCTCGACGATGACGCCCTCGGCCACTTCGCTGCGCGCGCCGATGAAGCAATTGTCCTCGACGATGACCGGCTCGGCCTGCAGCGGCTCCAGCACCCCGCCGATGCCCGCCCCGCCCGAGACATGACAATTCTTGCCGATCTGGGCGCAGGAACCGACCGTCGCCCAGGCGTCGATCATCGTGCCGCTGTCGACATAGGCACCGACATTGACGAAGGACGGCATCAAGATCACGCCCGGCGCGATATAGGCCGAGCGCCGCACGACGCTGCCCGGCACCGAGCGGAATCCGGCGCGGCGGAAATCCGCCTCGTCCCAGCCCGCGGCCTTGGCGGGAATCTTGTCCCACCAGGGCGAGCCTCCGGGTCCGCCCGCGATCTCCGAATTGTCGTTGAGCCGGAACGACAGCAGCACGGCTTTTTTCAGCCACTGATTGACGCGCCACGCGCCGCCGCTCTTTTCGGCAACGCGCAGAGCGCCGGAATCGAGGAGCGCTAGGACGGTATCGACCGCGTCGCGGACGGGGCCCTTGGTCGCGGCGGTGATGCCTTCGCGCGCCTCCCAGGCGGCGTCGACGGTCGATTGCAGGTCGGTGTTGCTCATGACGGCCAAGATGGAGGCGCGGCGCGGCGCCTGTCAACCTGGCGGCCGCACCCCGGCAAGGAAGGGCGCAAGCTCTTCGACGATGTGGTGGATCGAAGCGCCGTGGCCGTCATCCTCGGCGTGCGGGCCGCCCTTGACCCAGATCGTGGTCATGCCGAGCGCCGCGGCGGGAGCGAGGTTCTTCGCCATGTCCTCGACCATCGCCGCGCGGCGCGGGTCGATGTCATAGCGCCGAACGAATGCGGCATAGACGGAAGGCTCGGGCTTGGGGCGATAGTCGCAGGCGACGATATCGTGGATGGCGGCAAAGTGCTGCTCGAGCCCGAGTCGCTCCAGCACGCGCTTCGCGTGGCGCACGGTGCTGTTGGTGAAGACGAGCTTCTTTCCGGGCAGGCGTCCAAGCGCCGCGCCGAGCGTCCGGTCTTCCCGCACTGGCGACAAATCGATTTCGTGGACGTAGTCCAGGAAACGCGTCGGCTCCATGCCGTATTCGATCATCAGGCCGCGCAGCGTGGTGCCGTGCTGCGTGTAGAAGCGACGGCGCAGCGCATGGGCGCCCTCGCGATCGAGCTTCAACTCAGCGGCGATGAAACCGGTCATCCGGGTTCTCGATCTCTGCGAACAGGCGGCATGAGCCGGGATAGAGCGTGTTGTCGAGGTCGAAGACCCAGGTTTCGATCTCGTGCAGTTTCGGCAAGGCAGAGGCGGCACCGTCCATCGCTCCTGATATGGCGCGGGACGGCGCCGTTGTCGATCCTCCACCGCCGATCCGTGGGGGGAGACCGGCGCCGCCGAAACTTGCCTTATTCGGCGCCTTCGGCGCCGCGCTGCGGCATGGGAATCACCTGCGCGGAATGGCGCGGCGTGGCTCAATAGCCGAGCGCGAGGAACGCGGCGAAGGCCGTGATATTGGCGAGTGAGATCCAGAACAGTTTGAACAGCAGCGCGCCCCACCCGATCGCGTCGCTCGGATCGCCCGAGATGAGCGCCGTCCCCGCGACCGACTTGTCGAAACTGTTGCCGATCAATCCGCATAGGCACCAGAGCGCAGCGAGGCCGGTCGCAGCGGTGCCGGCCATCCGCTGCGCGAAAAAGCGTTTCACGCGGGCGAACGCGCTGCCGCGAAGCGCCCGTTGGGACAGAAAAATGATCGGCGTGGCTTGATGCGGCTCCGATCCTGCTAGGGCGGCCATCCGGCCGTGAGATCCGGGAAGCATGGCGAAGACCCTCGATAACAACGTGTTCCCAGTTAACCCTCGAGCAATAATCGTGCCGGCGTATAAGATATTGAATTGTATGATATAAATTGATTGATCCGCCGCTTCTGCCTGATTTCGAACCAAGCCATGGCGATTTATCGTGCAGCGCAATATCGGAAGCCGAAGGTTCCCCTCGCGGGTCAGTGTCGCTTGGGCTTCCTGGGTTTTTTCCCGTTCTCAAGGTCGCGAATCTCGGTGTTCATCGCGACATCCTTGCGGCGGCGTTTGGCGATGAGCTTGCCGGTTCTCGAAATAATCGCCTCGGACGGCGCGCCCGGCCGCCGCGTCGAGCTCCTCGGGCCAATCGCCCAGCGAATAGCCGAACCACGGCGCCTCGGGCTTCAGCGCCGGCAGGCCCAGTTCCTCCCAGATTTTCCTCGCGCGCTCCATATAGGGGCGCTTGGGCAACGAGACCGGAGGGAAATCCTCCTTCAAGCTCGCGTCGATCAGGACCGAGCCGTCCTGGCCGTCATTGCGCTTGCTGCGCGGCCCATGGCCCTGGTCGCGATGCGGCAGGATGTGCAGATCGAGGATCGGGTTGGCACGATAGGACATCGCCCAGAGCAGGGCGTTGGCATCGTCGGGGTCGATATCGTCATTGACCGCGATGATGTATTTGCCGGCCGCGCGATGGAGCGCCGCCGCGCCGTAGAGCGCGCGCCAGATCTCGGTTGTCGGCATGGCGCGATCGACCACCAGCACCAGCACCTTCCGGAGATTGGTGAGCGGCTCGTGCATCGAGACGCGCTTGACGCCCCTCAGCCCAAGCGTGTCGCGCATATGCGCGAGGAACATCGGCTCCAGCGCGACGCGCTTGATGAGGCTCGATTCCGACGGCGTGACCTGGCTGATGATCGAGGTCAGGATCGCATCGCGCCGCCGCGTGATGCAGGTAACGTCCATGAAGGCGTTGTATTCCTGCAGATTCACATGACCGTGGGATTCGCCGAATGGCGCCTCGGGCTCGAGATATTCGGTGTCGATGAAGCCCTCGATCACGATCTCGGCTTCGGCCGGAACGAGAAGATCCACCGTCTTCGCCTTCACCACATTGATCGGCGCCCCGACGAGGCCGCCCGCGACGGTAAGCTCGTCCACGGTCTCGGGCAGCTTTTGTGCCGAGGTATAGGCGATGCAGGGCGGACAACCGAGAATCACCGCCGCCGGCAGCTTCTCGCCCCGGGCGCGGCTCTTTTCCCAATGTGTCATGATGCCCGGCCGCAATTCGAGCGACGGGTTCATGCCGAGCCGGCGCGGCGCTTTCACCTGGCCGCGATAGATGCCCATGTTCTGGATGCCGGTTTCGGGATCCTTGGTGATGTATTGCGACAGCGTGGTATAGGGCGAGATATCCCAGCCCGGCGTCGAGATCGGCACCGGAATGCCGTCGAGGCCCTGGCCCGGCCGGTCGAGCGCCTTGCCGGCGATGACGATTTCCTGACAGGGCGCCTCGCTAACGACGCGCGGCGGGATCGGATGAGCGATCGCTCGATTCCAGGTTCTCGTTGATCGCCTCGAGCTGGCACGCCATGCCGATGCTGTAAATCTCGCGGTTGGAAGCCAGGACGCCGACCGCGACCGGAATGTCGTAATGCTTGCCCTTGGCGTTGACCACGTTGGTGAACAGGAACGCCTTGCGGTCCTTTTCGGCGATGCCGCCGCGGAATTGCCAGCGCACCAGCGGGTGCATTTCCGTATCCTTGTCGATCGCACGATCGACGGTGACGAGCAAGCCCGCCGCTTCGAGTGCCTTCAAATGGTCGTGCAGGTCGGGATAAGCGCGGGGAAGCGCCGGTTCGATGCCCGGCTTGCGTTTTGGTTTGGCGGCCATGTCCATGACAAGCCCTTCTGGCTAGAGATCGCTCGTGTGGCTCTGAATCCGAAATTCGCTCGCCGCTTTGCGCCAAGATATGGCGAATTTCGGATTCGCCATACTAGCGGCCGCGGCGGATCAGCGTGCCGGCGCCCTCGGCGAAGAGCTCCAGCAGAATCGCGCGCGGCACGCGACCGTCGATGATGACTGCGGCCTCGACGCCGCCCGTGATGGCTTCGAGGCAGGTTCTCGATCTTCGGGATCATGCCGCCCGCGATCGTGCCGTCGGCGATAAGCTCGCGCGCTCGGGCGGCGGTGAGGATCGGGATCAGCTTCTTGTCCTTGTCGAGCACGCCCGCGACATCGGTCAACAACAGGAGCCGCGTCGCCTTCATCGCCGCTGCGACTGCGCCCGCCACCGTGTCGGCGTTGATGTTGTAGGTCTCGCCCGCCTCGCCGACGCCAATCGGCGCGATCACCGGAATGATGTCGGACTTCTCGAGCAACTCGAGCATCTTGGTGTTGATGGCATAGGGCTCGCCGACGAAGCCGAGATCGAGCACCTTCTCGATGTTGCTGTCGGAGGCGGTGCCGCGCGCGAGCTTGCGCGCCCGGATGAGATCGGCATCCTTGCCGGAGAGGCCGACGGCCAGGCCGCCCGCCTTGTTGATCGCCGTGACGATCTCCTTGTTGATCGAGCCCGAGAGCACCATCTCGACGATCTCGACGGTCTCGCGGTCGGTGACGCGCAAGCCATCGATGAACGAGCTTTTGATCTTGAGCCGCTCCAGCATCGCGCCGATCTGAGGGCCGCCGCCATGAACGACGATGGGATTCATGCCGACCTGCTTCAAGAGGACGATGTCCTCAGCGAATTGCCGGGCGATTCGCTCCTCGCCCATCGCATGGCCGCCATATTTGACGACGATGGTCTTGCCGGAATAGCGCCGGAAATAGGGCAGGGCCGCCGACAGCGTCGCGGCCTTGAGCGCGGCGTCGTTATGCGGGCCGGAATCGTCCGTCATGGCGGGCGAAATCTAGCGCGCCTGCGCCGCAGCCGCCAGCGTGGCCAACTCGGCCCGAAGCTCAGCGACGCCGAAATGCTCGCGCGCGCTGGTGATATGGATGACCGGATGCGCGGCCGGGTGCTTGGCAAGGGTCGCGGCCAAGCCCGCCAGAAGCGTCGCGTATTCGCCCGGCGCCACGGTATCGGCCTTGGTGAGGACGGCCTGGAACGACACCGCGGCCTCGTCCAACAATTTCATCAGCGGCAGGTCCGCCTCCTTGATGCCGAAACGCGCGTCGATCAGGAGGAGCACGCGCCGCAGGGTCGCGCGGCCGCGCATGTATTGAGCGATCAGCCTAGCCCAGCCGACGATCTCGTGCTTCGGGGCCGCGGCATAGCCATGGCCCGGCAGATCCGCGAGCATCAAGCGGCCGCCGAGATCGAAGAAATTGATCTGCCGCGTGCGCCCCGGCAGGCGCGAGACGCGAGCGAGCGCGCTCTGCCCGCTGAGGGCGTTGACGAGGCTCGACTTCCCGACATTGGAGCGGCCGGCGAAGGCGATCTCGGGCAAGGCGCCGGGCGGAAGCCCCTCGGCATCGGCCGCGCCGGCGATGAAGCGGCAGGGTGCTGCGAACAGCAGCCGGCCATGCTCGACCGCAGCGGCATCGAGCGCTGCCTGCGCTGGATGGACGGCGTCGGGCATCGCGTTTAGGTCTTGACGGGCTTGACGGGCTTGACCGGCTTGGCGCGGGTGACGCCGGCCTGGCGCATGATCAGCCATTGCTGCGTGATCGATAGCAAATTGTTCCACGCCCAGTAGATCACCAGGCCCGAGGCGAATTGCGCCAGCATGTAGGTGAAGACGAAGGGCAGCGCCATGAACATCTTGGCCTGCATCGGGTCGGGCGGTGCCGGGTTGAGCTTCTGCTGCAGGAACATGGTGACGCCCATGATGAGCGGCCACGCTCCGATCATCAGAAAGCTCGGCGGAGCGAAGTGCAGCAGCCCGAACAGGTTGGCGAAGCTCGTCGGGTCGGGCGCGGAGAGATCGTGAATCCAGCCGAAGAACGGCGCCTGGCGCATCTCGATCGTGACGTAAAGCGTTTTATAGAGCGAGAAGAACACCGGAATCTGGATGGCGATCGGCAGGCAGCCCGCCATCGGATTGGCGCCGACCCGCTTGTAGAGCGCCATCATTTCCTGGTTGAGCTTTGCCTTGTCGTCGCCGAAGCGCTCGCGCAGCACCTTCATCTCGGGCTGAAGCTGCTTCATCTTGCTCATCGCCTTGTAGGATTTGTTGGCGAGCGGGAAGAACAGCAGCTTGATGAGAACCGTCAGCAGCATGATGGCGAGGCCGAAATTCCCGATGATGCCGTAAAAGAAGTCGAGCGTCAGGAAGATCGGCTTCGTTAGGAAATAGAACCACCCGAAATCGATCGCGCGGTCGAAGCGCGGCACGCCCTCGCTCTCGTAGCGGTCCAAGAGCGCGACTTCCTTGGCGCCCGCGAAGAGCCGCGAATTCTCGCTGATGCTCGCCCCGGCGGCCAACGAATGCTCGGTGCCGCGGTAATCCGCTTGGTAGACGTCGGTGCCGTCGCGCTCGGTCTCGGTGAAGCGCGCTTTCACGGCCTCGTTCTGATCGGGAATGAGCGCCGTCAGCCAGTATTTGTCGGTGAAGCCGAGCCAACCGCCGGTCGAGTCGAATTCGACCGGCGGGGCGCCTTTGAGGTTGGCGTATTTGTAGGTGTCCTGCAGCGTGCCGTTGAAGACGCCGATCGGTCCGACATGCAGGAGATAGGTCGTTGACACCGGCACCTGGCCCTCGCGCGCCACCAGGGCATAGGGGAACAGCGACACTGCCGCGCCCGAGGCGTTCGTCACGGTCTGCGCCATCGAGAACATATAGTCGCTGTCGATGCTGAAGCGGCGGGTGAAGGTGAGGCCCGCGCCATTGTTCCAGGTGAGATCGACCGGATGATCGGGCGTGAGCTCGCCGCCCGCGCTGGTCCAGAGCGTATCGGGTCCGGGAACTTTGACGCTTCCGTCGCCGCCGGCGACCCAACCGAACTGGATCGAATAGGGCTCCGCGGTGCCCTCGGGCGCGAGCAGCACGATCTGGGGGCTGTCCGGATCGGGGGTCTCGCGGTAGCTGACGAGCGTCAGATCGTCGAGCTTGCCGCCTACCAGATTGATCGAGCCGGTGAGGCGCGGCGTGTCGATTTTGATGCGCGGAGTCTTCTCCAGCACGGTCTCGCGCGGCGCGGGCGCCGCGGCTCCGGTCACAGCGGCGCCGGGCGCGGCCGGGGCCGGTTGCGGCGCCGCGGTTTGACCGGTTTGCGGGGCCGGCACCGGCGCCGTCGATCTGGGCGCGATGAAATATTGGAACCCCAGCAGGATCACCACCGAGACCACGATCGCGAGGATGAGGTTTTTCTGCTGATCCATGTCAGTGGCCGTGCAAGTCGGTGCAGCGCGGCGACGGCACCGGGTCATAGCCGCTGCCGCCCCAGGGATGGCAGCGCAACAGGCGTTTCGCCGCCATCGCCACGCCGCGCAGCGCCCCGTGGGTCGCGATCGCTTCTTGCGCATAACGCGAGCAGCTCGGCTCGAACCGGCAACTCGGCAACAAGAGCGGCGCGAGCAAGAGCTGATAGGCGCCGATGAAGCCGCGCAGGAGGGCGCCGATCATGCTGCGCCCCGGACCGGGTCGGCGGCGTGCACGCGGGCGAGCGCGGTCTCGAGATCGCCGACGAGATCGGAGAAATTCCGGTCCAGCGTGGCGGTGCGGGCCACGAGGACATAGTCGAAGCCGGTCGCGCCGTCGCTAGGCAGGACCGCCTCGGCGGCGGCCTTCAACCGGCGTCGGGCGCGGTTGCGCGCGACGGCATTGCCGACCCTGCGGCTGGCGGTGAAGCCGATGCGGGGCGCGGGCGGCAAGCTCAAATCCTCCGGGCGGCGCGCGGCTTGCAGGATGAGGCCCGGGGCGACCCATTTCCGGCGGCTGGCGGCAACGGCCAGAAACTCGGGCCGGCGCTTGAGGCGCGCGACGGCAGGCATGGCGCGGAGCCCTGGTCGACCCTCAAGCCGAGAGGCGCTTGCGGCCCTTGGCGCGCCGGCTCGCCACCACGCGGCGCCCGCCGACGGTGGCCATGCGGGCGCGAAAGCCGTGACGGCGCTTGCGGACCAGTTTGCTCGGCTGATAGGTGCGCTTCAAGGGAGTGCTCCGGCGGCGCTTCTCTCGGATGGGACGGCGCTGTATAGGAGAGCCGACGGGTTTAGTCAACGGCGCGGCGGCACCCCCGGAATGCTGATGCCCTTCAAGCGGTTGCCCAACGGATTCGTGACCGGTCTATCGGCCCGGCTGCTGCTTCTCACTGTCTTCTTCGTGATGCTGTGCGAGCTCCTGATCTTCCTGCCTTCGGTGGCGCGCGACCGGCTGGCCTATCTGGAAGATCGGCTCGATGCGGCGCGGCTCGCGGTGTTCGCGCTCGACGCGACGCCCGACAATATGGTGACCCAATCGCTGGCCAACGAGCTGCTGGCCGATGTCGGCGCGCATGGCATCGTCGTTCACAAGCCAGACTCAACCCTGATGATCGACTCCGAGATGCCGCCCGTGCCCGACGCCACCTTCGATCTGCGCGGCGCCGGCATGTTCTCGCTCATCCGCGACGCTCTCGGCATGCTGATGCGCGGCGACAACCGCATCCTGCGCGTGCTCGACGCCTCGGCCAAGGAGCCGGGGGTCGTCGTGGAGGTGCTGCTCGACGAAGCGCCCTTGCGCGCCGAGATGTGGGATTTCGCCGAGCGCCTGTTCGGGGTTTCGCTCGTCATCTCGCTGGTGACGGCGGCGCTCGTCTATGTGAGCCTGCAGTGGCTGCTCGTGGCGCCGATGCGGCGCCTGACCCAGGGCATGATCCAGTTCCGCGAGCATCCCGAGAACGCTTCGCTGAGCCTCGCTCCGCCGCGGCGCCGCGACGAGGTCGGCCAGGCGGAGCGCGAATTCGCCGCCATGCAGGAAACCGTGCGCCAGGCGATGAGCCAGAAAGGCGACTTGGCCGCGCTTGGCGAGGCGGTCACCAAGATCAATCACGATCTCCGGAACGTCGCTCTCGACCATGCGCCTCTTGTCCGACAGCATCGCCGGGAGCGCCGTGCCCGAGGTGCGGCGCGTGGCGCCGAAGCTCGTCGCCGCGATCGACCGCGCCGTCGCGCTCTGCACCGGCACGCTCGACTACACCCGCGAGGGCGCGGCCCCGCTGCGGCGCTCGCGCTTCGCGCTTAGCGGTCTGGTCGAGGAGCTGGACACGTTCGGGCTCGAATTGGGCGATGGTGGATGGCGGCTCGCGAACAAGGTGCCGCCCGCCATCATCGCCGAGGCCGATCGCGACCAGCTGTTCCGCGTGCTGCAGAATCTGGCGCGGAACGCGGCCGAGGCGGGCGCCCATCGCTTCACGGTGCGCGCCGTCGCGGCCGATACCATGTTGGTGATCGAGGCGGAAGACGACGGTCCGGGCTTGCCGCCCAAGGCGCGCGATAATCTGTTCCGGCCCTTCGCGGGCTCGGCGCGGCCGGGTGGGACAGGGCTCGGCCTCGCCATCGCGCGCGAGGTGATGCGCGCCCATGGCGGCGACGTCGCGCTCGAGGAAAGCTCCGCCTCGGGCACGATCTTCCGGCTGAGTCTCCCCCGCTAGTCCAGGATTAGCGTCTCCGCCTTGAGATAGGCGCTTTCCGGCAACAGCGGGTGGACGGGGTGATCGGGCGCCGCGCCCGTCGCGGCGATGATGCGGCCTTCGCGCTGCGCGTCCTGGAGGCCGCGCCGCACCGCCTCGGCGAAAGCATCGGGCTCGACCTGATGCGAGCAAGACGCGATGAAAAGCGCGCCCCCCTTAGCGACCAGCGCGGCAGCGAGCCGCGCCAGCTTGCGATAGCCGCGCAGCGCGGCCCCGAGCTCCTTCTTCGAATGCGCGAAGGCGGGCGGGTCGGCGATCACGAGATCGAAGCGCTCGCCTTGGCCGTGCAGGCGCTCCAGCTCGGCGAAGACCTCGCCGCGCTGAAACCGGCAGCAGCCGTTGACGCCGTTGAGCTTGGCCGAAGCGACGGCAAGCGCCAGCGCCGGCTCCGAGCGGTCAATCGCCAGCACCTCGCGCGCGCCGCCGAGCGCCGCCTGGATGCCGAAGCCGCCGCCGAAGCAATAAAGATCGAGCACGCGCGCGTCGTGCGCGAGGCGCGCGGTAAAGCGCCGATTCTCGCGGTGATCGTAGAACCAGCCGGTCTTCTGCCCGGCCAGCGGATCGATAAGGAAGCGTGCGCCATTCTCGGCAATCTCGATGGGCGGCGTCAGCGCGCCGAAGGCCACGCGCTCCTCCTCGGCCAGCCCCTCGAGCGCGCGCTGGGCGGTGTCGTTGCGCAGCACGATCGCGCGCGGCTGAAGCACGCGCCGCAGCGCGGCGAGGAGCGGCGCCTCGAGCGCCGCCATGCCGGCGGTGTTGATCTGGCAGGCGAGCACCTCGCCGAAGCGATCGATCACCACGCCCGGAAGACCGTCGGCCTCGGCATGGACGAGCCGGTAATAGGGCTCGTCGTAAAGCTTGCGGCGCCAGGCCAGCGCGCGCTCCAACCGGGCGGCGAAGAAATTCTCGTCGATGACGGCGCCGGGATCGCGGTTGAGGCATGCGCGCGGCCACCAGCGTGTGGGGATTGAAGGTCGCTGTGCCGAGGCTCTTGTCGTTGGCGGTCACGAGGTTGACGAGGCTGTCCGGCGGCAGCGCTTTCGCGGCGGCGTCCATCGCCACCTCGTTGGAATAGACCCAGGGATGGCCGAAGGCGGCGCGCTTGTCGTGGCCCGGCAACAGCCGGATGATGGGCCGCGCGGCGCGATGGTCGGTCATGTCATGGGCCGCCTTAATCGCCCAGCGCCGTGCCCGCGCGTCGCTTGTCGGCGGCGCCCGCGAAGCCTTGCGGCGTGATCTCGATGCCGGACAGCCCGCTATTGCGCCCGCTGCGATGAACATCGTGCCCCAAAGCGGCAAGCGAAGCCGCCAGAGCATCGGCGTCATGGGCCGCCTCGACCTCGGTGGCGCCATTGCGGTTGCCGACATTGGGCAGGTCCATCGCCTGTTGCAGCCCGTCATGCCAATCGAGTACCGCGACCAGCGTCTTGGCGACATCGGTGATGATGTCGGCGCCGCCGGCCGAGCCCAGGGCCAAGGCGAGCTTGCCGTTGTGGTCGAACACGAGCGTCGGCGACATCGAACTGCGCGGTCGCTTGCCGCCCTCGACCCGGTTCGCCACCGCGCGGCCGTCCTCCTCGGGCACGAAGGAGAAATCGGTGAGCTCGTTGTTGAGCAGGAATCCGCCGACCATCAGATGCGAGCCGAAAGCGAATTCGATGGTCGTCGTCATGTCCAACGCATTGCCGTCGCGGTCGACGACCGCCAGATTGCTGGTCGAGGGAAATTCGGGCGTCGCATCGCGGCCCCAGTTATCGGCATGAAGCCCGGGCGGATCGCCGGGCGCGACCGGACCCGGCGGCAGATGCGCGGGATCGATCAGCTTAGAGCGCGCGGCAAGGTAGGCCCGATCGAGCATCCCCGCGATCGGCGCGGCGACGAAATCGGGATCGCCGACATAGCGGTCGCGGTCGGCATAGGCGAGCCGGCTGGCCTGGGCGAACAGATTCCACGCCGCGGCGGTGTTCGGCTGATGCCGCAGGTCGAAGGGTTGAAGCAAGTCGAGGAGCTCGATCACGGCGACGCCACCCGAACTCGGCGGTCCCATGCCGCACAGCCGGTACTGGCGATAAGTGCCGCAGACAGGCGCGCGCTCCTTGGCGCGATAATTCGCGATGTCCGAAGGCCTCAGGTCGCCGGGATTAACGAACGCGCCATCGACCGTGGCCGCGATCTCGTCGGCCAGGGGGCCGCGATAGAAACTCTCCGCGCCCCCGGCGGCGATGGTCTTGAGCGTTGCCGCGAGCGCCGGATTGGTGAGGATCGTTCCGACCGGCTTGGCGCTGCCGTCGGCGGCATAGAAGAGGGCGCGCGCCGGGCCGTCCTTGGGGAACAGCCGGTCGCGCGCCAGCTCGTCATGCAGCTTTTGCGAAATCGGAAAGCCGCTCTGGGCGAGCCGGATCGCAGGCTCGAACAGGCTCGCCCAGGGCAGCTTGCCGTAGCGCCGATGCGCCAGATCGAGCATGCGCAGCACGCCGGGAACGCCGACCGAGCGACCGCCCACGAGCGCGTCGAAATAGCCGAGCGGCTTGCCGCTGGCGTCGAGAAAGCGGTCGGGCTTGGCCGCCGCCGGCGCGGTCTCGCGGCCATCAAAGGTGGTGACGCGATGCTCTTTCGCCGACCACAGCACCAGGAACGCGCCGCCGCCTACTCCGGAGGATTCCGGCTCGACCAGATTGAGCACCATTTGAGCAGCGATCGCGGCATCGACCGCGCTGCCGCCGCGGCGCAGGATCGCGCGGCCGGCTTCGGATGCCAACGGATTGGCGGTCGCGATCATGTCGCGCCGCTCGCTCGCGGCGTGCGCCGGAAGCGCGGCCGCGAGGACGATCAATGCTAGCAAGAGAATGCGCGGCTTCATGGCGGCGTCCGCGCGCGGGCGATGGGCGCCGCGAATTGCGGCGCGATATCCCATGGAAAGAGAATCCAGGTATCCTGGCTGACCTCGGTGATGAAAGTATCGACGAGCGGCCGGCCTGCGGGCTTGGCGTAGACCGTCGCGAAATGCGCTCTCGGCAGCATCGCCCGCACCACGCGAGCGGTCTCACCGGTATCGACGAGGTCGTTGACGATAAGGAATCCGCGACCGTCGCCGGCTACGGCTTTGAGCACCTGGACGCCGCCTTTCTCGCGGTCGTCATAGCTCGCGACGCAGACGGTATCGACGAGCCGCAGATCGAGCTCGCGCGCGACGATCGCCGCCGGCACCAGGCCGCCGCGCGTCACCGCGACGATCCCCCGCCAGGGCCCGAGATCCAAGAGCCGCCAGGCGAGCGCGCGGGCGTGGCGGTGAAGCTCTTCCCAGGTGACGGGAAAGGTCTTGGCGTCGAGGGGAGTGGCGGACGCGGTCATCGCGCCCATCAATGCACGAAGATCCGGACCTCGTTGCTCTGAATGTCCGGGCTCGTCGCCGCGGCGAGCGTAATCCTGTCGGCCGGCAGACCCATGCTGGTCAGCGAGCGCAGAACATTCTCGGCATTCTGCCGCGAGGCATCGGTGTTGACCGCGACCTCGGCCGGCGTGCCGGCGTTCGGCGACACCGCCATGATCGTGAAGGTGGCGCTGGCCTTGCGCTCGAGCGCGCTACTCACCGCCACGTAGAGGGGCTGATTGTAATCGACATTGGGCTGGTCGAACCGGATGACGACCAGCGGGCGATCTTCCGTCGCGCTCGCCGTGGCGGCACTGGGCGCGGTTCTGGCGCGTAGCGCTGGAGCGGGCGCAGCGGCCGGCGGCGGGCTTGCGCCCAAGCTGCGATTGGCGAGGCTCGGTTGCTCGATCTGGCCGTTCTGGATGGCCGATGCCATCGCGGCGAGATTGTTGCGCTCACTCGCGAGGTAGGCGTTTTGCCGGGCGATCTCGTCGCTGACGCTGGTGCGAAGTTGATTGCTCGCGCCGAGGGCGGCGATGGTCTGCGTCTCGATTTGCCGAAGCCGGTCGCGGTCGGCGTTGACGCCGCCTTGCTGCGTATAGGCGGAGCGAACCTCGCCCAGCAGATGGTTACCGAACGAGGAATTGGTCGCGGCCTGGTCGGAGATCGTGTTGAGTTGCGCGACGTCGTCGGCCATCCGGTCGAGGGCCGATTGCAGCGCCTGTTGATGTTGCGCGAGGTTGCCCTGAAGTTGGCCAAGCTCGGCGGCGAGCGCCTGCGCCTTCTGCCCGACGAATGTCGCGCCGGACGCTGGCGCGGCGGTCGCGGCGGTGGCTCCTGGGAGCGGCGAGGCGGTGTTTGTCGGCTGCGGTTTGGCCTCGGTGGCGGCCGGCGCAACCGGGATCGTCGTGCCGCCGGTGTTCTGCGCCTGCGAGCCCGACGCGGCGGGCGGCGCGCTGCCCGTCGCCCAGTCGAGCAGGTCATTGCCGTAAGAGCAGCCGGCGAGGGCAAGCGTTGTGGCGACCGCCAGAATTTTTGACCGCGAAACGGGCATGCGTTAGGGCCACCCCTTGTGACATCGGGCTGTCATTATCTGCGCTTGCCACTGAACGAAACCCGTGATCGTTGACGAAGCCCCGACCGGGCGCGGATACCGAAAGCACAGCGGCTTTCGATCCTACGCAATCTTCCTTGCAGCGACAAGCCGCTTTCGCGCCGCCTCTCGCCGGCGTCTTGCCATGGCGTGGGCTTGCCGCTAGGAGGAGTGCGCGCGGCGCCCGTAGCTCAATTGGATAGAGCACCAGACTACGAATCTGGGGGTTGGGAGTTCGAGTCTCTCCGGGCGCGCCAGTTTTTACCGACGCGTCATTGGCGATCGGGCGGAGATGGCTGAACCCGTTCCCTACATCGGGAAAAGGACACGATCCGAGCCGAGCTATTGAGGCTCGCGAAGGCTCGCCCGATACGATGCGTGACCTATACCGAGTTCGCGCGGCGTGTCGGAATTCCGCCTCGCGGTCCGTGGAAGGCTATTCTCGATCTGACTGCGAAGGAAGAGACCGATCAAGGGAATCCCGACACCACATTCTTGGTGGTGAGCAAGCGGACCGGATATCCGAGCCAGATTGGCTTCGTTACGGCGAAGCCGCCTCGTAGCAGTCAGCGACGGCGAGCGCGGGAAGAATTTGCGAAGATCGCCGCCTGCTACGGCTCCGAAAGCCCAAACCCGTTCCCATAACGACAGATAGCGCCGAGCGGGGCGGCAAGCAGCAGGCTTCCGCGCGAACGCGAAGGTCGTGGAAGCGCAGGCCGGCGATGCCGCCTGCATTCTAGACAATATCTATCAAATACAGGTCGAAATATCACTTATTCATTACCGTAAAGAAAAACTTCTTTATTGACAGCGCTACGCACCAGTGCGCTTTATATTCGCTACAACGTTCAGTTACTGAAATGGCCTAGGTGCCAAGCGAACCGCTCTCTGCCTTCCGGCGATGGGGAAGCCGCAGGCAGCCGCTCGTCACGGAGGCGAGGTTCGGGCTTGCCGCATGGCATCTCTCTTTCAGGAGGGAGTCGGCGCATGTTCAAGATGACGGTCAAGCGAATGGAGGGCCAGCGACCGTATTTGGGCGTTGGAGCGTATTACTTCCGGCCCGATCGCGAGGCGCACTCGGGGTCGAGCGATTGGGTGAAAGTCGAACTGAAAGCCCCACTCATTTTGAGCGGACGGCAGGTCCATATGCTGGTCGAAAAATACGGGACCGATTCCAGCGACGAGATCACCGCCATGGCCGGCGCCTGGACCCTGCGGCGCGAGGTCCTCCGCATGGGGCACGATGGCATCGTCGCCGTCGGTGCGCGCCATTGTGCGGGAAGCTTCATGGTCGTGGATTTCGCGACGCCCGCACAGCGACGACCGGCCCCGCCCGCGGCTTCTCCGACAGGAGTGCCATCGTCGATGACAACGATCGAACGTTAGCCGGGCCTTTCGACTTGGCTCTGCGATGCGGCGCCCGTTACTCGGCGGAGACATGGGTGCGCGCCAGCTTTATCGTTTGGTCGCCGCGGCCGGGTCTAAGCTCGGGAGCGCCGCCCATTCGGCGCGCACCTCGGCATCTGTCTCGTCCGGCAGGGCAGTTTCGCGCCAGCGCGCCAGCGCGGCGTTATCCGCGAGCCGCCCCAATGCCCACACGGCCATCGCCCGCACCAGCGGCGAGGCGTCGCGCAGCCGCGCGGCGGCAAGCGACGCGAGCCCGGCGTCGCCGCTATTGCCGATGGCGATGAGGACGTTGCGCAGGAAGCGGTCGCGTCCGATGCGCTTCACCGGCGATCCGGCGAAGCGCCGGCGGAACTGGGCGTCGTCGAGCGCGGCGAGGGCGGCCAGCTCGGGCGGAGGGCTGTGCGCGGCGAAGGCGGGCTCGCGCGGGGCCCGCGCGAATTTGTTCCACGGGCAGACGGCGAGGCAATCGTCGCAGCCATAGATGCGGTTGCCGATGGCAGGGCGCAGCTCGGCCGGGATATGGCCCTTGTGCTCGATCGTCAGGTAGGAGATGCAGCGCCGGGCATCGAGCCGGTAGGGCGCGGGGAAGGCTTCGGTCGGGCAGGCATCCAGGCAGGCGCGGCAGCGGCCGCAATGATCGGCCTCCGCCGCGTCGGGGGCAAGCTCGATGCTCAGATAGATCTCGCCGAGGAAGAGCCACGAGCCGAAGCCGCGCGACACCAGATTGGTGTGCTTGCCCTGCCAGCCGATCCCGGCGCTCATCGCAAGCGGCTTTTCCATCACCGGCGCGGTATCGACGAAGACCTTCATCTCGCCGGGAAATTCCGCGCCGATGCGCCGCGCCAGCGCCTTCAGCTTCGCTTTGAGCACGTCGTGATAATCGCGCCCGCGCGCGTAGACGGAGATATTGCCGCGCGTCTTTGCGCGCAAGGATCGGCAGCGCGTCGCCTTCCGGCGCGTAGTTCAGGCCCAGCATCGACGACGCATTTGACCTCGGGCCAGAGCGTCTTGGGGCTGGCGCGCTCGGCCGCCCGGGCGCCCAGCCAGCCCATATCGCCGTGATAGCCCCGCGCCAGGAACGCCATCAGGTCGCGCGCGCGCCGAATCGGCAAGATCGGGCCGAGCGAAGCCGACCGCGTCGAAGCCGAGATCGAGCGCTGCCGTGCGGATCGCCGCCCTGGCGTCCGCGCTCATTCAACCCCGCCCGCGATAGGGCGCGACGCCCGGATCGGGCAGCCACAAGCCGGCGGGCGGAGCGCCGGTCTGGTAGAAGACGTCGATCGGCATGCCGCCGCGCGGATACCAATAGCCGCCGATGCGGAGCCATTTCGGCGCGATGGCCGCGATCAGCGCGCTCGGCGATATCGAGCGTGCACTCTTCGTGGAAGGCGCCGTGATTGCGGAACGCGCCGAGAAAGAGCTTCAGCGATTTGCTCTCGACGCAGCAATTCGGCGGGCACGTAATCGATGACGAGATGCGCGAAATCGGGCTGGCCGGTGACCGGGCAGAGCGTGGTGAATTCCGGCGCGGTGAAGCGCACGAGATAAATCTCGCGCAGGTGCGGATTGGCGACCCGCTCCAGCACCGCTTTCTCGGGCGAGGCGGGTAGCCGCGCATGCCTGCCGAGCAGCTTCAAATCGCGATAGAGCCTGCGCGCCATCCGCGTCCTCTTAAAGCGGCGGGATGTCGCCTAGCGCTTGGCCTTGAGCGAAGGCGACGGCGTAATCGCCGAGCGTTCCGGCCGCCGCCGCGTCGCGCAAATCCCGCATCAGAATGCCATAATAACGGAGATTGTGCTCGGTCAACAGCATGCGGCCGAGGATCTCGCCCGCTTTGCACGAGGTGATGAAGATAGGCGCGGCTGAATTGCGTGCAGGCGGGGCAGGCGCACGCCGCCTCGAGCGGTCTGCCGATCGGCGGCATGCCGCGCATTGCGCAGATTCACCGTGCCGCGAGCGGTGAAGGCTTGCCCGGTGCGCCCCGAGCGCGTCGGGAGCACGCAATCGAACATGTCGATGCCGCGCAGCACCGCGCCGACGATGTCCGCGGGCTTGCCGACTCCCATCAGGTAGCGCGGCCGATCCTCGGGGCAGCGCGGGCACGGTCTCGTCGAGGACCTCGAACATCGCGTCCTGGCCTTCGCCGACCGCGAGCCCGCCCACCGCATAGCCGTCGAACCCGATCGCGATCAGTTCCTGCGCGGAAGCTCGGCGGAGGGCGGGAAAGACGCCGCCCTGGACGATGCCGAACATTCCCGCGCCCGGCGCGTGCGGTGAAACGCGGCTTTCGAGCGCGCGGCCCAACGCATCGAGAGCGCCATCGAGGCGCGCGCCTCGTCCTCGGTCGCCGGGAAGGGCGTGCACTCGTCGAACGCCATGGCGATATCGGCGTCGAGCAGGCGCTGGATCTCGATCGAGCGCTCTGGCGTCAGCTCCATCCGCGTGCCGTCGAGATGCGAGCGGAAGACGACGCCGCTCTCCGAGATCTCGCGCAGCTTTGCGAGCGACATGACCTGATAGCCGCCGGAATCGGTCAGCATCGGCCCGGGCCAGTTCATGAAGCGATGCAAGCCGCCCAGCGCGGCGATACGCTCGGGCCCCGGGCGCAGCATCAGGTGATAAGTGTTGGCGAGGATGATCTCGGCCCCAGTCGCCTTGACCTCTTCGGGGCGCATCGCCTTGACCGTCGCGGCGGTGCCGACCGGCATGAAGGCGGGCGTCTCGACGGTCCCGCGCGCGGTGGTCAGCCGGCCGCGCCGCGCCGCGTGGTCGCGTGCCAGGACGGCAAACCCGATCACGCCGCATTCTCGGGGAAAAGCAGGCACGCATCGCCATAGGAAAAGAAGCGATACCGATCGGCGACGGCATGCGCATAGGCGGCCTTCATGCGCTCGAGCCCGGCGAAGGCCGCGACCAGCATGAAGAGGGTCGAGCGCGGCAGATGGAAATTCGTCAGCAGCACATCGACCGCGCGAAAGCGATAGGGCGGGGTGATGAAGATACTGGTCTCGCCGGCGAACGCCGCGATCCGGCCGCTGTCGTCGACGGCGCTTTCCAAGAGCCGGAGGCTGGTCGTGCCGATGGCGACGATCCGTCCGCCGCTCTCGCGCGCTTGATTGAGGCGTTGGGCCGCCGCCGCTGTCACGATCCCGAACTCGGCATGCATCTTGTGGTCCCTCGTGTCGGCGACCTTCACCGGCACGAAGGTTCCCGCGCCGACATGCAAGGTCACCGTGACAAACGCTACTCCGGCGTCGCTTAGCGCTGCCATGAGCGCCGGAGTAAAATGAAGCCCGGCGGTCGGCGCCGCGACCGCCCCATCCCGAGTGGCAAAGAGCGTCTGATAGTCGCTGCGGTCGCGCGGGTCGCCCTCCTTGCCGCGCCGGATATAGGGCGGCAATGGCATCTGTCCGAAGCGCTCGATTAGCGCGCGCAAGGCCCCGCCCTCGGCGCTAAAGCGCAGGATCACGTCGCCTTCCGGCTCCTTGCCCGAGACCTCGGCGGCAAAGCCCGGCGCGAATTCCAGCCGGTCGCCTGGCTTCAATCGCCGCGCGCCCTTGGCGAATGCGCGCCAGCTTCCGCCGCCGAGATCGCGATGCAGCGTGACCTCGACGCGGGCTTGCCCGCGCCGGCCTTGGAGGCGCACGGGCATGACGCGCGTGTCGTTGACGACGAGGACATCGCCCGGCCGCACCAGCAGCGGCAATTCGGCGATGCGCCGGTCGTCCAGGCCCTTGTCGACGACGAGCAGCCTCGCCGCGTCGCGCGGCGCGATCGGATGGTCGGCGATCAGGCCGCGCGGCAGGTCGAAATCGAAGTCATCAACACGCATCGGGCACCGCTCTACCGCGAACCGCGCGCCGGGGAAAGGAGGGCGCTTGATCGCCACGGGCGTTCCGGCGACAGTCGCCGCCATGACCCTTCTTCGGCAGTACGGCGCGGCGCTGCGCCCCGACTGGTCGCTCGAGACGGGCCTCGCCTATCTCAATCATGGCGGCTTCGGCCTGACGCCCGAGGCGGTGCTGGCGGCGCAGGATGAGTGGCGCCGGCGCATCGAGCGCGACCCGACCTGGTTTCTCGGTGTCGAGCTCGAGGATGCGCTGCGCGCCGCGATGGTGCCGGTCGCCACGGCCATCGGCGCGCGGCCCGAGGACATGGTCTTCGTCGAGAACGCGACGACCGGCCTCAACGCCGTGCTGCGCGCGCTCGATTTCGCGCCGGGCGACGAAATCCTGATGACGAGCCTCGCCTATCCCGCGATCCGCAAGGCCGCGCAATATCTGGCTTCGCGCACCGGCGCGGTTTTGGTCGAGGCCGAAGTGAAGCTGCCGATCGCCGATCAATCCGCGATAGTGCGCGCGGTGGCCTTGCGCCTCGGCAAGCGGACGCGGCTCGCCGTCTTCGATCACATCGCTTCGCACAGCGCGCTCGTCCTGCCGGTCGCGGAATTGACGCGGGCAGCGCATGAGGCCGGCGCCCGCGTCATGATCGACGGCGCGCACGCGCCGGGGATGATTCCGCTGGATGTCGCCGCGATCGACGCCGAGTGGTATGTCGCTAATCTGCACAAATGGTATTTCGCGCCGCGCAGTTGCGGCGTTCTTTGGGCGGCGCCCAGGGTGCAGGCGATCACCCATCCGCTGGCGATCTCGCACGGCTACGGCGAAGGCTTTCGCGCCGAATTCGAATGGACCGGCACGCGCGACGTGACCGCGGCGCTCGCGGCGCCAGCCGGGATCGCGTTCCACGAGGCGCTGGGCGGCGTCCGGCTGATGGCGCGCAACCAGGCGCTCGCGCGCGATGCTGGCGCGATGCTGGCGCGGCGCTGGGGCACGGAGGCGACCGGCCCGCTCGATCGGTACGCAGCGATGGCGACCGTGCGCCTGCCGCTCGCGGGCGAGGCCACGGCGGCCGGCGCCGGCGCGGTGATGCGCGATCTCGGCCGCCGTCACGGCATCGCGGCGGCGGTGGTCGAGCTGGGTGGCGCGCTGTGGGTGCGGATCGCGGCGCAAGCCTATAACGAGCGCGCCGACTATGACCGGCTCGCCGCGTGCTTCGAGCCGCCCCGATGATTCCCGGCCAACGCCTCTCGCTCTTGGGGTTTATCGGCGCGGTCGCACTGATCTGGGCGCTGTTCGTGCCGGGCCTGGGCGATCATGGCCTGACCGCGGATTGGCGCCCGCCGGTGATGCTTCCCGTCCTGCTCGTCCTCTACGGCGCGCTCGCCTTGGCCGGAAGGCGGCTTTGGATTTGGCCGCGTTGGTGCTTGGCGGCGCTCCTTCTCATGCTCGCTGTGCTGGCGTTCGCCAATGAGGCCGTCGCGCGGATTCTCGATCGTCCGCTCGATCTTTATTTCGATCTGTGGCATGTGCCCAATCTTTTGGGCCTCTATCTCGATGCGGCCGGAAAGTGGCGCGGCAGCGCGGTGGTCGCCGCTGCCGCCGGCGCGCTTGCTGCATTGCTCGCGCTCCTCGCAGTGGCGCTCGCCGCGATCGAGCAGGGGGTGCGGCTGCGCGGCCGCGCGGTCGCGTCGATCCTCGCCGGGGTTGTGGGCCTTGCGCTGATCGCAGTGCCGTTGGGGACGGGCGGTCTCGTCAAGAGCGCCGTCGCGACCGCCGCCTGGCAGCAGGCGGGCGCGACCTGGCGCGTCTTCGCCGTCCTCCACGGCATCGACCGGCGCTACGCGGCGATGCTGGCCGCGCCCGAGCCGAAGCCTGGCCCGCTCCCCGGCCTCGAGGGTCACGACGTCTATCTCATCTTCGTCGAATCCTACGGCACGATCGGCTTGGACGAGCCCGCCTATCGCGCCGCGCTCGCGCCCGCACTCGCGGATTTCGAGGCCACGACCAAGGCGGCGGGTTACTTCCTGGCTTCCAGCCGGGTGCTGTCGCCGACCTATGGCGGCGGGTCCTGGCTCGCGCATGGCACGATGGCGAGCGGCTTGAAGCTCGACCAGCTCCTGTCCGAGCTGGTCGTCAACAGCGACCGCGTGAGCCTGCCGCGTTATCTCGCCGCCGCGGGCTATCGCACGGTCGAGGTCATGCCCGGAATCAAGCAACCCGATCCGGAAGGCCCGTTCTGGGGGTTCGATCGGCATTATTATGGCGCCGAGCTGGGCTATACCGGACCCCAATTCGGCTGGTTCGACATCCCCGATCAATACACGCTCCAGCAATTCTCCGCGCGCGAGCTGACGCCCGGCCATGGACCCCTCTATGCGCAGATCGTGCTGGTGTCGAGCCACACGCCCTTCGCGCCGGTGCCGCCCTATCTCGCGGATTGGAGCGATGCCGGGAAATTCGCGAGCGTGCCGCAGGCCGATTGGGCCCGCATCTATGCCCAGCCCGATTGGAGCGATCTCGATCAGCCCTATCTCGACAGCATCGCCTATGATTTGACGACGCTCGGTGCCTGGCTGCGGGGCCTCGCGGGCGCGCCGCTCGTCGTCATTCTCGGCGATCACCAGCCGCCCGATCTGACGCGCGGCGGAAATCCGCTCTGGACGGTCCCGATCTACGTGCTGTCGCGCGATCTCGATCTGGTGCGGCCCTTCGTCGATCTCGGCTATGGCGAAGGCGCCGCGCCGCCGCGGCGCGCTGATCCCGAAGGCATGGAGAAATTCCTCGGCGAGTTTCTCGCCGCTTATGGGCCTAAGAGCGGAGAATCCGCGTCAGCGCCTCGGCAAAGCCCTGACGCTCCGGCTTCGTCCCGACCGTGACGCGGATCAGCCGGTCGAGCGGCGCCACCGCGGGCATGCGCAAGAACACGCCTTCTTCCGCCAGCAATCGCGCCAGCGTCGTGCGCGCCCGCTCGCCCGCGCCCATGTCGAAGGCGACGAAATTCGTCGCCGAGGGCAAGGAGCGCAGGCCCAATCGCTCGGCCAGCTCGGCGTAGTCGCGCTTGCCTTCCTCGACGAAACCGGCGACCGTCGTGATGAATTCCTGGTCGCCGAGCGAGGCCAGCGCCGCCTCCTGCGACAGGCGCGACACGCCGAAATGGTGTCGGATCTTGTCGAAGGCGGCGACCATCTCGCGGCAGCCTATGGCATAGCCTACTCGCGCGCCGGCCATGCCATGGGCCTTGGAAAAAGTCCGCACCCGCAGGACGCGCAAATCCTCGGGATCGATGACTGGCAAGGAATGAGCGGGCGCGAAATCGCTATAGGCTTCGTCGAGCACCAGCACCGCGCCGGCGGGCAGCTTGTCGAGGATCGCCAGTTGCTCGGCCGCGCCGAGCCAGCTTCCGGTCGGATTGTCGGGATTGGCGAGATAGACGAGGCGCGCTTCGCTCTTGCGCGCGGCATCGCCGAGCGCCTCGGCGTCGTTGCGAAAATCGCGGTAGGGCGGGGTCACGAATTTGCCGCCGAAGCCGCTGACATGGAATGCGAAGGTCGGATAGCCGCCCCGCGACATCGCCACAACATCGCCCGGATCGAGAACCGCGCGCACAACCAGGCCCAGAATATCGTCCGCGCCCGCGCCCAGCGCGATGTTTTCGCGCTTAACCCCGTGATGGCGCGCCACCGCCTCGCGCAGCACATAGCCTTCGGGGTCGCAGTACCAGTTGATGCGCTGCGCGCCGGCATGGATCGCCGCGACCGCCTTGGGCGAGGGGCCGAACGCGCTCTCATTGGCGCCGATGCGAAGCTTGACCGGCCGCCCGAGACCGCGCTCGAGCGCTTCGGGCGGAACGAAGGGCACGACCGCCGGCAAGGCCCCGACGAGGCGCGAATACCGGATCATCGCGGCGGAAGGTCGAGCGGAATCAGTCCTGATTCTGCGTGACATGCTCGCCGGGCACGGTGGGGGCCGGCGGCGGCTTGACTTGCGGCGGCGGCGGCGCGACCGCCTCGTCCTCTGGCTCCTTCATGCCCGCCTTGAAGGCCTTAATGCCTTTGGCGAAGTCGCCCATGACCCGCGGCAGCTTGCCGGCTCCGAAGAGGAGCAGGACAATCAGCAGCACCACCATCCAATGCATCATGCTGAACGAGCCCATGGGCGTATCCTCGAAAAGTAATTTTGTAACGGTATGGCGCAGGCCAGGGCGCGCTTTGTCAAGGGAAAACGGCCCGGTACCTCGCTTCTTCCAGCCTCACATGTGGCGCCTCTCGCCCGCCAATGCTAGGCTTTATCGATGCGAAAATTCGTCCTGGGGGCGGTCATCGGCTTGGCCGCCATGGGAGTGGGCGCCGGCATCGTGGTGATCCAACGCCTGGCGGAGCGGGAACGCGTTGCGGTGGAAGCGTCCGTAGCCGTCCCGGTCCCCCCGCCCGCGGCTCCGGCTCGGGCCCCGGTTCCGGCCGAGACTGCTCCCGCTCTTCCCGCTCTGCCGACGGTCGATGTCGAATCTCGCCCGGTCCATCCCGTGCCAGACGAATTGTCGCCCGCGCCCGCGGTGACCATCGTCAACCGCGAGGGCAAAGTGATCCGGCCGAGCGAGCCGCCGGCACCGCGATCGCGGCCCTCGGTCGCGACCGCTGCCGCCTTCGCGCCCGCCAGCGGGCCGGCAGTCGTGACAGGCGCCACGACGCTCGCGGTCGCCGGACGGCAGCTGCGCCTCTTTGGCGTGCCTCCGCCCGAGAGCCGGGATCGCTGCGGGATCGGTCCGGGCGACGATCGGTCGTGCGGCGAGGTCGCGCGCGATGCGCTGGCGCAGCGGCTCAAGCAAAATCCCAGCGTCGTGTGCCGTCTGCCCCCGGGCCAGCCGGGCGACCCGGGCGCGATTTGCGTCGATGCGACGGGCACCGATCTCGCTGGATTCTTGGTGGCCGAAGGCTTTGCCCTTGCCGATACCAAGCTGAGCTATCAGTATTTTGGCGCCGAGAGCGTCGCCCGCACCTATCGCGAAGGCTTGTGGCGATACCGCTGATCAGGCGGCGTTATGCTGCTTCTTGGGCTGAACGTAAGCCTTCGCCGCGTGCTCGGCGCAATAGGGCTTGCCCGGCACCGGCCGTTTGCCGCAGAAGTGAAAGCCCGGCTCGCCCGGATGGCCCTGGGGCCAGGTGCAGCTGGGCGCGGCAATGCCGACGACGCGGCGCGTCGGAGGCCGCTTCAAGGGCGACGGGCGCGGCTTCAGCGTCAGGCGATGGGCCTTGCCGACCACGGCGTTCTTGCTGATGCCGAGCCGGCGGCCGATCTCGGCCGTGGAATGACCCTCGGCCCAAAGCGCTGCCAGTTGCTCCATGAGTTCAGGCGTCCAAATCGAGTCCATGGCGGCCACCGTATCCTGTGGATGTTGGGTACTCCGACCCCAAGATATAGTAGCATTTCGGCCGGCCGATGCAACGACTTTCGCTTCGGAGCTTGCTTCGGCTAAGGCCCTAAGACAGCAGCTCGATCGAGGTGGCCTCGCGACCCCGTAGCGCTTGCGCCACCTTCATCCGGACGTTCTGGCCGGGTTGAAGATCGTCCAGCCCGGCGCGGTGCAAGGCGGTGACGTGGACAAAAACGTCCTTGCCGCCATCGCTGGGCACGATGAATCCGAAGCCGCGGGCGGGGTCGTACCATTTGACGACGCCATCGAGCGACTCGGTGGCCCCGCCGGACTCGTCCGCGTTGCGGTCGCGGCGGGGCGGACGGCCGGCGCCGCGCGGAGCGCCGGCGGTGTCGCGGGGCGGGCGGGACTGGCCGCTCGAGACATCGAGCTCGATCACCTGGGACGCGGCGCGGCCTTTGGGACCCTGCACCCACTCGAAGGTGATGTTCGCGCCATCGGGCGCTTCGCCGAAGCCCGAGCGTTCGAGCACGGCAAGCGGCAGAAACACGTCGCCGGCTCCGTCATTCGGCACGATGAAGCCGAATCCCTTGCTGCGGTTGAACCACTTGATCTTGCCGGAAAGCCGGGCACCGCCGCCGGGCGGGGCTTGGAAGGCGTTCATGTAACCACCCACGGAACCGCAGCGCATCGCGTCCCCGGAGAGGTTCGATCGCACACCCCCCGGTAGCGACCCCATAACTCTATTTCTCCGCGGGTTTTGTGGCAAATAGTAAATAGTTGACGCTGAGATCCGGCCCGACCCGCCACCGGTCGCGCCACGGCTCGTAACTTAGCCCGGCGAGCCGCTCGACCCTGAGCCCAGCATCGCGCAATCGGCTCGCGAGTTCGGAAGGGCGCAGGAATTTCTTGAAGTCATGGGTGCCGCGCGGCAGCCAGCGCAGCAGATATTCGGCGCCGAGGATGGCGAAGAGAAAGGCCGCGGGCGTGCGGTTGAGCGTCGAGGCTGCGAACGCGCCGCCCGGCCTCACCAATTGGCTCGCAGTGGCGAGGAAGGCCGTCGCATCGGCCGCGTGCTCGACCACTTCGAGCGCCAGCACGGCATCGAAGCGCAAGCCCGCCGCGGCCAGCTCGGCGGCCGATTGGGCGCGATAATCGATCGCGAGCCGCTGGCCCTTGGCGTGCGCCCGCGCGACCTTCAGGGCCGCGCGATCGGCGTCGATGCCGGTGACGGCAAAGCCCAATCGCGCCAAGGGCTCGCACAGAAGGCCGCCGCCGCAACCGATATCGAGGAGCCGCAGCGCGGCGAAGGGCCGGCGCGCACGGGGGTCGCGGCCGAAATGGCCGGCCAACTGGTCGCGCAGAAATCCGATTCGTGCCGGGTTGAGGCGATGCAGCGGTCGGAACGCGCCATCCTCGTGCCACCATTGCGGCGCCAGCGCCGCAAAGCGCGCGATTTCGGCCCGATCGATCGAGCTGGGGCTTGCTTCGGTCACGATTGCCTTCCCACTCAAGAGTATGTATGAGGCGACGATCGGTCGGCAATCGGCTTGTCGGCGTTATTTTCCGTTCACGAGGCGGGTTCGAGCGCATGGCGCGCATCGTGCAAAAATTCGGCGGCACCTCTGTCGCCAATATCGAGCGGATCAAATCCGCCGCCTCCCGGGTCAAGCGCGAGGTCGATTCCGGCAACGAGGTCGCGGTGGTGGTCTCTGCCATGGCCGGCGCGACCAACCAACTCGTCGCCTGGACCAGCGAGTTCGGGCCCCTGCACGATGCGCGCGAATACGACGTGGTGGTCGCCTCCGGCGAGCAGGTGACGGCGGGCCTGACCGCGCTGGCGCTCCAGGAAATCGGCGTTCCCGCGCGCTCCTTTCTCGGCTGGCAAGTGCCGATTCGCACCGACGGGGCCCATGGCAAGGCGCGCATCGAGGGAATTACGACCGACGATTTGATCGGCTGCATCAACGCCGGGCAAGTGGCCGTGGTGGCGGGCTTTCAGGGCGTGGGCCCGCACCGGCGCATTACCACGCTCGGGCGCGGCGGGTCGGACACCTCAGCGGTGGCCCTGGCCGCGGCGCTGGGGGCCGATCGCTGCGACATCTTCACCGATGTCGACGGCGTCTACACGACCGATCCGCGCATCGTTGCGAAGGCCAGGAAGCTCGATAAGATCAGCTATGAAGAGATGCTCGAGCTGGCATCCCTGGGCGCCAAGGTGCTGCAGACGCGCTCGGTCGAATTGGCGATGAACCACCGGGTGCGGGTGCAGGTGCTGTCGAGTTTTAGCGAGGCGCCCGGAACTCTGGTCGTGGACGAGGACGAGATCGTGGAAAAGCAAGTGGTCAGCGGCATCGCCTATAGCCGCGACGAGGCGAAGGTCACGCTCGTCAAGGTTCCCGATCGGCCGGGCGTCGCCGCCGCGATCTTCGGGCCGCTTGCCGATCATGCGATCAACGTCGACATGATCGTCCAGAACATCTCCGAGGACGGCACGACCGACCTTACCTTCACCGTCGCCAAGGCGATCTCCCGCGCACGCTCAAGGTTTTGGAAGATCGCCGCGCCACGTTGGGCTTCAAGGCCCTGAAGCCCGATTCCGACGTCGTGAAGATTTCCGTCATCGGCGTCGGCATGCGCAGCCATGCCGGCGTCGCGCAGATGATGTTCAAGACGCTCGCGGAGAAGGGCATCAATATCCAGGTGATCTCGACCTCCGAGATCAAGGTCAGCGTCCTGATCGCCGAGGAATACACCGAGCTGGCGCTGCGCGCGTTGCATGCCGCTTATGGCCTCGATGTATGACGGTCCGGGCCGCGCCGCGTAGCACATTCAAGCCGCCGGCGTCGGGCGGGCTGCGCGCGTCGCGCGCCGCGGAAGACGAGGCGCGCCATCTCCTCAACGCGCTATGGCAGCGCGGCACCGACTTCCTCGGCTGCGAGTACGCGATCATGGGCGGCGCCATGACCTGGGTGTCCGACCGCAATCTCGTCGCCGCCATCTCCAATGGCGGCGGGTTCGGCGTCATCGCCTGCGGGGCCATGACGCCCGCTTTGCTCGACGCCGAGATCGCGGCGACCTGCGCGCTCACCGAGCGCCCTTTCGGCGTCAATCTGATCACGCTCCATCCCGACCTGATGGCGCACATCGAGGTGTGCGTGCGGCGCCGGGTCGGCCATATCGTCCTCGCCGGCGGCCTGCCCAGCGCCGCGGCGGTGACGCGGATCAAGGATTCGGGCGCAAAGCTGCTGTGCTTCGCACCGCGCTCGCCATTGCGAAGAAGCTGGTGCGCATGGGCGCCGATGCCATCGTCATCGAGGGCATGGAGGCGGGCGGGCATATCGGCCCGGTCTCGACGGGCGTGCTGGCGCAGGAAATCCTGCCCCGGCTCGACGAGGTTCCGGTGTTCGTCGCCGGCGGCATCGGCCGCGGCGAGGCGATCGTCGCCTATCTCGAAATGGGCGCGGCGGGCGTGCAGCTCGGCACGCGCTTCGTCTGCGCCCATGAATCGATCGCGCATCCCCGCTTCAAGCAGGCGTTCCTGCGCGCCGGCGCGCGCGACGCCGTGCCATCGGTGCAGCTCGACCCGCGCTTCCCGGTCATCCCGGTCCGCGCCATCGCCAATGACGGCACGCAAGTGCTTCCTCGAATTGCAGCGCGCGGTGATCGACCGCTTCAACCGCGGCGAGATTTCGCGCAGAGGACGCGCAGCTCGAGATCGAGCATTTCTGGGCCGGCGCCCTGCGCCGCGCGGTCATCGATGGCGATGTCGAGCGCGGCTCGCTGATGGCGGGCCAGAGCGTCGGCTTGGTCACGTGCGAGCAATCGACCCAGGCGATCCTCGACGAACTGGTCGCCGAGGCGGTCGCCGCCCTGCGCACGCCGCTCGCGCATCGCCCTGGCCGAACCGCCGCCGCTGGGCAAAGCAGGCCCATGACCGAAACGGTCTCCCGGCTCGCGTCTCGTCCTGCGCCGTTTGCGCGATGTGATGGCGGCCCGGGGCACGGCGCAGGATCGGCTCGACCAGATCGTCCGGATTATCGCCGCGGATATGGTGGCGGAAGTGCTGCTCCTGCTACATCATGCGCGCGGGCGAGGTGCTGGAGCTGTTCGCCACCGAGGGGCTCCGGCCCGAAGCCGTGCACCGCACCCGGCTACGCGTTGGCGAGGGCCTAGTCGGCGTCATCGCGGCGACCGCGATGCCGCTGGCGCTCGCCGACGCGCAGTCGCATCCCGATTTCGCCTACCGGCCGGAAACCGGCGAGGAAATCTACCATTCGCTGATGGGCGTTCCGATCCTGCGCGGCGGGCCGCGTCCTCGGCGTGATCGTGGTGCAGAACCGCACGCCGCGGCTCTACACCGAGGACGAGATCGAGGCGCTGCAAACCATCGCCATGGTGCTGGCCGAGCTCGCCGCCTCGGGCGAATTGGTGAACCCGATCGAGCGCCAGACCTCGACCGGGATCGGCCAATTGCCGATGCGCCTCGATGGCATCAAGCTCCATGGCGGGCTCGCCATCGGACAGGCGGTGCTGCACGAGCCGCGCCTCGTGATCCGCCAGGTCGTGGCCGAGGATCCGAACGCCGAGCTCGACCGGCTGCGGCGCGCGGTCGAGCGGATGCAGCGCGCCATCGACGAGCTGATGGCGGCGAGCGACGTCGCCTCTGGCGGCGAGCATCGCGACATTCTCGAGACCTACCGCATGTTCGCGGACGACCATGGCTGGCTGCGCCGGATCTCCGAGGCGGTGACGAGCGGCCTCACCGCGGAGGCGGCGGTGCAGAAGGTCCAAAGCGACATGCGCGTGCGCATGAATCAGGTGACCGATCCCTATCTGCGCGAGCGGCTGGCCGATCTCGAGGATCTTACCAATCGCTTGCAGCGGCATCTCGCCGGCCACGCCGTCACCGCCGCGGCGGCCGAGCTGCCCGACGAATTCATCCTGGTCGCGCGCAATATGGGGCCCGCCGAGCTGTTGGATTACGACCGGCGGCGCTTGAAGGGGCTGGTGCTCGAAGAAGGCTCGCCCAACGCCCATGTCGCCGTGGTCGCGCGGGCGCTCGACATTCCGGTCGTCGGCCGGGTCAAGGACGTCTTGAACCGCGTCGAGGCCGGCGATCTCATCGCCGTTAGCGGCGACGAGGCGGCGGTCGTGCTGCGGCCGACCGAGGACGTGCAGCAGGCGGTGGGCGAGCGTATCAAGGCGCGCCTCGGCCAGCGCCAGCGCTATGCCGAGCTGCGCGATCTTCCCGCCGAGACCCTGGACGGCGTGCGGGTCGAGCTGCATGCTCAACGCCGGATTTCTGCTCGATCTGCCTTATCTCGACGAAACCGGTGCCCACGGGATCGGCCTGTTCCGCACCGAGTTGCAATTCATGCTGCACGACAGATTTCCCACGGTGGCGCAGCAGGCCTCGCTCTATCGCCGCGTCCTCGATCACGCGGGCGCGCTTCCGGTCACTTTCCGCACGCTCGACATCGGCGGCGACAAGGTGCTGCCCTACATGCCGGGCATCGCCGACGGCAATCCGGCGATGGGTTGGCGGGCCATCCGCATCGGGCTCGACCGGCCGGCGATACTGCGCCAGCAATTGCGCGCGCTCATCCGCGCCGCCGCCGGCAAGCGGCTGCGGATCATGTTCCCGATGGTGGCCGAGCTCGCCGAATTCGAGGCTGCCCGCGCGATCCTCGATATCGAGCTCGACCGGCAGCGCCAGAACAGGGGCGAGCCGCCGGTCCTCGTCGAGGTCGGGGTCATGCTCGAGGTGCCCGCGCTGCTGTGGCAATTGCCGGCGCTGTCGGAACGCGCCGACTTCATCTCGATCGGAACCAATGATTTGGTGCAGTTCCTGTTCGCCGCGGATCGCGGCAATCCGCTGCTCGCCGAGCGCTACGATCCGCTGTCGCCGCCGGTGCTGCGCGTGCTCGGCGAGATCGGCGCCGCTTGCGTCGCGCACACGCTGCCGGTCGCCATCTGCGGCGAAATGGCGGCCCAGCCCTTGGATGCCATGGTGCTGGTCGGCTTGGGCTTCCGCACTCTATCGATGGCGCCTGCCGCCATCGGCCCGGTGAAAGCGATGATCCGCAGTCTCGACGTGTCGGCGCTCGTCGAACTCATCCGCTCGCTCGGCGGCGATTCGGGGCATTCGCTGCGCGGCAAGTTCCACGATTTCGCGCGCGACCGTGGCATCGCCATCTAGTGTGGCTTCGAATCCGAAATTCGCTCGCGGCCCTGCTCCGAGATAGGGCGAATTTCGGATCGCCACATTAGCGCCGGCACGGTTGCGGCCCGGGTTGAGGCTTGGTAGAAATCCTCAACCAGTCGCGGCGAAAACGCGAATTTCAGGGTGGCTTGGAAGCTGATGCCGGTGTCTGGTCCCCCGCTGGAACCAGTGAGCAATGACCACCCGTCTGCCCCGATCGGGGCGGCTGCGGCGGATGCGCCGGCACGGCAAACCATCGGCGCATTGTTGCGGCAGACGCGCCTGAGCTGCGGCGGCGAGATCGATCGCATCGCGGCTACCTTGCGCATTCGCGCCAGCTATCTCGCCGCTATCGAGGACGGCCAATACGACCGCTTGCCCGGCGCGGTCTATGCCATGGGGTTCGTTCGCGCCTACGCGGTGCATCTCGGCCTCGATGGCGACGAGGCCGTGCGCCGTTTCAGGCGGGAATCCGCCGGCCTCGAGGTTCCGCGCGACCTGAGCTTCCCGATGCCGCTCACCGAGCGCAGCGTTCCCGGCGGCACCATGCTGCTGGCTGCGGTGATCCTCGCGATCTGCGGCTATGGCGTGTGGTATTATGTCTCGACCGGCGAGCGCGAGCGGCCCGAACGGGTGAGCGCCGTGCCGCCCGAGTTGACGGTGCCGCCGCCCGCTTCGGCGCCCGTGGTCGCTCCCGGCCCCGCCCCGGAACCCGCTCCGCCGCCGCAGCAAGCCGCCGCGCCGGCGCCGCAAACCGTGCCGCCGCCTGCCGTCGCAGCCGCCCCGGCCCCTGAACCGGCTTCGCCGCCGGAGCAGGCTGCCGCGCCAGCGCCGCAAGCCCCGTCGCCGCCCGCCGCTGCCGAAACGCCGCCCGCTGCGACCGCGGGGCCGCCCGCTTCAGCCGCGGCGCCGGCTTCCCCTTCGGCAGCGCCCGCGGCAACGGCCGCCACGGCTAGCCCGCCGGTAACCGGCGAGCCGCGCACATTCGGGGCGATCGGGGCGCCATCGCGTATCACGATCATCGCCGCCAAAGATAGTTGGGTATTGATCAGCGACGGTGGCCGCACCATCCTCGAACGGATCCTGCATGCGGGCGACACCGTCCGCGTGCCGGACCGAGCCGGTCTGATGACGAGCACCGGCAATGGATCCGGCCTCGAAATCGATGTCGATGGCGCCAAGGCCCCCGCCCTCGGCGGTACGATCCATCGCGGGGTGGCGCTCGATCCGGCAAAGTTGATGGCCGGCGACGCCATCGCGTCCGCGCCCAATCCCGCGCCGGTTGTTCCCGCCGCCCCCGCTACTCCGTCCGCTGCCGCTCCGGTCGGCGCTTCTCCGCCGCCGTTCTAGTAGGGTTTCGCCGCCGCCGAAAACGCGCTATAAGGCCGACATTCGCGGCCCAGCGAGGCCGGTTCCGGCGAGGTTCCTGCGATGACCGTGCGTCCCTATCGCGATATCCAGAGGCGGCGCTGCCGGCAGATTCATGTCGGCAAGGTGCCGGTGGGCGGCGACGCGCCGATCACCGTGCAGTCCATGACCAATACCCTGACCCATGACGTCAAGGCGACGGTGGCGCAGATTCAGGCGCTGGAGCTGGCCGGGGCCGATATCGTTCGGGTGTCCTGCCCTGACCAGGAATCGGCCCTGGCGCTGAAGAGAATCGTGCGCGAAGTAAAGGTGCCGATCGTCGCCGACATCCATTTCCACTATAAGCGCGCGATCGAGGCGGCGGAAAGCGGGGCGGCGTGCCTGCGCATCAATCCCGGCAATATCGGCTCCAGCGCCAGCGCGTCAAGGAAGTCGTGAAGGCCGCCAAGGATCACGGCTGCTCGATGCGCATCGGCGTCAATGCCGGCTCGCTTGGAGAAGGAGCTGCTCGAGCGCTATGGCGAGCCGTGCCCCGAGGCGATGGTCGAGAGCGCGCTCGAGCCACGCCAAGATTCTCGAGGACAACGACTTCTTCGAGTTCAAGATCTCGTGCAAGGCGTCCGACGTCTTCCTGGCCGTGGCGGCCTATCAGCAGCTTGCCGAGGCATGCGACTACCCGCTGCATCTCGGCATCACCGAGGCCGGCGGCCTGACGAGCGGCACGGTCAAATCCGCGATCGGCATGGGCTCGCTGCTCTGGGCCGGCATCGGCGATACCATCCGCGTCTCGCTCTCGGCCGATCCGGTCGAGGAGATCAAGGTCGGCTTCGAGATGCTGAAGTCGCTCGGGCTCCGGCGGCGCGGCGTCACCGTCATTTCGTGCCCCTCCTGCGCGCGCCAGGAATTCGAGGTGATCAAGACGGTCGAGGTGCTGGAGAAGCGCCTGGCGCACATCACCACGCCGATGACGCTCTCGGTGATCGGCTGCGTCGTCAACGGCCCCGGCGAGGCGCGCGAGACCGATATCGGCTTCACCGGCGGCGGCAACGGCACCCACCAGGTCTATCTCGCGGGCGTTCCGGCGCATCGCCTCAAGGACCAGAGCATCGTCGATCATCTGGTCGAGTTGGTGGAGAAGAAAGCGGCCGAGATCGAAGCCGCGCAGACCGAAGAAGCCGCGGCCGAAGCCGTCAGTTAAGCTCGATGGCGGGTTTGCAGCCGGTCCGCGGCACTCAGGATCTTCTGCCGGAGGACTACCGTCGCCACCGTACCGTCATCGATACCGCGCGCGGCATCGCCGAGCGCTTCGGCTACCACGAAATCGCGACGCCGGTCTTCGAATTCACCGAGGTCTTCGCCCGCCCCATTGGCGTGACCACCGACATCGTTTCGAAAGAAATGTACACTTTCACCGATCGCGGCGGCGAGGAATTGACGCTGCGGCCCGAATACACGGCGGGAATCGTGCGCGCGATCCTCTCCAACGGGCTGCAGCAGAGCCTGCCGCTGAAGCTCTTCGCGAACGGCCCGATGTTTCGCTACGAGCGGCCGCAAAAGGGGCGCTTTCGCCAGTTCCACCAGATCGACATCGAATTGATCGGCGTCGCCCAGCCCTTGGGCGATGTCGAAGTGATCGCGCTGGGCGCCGAGATCCTGGACGCTCTCGGAATCCTCGAGCGCACCGAGCTGCAGCTCAACACCCTCGGCGACGCGGCGAGCCGGCAGGCCTATCGCGCGGCGCTCGTCGACTACTATCGGCAAAACCGCGATCTTCTGTCCGAGGACAGCCGAGAGCGCCTCGAGCGCAATCCGCTGCGGATTCTCGATTCGAAGGACGAGGGCGACAAGCGTCTCAATAATTCGGCCCCGCATTTCGCAGAATATCTGACCGTCGAGGCCGCGGACTTCCTATATAAGGTCCGGCGTGGTCTCGATGATTTGGGCATCAAATACGTGATGAATCCGCGGCTCGTGCGCGGCCTCGACTATTACTGCCATACGGCTTTCGAATTCGTGACGACCGCTCTCGGGTCGCAGGGCACGGTGCTGGGCGGCGGGCGCTACGACGGGCTGATGGGCGTGATGGGCGGACCCGAGACCCCGGGCATCGGCTGGGCCGCGGGGATCGAGCGGCTGGCTCTCCTGATCGCGGAACCGGCCGCGCCGCCGCGGCCCATCGCCCTGGTGCCGCTCGGCGAAGCCAGCGAGGCGGTGGCCGTCAAGCTCGCGCACGACCTGCGCCGCGCCGGGTTCAACATCGATCTCGGCTATTCCGGCAATCTGCGCCGCCGCCTCCAGCGCGCCGATAAATTGAAGGCGCGCGCCGCGGTGATCCTGGGCGACGACGAGTTGGCGCGCCAGGCCGCGGCGCTGCGCGATCTCGATACCGGCGAGCAGATCGAGGTGCCGCTGGCGTCGCTCGAAGACCGCCTCAAGCCTTTCCGCTAGCGAGCCTCCCTTGCCCGCGCCGACGCCGTTCGAGATGAAGTTGGCGAAGCTCGTTCGCCGCCATGCCGAGCTTCGGGATGCGCTCGCCGATCCGGCGCGTTCGGGCGGCGATTTCGCCAAGCTGTCCAAGGAGTATAGCGACCTCGCGCCGCTCGTCGGCTCGATCGAGGCGCTCGATAAGGCCAAGGCCGAGCGCGACGATCTCGCCGAGCTCGCCGGCGGCGGCGAGTCGGATTTGCGCGCCCTGGCCGAAGGCGAGTTGCGCGCGCTGGACAAGCGCATTCCCGAGCTGGAGCACCAGATCAAGCTGCTGCTCGTCCCTAAGGACGAGGCCGACGAGCGCAACGCGATCCTAGAGGTGCGCGCCGGCACCGGCGGCGAGGAAGCGGCGCTCTTCGCCGCCGAGCTTTTCCGCATGTATCAGCGCTATGCGAGCCTTCGCCATTGGCGTTTCGAGGTCTTGGAGCTGTCGGAGACCGGCCTCGGCGGCCTCAAGGAAGCGATCGCGTCGATCACCGGCCGCGACGTCTTCCACCGCCTGAAATTCGAATCGGGCGTCCACCGCGTCCAGCGCGTGCCGGAAACCGAGGGCTCGGGACGCGTCCACACCTCGGCCGCGACGGTCGCCGTCCTGCCCGAGGCCGAAGAGGTCGACATCAAGATCGACGACAAGGATCTGCGAATCGACGTCTTTCGCTCGAGCGGCCCGGGCGGGCAATCCGTCAACACCACCGACAGCGCGGTCCGTATCACGCATATTCCGACCGGCGTCGTGGTGCAGCAGCAGGACGAGAAATCGCAGCACAAGAACAAGGCCAAAGCGATGAAGGTGCTGCGCGCGCGCCTTTACGACCGCGAGCGCCAGGCCAAGGAGCAAGCGCGCGCCGCCTCGCGCAAGAGCCAGGTCGGCAGCGGCGACCGCTCCGAGCGCATCCGCACCTACAACTTCCCGCAAGGCCGCGTGACCGACCATCGCGTCAACTTGACGCTCCACAAGATCGACAAGGTGATGGCGGGCGACGCCCTCGACGAGATCATCGACGCGCTCCAGGCCGAGGACATGGCGGCACGCCTCTCCGAGGTCGAATCGACGCACCATCGGCGAAGTGACCGCCGCGATCGCGCAGCGCCTTGCCGCATCCGGCATCGCGGCTGCGCGGCACGAGGCCCGGCTGATCCTGGCCGAGGCGCTGGGCAGCGATCCGGCGGTTGTGCTGGGCTATCCCGAGCGGGCGGTCGACGCCCAAGCGATGCGGCGACTCGAGGCGCTGGTGGCGCGCCGCGCCCGGGGCGAGCCGATCTCGCGCCTTCGCGGCAGCCGGGAATTCTGGAGCCTCGAATTCGCCTTGTCGCCCGATACGCTCGACCCGCGCCCCGACAGCGAGACCCTGATCGAGGCTGCGCTCGCGCATCTGCCCGAGCGTAGCGCCGCGCTCCGCGTGCTCGATTTCGGCACCGGCACCGGCTGCCTGTTGCTGGCGCTGCTGTCCGAGTTGCCGAACGCCACCGGGCTCGGCATCGACATCCTGCCTGGCGCCGTCGCGACTGCTGCTCGCAACGCCGCCGCGCTGGGACTCGCCGCCCGAGCGCGGTTTCAGGCCGGCGACTGGGGCTGCGGAATCGTCGAGCAGGGGGATGTAATCCTGGCCAACCCGCCCTATATTCCATCCCAGGAAATCCTTAATCTGGCGCCCGAAGTGGCGGCTTTCGAGCCGCGAGCGGCGCTCGATGGCGGGGCGGACGGACTGGCGGCCTATCGCGTCCTTGCCCCGGTCGCTTCGCGGCTGTTGATTCCTGGCGGGTTTGCCTGCGTCGAAGTCGGCTCGGGCCAGGCGGCGGCGGTGGCGGGGCTTTTGGCCGGATCGGGCATGAAAATCAGAGAAATGCGCCGCGATTTGGCCGGTATCGAGCGCTGCATAGTGGCAACGCTTTGAAAGCAAGCGAAAAAAAGCCGCGAGATGAAAGAAAACCGTTGGACAAATCCGGCTTCTTCTCTAGGGTGACCGCAGGAAACAAACAGGAGCCGCAGGCTCCGCGCCCGTCGGGCGCCGGCAAAGCCCCACTGCCGTGATGGCGCTTTTTTCGCGAACGACAAGCGCCGAGGGCTGCTGAAACGCAGAACCTGAAACAGACAAAAACAAGCGAGCCATGCACCAAGATTTCAAAAGTATGAGACCCGGCCAGAACAAGCGGTCGCGGGGCCGCAGCCACAATCCCAACATGGGCGGCCATAACAACAACCCGAATCGCGGTCCGCGCCCGCCGAACCGGATGCAGACTTTCGACAGCAACGGTCCGAGCGTCAAAATCCGCGGTAACGCCTATCAGGTGTTCGAGCGCTATATCGCCTTGGCGCGCGAGGCCTCGTCCGCCGGCGATCGCATCTCGGCCGAGAACTACTATCAACATGCCGAGCACTATTACCGCATGATGCAGGCCAGCGGCGAAGGCCAGCCCATGGTCCAGCGGCCGATGACCCCGGCCGACACCGAGATGAACGGCATGGGCGGCGGCGATTTCGACGAGCCGGCGCAGCCAGCGATGCCGCCGCAGGCGCCGCAGCCCCAGGCTCAGCACGCCCAGCCGCAGGTCCAGCACCGCCAGCCGCGGCCCGAGGACGAGGATCTCGACCTGCCGCCGAGCCTCCTTGGCGCGCGCCGCCAGCCCGATAGCGACGGCGACGACCGCCGTTAACGGCGAGGCCTCCGCCCTGCCAAGCCAAAACCGGTTTTAGCTCGAGCGGCGCCCTTTTCCGGCGCCCGACTCGACACCATATTTCCTGCCAGGAAGACGAGGGCCCGTTGCCTCGAAGAGGGGCGGCCTTTGCCGTTTCGACAGGATATTGCCATGGACATCGAAAAATACACCGAGCGGGCGAAGGGGTTCGTTCAGGCCGCGCAAAACCTCGCGCAGCGGCGCGGTAATCAGCAGCTCGCGCCCGAGCACCTGCTCAAGGTGCTGATCGACGACAAGGAAGGCCTCTGCGCCAATCTCATTCGCGCCGCGGGCGGCGATCCGAAAGCGGTCGCGGTCGCGGTCGATGCCGACTTGGACAAGCTGCCCAAGGTCGAGGGCCGCGGCGCGGGCCAAGTCTATCTCTCGCAGGAATTGAACCGGGTTTTCGCCGATGCCGAAAAGCTCGCCGAAAAAGCCGGCGATAGCTTCGTCACGGTCGAGCGCATTCTGCTCGCGCTGACGCTGGCCAAGGAAGCGCCGACGGCCAAGGCGCTGGCCGCCGCCGGCATCTCCGCCCAGTCCCTCAATGCCGCGATCGAGGAGGTCCGCAAGGGCCGCCGCGCCGACACCGCCACGGCCGAATAGGGCTATGACGCGCTCAAGAAATACGCCCGCGATCTGACCGAGGCCGCGCGCGAGGGCAAGCTCGATCCGGTCATCGGCCGGGACGAGGAAATCCGCCGCACCATCCAGGTGCTGTCGCGCCGCACCAAGAACAATCCGGTGCTGATCGGCGAGCCCGGCGTCGGCAAGACCGCCATCGTCGAGGGCCTGGCGCTTAGGATTGTCCATGGCGACGTGCCCGACAGCCTGAAGGACAAGCGCCTCCTGGCGCTCGACTTGAGCGCGATGGTCGCCGGCGCGAAATTCCGCGGCGAGTTCGAAGAGCGCCTGAAAGCCGTACTCGCCGAGATCACGGCGTCCCAAGGCGAAATCATCGTCTTCATCGACGAGCTCCACACCCTCGTCGGCGCGGGCAAGGCCGAGGGCGCGATGGATGCGTCCAACATGCTGAAGCCGGCGCTCGCGCGCGGCGAGCTGCATTGCGTCGGCGCCACGACCCTCGACGAATATAGGAAGCACATCGAGAAAGACGCGGCCCTCGCCCGGCGCTTCCAGCCGGTCTTCGTCAACGAGCCGACGGTGGCCGACACGATCTCGATTCTCCGCGGCATCAAGGAGAAATACGAGCTCCATCATGGCGTCCGCATCACCGATGGCGCGATCGTCGCGGCCGCGACCTTGTCGAATCGCTACATCACCGATCGCTTTCTTCCCGACAAGGCCATCGATCTGATGGACGAGGCGGCGTCGCGCCTGCGCATGGAGGCGGAATCGAAGCCCGAGGAGATCGACGAGCTCGACCGCCGAATCGTTCAGCTCAAGATCGAGCGCGAGGCGCTGAAGAAGGAGACCGACCCGGCTTCCAAGGACCGGCTCGACAAGCTGGTCGTCGAGCTGAACGGCCTCGAGAAGCAATCCGCCGAGCTGACCGCCCAGTGGCGCGCCGAAAAGGACAAGATGGCGTCGGCGCAAAAGCTCAAGGAGCAGATCGACCAGGCGCGCATCGAGTTGGAGCAGGCGCAGCGGAAGGGCGACTTCACTCGCGCCGGCGAGTTGACCTATGCCGTCATCCCCGATCTTGAGCGCAAGCTGAAGACCGCCGAGGGCGCGGAAAGCCACCGCATGATCGAGGAAGCGGTGACGGCCGAGCACATCGCCGGCGTGGTGTCGCGCTGGACCGGCGTGCCGGTCGAGAAGATGCTCGAAGGCGAGCGCGGCAAGCTGTTGCGCATGGAAGACGATCTGAAGCGCCGGGTGATCGGCCAGGACGAAGCCGTCACGGCCATCGCCAACGCGATCCGGCGCGCCCGCGCCGGGCTCCAGGACCCGAACCGGCCGATCGGCTCGTTCCTCTTCCTCGGCCCCACTGGCGTCGGCAAAACCGAGCTGGCGCGCGCCTTGGCCGAATTCCTGTTCAACGACGAAGGCGCGATGCTGCGCGTCGACATGTCGGAATACATGGAAAGGCATTCGGTCGCGCGGCTCATCGGCGCGCCGCCGGGCTATGTCGGCTACGAGGAAGGCGGCAGCCTCACCGAGGCGGTGCGCCGCCGGCCTTACCAAGTGATCCTCTTCGACGAGGTCGAGAAGGCGCACCCCGATGTCTTCAACGTGCTCTTGCAGGTGCTGGATGACGGCCGGCTGACCGACGGCCAAGGCCGCACCGTCGATTTTCGCAACGTGCTGATCGTCCTGACGTCCAATCTCGGCAGCGACCTTCTGGCGGCCCTCCCCGACGAAGGCAATGTCGGCAAGGTTCGCGACCAGGTGATGGCAGCGGTGCGCGCGGCCTTCCGGCCCGAGTTCCTCAACCGCCTCGACGAGATTTTGCTGTTCCGGCGGCTCTCTCGCGCCGACATGAAGGGGATCGTCACGATTCAGCTCGAGCGGCTGCAAAAGCTGCTGGCCGACCGCAAGATCGCTCTCGTGCTCGACAACAACGCCAAGGATTGGCTCGCCGAGCGAGGCTATGACCCTGTGTATGGCGCGCGGCCGTTGAAGCGGGTCATTCAGCGCGATCTACAGAACGCGCTGGCCGAGAGGATCCTTGCGGGAACCATCACGGATGGCGAGACGGTCAAGGTCACGACGAGCGGCGACAGCCTCAAGATCACCGGCGAAGTCGCGAAGGCGGCGGAGTAGCTTTCGGTTCGGGGGATTCCGCGTGCTGCATGGCAAGGTTGCATGGCTCACCGGCGCGGGCAGCGGCATCGGCCGTGCCGGGGCGCAGGAACTCGCCGCGGCCGGCGCCACGGCGATCGTGACGGGGCGCAGCCGCGCTGGGCTCGACGAGACCGTCGCCATGATCGAAAAGAGCGGCGGCAAGGCCGAGGCGGTCACGCTCGACGTTTCCGAGAAGGCGGCGGTGGCGCGGGTGGGCGCCGAGATTCTCGCGCGTCACGGCCGCATCGACATCCTTCTCAACAGCGCCGGGCTGAACCTCGCGACGCGGTTGTGGAAGGATCTCACGCCCGACAGCTTCGATACCATCGCCGGCATCAATCTCCACGGCGCGCTCTATTGCATCCATGCCGTCCTGCCGGCGATGCGGGCGCGCAAGGACGGGCTCGTCATCAACATCTCGTCCTGGTCTGGGCGGTTCGAGGAATACCTGACCGGCCCGGCCTACAATGCATCGAAGACCGCGCTGGCCGCGCTGACGGCTTCCTTGAACGACGAGGAATGCGTCAACGGCATCCGCGCCTGCTGCATCTATCCCGGCGAGGTGGCGACGCCGATTCTGCGTCACTGTCCGGTCGCGCCGAGCCAGGCCGAGGTCGACCGCATGCTCCAGGCCGATGATATCGGCAAGACTATCCGTTTCGTCGCCGAGATGCCGGCACGGGTCTGCGTCAACGAGATATTGATCACGCCGACCTGGAACCGCTTCTTCGTCGGCGGCGCCGACCTGGCGCGCAAATAGGGGCTATTTCGAGTCGACGACGGCCTCGGCGCCCGGATGAAGGCCGAGCTGCGACAAAAAGCGGATGCAATGCGCGTCGTAGTCCTGGGGCGCCTCGATGTTGCAGCCATGCCCGACGCCCTCGATGAAGACCAGCTCCGAGCCCTTGATTCGCTGTTGCAGCTCGGGGGCGCGCGGTCTCGAGCGGTCGAGGGCGCCGATGACGATGAGCGTCGGCGCGGTGATGCGGGCGTAGAAGGACGGATCGGGGCGCACGGCCAGCGCTTCGTTGACGGCGACGATGCTGGCCAGCGTCCCCGCGTTGTTGAGCTCGGCGACCATGTCGGCGTAGTAGCGCAGGATCGGGCTCTGCTGGCCCGCCGGGGCGAAGTGATCGAGCACCTGGGCATGGCGCAAGGCGATCCCCTCGTCGCGATAGCGCTTCGCCCAAGTCAGGAAAACCGCGTTGTCCGGCACATAGCCGCAGCCCGAGATGATGAGCGCGCGGGTGCGCGCCGGGCGCTGTTCGGCCATGTGCATCGCGACCTCGCTACCGAAGGAATTGCCGTGGATGATGGCGCCTCCTGAGGTGTAGCGATCGATTATCTCCCAGCACGCCTCGGCCTGGTCGTCGATGGTGACGCCCTGCTGCACGGCGGGCGAGCGGCCGTAGCCGCCGAGATCGACCGCCAGCGTGCGGTACCACGACGAGAAATGCGCGGTCTGGTACATCCAGAAGCGGTGATCGTCGGGGGTCGAGTGAAGGAAGATCATCGGCGTGCCAGTGGCGCCAAGCTGCTCGAAATAGAGCGGCCCCGGGATGTGCTTCGCCATCTCTGCGCCCTCCTCACGCGCTTCGTTCAATGACCGGCGACGAGCTTGGCGAGTTCCTGGTTGGCCTTGTCGATGCCGGGATGGCCGCGCCACCAATCCAGCGTCACGTCGATCGTCTTGATGCCTTGCGCCGTCAGCGCGGCGACCTCTTGGTGCATGTGGGAATCAGGCAGGGTGTTGACGTCCTGGCCGAAATAGTCCCACATCACCTTCTCCTGCCCGTCATGCGAGACCATATAGAGCGTGAAGAGGATGCCGGCGTTGGGGTCGGGCGCGTTCTTCATCAGCGTCAAATAGGCGTAGCGGCGCTGCGCCAGGTCGCGAACGATCTGGTTCGCGAGCACGCCCTTGCCGCGGTATTTGAGCGTATCCTGCCAGGTGCCGGCGCAATCGATGACGAGCGCCTGGAACTCGCCCGAGGCGATGCGGTCCTGGCCGCCGCAGGGCAACAGCCCCGAGATCTGCTCAGCGAACTTCTCGATGTAGGCGCGGGTCTTCGGAACGCCCCACACGTCATTGGCCAACAGCACGTCGAACCCGCCAAGGAAGGGCGTCGTGACGTACTTGCCCTTGTATTGCGGCTTCAACAGATCGTCGGTGGTGTGGATCTCGGTCACCCAGGATGCGATCTTGGGATTGTAGAGGATGCCGGGCAGCGCGACTGAAACGCGCAGCGCGCGCTTGTCGCCTTCGACCATCTCGGGCACGATGCGCTCCGGCTCGAGCGCGACCCAATCGACCGGCTGAAACATGCCCTCGTCCATGAGCGGCACGATTTGCGGCGCAGTCGCGTAATAAACATCGGTGCTCGACGGCACGCCGGCCTGCAATTCCTCGTAAAGCTGCGAGCCCAGCGGTCCGAAGGCCGCGCCCGGGCTCCATTCGACGGGGATGTCGACGCCGAACATCTGCTTGATGCCCTCTTGCGCGATCCGCGCGCCGTCGGGTCCGCCCATCACCGTGGGCGCGTTGCGCAGCAGCAGCTTGCCCTCTTTCTTCGCGGCCTCGATCACCTTGGCGAGCTCGGGCGTGACGGCCACGGCTTGCGCGCGCGCGGGACCGGCCGCCAGAAACGCAGCCGCCGCCGCGCCGAGAATGAGGTTGCGGATTGCCGTCATGGTTCCTCTATAGCCGGCCGGCGAAGGCGTCGCCGATGAAAGCATGGGCCAGTGCATAGGTCTGGCGCGCGGCGTTCTCGTCATATTGCGCCTCCGGCGGGACGTCAATCCCGACATCGGTGAAGGAATGGTAGAGGTTGCCGAAGACGAGAATCTGCCATTTCGTGCCGGCCCGCTGCATCTCGGCCTCGAAGGCGTCGCGCCGGGCCTTAGGCGCGATTGGGTCCTCCGAGCCGTGAATCGCCAGCATCGCGGCCGCGATTTGCTTAGGCGCCGACGCCGGCATCGCGCTGGTCAGATCGCCATGCACCGAGACTGCGGCCTCTAGCGCGGCGCCGGCCCGCGCCAGCTCGAAGACGCAGCCGCCGCCGAAGCAGAATCCGATCGCGGCGCGGCGCGATCGATCGGCCAAGCCGCGGCGCGCGCCCTCGCCGCTCGCCCGATCGAGCGCCGCCGCCATGCGCCGCCGCAATTCGGGCAGGTCGGCGCGCCTCGCATTGGCCGCCGCCGCCGCCTCGGCGCGGTTCTTCGGGCGCTTGCCCTCGCCATAGACATCGACCAGGAAGGCGACGTAGCGCTCGCCGGCCAGCGCGCTGGCGCGCTCGGTCCATTCCGGCGTCACCCCGAACCAGTTGGGCGCGACCAGTAGGATCGGCCGCCGGGCGGCGCTGCGCTCGTCATAAATCGAGCTCGCTGGCAAAATTCTCCCCACCTACGCCATATCGGATGGTCTCGACTTTCATGCGCGGCCCCAGAGTTCCTTGGTCGCGAGCCGCGCGCCCGCGCTCAGCGAAGCGAGCTTCGCCCAGACGATCGAGGGATGGATTTCCCTGGAGGTCGCGAAGGTCGCGAAGCCGCAATCCGATCCGCCGATCACGTTCTCGCGCCCGACGATCTTGGCGAAGCGCACCAGCCACTGGGCGATAAGCTCGGGATGCTCGACCAGCATGGTGGTGTGCGAGATGACACCGGGAATGATGATTTTGCCGGGCGCCAGCTTCGCTGTCTCCCACACTTTCCACTCATGCTCGTGGCGCGGATTGGCGGTCTCGAAGGAATAGGCCTGGGCGCGGATCTTGAGCATGATATTGACCAGATCCTTCAGCTCCATGTCGTGGACGCGCGGGCCCATATTGATGCTGTAGCAGGTATGAAAGCGCACCCGGTCCTCGGGGATGCCGCGCAAAGCCTGGTTCAGCGCCTCGACCCGGATCTCCGCCCATTTGCGGCACTCGGCGAGGCTGACCTCGCTCATTGCGTAATAGGTGGCGAGGCGCGGATCGTCGATCTGCAACAGAAAGCCGGCATCGACGATCGCCTGGTACTCGACGTGCAGCGCATCGGCGATGGCGAAAAGATATTCCTCCTGCGTCTTGTAGAAGGCGTTCTGCTTCCATTCCTCGACATTGGCGGGCGAGATCGCGGGCATGAACGCGTCCTCGGGGCTTTTGCCCTTGAGGGCCGCCTTGAAATTGTCGATGTCGTTCTGGAGCTGCGCCTGGCCCTTATAGGTAATGGGGCCGGTGCAGCGCATTTTGGTCGCGTTGCCCGGGCCGCCGCCGGCGCGCGCCATCGCCTCGTAATATTCCGGGAAGGATTTCACCTCGCGCGAGCCGGCCCATGGGCTGCCGCGCGGCCCGCCCGGCTCGAAGCCGCCCAAGCGCTCGTTGATATAGGTCAGGAAGCTCGGCTTGCCCTGCTCGCCGTCGTCGATCACGTCGATGCCGAGATCGAGCTGCTTTTCCACGATGTCGGCGACCGCTTGGCGGTGGCGCGCGGCATAGGCCGAGGCGTCGAGCTTCTGGCCCTTGTCGCTCTCGATCATCATGGCCAGCCAATCCTCCGGCCGGGGCAGGCTGCCGGCATGGGTGACGAGAATTCTTTCGGTGCTGTGCTTCATTTTTTCCTCCCGCGCTCAGTGTCCTTTGAACATCGCGCGCTCGCGCGCCAAGAACGCCGCGACCTCGGGGCCATCATAGGGAACGTCCACCGCCATCGTCTCATAGGCCGCGACGAACCGCCCGCCATAGGGCGCGCCGCAATAATGCGCGGATTTGACCTTGTCCCAGAGGACATAGCCTTCACCGTCCACGCAATCGGCGTCGACCGAGGCCGCCACCACGAGCCCCACGATCATGAGGCGCCCGGACCATTCCTTGGTCCACTCGACCCGGCATTCGAAATGGCGCGGGCATTCCGCGATCCGCGGCGGCTTGACGAGGGTCGAGGGCAGGGCGGTGAGCCCGGCCTTCTCGAGCTCGCTTACGCCGGGCGCGAAGGGCAGGCCGACCACGCGCACCTGCTCGAGGCTGCGGCGCTCGAAGCGCGGCAGATTGACCACGAACTCGCCGATCGCGACCGCATTATTGGCGTTGTCGGCGCCGATATTGGCGGTGAAGGCGATATAAACCGGCTCGTGATGAACCCGCGTGCAAGTGCCGTAGGAGGCGGCGTTGACGCGGCCCAGCGCATCGACGGTCGTGATCATGGCGAGGCACGAGCTGGGCGCGAAGAGGCGGTCCCAGTACTTGGCAGGTTGATCGAGTTTGGTGATCGAAGCCATCGGCGCTGCGCCTCCCCAAGATTATCATTGAGCTGGCGCGGGTCGCTGGCGCCGCAACCTGTACTGCGCGGGCATCCTACTCTCGGCGGCGGCCAAATCCTATCTTCGCGGCCGCGTTCCAGCGCCCTTTCGCCGCGGCTCGATTGCGGGCCTATTCGCCGGCGCGCGCCAGGAAGCCGTTGGCCAAAAGCCCATCCTCGATGAGTTCCATCAAGGCGTGGCCGGCCGTGATGTGGACCTCTTGAACGCGGCCGGTCTCGGACGATGGCACCACCAGCGAGGCGTCGCAGTACTGTGGCGCCGGGCCGCTGCCGCCCAGCAACCCGATCGTGGTCATGCCGATCCGGCGCGCGGTCTGGAGCGCCTTCAGGATATTGGGCGATCTGCCGGAGGTCGTGATGCCGAGAAGCACATCGCCCGGCTTGCCGAGCGCCTCGACCATGCGGGCGAAGAAAACCTCGAAGGAATAGTCGTTCCCACAGGCCGTCATCGAGGAGCTGTCCATGGTCAGCGCGATGGCCGGTATCGCCTGGCGATCGAGGTCGGGCCGAAGCCGCACGAGCAATTCCGCCGCGAGATGCTGCGCATCGGACGCGGAGCCGCCATTGCCGCAGAGCAGCAGCTTGCCGCCTGCGCCAAGCGAACGGACGCATAATTTGGCCATGACGACCACGTCCCCGCAGTGGCGCTCGATGACCGTTCGTTTCAAATCGATCGATCGGGAGAAAATATCGCGGACGTGGTTTGCCGCGGCTGCGTCGCGGGATGTGGCGTCCTCAGTCATTCGCGATCTCCGTGTGTCGCGGACGTTCGGCGTCGAAGGCCGCGCATCCGAGGCCCGCGAGATGCCCCCAACGAAGTGAGTTTAATCGCGGCTCCCGCAGACGAATGAAACTACCATGGAATCTGCCTCATAGACAGTTACGGCAACCGGCGTGAAGGGATGGCGGAACTTACTGCATGAACCAGCCGTGGCTGATGACGAGCGATTGCCCGGTCAGCGCGTTCGATTCGAAGCTCGCGAAGAACAACGCCGCTTCGGCTACGTCTTCTACCGTGGTGAATTCGCCGTCCACCGTGTCCTTCAGCATCACCTTCTTGATCACGTCGGCTTCGGAAATGCCGAGCTCCCTCGCCTGCTCGGGGATCTGCTTCTCGACCAGCGGCGTGCGGACGAAACCGGGGCAGATCACGTTGGCCCGGACGCCGTGCTTGGCGCCTTCCTTGGCGACCACCTTGGCGAGCCCGATCAGCCCGTGCTTGGCGGTGACATAGGGCGCCTTCAAGGGCGAGGCTTCCTTGGAATGGACCGAGCCCATATAGATGATGCTGCCGCCGCCGCTGCGCGCGTACATGTGCCGCAGCGTGGCGCGCGTCGTAAGAAACGCGCCGTCGAGATGGATCGCGAGAAGCTGTTTCCACTGGTCGAAAGGAAACGCATCGAGCGGCGCCACGGTCTGGATTCCGGCATTGCTCACGAGCACGTCGATTCGCCCGAATGCGGCGATCGCCTTGGCGATGCCGGCCTCGACCTGCTGCTCGCTGGTCACGTCCATGGCGACGCCGATCGCGCGCCCGGCTCCGCCCAATTCGGCGGCGGCGGCCTCCGCGCCCTGCCGGTTGAGATCGGCGATCACGATCTTGGCGCCCTCGCGCGCATAAATGCGCGCGATCTCCTTGCCGATGCCGCTCGCTGCACCCGTGACGACCGCGACCTTGTCCCGCAATCGCATCCCTTCACCTCCTCGTTGGCCGGCGGGCTCGCCGGTTATCGTTCGAGATCGTCTTCGGCAAAGTCGAAGGCACGATAGCTTTCCGGATCGTCCGGCCGCGCGAACGCTTCGCCGTGGCCGAGCGTCTGAAGGGCACCCTTGTAGCCGGCGCGCCAATGATCCGCCATGCCGAGGCGGCCCGCGAAAGAAGACCGGCCGCTCCATCCGGCGTTTTCGCTATACTCGGGCCAAGGGTCGAGGCCTGCCGCGGCAAAAGCCGGGACCCGACCAGGGGGAACGGGATGAGCGTCGCGCGAACCGCCGGAACCGATGCTGACGCGGCTCGCCGAGCAGATTTTGCCTGCTCGACAATCGCACCCGTGGCCGGATGATGGTCGGGCTCGGCCGCGGCACGCTGCGCGAGGAGGTCATCCTGGACCGGCTGAACCTCGTGCGCGCGGCCATGCGCGAGGCCGGTCACGACGAGGAAAAGATCGCCCGAACGATCGACGAAAGCTGGGTTTGGCGCAACGTCTCCATCGCCGAAACCGAGGAAAAGGCGATCGCGCTCGGGACGCCGGACGGCGTTCGCGAACATTTCCGGCGCCTCAAGGCGGCAGGCATCGGCGGCGCGATCATCCGCTTTAGGATCGGCATGCTGCCGCACGAGGCCGTCTTGAACAGCCTGCGCCTCTTCGCGACCGAAGTGGCGCCGGCAGTCTAGCCCGCCTTATTCACGACGGGAGCGATTGTAGGCTGGCGGATGTAGCGTAAGCCGCTGATTGCGAGCATGATTCTGTTGTCAGGACAGAGTCGAAGCCGCGATCACGGAGCGCCACATCCGCCATGAACAAAGATAACCTCCTGCCGTTTTCCCTGCCAGCGATTTGCCGCAAGAAAGTGAGCGTAGCTTTCGACGGCGGGATGCTGTCGTCGGATGCGGGCGTGCTGCTGCTGCGCGGGGTCGAGCGGCATCTGGGCGTTGCAGCGCGCCTCGCGACCTGCCTGAAGGATCGCCGTGATTCCGATCGCATCGATCACACGGTCGAGGAGATGCTGCGGCTTCGGATGTTTGCGATCGCGGCGGGGTACGAGGACGCCAACGACTGCAACAAACTGCGGGACGACCCGGTATTCAAGATGGCGGTGGGCCGAGCACCGGGAAGCGGCGAGGCGCTGTGCGCGCAACCGACCATGTCGCGGTTGGAGAATGCGCCGTCGCGGATCGAGATCGCGCGACTGATGCTGGCGCTGGTGGATCAGTTCTGTGCCAGTTACGCGCGGGCGCCGGCTTCGATTATTCTCGACATCGACGACACCTTCGACGCGGTGCATGGCCGGCAGCAGTTATCGCTGTTCAACGCGCATTACGACGAACGCTGCTTCCTGCCGATCCATATCTACGAGGGGACGAGCGGCAAGCCCGTTGCCGTCATCCTGCGCAGCGGCAAGACGCCGGGCGGGATCGAAGTGCGCACGATCCTGAAGCATGTCATTGCCCGCATTCGCCGGCACTGGCCGAAGGTCAACATCCTGGTGCGCGGTGACAGCCACTACGGTCGAGTCAAGGCGATGGATTGGTGCGAAGCCAATGGGATTGGCTACATCTTCGGCTTCGGCGGCAACCCGGTGCTCGCCGGCATGATCCGGTCGGTTGCCGACGCGGTGTGCGTCGAGCGCGCGGTGACCGGAACCGAGAAGCTGCGCCGCTGGAGCACGCTGCGTTACGGCGCCAAGAGTTGGCAAAGACAGCGCCGTGTCGTCGCCCGGATCGAGGCGACGAAGCTCGGCCTCGATGTCCGTTACGTCGTCACCTCGCTCAAGGGCAGCGCCAAGCATCTCTATGAGACAGTCTACTGTGGCCGCGGCCAAGCGGAGAACTTCATCAAGCTACACAAGGCCCAGCTCGCCTCGGATCGTACGTCGTGCCGTGACCCGCGGGCCAATCAGATGCGCCTCATCCTGCACACGGCGGCTTATTGGCTGCTTCTCACTCTGCGCGCTGCCGCGCCCAAGCGTTCCTCTTGGAGAACGGCCGAGTTCACGACGCTGCGATTGCGGCTGATCAAGATCGCCGCCCGCGTCGTCGAGGGCGCCGCTCGAATTCGCCTCTGGCTGCCGACAGCTTGCCCGGACGCAGCGATCTTCCGGCTGCTCGCCGGCCGCTTCGCCGCTGCGGGACCATGACCCACGGGGCGATGTGCCCCGCCGAACCCTTCCCGCAACCTCCAGCCCTCGACCCAATAAAATCCCGATCAGCGTCGTAACGAACGCGATGGATCAGCCTTGTCACACTTCAAAAGAATCGTGGTGCGCCGAAAATCGCGCTACGCTCGTGAATACAAACGGCTAGAAGCGGCGAACCGTACACGCATCATAGATCAACCGAGAAAAGGAGAGACATCGTGGCAATGAGCAGCAAGGCCGAAAATCGCGTAAGGCGCTGGAGGGAGCAGCGTTGGTTGCTCGATACCGTCGTCAGCCAGGTCGGTGTTGAGTTCGATCAGGCGCGTGTCGCCTATACCGCGGGCCCGGCGGGACCCGAGGCGCTCGCCGAGTTCCGCTTGACGGCCGCGCGCATCAAGAAGATCAACGATATCGACCGCGAATTCGCATCTGCCGCGGCTCGCCGCGAGGCCAAGGCGGCCGCCTTCGAGAAAGAGGGTCGCGGGGTCGCTGCGCGCGAGAGCTATTTGACTGCGGCGCTGCTGTGGTCGATCGCCCGTTGGCCGATCTTCGAGCTCAACGATCAACTCGAGCACCTCGAGGCGAAGATGAACGAATGCTACGCGAAGTACATCCAATATGCGCCGCACCCGATCGAACGGATCGAAGTGCCGTTCGGTGGGCAGTCCTTGCCGGCCTATCTTCACTTGCCGAGGAAGCCCGCGAGCGGCGAGAAATTCCCCTGCGTTCTGGCCATCGGCGGAATGGACGGCACGAAGGAGAATTCGGTCGCCATGTATGGCGACAAGTTGCTGGAGCGGGGTATCGCGGTTTTCGCCGTCAACGGGCCGGGGCAGGGAGAATGCTTCGCGCGGCGCATCAATGTCACTCACACGTCGCACATGGAAGCTGCCGAAGCGAACTACAAGTTCCTGGCCGCGCACAAGGCCATCGACAAGGACCGGATCGTGTTGCGCGGCACCTCGATGGGAACCTTCTTCGCGACGCAGGCCGCGGCGACCTTGGGCACGAGGGTGAAGGCGCTATCGGAGTCGGGGGTCTGCCACGAGCCGGGCCACAACACCATCTTCAACCTGGCCGCACCGTCCTTCAAGATGCGGTTCATGTACATGGCCGGCTTCGAAGACGAGCAGCGCGTTCGACAAGTGGGTCGTGAAGCTCGACCTGCGCCCCTTGGCAAAGGACATCCGAGTGCCGATGCAGGTCATTGCCGGCCAGGACGACCAGCTTTCGCCGCTCGAATATACGCGCGAGCTACTCTCGCTGGTCAAGACGCCCAGGCAGTTCGTCGTCTACGAGGGAGCCTGGCATGGCGTCTATGGTTCGCTTTCCTCGATGATCGGCGAGAACCCGCAGACGCTTCAGGCGGATTGGATAGCCGATCGCCTAGCCGACAAGCCGATGACGAAATCCGAGGAGATATTCATCTCTAACGCTGGCCGGGCCATCGTGACACCGCTTGCCTGACCCGCGGCGAGAGGCTTCGGGTTGGGCCGGTCGCCGCTCCACCGGCGCGAACGGCGATGCGCGCCAGGCCGGTCATTGCGGCTGTAGGTTCGCGGCCTCCGCCATCCATTTGCGCAGAAGCGCTTCATTCTCTTAAATCGCCGATTGGATGTAATGGGCGCCCAGTATCACGCCGAATTCCGGGTCGAGCGGCGGAACATCCAAGCGCCGGGAATTGTAAGCCGTCGCTTTCGCCATCAGAGCGGAAATACGGCGCGTCATGACCCAATTGACGAAGACGCGCGCGGCATTCGGGTGCGGACGACGGTTGAAGACGGCGAGGGTCGTGCCGTCGGTGCCGAGCCATGCCGTTTCCGGCGTGTTGCCCAGCGGACGGATGTCGATGTCGAGACCGGCCGCGAGATATTGCCGGGAGACGTCCTTCGCCGTCGCTCCCCATCCCGATCGCGGCTTTGCCGCGCACCACCGCTTCGGAGGCGTCGTTCAAGTTGCCGACGAAGACCGGTTGCTGGTCGGCGAGCGCCTTGTGCAGGCCGTCGTCGCCCAAGACTTTGTCGAGGAGCGCACGAGGAAAGTCGCGCCGGCGCCTTCGATGCGCGGGTCATACCAGACGATCTTGCCCTTGTACGCAGGCTGCAGGAGAAGCCGTAAACCGAGGCTCTTCGCCTCGGCGGGCGGGATGCGCTTTGCGTCGTAGTAGGGCGCCAAGAGGTCGGCGACGAGGGCGAGCACGTATTTCTTTTCCGTGTCGTAGAAGGCGTTATCCCATCCGCCCCAGACCGCCGGATCCTTCACTTCGGGCAGGATCAGCTCGGGCGCCAGCGGATCGAGCAACCCTCCTCGGATCGCGGTGTAGCCGGTCGCCGGTCCGCTATTGAACACGTCCCAGAGATAGCGTCCGGCGGCGCGCTCGGTCATTACCCTCGGGACGAAGCTCGACCCGCTCACGGTCGAGAGCGAGAGATCGATCTTCGGGTAGTCCGCTTTCCACTGATTAAGCAGAAAGTCTCGCCGCGCCGTGCCCGGCGACATGCAGACGATCACTTGCCCTTCCGTCTCGGCCGCGGCGACGGTCTCATCCCAGGTCTTTTGCCAATCCGCGGATTGGGCGGCAGCGCCTCTGAGATTCAGCCCGAGAGCGGGCAACGCCAAGGCAGCGCTCCCGCGCAGGAAATCCCGCCGGCTTCGCCGCGCTCCCATGGGCGCGTTAGGATTGCGCCTCACCACTTCGGGATAAGGTCCTTGACGAAGGTGTCGCGCCAATGCCCGCCGCGAGGAACGATGCCGTCATGCGGTCGAATATTCCGATGCGTTGACGGGTCGAGCCCCAGCGGCGGCTTTCCCGCCGCCACGGCGTCGATGGCGTCGAACAGAAGCCGCCGCATCACGACGATCGCGCGGTCCGACGTGCCGAGATGCTCTTTCGAGCGGTCGTTGATGCGTCCCATCCCCTCCTGCATCGCGTAGTCCTGGGTGTTGATCCCCTCGATGCCGGTGAAGGTCCTTGTCTTTTGCACAGCACGGTCGATCAGGTAGTCGTTGGACGAATTGCGCTTCAGCACGTAGGTGCCGGGAATGAAATCGTCCTTGCCGCGGCCCGCGGCGGCCTCGAAGTTCTCATGGTCTTGCGGCGTGATCGTCACCGATTCATCGTAGCCGTGGCACCAATTGAAGACATAGGTGCTCTCGTCGTCGATCGGTACCCAGAGATGCCCGTCGAGCTTCGGGAGCCTGGCCCGTCCGCCGAGCCAATCGGTGATCGCGCCCCGCATCTGCTGGTTCGGCATGACGAAGTGATAGACCCGCACGTAGTCGCCTTCGTCGTCCAGATTCCGATAGGAAATATAGGTGTAGCCGTAATCGGCGACCTCAACCTCGGTCCGCGGCGCGCCGTCGCGATTTCGCAGCGTGCGCGTGTTGCCGATAGAGTTGTTGTGCGCGAAAGACGAATGTGATGTATCGAGCCCGCCTTCGAGCGCCTGCATGTAGTTGCAGTGCTCGTAGGATTTGGTGACGAACGCATGGCTCGCGGGCACGCGAAGCCATTCGTAATCGGGCGGGGCCGGCATTTGCTCGCGCGGGCCGAGATAGGCCCACACCACGCCGCCGCGCTCGACGGTCGGATAGGCCGTCAAATGGATCGTGTTTTTCAGCTTGCTGTCGGCCGCTTCGCTCGGCGTCTCGAGGCAATTGCCGTCGATATCGAATTTCCAGCCGTGATAAACGCAGCGCAGACCGCAGTCCTCGTTGCGACCGAAGAACAGCGGCGCGCGCCGATGCGGGCAATAGGCATCCACCAACCCGACGCGGCCATTGGAATCGCGAAACGCGACCAGATCCTCGGCCATCAGCCGAACTCTCACCGGCGCGCCGTCGCGGTCGGCGAGTTCGGACGAGAGCAGCGCCGGCTGCCAGAATCGTCGCAGCATTTCGCCGGCGGGCTGGCCGCGGCCGACCCGCACGAGACGTTCGTTCTCTTCTGGCGTCATGGCACGCTCGCTTCCTATCGGTCGCTTTCTGCCGCATGGTCTCGGCTTGCCTTAAGCCCAAGTGGCAGCGGCAAACGGCTTCTTGATACACCGAAATCCTGGTAAAGAGGAAGTCTCCCGATCGGTCGCCACTCGCTATTCGTTGGAGAAAACATAGCGCAGGCCCCGTGCGATCAGGAGCACCGCGATGCCAACGAGGACGATGATTCCGATGTCGAATGAACTGTTCGACCAGTAGCCGAAGACGATTCCGACGAACTCGCCAAGCCACAGCACGCCGACGAGCGCTACCGCCGCCCAATGCACCAATCGACCGAAGCGAATAGCGATGCTGGTTCTCAATATCGGCTATGGTTTTTTGTGGCCAAATCCAGTGCATCGAGGACATCCTCCGTTGCCGCACTATGGCGGAAGCCCGCCGCGATGATCAAGGCATTCGTCCACTCCGTTATGCGACAAGCCAGCGCGCCGCTCAGTGATTATCTCGCCCGAGGCGCAGCCCGCCTATCACGTCGCTTCATGTGGGCGCTGCAGATGAGCATCTTTTACGTCTTGCCCTCGCGTCGCGGCGCTACTGGGAGTGCCTGGACTAACGGTTGAAACTTTGATCCAGATCAAGGTGGTGCCGCGGTCCTTGCGCGAGATTCTTCCGTCCTGGTAAGGGAGGTGTCACATGACGACGGGCGAAACGGCCTATCTGGTTTTGGTGGTTTCTAGCGCTCTCGTATTCATGGTGACGCTGGCTTGGCTATCGTGGTGGTCAAAGCGATAATCGGTGTCCACGAATTCTCTCGATGGCCACTGATCAAACGGAAATCATTGAATTTCTGTCGCACGGCGAAAGCTATGGCCAAGCCGGTGTCACGCCGGAACGCATCGAGACTCATGCGTCGGTCGTCTTTCTCGTCGGTGATCGCGTCTATAAGCTGAAGCGCGCGGTACGTTATTCTTATCTCGACTATTCGAGCGTCGCCGCGCGCGAGCGGTTTTGCCGCGCGGAAATCGAGCTCAACCGCCGCACCGCGCCTAGCCTTTATCTCGGAATCCGTGCCGTCACACGGAAGTCGGGCGGCGGTTTCGAGCTCGGGGGCAAGGGTGCCGTCGTGGACTGGCTCGTCGAGATGCGGCGGTTCGACGAAAGCGCCCTATTCGACCGGCTTGCCGAGGAAGATCGTCTTACGCCCCTGCTGATGCGTCAGCTCGCGGATGCGGTTGCCGCCTTTCACGCCACCGCCGAGAAAACGCCTGGTTTCGGCGGTCGGGTCGAGATCGCGAATGTGATCGCCGACAATCACTCCAATTTGATGCTTGGCTGCCCGCCACTGGTAGAAAGCTCGGTCGAGGCACTGCGCGTGGCATCCAACGCGGCGCTCGATCGGGTCGGAATGGTTCTCGAGGAACGGCGCATCCAAGGCAAGGTGCGGCGTTGCCATGGCGACCTTCATTTGCGCAATATCTGCCTCTTCGAGGGCGCGCCGACGCTTTTCGATTGCATCGAATTCAGCGATTCCCTCGCCTGTATCGATGTCCTATACGATCTCGCATTCTTGCTCATGGATCTGGAGCACCGCTTGTTACGCGGCCCGGCCAATGCCGTTTTCAATCGCTATCTCGATCGCACCGCGGACGCGTCGGGCCTTCCCGCGCTACCCCTCTTTCTCTCGGTCCGAGCGGCGGTGCGTGCAAAAGTGGCCTTGGCATCGCTCGCGCAGCATGCGCAGGACAGCACGGCCGCCGAGGCCAGGACCTATCTCGCGCTCGCGAGTGCTTTGCTGAGCCCGGGACAGCCCTGCCTCATCGCCATCGGCGGTCTCAGCGGCAGCGGTAAGTTGACGATTGCGGCGGCGCTTGCGCCCGATTTCTTGCCGCGGCCGGGTGCGCGAATCGTTCGCAGCGATGTGCTGAGGAAATCGATGATGGGCGTCGCGCCCGAAACCAAATTGCCTGCAAGCGCCTATGACCAGGCGACGAGCGACAAGGTGTACCTGGCGCTGGGAGAAGAGGCCGCCATGGCAATTGCCGCAGGGTATACCGCAATCGTCGATGCTGCCTTTTTGGCGGAGCGGGAAAGAAAGGCCATAGCCGCCGTCGCGCGGCGGGCGGGGGCGCCTTTCTCTGGCCTTTGGCTGGCTGCGCCCGAAAAGACGCTGATCGAACGCATCGCCCAGCGGCACGCAGACGCATCGGATGCAGATCGGGGCGTATTGATGCAGCAGTTGAAGATCGACACCGGATTCGTGGACTGGCGGCGCGTCGCTCCGTCAAACGATGTCGGCGACCATCTGGCGGCGGCGCGCCAGGCGCTCGGCGATGCTCTTAGGATTTAGCTGCCTGTGCCCGCCGGAAAAGCGACTCCATCTTGGCCAAGCGATTTTACAAATCGAGCCCAATCCCGAAGCCAATTCTTCGTCGGGCGACCGCTCAAGACAGCAGGGCCAGTAATCCCTTGAGGATATGCTCTGGGCGGGGTGGGCAGCCGGCGATATGGAGATCAACCGGCACGGTCGAAGCCACGCCGCCGACACAGGCATAACTGCCGGCAAAAAGGCCGCCATCGCGGGCGCAGTCGCCTAGCGCCACGACCCATTTGGGATCGGGTGTGGCCGCGTAGGTCCGTTCCAGCGCTTGGCGCATGTTCTTCGTCACCGGGCCTGTCACAAGCAGCACATCGGCATGACGCGGCGAGGCGACAAAATGCAGCCCGAAGCGCTCGAGATCGTAGAACGCATTGTTGAGCGCATGGATTTCGAGCTCACAGCCATTGCACGAGCCGGCATCGACCGCGCGAATGGCAAGGCTACGGCCGAGGCGCCGCCGCGCCACGCGATCGAGCGAAGCCGCCAGTTCCGCCTCGGCGGCGGCGTCGGGAAGGGGCGCCGCCTCGGTCAGCGGCGACCGGATCATTCCTTCAAAGAGATGCTTGCGCATGAGTGCGTCGTCTCAAAGATCGTGGCCGGAGTATGAACAGTTGAAGGATTTGTTGCAGAGCGGAAAATCGGCGACGATGTTGCCGTCGATTGCCGCTTCGAGCAAGGGCCATTGAAACCACGAAGGATCGCGAAGGTGGCAGCGTTCGACAAGGTCATCGGGTCCGAGCCGCAGCCAGACGAGAATGTCGCCCCGGAACCCTTCGACGAGGGCGACGCCCTCGCAAGCCCGCGTGTCCGGCATCTCAGCGCAGACCGAACCCGCAGGCATGCGCTCGAGAATCTGCCTGACCAGATCCAAGCTTTGCTCGACCTCGCGGATGCGAATCCAGACCCGCGCGTTGACATCGCCGTCCTCGCGGCGCGGCACATCGAATTTCAACGCGTCATAGGGCGGATAGGCCATGTCGCGGCGCGCATCGAACGCTCGGCCCGAAGCCCGGCCGACATAGCCACCCGCACCGAAACGGCGGGCGAGTTCGCCCCGCAATCTGCCGGTTCCGACCGTGCGGTCCTGTAGCGAGGCGGTGTCGTCGTAGAGCTTGATCAGCGCCGGGAACTTCCGCTTCGCCTCGGCGACGAGGTCGCGGATGGCCGCGATACCCGCGCTTGCCAAATCGACCGCCGCGCCGCCCGGCACGACGCAATCTCGCATCAGCCGATGCCCGAAGGCGCTATCCGAGGCCCGCAGCACGCGCTCGCGCAGCACGGCGCAATGCGCATGCATCAGCGCGAAGGCGGCGTCATTGCAAATGGCGCCGATATCGCCGAAATGATTGGCGAGCCGCTCGAGCTCGGCCATCAGCGCGCGCAGCCACTGGGCTCGCGGCGGGACGTCGATGCCGAGCGCTGCCTCCGCTGCGCGGGCAAACGCAAAGGCGAAGGCGACCGTGCTGTCTCCTGAGACGCGGCCCGCGAGCTTGGCGGCGCGGCCGAGGTCGGCGCCTTCCATCAGCTTTTCGATGCCCTTGTGGACATAGCCGAGCCGCGCCTCGAGCCGCACGACGGTCTCGCCGCCGGCGGTGAAGCGGAAATGCCCGGGCTCGATGATCCCGGCATGGACGGGACCCACCGGAATCTGATGCAAATTCTCGCCCTCGACCGGAAGGAACACATAAGATGTCCCGTGGTCGAGCCACGGGCGCGTGTCGGGTGCACCCTCGGCCTCGATGCTGAAGAGATCGTAGATCGTGCGCTCGAGCCGGATCGCGGGCGGATGCAGCCGCCCGATCGAGGGAAACCGCCCGTTAGGGCAATCAAGGCTCAGCACGGCGAATTTTCCTGCCGCCGGTTCGAGTAGCGCCAAGTGCACGGCGCGCCGGTCGCCCCAGAGGCCCAAAAGGGTCAAGCGCTCGTAATGCAGCTCGTTCGCCGCAAGCTGCCACGTCGCCGCGTTGACGATCGCACGTGGCATGGGATGATGCGCCTCGACCCGCCGTCCGCTAGAGATCAATTCGTCAAGTGTCGGCATCGCCGCGTCCGCCCTAGCCGAGGAGGCTCGAGACGTGCTGGAACCAGATCAGCAGCGGCCCCGGCAGGTAAATCCCAATCGCGAAGACGAGCGCCAGGTGCGCAAAGGCCGGCACATAGGAGGCCTTGACCGGCGCGGTGCCGCCGCGCGGCTCGCCGAAGGCGAGGCCGTTCAAGCGTAGAAGCAGCGCCCCCAACGCGATCAGCAGTCCGAGGACGAGACCAAGGGCCAAGAGCGGCGAGCGTGCGAAGGTCGAACTCACGACCAGGAACTCGCTCATGAAGATGCCGAAGGGCGGCAACCCGGCGATCGCGACGACGCCGGCGACGAGGCTCCATCCCAGCCAGGGATGGGTTCCCGTGAGACCTCCGATCTCGGCAATCCGCTGCGTGCCCTTGACTTGCGCGATGTGGCCGACGGTGAAGAAAATGCCGGATTTGGTGAGGCTGTGCATGGTCATGTGCAAGAGCCCGGCGAAATTCGCCAGGGGACCGCCCATGCCGAAGGCAAAGACGATGATGCCCATATGCTCGATCGACGAATAGGCGAACATTCGTTTGATGTCGCGACGGCGATAAAGCATGATCGACGCGAAAATTACCGAGGTCAGACCCAGCGTGACCATCAGCGGCCCAGGCGCCACGGCGGCGGCGTTCGCGGTCATCAGCATTTTGAAGCGCAGCACGGCGTAGAGCGCGACGTTGAGGAGAAGCCCCGACAGCACCGCTGAAATCGGCGTTGGGCCTTCGGCGTGGGCATCGGGCAGCCAAGCATGGAGCGGCGCCAGGCCGACCTTGGTGCCATAGCCGAGGAGCAGAAAGACGAACGCGACGTCGAGCAAGGCCGGGTCGAACGAGCCGGCGCGGGCGACGAGGTTGGTCCACACCATCGAATTGATACCTTCCCCGATCACCGGCTGCGCCGCGACATAGACGAGGATGGTGCCGAAGAGCGCCAACCCGATGCCGACGCTGCCGAGGATGAAGTATTTCCACGCCGCCTCGAGCGCTTCGTGGGTCCGGTAGATGCCGACCATCATCACGGTCGTAAGCGTGGCGATTTCGATGGCAACCCACATCAGACCGATATTGTTCGCCACCAGCGCAAGGTTCATCGCGAACATCAGGATCTGATACATGGCGTGATAGAAGCGCAGATAGGTGGGCGTGAGCCGGCCGATCTCTAGCTCGTGTCCGACATAGCTCGCGCTGAAAACGCTTGTAGTGAAGCCGACAAAGCTGTTGAGCGCAATGAAGACGATGTTGAGGTCGTTGACCAGCAGATACGTGCTCGGCGCCGGGTGTGCCCCGAAAAGGAGCGACAAAGCGGCGAGGAGCGTCAAGAAGGTCGCCGCAACATTGAGACGCGCGGCCCAACGATAGCCCGGCAGGAAGGCCAAGAGGCAAGCGGCTCCGAGGGGGATCAAAAGCACCGCGTCCACCGCGCCAAATTCGATCCCGCTCATCTTCGCTCTCCCCGGAATTGGTCGAGCGCGCGCAGATCGACGGTGTCGAAGCGCTCGCGGATGCGGAACAGAAAGATACCGATGACGATGAAGGCGATAAGGATCGAGAAGGCGACGCTGATCTCGACGACGAGCGGCATGCCTCTGGCGCCGGTCGCCGCCAGGACCAGCCCGTTCTCGAGCGACATGAAGCCCACGACCTGACTGACCGCGTTGCGCCGTGTCACCATGATGAGGAGCCCCAGCAGAACCACGGCGAGCGCAAAGGCAAGATCCTCGCGTGCGATCGGACTCGCTTCGCTGGTCACACGCAGCATGACCACCATCGAGAGCGCGACCAACGCCAGCCCTGCCAGCATGGTCGGCCCAATGCCGACCACTGTCTCGATCTCGCGGTGGATGCCGAGACGCTCGACGATCCGCCGCAGCGCGACCGGAATGATGATCGCCTTGAAGCCGAGTGCGAGCGCTGCCGTCACGTAAAGATGCGGTGCGTCTTGAATGAAGGCCTGCCACGCGACCGACAGCGCCAAGGTCAGCGCATGCATGGCGTAGACATTGAGCATCGCATACAGCCGATCCTGATAGAGAAGCACGAAGCTGATGCAGCACGAGACCGCCCGCCAGCAGATGAGAGGTGTCGAAATCGAGGCCCACCATCTAGAAGCTCGCCGAGACGAAACGCAGAAGCGTCGCGAGCAGCCCGAGCATCAAGGCCGCGCCCAGGAACTCGGGCACGCGGAATACCCGCATCTTGGCGATCGCGGTCTCGAACACGGCGAGAAGAATGCCGCCGGCGGCGAGCTTGACGAGGTAAGCGCCCGCCCCGACAAGCGCAGGCGCCACGCCGTCCTCGGCCGAGGCTAATCTCCATGGCACGAAGAGGCAGGCGATCAGAGAGACATAGAGCAGCAGCTTCAACGCCGCGGCAAGCTCGATAAGGGCGAGATGGCGACCGGAATATTCGAGTACCATCGCCTCATGCACCATGGTGAGCTCGAGATGCGTCGCTGGGTTGTCGACCGGGATGCGGGAATTCTCGGCGATCGCCACGATGACGAGGGCGATGAGCGCGAGCCCGAGCGACACGCGCAATCCGACGGCCGGCGAACCCATGAATTCAGCCATCGTCGAAAGCTCGGTCGAGCCAGCGATGAGCGCCAGCGTGAATACGATCGTCAGCATGGCCGGCTCGGCCAGCGAGGCGATCATCACCTCGCGGCTTGACCCGATGCCGCCGAAACTGGTGCCGACATCCATGCCGGCGAGCGCCAGGAAGAAGCGCGCGCTGCCCAAGAGCGCGATGATCGCGATGAGATCGGCCGACCAGCTGAATAGGAGACCGGTGGCGAAGGTCGGCACCAGCGTCGCGGCCACCCAAGTCGCGGCGAAGATCAGGTAGGGGGTGACGCGGAAGAGCCAGCTTGCATTCTCCGCCAGCACCACGTCCTTGCGTAGAAGCCGCAACAGATCGCGATAAGGCTGAAGGATCGGCGGTCCCCGGCGGCGCAGGAGGCGCGCTTTCACCTTGCGCACCAGGCCGACGAGCGCCGGCGCCAGCGCGAGGACCAGCACCATCTGGAGACCCTGGGAGAAAAGATCGCCAATCAAAGCCATATCGCCAAGACCAGCAAAAGCAGCACAAGCAAGATAAACACGAGGCTCAAATAACGCCGGATCGTCAGGAACTGGAGGTGGTTAAGCTGGTCCGCCGCAAAGCTCACGGCGCGGCCGATCGGCGCATAGAGATAATCCCAAATTAGATCCTGAAGTGCGACATGAAGTACCGAAGGACCGACATCGCCAGGCGGCGCCATGACGACGTGCTCGCGCGCCCGGAATGCAACCGTGCCGAAAACCCGGCGGATCGGCTGCGCGAAGCTGGTGGCGGTGTATTGCGTCAGTGGGCTGGAATCGGGAAAGCCGCAGTCCCAGGCCGCCGCGCGTCGCAAAGCGCGCGAAGCGAGGCGGTGAATCGCGGCGGCGGCAAGCAAGGAAGAGAGCGCGATGAAAATGAAGACGAGCAGCCCGTCGTAGGAGCTGCGACTTTCGCTCACCGGCACGATCGCGAGCCACGGCACGCCGGCTTGTGCCGGCATGTGCCCGCCGACGAGGCTTTGCGTCAACGGCGCTAAGGCGTCGATCACGAACCCGGGCAGGATGCCCGCCAAGAGGCAGAGCGCCGCCAATAAGAACATTGCCGAGAGCGACCAGCGATCCGCCTCGCCGGCCTTGGCCACGGCGGATGAGCGCGGCCGTCCGAGGAAAGTGACGCCGAACGCTTTGACGAAGCACGCCGCCGCCAATGCCGCCGCCAGCGCCAGCACGGCACCGACGGCTGGGATCAGTATCTTCAATCCCCATTGCGGCAGCGTCGGGCTCAGGAGAATGGCCTGAAAGGTCAGCCATTCCGAGACGAAGCCGTTGAGTGGCGGCAAGGCCGAGATGGCGACGCAGCCGACGAGGAAGGCGAAGCTCGCGAGCGGCATGCGGTGGATGAGGCCGCCCAGCCGCTCCATGTCGCGCTCGCCCGTGCCAGTCAGCACCGTGCCGGCGCCGAAGAACAGGAGGCTCTTGAAGACCGAATGATTGAAAACGTGGAAGAGCGCGGCGGTGAAGGCCAGCGCGGCGGCGCCCTCCATGCCATTCGCGCGAAAGGCGAGCGCCAGGCCGAGGCCGATAAAGATGATGCCGATGTTCTCGACTGTGTGATAGGCGAGAAGGCGCTTCAGATCGTGCTGCATCAGCGCGTAGAGTACGCCGAGCAGCGCGGTGGCGGCGGCGACCGCGAGGACGATCATGCTCGACCACCAACTCGGCGCGCCGAGCAGATCGAAGACGATGCGCACGAAGCCATAGACGGCTACTTTGGTCATGATTCCGCTCATCAGCGCCGAAACGTGGCTCGGCGCCGCCGGATGGGCCAAGGGCAGCCAAACATGGAGCGGCACGAGCCCGGCCTTCGAGCCAGCGCCAAGCAAAACGAGAATGAGCACGAAGGCGGCCATGGCGGGCGGGTGTTGGCCGGCGCGCATCGTGGCGAAGGCGTAGCCGCCCTCGGGCCCGGCTAGCAGGCCGAAAGCCAGGAGCAGCGCCAGCGTCCCGAAGCTCGCCATGACGAGATAGACGTAGCCGGCATGCACATTGTCGGCTTCGCGGTGATGCGACATCACCAGCGCCCATGACGAGAGCGACATGAACTCCCAGCACAGCAGGAAGGTGAAGGCGTCGTCGGCAAGGACCACCAGATTCATGCCGGCGAGGAACGCGGGATAAAACGGCAAAACCCGGTGGGGCGCGGATTCGTGACGCCCATAGCCGAGCGCATAAAGGCTTGCCGCAGCACCGCCAAGATTGACGACCGCGAGAAAGAACGCGGCGAGCGCATCGACCCGGAAGTGTGCGCCGACCCACGGCAGGCCGAGCGGTAACACGATGGAGGACGCCGACCCGCGCGCGAGCAGATCGACGAGCGCGGCCGAAAACGCGACCGTCGACAAAGCGAAGCAGGCGCCATAGATGATCGGCGTTCCCGCTCGCGACGGCGCCGTCGCCACGCCGGCCAACGACGCGATCAGAAACCCAGTGACGCACCAGAGCCCGATAACGACCGCCATACGATGTTACGCCCGCCCCGCCGAAAATCGCCCGATTGCGACCTTCATCGGGACGCTTCGGAAGATTTGAGGCGCACGCCTCGTCCGCCGATTTGGCTTGTGGCTCCTTCGGCGATCAGTTCTATGCCGGCGGCGTCGAGTGCGCCAACGAGCTTCATCAGCGAGTCCACGTTGCCGCGAATCACGCCGTCGCTCGCTTCCATGCGCTGAATCGTCGGGACGGAAAGGTCCGATATCTCCGCCAGCTTGCGTTGATCGATGCCGAGAAGCGCGCGCGACGCTCGCAGCTGAGCGGCCGATATCATGTTTCAGCTATCACTTATAAGATGGCACACATTAATTTTCATCGCTAGCATACGTAACTGCATCCTTCAAGCGCTTATCCGATGACTGAACGAAGAGCCAAGGCGCCGCGCCCACGGAGGGGCGCGGTCTTCGCCGCGTGAACTGACGAAAGCACACCGCTGTCAGGCTGCCTCTGCGACCGAGCGATCCGGCGTGTTGTCGCCGCGCCACGCATCAAGGCTCGCGATCTTGCGGCCCCTCTGCTCACGGCGGGCGGCAAGCACCGCCAGAATATCCCGTCGCCGCTTCAGCAGCCAGGCGAGATCTCCGAGCGTCTCCGAGTCCCCGTCGGCCGTGGCGCGCAACAGCGCCGTAACATAATCAACCTCTTTGAGGTCTTGAATGAGCCGCGGCGTTGTCGGAACCCCCGACGGCGCCGATCGTGAACCGGCGCCGATCATTGGGCGCCCCATGCGGATTCGACGCTTGGCGACGCTCCGACATCGGCCCCGGACGCGGAAAGCCCGGGCGCGAAGTCCGGTGCGCGCGCGACGGCCATCACCAGGAGGAGAAAGCCCAAGAGCACCGCGACCGCGGTGAGACCGTCGTTTAGCTTGGCGCAGAATGCGTCGATGTCGTGAGCAAACGTAGCAAGTTGGTGTTTCATGGTCGATCTCGCTTTGGCAAGGTTTAAACTCGCGAGAAAGACATTAAGGAAGGCAATCGCCCGTCGATTTGATTTGCGTCAAACGCAATGGGAAAACAACTACATAGGTATTTCTACGGATGCAATCCGGTCGCACCGCGAGATTCCCGCTCTGGTGTGCCTTGACCCATCGCAATGCTCAGTTTTTCTGAACGCTCATGATGGTGCGCATTCGTCGGCGCCGCATCGGGTTCGACGCCGACGCGATCGCTCAAGGAGTTCACGATGAAGGATGTTCTCGATCTCATGCGCGAAAGGCACTCCGCGCGGGTGCCCTATGACCCCAATCGTCCAGTGACGAAGGAGCAGCTCGAGCAAATTCTCGAGGCGGCGTCTTGGGCGCCAACGGCTCACAACATGCAGAACTTCGAGGTTGTAGTGGTCGATGACGCCACGAGCCTTAAGGCGATCGGCGCGATCGAAACCAAGACCTCCGCGGTTTTTCTTCGCGAAAACTTTCAACAACTATCCTTCTCCGAGGAGGAGTTGCGCTGCAAGAAGACGGGCGTGATCGCCAGCATGTTTCCGTCGTCCTGGCGGACGCCAAACGCCGATTTCGAGAAGGTCGCGGCTGCCGCGGTGCCCGCGCCGCTCAGCTATTCGCTGCAGGACTGCCCGTGCCTTTTGCTTGTCCTCTACGACACCAACAGGCGAGCGCCGGCTTCCGAGGGCGACGTGCTCGGCTTCATGAGCCTCGGATGCGTCATGGAGAATATGTGGCTTATGGCTCAATCTTTCGGGATCGGCGTGCAGATATTGAGCGTCTTCAGCAGCGATGCGGTCGAAGCCGAGATGCGGCGAATCCTCGATTTTTCTAGCCATTTCAAGATCGCTTATGCCTGCCGGCTTGGCCATCCCGCTGCGGCGCAGGGCTATATCCGCGTGCGGCGGTCAATCGATGATTTCGTGCATTGCAACGGGTTCGGCAACAAGGGACTGGGGTAAGACCCGGCATCAATCGATTTAGATTATTTCGCCCGCCACGAAGTGCGATAAGATATGTTCGCTTGGGGCGCGAAGCCCGCGGAACTTCGCGGTTTTGCGCCGCTGGCGTTTGAAATCGGGCGAGAGGTGGAGAGCGCTACCCCGAGGAGCAAGATGAGTTCGGAAAAGCGAGCTGCCCGGAATTCGGACCGGCAAGCGCGGGAGGAAAAAGCGCCCTGGCGAAAGGCGGGCCCAATGGAATTAGCGGTTTTGGGCAGGCGAGGGAGCGAGCTTTTCCGTGATCTCGTCGGGGTGACGGCACTGAAGATTTTGTGTTTGGCGCTGATCTATGCTTTCTTCTTTGGCGCCTCGCACCGGATGCCGCTCGACCCCATTTCCCGCATCGCAGGCTCGGCGTCACCCGCCATTATGCAAAGGTAACTCCACGATGGATGTCGTCACGCTCTCGCGTCTGCAATTTGGCCTGACGGCCATGTACCATTTCCTCTTCGTTCCCCTGACGCTTGGCCTCTCGGTCATTTTGGCGATCATGGAGAGCGTCTACGTCACCACCGGACGAACGATCTGGCGCGACATGGTGAAATTCTGGGGCGTGCTTTTCGGCATCAACTTTGCCATGGGCGTCGCGACCGGTATCACCATGGAATTCCAGTTCGGCACGAATTGGGCCTACTACTCGCATTACGTCGGCGACATTTTTGGCGCGCCGCTGGCGATCGAAGGCCTGATGGCATTTTTCCTCGAAGCGACGTTCGTCGGGCTATTCTTTTTCGGTTGGGACCGGCTCACGCGCGTTCAACACCTCGTCGTCACCGGCCTGATGGCGCTCGGCACTAATCTCTCGGCGCTTTGGATATTGATCGCCAACGGTTGGATGCAATATCCCGTCGGCGCCCGTTTCAACCTTGCCACCATGAGGATGGAGGTCACCGACTTTCGCGAGGTGCTATTCAATCCCGTCGCGCAGGACAAATTCGTTCATACCGTCTCGGCAGGTTACGTCACCGGCGCGATGTTCGTCTTGTCCATCAGTGCCTATTACCTGCTTCGCAGTCGGAGCCGCGCGCTTGCGCTTCGGTCGATGACGGTGGCTGCGAGCTTCGGCCTGGCCTCCGCCCTGTCGGTAGTCGTGCTCGGCGATGAGAGCGGCTATACGGCCGGCCAGAACCAAAAGATGAAAATCGCGGCGATCGAAGCGATGTGGGACGCGCGAGCCCGCGCCGGCGCCGTTCACCCTCGTGGGCCTGCCCGACGCGCAAGCGCGTGTCACACGCGATGCGATCAAGATTCCGTGGGTGCTTGGCCTGATCGCGACACGATCGATCGATGGCAAGGTTGCAAGCATCGAGGAATTGGTCGCCGATGCCAGACAGCATATCGCCAGTGGCATGATCGCCTATGGCGCAATGGAGAATTTGCGCGGACACATGGACGACGCGGCTTTGATGCAGACTTTCGACCAGCATGTGGACGACCTCGGCTATGCGCTGCTCCTCAAGCGCTATACGCCCAATGTGGTCGATGCGACCCCAACCGAAATCGAAGCCGCGGCCTGGGACACGGTGCCGCCCGTCGCACCGCTGTTTTGGAGTTTTCGCGTCATGGTCGGTCTCGGCTTCTTCTTCATCGGGCTGTTCGCGGCCATGTTCTATCTCGCTTCGCGACGCGAGCTTGAGCGTCACCGCTGGGTGCTTCATCTCTGCCTATGGAGCTTGCCGCTGCCGTGGATCGCGGCGGAACTCGGCTGGTATGTGGCCGAAAGCGGTCGTCAGCCTTGGACTATCGACGGTGTGTTGCCCACGTTTCTCTCGGTTTCGAGCGTCTCGACCACCAATGTCTGGATTTCCTTGACGACCTTCGTCGTCTTCTACTCGACATTGGCGGTGGTCGACCTCTATCTGATGGCACGAGCGGTCCGGCATGGACCCGAGGATTACGTGACCCAGGCCCGCACCCTGCTTCCCGCCGAATAGGGAGTCTCGACATGCTCGATTATGGCGTTCTGCGGCTGCTGTGGTGGGCGGTTCTCGGCGTGCTGCTCATCGGCATTGCCGTCATGGACGGGTTCGACATGGGGACGGCGATTCTTCTGCCCCTGGTCGGCAGAAACGACATGGAGCGGCGAATTGTGATCAATACTGTTGGCCCGGTGTGGGAGGGCAATCAGGTCTGGCTGATCCTCGGCGCCGGCGCGATCTTCGCCGCTTGGCCGCCGCTCTACGCCGTCGCCTTTTCGGGCTTTTACCTGGCCATGCTGCTGTTGCTTTGCGCTCTGATTTTGCGCCCCGTGGGCTTCAAATACCGCAGCAAGCTCGAGAGCACGCGCTGGCGCACGACGTGGGATGCTGCGCTATTCCTCGGCGGGCTAGTACCCGCGCTCGTGTTTGGCGTCGCGTTCGGTAACGTGCTCGAAGGCGTGCCGTTCCGCTTCGATGATACGCTTCGCTTGACCTACACGGGAACGCTCTGGGGCCTCTTCAATCCCTTCGCGCTCTTGTGCGGGCTGGTCAGTGTCGCGATGATCACGATGCATGGTGCCGCCTACCTGGCTTGCAAAACCGAGGGGCGAATTCGTGAACGCGCTCAAGCCAGCGGCACCGTGGCCGGCTTGGTCGCGGCGGCGCTCTTTGGCGTCGGGGGCCTATGGGCTGGGCAGATCGACGGCTACGCGATCACGCGCTCGGCTGGGATGGAGGGGCCGTCCAATCCGCTCGGCAAGGAAGTCGCTCGGCAAGCCGGTGCGCTCCTGACCAATTACCATTTGCACCCGTGGATGACGACGGCGCCCTTTCTAGGCGTCGTTGGCGCGCTGATCACAGCCGCACTCATGAGACAGAGGCGTATGCGCGGAATTGCCTTCATCACAAGTGCACTGGCGATTGCAGGCATCATTGCGACGGCCGGCGTGAGCCTCTTTCCATTTTTGCTACCGTCGTCGCTCGACCCAACGTCCAGCCTCACGGTGTGGGATGCGTCTTCCAGCTCGATGACGCTCGCGATCATGACGGGGGTAACCGCGATCTTCCTTCCGATCATTCTCGTCTATACCGCCTGGGTCTATCACGTGCTCCGCGGGCCGGTCACGGCGGAGCAAATCGAGCGAGACTTCTCATTCGGCCTATTAAGGAACGAACGATGTGGTATTTTACCTGGATTCTCGGACTGAGCTTTGCTTGCGCCTTTTCCGCTCTTAACGCAATGTGGCTCGAGCTCGCTCCCGGACAAGGTCTGCCGGACTAACGGCCGAATGGCGCGCGCGGTGTCCATGATTCTCGCGCTGACGGTCAGCGGCGTTTTCATGCTTGCGCCTTTTCTTGTTGCGCGTGAGGCAAGCGGGGCCGTGCATGGCTTGGCATCGCTGATGATGGTGGGAGTGACCGGCGCCTTCGTGCACGGCGTCGGGTTCGTGCCGCGCAGGGCGGTGTGGCGCAGGCTCTTTTCGCCCGTGGTTTGCTGGCCATTGTTGATAGGGCCGGGCGTAGGCCTTTTACTTCTGAGATAAGCAGCGCCTAAGGGAATAGCGATGACGAAGCGGGTGCGCTTGGAGGGCAAATTGGGCGACGATTTTCCGGACGGCGACAATCGCTTCGAAGGTCTCCACAAATATCTCGTCCTGCCCCCGCCGCGCGTCAGTGGCGGGAAGCCTTTGCTAGACGCGTTGGGCGCCCGACATTCGACGCGCGCCTTTTCAAGCCGGTCTCTGGAGCCGCAGATGCTGTCGGATCTGCTTTGGGCCGCGTTCGGCATCAACCGTCGCGAGAAAGGCGGGCGAACCGCACCGTCCTGGCACCAGGCGATGGAGATCGACCTTTACGTGGTGCAGGCGAATGGCGTCTGGCGCTACGAGCCGAAAAAGCACGAGCTATCATTGCAATGCGCGGGCGATTTTCGCGCGCAAACCGGCGCCCAGGAGTTTGCCGGCGTCGCCGCGCTCGATCTCATCTATGTCGCCGATCGAACCCGGATGCCCGATCTGTCGCCGGAAGAACAGCGGCTTTATGGTTACGCCGATACTGGTTTCATCGGGCAGAACGTCTATCTGTTCTGTGCATCGGAGGGGTTGGTCACGGTCTTTCGCGGTTCGGTGGATCGCGACAATCTTGCGAAAACCATCAAACTCGACGCGAAGCAATTGATCACCTTCGCTCAGACGGTAGGATACCCCCCAGAATGACACCTGTGTCCGAACGCACCGGCCAAGACATGCGCGCCGCCAAACCGATCGCGCCGACCGTCAACGGCAAGCCGATCGAAGGCGGCCATGCGACGCAAACCGGCTTCCAGGACTATCCGCTACTCACCATCGCCGAAAGCCCTGAGATCGAAGTGGATATCGTACCGAATCGCGCGGACCCGACCGGCGCCGGCGAATCCGGCGTGCCGCCACCGGGGGGCGGGTTCGCTGGCTGCCGATCCGACCCGGCGACCTCGCCTCTTAGACTGTTTCAGATCAACGATCCGTGCCGCGCCGCCTTCGCGCGGTCATTCGTGAAAGCGCGCGATCAATTATTTTTGGCTCCTTGAAGAATCCATGCGGAAATATCGCTGCGATCGCAGATCGAGAGTTGTTTTGCTCCATGCGGCATGCGGATTTCAGGGGAAGCGCGCCAGTCGAGCAGCACCATGAGGTTGCTGACGTAGGGTTGCCCAGGTATGACCACGGGACCGAATTTGGTGCCTTTCATCAACCCCGCATAGCTGGTGAGGTCGAGGCCGCTCTTTTCATAGCCCTCGCCTCCCGGCTGATGACACGAAATGCATCGCCCCTTCAGAATCGGCGCGACATCTTCTTTGAAGCTCTTCGGCGAGTTATCGGCGTAATTGCCTTGCGATTCCTGGGCGCAGGCCGAGTGCAGCGGCGTCACGACCGTTGCAGCCGAAAGGGCGAGATTGCCGACGATGACGGCGGTGAGGACGAGTTTCTGGCGTTTCATGGCCGCTCCTTGGGGTTATGCGGGTCACCAACTGGGCGTTGTTTCATGGGCGGTAGTCAGTCGACGAAGGCACGCAGCAGGGGGCTATGCGCGACCGCCGAAAACTTGGCGAGCCAACCGTCAATCCCCCAAACGTGGCCGGCGTGCTTCGCTATCAAATACACGAGGACGCCGCCGTAGACGAGGTGATAGTCTATGATGAAATTGGTCGTGTTCTCGACGTAGGGCCAATCCATGTGCGCGCTATAATAGATAGCCATCAAAAGCACGCCGAACGGACTGCTGAGGCGAACCAGGCAGCCGGAGATCAGCGATAGTCCGATAAGGGTATGACCCCATTCCACCAGGAAGGTGGTGTAGGGCGCGATGGCCGGCAGCGCGAACACCGCGAGCTGGTCATGGAAGGTCTTAGTCCCCGCCAAAAAAGTGGCAACGGTGAATTGCGGATCGGTCAACTGGCTGAGCCCGGCATAGAGAAACGTCCAGCCCATCGTAATTCTGAAGAAGAAAACTAGCACGCGCTAAGTCGTCGTATCACTCACAATGTGTTCCTCTTGATTGGGTTTTTGTAACCGCTCATATAAAAGCATACCGGAGCTACGCTCGGTGAGAAATGACCTAGCCGTTTGTATTCACGAGCGTAGCGCGATTTTCGGCGCACCACAATTCTTTTGAAGTGTGACAAGGCTGATCCATCGCGTTCGTTACGACGCTGATCGGGATTTTATTGGGTCGAGGGCTGGAGGTTGCGGGAAGGGTTCGGCGGGGCACATCGCCCCGTGGGTCATGGTCCCGCAGCGGCGAAGCGGCCGGCGAGCAGCCGGAAGATCGCTGCGTCCGGGCAAGCTGTCGGCAGCCAGAGGCGAATTCAAGCGGCGCCCTCGACGACGCGGGCGGCGATCTTGATCAGCCGCAATCGCAGCGTCGTGAACTCGGCCGTTCTCCAAGAGGAACGCTTGGGCGCGGCAGCGCGCAGAGTGAGAAGCAGCCAATAAGCCGCCGTGTGCAGGATGAGGCGCATCTGATTGGCCCGCGGGTCACGGCACGACGTACGATCCGAGGCGAGCTGGGCCTTGTGTAGCTTGATGAAGTTCTCCGCTTGGCCGCGGCCACAGTAGACTGTCTCATAGAGATGCTTGGCGCTGCCCTTGAGCGAGGTGACGACGTAACGGACATCGAGGCCGAGCTTCGTCGCCTCGATCCGGGCGACGACACGGCGCTGTCTTTGCCAACTCTTGGCGCCGTAACGCAGCGTGCTCCAGCGGCGCAGCTTCTCGGTTCCGGTCACCGCGCGCTCGACGCACACCGCGTCGGCAACCGACCGGATCATGCCGGCGAGCACCGGGTTGCCGCCGAAGCCGAAGATGTAGCCAATCCCATTGGCTTCGCACCAATCCATCGCCTTGACTCGACCGTAGTGGCTGTCACCGCGCACCAGGATGTCAACCTTCGGCCAGTGCCGGCGAATGCGGGCAATGACATGCTTCAGGATCGTGCGCACTTCGATCCCGCCCGGCGTCTTGCCGCTGCGCAGGATGACGGCAACGGGCTTGCCGCTCGTCCCCTCGTAGATATGGATCGGCAGGAAGCAGCGTTCGTCGTAATGCGCGTTGAACAGCGATAACTGCTGCCGGCCATGCACCGCGTCGAAGGTGTCGTCGATGTCGAGAATAATCGAAGCCGGCGCCCGCGCGTAACTGGCACAGAACTGATCCACCAGCGCCAGCATCAGTCGCGCGATCTCGATCCGCGACGGCGCATTCTCCAACCGCGACATGGTCGGTTGCGCGCACAGCGCCTCGCCGCTTCCCGGTGCTCGGCCCACCGCCATCTTGAATACCGGGTCGTCCCGCAGTTTGTTGCAGTCGTTGGCGTCCTCGTACCCCGCCGCGATCGCAAACATCCGAAGCCGCAGCATCTCCTCGACCGTGTGATCGATGCGATCGGAATCACGGCGATCCTTCAGGCAGGTCGCGAGGCGCGCTGCAACGCCCAGATGCCGCTCGACCCCGCGCAGCAGCAGCACGCCCGCATCCGACGACAGCATCCCGCCGTCGAAAGCTACGCTCACTTTCTTGCGGCAAATCGCTGGCAGGGAAAACGGCAGGAGGTTATCTTTGTTCATGGCGGATGTGGCGCTCCGTGATCGCGGCTTCAACTCTGTCCTGACAACAAAATCATGCTCGCAATCAGCGGCTTACGCTACATCCGCCAGCCTACAATCGCTCCCGTCGTGAATAAGGCGGGCTAGATCAAAGCATCACGCAGATCCTAGGTCAGTGCGGCGCTGGCTGTTGATCTGCCCTTGAAACGAATGCATCAGTCGATCGTTATCGGCTAACAGAGCATCGAGGTGGCCGCGATAGGCATCCGCGCCGGTCTTCGGGAGGTCCGCGATAAATTGCTGAAAGCGCTTTATCCGTTCGTCGATCTTGCCATTGCCGGCGTTATTCGGCACGCCCCACCAGTCCAGAAGCGTTCAGCCGCTCCACACTTGCCGTGAAAGCATTGTCCTTCGCATCCATGGTAGCCGTCCGCCGCTATCTTGAAACGGCGGCACTTCAAAGCCGAACGTGATCGGCTTGATTCTCGCTCGGTGCTCTCGTCCGGGCTGCAGGCTGACGCGAAGTGCGCGGTCAAGGTCGGCGGAAGAACCACGGCATGGATCGAGCTTCGTCTTTTTTGCCGTCACGCGATGCGCCGGTCTTAGCCGTCAGGATTTAATCGATACGCCCGCGGCTAAGGCCAACCGGACCAATTCGGAGAGGCTTCGCGCCCGCATCTTCTCCAAGACCCTGGCGCGATGGATACTCGACCGTGCGGGGGCTGATCGAGAGATCGTAGGCGATGATCTTGTTTTGCCTTCCAGCCACAAGACCGTCGAAGACGTCGCGCTCGCGCGGCGTCAGCAGCGCGATGCGTGTTCGCGCCGTCTCGCCCGCCGCTTCGCTTTTTGTCACCTGTTCGAAGCGGCTTTGCGCAAGCTTGATGCTGTCGAGAATCGCTGCTTCCGAGAATGGCTTCTCAATGAAGTCGACGGCGCCCGCCTTCATCGCGCGAACCGCCAGGCTCACGTCGGCATGCCCCGTCATGATGATGACGGGAAAGTTCAATTTCATCTCTGTTAAGCGATTTTGCAAATCGAGCCCGTCGATATCAGGCATCCGCACATCGGAAATGAGGCACCCGAGCGTTAGCGAGGGCGCCCTTTGCAAGAAGTCGAGACCGGACCCGAAGGTGGTGACCTTGAACCCGGCGGCCTCGAGCTGGACGGCCAGCAAGTCGCGAACGGCCTCGTCGTCATCGACGATGTAGACCGGCGGATCGCTAGGCATTGGAAAATCTCCTGTTCGAGGCGCAATTTGCGTAGTTTAGCCGGCCTTGACAAGCCCCCGGCAAGCGCGGCCGCGGCTACGGAGATTTACGTATTTCTCGATAGCGTAGTTCCGAGTATCAATACTCGATCGGGTGGAGAATGCTGTTCTCCTCCCAACAAGTTCAGGGCGCGTGTTGCCGCAAACGCCCGGGATCGGATCAAGCGGCGCGCGATGGCAGAAGCGGCGATGGACGGCACGGTTTTCATCGTGGAAGACGACGAGGCGGTGAGGGAATCTCTCAAGCTGCTTCTCGAATCTTACGGTTTCCAGGTGAGGGATTACGCCTCGTGCGAGGCGTTCGCTCGCGATTACCGTGCGGCTGACCGGGAATGCCTGGTTCTCGACCAACATATGCCGGGAATGACCGGTCTCGATCTAGTCGAATCGCTCAACCGAAGGGCGATGTCCCTTCCCATAATTCTCGTCACCGGCCGGGGCGATAGCGGCATCAAGGCCCGCGCCGAGGCGGCAGGGGTGCTGGCCTATCTCGAGAAGCCGGTCGCCGAAAATCGCCTCGTTCCGCTGAATTCATCGGGCGCTCGGGCAGGCCTAGCGCCGGTCTCGGAGCCTTGCGATGCTAAAGCCCATTACGAGCAAGGCCGAGATTTCAATCGATTTTCCAGACAAGACCTATATGGGCTCATTCGCCGAACACTCGCAATTCGGTGTCAACGCCGATGACGAGGGCCTTACCCTCAAGCTCGTCCATTCCGGCGCGGGTCACAGCGTCGCGGAACTGCACCTGCATTATTTCCTTCTCGCCGATATTCTCGCCGAAGCCGCCACAAGTCTCGCCGCGCGGCCGATTCTCGACGACCTCCACCGCGCGGCGCTGCGGGATGCGGTAAAAGCGCTCGATCACGCGACCAGCGCCCGGCATCCTGCTTCTCGCTCGAAATAGTGACCTTACCCGCATCAGGGTTGGCCTCGACCGCGTGCGCCTGTCGCTCTCGGGGCATAAGGGCAACCCCGTAGGTATAACTCCGGATTTTCCGGCAAGGCGCGGTCCATTAATCATGTTGCCGTTACGAACCGCAGCAAAAGGAACACCGCCATGCCCGCAAGCCTTGCCCTGCAAAACAGCATCGCCGCCGCCCGCGCTTATCCGACGCCTTCGCCGTTCGGCAGCTCGGGTCAAGTGGGAACTGCCGTTCTCGATCGGTTGGGCACGGTTATCACGCTTGGTCGCGAAGAAGCGCTGTTCCTCGAAGGCGACCCCGCCGTCTCGTATTTCAAGGTCGTAAAGGGCGCGGTGCGCAGCTGCAAGCTGCTCGCCGATGGCAGGCGGCACGTCGGCGATTTCTTTTTGCCGGGCGATTTCATTGGCTTCGATGCCGACGAGAATTACGCGTTTTCCGCGGAAGCGGTCGGCGACGCCACGCTCGTCCGCTATGTGCGCCGGAAGGTCGATGCCCTGGCTTGGCAGGAGCCGCAAGTTGCGAAATCGCTAGTCAAGATCATGCGCGACGGGCTTGGCGCAGCCCGCGAGCGGATGACCCTTCTCGGCCACATGACCGCGATGGAACGGATCGCGTCCTTCATCCTGAGCATGGCAGACCGCAGCGAAGACGGATGCGTGACGCTGCCGATGACGAGAACCGACATCGGCGATTATCTCGGTCTCACCATGGAAACCGTGAGCCGCGCCTTCAGCCAGTTGAAGAGCGAAGGCGTCATCGAGCAAAAGAACACGCACGAGATCGCCATCGCGGATCGCGACGCGCTCGAGGAATTGGCGGACGCCGCCTGATTAATGGACCTTATTGGAGGCGAACATATGCGCTCGATCGAAATACTGGATGCGGTTCAATTGAGCCGGATCGACACCGCCCTTGCCGCCTTCAATGCGCTACCGACCGCCGAGCGCGAGCGGAAGCAATATCTTCTCGACGCGCTCCAGCGTGAAAAGGCCGAGCTGATTCGCTATCATTCGCGCGCGCGGCGCCAGGACAAAATGGCGGCCTGATTCTCCCGGCGCCGCTTCGCGGAGAACGCGGCGACGGTAGGTGAGGGGGTATGCCCGATGGATAAGCGGACTCAGTTCCACGCGTGGTACATTTTCGCCGCGCTCATAGGCATCCTGCTCGTGCAGGCGTGGTGGTCGCAAAGCCAACAGGTCGATTCCATCCCGTACAGCCAATTCCTCGACGATCTGAAGGCCGGCAATATCGATTCGGTGAGCGTTTCCGGCGACACCATCGAAGGGCAATACAAGAAACCCGCCGATAACGGGAAAACCCAGTTCGTGACGGATCGCGTCTCGCCCGATCTGGTTACGGAATTGCAGCAATCCAACGTCAAATTCACGGGCGCGCCGCAGAATACCTTGCTGACCTCGGTCCTCACTTGGATTCTACCGACACTCTTGTTCTTTGGGGTTTGGTATTTCGTCTTCCGTCGCATTGCCAACCAGCAGGGCATGGGCGGCGGCGGCTTCATGGCAGTCGGCCGCAGCAAGGCGAAAGTCTACGTCGAAACCGATACCAAGGTGACGTTCGACGACGTCGCGGGCGTCGACGAGGCCAAGGACGAACTCAAGGAGATCGTCGCTTTCCTCAAGAATCCCGAGGAATACGGCAGGCTCGGCGCGCGTATCCCCAAAGGCATTCTGTTGATAGGTCCTCCCGGCACCGGCAAGACGCTGCTCGCGCGCGCCGTCGCCGGCGAGGCCGGCGTGCCGTTTTTCTCGATCAACGGCTCAGAGTTCGTCGAAATGTTCGTGGGCGTCGGTGCCGCCCGCGTCCGCGACTTGTTCGTTCAGGCGCGCGAGAAGGCGCCGGCCATCATCTTTATCGACGAGCTCGACGCCTTGGGCCGCGCGCGCGGCGCATTTCCCTCGGGCGGCAACGATGAAAAGGAACAGACCCTCAACCAGTTGCTGTCCGAGCTCGACGGCTTTGATACGCGCGCCGGGCTGGTGCTGCTCGCGGCCACCAACCGGCCCGAGATTCTCGATCCGGCGTTGCTGCGCGCTGGCCGCTTCGACCGCCAGGTCCTGCTCGATCGGCCGGACAAGGGCGGGCGCATCGACATCCTGAAGGTGCATTTGAAGGGGCATAAGCTCGACGCCGATGTCGAGCCCGAAAAGATCGCCGCGCTCACCCCTGGCTTTACCGGAGCCGATCTCGCCAATCTCGTCAACGAGGCGGCGCTCGTCGCCACGCGGCGTCACGCGAACAACATCGCCATGGCCGATTTTACCGCCGGCTTCGAACGGCTCGTCGCGGGGCTGGAGCGGCGCAAGCGCGTTCTCAGCCCGAGCGAGCATAAAATAGTGGCCTATCACGAGATGGGCCACGCCCTCCTCGGCCTGGCGCTGCCCGGCGTCGATGTCGTGCACAAGGTCTCGATCATTCCGCGCGGCATCGGCGCGCTCGGCTACACAATCCAGCGCCCGAGCGAGGATCGCTTTATCACCACGCGCGAGGAACTCGAGAATCGCGTGGAGGTGCTGCTGGGCGGGCGCGCCGCCGAGCTGCTTGTGTTCGGGCACTTTTCGACCGGCGCCGCCGACGATCTCGCCAAGGCGACCGACATCGTCCGCGACATGGTGATGCGCTATGGCATGGAAGGTAAGCTCGGCCCGGTTTCCTACGAAGCCGACCGGCCGACATTCCTCGATACGCCTGCGGCTCTCAATTGGCGCCAGCAGCGCTACAGCGATGAAACCGCCCATGCCATCGACGAGGCGGTTCAAGCAATCATGGAGCGCATTTTTGCCCGGTCCGTTGCCGTTCTCTCGAGCCAGCGCGCGGTGCTGGAACACGGCGCGGCGCTGCTGCTCGAGCACGAGACACTGGACGAGGCGGCACTTGCCGTGTTGCGCACCGAATTGACGCCACTCGACCGCCCGGTCGCGGCTCAATAAGCGAAAAAATGCGGCGGAAAATCCTTTGGAGCTTATCCGATGAATAGACCGGCGGTCATTCTCGCCGTGTGTGCGACGGCCGCTTTGGCCGCCTGCGCGGTGCGGTTCGGCGGTACGCCCGCTTCGGGAAACAGCGCCGTGGAGAAGGGCATCAGCCAGGACATCCGGGCCACGGGGGATCTCGGCCCGAGCGGAATCCTGGCGGGGACGCCGCAGCCCAATTCGGGCGCCCGGCCGCCCGCGTCGGCGAACCAGAGCACGACTTCTCCGGGACCGGAAGCCAGCGGGCCGCAGCCAAGTCCGACCAGCCCCTATCAATCGATTCCGGGCAGCGGCGACAAGCAGGCAGGCCGCCGCTTTGCACTCGACAATTGCCGGCCTTGTCACGTCGTGGCCGGAGATCAGTCTTCGTCGGTCCGTTTCGCCAACGCGCCGAATTTCAGCGCCGTCGCGAACGACCCGAAGACAACCGCGTTCGAGTTGAATATGTGGTTGACCAATCCCCATCCGATCATGCCGACCCTCGTCCTGACGACACAAGAATCGGCGGATGTCATCGCCTATATCATGAGCCTGCGCGGCCAGCACTGACTGCGCTATTGCTGACGATCCGGGTCGTCGCGGGGTAGTGTCTCCCCGACCAGGCGAAAAATTGCGTCTATCAGGATATCCGTGTCGAGGGGCTTCTCGAAATAATAGGCGACCCTGGCCGCTTCGGCACGCGCCTTGAGGATGCGATTGCCCCCACCGGTCACCAGGATGACCGGAACATCGAGAGCGGCGCCAGCCGCTGATTTGAGAAAATCCAGGCCGGTCTGGCTTGGCAGATGGTGATCGAGCACCAGGCAGGTGCGCTCGCGCGGCCGATAGGATTTGGAAAACTCCTGGGTTGACCCAAAATGCTCGACGTTGAGCCCATGGGTTTCGAGCAGCAGCTTGAGTGAATCTCCTACTGCCTCGTCATCATCGATGATAAATACGGTTGCTTCGTGTAGCATCATACCCCACGATCCGCGCCATCCGGGAAACTCCTTTCCCAACCCCGCGCAGCCGCTAAAATGCCTTATCCTGGCGGGTCCGGTGTTGATCTAGCGCAAGAATGTTGGCCAACAGGCTCGAATGGCATGAACGACGAAAATAAAGATCCCGGAAAGGTCGGACCCGGCGGCAATCCCTATCGCCTGCTTTTCGACGAGGCGCTCCTTGGGATCAAATGGGTGACGCCGGAAGGGAGATTGGTCGAGGCCAATCGCAGCTTTTGCGAATTGGTCGGTTATGACCGCGACGAGGTTCTGCGCCGAGGGTACCACGGGCTCACCCATCCCGACGATATCGCAAGCGATCAGGACCTGTCTCGACAACTTCTCTCCGGCGAGATTCCAAATTATTCGATCGACAAGCGCTATCTGCATCGCGACGGAACGCCGATCCGCGTCCGCGTGGCTTCGTCTCTCGTGCGGATGGGCGGGATTTATCGGCTATCGATCGTCCAGGATCTGCGCCCGCAGGATGCAGGCCAACGTGCCCAGGACGAGGGCGAGGCGCGGCTACGCGCGGTGCTCGAGACGGTTCCCGATGCGATGGTGGTCATCGACGAGCGCGGCATCATCGAGTCCTTCAGCTCCTCGGCCGAGCGCATCTTCGGCTATGCTGCTGCCGAGGCGATCGGCAAGAACGTCAGTCTGCTTATGCCGGCACCCGATCAAGAGCGGCACGACAGCTATTTGTCGCGGTACCTCACCACGGGCGAACGCCACATCATCGGCATCGGCCGGGTGGTTACGGGCTTGCGCAAGGATGGCGCGACCTTCCCGATGGAGCTGTCGATCGGCGAGGTCACGTTGGAAGGCCGCCGGCTCTTCACCGGCTTCGTGCGCGATATTTCCGAGCGCGAAAAGGCCGAGCGGCGCGTCGCCGTCTTGCAGGCCGAACTGACTCATGTAGCGCGGGTAAGCGAAATGGGGCAGATGGGATCGGCGCTTGCGCACGAGCTGAACCAACCCCTGACCGCAATCGTCAATTATCTTCAGGCCTGCCAGCGCCTGCTTCAATCCCACGCCGCGCCCATTCCGCCGCGCGTCCAGGAGATGATCGAGAAGGCGGTGGCGCAGGCCGACCGGGCCGGGCAGATCATTCGCCGGCTCCGCCAATTCGTCGAGAAGCGCGAATCCGAGCGCCGCGCCGACGATCTCAATGCCGTAGTGCAAGAGGCCGTAGCTCTGGCTTTTATCGGCGGCAAAAGCGGGGGCGTCGCATTGCATACCCGATATCCCTCTGATCTGCCGCCGGTTCTCGATCGACCGGGTGCAGATTCAGCAGGTGGTCATCAATCTGGTCCGGAACGCGATCGAGGCCATGGCTCCATCGAATCGCCGCGAACTCGGCGTCGAAACCGGCCTGCAGGATGGCGAGGCCTTCGTCAGGGTCAGCGATACCGGGCCCGGGCTTAAGCCCGAGGTCGCGGCGCAACTCTTCACGCCATTTGTTACAACGAAGGAAAGCGGGATGGGCATCGGGCTGTCGATTTGCCGAACGATCATCGAGGCCCATGGCGGCCGGATCTGGGCCGATTCACGTCCCGAAGGCGGAACCGTTTTCACATTCACGGTCGCGTAGCTCGTACCGTAGCCATCGGCGTTCTACCGGCCGCGCTCTTCGCACTTGGCCTCGATCTCGGCAAGCGCGGCCTCATCGGCGAGGATCGACCGCAAATACGCGGAGGCAAGCTCGGCGTTGACGCCTTCGCGCAGATATCCGCGGTATAGCGCCACGCGGCGGCGAAGAGTCTCGGCCGTTTCCGACATGGCTCGACAGGCGCCTTCCCACTGGTTCGAGGCCGATGATCCTCGGCGAAAAGCCGGACAAGCCCTATACGGAATACTACGTATAGACCGAGATTTACGATTTGGCCGAGGTTGTTGCGGTTAACGCCGATCGGCGCGGTTTCTAAAGGGAGGAAGACTGAGGGCATGGCTGAAATCCTGGTATGCAAGACGGGCGAGATCGGCGAAGGCGGAGTTCGCGTCATCTCTTCTGGCGCGATCGAAGTCGGCATCATCCGTCACGGCGGCAAATATTACGCCTATCGCAATCATTGCCCGCATCAGGGCGGGCCGGTGTGCGAGGGTGTCAGGATGCCCGCGGTTCTCGACGTCATCGCGCCGGATCGGACCTTCCTGCATCAGGATTTCGACGAGAAGGACACGCATATCGTCTGCCCGTGGCACTCCTATGAGTTCCATCTCGAGACCGGGGTCAACGCGTGCGATCCAAGGCTCCGCCTGCAGAAGTTCAACGTCGTCGAGAAAGATGGCGCGGTCTATGTCAACCTCTGACGAACCTTCGGCGAGGAACACCGCGCTTGCGAGCGACCTGCCGCGAACTTTTGCCGGCAACGGCGGCATCGCCGCGACCGGCGTGATAACCGGCTGCGCCGCGGTGCTCCAGGCCGTCAACATGCCGCTCTTCGAACTCGGACAGTGGCAATCCTGGTCCAGCATCGGCAGGCACCCGGTGGAAGCCATCGCGCTGGGCGACTAGGAATTCGGCGGAACAGAGAGGAACGATACCATGGACACGGTCAATTTCCGCGATTTATCGGTCGAGGAGGTCGATACCAGGACCTTGCTGGCCCATGCCAGCCAGCAGGCGGCCCAGCGTCGTTACCACGACTTCTTCATCGCCGACATCGATGCCCATCATTACGAGACGCAATCCTTTGCCGAGATCTGCGACTACATCGAAGATCCGGTGATGCGCCAGCAAGCGAAGTACCAGGGCTATGGATTTAACGGCCTGACATCGGCGGCGGGCGGCTATCAGAATCTCGCGGGGCGGGTCGGGCGCGGCTCGCGCGACAAGATGGAGAAGGCGCCGCCCACTCCGCATCGCGATATCACGCTGACGAAGCGGTGGATGGACGCCATCGGCATCGACGTCGCGTGCATGTTTCCGACGCCGATGCTGACTTTGGGACTGACGCCGCGTCCCGAGGTGGAAGTGGCGCTCGCTCGGGCCTATAACCGCTGGCTTTGCGACACCGTCTTGGCGCACGAGCCGCGCATCAAATCGACCCTTTACCTGCCGCTCAATAATCCCGACGCGACCTACAAGATGGTGCAGGATTTTGCGGAAAAGCCGGGCGTCATCGGATTCACCGTGGTCTCGCCGCGATACAAGGCCATCCACGACAACGCGTATATGAAGACCTGGGCGCTGCTCGAGGAGCGCAACTTGTCGCTCGTGTTTCACGGTGCCTATGCCTGGGGCGGCGATCAGAGCCTCGAGCTGTGCAACCGATTCATGGCCGTTCATGCGCTCGGCTTCGTCTGGTTCAACGTGCTCCACCTGACCAACTGGCTTTGCAACGGCCTGCCGGAACGCTTCCCCAAGCTGAGGGTGTGCTGGATCGAAAGCGGGCTCGCATGGATTCCGTTCCTGATGCAGCGCCTCGACAACGAGTACATGATGCGCAGCTCGGAGGTGCCGTTGCTGAAGCGGAAACCGTCCGACTACATGCGCGAGATGTACTATTCAACTCAGCCGATGGAGATGGTGCACAACCGCGAGGCGCTCGAATTGACCTTCAAGATGATCAACGCCGAGACCCAACTGATGTATGCCTCCGACTACCCGCATTGGGACATGGATTTGCCGAGCACGATCTATGATCTACCGTTCCTATCGGAGGCACGCGAAACGCAATATTCTCGGCGGCAATGCCAAACGGTTTTTCAATCTGGAACCCACGGTATCGGAAGCCAAGATAAGGCGGCGCGCCGAGCATGGGGCGTCGGGAGCGGAGTGACGAAGCCGCCGCTCTTATAGGAGCGAGCCCATGGACCGGGCATCCATCTATCGCGAGATGGCCACGAGGTGGCTCGCGGTCGCGCAACGGGTCGAGAACCCCGCGCTGAAGAAGTGCTATACCGAGCGCGCGCTTCGCTACCGAATGATGGTGACGAAGCGCCAGCGCAAGGATCCCGAGTTGAATTCAGTTCCGATTCCGCTCCGCCACTAACGGCGGCGGAGGGCTTGGCATCGCCGCGATCAAGCCCCACCGCCCGCGATCGCGACCTAGCGCGAGGGCCGCCGCTACTTCACTTCGCGCAGGCCGATCGCATGCGACCGCAGACGGGTTGAGTTACCGCCCTAACCTTCCGGCCGGTCGCGCCTGTCATGGCTGCGGGCAAAGCTGAAGATCTCGTTGAAGCCGAACAGCAGCAATAGAATCCCGCACACGATCTCGGCGGCCGCAAGCAGCCGCAGGACGTTGCTCGCTGGAGCGATATCGCCGTAGCCGACGGTGCTCAAGGTCGTCAGCGAAAAATAGAGGCTCTCGGGAAAGCTGATTGCGCGCACCACGCCGTCGATGCGGAAATTGATGCCGCCGGAGAGCCGGTCGAGGACGGAATAGGTCGAGGCGAAGAGGATCACCAGTAACGAATAGCACGTAAGAAAAGCGAAGGTCGGCACGGCAAGACCGGCGATCCGCGCGGAGAACGCCTCGAAGAGCAGTCCCGTGTCCAACAGGAACACGGCGATGTCGCGGCTGACGAACAGCACCACTGCCGAAATCCCGAGCATGGCAGCGACCAGCACCCAATCCTCAATGCCGATCATCACCCGCCCGGATAAGGCCGAGGTCAGGATGCCAATGGCGAACACCGGCGCGAGCCAGGACAGGATGTGGATGAGGTGCCGCTGCTCGCGAATTCGGCCCGAACCCGTGACCCGCATGATCGCGCTGCGATGCCTCAACGATCCCGCGGCGAACGCTACGAGGGGCATGACGAAGCCGAGCGACAGGCTAACCGTGCTGGTGTGGAGAAAGTTGCTTTCCGCAAAAAATAGAAAGATGCAAGCATAGACTGCGGCAAGATTGGCCAAGGTGAGACAGAAGGCGCGGCTGCTTCGGAAGACCCATCGGAAAAATCCAACGAGCACGACAATCGAGACCGCGACGACGACTGCGAGATAGTTCTCTGCTGCGCCGACAGCGAGCGCGGTAAGCACGACAAGGGAAGCGGTCAAAACGAGCGGCCAGGGATGGCCGCCCCGCGTTTCCGCGGCTTTCGCCTCTGCTGGCACCGCGCTTTCCACGGTGTCCCTGGCGCTAACGCCGTTCCTTCGGGCGAACCGAAGCTTCCTTGGCCGTTGCCAGTCCGGGGGCCGGCTCGACCAGGGCGATGCGGAAGGTATGGTCGCCGCCCAGGGTTTCGCGCACGGTCGCGTATTCGCCCTCGCGAAAGAGGTGATCGGCGAAATGCGGGATCGGCTCGTCGGCCATCTCGCCGGGATGGAACGAGAACATCCACCGGTCGTGGCTGGCGTGGTGCACCGTGCCGATCAAATCCTCGCTGCCGTCCCAGAAGCGATGGACGGTGCAAAGCTCGGGCGCCTGGCGATAGGCGGCGCGGTCGAGATGCGCCGTTGCGTCGAGAGGGAGCACGAATTCATAGCCGTGGCGGTGGCTTCCCTCGGGAAATTCCTGGCTCCGAGCCAGCTCGAACCGCACTCGCATCCAGGTCATTGCTTCGTTCTTCCCACTTTCTCAATGCGACAGCAGCAGCGGCAGCAAGCTCACGCTCGTCACGTCGCGGGTCGCGCCGCCGAAGAGATATTCGCGCCACGGCATATGGCTGTAGGCCCCCATCACCAGGAGATCGCCGCCCTCGTCGCGCGCGGCCGACAGCAATTGCTGGCCGGGGCCGACGCTTTCGACCATTGGCATGGGACGGTGCTTCGCCGCGATGTCGTGCCAGCGAAGGTAGTCGAGGGCGAAGGCGGCGCTCTCGCCGTGTTTGTCGCCCACGGTGACGATGGAGACGCTGCGTGCCGCGGCAAGGAAGGGCAGCGCCGCGACCAGCGCGCGCACGGCTTCGGGCGAGCCGTTCCACCCGACGACGGGGGCGTTGCCGACCTCGACCGGCGCGTTGGCCGGGGCCAGCAGAACCGGGCGCCCCGAATAGATCAGGGTCTGCTCCACCGCGTCGCTGTGGGGCTGGTCGATCACGCGCTCCGATCGGCCGAGAACCGCGAGATCGAAAAACCGCGCGCGGCGCGCCAGCAATGTCGGGCCATAGCCGGTTTCCTCGCGCCACGAAGCCGAAGCGGCGAGCTTTCCCGGAAGCGCCGCGGCGGAAGCCGAGCTCAACGCGATCGCATGCCGGGACAGGCCGGCCTCGAATGCCGCCTTGGTCTTGGCGGCCATGGCCGCGGCGTCGGCCACGAACTTGTCGATGAGAGCGCTCGTCATCGACACGCCGAACCCATCGCCCGCGGAAGCCACCAGGTTGACCGGATCGGCCTTGGCATGAAACCCTTCGACATGGGCGCCAAAGCGCCGGGCGACCCGGCAGGCAAGCTCGATCGCCCCGTTCGTGGCGGTGCCCCCGCTCGCCGCCGCTAAAATCGTCTTAATGCTCATGGAATCTCTCCGGCCATGCGGACTTCCTGCCAAAACGAATATGAAATTAAATTGACAGAGGGCAGGAGGCGATTCCTTGAGCTAGATCATGTTTTCCGCCGAAGGTCGACGGCCCTCGCTTTCCTGCATCGATCTCGTGATCCGCTCCAATGGCTCCGACCTACGGGAGCCACAGCAGCCGCAGAATTCGCGCCGGTTGATCTTATTGGAGCGGGTGAAGGGAATCGAACCCTCGTCGTAAGCTTGGGAAGCTTCTGCTCTACCATTGAGCTACACCCGCAACGCGCCGATTTATACCGGTTTCGGCGGCGCGGCCGCAAGTCTCCGCCCGCGTCGCGCCACGTCGGCGCACCCGCTCATTTGAGCTGGTCGGCGATCTTGGCAAGCCCCGCCTTGGCGCACGCCTCATCGCCTTGCGCGTTCGGCACGCCGCTGACCGAAATCGCGCCGAGTACCTCCTTGCCGTCGGCACTCACGATCGGAACGCCGCCGGGCGCAAGCACGAGATGCGGCAGTTTGTTGATCCCGGGCATGGGTGGCGCGCCCTTGTTGACGTCGTTGACCAACTTGCTGGTGGGCGTGCGATAGGCCAACGCCGTATAGGCCTTGTCGAGGGACATGTTCTGGCCGGTGATGCCGGCATTGTCGCCGCGCAGGAACGCCTGCAACAGGCCGTCGGCATCGACGAGGCTCGAGCTGACATGAAAGCCCTGGGCCGCGCAGGTGGAGACCGCCGTGGCCACGGCTTCGGCGGCGCTCGCCGCCGAGATGCGATGCGTCGTCATCACGCCGTCGGCGGCGGCTGGTTGGGCGGCGAAGCCGGCGGCCAATGCCAAGCCGATCGCAGTCCGATAGATTACGCGCGTCTTCATGTTCCCTCCCAATGTTTTGGGCGCCGCAGAGCGCCGCGACAAGGATAGGCGAACCCGCCCGGCAGCGGGAGTCCTTTGCTGGCCCGCGCGAAGACGCGATGTTTCTGTCAGGTGCCGGTGATGAAGGCACGCATCGACTTGGCTTCGTTTTCGACCTCGTCGAGCCGGTTCTTTACCACGTCGCCGATGCTGACGATGCCGGCGAGGGCACCTCTCACCACCACCGGGATGTGACGGATGCGCTTATCGGTCATCAGCGCCATCAAATCCGCTACGCTGTCCTCGGGCTTGCAGGTGATGACCGGCGAAGTCATCAATTGCCGGACCTCGAGGCGGAGGATGTCTTGTCCGCGCTCCCCCAGCGCGTAAACGATATCGCGCTCGGAGAGGACACCCTCGACCGCCGCCCCGTCGCGGCTCACGATCAGCGCGCCGATGCCGTGCCGGCGCATCAGCGCGACGGCGGTGTCAATTCGGCTTTCAGGGGTCACCGTCACGGCACTCCGCCCCTTGCTGCTCAGAATGGATTCGACGTTCATGGCGTCTCCTTTCTCCGCCCGTGCAACGCATCCCAATCTTACTACATTTGGCTGGAATCGGGGTCATTTAAGCGGCGCGCCTGCCCATTTTCCGCTATTCTACCGCCGCAGTCGCAACCGCAACCGAGGCGCATCATGGCCGAACCCACCAAGATCAACGAGCAGCTCAGCGTTGCCGGACAGATCTCGCTGGCCGACATCGCGCGCTTCGCCAAGGCGGGCTTCGCGACCATCATCAACCAGCGGCCAGATAACGAGGAGCCGGGCCAGCTCGACCATCTCGCCGCCGCGGCCGAGGCGGAAAAGCAGAGCCTCGAGTACCGCTATCAGCCGATCGTCACCTCGGCGATCACGCGGCACGAGGTGAGCGAGTTTCAGAACATGCTGCTGCGCGACGGCAAGCCGATCCTCGCGCATTGCCGCAGCGGCACGCGCTGCTATCTCATGTATGCGCTGACCCGCGCGCTCTTCGACGGCGAAAGCCCGTTGCAGCTCGTGGGCGAAGCCGCGGCCAAGGGATATGACATCCGGGCGCTGCCGATGCTCGTCGAAAAGCTCCGGTCCGAAAAGTGATGCACGGATGAGCGAGGGCGCCCGCCCGAATTTTCTGTTCGTCATCGCCGATCAGCTTCGATTCGATCATCTCGGCTGCTACGGCAATGCGGTGGTCAGGACGCCGCATATCGACCGGATCGCCGCTTCGGGCTTTGTATCGGATGCGTTCTACGTCGCCAGCCCGATTTGCATGCCGAACCGCGCGACGCTGATGACCGGGCGCATGCCCTCGGTTCACGGCGTGCGCCATAACGGCATTCCGCTGTCGCTCGCTTCGACCACCTTCGTCGAGCGGCTGCGTCTCGCCGGCTATCGCACCGCGCTCGTGGGCAAGGCGCATCTGCAAAACATGAGCGGCAATCCGGCCGTCTGGCCACCCGACCCGGCCGATCGGCCCGGCAGCGAGGCATGCGCCGCGGATGGCGGAAACTACGACCAGGAATGGGGGCCGCTCTGGGCGTCCGATCCGGCGCACGATCTCGACCTGCCTTTCTATGGGTATCAAACGGTCGATCTCACGATCAATCATGGCGACGATATCGAGGGCCACTATCGGCGCTGGCTACGCGCGCATCATCCCGCGGCCGAGAGGTTGCTCGGCGCCCGCAATGCCGAGCCCGCGCCCGAGTTCGAGTTGACGCGCTTCGGCCAAGCCTGGCGAACGCGGATTCCGATCGAGCTACACCCCAATTCCTATTGCACCGACCGCGCCATCGCGCGGCTCGAGGGCTTTGCCGCCGCGGGGGATCCGTTCTTCCTCATGTGCTCCTTCGCCGATCCCCATCATCCCTATACGCCACCCGGCCGCTACTGGGACTTGTACCGGCCGGAGGACGTCGAATTGCCGCGCTCGTTCCGCGCCCCCGTGGAACGCCTGCCGCCCCATGTGAAGTGGCTCCATGCCGAGCGCGATGCCGGCCGGGCGCTCAAGCATACGCCGGTGCTCTTTGCCTGCACCGAGCGCGAAGCGCGCGAGGCGATCGCGTTGAACTACGGCTTGATCGAATTCATCGACGATTGCGTCGGGCGCATCTTGGCGCGGCTCGATGCGCTCGGGCTCGGCGACGACACGGTGATCGTCGTTACTGCGGATCACGGCGACTACATGGGCGATCATCAGCTTTTGCTCAAAGGTCCCATTCATTACCGCAGCCTGATCGAGACGCCCTTCCTCTGGCGCGATCCGGCGGGCCCAAGCGGCCGGCGCAGCGCTGCCTTCGCGGGCACCGTCGATATTGCGCCAACCATCCTGGCGCGAGCGGGCGTCGCGCCTTTCAACGGCATCCAAGGCCGGAATCTGTTGCCGCTCATGGGCGGCGAGACGCCTAAGCTCTATGACGAGGTGCTGATCGAGGAGGAGGGGCAGCGGCCCGGCCTCGGCCTGCCGGGCCGCGCGCGGGTGCGCAGCTTGGTGACGGCGCGCCACCGCCTCAGCGTCTATGACGGCGTCGCCTGGGGCGAGCTTTATGACCGCGCTTCCGATCCCGATGAATCGGTCAATCTGTGGGACGCGACCAGCGCGGCGGGGTTGCGCGCCGAGCTGGCGCTGCGCCTTGTGCGCAAGATGCTCGCCCTCTCTGAAACCAGTCCCAACCCGACCGCGGCGGCCTAAACCTGACGCTCATCCTCGCCAGCGCAGCAAGCGCCTCTCGAGCCGTTCCGAGAGCGCGAAGATCGCCAGCACGAACACCATGATGATGAAGACGAGCGCCAGCATGAGGGCGGCGTTATAGGTGCTCTGCGCGAAGGACAGCAGGTAGCCGAGGCCCTTGGTCGCGGCGACGAACTCGCCCACGATCGCGCCGGTGAAAGCGAACCCGACCGCGATCTTGAGATTGCCGAGAATCCACGCTGTCACCGCGGGCATGTAGACCTCGCGCAGGAGCGCGCCCCGCCCGCCGCCGAGGGTGACGACGCGCTCGACCAGCCTGCGGTCGACCTGGCGGATGCCGGTGTAGACGGTGAAGAAGATCAGCACCGCGACCAGGATGACGGCCAGTGCCACCTTGCTGGCGAGGCCGATACCCAGCCAGATCACGAACAGTGGCGCCAGCACGACGCGCGGGATGGCGTTGAAGACGATCATCACCGGCTCCAATAGCTCGGCGACCAGCGGCACCATCGCCGCCGCCGCGCCGAGCACCGTGCCGGCGATAACGCCGATGACGAGGCCGCCTAATGCCGCCGTGAAGGTCGCGGCGAGATGCGGCCAAATCGAGCCGCTGGAGAAGAGTATGACGAGCGCCGCGCCGATCTTCGAAGGCGCGGGAAAATAAAGCGGGTTGAGCCAGCCGGCATGCGCGGCCGCTTCCCAGATCGCGAGAAAGATCGCAAGTCCGGCGAGTTGGCGGGTCAGAGGCCGGCGGAAAATCCGTCCCATGCGGCCTCCGGTGCGGCGGTGCCGACGACCTCGCTCGAGAGGTTCTGCCAGATGCGCTCGAGGAGCGGCCCGAATTCGGGATGGGCGCGCGCCTTGATGAGGTCGCGCGGGCGCGGAATCCGAACCGGGTACTGGCCGGCGATGCGCGCATGCGGCCCATGCGACAGCAGATAGACGATATCCGACATGGCGATCGCCTCTTCGAGATCGTGTGTGACCAAGAGTACGCTGGTGCCGCGGGATTCGACGAAGCGCAGCATATCTTGCGACAGCCGGGCGCGCACGATCGCGTCGAGCGCGGCGAAGGGCTCGTCCATCAGCAAGAGCCGCGGCTCGAGCGCCAGCACCTGGGCGAGCGCCACGCGTTTCCTTTGGCCGCCCGACAACTCGCGGGGGAATCGGCCGCCGAGATCGCGCAAGCCCACCCGATCGAGCCATTCCTCGGCCTTGTCGAGGGCGGGCTTTCGCGCCATGCCGCGCAGCCTCAGGCCCAGCGCCACGTTCTCGGCGGCGAGGCGCCAGGGCAGCAGCGCGTCGTCCTGGAACAGGAAGCCGATCTCGCGCCGCTCGATCGCGAGCTCGACGGTGCCGGCGGATTGCGCCTGCAGCCCGATGATGGCGCGCAGCAGCGTGCTTTTACCGGAGCCCGACGGGCCGACGAGGCTAACGAACTCGCCATCCTCGACTTCCATGCTGACGCCCGCAAGAACAGGCGTCGCGCCGTAGGAGAGCGCCAGCTCGGAGACGCGAAGCACTCAGCCTCCGGCAATGGAGCGGTCGTAAAGTCCCGAAGTGTCGGCGTCGGCCGGCAGGAGGCCAGCGATGACGAGCGATCGGGCGACCCGGTCCTCGGCGGCGCGGTCCAACCGGATGGTGGTGGGATAGAGCGAGCCGCGGTAGCGCCCCAGCAGGTCGCGCATCTCGTCGATGTCGGCGCCGGTGGTCATCTCGGGCGGCAACGCGCGGACAAGATCCTCGGGCGCGACTTGCTGCACGGCGAGGAGCGCGTTTTCGAGGGCGCGCGCGAGCGCCGCCATCTCGCCGCGCCGCGCCTCGGCTTGAGCCGCCAGCACGGCGACGCCCATGAACTCGTAATCGCCGCCGAGATATTTTCGCGCGTCGGCGGTGTCCATCGCGTTGACCAGAATCTTGCCGCCGGCCTTCACGATGAGCGTCAGCGCCGGCTCCTGCACCATACCGGCATCGAGCTGGCCCTGGCGCAGCGCCTCGAGCAGATTGGTCCCGATGGTGGCGAACTGCACTTTCGAGGCATCGGCCCCGGCCTGCTTCAAGAGAAAGAGCGTCAAGGCGTGGTCGGCATTGCCGAGGCCCGAGACGCCCACGGTCTTGCCTTCGAGGTCCTTCAATGTGCCGATCTTCGCGGCGCTCTGCGGCGCTACCGCGAGCGCGAATAGCGGCAGCTTGCCGGTCGCGGCAAAGCGCTTGACCGCGCCGCCATGGACATAAGCCTGAAGCGCCACGTCGAGCGCGGTGGCGGCGTAATCGACCGCGCCGCCGACAAGCGCCTGCATTGCCGCCTGTCCGCCGCGCATATAGACGAGCTCTACCTCGAGCCCTTCCTTCTGGAAATACCCGTCATGGCTCGCGACGACATAGGGGATGATGCACAACAACTGACTGCAGAAGGCGAGCTTGATGCTTTTGCCGGCGGCGCGGGCGGGGCTCGTGCCCAGAATGCCGACCAGTGCCGCGGCGCCTTTCAGCACCGTGCGGCGCCGCATCGTGGTGCCGTCCCAGATCGCGAGATTCGGATCGCAGCAGCTCATCGGCTCAGGTAAGCGCCCGCGCGGAAGTTTGTAAATAGCGGCGACACGGGGGCGATTTCGCCGATCCTAAACGTTGCCTTGCCCCGTGCGCGCTCTTCCGCCGGGCCCTCGCGGCGAAGATGCGCTTGCGCGGCAGTGCGGGATGCTCAATGCTGGCAATGGGAAGGCACGGAATCTCCGATGACGGGGGTAGATTTTTGCGGCGGTATGCAAGCGTTTTCGCGATCCTGATCGCCGGGGTCGGGCCGGTTGCCGCGGCGCCGGCTGCCGCTTCGATCGAGACCGTGCTCGAGGGCACCGGCGCGCTCGATCTCGGGGGACGTGCGCTCGACCGGGCGGCGCTCGAGGCGCTCTATCGGCCGCGCGAATTCAAGCCGATCTGGGACGACGTCCGCGAGCAATCGTTGCTCCGGGCGCTTGAAGACGCGGGCTCTCATGGCCTCGACCCGACGGCCTATGCCGTGGCGAGCGACCGGCCGGTCGAGCGCGAGCTGCTGACCACCGACGCATTCCTACGTTATGCCTCGGCGCTGGCGCGCGGGCGGGTTTCGCCCGCCGCCTTCGAAACCGATTGGCGAATACCGTCGCCTGCCTTCGATCCCGCGCAGGTGCTCGAAGCCGCGGTGGGCGGCGATGTCGCGACCGTCCTCGGCGATCTGGCGCCGCACGATCCGGCCTATGCCCGGCTGCGCGAGGCGCTCCAGCATTATCGCGACCTGGCGGTGACGGGCTGGCACACGATCTGGTCGCCGACGCCGATCCGGCCGGGAGACCGCGGCGACATGGTGCGGCGGTTGCGCGAGCGGCTGGCGGCGGAGGGCTTCGCCGCCGCATCGGATGCCGGCGATCCGTCCTTCTACGACGCAGCGCTGGCGGCCGCCGTGTCGCGTTTCCAGGCGGCCAGAGGCCTGACGGTCGATGGCTCGGTCGGGCGGCTTACCCTGGCCGCGCTCAATATTTCGCCCGCGGCGCGCGTGCGCCAGATCCGCTGGAACCTTGAACGCTGGCGGTCATTGCCGCGACTCGATGCGCCGACGCGGATCGAGGTCAACGTGCCGGCGGCCACCGCGACGCTGTACCTTGACGGCCAGCCGGCGAAAACTATGCGCGTCATCGTTGGCGCGGCGGTTCATCCGACGCCGGTGCTGCGCACGCGCATGGAGGCCGTGACGTTCAACCCGCCCTGGAACGTGCCGGCCTCGATCGTGCGAAACGAGATCCGTCCGATGCTGAAGCGCGATCCCCGCTATTTGGAGCGCTTCAACTTCGTCTACGAGGACGTTCACGGCGGCGAGCAGCTGGTTCAGCTTCCGGGGCCGACCAACTCGCTTGGCCAGATCAAGTTCGAGATGCCCAATCCCGACGACGTCTATATGCACGACACGCCCGGGCGTGGCCTGTTCGCCTTGGCGCGGCGTTATATCAGCCATGGTTGCGTCCGAGTCGAGGATCCACGCGGGCTGGCCCAGATCGTGCTCGATTCGGATCAATGGTCGGCGCAGGCGATCAACGATGCGATCGCGGCTGGCGCGACGAAAACCGTGCCGTTGAAGCGCACCCTGCCGGTATATATGCTGTATTGGACCGCGTTCGTCGATCCCGACGGCACGGCCGAATTCCGCGACGACGTCTATGGCCGTGACCGGCGGCTCGCCGAGGCCTTGGCCGCGCGCGACGCGGCCGATCATCTTGTGACGGCGGCGGACAAGGGAACCGGCGGCTGAGCGCCGCCAAAAACGGAGCAGGGGTTGAACATGGCGAATGCAAGACACCACGGACGCCGTGATTTTTTCGCGCTGGCCACGGCCGGATTCCTTTCAGCGCCAGCGCTCGCCTTCGGGAAACAACCCGAGCAGCGCCGACTCGCGTTCCATCATCTCCATACCGGCGAATCGCTCGACGTCGTCTATTGGGCCGACGGACGCTATCTGCCGGACGCCACAAGCCGCATCGACCGGCTGCTGCGCGACTTTCGCGCCGACAAAGTTCATGCGATCAACCTGAAGCTGCTCGATCTCCTGGTGGCGCTGCGCTACCGCCTTCAGGTCGAGGCGCCCTATCACGTCATTGGCGGCTATCGCTGCCCCGCGACCAATGCGATGCTGCGGGAGGAAACGACGGGCGTGGCCGCCAACAGCCTCCATATGGCGGGAAGCGCCATCGATCTTTGCGTTCCCGGCACGGCGCTTGCGGCGGTGTATCGCACCGCCTTGGCGATGAAAGCCGGCGGCGTCGGCTACTATCCGCGCTCCAACTTCGTGCATGTCGATGTCGGGCCGGTCCGTCACTGGTAAAGGATGAGAGGATGAGCGACGCGGCGCCGATCAACGTGATGGCCTTGTCCGGGAGCCTGCGCAAGGGCTCGTTCAATACCATGGCGCTTCGCGCCGCCAAAGAACTGGCGCCGCCGGGCATGAGCATCGAGCTCTACGATATCTCGGCCATGCCGATGTACAATGACGATATCCGCCTCGCCGGCTATCCGCCGGAGGCGCAGGCCTTCCGCGATGCCATTGCCGCGGCGGACGCGATCCTGTTCGCCTCGCCCGAATACAATTATTCGGTCTCGGGCGTCCTTAAAAATGCCATCGACTGGGCATCCCGGCCGCCCAATATGCCGTTCGACGGCAAGACCGCGGCCGTCCTGGGCGCCTCCGGCGGCGTGCTCGGAACCGCCCGCAGCCAGCACACGCTGCGCTGGATCATGTCGGGCCTCAATGTCTATGTCGTCAATCTGCCGCATGTCTATATCGGCAACGCCGGGCAAAAATTTCAGGACGGCAAGCTTGTCGATCAAACCGCCCGCGATTTGATCAAGGAGTTGCTGCGGAATCTCTACGACCTGACCCTGAAGCTCAAGCCGCGCTGAGTTCCGCCATGCCGCCCAAGCGCAACCCGCTCGCGCTCAACCCGCTCCAATTGAAGACCCTCGCCTTGCTGCAAGCCCTGGCACGGCTCCCGGGCCACAGCCACCCCGAGGGCGAGGGCGTCCTCGTCGCCAATCTTGCCCAGCCGCATGGCGACCATTTTCATCTCGGCGAGGCGGTGGTGATGACGCGCGACGCCTCCGGCCTTTTCAATGCGGCGGCATGGGTCGCGCTCGAGCGCAAGGGCCTGATCCATTCGCGGTTCCCCGACGCTGCCGTGCTGACGCCCCTCGGTCTCGATTACGACACCGGCCTGGCCGACGCGATCCTGCACCGCGCCGATCACGGCGCGCACTAGGGAGTGGGCTTGTAAAACCGACGCTATGACTCGACGAACGCGGGCTTTGGCGAGCCCGATTCAATCGCATCCTCGGCGCGCCGGCATCGAGCGCACGGTCGCCGAATTGTTGGCATAACTCTTCAATCGTGTATCTCCTGTCCGAGCAGCATGGCTGCGGAAGCGGCTAGGCCGCGATGCCAATCCGGCTGGGCAATACCGAATGCAGCGGCGATCTTGGCGCAATCGAGAACCGAATTGGCGGGCCGGCGCGCCGCTGTCGGATACTCGACGCTGCCGATCGGAACGACTGGTATGGTCTTTCCGCGATAACGCGCGGCTTCCGCGACGATGGCGCAGGCGAAGCCGCACCACGTGACCGCGGGCGCGCCGCAGAAATGATAGGTACCCCATTCCGTGCTGCCTTCGTCAATCCGCGCCGCGATCGCAAGCAGCGCATCGGCGATGTCGGCTGCCGCTGTGGGGCCGCCGCGCTGATCGTTGACGACGCGCAGCTCCTGCCGCTCGGCGACGAACCGGAGGATGGTCTTGACGAAATTGACGCCATGAGCGCTGAACACCCAGGCGGTGCGTAGAATGATATGGCATGCGAGGCGGTCGCGCACGGCCTCGTCGCCCGCCAGCTTGCTGGCACCATAAACGCCAAGCGGCGCAGCCGAATCGGTTCTCGAGATAGGGACCCGGCTTGGTGCCATCGAACACATAGTCGGTTGAGATATGGAGTAGCGGGATGCCGGCGGTAGCGCAGGCGCTCGCCAGATTGTCCGGGCCATCGCGGTTGACCGCGAAGGCGAGGTCGCGCTCGCTCTCGGCCTTGTTGACGGCGGTGTATGCGGCGGCGTTGATCACGAGCCGGGGCGCGAGCCGCTGGATCGCCGCGCTTATGGCCTCGCGGTTGCAAATATCGATCTCCGGCAGGTCGAGACCGATCGGCCTCCCGGCGCGCGGATCATTGCGACGCATCAGTTCGCGACCGACCTGGCCGAGGCTCCCTAGTACGAGAATCGGCCGCGTCATGCCGGGGTCACGGTCCGTAGACGAACGGCGGCTCGATTTCGGCCAGGCAAGGTAGCTTCTCGTCCTTTTCAGAGACGATCGCTTCGGCGGCATCGACCGGCCAGTCGATCCCCAAGGCGGGGTCGTTCCAGAAAATACCGCGATCGTCGCCAGGCGAATAGAATGCATCGACCTTGTAGAATACCAAGGTGTCTGCCAGAAGCGTGCAGAAACCGTGGGCGAAGCCGTGCGGAATGAGAAGCTGGTTGAAATTCTCGGCGCTGAGCTCGGCGCTGACATGGCGGCCGAAGCTGGGCGAGCCGCGGCGAATATCGATGGCGACGCTGAGAACGGCGCCGCGCAGGATGGTGATGAGCTTCGCTTGGGCGTGAGGCGGCGACTGATAGTGGAGGCCGCGTACGGTTCCCGCCTTGGCCGAAAAGGAAATGTTGTCCTGAACGAAATCGAAATCCGAGATGCGGTCGCGGCGGAACATCTCGCAAAAAAAGCCGCGATGGTCAACCACCTGCTCCGGCTTCAACAGCCGAACATCGGAAAGCTCGAGCAAAGATAGTCTCATCGCGCTGCGCATTCCAAAAATCCCAAGTCGATCGGCTCGACGCCGAAGCTCTTCGGGGGCTCGCCGTGCTGCCATGTCTCCGACATCGTGGTGTAGGCCGCTTCGATATGGCGGGCGAAGCGAGCCGTGTCGAACAATGGATAGGTATCGCGATGACGCGCGAGCTTGGCCTTGATTCCGGCCAAGAGCGCGGAATCGCGCGCCAGCTTCAGCGCCAGCGCCTCGTATTCCTCGAGGTTGGCGGTAATCAGCTCAGGAAGACCGATCGCCTGCAGCAGACTGGCTGCCACCCGCCCCGCAAATGCCTCGCCCTTGCAGGTCAGCACGGGCAGCCCCGCCCATAGGGCATCGCTCGCGGTGGTGTGAGCGTTATAGGGGAGCGTGTCGAGGAATAAGTCCGCCAGGCGGTGGCGCGCCAGATGCTCATCGAGCAGAAGCCGTCCGGCAAACGTTAGCCGCGACGGATCGATCCCGCGCCGCAGCGCCTCCTCGCGCAGATTCCGCTCCGCGCTCTCGTTGTCGCGTAACAGCCAGAGGATGCTGCCCTCGACTCGATGCAAGAGCCGCATCCAGACGTCGAATATTGGAGGCGCGACTTTCCAGATGGCGTTGAAGCAGCAGAACACGAACCCGTGCCTCCGGCAGCCCCATCGCAGCCCTCGTCGGCGTGCGCGCCGCGATCGCGCGCTTGCTGTCGTTGACCTGAAAGCAATCAGGTAAATGAATGATCTTCTCGGAATAGAACCTCTGGTCCTCGAAGGGCGCGACGACGTCATCGGCGATGATGTAGTCGATGAAGTCTGCGCCCATCGTGCCGGGGTAGCCGAGATAGTTCACTTGGACCGGCGCCGGGCGATGAGCGAAAATGCCGGGCCGCGAATCCGCCGTATGTCCCATTAGGTTGACCGCGATATCGACCTGACGATCGTATAATAGCTTGGCGACGTCTTGGTCGCTCCTTCTGCGAACATCGTGACACTCGTCGAACGCCGCGACGAGCCGCTTTCTGATCTCGCTTCCGTCGTCGAGACCGAATGAAACGCCCATGATCTCGAAGCGCGAGCGATCGTGCCGCTCGAACAGCCCGGCGGTCAGATAGCCCATTGGGTGCGAGCGAAAATCGGCGGAGAGATAGGCGATCCGCAATTTGTCGTGGCGCCATGTCTCGCCAGTCCAGAATGGCCGCGGGGTTGATGGCACGTCGTTCTCGATAGAGTTCCTGGCACATTGCAGTTGCAGCGCGGGATCGTCGCTGTAGCCGAGCAACACGAACGGGGAAACGATCGACTTCTTGCCGGAGACATGCGCAGTTAAATTCGCGGCGAATTGTGTCCTCCTGTCCCATTCGCAGAGCTTAGCCACACAGTCCGCGGCGCCGCTCAGCGCATACGCATGATCCGCCTTCGCCGCCAGCGCGCGGTCGAAGCTCGCCAGCGCCTCATCGAGCCGCTTCAGCTCCTTCAGAGCATTGCCGCGATTATAGAGCGCCTCAGCGTAGTCCGGCCGCAAAGATAGCGCGCGGTCGAAGCTCGCCAGAGCCTCGTCGGGCCGCTTCATCTCCTTCATAGCAATGCCGCGATTGTTGAGCGCGTCGGCATCGTCCGGCCGCACGGTGAGCGCGCGGTCGTAGCTTGCCAGCGCCTCGTCGAGACGCTTCAGGTCCTTCAGGGCGTTGCCGCGATTGGTGAGCGCGTCGCCGTGGTCCGGCCGCAAAGAGAGCGCGCGGTCGTAGCTCGCAAGCGCTTCCTCATGCCGCTTCAGCTCCTGCAGGGTATTGCCGCGATTGTAGAGCGCGTCGGCATGGTCAGGCCGGAGGACGAGCGCGCGGTCATAGCTCGCCAGCGCCTCGTCGGGCCTCTTCAGCTCCCTCAGGACATTGCCCCGATTGTAGAGCGTGTCGCCGTGGTTCGGCCGTGACGAGAGCGAGCGGTCGTAGCTCGCCAGCGCCTCCTCATGCCTCTTCAGCTCCATCAGGGCATTGCCGCGATTGTTGAGCGTCTCGGCATAATCCAGCCGCACGGCGAGTGCCTGATCATAGCTCGCCAGCGCCTCGTCATACCGCTTCAGCTCATGCAAAGTGACGCCGCGATTGTTGAGCACTACGGCATCGTCCGGAAGCACAGAAAGCGCGCGATCGTAGCTCGCCAACGCCTCGTCATACCGCTTCAGCGCCTGCAGGGCATTGCCCCGATTGTTGAGTGTTACGCCATCGTCCGCCCGGATGGCGAGCGCGCGGTCGTAGCTCGCCAGCGCCAGGTCATTCTTGCCCAGGGACACTTGAACGACAGCGAGAAGATGAAGTGCGTCGAAGATATCGGGCTTAGCGGCTATGATTTGGTGCCAGATTTTTTCGGCCTCAATGAACTTTCCCGCATTGTAAGCCGAACGGGCGCGGTTAAGCGCTTGCGGTAGCGTCAGCGTGTGGCTCGCCATTTCAATGGGCCATCTTTTTCCGTTGGTGGTCGGCGTCGCGCGATCTCTCGTCTCAGAAGGCTATCGCCTCGGCCAACGAGGTCAAGCGGTTAGTCATTCGGCCCCGATGCGGTCGCAAAATGTCCCGCCACCGCCGGAGCATGAACTACCAGCGCAACGCCGCCATGGCCGCCTTGGGCGCGATGCCGGCGGCGGCGACCGCCGTGGCGAGCGCCGCTTCACTGGGAAGCGCGCCGGCGGGCGCGCCGAATTCGTGGTGGTGAATGCCCGAAGCGATCACCACGCTGTCCAGCCCCACGCCATTAGCGCCGGCGATGTCGGTGCGCAGGCTGTCGCCGAGCGCGAGAATGCGCCGCCGGTCGGCGATGCCGAGAAGGCCGAGGGCGGTATCGTAGATCGCGGCGAAGGGCTTGCCGTGCCAGCGCACGGTGCCCCCCATCGCCTCGTAGCGTTGCGCGATCGCGCCGGCGCAGATCGCGCGCCGGCCCTGGTGATGGACGACGAGATCGGGATTGGCGCACACCATCGGCAGATTGCGCCGCCGCGCGTGGCCGAGCATTTCCTCATAGCGGGCCACGTCCTCGTCCCAGCCCCAAGGGCCGGTGTTGAAGACGAATTCCGCCGCCGCCATGTCCTCGACCCGCGTGAGGTCGAGCCCGTCGAGGACGGAGTCGTCGCGGGGCGGCGCGATCAAATAGCAGCTTCGCCCCAGCGCGGCGTGAAACGGATCGTCGCGCCGCTTCAAGTGCTGCCAGGTTTCCTCGCCCGAAGTGTGGATGTGATCATAGAGGCCGGCGGGAATGCCGATCGCGGCTAGGCGCTCCGCCACCGGGCCGGCGCGGCGCGGCGCGTTCGACAAGACGACGGTGCGCTTGCCGGCGGCCTGGAGGCGGTGGAGCGCATCGATGACGCCCGCAAACGGCTTCACGCCGTCATGGAGGCACGCCCCACACATCGAGGATGAAGCCGTCATAGCGATCGGCCACTTCGCCAAGGCCGCGGAGCAGCCGGATGTCACAGGCCATGCGGCGTCGTCGACGGCAAATGCGCGTCGGCGCCGACCGCCGCGGTGATCGAGGTAAAGCCGTCGCGCGCCAATAGCGCGGCAAGCTCGCGCTTGATGCGCTGAACGAGGCCCGGCCCGTCATAGATGAGCGCGGTGTAGAGTTGGACGAGGCTCGCCCCCGCGCGTATCTTACGATAGGCGTCGGCGCCCGAGGCGATGCCGCCGACGCCGATGATCGGCAGCTTGCCGCTGGTCAGCCGGTAGATCTCGGCCAAGAGCGCGGTCGAAGGTGCGAACAGCGGCGCTCCGCTCAAGCCGCCCGGCTCGTGCGCGAAGCGGCTCATGAGGCTCGCGGGCCGCGCTACCGTGGTGTTGGCGACAATGAGGCCATCCAGCCCCGAGGCGAGCGCCGCCTCGGCCAGGTCGGCGCGCTCCTCCGCCGTCAGGTCGGGCGCGATCTTCAACAATAGCGGTGGCGGATCGCGCGGCATCGCGGCGGCCCGCGCCTCAATGAGGCGCGCGATCAGGCGGGTCACGGCGCTTCTGCGCTGGAGGTCGCGCAAGCCCGGCGTATTGGGCGAAGAGACATTGACGGCGAGGTAGTCGACCAGCGGCGCGAGCACGCGCACGCCCTCGACGTAATCGCCGATGTCGTCGTGGCTGTCGCGGTTCTTGCCGATATTGGCGCCGACCATGCCACCGCGCCCGCCCCTTTGGGCGAGCCGGCGCGATGCCGCCACCAGCCCCGCGCTGTTGAATCCGAGACGGTTGATGACGGCGCGATCTTCGGCCAGCCGGAACACCCGTGGCTTCGGGTTGCCCTTTTGCGGCAGCGGCGTGATCGTGCCGACCTCGACGAAGCCGAAGCCGAGGCCAAGCAAGGCATCGGGCACTTCGGCATCCTTATCGAAACCGGCCGCCAGTCCGACAGGATTGGGTAGGCTGCGCCGCCACAGCTTGACGGCAAGGCTCGGCGGGTCGCTCTCGCGCTGGCGAGGTGCGAGTCCCGCAGCCAGCGCTCGGACCGTCATCCGATGCGCCGCCTCGGGGGGCAGCAAGCGGGCAAGCGGCAGGGAGAGATCGAAAAGCTTGAACATCCGATCACGCTACCGCAGCCGCCGCGTCTCGGACAAGGGGTCGCGACAAGGGAACCCAAAGCCGCTATATCGAAGCGGGTGCACGCCATGCCATCCGCTCGGACGACGAGGGGCGACCAGGTCGTTTTGCCCGCCGCGCCGGCGCTCGTCGCCGGCCCCGGTGACGCGGCTTGGCTCACGGTGGATGGCGAGGTCGAAATCGTCTCGCATCCGGAAGCCGCACGGCGCGCCACGGGCGAGGCACCTTTGCTGTGCCATGCGCGCGCGACCGCGCGCCGGCTCGGCCTCGCCGGCTTTCCCGCGTTCGATCTGTTGGAGCTTTATGCTTTCGTCCGGCCGGCTCGGTTCTGCGTGCCGACGCCGCGCGGCTTGGCGGCCGTGCTCGGCTTGCCTGCGCCGCAGGGGCTCGCTGGCGAAGCGCAAACCCTGGTCGCGGCCGCAGCGTTCTTATTGGCCGAGTTATCGCGTTCGGGCGATGGCGACGCAGCAGCGATCGCGCTCGCCATGGCCAAAGGTGGCTGGGGTTGGGCCGGCGCGGTCGCTGCCGCGCTCGGCTCCGGAACGACCAACCAATCCCCTTCAGGGCTGGCGCAATGGCGCAAACTCGCGGAATGGTCGGAATACGCGCCCGAGCCGCCGGCTGGCAACATCCCCGTCGAGGAGGACGAAGCGCGCCGTCGGCTCGCCGAAATCCTGGGCGACGGCGCCGAGCCTCGCCCGCAACAATCGGATTACGCCGCGGCGGTGAGCGCCGCCTTTCGCCCGCGCGACCGGCCAGACGCTCCGCGCGTTGTTCTGGCGGAAGCCGGCACCGGCGTCGGCAAGACGCTCGGCTATATCGCGCCGGCCAGCCTGTGGGCCGAAAAGAACGAAGGTGCGGTATGGATTTCGACCTTCACGCGCAACCTCCAGCATCAGATCGCCTCCGAGCTCGACCGGCTGTACCCCGACCCGGCGGAAAAGACCCGCCGCGTTGTGATGCGCAAGGGGCGCGAGAATTATCTTTGCCTGCTCAACTACGAGGACAATGTCGCGGGTCTGCCGATGCGCCCCCACGACGGGGTGGTGCTCGGGCTCCTAGCGCGCTGGATCGGCGCGACGCGCGACGGCGACATGGTGGGCGGCGATCTTCCCGGCTGGTTGCCCGAATTGGTGGGCCGCGCGCAAACCTTGGCGCTCGCCGACCGGCGCGGCGAATGCATCCATTCGGCCTGCCCGCATTACCATCGCTGCTACATCGAGAAAAGCGTGCGGCGCGCCCGGCGCGCGCGCATCGTCGTTGCCAACCATGCGCTGGTGATGATCCAGGCGGCGCTCGGCGGGCTCGACGATGACAATCGGCCGACACGCTACGTCTTCGACGAAGGCCATCATCTCTTCGACGCCGCCGATAGCGCGTTTTCCTTGGCGCTGTCGGGCCGCGAAGGCGCTGAATTGCGGCGCTGGCTGCTCGGTCCCGAGCAGCGCGGACGCGGGCGCGGCAGCGGCTTGCGGCGGCGCCTGGAAGAGCTCGTCGCGGCCGACGCCGCCGCCGAGGCGGCGCTCGGCGAGGCGCTCGCCGCCGCCCAGGTGCTACCGGGAGAAGGCTGGGCCAAGCGTCTCCATGACGGCGCGCCCCATGGCGCCTTCGACGCGTTTCTCGCCTTGGCGCGCCAGCAGGTGCTCGCACGGGCGAAGAGCCGCGCTCCCGGCTACAGCTTAGAGACCGAGTTTCGGCCATCGATCGATGCCCTGCCGGAGGCGGCGCACGCGCTGTCGGCCCGGCTCGGTGAGATCGAGGCGCCGCTGGGTAAGCTGGCGGGGCGTCTCGCCCGGCGTCTCGAAGAAGAGGCAGCGGAGCTCGATTCTGGTCTGCGCGTGCGCATCGAAGCCGCGCTGCGCGGGCTTGCTCGGCGCGGCAGGGTCGAGATCGGCGGCTGGCGCCGCATGCTGGGTGCAATTTCAGTCGAGGAATCGCCCGATTTCGTCGATTGGCTGGCGATCGAGAAGGGCGGCGACGGCATCGAGCTCGATGTCGGCATGCATCGCCACTGGGTCGATCCGATGCGCGCTTTTGCCGAGCAGGTGGCGAAGCCGGCGCACGGCATCCTGATCACCTCGGCGACGCTCACCGACGGCAGCGGCGACGCTCTCAGCGATTGGGAGGTGGCCGAGGCGCGCACCGGTGCCGCCTACCTCGCCGAAAAGCCGCTCCGCGCGCGTGTGCCGTCGCCCTTCGACTACCGGGCGCAGACCAGGGTTTTCGTCGTCACCGATGTGCGGCGCGAGGATGCGGCCCAGGTCGCGGGCGCTTACCGCGCGCTCTTCGAGGCGGCGGGGGGCGGCGCGCTCGGCCTCTTTACCGCGATCGCGCGCCTCCGGGCGGTCCATCAGCGGATCGCAGCGCCCCTCGCCGATGCCGGGCTGACGCTGCTGGCGCAGCATGTCGATGCGATGGACGCGGCGACGCTCGTCGACATCTTCCGCGCCGAGGAGGATGCCTGCCTGCTCGGTACCGACGCGTTGCGCGACGGGATCGACGTGCCGGGGCGGTCTTTGCGCCTCATCGTGTTCGATCGCGTGCCATGGCCGCGCCCCGACATCCTGCACAAGGCACGGCGCGCGCGGTTCGGCGGTTCCGCTTTCGACGACAGTCTGACGCGGCTCCGCCTACGCCAGGCCTTCGGCCGGCTGGTACGGCGCGCCGACGACGCCGGCGTTTTCGTGCTGCTCGACCGGGCGATGCCGTCGCGCCTCCTTGGCGCCTTCCCCGAGGGTGTCGCAGTCGAGCGCATCGGCCTCAAGGAAGCGGTCGCGCGCACCGCCCAATTCCTCAAGCGGGGGTGAGGCCTCGGCGTCAGTCCGGCACGGGGCCGCGCGTCGGCGGCAGGGGTTTGAGCGTGTCGAGCCCGACCAGCAACTGGTCGAGGGATATCGGCGGGGCGCTGGCGCCGAAGGGCGTGGCCTCGACGATCCGGCGCTGCTCCTCGTCGGCGATGCGGCGAGCGAGTTCGGCGAGGTCGCGATCGACATCGGCCTTGGTGGCGAGGCCGTGATCGATTCGCGCGGCACCCGCCATACGGGCATCGAGGTCGAAATTCACCAGGTCCATGAAGGGGTAGCCGTCCTCGCCATAGAACTGGAGCACTTTGGGCTTGGCGCAGGTGACGACAAGCTGATAGCTGGGCAGCTTGCCGCTCGCGCGTTGTGCCTCGCACTCGGCGAAGACCGCGTCGGACCGTCGCGCGGCATCGCGCTCTCCGGCGGCCGAATAAAGAAGGGTGCCGCACCCCGCAAGCAGCGCCGCGAGCAATAGCAGGATTGGCTTGGCTCTTCTCACGAGGGCGGAATGTAGCGGACCGCGCCGCCGCTTGACAGGTGGCGGCGAAGTGTTGGCACTCTCGTAAATTCCCGCCCAAAAAAAGGCCGCAGGATGATCGATCCCCAAGCCGCGCTGATCTACATCATGGTGATGATCTCGGCCGCCGACAGCAAGATGGCCGATGCCGAGCTGCGCATGATCGGCGACATCGTCAAGCATCTTCCGATCTTCGTCGGCTATGACGAGAAGCGCTTGACCCAGGATTTGCGGGCTTGCGCCGCCCTGCTCGGCCGCGAAGCCGGACTCGAGGAGGCCTTGAGGGCGGTGAAGTCCGCAGTGCCGGCAAAGCTACGCGAGACCGCCTACGCGGTCGCCTGCGATGTCGCGGCGGCCAGCGGCGAGGTCAGCGAGGAGACGCGTCGCCTGGTGGAATTGCTGCGCCTTCGCCTGGGGCTCGACCGGCTGGTGGCGGCGGCGATCGAGCGCGGTGCCCGGGCCCGCTTCGCGCGTCCCTGAGGCACGGGGCCCGTTCGCGCCATGACAATTGCCCTCGCGCGCTCCACGCGCGCCGCCGCGCCGGAGCGGGCGATCGGCTGGTGGCTCATCCTGTGCTGCGCCGCGATTTTCGTCATGGTGCTCGATTGGCGGCGTGACGAGGCTCACCGAATCGGGACTGTCTATCACCGAATGGCAGCCCGTAGCGGGCGCGCTCCCGCCCCTCAATGACGCGCAGTGGAACGATGCCTTCCAGCGCTATCGGGCGATCCCGCAATACCAGGCGCTTCATCCCGAGATGAGCCTCTCTGATTTCAAGGGCATCTATTTCTGGGAGTATCTCCACCGGCTGTTGGGCCGGATCATCGGCGCCTTGTTCGCCCTGCCGTTTCTCTATTTCCTGCTGCGCGGGCGAATCGCGCGGCCTCTCACGGCCAAGCTCGCCGGTCTTTTCGTGCTCGGCGGTCTCCAAGGCGTGCTTGGCTGGTACATGGTCGAAAGCGGGCTCGAGACCCGCATCGAGGTCAGCCAGTATCGCCTCGCCGCGCATCTCGCGATGGCGGTCGTCATCTATCTCGCGATGCTATGGGTAGCGCTCGACGTGCTGGCGCCCGGGGTGCGGCAAAATTCGGCTGCGCTGCGTTTAAGGAAAGGCGCGAGCGTCGTGCTCGGTTCTCGTTTTCACCACCCTTGTCGCCGGAGCTTTCGTCGCCGGGACGCGCGCGGGCTACCTCGACAACACCTTCCCGCTGATGGAAGGGCATTTCGTCCCGCCGGATTATTGGCACCTCTCGCCCTGGTACCTCAATTGGTTCGAGAACCTCACTAGCGTGCAGTTCGATCATCGCGTTCTGGCCGAAACCAGCGTGTTGGCTACGGCGCTGCTGTGGCTCGCGGGAAGGCGGGCGAGGCTGCCAACGGCAACACGACGCTGCCTCGATGCGCTGCTGTTCTTGGCCTGCCTTCAGGCCGCGCTCGGCATCGCGACCCTCTTGCTCGTCGTGCCGCTGCCGCTCGCCGTGGCGCATCAGGCGGGCGCGCTCGCGTTGCTCACCGCGGCGCTCGTCGCGCGCCACACTTTGCGCCGGGGTGCGCTATAATCCGCGCATGGCGGATTTTCCCGAGAAAACTCTCGCCGATTGGCAGGCGCTGGCAGCCAAGGAGCTCGGCGGCAAAAGCACAGACGCGCTCATCTGGCACACGCAAGAGGGCATCGCGGTCAAGCCGCTTTACACCGAGGCGGATATCGAGCGGCTCGAGACAACCGGCACGCTGCCGGGCTTTCCGCCCTACACCCGCGGCGTGCGCGCCACCCTCTATGCGAACCGACCCTGGACGCTGCGCCAATATGCCGGCTTCTCGACCGCGGAGGAGTCGAACGCATTCTATCCGCGAGAATTTGCGCCAGGGCCAGATGGGCCTCTCCGTCGCCTTCGATCTGGCGACCCATCGCGGCTATGACAGCGACCATCCGCGCGTCGTCGGCGATGTCGGCAAGGCCGGCGTCGCCATCGACAGCGTCGAGGACATGAAGATCCTGTTCGACGGCATCCCGCTCGACAAGATGAGCGTGTCGATGACCATGAACGGCGCGGTCCTCCCGGTGCTGGCGGCGTTCATCGTCGCCGGCGAGGAGCAGGGCGTCGCGCGCGACCGGCTCACGGGCACGATCCAGAACGACATCCTGAAGGAGTTCATGGTCCGCAACACCTATATCTATCCGCCCGCCCCGTCGATGCGGATCGTCGCCGACATCATCGAATACGCCGCCCGGCACATGCCGCGCTTCAATTCGATCTCGATCTCGGGCTACCACATGCAGGAGGCGGGGGCGACGGCGGTGCAGGAGCTCGCCTTCACCCTGGCCGACGGGCTCGAATATGTCCGCGCGGCGCTGGGCAAGGGGCTCAAGATCGACGAGTTCGCGCCGCGGCTCAGCTTCTTCTTCTGCATCGGCATGAATTTCTTCATGGAGATCGCGAAGCTCCGCGCGGCGCGCTTCCTTTGGGCGCGGTTGATGAAGCAATTCAATCCGGCCAATCCCGCATCGCTTGCGCTCCGGACGCATTGCCAGACCTCGGGGGTCAGCCTGACCGAGCAGGATCCCTACAACAACATCGTGCGAACCGCGGTCGAGGCGATGGCGGCGGTGCTCGGCGGCACCAATTCGCTCCACACCAATTCCTTCGACGAGGCGATCGCCCTGCCAACGCCCCACTCGGCGCGGATCGCGCGGAACACGCAGCTTATCCTGGCCGAGGAAGCCGGGCTCACCCATGTCGTCGACCCCTTGGGCGGCAGCTATTACGTCGAGAGCTCTCACGCATTCGCTGGCTGTGGCGGCAAGCGCGCTCATTGCCGAGGTCGAGGCGCTGGGCGGCATGACCAAGGCGACCGAGTTGGGCCTGCCCAAGCTCAAGATCGAGGAAGCCGCCGCGCGCCGGCAGGCGCGGATCGACCGCGGCGAGGAGGTGATCGTCGGCGTCAACAAATATCAGGCGCCGGCCGACGCGGCCTTCGAGCTGCGCGAGATCGACAATAGCGCGGTGCGCGAGCGGCAGGTGGCGCGTCTCTGTGCCTTGCGCGCCGCGCGCGATGCGCGCCTCGTCAAGGCCACGCTCGATGCCCTAGCCGACGCGGCGCGGTCGGGCGAGGGCAATCTGCTCGATCTCTCCATTGCCGCGATGCGCGCGCGCGCCACGGTGGGCGAAGTCTCCGACGCGCTCGAGAGCGTCTTCACCCGGCACCGCGCGATCAGCCGCTCGGTCGCGGGGGTCTATCGCGGCGGCTACGAGGGCGACGAGGGCTATGCCAGCATCGCTCGAGAAATCGCGGATTTCGCTCGAGACGAAGGGCGCCGCCCGCGGATGCTCGTCGTCAAGCTCGGCCAGGACGGCCATGACCGCGGTGCGAAGGTAATTGCGGCCGCCTTCGCCGATTTGGGCTTCGACGTCGATATCGGCCCATTGTTCCAGACCCCTGAGGAGGCAGCGAGCCAAGCGATCGAGAACGACGTTCATGTCATCGGCGTCTCGTCCCAGGCGGCCGGCCACAAGACCCTGGTGCCGGCGCTGCTCAAGGCGCTGAAAGCGCAGGGCGCCGGGGAAATTCTCGTCGTCTGCGGCGGCGTCATCCCGCCCCAGGACTATGCCTTTCTCCAAGAGGCGGGCGTCGCCGCGATTTACGGGCCGGGCACCAACATTCCGCGGACGGCCAGTGAAATCTTGAAGCTCATCGCGAAAACACGCGTCGCGGCGTGACGCGCAAGGGCGCGGCAAGAGCCCGTAAAATCGCGCGATAAGCTCGCCAACCCCCTGTTTTGCGCGGCGAATCCGCGCTATCTATGGGCCTCCTCATGGCTGTCCTCCTGCTCATTGTCTTCATCGATCTCGTGGGTTTCGGCGTGGTCATTCCGCTGCTGCCCTATTACGCGATTCATTTCCACGCGACGCCCTTCGAAGTCACCGCGATGATGGCGTGCTACTCCTTCGCACAGTTCTTTTCCTCGCCGATTCTCGGCCGGGTTTCGGACCGGCTCGGGCGGCGGCCGGTGCTGCTCGCGAGCCTTTGCTGCTCGGTCGTCTCCTATATTTGGCTCGGTTTCGCCGACGCGCTCTGGATGCTGTTCGCGGCGCGGCTCTTGGCCGGCGCCGGCGCCGGCAATATCGCCGCGGCTCAGGCCTATATCACCGACGTGACCGCGCCCGAGGCGCGCGCCAAGGGCATGGGGATGATCGGCGCGGCGTTCGGCCTTGGCTTCACGCTGGGGCCTGCCTTGGGCGGGATGCTCGCCGGCTCCGATCCGGGAACGGCGGATTTGGCGCGGCCGGCCTTTGCCGCCGCTCTCCTATCGGCGACGGCCCTCGTCCTGGCGGCGATCATCCTGAAAGAGAGTCTGCCGGCGGATCTGCGTGGCCTCGCCAACCGTCCCGGGCGGGTCGCGCTGGCCAAGGATGCTTGGAGGAAGCCGCATTTGCGCGCGCTGATTCTGATATACTTTCTGACCACCTGCGCCTTTGCCGGGCTCGAAAGCACCTTCGCGCTGTGGGCCCATAGCGGCTTCGGCTGGGGGCCGCTGCAGGTCGGGTGGCTCTTCTTTTATGTCGGGGTGGTACTGGCGCTGGTGCAGGGCGGGCTCATCGGCAGGCTGTCGCGGCGCTTTGGCGAAGCGCGCCTCGCGACTTACGGCGCGGCGCTCCTGGCCTTGGGCCTCGTCTCCTTGCCCTTCAGCACGACTCTTGCCGCGGTCCTAGTTGGCTTAGGGCTCCTTTCGGTGGGCCTCGCTTGCTTCAATCCGGCGGTCACGAGCCTCGTCAGCCTTGCGGCCTCGCCCGAGGAGCGCGGCGGCATCCTCGGCGTCAACCAGTCGGGCCAGAGTCTGGCGCGTATTCTAGGGCCGCTTCTGGCCGGGCTCGTCTACGCAGCCGGCGGGCGCGATGCGCCCTATTATATCGGAGCAATGATCATGATCGCGGTGGTGGCGATGGCCGCCAAACTGCCGCACGGGGAGAAGACGCATTGAGCATGAGCAGGGACCGCGGCGGTCAAAGGCGGCGCATCGACCGCAACACCGAGGTCGGATTCCGCCAAGAGCTGCGGGCGGTCACGAAGCTGCTGCCGTTTCTATGGCCGCGCGACAATTTGGAGCTGCGCATCCGAGTGCTGGCAGCGATCGGGTTGCTGGTGGCCGCCAAGTCGGTCACCGTCTATGTCCCGATGCTGTACAAGCATGCGGTCGACATACTCACCCCGGGCAGGGCGGCGGTCGTCGCCGTACCCGTGCTCTTCATCATCAGCTATGGCGTCGCGCGCGTCCTTGCTCAGGTTTTCAGCGAGCTGCGCGACGCGGTCTTCGCCAAGGTCGGGCAGCGCGCGGTGCGACAGGTGGCGCTCGCCACTTTCCGCCATCTCCACAACCTGTCGCTGCGTTTTCACTTGGAGCGCCAGACCGGCGGCCTCTCGCGCGCGGTCGAGCGCGGCATCCGCGGCACGGAATTCCTGCTCGACTATTTCCTGTTCAGTTTCGTGCCGACGATGTTCGAGATCCTGCTGGTGTGCGGCATCCTGTGGCGTCTCTTCGAATGGGAGCTGGCCGCGGTCACCCTCGCCACCATCGTGGCCTATGTCACCTTCACCTTCTTGATCACCGATTGGCGCCTGCAGTTCCGCCGCGAGATGAACGAGCGCGACGCCGAGGCCAACACCAAGGCGATCGACGCCCTCTTGAACTACGAGACGGTCAAGTATTTCGCCAATGAGGAGCACGAGGCGCGGCGCTTCGACCGGGCGCTCCAGGCCTATGAAGTGGCGGCGGTCAAAAGCCAGCAGACGCTGTCCTATCTCAATATCGGCCAAGGCCTCATCATCGCCTGCGGCCTCGTGGGCGTGATGCTGTTGGCGGCGCAAGGCGTGACCGCGGGGCGCATGACCGTCGGCGATTTCGTTATGGTGAACGCCTATCTGGTGCAGCTCTACGCGCCCTTGAACGTGCTCGGCATGGTCTATCGCAACATCAAGCAGTCGCTGACCGATCTCGAATCGATGTTCCGGCTCTTGGCGGTCGAGCCCGAGGTCCAGGACAAGCCGGGCGCGCCGGCGCTCCAGGTCACGCGGGGCGAGATCGTGTTCGATCATGTCTGCTTCGCCTACGATCCGCGCCGGCCGATCATCAAGGACGTCTCCTTCCGCGTGGCGCCGGGCGGATCGGTCGCCATCGTCGGCCCCTCGGGTGCGGGCAAATCGACGCTGTCGCGGCTGCTGTTCCGCTTCTATGACGTCACCGAAGGCGCCATCCGCATCGACGGGCAGGATCTCCGCGACGTTACCCAGGACAGCATCCGCCGCAACATCGGCGTGGTGCCGCAGGACACGGTGTTGTTCAACGACATCGATCTACTACAACGTCGCCTATGGCCGGCCCGGAGCCTCGCGCGACGAGATCGAAGAGGCATCGCGCCACGCCCGCATCCACGATTTCGTGTCCTCGCTCCCCGACGGCTATAACAGCCCGGTCGGCGAGCGCGGCCTGAAGCTGTCGGGCGGCGAGAAGCAGCGCGTCGCGATCGCGCGCGTCATTCTGAAAGAGCCGCGCATTCTGCTGTTCGACGAGGCGACTTCCGCCCTGGACACCAAGACCGAGCGCGAGATCCAGGCGAGCCTCGACGAGGTCTCGCAAAACCATACCACGCTCATCATCGCGCACCGGCTTTCGACCGTGATCCATGCCGACGAGATCCTGGTGATGGACGAGGGCCGCATCGTCGAGCGCGGCGGCCATGCGGCGCTGATTGCGCGGAACGGCATGTATGCCGCGATGTGGCGACGCCAGCAGGAAGCCGATGCCCGCGCCGCCGCCTTGGCCGCAGTGACGGAATAAGCGAGGCTGCGCCGATGGGCGGGCCCGAGCCCGATCCTTCTGTCCTGGCCGATGCGGTTCGGGCGGGCTCGCGCCGGGCCATTGCCCGCGCCATCACCCTCGTTGAATCGACGAGGCGAGATCATCGCGAGGCCGCCGCTGCCCTCATCGAAGCCTTGGGCCCATCGAGCGGGCAGGCGCTGCGGCTCGGCATCTCGGGCGCGCCGGGCGTTGGTAAATCGAGCTTCATCGAGGCGTTCGGCATGCGAGCGATCGCTTCCGGCCACCGCGTCGCCGTGCTGGCGGTCGATCCGTCATCGAAGCGCGGCGGCGGCGCAATCCTCGGCGACAAGACGCGAATGCCGACGCTCGCGACAAACCCCCATGCCTTTATCCGGCCCTCGCCCGCGGGCGAGAGGTTGGGCGGCGTCGCGCGGCGGACGGCCGAGGCGATCCTTGTCGTCGAGGCAGCGGGGTTCGATCTCGTCATCGTCGAGACCGTGGGCGTCGGGCAAGCGGAGACCGCGGTGGCCGATCTCGTCGATCTTTTTCTCTTGCTGATCGCGCCCGGGGGCGGCGACGAGCTGCAAGGCATCAAGCGCGGCATCGTCGAGCTGGCCGATCTCGTCATTGTCACCAAGGCCGATGGCGAGCTCGCCGCCGCCGCCTCGCGCGCGGTCGCCGATTACCGCCATGCGCTCGGACTTTTGCGTCATGACCGACAGCGCCCGCCGCCCGAGGTGATGGCGATCTCGGCGCTCGAGCGGCGCGGCCTCGACGAGGTCGCAAACGCCATCGCGGAGCGCGATCGCGCGATGGTGGCGAGCGGCGCGCGCGCGCGCCGGCGCGCCGCGCAAGCCAAGGCGGCGCTCTGGTCCGAGCTCGCCGAGGGGCTAGTGGAGCGGCTCAAGAACGATCAGACACTAAAGCCCGTTCTCGCCCGGCTCGAGGCCCAAGTCGCGGCTGGCGGCCTCTCTCCGTCCAAGGCCGCGCGCCTCGGTCTTGCCGCGTTCCTGAAGCGGAAAAGGCAGCGGGGGTAGCGCGCCGCACTATGTTATCTTTCGCGCCGATCCTTGGTTGTCCGGGGATTTTCGATAGACTTTGCAATAGAGATGAGGAGAGCGCCGATGCTACGGGGAATGGTCCTTGCCGGGGTGGTCGTGCTGGTGGTTGCGCCTGCAGCGCTGGCGGCGCCGCTCACCGACAGCGACAACCGCTATCTCGAAGACCGCTATGGCTTGGCGCCGGACGGCGAGACCATGAAGGGCCTCAGCGCCGATGAGCAGGCCAGGCTACACGACCTCATCGAGGATCCGACTCTGAAGGAATACCCGAACACGCGGGATCAGAATGTGGCGGATTTCCTGCTTTCCGCTCATTTGAGGGAGTGTTCCGTGTGGTGGCTTTCGCACGGCGGGCCGGAGTGTCCGCCGACTTCCGACGCCAGCGCCGAGCCTGGCAAGGAGATCGCCGATCGCCGGTGTAATTCTTGTCATCTTTTCGGGCTGCCCGGAGCCCCCTCTTTCCGCACGCTTGCCAGGGCGGGGAAGCTTGACGAGCGCGGCTTGGCCGACGCGCTCGACCACGGCCACGCGATGTCGCCGATTAGCTTGCAGCCGGAGGAAATTAAAGAGTTGATGGCCTACATTCGATCCTTGAAGTGACCGAGATTCCCCGAGGAGCCCGCCCGACATGCACGCCCCGCGCGAAGCGACCCTGCTCCGTATCTTCGTCGGCCACGACGATACCTTCGAGGATAAGCCCTTATACGAGGAAATCGTGTTCAAGGCGCGCGCCATGGCCATGGCGGGAGCCACGGTCACGCGCGGCGTTTTGGCGTACGGACCGGCGAGCGTGGAAACTCAGTTCCTACTTCGGCTATCCGAGGGTCTTCCCATCGTCATCGAGATCGTCGACAGCGACGAGAAGATCAAGGCCTTCCTTCCCGTCGTTAACGACATGATCGAGAGCGGCCTCGTGACCCTGCAAACGGTAACCGTTGCTCGCTACGGCCGCAAAGCGGGAAGCGCCTGAACGAGCCCTTTGCAGGCGTGTTCGTCTTCCAGCCTCGCTCCGCTTTATTCGCTTCACCCCCTCAGCGAGGAACGACGGGCTGGTCCGCCTTGACCCAAGCCCTTAATTCCCTTAGAAAGCCGGCTTCCAATTCCGGGGTCGGGTCATGTCGCGACGATGCTTCATCACGGGCAAGGGCGTACTCGTTGGCAACAATGTCAGCCACGCCAACAACAAAACGAGGCGGCGCTTTCTGCCCAATCTCCAGGATACCTCGCTCTTGTCCGACGCGCTGGGTCATGCCGTGCGCCTGCGCCTCTCTACCAACGGCATCCGCACCATCGAGCACAATGGCGGCCTCGACGCTTTTCTCGTGTCGACGCCCAATTCGCGGCTGCCTCTCGAGGCGCGCCGCTTGAAGCAGCGCATCCTTCAGGCCAAGGCGCGGCGCGAAGCGAACGCCTGACCTAGTCGGAAAGTCTCACGCCCCGCTGGCAAGGTCCTCGCTCCGGATCGGCAGGCTGGGGATGCGCTTGCCGGTGGCGGCAAAGATCGCGTTGGTGACGGCGGCCGCGATCGGCGCCGTCCTCGGCTCGCCGACGCCACCCCATTTCGCGCCCCCCGACATCGCGAAATAGACCTCGGTCTTCGGCGCCTGGGCGAGGCGCACCATCGGGTAGGTGTCGAAATTGCCCTGCACCACCGCGCCGTCCTTGATGGTGATGTCGCCGTGCAGCGCGGCGGTGAGGCCGAAGATCATGCCGCCTTCCATCTGCTCGGCGACGGTCAGCGGGTTGACCATATGGCCGCTATCCAACGCGATCGTCACCCGTTCGACCGTGACCTCGCCTTTGGGGTTCACCGCCACCTCGGCGACTTCGCCGCAGATCGAGCCGTAGCATTCGTGGATCGCGATGCCGCGCGCGCGGCCCTGGGGCAGCGGCTTGCCCCAATCGCTTTTTTCGGCGACCAAGTCCAGCACCCCTAACCAATCCGGCTTGCCTTCGAGGAGCGCCCGTCGGAATTGATAGGGATCCTTGCCGGCGCCATGGGCCATCTCGTCGATGAAGCTTTGGATCGCAAAGGCGTTCTGCGAATTGCCGACCGAGCGCCAGAACCAGACCGGGACATGCGTGTTCTTGATCACCGCATCGATGCGCTGGTTGGCGATCTTGTAGGGATTGTTGACGAGGCCTTCGACCACCTGGAACTCGAGCTTGGGCAGCGTGATGCCCGCCGAGCGGAACAGCGAGCCCAGGGCGGTGCGGACGTTCCAGCCGACCGGCATGCCGTCCGGGCCGAGCCCGGCCTTGAAGCGGATCGCCGCTTGCGGCCGATAGCGGTCGTGCCTCGTGGTTTCTTCGCGCGTCCAGACCAGCTTGACGGGCTTGCCGACCGCCTTGGCGATGGCGACGACCTGATCGGTCTCCGCGCCGCCTCCGCCCGCGCCGAAGCCGCCGCCGACGAAGCAATTATGGACATAGACCTGCTCGGGCTTCAGGCCCGCGGCGCGCGCCGCCTGCTTGGTCGTGTTGATCACGTCCTGCGTGCCGATCCACAGATCGAGCCGGTCGCCCTCGAGCCGGGCGGTCGCGTTGCTGGGCTCCATCCGGGCATGGGCGAGATAGGGCACCTCGTACAATGCCTCGATCACTTTCGCCGCCCCGGCGATCGCGGCGTCGGCGTCGCCGTCGTCTCGCGCGTTCGCCACTTCGCCGCTGTTGAGGGCGTCGCGATAGTCGCGCGCAAGCTGCGCGCTCGTCGCCGTGGCGCCCGGGCCCAAATCCCATTCGGGCTTGAGCTTGGCGAGGGCCTCCTTGGCGCGCCACCAGCGATCGGCCACGACGGCGACGGCATTGGGAAGCTGCACGACATCGACGATGCCGCGTCCACCCTTGATGGCCGAGGCATCGACGCTCCTCAAGGTGCCGCCGAACACTGGACAGGCCGAGACCGCGGCATAGACCATGCCGGGAAGGCGGGTGTCGATACCGTATTGCGCGGTGCCGTTGATCTTCAACGGCACATCGAGGCGCCTCGTCGGCTTGCCCATCAGCGTGTATTGCTCGGGGCTCTTGATCGCCGGCTCCTGCGCTAGCGAAATCCTCGCAGCATCGCCCGCGAGCTCGCCATAGCGCAACCTACGGCCCGAGGCTTGGTGGATCACCTTGCCTCCTTCGGCGGCGCAAGACGATGCGTCGACGCCCCAGCGCCGGGCCGCTGCGGCTACGAGGCGCGCGCGCGCCGACGCGCCGACTTGCTGCGCTTTCTCGCGGCCCAAACGGACCGAGTGGCTGCCATTCGAGGATTGGTCGCCATAGACGTTGTTCTCGACGATGTTGCGATGGGCCGAGGCGAATTCGGTTCTTACCTTCGACCAGTCGCATTGCAACTCCTCGGCGACGCATATGGTCAGCGCGGTGAAGCTGCCCTGGCCCATCTCGGCGCGGCCATAGCGGATGACGACGCTGTCATCCGGCTCGATCACCAGCCAAGCGTTGAACTCATGGGGCGAGGGCGCGTCCGCGCCCCAAGGCTGCGGGTTGATCGCGAGCGCATGGGCGAGGCTTGGGTGGGCGAGGCCGAGCGCCATGCCGCCTGCCGCGGTCATTGTGGCGACGACGAAATCGCGGCGCGTGATGTTGCCATCCATGATGCGATCCCCCTCAGGCTTTCATCGACGCAGCGGCGCGATGAATCGCGCGGCGCATGCGCTCATAGGTTCCGCACCGGCAGATATTGGTGAGATTGGCGTCGATCTCGGCATCGGTCGGCTTAGGATTAGATTTCAGGAATGCCGCCGCCGCCATGATCTGTCCCGACTGGCAATAGCCGCATTGCGGCACGTCCTCGGCGAGCCAAGCCTGCTGCACCGGATGCTTTCCGTCGGGCGACAGACCTTCGATCGTCGTGACCGGAGCCGCGCCGACGCTGCCGACCGGCACCGAGCAGGAGCGCATCGCCTGGCCGTCGATGTGCACGGTGCAGGCGCCACACTGCGCGATACCGCAGCCGAATTTCGTGCCGGTCATGCCGAGCTCGTCGCGCAAGACCCAGAGCAGAGGCGTTTCCGGCTCGATGTCGAGCTGGTGAAGCTTGCCATTCACCGTGAGTGCAATCATGGAGTCTCATCGCAAGCGCCGTCGTCGTTGAAGCAATCGGCGGGCGCCGCGCGCGAATTGCTTCTGCGGTCGCGTTGCACATCTAACACGACATCCGAAAATCTATCACGCCACTCAAAACTGAGAAAGCGACGCGCGATTTTGTGATCGAAACAGAAAATTTCCCCGCGAGTCGCGGCGATGGGGTGAAACGGCACGATTGCGTCACGCACGCACGGGTCTTGCACCTTTGTCCTACGGGTGCGTCGCCGTGCGACGAGGCGCGGGAAAAAAAATCTCTCGCGCGCGCTACGCCACGGACGGCGAGCGGTGCACACCGCGCGTGGCGCCGAGCCTCGTCGCGACCCAGTAAAGTCATCGGCGATCCCTTACGAGCGGATCGCTCAGGCGAGAAGCGATCGGGCGCGCGCGCATCGTCGCGGCGGCGCATATCGGTGCGTCCCGTGAGCTGCCCGCGCGCGGATGCCGGTCGCGCTTGGCCTCCGGATCCCGCGACAAAACTCCTGGAAATTCAAGGGCTTGAATGGTCCCGGCGGCGAGCCCGCTAGGGTCCCACTGGATGATAAAGCCCGACGAGAGAGCGGCTTCCTAGCGCTCACCGGGCGCGCTTACCGAACGGTCGCGTTGTCCCAAAATGCTGGCGGGGCTGCCCCCGAGCTTTTCGCTTGCTCGGGCGCAGCCCCGCCATGGGTAGAGGCTAAACTGTGCCGCTTACTTCTTCTTCTTGCCGCCCCGTTTCTTGCGCTTGGCGGGTGCTTTCTTCTTGGCCTTTCGCTTCATTGCCATTTGGCTGTCCTCTTGGCGACGGGTTGTACATTGGCCCATCCAATGCATCCCCCAACAAAAAAAATTTATCATTTATCCAAGGAATTGTGTAGTCGCAATGTCATGACGCTACATCTGGGGTTGTGGATAAGTCGTCGGAAAATCTCGGCGAGCAGCGAATTTTATTTGGCGATTCTCTCGTTCCCGGCCCTCCGGCCATCGCAGGCAGGACACCGAACCGTCATCCCGCCGCAACGCCCGAGGCCTAGGCTCGCGACGCCCCGGGAGGGCGCGAGCGGCAAACGGTCAAGGAGGGATTATGAGAAACATGAGACGCGGGATGCTGCGCGTGCCATCGGCGGCGGTCATCGGATTGGCGGTTGCATCGGTCGCGAATGCCACGGAAATCTCAGGGGCGGACGCAACGTTTCCTTATCCGATCGACGCGAAATGGGCCGAAGCCTATAAGGCCGCGACGGGCACCAGCATGAATTATCAGTCGATCGGCTCGGGGGGCGGCATCAACCAGATCGAGGCGAAGACCGTCGATTTCGGCGCCTCCGACATGCCGCTGAAGGTGGATGACCTCACCAAGAACGGCCTCACCCAGTTCCCCGCGATCATGGGCGGCGAGGTGATATTGGTCAATCTTCCGGGCGTCGCGAAGGGCGACATGACGTTGGATGGCGCGACCATCGCCAACATCTATCTTGGCCACATTACCAAATGGGGCGATCCGGCGATCGCCAAGCTCAATCCGGGCCTCAAACTGCCCGCTGATTTGGACATCGCGGTGGTTCACCGTTCCGACGGGTCGGGCACCACTTTCAATTTCACCGACTACCTCGCGAAGGTCAGCCCGGAATGGAAGGACAACGTGCGCGAGAACACTTCGGTCGATTGGCCGGTCGCGGGCCTCGGCGGCAAGGGCAATGAAGGCGTGTCGGCGCTGGCCACGCGCACGGTGGGCTCGATCGCCTATGTCGAATATGCTTATGCGCTCCAGAACAACATCGTCTACACGAAGCTCTTGAACAAGGCGGGCAAGGCTTTAATGCCGAACGCCGAAACCTTCCAAGCGGCGGCGCAGAACGCCGATTGGAAGAACGCGCCGGGCTTCTATCTCCTGCTGACCGATCAGCCGGGCGACAATTCCTGGCCGATCACCGCGTCGAGCTTCATCCTCATGCATACCCAGCAAGACAAGCCCGCAAGTGCCGAGCAAGTCGCTCGATTTCTTCGCCTGGTCGTTCAAGAATGGCACTCAGTTGGCGGCGTCGCTCGATTATGTGGCGTTCCCGCCCGCGGTGGTGTCGCTGATCGAAGCGAGCTGGCGGCAGAACATCAAGGACATGAGCGGAAAGCCGGTCTGGACCGGACCTAGCTCCTAACCTCGTTCCTCTGGAGACGACGGGCGGCGCGGCTTCTGACCGCCCGCCTTTTTTGTTCCGCGTTTTGTGGTTTTCTCGATCCCGCGCGGCGGTTAGCATCCCGCGAGGAAGCACGGGGCTTTTGGGAGGACGGCGATGAGCTTGGAAGTGCGGCGGGTGGTGACGGGACACGACAAGAACGGGCGCGCCATCGTGCTCTATGACGAGATCGGCAAAGAGGTCAGCTCGGGCCGCCCGGGCGCCACCGCCTGCGTGGTCTGGACGACCGAGGGCTTTCCCATCGACAATGACGGCTCCGCCGACGAGGCGAAGCGCAAGGTCGGCACTTCGTCCGATACCGGCACGGTGTTCCGGATCGTCCGGTTCGATCCCGGCGTCGCGTCGCGCAACCACCGCACCAATTCGATCGATTACGCGGTGGTGATGTCGGGCGAGATCGACATGGATATCGATGGCACGGTCGTCCATCTCAAGGCGGGCGACGTGCTCGTGCAGCGCGGCACGATCCATAACTGGATCAATCGCGGCACCGAGCCCTGCCTGATCGCATTCTCGTTGATTGCGTCGAAGCCCGTCACCGCCGGCGGCAAGGTACTGAACGCGCAGGGCTAGCCCTCGCCGTCTTGCATAACGGCTGGCCTCGCGGCGCGGTCTTGGCTAGGCTCGGTCCAGCCAGGAGCAAAAGCCGCAGGGAAGACGTCGCCATGCCCGAGCAAGGGAATTCGAGCGGACTCGAAGACAAGTTCGCGACGTTGCACGAGTTCGTCAAAGCGGCCAAGCTCAAGCTCAGCCCGGAGCGCTGGGATTATGTCATTGGCGCCGCCGAGACCGAGACGACGCTGAAGCGCAACCGCTACGCCATCGATTCGATCGGCTTTCGGCCGCGTGTGCTGCGCGACATTTCGGGCGTCCGATGCGCGGGCGCGGTGATGGGCAAGGAGGCCCGCCTCCCGGTCATGCTCGCGCCGGTGGGCGGGCTCGAGCGGCTCGATCCCGGCGGGGCCGCCGCCGTGGCGAAGGGCGCGGCGCTGTTCGGTATCCCGCAGATGTTGAGCTCGGTGAGCGCGCCCGGACTCGAAGCGACCGCGCAGGCCTCGACCGGGCGGAAATTCTTCCAGCTCTATCGGCGCGGCCCGGACAGCGCGACCGACGAGATCGTCGATCGCGCCGTCGCCGCGGGGTTCGAGGCGTTCTGCTATACCGTCGACAGCGCCTTTTACGGACGGCGCGAGCGCGACATTTCGCGGCGCGTGTCCAACCGCTCGATCATCGACGACGGCGGCGACTACCGCCAGCAATCGCTGAGCTGGGACGAGGTCAAGCGTTTCAAGGACAAGCATGGCCACAAGCTGCCGCTCGTCCTGAAGGGTATCCAGACCGCCGAGGATGCGATCATCGCCTGCGATCATGGCGTCGACGGCATCTACGTCACCAATCACGGCGGCCGCCAGCTCGACCAGGTGCGCGGCACCCTCGACATCCTGCCCGAGGTCGCGAGCGCAGTGCGCGGGCGCGCCCAGATCATCATCGATGGCGGCTTTTATCGCGGCACCGACATCGTCAAGGCGCTGGCCTTGGGCGCCAACACCGTCGCGATCGGTCGGCTTTATCTTTACGGGCTGGCCGCCGCGAGCAGCGCCGGCGTAACGCGCGTCCTCGAGATTCTCGAGACCGAGATCAAGACCTGTCTGGGTCTCCTCGGTCTCGCCGGCTTCCACCAGATCGACAAATCCTATGTCTGCGCGGCACCCGCGATGGCCGTGCCGCATGTCCACAGCGCCTTTCCGCTGCTCAATCTCGCCGATGACGGCTATGGCGGGCGCTGAGCCCGCCGCGTTGACGGCCCGCGTTCGTCAAATATTCCGACAACTTCTTAACATTAACCATAAAATGCTTACAATTTACTTAGTTTCCGCTTGTCGTTAACTATATTGTTCTTGAAATGCGCGAATTTTACTTGTATCAATTCACGGTAACCTTAACGGACATCGAGCGCCGACGGGGCGCGGATCCGGGATGTGGCACCGATGAGCGACTATTCCTCGACTTCCTTTGGCGACCTCGCCGTCTACGCGCTGTTCGCCCTGGTTTCGCTGTTTAGCGGCGGGGTCGTGATCGCCTTCTTCGTCGTGGCGACCGCGCCGCTGGTGTCGATTTATCCGGCGGGCTCCGGCGCACAGGAGGTTGTGCTCGGCGTCGCCATCCTGTGGGGGGTCGTGATCGGCTGCGTCGTCGCGGTCTTCACGCTCGGGCCATGGCATCGCCATCGGGCGCGCGGCAGGCTGCGGAACTTTCACGAGGAAGACGAGCTGCCGCTGGCGCCCGTCCGCCCGGTGCGGCGCCGCTCGCGCCCCGCTCGCCGCGCGGCGCAAGAATTCGACGAGTTCGACGATGACGGGTTGCTCATCCTCGCCGAGGAGGATGAGCCGCGAGGCCCGGCGCGGTCGCGCTACGCGCGCGAATACTGAAGCATTTGCCGGCGCGGGCTCAATCCTTAGCGGCTACCGCCTCGATCTCGATCAGCGCGTCCGGGCGAGCCAGCGCCGAAATAAAGAGCAGGGTCGATGCTGGCGCGTTGCTGCCAAGGAACTGGGCCCGCACTTCGCGATAGGTTGCTAAATCTTCCTTGCGCAGGAGGTAGTGGGTGACCTTGACGAGGTTCTCATAGCCCATGCCGGCGGCGCGAAGCACCGTGCCGATATTGCGCCAGGCCTGCTCGGCCTGGCTCTTGAAGTCGGGCCCGAATTTGCCGTCGGCGTTGACCCCGAGCTGGCCGGCGAGATAAATCAGTCGCGCGTGGGGCGGCAACTCGATGCCGTGGCTGTAGCCGATGCCGGGGGCAAGGCCCGGCGGATTGTGGATCTTCATAGCGGCTCCTCCGGTTATCGTCGCCGACGAGTGTCGCGTGACGGCGCGCGCGGCGCAAGCGCCTGGCCCGGCGCCTCCGCGGGCGCAAAAAACGCCGTTTGGGTAGCGGTGGCGCGATGGGATATACTCATGGGACGTAGCCTGATGCTGCAGGGCCCGAGAGGTTCCCGCGATGAGGACCTTATTGACGGTGGTGGGCGAGAGCACGGCAACGCCGGTACTCGAAACCGCGCTGCTCGCCGCGCGTAAATTCGATGGCAGGATCATCGGTCTCAACGCGCTGACTACGGAATACGCCGTCGTGTTCGGCGGCGAAATGGGCTTTTCGGTCTCGTCCGAGGTCGACCGTACGCTCGAGCGCGAAGGTCAGGAGCGGAGAGCCGAGGCGCGTGCGCTGTTCGAAGCCTTCATGCGCCGTAACAATGTCCCGATCACCACCTCTGAGGCCGCGCCCGAACATGGCCCGAGCGCGGAATGGCGGGAGGAATCGGGCCGCCAGAATGCGGTCGTCGGATCACTCGGCCGGATCTTCGATCTGATCATCGTCGAGCGTCCAGCGAAGCTCGCCTCGCTCGCCGAGGCGACGCTGGAGGATGCGCTGTTTGAGAGCGGTCGGCCGGTGCTGATGGCCCCGCCCAGGGCGCCGGTGACGATCGGCGAGCGCATCGTGATCGCTTGGAACGGCAGCATGGAGACGGCGCGCGCCGTGGCTCTCGCCATGCCCTATCTCGCCCTCGCGGGCAGCGTGCAGGTGCTGTCGGTCGAAGGGCGAATGCAGCCGGGCCCGTCGGGCGCCGATCTTGCCGCGGCGTTGCGCCGGCGCCGGATCGCCGCCATCTCGCGGATGGTCGCGGCGTCGAGCCGGCCGGCTGGCGAGGTCTTCCTGGCCGAAGCCCGGGCGGCGAATTGCGATCTCATGATCAAGGGCGCCTATACCCAAAGCCGTCTGCGCCAGATGATCTTCGGCGGCGCCACGCGCCACATCATCATGGAAGCGGATATCCCCGTGATCCTCGCGCATTGATTCTTGCGCCGCGCCACGAAACGAGACACAAGAGGCAGACGTTTTTTGGAACGAGAGGAAGACATGCGGAGCATCATGGTCGAGCTCTTACCCTCGCCGCGCTCGCAGCTGCCGGCGGCACGACGGCCATGGCGCAAGCCGTTGTGACCGACCCCGGCACGATCCGCGCCTGCCTGTGCGCGCAGCAATCCGTGATCGGGCTGCAGGGCGCTATGACAGAGCGCCGGAAGAATTACGACGACAGCCAAAAGGCCCTCGCGTCGCTGAACAACCAAGTCGCAACGCGCCGCGCCGAGATCAATGTTTACGACGATTCCGAAGTGGCCGCCTTCAAGGCGCTCTTGCAACAGCGCGACGCCGCCGCGGCCGCTTTCGCGGGCGACTCAACTCGAAGCTATGACGCGGCCGTGGCCCGGTATAATCAGGCGGTCGCAAGCTATAATTCGAGCTGCGCCGGCAAATCCTACGACCGGGCCGCGCTCAACGCGGTTCAGGCCGCGCCGCTTTCCTGTCCCAAGCCTTAGCTTGCCACCGCGACCAAGCCGGCGCCGCGCGCGGCGCGGAAGAAGCAACTGCGCTCGCCGGTGTGGCAGGCCGGACCGGTCTGCTCGACGCGGAGCAAAAGCGCGTCGCCGTCGCAATCGACGCGCAGCTCGATCAGGCGCTGGACATGGCCCGAGGTCTCGCCCTTGCGCCACAGGCTACGGCGCGAGCGCGACCAATAGCAGACGCGGCCGGTCTCGAGCGTCTCCTTGACGGCATCGCCATTCATCCAGGCCAGCATCAGCACCTCGCCGGTGTCATGCTGCTGTGCCACCGCGGCGACGAGGCCGTCGCGGTCGAATTGCAGCGCCGCCAGCACCGATGCGACCGCGTCGGGCTGAGCCGTTTCGGACGCGCTCATTCGGGTCTCCTGACAAGAAAGAAAGAGTCCGGCGAATTTGGGCGCTCGCCGCGGCTCGCGCAAGAGCGGCGGCAGTTCAGCTTCGCCAGCGTAGCGTGCGCTCTTTGACCGGATTGATGAAGGGCCGGCCTTCGCTGTTGGCGCGGGCGTATTCGGCCTTGAGCCGGTGATACCATTTCGCCTGGGTGTCGGCGTCATCGATGAAGATGAGCGGGTCGTCCGCGTGCTTCAGGCCTTCGCGCTGGATCGTCAGGATGTCGCGGTCCTGGGAAACGAAAATCCGCAAGCCGAGGCGCACCAGCGGCTTCAGCGCGGTAAGGAGCGGCGAGGTCCAATAGCCGCAATAGCTCATCTCCACCTCATCGTCGCCGACCGGCGTCACCGTGAAGAGCATCGCCGCGCGGTGGCGGCCAAAGCGCAGCAGCTCGATCCGTGTGCTCGGCAAGCGGAAGATGAGTTGCGTCTCGGGCGCGCCGCCCAGCAGCCGATAGGGCATCAGATTGCCCGACGGGACATGGGGTAACATGGTGAAGCCATAGGGCGCCGGCCCGAAGCGCTTGGTCTTCGCGCGGATATCGCCGCGCTTGCGCCACCACCACGAGACGTGGACGTAAGGGTTGTGCGACGGATCCATCTGCCCGAACACCGCCTCGTCGATCGAGCCCGGCGCCCGTATGCTGAAGGCGAGGTCGGGCCCCCGCTCGCCGAGATCGGGCAGCACCGGAATCTCAGGCGCGCCCGATGGATCGTTGCCGTTGAAGATCCAGATGTTCCCCTGCACCTCGCGCGCCGGCACGGATTTGGCGCGCACCTGTCCGGGGTCGAAATTCTGGGTTTCGACCAGCGACGGGATCGCGGTGCAGCGCCCGGTCCGCTCGAACCGCCAGCCATGGAAGCGGCATTCCACTTCGTTGCCGTCGAATCGGCCGAAGCGCAGAGGCACGCCGCGATGCGGACAGAAATCCTTGAGCACGAAGGCAGCCCCGTCCTTGGTGCGCGCGAAGATCAGCGGCGTGCCGAAATAAGTCTTCGCGATGACGCGCCCGGCGCGCAGCCGGGAACTCGGCATCGCGTAGTACCACATATCGCGCAAGGGCGCCGCGCCGTCGGCTTCCACGAAATCGCTCCACTCGATCGCGGGCCGACACTAACGGCGCCATGCCGGGCAGGGAAGGGCGGGCCTCGACTTGTGGCGCGCGCGGCGGCGGATTAAGGTGCGGTTTGAGGTCGCGGCAGGGTTTGGCCGCGTCGGTTCCGGGATGAAAGGTGATCAATGGCGGCACGTCCGGCGGGGCAGGGCTATGCCATCGACGAGTTGGCGGTCGGGATGAGCGATGCCTACGAGCGCACCGTCACCGCTGCCGACATCGACGCCTTCGCCGCGGTGTCGGGCGATCACAATCCGGTGCATCTCGACGAAGAATTCGCCAAGACGACGCGCTTCAAAGGGCGGATCGCCCACGGCATGCTCGGCGCAAGCTTCATCTCGACCGCGATCGCGTCGAAGCTGCCGGGTCCGGGCACGATTTATCTCGGGCAGACCCTCTCCTTCAAGGCGCCGGTGCGGATCGGCGACAAGGTCGAGGCGCGGGTCACGATCGCCGAGATCCAGCGCGACAAGGGTCGCGTCATCCTCAAGACGCAATGCCTGGTCGGCGACACCGTCGTAATCGACGGCGAGGCCACGGTGCTGTTGCCACAACAGCGTTAATGCGATGCACGTCTTCCGCCATACGGCCGCCACGGGCGCGGCGCGTGGCGCCGTGGTCGCCGTGGGCAATTTCGACGGCGTCCATCGCGGCCATCAAGCGGTGATCGCTGCGGCGAAGGCGGCGGCGCGGGCGGCGTCGGCGCCGTTCGCCGTGCTAACCTTTGAGCCGCATCCGCGCAGCGTCTTCCAGCCTGGCGCGCCGCCGTTTCGTCTGACGCCCTTCCGAGCGAAGGCGCGGGCGCTCGAAGATTTGGGCGTTGATCTGCTCTTCGCCTTGCATTTCGACCTCGACTTCGCGCGAAAGAGCGCCGAGGACTTCGTCGCCGACGCGCTGGTCGCCGGACTCGGCGTCCTTGAGGTCGTGGTCGGCTATGATTTTGTCTTTGGCAATCGCCGTCGCGGCACGCCGGACTTGCTGAAAGCCGAGGGGCAAAAGCACGGTTTCGCCGTGCGCGTGGTGGCGCCGGTCGCGGGGGCGGGCGGTATCGCCTATTCCTCGACCGAGATTCGTCAACGCCTGATCGCTGGCGATGCGCGCGGCGCCGCGCTTCTGTTGGGCCGGCCTTGGGAGATCGAAGGCCGGGTCGATACCGGCGACAAGATCGGCCGCACCATCGGCTTTCCTACCGCGAAATCTCGCGCTCGCCGATTATTTGCGGCCCGCCGCCGGGGTCTATGCCGTGCGCGCCGGGATCGAAGAGGGTGGCGCGACGCGGTGGTTCGCCGCTGCCGCCAATCTTGGGTTTAGGCCGACGGTGGGCGGCACGGATCTCCGCTTGGAGACCCATCTCTTCGATTTCGACGGCGATCTCTATGGCAGCCATCTGCGCGTCGCGTTGATCGAGCGGCTGCGTCCCGAGCAGCGCTTTGCCGGGCTCGACGCCTTGAAGGCCCAGATCGCCGAGGATTGCGCCCAGGCTCGCGCCATCCTGGCCGCCGGTTGACCGGAAAGCCCGCCCACCCTCATAAAGAGCCATGGCCGCCGACTACCGCTCGACCGTCTTCCTGCCGCAGACCGATTTTCCGATGCGCGGCGATTTACCCAAGCGCGAGCCGGGGCTGCTCGCGCGTTGGGACAAGCTCGGCCTGTTCCAGCGCCAACGAGAAGCCGCCCGCGGCCGGAAGAAATTCGTGCCTCCATGACGGCCCGCCCTACGCCAATGGCAATCTTCATATCGGCCACGCCCTCAACAAGATCCTGAAGGACGTGATCAACCGGGCGCAGCAGATGTTGGGCCGGGACGCCGTTTATGTGCCGGGCTGGGACTGCCACGGCCTGCCGATCGAATGGAAGATCGAAGAGGAATACCGCGCCAAGAAGCGCTCCAAGGACGACGTGCCCATCCTCGAGTTCCGCAAGCAGTGCCGCGATTTCGCCGCGCATTGGATCGCTGTCCAGAAGGCGGAGTTCGAGCGCCTGGGCATCCTCGGCGATTGGCAGCACCCCTACACGACGATGGAATTCGCGGCCGAAGCCCAGATCGTGCGCGAGATCGGCAAGTTCCTGATGAATGGCGGGCTCTATCGCGGCGCCAAGCCGGTGATGTGGTCGGTGGTCGAGCAAACGGCGCTCGCAGAGGCCGAGATCGAATACGAGAATCACACCTCGACGCAGCTATGGGTGAAGTTCCCGGTGGCCGAGCCGAGCGTCCCCGCGTTGGCGGGCGCGTCGGTCGTGATCTGGACGACCACGCCCTGGACGCTGCCTGGCAACCGCGCCATCGCCTTCAATGCCGAGCTCGATTACGTAGTGATCGAGGTCGCCTCGACGCGCGAGGGCAGCCTGGCGAAGCTGGGGGAAAAGCTCGTGGTCGCGGCGCCGCTCGAGGTGAACTTCGCCGAGATCGCGCGCCTCGGCGGCAAGGTCGAGTTGGTCTCGGGCAAGTTCCTCGGCGGCACGATCTGCCGTCACCCGCTGCACGGGAAGGGTTATGATTTCGCGGTCCCGCTCTTGGCGGGCGATTTCGTCACTGCGGTCGACGGCACCGGCTTCGTGCATATCGCGCCGGGCCATGGCGCCGACGATTTCGAGCTCGCGCAGAAGCACAATATTCCCGTGCCGGAAACCATCGCCGCCGACGGAACCTTTTATCCGGCGGTGCCGCTTTTTGCCGGGCGGCATGTCTTTTGGCCCAACGGCAAGACGGGCGACGCCAACCGGGCGGTGATCGAGGCGCTGAGGGAAGCCGGCGCGCTCCTTGGCGAGGCGCCGCTCGTTCATTCCTATCCGCATTCCTGGCGTTCCAAGGCGCCGCTCATCTACCGCACCACGCCGCAATGGTTCATCGGCATGGAGCGCAACGATTTGCGGAAAAAGGCGCTCGCCGCGATCGACGCGACGCGCTGGTTCCCTCCGCAAGGCCAGAACCGCATCCGCGCGATGATCGAGACCCGGCCCGATTGGTGCATCTCGCGCCAGCGCGCCTGGGGCGTGCCGATCGCGGTCTTCGTCGATAAGCGGAGCGGCGAGGTGCTGCGCGACCAAGCCGTCATCGACCGCGTCGCGGCCGCGTTCGAGCGCGAGGGCGCCGATGCCTGGTACAGCACCGATCCGGCCGCGTTCCTCGGGCCGGGGCGCGAGGCCGCCGATTTCGAGCAGGTGAAGGACGTCGTCGATGTCTGGTTCGACAGCGGCTCGACCCATAGCTTCGTTCTGGAAAAGCGGCCCGATCTGTGCTGGCCGGCCTCGCTCTATCTCGAAGGCTCGGACCAGCATCGCGGCTGGTTCCATTCCTCGCTGCTCGAATCCTGCGGCACGCGCGGGCGCGCGCCTTACGAGGCGGTACTCACCCACGGCTTCGTGCTCGACGAGCAGGGCCGCAAAATGTCGAAATCGCTGGGCAACGTGGTAGCACCCCAGGATGTGGTCTCGCAGAGCGGCGCCGACATCCTGCGGCTCTGGGTGGTGGCGTCGGATTACTCCGAGGATCTGCGCATCGGCCCCGAAATCCTGAAATACCAGGCCGACGTTTATCGCCGATTGAGGAATACGCTGCGCTATCTCCTCGGCGCGCTCGCGGGATTTACGGAAGGCGAGCGCGTAGGCCCGGCCGACAGCCCCGATCTCGAGCGCTTCGTGCTGCATCGCTTGGCCGAGCTCGACGATCTCGTGCGTGCCTCGATCGCGACTTACGATTTCCACGGCATGTTCACGGCCCTGCATCATTTCTGCGCGGTCGATCTCTCGGCATTTTATTTCGACCTACGCAAGGACGCCCTCTATTGCGATCTGCCGCGCGCGGCCTCGCGTCGGGCGGCGCGCAGCGCGCTCGATCACGTCTTCGAATGCCTGGTGCGCTGGCTGGCGCCGGTTCTCGCCTTCACCGCCGAAGAGGCCTGGCTCTGCCGCCATGGCGAGGCCGAGGAGCAGAGCGTGCATCTGCAGCGATACTGCGACGTGCCGCAAACTTGGCGCGACGAAGCGCTCGCCGCGCGATGGGCGAGAATCCGCGATCTGCGGCGGGTCGTCACCGGTGCGCTCGAATTGGAGCGTGCGGAGAAGCGCATCGGCTCGAGCCTCGAGGCCGCCGTGGAAATCTACGCCGCTAGCGCCTTCGTCAGCGCGCTCGCCGGCGTCGATCTGCCGGAAATCTGCATCACTTCTTCCGGCACGCTTCGGGAAGGCGCGCCGCCGGCGGGTTGCTTCACTCTGCCCGACGTGCCCGGCGTCGGCGTCCTAGTCACGCGTGCGCCGGGCGAGAAATGCCAGCGCTGCTGGAAAATCCTGCCCGAGGTGGGCAGCCTCGCCTCCCATCCCGATTTGTGCCGGCGCTGCGCCGATGCGGTCGACGCTCTGGCGGCGGCTGGGCCGTAGATGTGGCTCGGTCTTGGTCTGGCGGTTGTGGTCGCCGCCGCCGATCAATTAACGAAGCTCTGGGTCCTGGGGTTCTTCGCCGCGCGGAGCGGCGAGCCGGTAGTGGCGCTCGCGCCGTTCTTCAACCTGGTGCTGACCGGCAACCGCGGCATGAGCTTTGGCCTTTTCAACGGCGATTCTGCGGCCAATACCGCGGTCTTTACCGCGCTTGCGGCGGTGATCGTTCTAGGACTTGGGGTGTGGTTGCGTCGCGCCCAGAGTGCGTTTTTGCAGCTTGCCCTGGGCCTCATCATCGGCGGGGCCTTTGGCAATGTGGCCGACCGGCTATCGCGCGGCGCGGTGGTCGATTTCCTCGACTTCCATGTCGGCGAATGGCATTGGTTCGCCTTCAACCTCGCCGATGCGGCGATCTGCCTAGGGGTCGGGGCGCTCCTCATAGACGGCTTGCTTGGCCGGCGGGAAACCCCTAAGTAGAGGGTGTCCAAGGGAGCAGGAACGCGTGATTAGCCGTTCATCCTTAACGCTTTTTGCCGTGCTCGCGATGGCGGCCTTGCCGCTGGCGGGCTGCGACAGCTTCAACCGTGCCCTCGGCAAGACGCGGGTGATCCCCGATGAATTCCAGGTGGTATCCAATACGCCCTTGGCAATCCCGCCCGATTACACCCTGCGCCCGCCGCGCGTTGGCAATGGCAGCGATCAGGACGCCGCGCTGACCGAACAGGCGCGCGAAACCGTCTTCCGCGCCGGTGACCCGCAAACCCAGGGCGCGTTGCCGCCAGCCAAGACCACGCTCAGCCCGGGCGAGGCTACCTTGCTGCGCGAGACCGGCGCCGACAACGCGCCGCCCGACATTCGCCGCCTGGTCGATACCGATCCGAAGGCGGGCGTGCCATTCCAGCGCAGCATCGTCGACAAGATCGTCAACTGGGTACCGCCGAAGACACCTCCGTCCGACGAGGTGATCAATGCGGCCGACGAGGCGACTCGGTTGCGTCTGTCGCAGAGCGTCGCCAAAGCCAATGGCGCGGCGCCCGCTTCGGCGAGCGATGCGGGCACGCCCACTTTCGAGCCGACCAAGAAATCCACGTCCTGGTTTGGTTGGTTGTTCTAGGGCGCGGCCCGTTCGCATGGGACGGCCGCTCTCGAAGGTTTATTGGGTCGCATTTTCCATGGCGGTTGCTCGCATCGCGAGCGACGGCGTCAATCCCTTTCGGTCGAACCGCGACGCGGCCTGATCGGCCTTCGCCGGAAAATGCTTGGGAGGTCTGGGCGTCTTTGGCCCGCCGGGAGGACAGGTGACGAAGCGGTCGCTGCGTCGCGCGTTGGGAACGGTTGCGCTGGTCGCGCTCGTGCTGATGGGCGTCAGGCCGGTCCACGCGGAACTATTCGAGGCCCACGGCTTCACCCTCGCGAACGGGCTTCAGATCGTCGTCATCCCGAATCACCGCGCGCCGATTGTCACCCAGATGGTTTGGTATAAGGTCGGCGCCGCCGACGAGCCCCTAGGTAAATCGGGTATCGCCCATTTCCTCGAGCACCTGATGTTCCGTGGCACCGCGACCGTGCCGCCCGGCGCGTTCTCGCGCATCGTCGCCGAGAATGGCGGGCGCGACAACGCCTTCACCACCGAAGACTACACCGCATTCTATGAGGAGGTCGCGTCCGACCGGCTCGAGCTGTTGATGAAGCTCGAAGCCGACCGCATGGCGAATCTAGTCATTACCGACAAGGTCGTGCTGCCCGAGCGCGATGTCATCATCGAGGAGCGGCGGCAGCGCATCGACAACAACCCGGCGGCGTTGTTCGCCGAGCAACTCCGGACCGCGCTCTTTCTCAACCATCCCTACCGGATTCCGACGATCGGATGGGAGGGCGACATGCAACGCCTCGATAGACGCGATGCGCAGGATTTCTATCACCGCTGGTACGCGCCCAACAACGCGGTGCTGGTGGTCGCGGGCGACGCGACGCCCGAGCGCGTCAAAGCGCTCGCCGAGAAATATTTCGGCGTCATTCCGGCGCGCGCCGTGCCCGATCGCGTCCGCCCGATCGAGCCGCCCAAGGTCGCCGCCGCGCGCCTTACGATGCGCAGTCGGCGCGTCACTGCGGTCAATTGGAGCCGCCAATATCTCGCACCGAGCTATCGCGCGGGTGACAAGCAATACGCCTATGCGCTTCAGGTTCTGGCCGGGGTGTTGGGCGGTAGCGCCGCCTCGCCGCTCTACAAGGGCCTCGTCGTCGATCATCGGCTCGCCCTTGCGGCCGGCGCCTTCTACGACCCCGACGCCTATGATCTCGGCACGTTCGGCTTTTCGGCGACCCTCGCGGATGGCGCGAAGGTCGCCGATTTCGAAGCCGCGATCGACGCGATCGTCAATGCCGCGCTCGCGGGCGGGATCACCGCCGCCGAGGTCGCCCGCGCCGAGAGCCGGATGCAAGCGGCCGCGGTCTATGCGCGCGACAGCCTGGCGGGACCGGCACGGCTCGTCGGGGAGGCGCTCGCCGCCGGGCGCAGTCTCGACGACGTCGAAAGCTGGCCGGACCGGATCGGCGCCGTGACCCTCGACCAGGTGCAAAAGGCCGCGCATCTCGTCATCCGCGACGACGTCGCGGTGACCGGCGTGCTGATGCCGGGGCCGACCTCGTGAGGTGCACCGGGCTCGCGCTCGTCGCGGCGATCGGGCTCGCGGCGTCCCCGGCGCGCGCGGTCACGATCGAGGCGGTGAAAAGCCCCGGCGGCATCACCGCCTGGCTGGTCGAGGATCACAGCATTCCCGTGGTGTCGATGCACGCGGCTTTTCGTGGCGGCGCCGCGCTCGACACGGGCGACAAGGCCGGGCTAGCGAACTTCGTCGCGAGCCTGCTCGACGAAGGCGCCGGCGATCTCGACAGCACGTCGTTTCAAAGCAAGCTAGAGGATCTCGCTGGGTCGCTGGGCTTCGACGTCAGCCGGGATAATTTCATGCTGCGGCTGCGCTCGCCCGCCGGCAATGTCGGGCCGGTTTTCGATCTGCTGCGACTCGCGCTTACCAGCCCGCGCTTCGACGATGGGCCGGTCGCGCGGATCCGCGCCGAGATCATCGACGCGCTCGCCCGCGACCAGCGCCTGCCCGTCGGCATCGCCAGCCGGATTTGGTGGCAGACCGAGTTTCCGAACCACGCCTATGGCCGCTCCATCCTCGGCACGCGCGCGTCGGTCGCGGGTATCACGGCCGAGGATATGCGCGGCTGGCTGCATACGCGCCTCGCCAAGGACACGCTGGTGGTGGCGGTGGTGGGCGACATCGCGCCGGCGAATCTCCGTCTTCTCCTCGACAAGACCTTCGGCGATTTGCCCGACCATGCCGCGCCGGCAGCGCTCGCCGAAGCCGTGCCGCGGCGCCTGAGCGAGGTGCTGGTTGACGAGCTCGCGATACCGCAAAGCGTCGTCGTCTTCGGGCAGAACGGCATCCGGCGCGACGACCCCGACTGGTATGCCGCGTTGCTCGATCTCGACATCTTGGGCGCCGGCGGGTTGACCTCGCGGGTCGCGCTGGACGTGCGCGAAGATCGTGGTCTGGCCTATTCGGTCTCGGCCGCGCTCGAGCCGCTGCGCGCCGCCGGCTTGATTCTGGGCGAGGTCGGCAGCCAGAACGCCAAGGTGGCGGAGGCGCTCGACCTCATCCGCGGCGAGTGGCGGCGGATGCACGATAGCGGCCCGACCGCGAAAGAGCTGGCCGATGCCAAGACCTATCTGACCCGCTCTTTCTGGCTGAACCTCGATTCCACCGGCACCATCGCCGCGACCTTGGTTTCGATCCAGCTCGACCAACTTGGGCTGGGCTATCTCGGTCGACGCGGCGCTCTCATCGACAAGGTCTCGCTCGCCGATGCGCGGCGCGTCGCCAAGCGCGTCCTCGATCCCGAGTTCGCTGTTCTTCGTCGTGGTCGGCTCGCCGTCGAATCTTGCCGGGGCCCGGCGCATCGCCCCCGGCGGCTGAGTCCTCTTGGCGAGATCGGCCAAGCCAAGGCACAATAGGCCATGTCCATCCGCCAGCTTCCGCCGGTCGTCGTCAACCGCATCGCTGCGGGCGAGGTGGTCGAGCGCCCGGCCTCGGCGGTGAAAGAGCTGGTCGAGAACGCGATCGACGCCGGCGCCAGCCGCATCGAGGTGACGCTCGCTGAGGGCGGGCAAAGCCTCATCGCCGTCGCCGATGACGGCATCGGCATGAACGCGGGCGAGTTATCGCTCAGCGTCGAGCGCCATTGCACCTCGAAGCTTCCCGATGACGATCTCATCCTAATCGAGAGCCTCGGCTTCCGCGGCGAGGCGCTGCCCTCGATGGGCGCGGTTAGCCGCCTCACGATCACGAGCCGGAAGCGCGGCGCCGATGCGGCTTGGTCGATCGTGGTCGAAGGCGGGGCGAAGTCGGCGCCTCAACCGGCGGCGCTCTCGCTCGGCACGCGGGTCGAGATGCGCGATCTCTTCTATGCCACGCCGGCGCGATTGAAATTCCTCAAGAGCGCGCGCGCCGAGCGCGACCAGGCGGTCGATGCGGTCGAGCGCCTTGCCATGGCTTATCCCAGCATCGCCTTCACCGTGACGGTCGACGAGGACCGAGTCCTGCGGCGCTTCAATGCGGTAACCAGCGATCTCGCCGGCAGCGACGCGCGGCGCGTCCGGCTGGCCGCGATCTTGGGCCGCGATTTCGCCGACAACGCCCTCGCGATCTCGGCCGAGCGCGAGGGCTTCCGCCTCACCGGCCTGGCCGGACTCCCGACGCTCAACCGCGCCACCGCGCGCGACCAATATCTTTTCGTCAATGGCCGGCCGGTGCGCGACAAGCTCTTGATCGGCGCGGTGCGGGGCGCGTATCAGGATTTCCTCGCCCGCGACCGGCACCCGATGGTGGCGCTCTTCCTCGACGGTCCGGCGGCCGAGATCGACGTCAACGTCCATCCCGCCAAGGCCGAAGTGCGGTTCCGCGACGCCGGTCTCGTGCGCGGCCTCATCGTCGGCGCGTTGCGCCAGGCCCTGTCGGCGGCGGGGCACCGCGCTTCGACCACCGTGGCCGATTCGGCGCTCGCGTCCTTCCGCCCTGGCGGCTCCGGTTCCGGCGGTTTCCATGGCTATGCGCAACCCCACGCGGCCCCGCGCGGCTTGGCCGAGGAGACGGCGCTCTATCAGGCAGCGATGGCTCCTGCCGCGCCCGGTGCCCGGGCGCCGCAGCCGGCCGATGAAGCGGCGACCGGCTTTCCCTTGGGCGCCGCGGTCGCGCAGCTCCACGAAACCTATGTCGTCGCGCAAACCGAGGACGGCATCGTCATCGTCGATCAGCACGCGGCGCATGAGCGCCTCGTCTATGAGCGCATGAAAGAGGCGCTTGGCCATAGCGGGGTGCCACGCCAGATCTTGCTGCTGCCGGAAGTGGTCGAGCTCGAGGAAGCGGCGGTCGCGCGCCTCGTCGCGCGGGCCGCGGAGTTCGCCGAGCTCGGCCTCGTCATCGAAGGCTTCGGCCCCGGCGCCGTGGTGGTGCGCGAGACGCCCGCGCTCTTGGGCGAGATCAATGTCCAGGGCTTGATCCGCGACCTGGCAGACGAGCTCGCCGAGCTTGGCAGTGCGTTGTCGTTGAAAGAGCGCTTGGAGGAAGTGTGCGGCACGCTCGCCTGCCATGGCAGCGTCCGCGCCGGGCGGCGCCTCTTGCCCGACGAGATGAACGCGCTCTTGCGCCAGATGGAGGCCACGCCCCATTCCGGCCAGTGCAATCACGGCCGCCCAACCTATGTCGAGCTCCGCCTCGAGGACATCGAGAAGCTGTTCGGAAGACGTTAGGTTTGGTGCCGCAAGAACACGAACTTGGCCGCGCCATAGCGGCGCTCGTCCAGAAGCGTGAAGCCTTCGGGTGCTACGAAAACATCGCGCGCGGCAAGCTCGACGACGACGAGCGCTTCAACCGCGAGCCAGCCGGACTTGGCGAGGGCGGCGAGAGCGGGCGCGGCCAAATCGGTGCGATAGGGCGGATCGAGAAAGGCCAGATTGGCGGGCACGGTCGCGCGCGGCGGCCGCGATGCGTTGACGGCTAAGATCGCGGCCCGCGCGGTCTCGCCCAGATTCTCGATATTCCGCTTGAGCGCCTCGCGCGCGGCGCGGTCCTTTTCCATGAAGGTGGCGTGGCGCGCGCCGCGCGAGAGCGCCTCCAGTCCGAACGCGCCGGTGCCGGCGAAAGCGTCAAGCACGATCGCGTCGATGCAAGCATCCTGTTCCGAAAATCGCCCATGGGCGAGGATGTCGAAGAGCGCCTCGCGCGCTCGCTCGCTCGTTGGCCGGACCTCTTGGCCCTCCGGCGCCAAGAGCCTTCGTCCGCGATGCTTACCGGCGACGATCCGCATGCCAGTCCTTGCCCAATTGCTCGCGCAGCACGCGCGCCGGCACCTCCTCGACCGCGCCGCGCGCCAAGAGCCCCAGTTGGAACGGGCCATACGCCACGCGAATGAGCCGGCTCACTGGCAGTTGCAGATGCGCCATCACGCGCCGCACCTCGCGGTTCCTGCCCTCCTTGAGGCTCACGACGAGCCAGGCATTGCTGCCTTGCTGGCGCTCGAGCGCGGCGTCGATCGGGCCATAGGACACGCCGTTCGACGGTCACGCCCTGGGCGAGCGCGGCGAGCCGCGCCGGATCGACAATGCCGTGGACGCGTACTCTATAGCGCCGCAGCCAGCCATGGGCCGGCAGCTCGAGACGCCTAGCGAGCGTCCCATCATTGGTCAAGAGCAGCAGCCCCTCGGAATTGAGGTCGAGCCGCCCGACCGAAATCACGCGCGGCAGGTCGGCCGGCAACTTGGCGAAGACCGTCGGCCGCCCTTTCTCGTCGCGATGCGTGGTCACGATCCCTTGGGGCTTGTGATAGCGCCACAGCCTCGGCCGCTCGGCGGCTTTGAGCGGCTTGCCGTCGACGCTGATCTCGCCCGGGTCCACGACATTGACCGCGGGCGAGGTCAGCACCTTGCCGGCCACCGACACGCGGCCCTCCGCGATCCAGCGCTCGGCATCGCGGCGCGAGCACAGCCCCGCGCGCGCCAACAGCTTGGCGACGCGCTCGCCTTTGATCGAGGCCTCTTCCGGCATTATCGGCAGGCGGCGACGAAGGCGGCGAAGATTCGCTGATCGCCCGGCGAGAGCCCGTATTCCGGATGCCATTGCACGCCGAGACAAAACCGCCGATGCGGATCCTCGATGCCTTCGACGACGCCGTCGGGCGCGCGCGCGTCGATGATGACATTCGCGCCCGTGTCTTTCACCGCCTGGTGATGCGCGCTGTTGACCGCCATCTCGTCGCACTGGGTGATGCGATGAAGGAGCGTGCCGCGCTCGATCCGCACCTTGTGGCCGGGCTCGGTGCGCGGATTGGGCTGCTCGTGGGCGAGCGCCCGCGGCACCTCGTCGGGAATATGCTGAATGAGCGTGCCGCCCAGCGCGACGTTCAAGAGCTGCTGGCCGCCGCAAATCCCCAATATCGGCCGGTCGGCGGCAAGGGCGCTCTTCGTCAGCGCCAGCTCGAACCAGGTGCGGCGGTCCTTGGTGGTCACGCTGGCATGGCGGCTCGCGGCGCCGAAGAGGGCAGGGTCGACGTCGAAGGCGCCGCCGGTGACGACGAGGCCGGCGATCACGTCGAGATAGGCCGCCACCTGGTCGGGCTCGTGCGGCAACAGGATCGGCAGGCCGCCGGCTTCGATGACCGCGCTACAATAGTTCTCGCGCAGCGCGTACCAGCGATGCGTCTTCGAATAGTGGCCGGGCGGCTCGGAATCGAGCGTGAGGCCGATGACGGGTTGTGCCATGCTGGCCAGACTCTATGCCGCGAAACGAGGGGCTGCAAGGAAGGAGGGTCGAGATTGGCGGGAGCGATGGGCTTGGCGTTGGCAGAGGCCGAGCGCGCGCTCGGCGCCGGCGAGGTCCCGGTCGGCGCGGTGCTGGTCGATGGCCTATCGGGCGCGGTGCTCGCCGCCTCGGGCAATCGCGTCGAGCAGCTTTGCGATCCGACGGCCCACGCCGAGATGCTGGTGTTGCGCGCGGGCGCGGCGCTGCGCCGATCGCCGCGGCTTGGCGGTTGCGATCTCTATGTCACGCTCGAGCCCTGTGCCATGTGCGCGGCCGCGATTTCCTTCGCCCGCATCCGCCGGCTTTATTTCGGCGCCTATGACCCGAAGGGCGGCGCGGTCGAGCATGGCCCGCGCTTTTTCGAGGCGACGACCTGCCACCACCGGCCCGAGATTTATGGCGGCATCGAGGAAAGGCGCGCGAGCGAACTCCTCAAGCGCTTCTTCGTGGAGCGACGCTAGGCGCGCCGCGCGGCGGCCTATTTCAACGCGCGCCAGCCGATGTCGCGGCGGCAGAACCCTTCCGGCCAGTCGATGCGGTCGATGGCGGCATAGGCGCGCGCCCGCGCCTCGGCGACGCTCGGCCCAGCGCGACGACATCGAGGACGCGCCCGCCATCGGCGATGAGCGCATCGCCCTCGCGTCCTCGTGCCGGCGTGGAAGATCAGCACCGACGGATCGCTCGCCGCGGCCTCGGCGAGCCCCTTTATGGTGCTGCCCTTTTCGGGATTATCGGGATAGCCCTTGTGCGGCCAGCACGACGCACAATGCCGCATCGTCGCGCCAGCGCAGATCGAAATCCTTGAGGACGCCGTCGCGCGCTGCCATGAGCGCCGGCAGCAGATCGCTCTTCAAGCGCGGCAGCAGCACCTGGCATTCGGGATCGCCGAAGCGCACGTTGTATTCGATGAGCTTCGGCCCGTCCGCGGTTAGCATCAGCCCGGCATAGAGCACGCCTTTATAGGGCCTGCCCTCGGCCGCCATCGCGGCGAGCGTCGGGTCGAATGATATGCGCCATCACCTCCGCCGCGATCTCGGGGGTGACGCAGGGCGCGGGCGAATAGGCGCCCATGCCGCCGGTATTGGGTCCGGTATCGCCGTCGCCGACGCGCTTGTGGTCCTGCGCCGAGGCGAGGGCAGTGCGTGCCCGCCATCGGCGAGCGCGAAGAAGCTGGCCTCCTCGCCGTCGAGGAACTCCTCGATCACGACCTCGGCCCCGGCGGCGCCGAACCGATTGCCGATGAGCGCATCGTCGATCGCCGCCTCGGCTTCGCGCGACGTCGGCGGCGACCGTCACGCCCTTGCCGGCGGCCAAGCCCGTCCGCCTTCACGACGATCGGCGCGCCCCTTACGCGCACATAGGCCTTGGCGGCCGCGGCGTCGGTGAAGCGCCGGTAAGCGGCGGTGGGAATGCCGTATTTGGCGCAGAGATCCTTGGTGAAGCCCTTGGAGCCTTCGAGCGCGGCCGCTGCCGCCGTCGGACCGAAAGCGGCGATGCCGGCTGCCTCCAGCCGGTCGACGAGTCCCGGCGACCAGCGGCGCCTCGGGCCCGACCACGACGAAGTCGATGCGCTCGCGTTGGGCGAGCGCGACAATCCCGTCGAGATCGGTCGCGTCAACCGGCACGCAGGTGGCATGCTCGGCGATGCCGGGATTGCCGGGCGCGCAATAGAGCGCGTCGCACAGCGGCGAAGCCGCGATCGACCAAGCGAGCGCATGCTCGCGCCCGCCCGACCCGACCACCAAAATCCGCATCGCACCACTCCCACAGCCTCGCCAAGGTCTCGTATCATAGCGGGCAATGAATGACGCCCCCAGCCTAACCGACGCGCGCTCGAACCTGCCGGAATATTCGGTCACCGAGATTTCCGCGCTCTTGAAGCGCACGGTCGAGCAGAATTTCTCCTATGTGCGCGTGCGCGGTGAAATCTCCGGCTTCAAGCGCCACAGCTCGGGCCATTGCTATCTCGCGCTGAAGGACGAGGACGCCGTTCTCGATGCCGTGATCTGGCGTCCGAACGTGGCGCGGCTCGCCGTCAAGCCCGAGGACGGGATGGAAGTCGTGTGCACCGGCCGGCTGACCACCTATCCCGGGCGCTCGAAATACCAGCTCGTCATCGAATCGGTCGAATTGGCGGGCATCGGCGCGCTGCTGAAGCTGCTGGAAGCGCGCAAGGCAAAGCTCGCCGCCGAGGGCCTCTTTGCCGAGGAGCGCAAGCAGAAGCTGCCTTATCTGCCTGAAGTGATCGGCGTCGTCACCTCGCCCACGGGCGCCGTCATGCGCGATATCCTGCACCGGCTCGACGACCGTTTTCCGCGCCGCGTGCTGGTCTGGCCGGTCGCGGTGCAAGGCGAGGGCGCGGCGCTTCAGGTCGCGGCGGCGATCGCGGGCTTCAACGCGCTCAAGCCGGACGGCGCAGTGCCGCGCCCCGACTTGCTTATCGTCGCGCGCGGCGGCGGCAGCCTCGAAGACCTCATGGCCTTCAACGAGGAAGTGGTGGTGCGCGCGGCGGCCGCATCGGAGATTCCGCTCATTTCCGCCGTTGGCCATGAGACCGACACGACGCTCATCGACTATGCCAGCGACCGGCGCGCGCCGACGCCCAGCGCGGCGGCCGAAATGGCGGTGCCGGTTCGCCTCGAGCTCATGGCCGAGATCGCGGCGAAAGCGACGCGCCTCGCGCGCGGCGCCTCCCGCTTTCTGGCCGAGCGACGCACCGAGCTTGCCGGCCTCGCGCGCGGCTTGCCCGATCCGGCGAGCCTCATCGGGCTGGCGGGCCAACGCCTCGACGATCGCGCCGAAAGATTGGTCAATGCGCTGCGGCAAATGCTCCGCGCGCAAGTCTTGCGGCTCGATGCCGCGGCCGGGCGCCTGAGCGGTCACGCGCTGCGTGCCCTCGTCGAACGCATGCGGCAGCGCTTCGAGGATTTTCCGCCGCGCCTGTATGATGCGATGGCGCGCTTGATCTTGCGCCAGCACGGTCTGTTGGATAGCGCCGCGTCGCGCCTGCAATCCTATCGCACGGCGCTCGACCAGGTCATGGAGCGCGGCTATGCGATGGTGCGGGTCGCGGGCAAGCTGGTGACGGGCGCGGCCCAGATCGCGCCTGGCGCCATCCTCGCCATCGAATTCCACGACGGCGTGGTGACGGCGACCGCCGAGGGCGCGCGCCCCAAGCCCAAGCGCAAGCGGCCGGCCGGCGCGCAAGGCACGCTCATCGCGCTCGCCATGCTCGCGTTGGGGGTCGCCGGTAGCGCCCATGCCGGCACGCTCGCGCTCGACGGCGCTGCCATGGAGGGCGGTCTCGTTCGCGGCACGGTCGATCCCGGCACGCGGCTCACGCTCGACGGCAAGCCGGTGCGGGTCGCGCCCGACGGGCACTTCATTTTCGGTTTCGGGCGCGACGCGGCCGGACATGCCGCGCTCGATGCCCTCTATCCCGACGGCACGACGGCGCATCGCGATCTCGGCATAGCCGCGCGCCAATGGGATGTGCGGCGCATCGACGGGCTGGCGCAAGAAGAGGTGACGCCCGATCCGGCCCAGCTTGCGCGCATCGCGCGCGAGGACGAAGAGATCAGCAAGGTGCGCGCGACCGACAGCGACGCCATCTGTTTCGAGGCCGCGCCGGCCTGGCCCGTGATCGGCACGATCACGGGAATCTATGGCAGCGAAAGCATCCTCGACGGCCAGAAGCGGGCGCCGCATTTGGGCGTCGATGTCACGGCCCCAGCGGGAACGCCGGTTAGGGCCGCGATCGCCGGAACGGTGACGCTGGCCGAGCCCGATCTCTATCTCGACGGCGGCACCGTCATCATCGACCATGGCTATGGGCTTTCGACGACCTACATACATTTGTCGTCGCTGGCGGTGAAGGCGGGGCAGAAGGTCGCGGGCGGCGAGTTGATCGGCACGCTGGGCGCCACTGGCCGTGCCACGGGCCCCAATCTCCATTGGGGCTTGAACTGGTACCAGGTGCGGCTCGACCCGCAACTCGCCGCCGGTCCGATGCCGAAATAGCGGCGCCCTAATCCGGCCAGCGCCGGTGCAGCCACAGCCATTGCTCGGGATGCTCGCGCACCCAGCGCTCGACCACCGCATTGACGGCGGTCATCAGCTGGAGCCGGTCCGCCGCGGCGTCGCCGCTCCTCGGGAGCGCTAAGGCCGGCTCCGAGATGACGCGGAAATGCGCGCCCTTGAGCCGCACCACACGCGCCGGTACGACCGCGCAGTCGAAGCGCAGCGCCAGCGCCGCGAGCGCCGGCCCGGTCATCGCCGCGCGGCCGAAGAATGGCACCGCGATGCCGTCATTCATCTTCTGGTCGATCAGCATGCCCAGATCGCGCCCCTCGAGCAGCGCGGCGTAAGCCCGGCGCGCGCCAGCCGCGCCTTTCGGAACGAACTCGCCGATATCGCGTCCGCGAATCCAGAGCAGGAGCCGGTCGACGAGCGGGTTGTTGGGTGCGCGATAAAAGACGTTGCCGTGGAAGCCGAGTTGGCCCAAGGCGCAGGCGACCAGCTCCCAATTGCCGCAATGCGCCGAGAAGAAGATGGTGCGCTGGCCCCGCTCGGAGCCGCCGCGAAGATTTCCGCCATCCTCGTAGAGGAACCGGGCACTCGCGTCGTCGAGCCGGAATTTCTTGAGATGCGGATATTCGGCGAGCACCCGGCCCAGATTGTCCCACATGCCGCGCACGATTCGCTCGCGCTGGGTCGGCGTCAGCTCGGGCATGGCGCGGCGCAAATTCTCTCGCGCGCGCTTGCTGATGCCGAGGCGCGGGCCGACCGTCCGCGCCATCCACCCGCCTAGCGCCGAGGCCCAATCGAGCGGCAGCAGTCGGAAGAACGCGAACCCTGCGACCGCGCCGAGGCCTTCCGCGTAATCGCCGGGCGATGGCCGCTTCTCAACCATGGCCGCTCCGGCCCTTCACGCGGGCAAGAATGGCTTGAAGGGCGGCGGTATCGTCCCAGGCGACCTCGACTGCGAGGGCGCGGATGCGGGCCCGCCAGGCCGGCGGCAGCCTCACCCAGTCTTTTTCCGTCGTCACCAACAGCGCGTCCTCGGCAAGCGCTGCCGCGGCAAGAAGCTGCAGCTCGGCTTCCTTGTACGGGTGGTGATCCGCGAACGCCTGCGTCAGCCTGAGCACCCCGCCCAACTCCCGCAGGGTCGCGAAGAATTTTTGCGGTCTGCCGATGCCGGCGAAAGCGACGAGCCTCCGGCCCTTCAAATCCTCGCCGCCGCGCGGCACGAGGCGCGCGCCCAGCACGGTCTTGCCGGCACACGCGTTCTCGACAGCGCCCGCGCCCATCCGCACGATGGCGTGCGCGCGCGCTAGTCCCCAGGATGCGGGCTCGCGCAAGGGGCCGGCCGGGATGACGCGGCCATTGCCGAAGCCGTAGGCGGCATCGATGACCGCGAGCGACAAGTCGTGGTGCAACGTCGGATTCTGCAAGCCGTCATCCAGCAAGAGGATGGTCGCGCCCGCGGCGATGGCGGCCTTGGCCGAGGCGACGCGGTCGCGCCCGATCCAGCTCGGGGCCGCGCGGGCGAGCAGCAAAGCTTCGTCGCCGACTTGCGCGGCATTGTGGCGGCCCTCGTCGACGCGAAGCGGGCCGGCCAGCGTGCCGCCATAGCCGCGGCTCAAGATCTGCGGCCGCTCGCCGGCGGCGGCCAGGATGCGGGCGAGGCTCAATGCGACCGGCGTCTTGCCCGCCCCGCCGGCGACGAGATTGCCGATGCACAGGACAGGCACGCCGGCACGCCAGGGCGCCGTTAGCCGGCGCCGCGCCGCGCCCAGCGCCGCATGGCCCCAAGCGAGCGGCAGCAGCAGGGACGAGAGCGGTCCCGATCGCGTCCAGAAGTCAGGCGCTTTTAGCATGCCGCGAGAGCCGGTCGAGCCAGGGCGCGATGCGCGCCATCACCGCGTCGAGCACGACGCGGTTGTCGGCGGCAACGCCGGCCGCCGCCGCGGCGCGCGCGGCGCGCTCGACCGGATTGGCCAGCAGCCGGCGCACCGCTTCCGCCAGCTCGGCGGCGTCGGCGACGGTGGTCGTGGCGCCCGCCGCCGCGAGACTTTGCGCCATGGCGGCGCAGTTGCTCATGTCGGGGCCGTGCAGGATGGCGCAATCGAGGAGCGCCGCCTCGAGCGGATTGTGCCCGCCCATCGGCGCGAGCGAGCCGCCGATGAAGGCGATGCCGGCGAGGCGATAGAACAAGCCGAGTTCGCCCAGCGTATCGGCGAGATAGATGTCGGTCGTCGCTTCGATCGGCTCGCCGAGCGAGCGGCGCGCGACGTTGAGCCCGCGCCGGTGAAGCCGCGCGGCGATCTCGTCGGCGCGCACCGGATGGCGCGGTGCGATGATGGTCAGGAGGCCCGGCCGCGCGCGCATCAGGGCGCGGTGGGCATCGGCGGCGGCATCTTCCTCCTCGGGATGCGTGCTCGCGGCGAGCCAGAGCGGGCGGTCGGCCGCGCTCGCGGCGATCCGCACCAGCTCGTTCTCGTCATAAGGCAGCGGCGCCGCCGCGGTCTTCAAATCGCCCACCGTCGTCGCGGCCACCGCGCCGAGGCGGCGAAAGCGCTCGGCCTGAGGCTCGTCTTGGGCGAGGCACAGGTCGAAACAAGCGAGCAGGGGCGTGATCATACCGCCCAGGCGCTGCCAGCCGCGCAGCGAGCGCAACGACATGCGCCCGTTCAACAGCAGCAGCGGGGTGCCGAAGCGGTCGGTCTCGGCCACCAGATTGGGCCACAACTCCGATTCGACCCACAACGCCAAGTCCGGCTGCCAATGCTCAAGGAAGCGCCGGATATAGGCGAGGCGGTCGACCGGCACATATTGATGCCAGGCGCGGTCGGCCGGCAAGCGGTGGGCGAGGAGCCGCGCCGAGGTCACGGTGCCGGTGGTCACGCAGCACGGAGAGCGCGGGCCGCTCGACCAGCAGCCGGTCGATCAGCGACAGCATCGACACCGCCTCGCCATTGCTCGCGGCATGCACCCATATCAGCGGACCGGGCGGGCGGGCGCGGCTGGCATGGCCCTGCCGCTCGGCGAAGCGGTCGCGATCCTCCTTGCCGCGTGCCATGCGGCGCGCGAGATAGAGCGCGACCAGCGGGCCCAGCACGGTGGTGCCGCCGCGATAGAGCGACAATAGCCGGCTCATCGCCGCCCGCCTGCCTGCTGCGCCTCGCGCAGCGCGGTACGGCTCATCGTGCCCGGCGCCAGCCGGTCGTGGCCCATGCGCCGGTCGGCCTCGCCGGTGAGGGCGTTGAGCGTTTCCTCGATCCTGGCGCGGTAGCGTTCGATCCCGTCCTCATCGAGCCGTTTCGGCACGAGAATGGGATCGCCCCACAAGAAAATGCCGCGGCTGAACGGCAGGGGCAGCACCATCCGGTCCCACGAGCCGAGGATGCGCCGCCGCGCCGCGGAATAGGTCGCCGGCAAGATCGGCGCGCCCGAGAGCCGCGCCGCCGCGACGATGCCGCGGCTCGCGCGCATCGCCGGTCCGTCGGGCCCATCGGGCGTGATGCCGACGCAATCGCCGGCGTCGAGCCAGCGTATCAGGGCGCGCAAGGCCGTAGTGCCGCCCTCGGTCGAGGAGCCCGCGACGGTATCGAGGCCGAAATAGCGTACCACGCCGGCGATCAGCCTTCCGTCGCTATGCGCCGAGATCAGCATGTGCAGCGGCGCGAGACGCCGCCACCCGATCGGCAGCATCGCGAGCCGGCCGTGCCAGAACGCGACGATGAAGCCGCCGCCGCCGTCGCGTATGCGGCGCGGAAAGGCTTCGCCCTCGATCGTCCAGCGCCCGGTGCGATAGACCAGGCGCAGATAAGCCTGAATGAGCCAGCACAACATCCGCAAGCCGCCGCCGCTGCGCGAAATTCGCTTGAAGAAGTGCATCGCTCAGGCCTGGGCCGGCGCCTCGGCCGACAGCCGCGCTGCGTCGCCGCCGAGAAACTGCAGCGCGTGGAGCCGCGCATAGGCGCCATCGCGCTGGATCAGCTGATCGTGGCTGCCGCGCTCGAGGACGCGGCCTTTGTCGATGACGTAGATGAGGTCGGCCTCGATCACGGTCGATAATCGATGCGCGATGACGAGTGTCGTGCGCCCGCGCATCAGCGCCTTCAAGGCGCTCTGGACCTGTCTTTCGGATTCGCTGTCGAGCGACGAGGTCGCCTCGTCCAACAACAAGATCGGCGCGTTCTTCAGCATGGCGCGGGCGATGGCGATGCGCTGGCGCTGGCCGCCCGAGAGCTTCACGCCATGCTCGCCCACCGGCGTGGCATAGCCCTGCGGCAGTGCGCGGATGAAATCGTCGGCCGCCGCGGCCCGCGCCGCCGCCTCGATCTCGGCATCGTCGGCGCCGGACCTGCCATAGGCGATGTTGGCGCGTACCGTGTCGTCGAAAAGACTCACCTCCTGGCTGACGAGCCCGATTGCGGCCCGCAGTGAAGCCAGGGTCACGTCCCGCACATCCTGGTCGTCGATCTCGACGGCGCCCGCGGTCACGTCGTAAAAGCGCGGGATCAGATTCATGATCGTCGATTTGCCCGCGCCCGATGCGCCGACGAGCGCCACCGTCCTTCCGGCGGGGATGTCGAGCGAGACGTCCGTCAAGGCGGGGACGCCCGCCCCGTAAGAAAAGCGCACCGCATCGAACCGGATCGCGCCGCCCGCCACTGCCAGCGGCCGCGCGTCCGCGCGCTCGCGAATCTCGGGTTCGATGTCGAGCACGGAGAATAGGCGTTGCGCCGCGGCCAGGCCTTCCTGGAGGTTGGTGTTGAGGGTCGCCAGCGTCTTGATCGGCTGATAGGCGAGCAGCAGCGCGGTCACGAAGGAAAAGAACGCGCCCGCGGTGCGCGTCCCGTTGAACACCTGATGGCCGCCATAGAGCACGACCAGCGCGACGGCGATGCCGCCCAAGGTCTCCATCAGGGGCGAGGAGATCGCGCGGATGCGTTGTGCGCGCTCGACCAGGCGATAGAGACTTTCGACGAGGCGCCCGGCGCGCGCCATCTCATAGGCCTCCATGCCGTAGGCCTTGACGTAGCGCGCGCCCTGGAAGGTTTGCGTCAACAGCGTCATGAACTGGCCGAGCTCGATCTGGGTGTTGGCGGAAACCTTGCGCATGCGCCGCCCGATTTTCTGCAGCGGCCGGAACGCGAGCGGAAAGGAGAAGAAGGCGATCAGCGCGAGGAGCCAGTCCTGGTAGAACATCAGCGCGACCAGAAAGACCGCGGTCACCGCCTCCTTGCCGATGCCGGCCATGACCGTGGTCGCGCAACCGCGCAACAGCGCCGCGTCGTTGGTGAAGCGCGAGATCAGCGTGCCCGAAGGGCTGGCGTGGAAATAAGCGAGGTCGGCGCGCATGAGCCGTGCGAATAGTTTCATCTGGATGTCGGCGACGACGCGCTGGCCGATCGTCGTCATCCATACCGACTGGGCATAACCGGCAAAACCCTTGACCAAGGCCAGGACGACCACCGCCGCCGGGATGAGCAGCAGAAGCGTCTCGTCGTGCTGGACGAAGACCTTGTCCAAGAGCGGCTGCATCAGCCAGGCATTGGCCGCGGTCGTCGCGGCGACGACGACCATCGCGAGCAGGGCCAGCGCCACCTTGCCGAGATGGGGGCGCAGGAATTCGGCCACCAGGCGGCGCACCAGCGGCGCGCTGTCATGGCTGAATTCTCGGCTGCTCGCGGTTTCCGAGGGGACGCTCAAATCCGGGGCTTTGTCCAAGGGCTAGGATAACATCGCATCGCCATCATAGCACGGCGGCAAATCCTGGGCGGCGCCGGCGTTTAATGCCCGCCCGGACTGGCCGATTCCCCGCGCTTCGGCTATGGAAGCCGGTGCAGAGGGGGGCCTGATGGCAGCGGGCGAGCGGCGCGCGCGCCGGCTCTTGGTAATCTACAACCCAGCCGCCGGGCCGCGCCGGCAGGGCCGCTTCCGGCGCTGGCTCGCCGCACTGCGTGATCTCGGCGCGACGGTAACGCTGGCCGAGACCCAGGCCCCTAATCATGCCATGGAGCTCGCCCGCGCAGCCGATCCGGCGCGGTTCGATGCGGTGGCGGTGGCGGGCGGCGACGGCACCATCAACGAGGCCGTGAACGGGATCTTCGCGGCGGCGCTGCCCTTGGCGATCCTGCCGCTCGGCACCGCCAACGTGTTGGCGGCCGAGCTGGGCTTGCCGCGTAGCGTCGGCGCCCTCGCCCAAATCGCCGCCTTCGCGCCGGCGCGGCCGGTGATTCCCGGCGAAATCCTGTCGCGCGAACGGACCGAGCCGTGGCGGTTTCTGCTGATGGCCGGCATCGGCTTCGACGCCGAGGTGGTGGCGCATATCGATCTCGCCGCGAAGCGCCGGCTCGGCAAGCTCGTCTACGTCGCGGCGAGCCTCGCGCTTCTCGCCCGCTATCGAGCGCAGCGCTTCGACGCTGTCATCGATGGCGCGCATTCGGGCCCGGCCTCGCTCGTCGTGGCGCGCGCGCATTTCTACGGCGGGCGCTTTGTCTTGGCGCCGAAGGCGCGCCTCGACCGGCCGGCGCTCTACGCGGTGAGCTTCCCCAAGCCGGGCCGCGGCGCGGCCTTGCGCTATCTCGCGGCGGTGGTGACGCGGACGCTCGCCTGTCAGCGCGACGTGGCCATATCGGCCGCCGCTTCGATCGAACTCGGCGGTCCGGCGGGCGCGCCGGTGCAGGTCGATGGCGATATCCGGGCGCATTTGCCGGCGCGCATCAGGCTCGCCGAGCGGCCGATCGAGATCGTAGCGTAGCCGCGCTCAAGCGCCCGCCACGGTCATGCCGTCGATGCGCAGGGTCGGCGCGTCGATGCCGGTCTTGAACTTAAGATCGCTGGCGGGCGTCAGGTGCAGGAACATCTCCTTGAGATTGCCGGCGATGGTCAATTCGCTCACCGGAAACGCGATCTCGCCATGCTCGATCCAGAAGCCGGCGGCGCCGCGGCTGTAATCGCCGGTGACGCCGTTGACGCCCATGCCCATCAGCTCCGTGACATAAAAGCCGCCTTCGATATCGCCGATGAGTTCCTGCGCCGTGACCGCGCCGGGCTCGAGATAAAGATTGGTCGGCGCGGGCGCGGGCGGGCCGGAAGTGCCGCGGCTGGCATGGCCGGTGCTGGCGAGACCCAATTGGCGGCCTGAGCGCACATCGAGAAGCCAGGTCTTCAGCACCCCGTCCTCCACGAGGGCGCGGCGAGCGTTGCGCACGCCCTCGCCGTCGAAGGGCTTGGCCCTGAGGCCGCGCCGCCGGTGCGGGTCGTCGATGATCGAGATGCCGGCGGGGAAAATGCGCTGGTCCAGCCGGTCCTTCAGGAAGCTGGTGCCGCGCGCGATCGCGGGGCCGCTGATGGCGCCGACGAGATGACGCAGCATTCCGCCCGCGACCCTGGGGTCGAACACCACCGGCGCCTGGCAGGTCGCGACCTTGCGAGCGTTGAGGCGCTTGACCGCGCGCGCGCCGGCGCTGGCGCCGATTTTCTTGGGATCCTCGATATCCGCGCCCCAGACCGCGGTCGAAAAATCGTAATCGCGCTCCATGCCGGTGTCGGTTCCGGCCAGCACCGCGGCGCTGATGCTGTGATGGGTGCCGGCGTAACTCCCGGCGAACCCGTTCGAGGCCGCGAGCGCGACGCGGGATCGGCTCCAACTCGCTTCGGCGCCTTCGGAATTGGTGACGCCGGGAACGGCGCGCGCCGCATCCTCGGCTTCGCCCGCCCGCGCGATCAGCACCTCGGGTAGAGGCTCGTCGGGGTCGTCCAATTCGAGCTGCGGCCAATCACGGGCCAGCTCGCCCGGCTCGGCGAGGCCGCAATAGGGGTCCTCGGGCACGGTCTTCGCCATGGCGATGGCCCGCGCGACCAGCTCGCCGAGCGCCGCCTTGGCGCGGTCGTTCGAGGACACGATCGCCTGGCGTTTGCCGACGAAGACGCGGAGGCCGAGATCGTAGCCTTCGGCGCGCTCGAGCTTCTCGATCTTGCCGAGGCGCTGGGCATGACTGAGCGAAGCGCTTTCGACAAGCACGGCGTCGGCGGCATCCGCGCCCGATTTCCGCGCGCTGGCGATGAGGTCGCCGAGCAGCATCAGCGCGTCGTCACCTTGCGTCATCGAAATTCCTTCCTTTGGCGGACTCTGATATAGGCGCTCAGGCGCCGAGCCGCCACACCACGCCGATGCGCTCGGTCCGATCCTCGAGATCGAGCGGGGTCGCCACGGCGTAACGCGCGATCTCGGTGAGGCCGGTTTTCGGCAGATAAGCGCGGCCCGGATCGCCGATCAGCACGGTCGCGCCGTTTCGCGCCCGGTCGCGCAGCCAATCCACCAGCCGCTCGGCCAGCGGGCGCTCGTAGAACATATCCCCGACCAGGATGATTGCCACGGCTAAGGATTTCCCGATCGCATCCGCGCGCTCGATCGCGACCGCGACGTCGTTCAAGCCGGCGTTGAGGGCGATGGCGGCGGCCGCAAAGGAATCGATCTCGGCGGCGAGCGCGCTTTTCGCACCCGCCTTCATCGCGGCGATGGCGAGGAGCCCCGAGCCGGCGCCGAAATCCAGCACGGCGCGGCCGGCGACGAGCGCGGGATGATCGAGCACATAGCGGGCGAGCGCCTGGCCGCCGGCCCAAGCGAAGGCCCAATAGGGCGGCGCCAGTTGCGCGCCCAGTAGGCTGGCCTCGGTCGCCTGCCAAAGCGGGGTCACCTCGCTGGCAAGATGCAGGCGGATTTCGGGCACCAGCGGCGGCGTGCCCATGGCGGTATTGGCGCGGATGAAATCCGCCGCGCTAGACGACATGGCTTGCGACGATCCCGAGCAGCAGGAGCCAGCCGGTCCAGCGGTTGGAGCGGAACTTCACGCCGCAATCGGCGCTGCTGGCGAGATCGAGCCGCGCCGCCTGCCAGAACAATTGCCACGCGACCAGCGCAAGCGCCGCGCGATAGGGCAGGCCGAGCCCCGCGGCCTCGCCGGCCAGCGCCCAGAACAGGATCGCCATGGCATAGAACCCATACAGGAAGGGCCTGGTGCGTTCACCCAAGGCGAGGGCCGAGGATTTGACGCCGATCAACGCGTCGTCCTCCTTGTCCTGATGGGCATAGATCGTGTCATAGCCGAGCGTCCAGGCGATGCCGCCGAGATAGAGCAGCACCGGCGCCCAGCTGAGGCCGCCGCGCACCGCCGCCCAGCCCATCAAAGCGCCCCAATTGAAATTGAGCCCCAGGAAAAACTGCGGCCAATAGGTAACCCGCTTCATGAAGGGATAGGTCGCGATCAGCGCGATGACCGCGAGCCCGAGTAGAATCGCGAACCGGTCGAGCGTGAAGAGGATGACGGCGCCCAGGCCGAGCTGGAGGAGCATGAACATGGCCGCCGCCATGACCGACACGGCGCCGCTCGGTATCGGCCGCGTCCGCGTGCGCTCGACCCTGGCATCGAAGTCGCGGTCGACGATGTCGTTATAGGTGCAGCCGGCGCCGCGCATCACCGTCGCGCCCAAGGCGAACAGTGCCATGAGCCCCCAATCGGGCCAGCGCGGCGCCGCCAGCGCCAATCCCCACCAGCACGGAAACAGCAGCAGCCAGGTGCCGATCGGCCGGTCGAGCCGGGCGAGGCGGCAATAGGGGCGCAAGGCCCCCGGCGCGTAACGATCGACCCAGTCTCCGGTGCTGATATCGGTCATGCCTGGCGAGGATGAAGCCGCCGCGTGCTAAGCTCAACCCCGTTCATGCCGCTGAAGCCCGAAACCCGGCTCTTCGTCGATGCGCCGCTCGAGGTGGGCCAGGCGCTCGCGTTGGGCGCCGATCATGCGCACTATTTGAAATCGGTGCTGCGGCTGAAACCCGGCACGCTCATCGCGCTATTCAACGGCAAGGATGGCGAATTCATCGCAAGCGTCGAAGGCTTCGCGCGAAATTCCGCCGCGGTCGCGGTGCAATCGCGATCGCGCGAGCAGCAGAAAGCGCCCGATCTGTGGCTGGCCTTCGCGCCGATCAAGCGGGCGCGGATCGATTTCCTCGTGGAGAAGGCGACCGAGCTCGGCGTCAGCGCGCTCTATCCGGTGATGACGCGGCGCACGGTCGTCGAGCGGGTGAATCTCGCTCGATGGCGGGCCACCGCGGTCGAGGCCGCCGAGCAGAGCGAGCGGCTGTCGGTGCCGGAAATCCACGAGCCGCGAAAGCTCGCTGCCCTTATCGCGGGCTGGGAGCCCTCGCGCCGCCTCATGCTGTGCGACGAAAGCGGCACGGCGCCGCCCATTGCCGCGGCGCTCGCCTCCGAGCGCGGCGGCGCCTGGGCCGTCCTGACCGGACCCGAGGGCGGCTTTGCCGAAGAGGAGCTTGACGCGCTGCGCAAACTCCCCTTTGTTCGCCCGGTCAGTCTGGGTCCGCGCGTGTTGCGCGCCGATACCGCGGCGCTCGCGGGCCTGGCCGTGCTGCAAGCGCTTCTCGGCGAGGCGCGGTCGCGCTGACGAAGAGGGGTCTGGAGCTTCGAGCCGCCTATGTCCGCACCTTCCCAATCTGGCGGCGCGCCGATCGCCGACATCCGGCAGCTGGTCGAGGATCTCGCGGCCGGCTGCAAGCCGCGGGCGTCGTGGCGGATCGGCACCGAGCACGAGAAATTCGTTTTCCGCCGCGCGGATCTTCGCCCCGTTCCCTATGACGGCGAGAATGGCATCCGCGCGCTGCTCGAGGGGTTGAAGCGGTTCGGCTGGCAGGATGTGCTCGACGGCGAGACCTTGATCGGCCTCTCCCAAGACGGGGCCGCGATTTCGCTGGAGCCCGGCGGGCAGCTCGAATTGTCGGGCGCGCTCTTGGAGAACCTCCATCAGACCTGCGACGAGCTGCACACCCATCTGCGCCAGACGCGCACGGTGAGCGAGGAATTGGGTTTGGGCCTCCTCGGCATCGGCGTCCTGCCCAAATGGCGGCGCGAGGATTGCCTTTGGATGCCCAAGCGGCGCTACGCGGTGATGCGGCGCTACATGCCTTTGAAAGGCAAGCTCGGCCACGACATGATGCTTCGCACCTGCACCGTGCAAGTCAATCTCGACTTCGAATCCGAGGCCGACATGGTGTTGAAATCGCGGGTTGGCCTCGCCTTGCAGCCGATCGCGATCGCGCTCTTTGCCAATTCGCCCTTCCTCGAGGGCAAGCCCAGGGGCTATCTCAGCTATCGGAGCCAGATCTGGACGGATGTCGATCCCGACCGCACCGGATTGTTGCCTTTCGTGTTCGAGAGCGGCTTCGGCTTCGAGCGTTACGTCGATTACATGCTCGACGTGCCGATGTATTTCGTCTATCGGGACGGCAATTACATCGACGTGGCCGGGCAATCCTTTCGCGATTTCCTCAAGGGCAAGCTGCCCGGGCTGCCGGGCGCCGTGCCCACGATGAGCGACTGGTCCGATCACTTCAGCCACGGTGTTTCCCGAGATCCGCATCCGGCGCTATCTCGAGATGCGCGGCGCCGACGGTGGCCCGTGGCGCAATATCTGCGCGCTGCCCGCCTTCTGGACCGGCATCCTTTATGACCGCAGCGCGCTCGACGCGGCGTGGCAGCTTGTGGGCGATTGGAGCGCGGCGGAGCGCGCGGCCTTACGCCGCGACGTGCCGCGCCTTGGCCTTCACGCGCCGTTCCGCGGCAAGACGGTGAAGGACGTGGCGCTCGCCGCGCTCGAGCTGTCCCAGGGCGGCTTGCGCCGCCGCGCCCGGCTCGACGCCGCCGGCCAGGACGAAACCCACTTCCTCTCGCCCCTCCACGAGGTCGCGCATTCCGGCAAGACTTTCGCGGAAAGCCTCCTCGAGCGTTACGCCACGAGCTGGCGCGGCAGCGTCGATCCGGTTTATGCCGAGGAGGCTTATTGAGCGCTGAGGTCTCCTATGGCCTCGGACTGACTTGCGCCGGACATCGAATCGGTACAATATTTCAAAATGCGCTCTGGTTATTTACGTCGTCCCAACGATCAACCTTTTTAAGCCTGAGGAGCAAACATGACGATAAAGCTTGCCTCATTGAGCGCTACCGTGGCGCTCTGTGCCGCGCTGCTGGCCGCGCCCGCGTTGGCCCAGAATGACCAGTCCGCCCCGGCTGCGCCCGCTCCGGCTGCACCGATGGCGCCTGCCGCACCCGCACCGGCTGCGGCCGCACCGATGGCGCCTGCCGCTCCCGCTCCCGCTGCGGCCGCGCCAGCCGCTCCGGCCCCGATGGCCGCCGCACCCGCCCCGATGAAGGGCATGGCGATGCCTGCGGCCAAAAAGGCAGTGAAAAAGCGGGTGAGAAAGGTGAGAGTGGCGAAACTCACCTGTCAGGACTATGCCTACCAATCGCAGGCCGAGAAGGATTGCGAGGCGGGCAAGATTAAGCCCCCGAACTGGCGCTAACCTCCTCTCGCTGCCGCGCCTATCCGCGTTGATCGGCCGCGCTTCTTCTAGCGTGGCGCGGCCCGATCTGGCGATCACGATCGTGCCCGGCATCGGTCATGTCGGCATGACCGTAGCGCCGGCGGGTATCGCCCGTGCGCGAGGCGTTCGTGGACTTGCTCGCCGCGACGACAGGATAAGTTTCGGAAGCTCCAGGTCGGAGCGAAGAATTTAGAGCGCGGTCCATTCAAGTTGAATTGGACCGCTGCTCTAGATTGTTGATTTGGCCGCATTTTCGACGGCGAACCGGTACCCGCTTCACCGGAAAATGCTCTAGGGAAAATCCTCAAATCCCATGGTCGTGCGAGGAGTTTCCCTAATCCTCGCCGGCCGCCGGGCCGAGCCGCATCTCGGTCCAGCTTGCCGGCTCCGCCGAGCTCCGATCTGGCGGCAGGCCGGATACCGACATCGAGCGCGCGTTCAGCCACGCCGTTGCGGACACCTCGACTTTGATCTTCCTCGAAGCCGGCGGCCCGGCGACACCCAGGGCTCCCCAGGGAATCAGAGCTTCCGCGACAATTCTCGGCTGATCGGCGCCGAAATAGAGCGCTTGCGCGCCCGGCACCGCCACGCAGCGGTTGTGGGCGAGCGCACCGACCGCCCCGGCGCACAGCTTCGGCTCCATCGGCGGGTAATCGCGCGTCTTGCCCTTGGGCGGCACGAAGTAGAGGGTGAACCGGCGCGGCCCGGCGCCGGCATCGGCGTCGAGCTCGATCCGATAGGCCTCGGCGAGCGGAAATTCGGCGCCGTGAGCCAGCAGATCGAGATCGTAATAATCCTGACCGATTGTCGCCAGTGCCAGCCCTCGGTCGCTCCAGCTCAGATACGCCTCGCCGAAAGCGATCTCACCTTCTTGCGGATGGAGGGGCGGCAGCAAAGACCGCGGCTTCGGCCAATCGATCAGCGAGAGATGCGTTGGATCGATCTCGGCCGCCGGAATGACGAAGCCGCGAGATGGGAGCCGGGGCGCGAGCCGCGCGGCCTCGTGGATCCGGGGCAAGTCGCGGTTGGCCGCGGCGAGCGCCGTCACCAGCGCGTCATAGGGTTGGTCGCGGATGTCGACGAGGCCGAAATTGTAATCCTCGCTGTCCTCGCGGCCGCCGAGCGGATAATCGTAATACTGAAACCAGTCGAGCCCGAGAATTTCGGGTATCGCCGCGAAATTGCGCGCGGCGGCAGCCGCGCCCGCGGCGCGTTCGGCCTGGGTGTCGACGGTCATCAGATGGCCATTATTGGCGTTGCCGGTGCGGTTCTCGCGCGCGGCATAGAACCATTCCGAGATCAGCATGGGGCTGCCGCCGGTGAGGCGTCGCAAGCCAGCGAAGAAATACGGCGCGATCCAACCTTCCGGGCTGTCGACATTGTAGTTGATCGCCAGCGCGTCGACATGGCCTCGCTCGGCGCGAATTGCCGCCGGATCGTAATAGATCGGCAGCCGGTCGCCGAAATAGAGCGCGTCCGGATCGGCGGCCTTGAGCGCGGCGGAAGCGAGCTCGTAATAGTGCTGGGCCACGATCCCGGTCCAAGCCTCGACCGTCGCGATGCCGTGGCCGCCGGGGCGAAGCTTGGTCGGCGCCTCGGCGGCGAGGAGCGCGTCCCAGGATTCGACCCCGGCCGGCGGCAGGAAATCGCGCGTGAAGCGCCGGAAATCGTCATGGTAGGTCTGGCGCAGCAGCTTGACGAGGCGCTGCTTAGTGAAGTTGCTCGCCGGCTTTTCCGCGTAGAACAGGAACAGCGCGCCGCCCCACCAGCCGACCTCGTTGTCGGAGAAATAGCCGATGCGATAGGGCGTGTCGCGGTAGGGCGCGGTGAGAGCTTTCGCCTCGTCATTCATGCGCGAAGCGGTGGCCGGGTCGAAGGGATCGAACCAGTGGAAGCGCGCGAGCCGGCCTAGCTCCAGATTGATGACGGTGGGCAGCTTCAATTCCTGCGGCGCGAGCGACCAGGCGCCGGCGGAATTGAAGCCCCAGCGCGCGAGGCGGTTGCGCGCGCCTTCGACCCAGACGCTGAGCGATCCGGCATCGTCATGCCAATCGTAATGCGGGCGGGCGAGCTTCGCGCCGGAGATGCCGCCATCGATCACGTTGACGCCCGTGGCGAAGAAGCGCTCGCCGCACGGGGTGACAAGAAAGCTCGCGCCGCCCTCTTTGGCGATGGTCCAGCGCGTCGTTGGCGCGGTGTCGAGATCGCAGGCAAAGGCCGGGCCGGCCGCGAGGCAGGCGAGCAGCAAGCCCGACGCGAGCGAGGCGAATCCGAAATTCGCGGTATCGCGGGGCAGGGTCGGGACCGAATTTCGGATTCGAAGCCACCCGAGCCGCCGCGCGAGAATCATGCAGCGGTGCCGCCGACGGTCAAGCCATCGATTCGCAAGGTCGGCTGCCCGACGCCGACCGGCACGCCCTGGCCATCCTTGCCGCAGGTGCCGATGCCGCCATCGAGCTCCAAATCGTTGCCGATCATGGTGATCTTCTTCAGCGCGTCCGGGCCGTTGCCGATGAGGGTCGCGCCCTTGACGGACTTGCCGACCTTGCCGTCCTCGATCAGATAGGCCTCGGCCGCCGAGAACACGAACTTGCCCGAGGTGATGTCGACCTGGCCGCCGCCGAAATTGACCGCGTAGAGGCCGCGCTTCACCGAGGCGAGGATCTCCTTGCGGATCCTTGTCGCCCGCCAGCATGTAAGTGTTGGTCATGCGCGGGATCGGCGCATAGGCGAAGCCCTGGCGCCGGCCGTTGCCGGTCGGGCGCATCCCCATCAGCCGCGCGTTGAGGCGGTCCTGCATATAGCCCTTCAAAATGCCGTCCTCGATCAGCACCGTGCAGTTCGACGGCGTGCCCTCGTCGTCCACCGAGAGCGAGCCGCGCCGGTCGGGAATCGTGCCGTCGTCCACGACGGTGACGCCCGGACCGGCGACGCGGCTGCCGATGAGGCCGGCGAAGGCCGAGGTCTTCTTGCGGTTGAAATCGCCTTCGAGCCCGTGACCGACCGCCTCGTGCAGCATCACGCCGGGCCAGCCGGGGCCGAGGACGACCGTCATCTCGCCGGCAGGCGCCGGCACCGATGCGAGATTGACAAGCGCCTGGCGCAGCGCCTCGTCGACCTGGGCGCGCCAGTTCGCCGGATCGAAATAGCGCTGATAGGCAAGCCTTCCCCCGGCGCCCGAGGTGCCGGTTTCCATCCGCCCACCCTCGCCGACGACGATGTTCACGTTGAGCCGCACCAGGGGGCGGATATCGCCGACGCGCCCGCCATCGGCGCGGATGATCTCGACCGCCTGCCACGATCCCGACAGCGAGGCCGCGACCTGCCGGACGCGGGGGTCCTTGGCGCGGGCATAAGCGTCGATCTCGGCGAGGAGCTTTGTCTTTTCGGCGAACTCGATTTGGGCGAGGGGGTTATCCTCCGCATAGAGCTGCCGGTTGGTGCCGGGCGGCGGCGCGGCGAGGGTCCCGCCATGGCCTTGGCGTACCGCGCGGACGGTTTGCGCCGCGCGGCGGATCGCGTCCTCGGATAATTCCGAGGCATGGGCGTAGCCTGCGGATTCGTCCGAGAGCCCGCGCAGGCCGAAGCCCTGGGCCGTGTCGAACGAGGCCGATTTGATGCGGCCGTCATCGAGCGCGATGCTCTCGGACTGGCAATATTCGAGGAACAGCTCGCCGTCATCCATGCCGGCAAGCGCCTCGGCGACAAGGCGCTCGACGCGGGCGCGGTCCATGCCGGTCTGGCCGAAGAACAAATCGTCGATGCGCGCGAGGTCGGTCATGGGGCTCTCCTGACGAGGCTTATTGGCACGAAGCGGGCCGCGGTGCCAGAGGCAACATTCCAGATATAGGGAGCGCGCCTAGCCTAAGCCAGCGCGCGCGCCACGGCTATTTTTGGAACACCCAGGGCGTCGAATTCCCGCTGATCTGGGCGTTGGTGGCGCTGTTCTTCGCAGTCGCGGGGAGCGGGCCGTGGTCGCTCGACAATTTGCTCCGGGGGCGAGAATTCTGAGGCCGCCCCCCGGCTTGAAGCGTGTCGCCGAGGGCCGCGCGGCGAAACCGGCGCCGCGCAGGTGGTGGGGTTGCCATAGGCGCTGACGACAGCCCGTTCGATAGGTCCAACGATCCTGACGTGTAAACGTCGTGCGAATGTCAGCGGCCCAACCAACCTGTCGGACTGCCTTCACTCGAAGGGCCAGCTACGCTGGCGGGAGGCTTCATTTTGAGAGTTCGCGATCGTGGTCTCTCGTGCCCACATGCCGGGCAACGCCAAACGGCCCCTTGCGCTCCCTTCGCTTCAAGCATGATCTGCGGCGGGAACGTGCAGGGATGAAGCCGGAAGCCGAGCGCCTTAGCGATCTGCGCCTCGGCAATTCGGGCAGCACGATCAGCTTCATCTAGGCTCTTCGTCACGGCTGCCTGTTGCGCGACCGGCAACATGTCTTTCGTGTCCTTTACGAGCCCAAGCGCGTTGCGGAATAGGCTAATCGCTTCTCCGATTGCAGTCAGGTCCATGTTGTGTTGCACCTTTTGTGGCGCTCACGCTTCTGCGAAAGAAACCAATCATGTGGTGTGACCCGTCGGCGGCGGCGGCGGGGTCTCTTGATCTTTCGCCCAACCATCGAACTCGCCCCAGGTGAGAAACTTTCGACCTACGCGCACCTTCTGTACGCGGTCTGGCCTGCGGCGATGTTTCTTCACTTCGGCAATCGTGTCGTAGTCGGCCTCGCGCTCGTGCTGTTGGTCTTTGACGAACCACCATACGCTGAACCTCTTGGTCGGCTCGCCTTCGAATGTCATCTCTGGCGCTCGACTTCGCCTTCGATTTCGCCTGTGCGCGTTTTCATCGTTGGTCACGACCCTACCCTCCTCATGTGGGCGTCGCGCAGGCGATCGCTTACTGCGCCTCAGGATGGGGAACCCAAACTAGCGCCGGATGCGTCTCGTCGGTGATCAGGTCCTTAAACACGTGTTCTTCCAGTTCGACCACGGTCTCGGGATAGCCCGCGGCTGCAAGGACCGCCTTCGCTTCCGCCAAGCTGGCAGCCCTCATGTCCTGACCATCGACCTGAACAATCCCGGTGGTGTCGTCATCCGGGTCTCCATCAAGAACCCATGCCTTGCTCTGCGCGGCCTGTTCGCTGTTCATCCTCATTGTGGTGCTCCTGGTTATGCGGTCGCGGCCGAGTAGATTAGCATACTGTCAAACGTCTATGGCCTAGTCTTCCTGCCAGCCGGCGCTCGGAACCGCAAATTCCCCTCAAGGCGCGCCCGCCTGTGCCGCAGGTCGGCCTTCCGCGTAGTCGCGCAGCCCGCGGCAAGCAGGCCCGCCAGCGGTTTTCTCCGTGCGCCATCGCGGCACCGCGCGCCGTCTGCGACCTACGCGCGATCCTCAATCGACAAAGGCGGCAGATCGTTGAGGGTGATCTTTGCCATGGCTGCCGTGGGAGCATGCACGCACTCCCCAGCGCGCCGGATGATCGCCTTCACCGCTCTCTCGATCCAATCCCGCTCGGAAGCGCTGTAATCCGTCGCGGTGCCGACTGCTTTCCGCGCGTGAGGCCCACCCGCTTCGCTCGTCAGCGTACCGAGCTTGTCTAGCACCTTCTTCGATATCCCAAATTTCGTCGCCGCTGCCGGTCTCTTGTTGCCCGTCGCAACCGACATCATCTCAATGACGGTGAGGCAGAAGTAGGCCATTGACGCGAGCGGCTCCCGCCCTTGGCGGTACCAGCAATACCGCATCGCCATCGTTTCGACGTTCGCATCCACGGCGAACGCGTGCGGGGGCTCCGGATAGGATGAGCGCTTCACGAGCCCCTTCCCTGCGCTAACGAAAGCGTCAATGAGCATCGCCGCGCTCCCAACGACAGACTTACTTCGTGGCGAAGGGTCGCGATCGATAACCTGGGAATTGTGGAATTTAAGCCGGAAGCTTTCCGGCTCGGATGTAAGATCGCTCTGGACCTCCCATGAGCGGATGAAGGGAAGCACGCACTCGATCGCCCTTTCCTGTGTCACGAAGTGCTCCTTCATCTCGAACTTAGCTAAGCCGTCTTTCACTTCAACCCGAAACTTGGCGTGTTCGTACTCCAGCGGCGCGGCAATTTCGTAGTCGGTGCCATCACCCGCCTTCACGTCGTAGTACAGGGCTACGACGTGTATATCGCTCATCTCGCGCGGAAGAGCCGGCTCAGCCCTCGCGCTTTCCCCACCGTCGCCATTGCCGTTTTAATTCTTCCTTCCACCACCGCTCGCGCTCGCGGATACGCCAAATGAGCATAATGTTAACGAACACGCTTAAAATGAGAAGGGTGCCCGTCACGTTGAAGATCGGATGAGAGTCAAGCATGGGTCAACCCGCCTGCCGCTTCTCGTATTTGCTGCATGTGCTCCAAAGGGCGCTCCCGCTTGCGCCCCAGATCGTCCCCCGAACGTGCCCCGGGAAATTTAGCCCACGCAATCGAAACCAGGCCGTATCTTTAAGTTATTGTGTTTATTGAGATAAAGTGGTGCCCAGGGGCGGAATTGAACCACCGACACCGTGATTTTCAGTCACGTGGCTCTACCAACTGAGCTACCTGGGCGCCGTAGCCGACGAGCGCTGGCTTATCGCAAGAATCCGCCAAAGTGTCTAGCCCGGCCGCTTGCCGTTCCGCGTCATTCCGCCTCGTCGTCGCCGGTTGGCGACTCCTCCTCGTCATCGTTCTGGGCGACCGGCACGCGGTAATTGCCGCCGAGCCAGCGCCCCAGGTCGATGAGGGCGCAGCGGCGCGAGCAGAAGGGCCGATGCCGCTCCACCGCCGGCTTGCCGCAAATGGGGCAGCGGCGCGACGGAATCTTCGCCGAAGGATCGCTCATCGCTCCTCCCCTCGAATCTCCGAAGTCTCGCGCGCGCGTTGCGGCTGTGCCTCGACGGCGAGCGCATGGCCCAAGCGCCTCTCCACCACGCGGCGCGCCGTCAGACCCTCGCCCTCGCCGAGCGCCGCCGCGACCTCTGGGTGAACCGCGACGGCGAGACGCCGGCCCGGTTGCGCCCGCGCCTCGCGCTCGACGGCGCGCAAGGCATCGAGCGCCAAGCTGAGCGCGGTTTTGCGCTGAGACCCATCGGGCGCGCGCTCGAACAGCAGCTCGGCCAATGGCGCGTGGCGCCGCCGCCGCACCAGCTCGACATGGCCGAGGCGTGTCCAGCCCAGGAGATCCGGCTTCTCGCCATCGGCGGCGAGCGCCGCCTTCAGGCCGGCCAGCACCTTGTCACGGTCGGCGCGCTTCTTCATGCCGATGAAATCGATGACGATGGGTCCGGCAAGATTGCGTAAGCCGATCTGGCGCGCGGCCGCGCGCGCCGCCTCAAGATTGGCGGCGAGCGCCGAGGCCTTGCCGCCATCGACATCGATCGTGGTCGCGACATGCGTGGTCTCGACGATGATCGCGCCGCCGCAAGGGAGCGCGACGCGGGCGCCCATTGCCGCCGCGATCGCAGCGGCGAGCCCGGCATGCTCCATGAGCGGTGTCGCCTCGTCATAAAATTGCAGCCGCGCGACAAGATCGGGGCGCTCGCGGCGCAGAAACAGGCGCGCCTCGGCAAAGCTTGCGCGGTCGTCGATCACGATGCGCTCGGGCGGCGATTTCAGGAACTCGTTGAGCAGCGCCACGATCGCCGGCGCCGCGGGCTCGAGCCTCACGGGCGGCTTGGCCGCGCGCGCGGCATCGTCGATCCGCGCACGGCGCTCGCCGGCGATGCGGCACAGCCGCAGGCCCGCCGCCTTGTCCGCGCGCGCATCCCTCGTCACCTCGACGATCAGAGCTTGGCCTTCGGTCAGCCCGGCCAGCCCGCGCTTGCGGTCGATATCCCGCGCATCGAGGAAGCCCGGCCGGTCGAGACCGATATCGACGAGCGCCGCCGGCAGCTCGGGGCGCAATGCGACGACACGGCCGAGAAAGACCTCGCCGACCCGGCTGGGCGCGCCGGTGCGGATGAGGCGGAGCGCGGCAAGCTCGCCCGCCTCTTCGAGCGCGGCCCAAATCTCGCCTGGCGATACCGCGACGAACAACGCGGTGCTCACCGCCGGAACCCCTGTCCCTCCAGCAGCGCCAGAGTCTCGAATAAGGGCAGCCCCACGACGTTGCTGTAGGAGCCGTTGATCCCGCGCACGAAGCGCGCGGCGAGCCCCTGGATCGCATAGCCGCCGGCCTTGCCGCGCCACTCATTGCTGGCGAGATAAGCTTCGAGCGCGGAATTGGTTATCCGGCTCATCGCGACCATGGTCACGACCCGGCGCCGGACGAGCTTGCCCTGCGGCGTGACCAGCGCGATGCCGCCGTGAACCCGGTGGCGCCGACCCGACAACAGCGTCAGACACGTGCGCGCTTCGGCGGCGGTCTCGGGCTTGCCCAAAATGCGCCGGCCGCAGGCGACCACCGTGTCGGCGCCGAGCACGAACGCGCCCGCGTGCCGCGCCGCCACGGCCTCGGCCTTCTCCGCGGCAAGACGCTCGGCCAGCCGCGGCGGCAATTCGCCCGGGCGAGGATTTCTCGTCGATCTCGGCGGGGTCGATCGCATCGGGCAGCATCGCCACCTGCGCCAGCAATTCGAGGCGGCGCGGCGAGGACGAGGCCAGGACGAGGCGCTCTCCCACCATCGCTAGCCCCGGATGTGCAAAACGCAGAGCAGGGTGAACAGGCGTCGCGCGGTATTGAGGTCGACCGCGACGCGGTCGGCAAGCCGCTCGCGCAACAGCTCGCCGCCTTCGTTGTGGAGCGCGCGGCGGCCCATGTCGATCGCCTCGATCGAGGACGGGTGATGGCCGCGCACCACGCTGTAATAGCTGCCGCAGATCATGAAATATTCCTTCACGATCTTGCGAAACGGCGACAGCGGCAACACCACCCGGTCGAGCGCCTTTTCCTCGGTGTCGCGGATGTCGAGAAGCAGGCGATTATCGGCGATCCCCAAATGGAGATGAAAAGGTCCGCTCAAGGACGCGGTCGGCATGAAGCTGTTGTCGTCGAGCAAATCAGCGATCGCGACCGCGCGCTCGTGCTCGACGTCCTCGTTGCGGCGAACGACGCTGTGCTCGTCGAGCGTGATCTTGACGATGCGCTGCTTGCTCTCGGCCATCGCGTCAGCCGCCAGCGAGATTGAGGCGGATCGCGATCGAGCGCGCATGGGCGTCGAGCCCTTCGGCCTCGGCCAGTGTGATCGCCGCCGGACCGATGGCGCGCAAACTCGCAGCATCGCACGCGATCAGCGAAGTGCGCTTCATGAAATCGAGGACGCCGAGACCCGAAGAAAAACGCGCGCTGCGCGAGGTCGGCAGGACATGATTGGGGCCGGCGACGTAATCGCCCACCGCCTCGGGCGTGTGGCGGCCAAGGAAGATGGCGCCGGCATTATTGATGCGGGCTGCCAGCGCCTCGGGCCGCTCGACCGCCAGCTCGACATGCTCGGCGGCGATGCGGTCGATCAGCGGCACGGCCTCGTCGAAATTCCTGACGAGGATGATCGCGCCATGATCGCGCCAGCTTTCGCCGGCGATGGCGGCGCGCGGCAGGCTAGCGAGCTGGCGCGCGACCGAGGTACCAACCGCAGCGGCGAAGTCCTTGTCGTCGGCGATCAGGATCGACTGCGCCGCGCCGTCATGCTCGGCCTGGGACAAGAGATCGGCCGCGATCCAATCGGGGTTGTTCGCGCGGTCGGCCACCACCAGGATTTCCGATGGGCCGGCGATCATGTCGAGGCCAACCGTGCCGAAGACGCGGCGCTTGGCCGCCGCGACATAGGCGTTGCCCGGACCGGTGATCTTATCGACCGCGGCGATGCTTTCCGTCCCGTAGGCGAGCGCGGCGATGGCCTGCGCGCCGCCGATGCGATACACCTCGGTCACGCCCGCGAGCTCGGCCGCCGCCAGCACCAGGGGGCTGATGATTCCGGCTGGCGCCGGCACCGCCATCACGATGCGCGCGACACCGGCGACCTTCGCCGGCACCGCGTTCATCAGCACCGAGGACGGATAAGACGCCGTGCCGCCCGGAACGTAGAGCCCGACCGAAGCGAGCGGGCGCCAGTGCGCGCCGAGCCGCACGCCGGCATCGTCGGTATAATCGAGATCGGCCGGACGCTGCTTTTCGTGATAGGCCACGATGCGGCCATGCGCCAGACGCAGCGCCGCCAGCGCCGCCGCGCCGCACGCCGCCTTCGCGGCGGCGATCTCGGCGGCCGACACGCGCAGGCTCGCCGGGGTGAGCTCGACCCGGTCGAAGCGCTTCGATAGCTCGATCAAGGCACGATCGCCGCGGGCGCGGACATCGGCGATGATCGCCGCAACCACGGCGTCGACATCGGCCTCTTTCTCGCGCTTGCGACGCCAGAAAGCGCGCGAACGCGTCGCGCGAAGCCGGCCGCCGAGGTGTCGAGCCTCAAGCGGCATCGGCCACCGCGCGGAAGCGCTCGATCCAGTGGCTGACCTCCGCGACGCGGGTCTTGAGCGCGGCGCGGTTGACGATGAAGCGCGAGGTGATGTCGGCGATGTGCTCGATCTCGACGAGCCCGTTCGCGCGCAGGGTGGTGCCGGTCTGCAACGAGATCGACGATCTGTCGCGATGAGCCCGAGGCTCGGCGCCAGCTCCATCGCGCCATTGAGGACGATGCACTCCGCCTGCACGCCGCGCTGGGCGAAATGCCGGCGCGTCATTTCCGGGTATTTGGTGGCGATCCGGACATGGCTCCAGCGCGAGGGATCGTCGCGGCCGGCATCTTCCTTGGGCGCCGCCACGACCAGCCGGCAGCGCCCGACATTCGAGTCGAGCGGAACGTAGATTTCGGGATAATCGAACTCCATCAGCACGTCGCTGCCGGCGATGCCCAGTTGCGCCGCGCCGAAGGCGACGAAGGTCGCGACGTCGAAGCTGCGAACGCGAATCACGTCGAGCCCGTCGTGATTGGTGGTGAAGCGGAGCTGGCGCGATTGGGGGTCGTCGAAGGCGCGCTCGATCTCGATGCCCGCGCGCTTCAATAGCGGCGTCACCTCGCCGAGGATGCGGCCCCTTGGCAGCGCCAATACCAGCGTCTCATTGCCGCGCAAAAACCACTCTCCGCAAAAAACCTGAAAAGACTAATCCCGGGCCGCTACCGGATGTTTCGGCCGCCAGCGCGTCGGCCAGGGCTCGCCCAGATCATCTAAATGGCACAGGATCCGCCCGACTTCCAGCCGGATGGAACTGCCGCCGGCGAATTCGAGCAGCAGGGTCGTGTGCTGGTCCCGAGCCTCGGCGGTGATCGCGAGAAGCGATAGGATGCGCTCTTCCTCGCGACGATGGAAACCGCGCCGGCGCACCGAGGCGACGTCGTCGATGCACAGCCCCGAAAGCGTGCGCTCCTTATGCGTTTCGCCCGGCCGCGGCTCCCAACGGAAGCGGTTCGCCACTAGCGCGAAGCGCCTTTCCTCGGGCAGATAGACCATTTCGCCGATGGTGACGAGCGCGTCCTGCAGGATCGCTGAAATGACGGCGAGGTCTTCCTCGTCCACCGCGCGCAGCTTCAATCCGGCCATCGCCCCTGCCTCAATCGTCGGTGAGGCGCTCGATGTCGGCGCCGCAGGCGGCAAGCTTCTCCTCGAGCCGTTCATAGCCGCGATCGAGGTGATAGACGCGGTTCACGATGGTCTCGCCCTCCGCGGCAAGCCCGGCCAGGACCAGCGACACCGAGGCTCGCAGATCGGTCGCCATCACTGGCGCGCCGTTCAACCGGGCAACCCCGCGCACCATCGCCGAGGCGCCGTGCACGTTGATGTCGGCGCCCATGCGGCACAGCTCGGGCACGTGCATGAAGCGGTTCTCGAAGATCGTCTCGGTGATCATCGCCGCGCCCGTCGGCGATGGTCATCAGCGCCATCATCTGGGCCTGGAGATCGGTCGGGAAGCCGGGAAAGGGCTCGGTCGTCACGTCGACGCCGTCGAGCCGCCCGTTGCGGCGACAGACCGTAAGCCCCGTCGGCGGACTCGGCGATTTCGACGCCCGCGCCTTCGAGGCTGCGGGCAACGGCGCCGACCATATCATACCGCGCGCCCACCAACTCGACGGCGCCGCCCGCGATCGCGGCGGCCATCAGATAGGTGCCGGTCTCGATCCGGTCGGGGATCGACCGCGTGGTGCGCGCCGTGCAGCCGCTTGACGCCGCGGATCGCGATGCGGCCAGTGCCGGCGCCGTCGATATCTTCGCGCCCATCGCGTTGAGGCAGGCGGCCAGATCGACGATCTCGGGCTCGCGCGCGGCGTTGACGAGCATGGTCTCGCCGTCGGCGAGCGTCGCCGCCATCAGCAGGTTCTCGGTGGCGCCCACCGACACGATTGGAAAAACGATCTCGGCGCCGCGCAGTCCCTCGCGCGCCTCGGCCTCGATATAGCCCTGGCGCAGCTCGATCGTGCGCGCCCATGCGCTCCAGCCCCTTGAGGTGCAGATCGACCGGCCGCGTGCCGATGGCGCAGCCGCCGGGCAGCGACACCCGCGCCTCGCCGCAGCGCGCCAGCAGCGGCCCCAGCACCAGCACCGAGGCGCGCATCTTGCGCACGAGATCATAAGGCGCGGTGGTCGAGACGATGCGCCGGGCGTTGATCTGAAGCGCATGACCGCGCTCGTTGACGCTTTCGGCGCCTGCCATGGTGACGGCCGCGCCATGCTGCACCAGGAGATGCGAGAGCGTGGTGATATCCGCGAGGACGGGCACGTTTCGCAGGGTCAGCGTCTCGTCGGTCAGAAGCGCGGCCGTCATCAGCGGCAGCGCCGCGTTCTTCGCGCCGCCGACAGGAATAGAACCAGCCAGCGGCCGACCGCCGCGGATGCGAATTTTGTCCATGGTTGCAGCTAGTTGTAGGGGATGCGCCGGTTGCCCTCAAGTCCCGGCCGGGCTCAATCCTCGCGCCGCTTCGGCGCGGCTGCCTCGGCATCGGCGTCGACGTCGGCATCAGCGTCGCGCTCGCGCGCCTGCGCCTTGCGTCGTCCGAGATTGGCGCGCAGCGCCTGCGCCAGGCGCTCGGCGCGCATCCTTTCGGCGCGCTCGCCCGCCGGGGTGCGGCGAGGTTTTTCTTTGGCTTTGCCGGTCATCGGGGGCAGGGTGGCGGCGCGGCGAGTGGCGCGTCAAGCCTGTCGTTCCGCACCCGTCACTGATTCCCCGCGTTGTTGCGTCGGCACCGGAAGCTGAGTAGTTTCCGAGCTTATCGACGTCGCCGCAGTTGCTATTATGGTGGCGTTTAGGCGACTTGAGTGGAGCGCTCGGCAAAATCATTCTCTTGGAGGTACCAGCATGTTGAGCTTGCACCGTCTCGTCCCGCTCTCGATCGCGTCCTGCCTCGCGCTGGCCGCGCCGATGACCGCTCTTCCCTCGGCCAGTTACGCTCAGGCGCTGGGCATCTCGATCACGGTGGCGCCGCCGCCGCTGCCGATCTATGCCCAGCCGACGCTTCCCGAACTCGGCGACATCTGGGTTCCCGGCTATTGGGCCTGGGGAGGCGCAGGTTATTATTGGGTGCCGGGAACATGGGTGGCGCCGCCCGCGGTCGGGCTGTTATGGACACCCGGTTATTGGGCCTGGGTGAACGGCGCTTACATCTGGAACGCCGGCTATTGGGGGCCGACTGTCGGCTTCTATGGCGGCATCAATTACGGCTTCGGTTACACCGGCGTCGGCTACCTCGGCGGGCGCTGGGAAAATGGAACCTTTTTTTACAACCAGGCCGTGAACAATTTCGGCGGCAGGCGTATCGGCAACGTCTATAACGCGCCCGTCCGTGCCGGCACCGCGCGCGTCAGCTTCAACGGCGGCAAAGGCGGGACCAATGCGCGGCCGACGGCCGCGCCGCAGGAACAGCACGTTGGCCTGACGCCGCTCCAAGCCCAGCACGAGCAGGCGGCGGCCGGCAACCGTGCGCTGCGCGCCACGGTCAATCATGGCCGCCCGGCGGTTGCCGCAACCCCGCACCCGGGAACCTTCACGGGTCCCGGCGTGGTTCGGGCAAGGGGGGTCACGCCGGCCAGCGCCGGCACCGCGCGTCCGCCCGTCGCGCCGCACGGCGCTCAGCCGCCGCACGGCGCCCTTCAGCACACGACAGGGCAGCGCGCGGCGCCGCAGCACGCGGCCGCTCCGGCTCATCCTACCGGGCAAAAACCTGCGCCGAAGGGCGGCGACCAACACGAACATCCCTAACGTGGGAGCGGCGAACCTCCGCGGAGGAAGTCATCGCGTCCACACAGAGCGTGCGGCGCAAATCTCGCGTCGTTTCGGGTTCTAGATTGCCCGCTTCGCGGAACGGCATGGGCGGGCGCTTGCCAGCAGCGACCCGTTCAGGTATCTCCCGACCCCATTGCCCTTCGCTGCCGTAGCTCAGTGGTAGAGCACTCCCTTGGTAAGGGAGAGGTCGAAAGTTCAATCCTTTCCGGCAGCACCAGATTCACCCAGCAAATCCGCCATTTGATCATGCCCCTGAGCGTGGTGTAGGAGCGCGGCGTGTTGCGCAGGGTTGGCTGCTCGGTTAGGCGGCCGGGGCCCACCGCGACAAGCAGCCTCCCCGAGGTCTGCGCATCGGCGAGCAGCAGGCGCTGGTTCTCGCTCAACTCCTCGGCAAATCTTGCCATCGGCGCCGCGAAACCGAGGTTTCGCCGCGTGCCTCCCGGGCACAGCCCCGCCGCGAGAAACTCCTCGACGCCGTCGAAGAGCGGCACCTTGCCATAGGCGAGCGCCGCGCCAAACCCGCATCGCTTGGGAGAATGCCCGCATGAATGAGGCTGCTTAACTCAAACTTTGGTCCAACGAATCGGGCGCGGCACACTTTTTCAAAAAGTCTCTAGCGACTCCGCAGTGCAGAAGAAGTCACTGTCCAGGCTCTTGGACCTGCACGTCGGTCTGCCCGCCGTGCTGCTGCAGCGCACCGCTCAACCCGTTGCCGCGCTGCGTCTGGATCGCGACATTGCCGGTGCCGGTCTGCACCGCCGATTGATGGTTGCCCACGCCGCGCTGGGTCTGAACGATTGTCGAGCCCTGGCCGCTGCTGTGCACCCTTTGGGTGCCGCTGCCGTCGGAGTCCTGCTTCACGGTGTTCCCCGTGCCCGTGATCACGGCCGACTGCACGCTGCCCGCGCCGCCCGCCCCGGCCTCCTGGACCACCACATTGCCCGAGCCGCCCGGCATGACGATGCTCTGGGTGTCGCCGGCGCCTTGCGTCTGCTGCGTGGCGAGGTTCGGCGGATCGCCCTGCGACGAGATCGTCACGCTCTGCGCATTGCCGTTGCTGCCGGGGCCGGCGGTCTGCCGGACCACCGACCGATCGCCCGCCGGACGGTCCACTGTTTGCCGGTTGTTGGTGCCCTGATCCGTCATGCCGCCTCCGGAATCAATGGTCTGTGCACCGGCCAGGGCCGGCGTCGCCAGCAAAACCAAGGTCAGCCATTTGAAGCGCATTGCCGCCTCCCAACCGTGTGTGAACGCCGTCGTCATTGCCCGCCTGACTGACAGGACTGGAACATTGCGACCGTCATCTCGGCCGGATCGGTCTGGCAGTCTGCCGAGGATATCGCGGCCACGGCGCCCGCGCCGCTCCGCTCGAAGCGTGTCGAGTTGGCCTGCCAGTCAGCGCCAAGCTGCGGGTTGAACACGTCGCTTGGGTCGAGGCCGAGGTACTTGTAGAGCGCCTGGATTTGCGACATCGGCATGCCGGTCTCGGGCAGCGTCGGGATGATCGCCGTAATATCCTGAAGCTGCTGCAGCGTCCATTCCTCGATTGGCTTGCGCGCAGCCTGCCACAGGATATAGGCGACGACCGGCTCGATCCGCGGGTCCGCCATGATCTTCAGGATGTCCGGGGGGATCGATCGGCCGCCGAACTGGTCGCCCATGGCGGCCCGCTGCTGCGCTAGCTCCTGCGCCTCGGTGGGCTGCCCCGCGGCGGGCTGCCGGTCGTGTGGCGCCGCCTGTGCCCAGGCTGCGCCTGCCGTCAGCAGCAGCGGCAGCAACAGGGCGGCGGTGCGGGCCGGGGACTTCATTTGCGCTGCGTGATCGAGATGATCTGGCCGGGGCCGGTCTGGCGGATCGTCATGCTCAGCCCGTTGCCGATCTGGGTGTTCACGGCGACGTCGCCGACGCTGGTCTGCTGGATCGATGAGCTGTTGTTGTTGCCGATCTGGGTGATCGCTGCGATGTCGCGCGTGCCGCTCTGGTCGGTCTCGCCGACATTGCCGGAGCCCGATTGGGAAATCTGCGAAACATTGCCGAACGGGTCCGCCGCCAGCGCGCCAGCCGCCAGCGCCGCCACCACCTGGGTCGTGCTGACCAGATCGTCGGCGCGAGCCGGCAGCGCGGCTGTCAGGACGATCAGGAAGAGACATCGCCACAGCATGATCGCAATCTTTCCCGGGAAGACGGTCGGGTTGGACGAAAGAGGGTCTTGCGCCGAAGATTGGGAGGGGGCTCGCCCCCTCCCAACGCTCGCCGTATCCCTATGCTTACTGGTGCTGGATTGAAGTGTTGCCGAAGCCGCCGGTCTGGGTGGCGGTTTCAGTGTTGCCGCTGGTGGCCTGAGTCTGAATGATCGTGTTGGCGCCGGTGTTGTAGGTCTGGTAGGCGAGCTGGATGCCGTTGCTCACGCCAGCGCCCTGCGTCTGCGAGATCGACCCGTTGCTGCTGCTGTAAACATATGCGGTCTGGGCGTTGCCCGAGCCGCCGATGCCCTGGTACTGGTCAACAGTATTGCCGTGGCCATAGTCAATCGTCGCGGTCTGCGCGCTGTCCGTTTCGTCGTCCTGGGCCTGGACGATCGAGTTGTTGTGGCCGTCATAGATCGACGCCGTTTCCCCTAGGTCGGGCAAGGTATTGCCCGAGCCACCGGTCTGGGTCTGGCTGATGCCGTTGCCGTAGCCGTTGTAGACCGACGCCGTTTGCCCGTTGTCCAAGCCACCGGTTTGGGTCTGGTTGATTGTGTTGAGGTAGCCGTAGGTGACCGACGCGTTTTGCGTGTCGGTCGAAGTCATCGGCCTGTGACTGGCTGACATTGTTGCTGTTGCCGTAGCTGACCGACGCCGTTTGCACGTCGCTCGCGCTACCGGTCTCGGCCTGGGTGACCCCGTTGCTGCTGCCGTTGCCGATCGTCGCGGTCTGTGTGTTGCCCGTGCCGCTCGCCAGGGTGCTCTGGTTGATCGCGTTGCTACTGCCGGGGTCCTCCGTCGCGGTCTGCGTGTTGCCGTTGGCGGTGTCGCCGTCCACAACCTGCGAGATCGAGGAGCCGGTCTGTCCGGTCTGAATCGCGGTCTGCGTGTTGTTATACGAGGCGTTGGTCTCGTCGCTGGCGGTCAATCCGATCGTCTGCGCAATGGTGCTCCCAGTGTTGC
>CAWDLZ010000010.1:0-248925 GCA_963803265.1 uncultured Alphaproteobacteria bacterium | reverse complement strand
GAGAGGCGTGATGAAGAATTAGCTTACGGTCAGTTATAAATTGCGTGAAGCTGTCGACTTGGTCGCTATACGCACCGGCCGGGAATCCAGACAGCTCGTTCCAGAACGGTTGAAACCAAGTTGCGCTGCCCGGCAAATAAACTTTTCGGGTGGCGAGGAACATTGTTGGTCGTTCAGCCCGTATCTGCTTGTCCTCTTTGCACGTCGTACTCTTTACGCGTTTTATGCCAAACTTTGCGTCGAGGCCTTGATAGAGTGCCGCGCCGATCCCGTTGCTCTCGACGACGATCAAATCGGGCGAAGTACGTTGCTCAAGGTATATTGCGCGTTCCAGTAGCTTCGGAATTTCGAGGCGCTGGCGAAATACATGAAGAAGATAAAAATCCGTGCGACCTTTCACGCCCCATATCGTGCATACAGAAAATGCGGCGTTCTCGCTCATGGATGACGCTACGTCCCAGCTATGGAATATAAAATCGAAATTCCGCCAGTCGAGCCCCACGAGATCAAATCGCGGAAAGTATTCTGACTTAAACAGGTTGGCACCCATCGTGATCGGGTGCTGCTGGTACTGGGCAGAAAACTCCGGCTCCCCCATTTCGATCTTTTTTTCGTCGAGTGCAGCTTTATCCATCCTCGCCGGGTGCAATAAGTCGCCCGCCTGTCGAAGATAAAATTTGCCATTGCTCAGTTCGTAGCGTTTGGCCTCGGGCGCTATCGCCGGAATTTTTAGAATCTCCCAGCCACCCAGCTCTTCGATGTGACCGATCAAATCCTGCTCGTGTAGGCGCTGCATGACCAAGATGATGGCGCCCGTCATGGGGTCATTGAGTTGTGTGACGAACACATTGCGAAACCAGTCGATCCGCTTTTGTCTAGCTTCGGGCGTTCTGCAGTCGTCCGGCTGCATGAGGTCGTCGCCGATAAGAATGTCAGCACCCCGACCCAGGACAGTGCCGTGGACGGAAACGGCTCGGCGAAAACCTTGCATCGTCGTTTCGAAATCGTCTTCGGCCGCTTTTTCTGCGCTTAGCGTCGCCTTCGGGAACGCCTCGCGATACCACGGGCATTGCATGATGCGCCGCGTAAGTCTCGAGAGATCCGTCGCCAAAGGCTGGGTGTAGCTGGCGCACATGACCTTGGCGGACGGGTTGTTGCCGAGTAAATGAGCGACGAACGCGACGGAGACGCAGAGCGACTTCGCGTGACGGGGTGGCAGCGCAATAGCGAGACGCCGGACCTTGCCTTCTCTAACGCGGTCGAGCGCGTGACAAACAGCATCGATGTGCCAGTTTGACAAAAAAGGCGTGCCAGGGTTGAGCTCGATGATCGATTTCTCCGTGAACGCTAGCAAGCTCGACCGCATCGCCGCGTTCAGTTCGTTGCTGGGCACGATCGGGCTCCTAGTTGGTTTGCCGGTTTAAACGGGCGGCAAGGCGCTGCAGAATCGCGGCATCCTGCTCGGTGGTCGGTTGAGTGGCGGGAATCAGTTCGCCGGACTTCTCGAGCCCGGCGGCGAGATTCAGGATGAGTGCGCGCGCCTTGGCATCGCCCTGCAGCGCGTCGTTCATCGTGCGCTTGAGTAGGGCTTGCTGCTTCGTGAGACGGCGCTTGGATCCGTGTTCGACCACGGTGACCCGGTCGTTTAAGACCTCGAGAAGGTCTGTTTTAAGATTGCGGTGGCCTTTCGGGCGGCCCTTGGGATTCCCGGACTTGCCTTTTTTGAAGGTGTTGGCGCGCGGGGGCCTGCCGTGGCCAACTTCGTAGTCGCCCGTCATGGCTGACCCCTATTTCGGTTCGAATGCGTAGTGGGGCGCGGCGATACCGCGCTGGGCTGCGACCTCGTCGAGAGTCAGGCTGGTGTCAACGTGCCGGGCCTTCTCGCCGGTCAGTGCCTCCCACCGCCGCAGGGCGAGATCCACATAAGCAGGATCAAGCTCCATCGTGCGGGCGACGCGCTTGGTCCGTTGGGCAGCAATTATGGTCGTGCCGCTTCCTGAAAACGGGTCGAGGATGATTTCCTTTCGCCGCGAGCAATCCTTCATCGCGTCCATGACCATCGCCACGGGCTTCGCCGTCGGGTGCATTTCAAGGTCGGAGTGCCCGCCGGGGCGTCGGATGTTGACCCCGGGATAGTCCCAGACGTTGGTCCGGTATCGGCCGTCACCGCCGAGACCAAAATTATTGATATGCGGCTCGGAGCCGTTCTTGAAGACGGAGACGAGCTCGTGCTTCGAACGGTAGAAGCTGCCCATGCCGGCATTGGATTTGTTCCAGATGCAGAGATTCTTGCGCTCGGCATAGAAGTCGCGAGCAGCGTGGAGCAGCTCGAGTTCGTGCCGCCAGTCCATACACAGATAATGAATCGACCCATCGATGCTGAACTGAGTCAGTGGCCCGAACACCCGTCGGAGAAAGTCGGTGAATTCCTCAGGCGACATCTCCCCTGACGCCATAGGGAACTCGCCGTGCTGGATGTGCCCGTTCCCGACGATGTCGCAGATCTTCAGATTGTACGGCGCATCGGTGAAGACCATCTGGGCTCGTTCGTGGCCCATGAGGCGTTGATAGCTGTCGATCACGGTGGCGTCGCCGCATAGGAGCCGATGGAAACCCAGGACCCACAGGTCGCCGACACGGGTTACCGGCGGTTCTTCGGGATTAGGCTCAGGAAGCAATTCCTGAGCAGCCGAGCGGACCGCTTCATCCGTTTCGATGATGCGGTCAATCTCGTGGCTCTCGAAGCCGGTACTCTCGATAACGACGTCCAGGTTTAGCTCCGATAGCTCTTTGAGTTCGACGGCAAGGATTTCGAAGTCCCAGTCAGCATCCTCGGCGAGGCGGTTATCGGCCAAGGCAAAGGCGCGCTTCTGCGCTTCAGTGAGGTGGGTCAGCCGGATCGTAGGAACTTCATACAGGCCGAGAAGCTTCGCCGACTCGACGCGACAGTGGCCGACGAGGATGATGTTATGCTCGTCGATGATCACCGGGTTTACGAAGCCGAACTCTCGGAGGGAAGCAGCGACCTTGTTGATCTGTTTCTTCGAGTGCTTCCGCGCGTTCCGCGAATTAGGGATCAGCGACGCGACTGAGAGATATATGATGGGTGGTTTTGACAACGCGGCCTGACCGTCATCCGACAGCGCTCTATGGGAGACGGCCTCGGCAGAGTTGGCGGGCCCAAGGACAAGTCCCGCAAGTTGCTGGGAAGGATCGTGGTCGGACATAGGGACACCTGCATAACGTTGCTGGTGTCCGATCTGCCTTGAGGACGGATCGGTGGTAGCGGCGATGCCGCTAGCTTTCACCAGAGATCCATCCTTGGAACGCGGAAACTTTGAAGATTTACCAGTATTATATAAAGCTAGCTACACGGTCAAGAAAAAATCTCCCTCTTTAGCGAGATATATTTATAAATAGAGTAATAGATTTCGTCAGATAGTCAAAAGATCAAATATTAATACTATCAGAGGTTTAATGATCAATCGCCCAGCTGTCGGGCATTTCCGCAGTTCCTCGACGCGTTCAACAATTTTGGCCGCGCGGATCAAACCCGCTCCGAGCGGATCGTTCATAACCGCGGATTATCGTCCGCTCCAGGTTCAAATCGGGGGCCTGCAGCCGTGGTCGTTATAACACCGGTGGCTGGCGACACCGCGCTACGTTTATCCGCGGCAAGATCGAGGATTGCCATCAATTCCCCGCGGAGAACAGCGTTCACCTCGCCCCGATGTTCGCCGGGTGCTATGACGACCTCCCCGATCAGCGATCGGATTGCCGTGGCGGCCTCGCGATTGGCCTCCGGATCGGCCAGGGCATCGGAAAGCGCCGCCACTTTGACCCGATAAATTTCCGCGATATTCGGGTTGACGTCGGGTAGATCAATCGGCGCTTTGCGGATACGCCCTTCGACATCGGCTTTCTGCCGTTCAAGCTCAGCCATCCGCGCCTTCATGGAAGGCTGATAAAGGCCATCCTCGATTGCGGCCATGATGCCTTTGATGGCCCGCTCGACTTTCTGGAGTGCCTGGCGGTCCGCCTCCGCTTGCCCACGGCGCTGGTGGTTCAGCCGGTTCATTTCCTCGTGGTAAGCGCGTACCGCTGCCGAAACGGCCTCTGGCGACACCAGCTTGTCCCTGAGGCCCGAAAGCACGCGGGCCTCAATCACGCTGCGGCGGATGGTGCGGCCGTTGGCGCAGGTCCCGCGCCGGAAGTGATTGAGGCAGCCATAGCGATCCCTGGTAATAATTCCGTATTTGTCGCCGCAACAGCCGCAGGCCAGAAGCCCCGATAGCAAGAAAGCGGGACGGCGCAGGCTGGAAAGGTTGGCCGCCCTCGCCGCTTGCACGCCTCGTATCGTCGCCTCGAATAGTCTCGCTATCTCGGATTGGCGGTCTTTGGCTGCCTGCCAGAGGGAATCATCGATGATCCGTAGTTCGGGAACCGCCGCTCTGATCCATTCCGGTTCGGGATTTCGCCGCGAGACTCGCTTGCCCGTCGCGGGGTTCTTCAGGAAATGCTGTCGATTCCAAACGAGGCATCCGACATACAGCTCATTATTGAGAACACCATTGCCGCGGCAGGCATGGCCGCGGATGGCACCTTCCGACCAGGGCCGGCCGCCCGCGCCGGGAATCGCCTGTTGGTTCAAATCCCTGGCGATTGCGCGAGGGCTCTTGCCGGCCGCGAACTCCTTGAAAATACGACGCACGACAGTTGCTTCCGCGGGCTTTATGGCACGCTCGCCGCGGATCGGCTCGCCAGCCATATCGATCTTTGTGACGACGCGATAGCCATAACAGAGCCCGCCACCAGCCTTGCCCTTCTCCACCCGCCCCCGGAGCCCGCGGCGAGTCTTGTCGGCAAGGTCCTTGAGGAACAGCGCATTCATCGTACCTTTCAGTCCAACATGCAGATGGGTAATCTCGCCTTCGGACAAGGTGACGATCTTGATTCCGGCGAAGGTCAGCCGCTTGTAGACGCCCGCCACGTCCTCCTGATCGCGGCTGACGCGGTCGAGAGCTTCGGCAAGCACCAAGTCAAAATTGCCCCGCACGGCGTCAGCGAGAAGCGCCTGAATGCCAGGGCGAACAAGGCTTGCACCCGAAACCGCGCGGTCGCAGTAACTCTCGGCCACATGCCAACCCTGGCGCTCGGCGTGGATGCGGCAGAGGCGTAACTGATCCTCGATCGAGGCGTCACGCTGATTGTCGGAGGAGTAACGAGCGTAAAGCGCTGCGCGGATCATGGATCACACCTTGGGATGGGCCTTAAGCTATCGCGCGAGCTTATCACGGAACATTGCAACTGTGCTCGAGCTATCGCTCCCAGGTTCAGCAGTATTGAATTGCTCGCGCGCGATGAGCCGTCCGATCGAGCGTGCGATGATGGCAAGGCGGGAATCGAGCGGGGCGGCGGCGGAGCCGTCATCACCGCACTCTCTCGGCGCCGGCTGGTCCCTCGGAATACGCTGTCTCTTCGCCATCGGCCGCGGCAGCCCGTATTATTCTGCTGCGGCAAGAATGGTCCCATAGAATGTCGTGAATCAGCAAAAAGCGTTGGCAACAACCTCGCCCTAGTGAGAAATGGGTTCCTGTGAGCGACCGCGCCACTCACAGGAATCTTCCACCCGTCTGAGGTAAGGTTCCTGTGAGCGACAGCGCCCCTCACAGGAACCTCTCATCTGTTCAACGCTAGGTACTTGTGAGCTTTCCCCTCCGTTTGAGAAAAGCCGTGAAAGAGCGCCGTTCTGCGATCTCAGTCCGCATAGCCGTCACGATTTGTTTGTCCGAAACGTCATCAAGCGGCGTCACCAGCGCCTTTATGAATTCGAAGGCGGGGGTTATTCCGGCACCCTGGTGATAATCGATACGAAATGGGCGGCCCAATTCTTCAATCCAGAAATTCGCCGCCCGCCGAATTAAATCTTCCAATCCAAAATTTTTTGGCCGCCCACCGCGCGAAGCCAATAAACCGGCCTGCCTTATTGCGGCGGTTCTCAGCAATTCCAGCAGACGCAATAGCTGACGATAATACTCCTCAGGATCGTCCGGCTCGGGCCGCGGCCAGTCCAATTGCCGGGCAGTCACATTCATATCCGATCCGATATCCAAGTTCTCGTACTGCTTCAGCAGCGCCTGATACGTCTCCGTCGCCTCCTGAAGCTCAAGATATTTGCGCTGGTCGCGCTTTAGCCATTCAGGCTGATTCTCCCACTGGCGGCCGAGGACGTAGCGCTCAGCGAGGTTCCTGGGCTGCGCTGCCCTCTCGGGTCGCGTCGCCGTCTCGGGTCGCGCCGCCGTCTCGGGTCGCGCCGCGCTAAAACCGAATTGCTTTTGGAGTTCCGCCAAGAATACGTCGCTATAGACGCGTTCGGCGATTTGCCGTGGCGCATCGGTGTCGGTATCGACGCGGGCACGCTTCGGCTTGCCCCGATGCTCAGTCCCCGAGTTCATATGTGCCGAAGCCTCCCCTAGGATACAAAAGTGTCAGGATGCCGGTAGCGATAAAGACGGAAAGCGTGGACGGGCTTCACCCGCCCTCGCTTCCCACAGCGCCAACAGTAGCAGCAGACGGTTCAAGCAAAACGTCGCTCATGAGGCTTATTCCTTCTCGGTTCTGTTGGACAATGTGGTGTCGAAATAAACCGGGCCAGCTTACGAGGCACGATGCGGATCGGCGCTTTCGGTAGGGGAATTTCCTGCACCCAAATCTCTTTGGCGCCCATGAATCAAGCCCTTTGCTCCGATCCTCGCTCGGAGATTAGATGGGTGAGGTTCGGCCGGATTTCACCTCGGGCTGCGTCCCCTGCCTCAGTCAAAGAAATCGGTGTTTAAGCCGCTGTTTGGTGGGCACCGCCACTTTCCGGTCCTTCGGTTTGGGACCACGGGAAACTTTCGCGGGGTCGACGATTCTGGGCGGTTCTGCCGCGCGATCCCTGTTATCCGAAGCTTGGCAAAATCGCCTCCGCAAGGATCGCCTTGGCGACCGTTCGACCACGCCCCAATAGGTCCGAAGGTCAGGATCGAAGACCGCTATTCGACCCTCGGAGAGTTCGGGCCGCTCCTCCATGCCAAGATCGCAGCGGCCTTGAATCTCCTGGGTCTCCTCTTTGTCCGATTGATCTTCACCAGACGATTCGAGATAGACGACCATCAGATCGCCGAGCGCTCTCGCCATTCTTGGCCTGCCCGCGCGCAACGGTCCGGCATCCTCCGCCAGTGAGTTCGATTACCGTGGCGAGGACCATTTGCATGGCGGCCGGCAACAGACTCCTTCACAAGATATTTTGGCTAAAACCCCAGTATAATACGCAAATCTTGCTAAGGTGAAGATGAATTCAGATTTCGATTAGGCTGCTGGTTCAAGTGCCCAGGCGTAGGCAGTTCGGCTCTAAAGCTATTCATTCACGCGTTCACTGCGCTTGCTCGTCCTGGGCGGAGCCTCAACTGCACCACGGGAGCTACTTCAAGACCGGTCGTGAAGTTGCCGATGATCTTCAAGCTCGCACAGAACATGCACTTCTCAAGCTGGCTTAAATAGCTGCGGCTGCCTTGTGCCTTGTGCCTCGTAGGCGAGATCGTCCTGCGATAATCCTTTTTGCGTTGTGCAAGCAGCCCACATTGGTGGCAAACATGTCTCGCGAATCCATGCGAGCAGCGAAGCGGACTGATTAATATTTACACTTCGATAACGAGGTTGGCTCAACATCGCCGGACTTCTCTGGCGTTTATGATTTCCTTCAGCGAGTTCGACCTTTGGGCAACCAACCCCACCGTCTTGCCGACCAGCTCGGTCAGTCTGCCCGACTCCGTAAAGCCAACACCAGCGGGTACCAAGGTGTGTCCTGGCACAAGGGTGCCAAGAAGTGGTCAGCGGTGATTTGGGCTGGCGGCAAGCATCATTACCTCGGGCTATTCAAGTCGGCGGAAGAAGCCCATCTTGCTTATATTCGCACCGCCGCACAGCTCCGCGAGGGCAAGACCGCTCCCACTCGGCAAGACCTGCTTGACACCGTGAAGGGGCTTTATGAAGCCCACGGCATCAGGGCGTTGTTCACGCCGTTTCTTGAAAAACAGAAGTCAGCACTTTACCCGCGGTTGCTAGCGGCCGGCCTAAACCAGTCCGTCCTTTTGGGAGCGCTCGGTCTAACCGAAGAATATGCGGCATGGCGTACCTCGGCCCGAACCTATCGTGGCGTGACCAAGCCGCGATGGTCCTACGAAGTCGCCCTCGCGAAGGCACAGGAAATCAAAGAGCTTCACGGTGATCTCCCAACTGTGGAATGGTTTCGGAAGAACGGTTACAGCTCGCTCACTACCGCCGTTCACGCATCCGGCCATACTTGGGAAGACGTGCGCAAGGCCGTCGGCTGCTTCGCGACCAGCAATTTCTGCCCGTCCCGGAATGGCATGCGGTGGCGTAGCCGCCCCGAAGCGTGCTTATCCGATTTCCTTTATGCACGCGGCATCGTGCACAAGCGCGGCGAGCGGTATCCCGACGAATATTCGGAGCAATCGGGAAGGCGTTGGGGCAGCTATGATCTGCATTTTCCGTCATTGAGCGGCGCGTCGATCGATGTGGAGATATGGGGCGATCCACTCAATTCCTTATCCGGCGGCAGATATCAGAAAACGCGCGCATTCAAAGAAGCATTCCATGCTAAAAACCCGGATTTCCTGGGCATCCCGTATAAGGACTGCTTGTCCGATGCCCGCCTGACGGAAATCCTCAAGCCCTATCTCGGCGTCGTCGAACCGTTCCAATTCGATAAACCTAGCCCGCCTTATTCACGACGGGAGCGATTGTAGGCTGGCGGATGTAGCGTAAGCCGCTGATTGCGAGCATGATTCTGTTGTCAGGACAGAGTCGAAGCCGCGATCACGGAGCGCCACATCCGCCATGAACAAAGATAACCTCCTGCCGTTTTCCCTGCCAGCGATTTGCCGCAAGAAAGTGAGCGTAGCTTTCGACGGCGGGATGCTGTCGTCGGATGCGGGCGTGCTGCTGCTGCGCGGGGTCGAGCGGCATCTGGGCGTTGCAGCGCGCCTCGCGACCTGCCTGAAGGATCGCCGTGATTCCGATCGCATCGATCACACGGTCGAGGAGATGCTGCGGCTTCGGATGTTTGCGATCGCGGCGGGGTACGAGGACGCCAACGACTGCAACAAACTGCGGGACGACCCGGTATTCAAGATGGCGGTGGGCCGAGCACCGGGAAGCGGCGAGGCGCTGTGCTCGCAACCGACCATGTCGCGGTTGGAGAATGCGCCGTCGCGGATCGAGATCGCGCGACTGATGCTGGCGCTGGTGGATCAGTTCTGTGCCAGTTACGCGCGGGCGCCGGCTTCGATTATTCTCGACATCGACGACACCTTCGACGCGGTGCATGGCCGGCAGCAGTTATCGCTGTTCAACGCGCATTACGACGAACGCTGCTTCCTGCCGATCCATATCTACGAGGGGACGAGCGGCAAGCCCGTTGCCGTCATCCTGCGCAGCGGCAAGACGCCGGGCGGGATCGAAGTGCGCACGATCCTGAAGCATGTCATTGCCCGCATTCGCCGGCACTGGCCGAAGGTTAACATCCTGGTGCGCGGTGACAGCCACTACGGTCGAGTCAAGGCGATGGATTGGTGCGAAGCCAATGGGATTGGCTACATCTTCGGCTTCGGCGGCAACCCGGTGCTCGCCGGCATGATCCGGTCGGTTGCCGACGCGGTGTGCGTCGAGCGCGCGGTGACCGGAACCGAGAAGCTGCGCCGCTGGAGCACGCTGCGTTACGGCGCCAAGAGTTGGCAAAGACAGCGCCGTGTCGTCGCCCGGATCGAGGCGACGAAGCTCGGCCTCGATGTCCGTTACGTCGTCACCTCGCTCAAGGGCAGCGCCAAGCATCTCTATGAGACAGTCTACTGTGGCCGCGGCCAAGCGGAGAACTTCATCAAGCTACACAAGGCCCAGCTCGCCTCGGATCGTACGTCGTGCCGTGACCCGCGGGCCAATCAGATGCGCCTCATCCTGCACACGGCGGCTTATTGGCTGCTTCTCACTCTGCGCGCTGCCGCGCCCAAGCGTTCCTCTTGGAGAACGGCCGAGTTCACGACGCTGCGATTGCGGCTGATCAAGATCGCCGCCCGCGTCGTCGAGGGCGCCGCTCGAATTCGCCTCTGGCTGCCGACAGCTTGCCCGGACGCAGCGATCTTCCGGCTGCTCGCCGGCCGCTTCGCCGCTGCGGGACCATGACCCACGGGGCGATGTGCCCCGCCGAACCCTTCCCGCAACCTCCAGCCCTCGACCCAATAAAATCCCGATCAGCGTCGTAACGAACGCGATGGATCAGCCTTGTCACACTTCAAAAGAATCGTGGTGCGCCGAAAATCGCGCTACGCTCGTGAATACAAACGGCTAGAGACAGATTCATCGAGACATCGCACTGGTCCGACGCTGATGAGCTTCTCGCGTCATGCAAAGAACTCGCCGCCCGTATGCCTGATGGAATCTTCCCTTCTGAAGACTGGCTCCGAAAGCGTGGTAAGTACGCTAATTGTCCTGGCCCACAATACAATACGTTAGCCATCCGCGTGAATCAATGGCTCGGCGGCGCCCGAAACTTGCGCAAGCTACTTGGGCACGCTCACGCCAGCACAACGGCGTGGACTCCTGAGAACGTTATTGCTGCGTGGCGTAATTATGAAGACCAATACGGCATATCGCCATCACAAGCCAAAGGCACCGAGCAGCGACGAACTTTGACGCGCGAAAGCGGCCGCGAGGCGGATAAGATTTACGATGCAGCACGCCGGCACGGTGTATTGGCCGAAGCCCGAAACGGTCGCAATGCGCGGATTAAGTGGACGCCCGAACGCGCTCTTGCAGAATGGAAGACGTTTTGCAAAACAAACGGGCGAACCCCATCGGAGTGTATGAGTTCAAAGCAGCGAAAGAAGTTATCACGTGCATTGACTGCCGAAGCGACCCGAATTTACGACGCAGTGCGAAGGCTCGGCTTACTAAATATTGCAAGAGAAGCAGCCGCGTAGATCCCGTCGTCTCATAGCTCTCAGTCCGCATAGTACAAAATCGCAAGCAACAATGGCGCTGGCTCACTTTTGGTGCAGCGCCGGTTCGAAGCGGGTGCAAGGCAATGATGCGACGTGACTTGATCCCGATGCGAGCGGCGGCGAGACCTAGCAGCGCCCAAAAAGAAGCGATTGCCGTCCGCGCCTGGTGCTTGATCCGAGAAATCCGGATCATTTTGCCGACCTGCACCAAGAGTGAGTCAGAGCCGCATTTGGACGCGATTTCGCACCTTGGGCACGGCGGGTGCGGGCGGCGCTGCCGCGGAGCCGAAGAGGATGGCGGGCCTGGATACGCCGACATTCGTCGTCATAATCAGAATCACGCTTCGGAATCCCCCTTGGCCTTTCGGCCAAGGGGTAATCCTTCAGTGGAAAACCACTTTACCGTGGTTTCCCAACCAACTCCCACACGTAAATATTGCAGAAACACCCCGTATAGTCAATAATTCGGTTCTGAGGGACGCTGACAAGAAACTTCGATGGTAGGCAGACATCTTCAGGAAAACCTAATCCTTGGCCTTGACCTTGGAATCGGGTCGTGTGGCTGGGCGGTCATTGACGAAACGAGAGCGTCGGACCGCATCGTGGCCATGGGTGCGCGCACCTTCGACGTGCCGGAAACGAACAAGGAGCGGACGCCGACCAACCAGCTCCGTCGCCAGCACCGCGGACTACGCAGGGTGATTCGCCGCCGTCGCCAGCGCATGAACGCGTTGCGCCGGCTGTTTGACGATGCCGGATTGATCGCCGACGACCGGAAAGGCGCACTTAAAATTCCGGGGCTCAATCCCTGGACTTTGCGGGCCGATGGGTTGGAACGGCGACTGGCCGGTCCGGAACTGGCCGTGGCACTCGGCCACATTGCGAAGCATCGCGGCTTCAAGTCGAACAGCAAGCGCGACCGTGGCGCGAATGCGCCCAAGGACTCGTCCGAAATGCTGGGCGCGATCGAGGCGACGCGTGAGCGCATGAAGAATTATAGCACCGTGGGCGAGATGTTCGTCAAAGACCCGGCCTATTCGCTTCGCAAGCACAATCGCGACGGCGACTACTCGCGCTCGATCTTGCGCGACGATCAAGAGCAAGAGGTGCGCCTGCTGTTCGATCGCCAGCGCGCCGCTGGCAATCGGCTTGCAACGGAAGAACTGGAACGAAATTTCATCGATACGGCATTCTTCCAGCGTCCCCTGGCCGACAGCGAGGACAAGGTTGGCGGCTGCCCCTTCGAGCCCGGCGAGAAGCGCGCGGCGAATTGCTGCTATTCATACGAATTGTTTCGCTTTCTCTCGCGGCTCACGGCGCTTCGCATTCAATCATCCTCAAGCGAAATTCCGTTGACGCCTGTGGAAATAGATGCCGCGAGTAAAGACTTCGGTGCGTTCCGGGGAATGACCTTCAAGCGACTTCGCAAACTAGCCCGCCTTATTCACGACGGGAGCGATTGTAGGCTGGCGGATGTAGCGTAAGCCGCTGATTGCGAGCATGATTCTGTTGTCAGGACAGAGTTGAAGCCGCGATCACGGAGCGCCACATCCGCCATGAACAAAGATAACCTCCTGCCGTTTTCCCTGCCAGCGATTTGCCGCAAGAAAGTGAGCGTAGCTTTCGACGGCGGGATGCTGTCGTCGGATGCGGGCGTGCTGCTGCTGCGCGGGGTCGAGCGGCATCTGGGCGTTGCAGCGCGCCTCGCGACCTGCCTGAAGGATCGCCGTGATTCCGATCGCATCGATCACACGGTCGAGGAGATGCTGCGGCTTCGGATGTTTGCGATCGCGGCGGGGTACGAGGACGCCAACGACTGCAACAAACTGCGGGACGACCCGGTATTCAAGATGGCGGTGGGCCGAGCACCGGGAAGCGGCGAGGCGCTGTGCTCGCAACCGACCATGTCGCGGTTGGAGAATGCGCCGTCGCGGATCGAGATCGCGCGACTGATGCTGGCGCTGGTGGATCAGTTCTGTGCCAGTTACGCGCGGGCGCCGGCTTCGATTATTCTCGACATCGACGACACCTTCGACGCGGTGCATGGCCGGCAGCAGTTATCGCTGTTCAACGCGCATTACGACGAACGCTGCTTCCTGCCGATCCATATCTACGAGGGGACGAGCGGCAAGCCCGTTGCCGTCATCCTGCGCAGCGGCAAGACGCCGGGCGGGATCGAAGTGCGCACGATCCTGAAGCATGTCATTGCCCGCATTCGCCGGCACTGGCCGAAGGTTGACATCCTGGTGCGCGGTGACAGCCACTACGGTCGAGTCAAGGCGATGGATTGGTGCGAAGCCAATGGGATTGGCTACATCTTCGGCTTCGGCGGCAACCCGGTGCTCGCCGGCATGATCCGGTCGGTTGCCGACGCGGTGTGCGTCGAGCGCGCGGTGACCGGAACCGAGAAGCTGCGCCGCTGGAGCACGCTGCGTTACGGCGCCAAGAGTTGGCAAAGACAGCGCCGTGTCGTCGCCCGGATCGAGGCGACGAAGCTCGGCCTCGATGTCCGTTACGTCGTCACCTCGCTCAAGGGCAGCGCCAAGCATCTCTATGAGACAGTCTACTGTGGCCGCGGCCAAGCGGAGAACTTCATCAAGCTACACAAGGCCCAGCTCGCCTCGGATCGTACGTCGTGCCGTGACCCGCGGGCCAATCAGATGCGCCTCATCCTGCACACGGCGGCTTATTGGCTGCTTCTCACTCTGCGCGCTGCCGCGCCCAAGCGTTCCTCTTGGAGAACGGCCGAGTTCACGACGCTGCGATTGCGGCTGATCAAGATCGCCGCCCGCGTCGTCGAGGGCGCCGCTCGAATTCGCCTCTGGCTGCCGACAGCTTGCCCGGACGCAGCGATCTTCCGGCTGCTCGCCGGCCGCTTCGCCGCTGCGGGACCATGACCCACGGGGCGATGTGCCCCGCCGAACCCTTCCCGCAACCTCCAGCCCTCGACCCAATAAAATCCCGATCAGCGTCGTAACGAACGCGATGGATCAGCCTTGTCACACTTCAAAAGAATCGTGGTGCGCCGAAAATCGCGCTACGCTCGTGAATACAAACGGCTAATCGCATTGAGCGATGACCACCGCTTCGCTGGCGTGCCCTATGAAGAAGAAGGCAAACGCGACGTAGCGACGAGGACGGGCGACCTGGCTGCTGGTACTTATGCCTTGCGGAAGGTTTTGGGCAACGCCTGGCAGACCTTGCTTGCCATCCCCGACAAGCTCGATCGGATCGCCTTCGTCCTTTCGTTCCGCGAGGACGTGAACTCCATTCGGACCGGTCTCGATGAGATCGGACTTGAACCGATTATCCGCGACGCGCTGATGAGGGGCGTTCAGGATGGCGATTTTGGAGATTTCAAGGGAGCGGGCCATATCTCGGCAAAAGCGTGTCGCAACATCATCCCTCATCTGAAGGGCGGTCTGGTCTATTCCGCCGCCTGCGAAGTCGCTGGATACGATCACGCGAAACGTCCTGAGACCGACCCGGCAAAGATCGGCAATCCGATAGCCCGCAAGGCACTAACGGAAGCGATCAAGCAAGTACGCGCCATCGTTCAGGAATACGGGTTGCCCGGGCGTATTCATGTTGAACTCGCGCGCGACGTCGGGAAGAGCAAGGAAGAACGTGACGAGATTAGATTCGGGATCGAGAAACGCAATAAACAAAAAGATTGGCTCCGCGAGCAGTTCATCGCAACGGTGGGACAAGAGGCAAAGAGCGGCGAAGACATTCTGCGGTTCGAATTGTGGCGCGAGCAAAATGGCCGCTGCCTTTACACGGACAGAGAAATCCATCCCAACGCCATAGTCGCCTCCGACAATTCGGTGCAGATCGATCACATCCTACCCTGGAGCCGTTCCGGCGATGATTCCTTCGTCAACAAGACGCTTTGCTTTGCCGGCGCAAACCAAGAGAAGAAAGGTCGGACGCCCTTCGAATGGTTTGGTACGGAAGAACAACGATGGATACAATTCGCCGAGGGCGTCGAAACCAATAAGAGCATGAAAGGCCGCAAGAAACGAAACTACCTTCTTAAGGATACGTCGCTGCTCGAAGAAAAATTCCGGCCGCGCAACCTCAACGACACACGCTATGCCTGTCGTCTCTTGGCTGACGCGCTAGCACGGATGTATCCCGACGATGGTCCGCGCCGCGTTTTCGCCCGCCCCGGCCCTTTGACCGATCGCTTGCGGCGAGGCTGGGGCATCCAAGACCTCAAGAAGGATTCTGAAGGCAATCGTGTGGCCGACGACCGCCATCATGCACTCGATGCTCTAGTCGTCGCGGCTACGACCGAAGGCGCGCTCCAAAAGCTCACCCGGGCATTCCAGGAAGCGGAGAAAATCGGCGCGCATCGCGACTTCGCCCGGCTCGACCCACCCTGGCCTGGATTCGTGGCGGAGACCAAGGCAAAACTTCCGACCGTCTTCGTTTCCCGCGCCGAGCGGCGCCGAGCACGTGGCGAGGGGCATGGCGCGACGATCCGTCAAATCGTCCGGGCCGATGGCGATCAAATCGTTTATGAGCGCAAGCGCGTCGAAGCGTTGACGGAAAAGGATTTGGCTCGGATCAAGAATCCCGAACGGAACGCCAAGCTGATCGAGACCCTTCGCGATTGGATCGCGACAGGAAAGCCGAAGGACCGCAAGCCGCTGTCTCCGAAGGGGATCCCGTCGCGAAGGTGCGCGTGCAGAGTAGCAACAAAGCGGACGTACTGGTTCGCGATGGCGCGGCCGATCGCGGCGAGATGGTCCGTGTGGACGTGTTTAGAAAGAAAAACAAAAAGGGCGCTTGGGAATTTTTTGTTGTGCCGATTTATCCGCATCAGGTAGCGAACCTGGAGAATTGGCCGACGCCTCCAAGCAGAGCCGTACAGGCCGCCACGTCCGAAGGAGAATGGCCCGAAATCGACGCAACCTACGAATTTCTTTGGAGTCTCTATCAGTTGAACTTCGTCGAATTGGTAAAGCCCGATGGCGAGGTGATCGAAGGATATTTCCGCGGCCTAAGCCGCAGCACAGGCGCGTTTGCGGTATCGCCGCATTATACAAAGGAAGAGACTCGCGTGGGCATTGGCGCACGAACGCTCAAAAATATTCGTAAGTTTACGATCGATCGCCTCGGCCGGCACTTTGAAATTCCAAGCGAGACCCGCACATGGCATGGCGTGGTCTGCACCTGACGAAGCCATCGCGGCTGTCATTGGCCGACGGACAGGTCGTAATTGCCCAAGAAGATGGCGACGTGCGTATCCCGCTCGAAGATGTTGCCTGGATCGTTCTCGATACCCCACAATCGACCGTGACCGGGAGCTTGCTTTCGGCGTGTATGTCGGCGGGAGTCGCATTGATCGCAACCGATGAGACGCATACGCCTTCCGGAGTCCTGCTTCCGTTTCATCGGCATTTCCGCCAGGGCGAGATCGCACACCGGCAAGCCGCTATGGCCGCGCCCCTGAAGAAGGGGCTTTGGCAAAAAATCGTGCGCGCAAAAATCGAAAATCAGGCGGAAGCGCTGCACGCGGTTGGCCGAGGCGGCGTGCATACTCTAAAGGAGATGGCGCGCCTCGTCGGTTCCGGCGACCCGAGCAATGTGGAAGCTCGGGCAGCCAGGTATTACTGGACGCAGCTATGGCCCGAATTCCGCCGCGAAGACGGCGGCGACAAGCGCAATAAGCTGCTAAACTATGGTTACGCTGTGGTGCGATCCGGCGTTGCTCGCTCGCTCGTAGCGGCAGGCTTGCTGCCGGCGTTTGGCCTCAACCACGCGAGCGTCACGAACGCATTCAACCTCGCCGACGACATCGTCGAACCGTTTAGGCCCTTCGTCAACTCCCTCGCATGGAAATCGACGGGTGAAGGCCGGCCGTCTCGGGATGACCTCTCGATCGACGACCGGCGCGCTATGGCCGGCGTTCTACTTGCCGAAGCGAAGATGGCAGCCGACACAATGACGTTGCTCGTGGCCGCTGAAAAGACGGCGGAATCGCTAGTGCGCGCTATCGAGGGCTCAACGGCCGAAGTTCTTGAATTGCCTGCTTTCGTTACCTGAAGGCTTTGAATGAACGTCGAAGAGGTACGCATCTTGTGGATGTTTGTTTTCTTCGATTTGCCGGTCGGCACCAAGGGCGAGCGGCGAGCCGCGACGCAATTCCGCAACTTCCTCAAGGACGACGGCTATATGATGCTGCAATGGTCGGTATATGCGCGCGTGTGCCGCGGCGAAGAGGCGGCGGAGAAACACGTCCAGCGCGTCACGAAGAGTTTGCCGAAAAAAGGCAGCGTGCGCGCGCTTCAAGTGACGGATAAACAATATGGCCGGATGCGGCTGCTGCTCGGAGAGGCGACAAAAAACGAGAAAGCCGCACCCCTACAAATGGTCCTGCTCTGATTTCGGCCTGGGTAAACAGGCCAAAATCAGAGCAGTTTCAAGATGTTCCGGCGCTCCGATCCTACTCGATGGGAGTCGGTAGGGAAACCACGGCGGCCAATTGAAGGCATACTGTATTCGGGACATCCTACTCGATGGGAGTCGGTAGGGAAACCACGGCCGCCAGCCGGAGGAGCCGTTCGCCCGGCCGATCCTACTCGATGGGAGTTGGTAGGGAAACCACGGCCGGTACCTCGATGATCAAGGGCTCGGAGGAATCCTACTCGATGGGAGTCGGTAGGGAAACCACGGCATGAACGGCGGCGGTTCGTTTCAGCGGCATATCCTACTCGATGGGAGTCGGTAGGGAAACCACGGCAGTTCACCGACGACAACATGGCCGACCGGCATCCTACTCGATGGGAGTCGGTAGGGAAACCACGGCGGCGAGCTTGCGGCAACCTTCGTTGTCAATATCCTACTCGATGGGAGTTGGTAGGGAAACCACGGCGCATCGCGTCGTGCGTGCCCTTCCACGTCGATCCTACTCGATGGGAGTCGGTAGGGAAACCACGGCGCTGCGGGCTGACGCCGTGGTGACAACCCGATCCTACTCGATGGGAGTCGGTAGGGAAACCACGGCTGAAAGTTGCTCCGCGCCGCCGTTAAGCGTATCCTACTCGATGGGAGTCGGTAGGGAAACCACGGCATCGACGAGGAGACGCGCGAGCGGGCCGCGATCCTACTCGATGGGAGTCGGTAGGGAAACCACGGCAACGCCCTTCGCCGGATTGTCGGCGCGAAAATCCTACTCGATGGGAGTCGGTAGGGAAACCACGGCCGTCACTGTGCCGCAAGACCTCGCCGAGCGATCCTACTCGATGGGAGTCGGTAGGGAAACCACGGCCGCATCGCGCGCCTCTGGGCCGAGCTGCACATCCTACTCGATGGGAGTTGGTAGGGAAACCACGGCCGTCAACTCATTTAGCCCCTCTTAAGAGGGGCTAAATGAGTTGACCGCTGCGCGACTCTGCATACAAACAAATTTGATCTTCCGAGATCTCGTCGAGACGTTCGAAAAACGGTTATCTCGCGGCGTTTTGACGCGTATTCGAAATCCGTGGTCACAATGCCCGCTCCCGGTAAGTTTTATGCAACAACCCTGAAGATCGTCGGAAGACGCAACGACACTGACAGCGCGACCCGCCAACGCCAGTCAGATTACGCTGGCCAAGCGGTGGAAATCAGATGCACGTCACAGGAAGTGGATCGGATAGAACCCTTCTTTTACCTTCTCGATCCGGGCTACCTCCAGCTGATAGAGTTTGCGACGGCAGATATTCAACAATGTTGAATCGGATCTCTTGGGCCGCCCAGCCAACGATAAGGCCACGTCAACACGCGCGACGAATGCTTTTGCCCCGATCCGGGCGTAAGCGCCGCGGGCCAAGTTAAGCAATTTAACCGTGTCCTCCTGCGCCCGCTGTCTAGCGCATTCTGCTTCGACAAGAAGAGCATGGGCAATCAAAATTGGCGGCGACGCCGTAAAATGAACTTTGTTGTCGAGATGATTCCTGAGCTTCGTGATCGCTTGCTCGACGCCAGTCCAATCGCAGCGGGCTCTCGCAATCTCCGCCTCTTCAAGATAAAGCCTAGCCTCGACGTGCGCCAAATGTCGTTTTCCCAAACGTTCCCAAGCCGCCCGCACGACTTCGGCGGCCTCCTGCCACGAAGTCTCCCTTAGGCAGTCCGATCGCAATATGAGGCTCCAGAGAGAGCCCTGAAAGTTGTCGTGCGTTACGAAAATCGGTTCGGCCTCACTCAGAAGCTTCAGCGCCCTGCCGATGTCGCCTGACTGAGCGAACGCTTCAGACTGCACAAAGAAGGGCCATTGTTTCACCAGGTATTTGGCGTAGAAAACGGTGTCCGCAATCGCGTCCTCGGTAAGGTCGAGGGCCAACTTGATCTGCCCAAGCATGAGGGCCGATTCGGCCTGCCATGTTAATCCGTCGATGCGCCCGCTGATGTCGCGAGCCTTCGAAAAGGCGCGTGCCGCGGGACGGTAGAGCGCAAGGGCTTCCTTCGGATGCCCCTCGATTCTGAAGATTCCCGCCTTGGCGCTGAGCGACCATCCACGCAGGCGCCAATAAGTTTTGTCGCGCTTCAGTCTTTTCAGTGTCGATTCGAGCTTCGCGCTCTGTCGAAGAGCCTCAACCGGTTTTGAGGAATTACGCAATGCGTCTATCTCTTCCGCCAGCGCTTGCGCGCGTACGCTCGGCGACGCGCCCGTTGACGCCAGGACACGCGCAAAGTATTTACGGGCATCATCGAACCCGACCACACGCGCATTCACCACGCCCAGGTCGAGCAACATGCGCGGTCCGGACACATGATGCTCATCGGCGAGTTCCATATAAATATGCCTTGCTTCGGAATACCAGCCGAGATGCTCAAGAACTCTTGCAATAGCCCGATTCCGTACAAGCAGACTAATCTGGCGGAACGAATTCCGTATCGATTGCGTTGGTGCTACAGCTTTCGCCGCAAGGCCACGCACATGCGCATCAAGCGTACGGCACCGATCGGCGTCGAGAGATGACCTGAGCCACGCGGTTGGATCGGCCTCCACGATTTGCAGTCTTGCCCCGAGGAAATGTTGAGCCCGCTCAAGTTCCGGATGAACTTTCGAGCCGGTACGGCGAATCCATCTGACCGATCTCGGCTTGGCGGCCAGCAATGCCGGCATAACATCCCGGTCCCTGCCGCTGTAACCCAGGACCGTGACGTCGCCCCCAGAAACAAGGTTCCGGAATCGTTTCAGGATGTTCCTATCAAGCCCGCCGAGATATTGACTTATCAGCGTGACAATCGTGCCGATCTCGTCGCACCTGCCATGAAGGTGGAGGATGCGTGGCTTGACCTTGAGGAGCGATGCAGCACGCTCGAGCAACACATCTTGATTCGTGGTGACGATGCCATGAGGCGACAAGGCCACTAAGGCAAGGTGAGTGAAATTCGCTTCGGCTGAGAGGAAAATTTGAAAGACGCGGAATATGATTCGCGGCGATATTTCGGCTGCGAGCGTCTCCAAAAATGTCTCAAGCCTCAATTCCGCGCTGATCGTGCGTCGCAGGCGAGATAGCGTTTTCGGTTCCAGCAATACCGCGCCTGTCTCGGTAATTAGATCGAAGACAATCTTCGAGAACTCCTCGGCGTCAGGAAGCTTGGAAGGCGGCGACGTAGAGGCGCCGGCGCCCACCAGAAATACGCCGTCCTTCATACGTTGTGTCTGTTTCACGATATTTCCCGGCTATCGTCCTGACGTTCTGGTGATGCCACGCCGAGCGGCACGGTCTTTTGCTCCAGGCCAAGTTTCCCGGTTGAGCTGCTGACGGTTTGGTGGACGCCATCTTAAGCTAATACCAAGTCTCATGAGTCACGACTCATGAGACTTGGTATCGGCCGCAACCGCGGCCGCGCGCCGAATGGTGCGAAGCCAACGCGGACGGATGTCCGCCGCCCGGCGCTCGAGGCCCCATTGATGACGACCATCGGTCGTGATCAATGGGATTTAGTATAACACAGCTTGCTTTTCGAACTCGACGCGGCTGAGATGAGGGGAATCGGCTCTCGCATTTTTCGCGCTCTGTCGGCGGTGCCGATGTTAGGGCGAGGACGAGGTTCAAAAGCAAAACCTTCGGCGACACCAACGCCGCAATGCGTCCTTGTGCGGGCGTGGCATGGTGGCGTTCGGGAAGCGATCGAGGTAACCCTAGAAATTGGCGGCGTTCGTGCTGTTCGCAATCGACTGCCAGAATGGCACATCGGCATCGATGAGCGGTGGTGCCAAAGGAGTGGCGGTTCAATGGGCTTCCCGGCAAAATAGAGTTCGCCTTGGATTGGCGAGCTCGACTTCCATGGTTGTTGCTGCCCATTTGTTTCTCGCTTCACCCGGACTCCAACCTTATTGAAGACCTGAATTATATCGAGGCCCGGCTTGCGAATCATTTGGGCGATCGCTGCGATGAACGCACTCGGGGAATGTCCACATGCGAACCAACAAATTCGGGGTACTGAGACTCAAGGGGCATCACGTCCTCGGCGAATACAAGTACTTTTGGACTCCGCCCAAGTCCCTGTATCAAGCCCGTGTTTTCCACTTCGTCATGCTCGGAACCGATCTCGACGCGGCCAAAATCAGGGCGACAGAACTCAACAAGGAACTCGACGAATTCCGCTCCCGCCTAAAGCCCAAACCAAAGTTGAAGACCGTCAAACCGATGACGGTCGCTTATCTGTTCCGGCTCTTTGAAGCATCGCCAAAATTCGCGCGATATTCGGCAAGGTGGCGGCAGGATTCCAGTTGGATATTCCGCAGCCTCGAAACGCTTATGATCGACAAGCGGCGCCTGTTTGGCAACGTAAAGATCCCTGATGTCACGCGGCAAATGGCATACGCCATTTATGAGCGCTGCATCACCGACCACGGCGTAGAGTCGGCGAATAAGATGATGACGGCGTGCCGGGCAGCCTTCAAATATGCGACGCTGCGGTTGCCGAGAATCTCCGAGAACCCTTGCTCTCGGCTGGGGAAAATATCGACGCCTCCCCGTCGCCAACGTTGGACACCCGAACAGCTCGATTGGTTTATCAAGATGGCGGAATACTTGGGTTATCCGGCCGTTGGCCGATGCGCACTATTATGCATGGAATTGATGCAGCGGCCGGGCGATATTCTTAGTCTGACATGGGGCGCTTACGACGAGCGCCGAGGCGCGTGGTTCATCCGCCAGACCAAGCGCGGTGCGGAAGTGTTCGTTCCACCGACAAAGCGCCTTAAAGCCGCTCTCGATTCTGCAAGGAGAACCGCTCTGACGAGCGCCGGGGGCCACGATATCTCAAATCTGTTCGTGTGCCCGACGCGGACCGGGAAACGCTGGCATCGCCGAGATTTCACCAAGGCGGCGCGAACGATCGCCCGAGCGGCGGGAATTCCGGACGATATCCAAATCCGGGATCTCCGGCGCACCGCATCGACTGAGGGCGCTTCGGCCGGCGCGACCCCGGCCGAATTGATGGCGGTGGGAGGTTGGCAGAACCAGACGTCGATACGTCCCTATCTAGTCCAAACCGCCGAGCAAGCCACATCCTGTCAAGCTAAGCGCGAGGAATATCGAGAGCGGCAATTACGAAGACGGCCCGCCTAGTTTGAGGTATTCCTCTGATATTCTTGGACATTTGATCTCGTCTCGCGGCGCCAGTATCGGCGCGCGAGGTGCCAAGTCTCATGGATTGCGCCCAACGGCGAAGATCGAAGCGACATGCCATGACGCGGTCAGTTCGAGCGCCTCAAGGAGGCGCTGGATTGCCTTTGGTGCTTACAAGCAAGCGTGCCGGGCCGCGTCGGACTGTCAAGCCCGCAGCCGCGCGAAGCGCGGTGCCCTTCGTGCACGCATGCCGCCAAATCGCTGGGTCTAAGCTTAATGTAACTAGCCTGACGTATTCATGAGCGTGGCGCGATTGCGGGAGCGCTGTCGATTTTATGATTGTGGTCGCGCCGGTGGGTGGCGTCGCTTTCGACGCTGATGGGGTTCTGATTGTGTGGTGGTTGGAGGTTGCGGGATGGGCTCGGTAGGGCGACAGCGCCCCAGGGTTCATGGACCCGCGGCGGCAAAGCGTCCGGCGAACAAACGGAAGATAGCGGCGTCAGGACAAGCCGTCGGCAACCAGACGCGGATGCGGCTGGCGTGCTCGACCACGCGGGCAGCAATCTTGATCAACCGCAATCGCAGCGTCATGAACTCCGCCGTTCTCCAAGCGGAATGCTTGGGCGCGGCGGCGCGCATTGTGTGCAGCAGCCAATAAGCGGCGGTATGGAGAATGAGCCGGAACTGATTGGCGCGTGGGCTGCGGCAAGAGGTCCGGTCCGAGGCGAGCTGGGTCTTGTGCAGCTTGATGAAGTTCTCGGCTTGGCCGCGCGCGCAGTAGACCGTCTCGTAGAGATGCCCGGGCGAGCCTTCGAGCGTTGTGACGATATAGCGCGCATCGAAGCCCTGGGTAGTGGCTTCGAGACGGGCCACGACGCGACGCGGCTGGGTCCAGCTTTTGGCGGCGTAGCGGAACTCGGTCCAAGTTCGGAGTTTCTCTTCGCCGGTCTCGGCGCGGCGCACGCAGAGATCGTCGGCGACGACGCGACTTTGAGTATGCAGTACGTCGTTTCCGGCGAGCCCGAAGATGTAATCGATGCCATTCGCTTCGCACCAAGCCATGGCCTCGGGGCGGGCATAATGGCTGTCGCCGCGCCAGCAGATGCGCGTCTTCGGCCAGATCTTCCGGATGTGGCGGGTCACGTGCCTGATGACGGTACGAACCTCGGACCCGCCCGGCGTCTTGCCTTCACGCAGGATGACGGCAACCGGCTTGCCGGAACCGCCTTCGTAGATGTGGATCGGCAGGAAGCAGCGCTCGTCGTAATAGGCATTGAAGAGCGAGAGTTGCTGGCCGCCATGGACCCGGTCGAGAGTATCATCGATGTCGAGCATGATCGCGGCGGGTGGGCGCGCCCAACTCGCGCAGAACAGATCGACCATCGCAGCCATCATCCGTGCGATCTCGATCTTCGATGGTGCGTTCTCGAGCCGCGACATGGTCGGTTGCGAGCACAGCGCATTCCCGCTCTCCGGAAGCCGCCCCACCGCCATTTTGAACGCCGGGTCGGCACGCAAGCTATCGCAATCGTCGGCATCCTCGTATCCCGCTGCGATCAGGAACATCCGCAGCCGCAGCATATCGATGAGCGCGTGATCGATGCGGGAAGCATTGCGCCGATCCGTCAGGCATCCGGCCAGCCGCGCGGCGAGCCCGAGACCCCGCTCCACCTCGCGCAGCAAAAGAACGCCGCCATCCGACGACAGCAGTCCTCCGTCAAAGGCGACGCTCACTTTCTTGCGGCAAATCGCTGGCAAGCAAAACGGCAGAAGGTTATCGTCGTCCATGGCGGGTGTGGCGCTCCGTGATCGCGGGTTGACCCTGTCTCAGCAACAGAATCATGCGCGCCGTCAACGAATTACGCTACATCCGCCAACCGGAAATCGATCCCTCGTGAATAAGCCAGGCTAGACAGCGACTCAGAGCTATGCCATTGTGAATCAAGGATATCGATGGCGGGAGCGATATGCCGACAACGTTCATGGAACGGGTTACTCCGGTTGTTGATGAGACCATTCGGGGCCTCGCGCGCCGAAAATTCGTTCTCGATCCGATTGCTGGTGCGAAGTACTCCCGCGCAACCAGCATCGTTAGTTCGGCATACAAGCGGCACGGGCGCATCTTAGAAACTGCGTTTTGCGAGAGCTTACGGGAAAGCAACCGCCACCGCGTGTGGCAGGAGAGCGCGTTCCGCGTCTCTCGTGCCGCCGATGCCCTTGTTAGCGCCCAAAGTGACCAAGATTGTTTGCACAGCAACCTGCCTTATGGCGAGTCGGTCCGAACCCTCCAGGTTGACCTGATCGCCTTCGATGAAGCTGACCGAACCATACGCGCCTATGAAATCAAGCGTGGTAACGGGCAGTTCGACGCAGGCAAAATCCGTTCTATCAAACGCGATTTGCTGTGCACCCAAGTTCTTCTGAAAAACTACGGCGAGGTTGCCAACGCTTCGCCTATCGCCGCTGAGTCGAAGATTATCTTCTATTACGGAGTCCGATCAATCCCGCGTCCATGGTCACTCACCAAGGACGATCTCGACGCACACTTTGGTTTTCCAATCAAAGAAAAGATTGAGCAGGCAAATGAGTACTTCCGCGTTAAGCTCCAAGAGCTTCTCGAAACGTCCTAGATACGGCACGATCTACGCTGACCCGCCTTGGCATTTTCGCAATTGGAGTGCGAAAGGCACCGGGCGCAATGCGGTCTCCGCATTATGACTGCATGGATTTTGATGCCCTGATGGCGCTCCCTGTTGCCGATCTTGCCGCCGACGATTGTGCGTTGTTTCTCTGGGCAACCGATCCGCTATTACCGCGTGCGCTCGATTTGATTCGGGCTTGGGGCTTTGAATACAAAACGGTTGGGTTCTACTGGGTGAAGCTAAACGCGGCGGCCAAGAATGAGACTGACTATTTCACCGGCCTTGGGTACTGGACCCGAGCTAACCCGGAACAATGCTTGCTCGCCACGCGAGGCAAGCCAACGCGAAAAGCAAAAGATGTACGCCGGTTGATTGTCGAGCGCCGCCGCGAACACAGCCGGAAACCGGATGATGTTAGGAATCGGATCGAACGTCTAGTTGATGGGCCATATCTCGAACTGTTTGCCCGAGAAACAAAGCGCGGCTGGAATTGTTGGGGAGACCAAGCTGGGTTGTTTAATTCCGGTGCTGTTAGCACGCGACGGCAACCATCACGCCTCGTTACCCAAGAAATGGCTCTTCTTTTCTGAGCGAGCTTAGCCACCCAGCGCCTATCGCAAGCTCGGCTGCGACCATACCGGGGTGACGTTCGCAGTCCATCAAATCGAAATTTCGAGCGAGTTATAACAAAAGTGGTTTCGGGGGAGCGCAACCAGCATTATTTCGGGCTGTTTTCCGCCAGAATCCCCCGCCTCGGATGTCTGTCATGAATTGAAATCAAGGGCGCGCAACCAGCGACCGTTTCTCAGCGGCATCCGGTACCGACCCTGTCGGCCGCGCGACGGCAGGCTGCCGAGCCGACTTCGCGATGATGCTTGGCGGCGTCAATCACCAATAGGCTTGCATTCGATGATCGGGAGGCATGAGGATAGCGTTTTGGGTACGCACAGCGGCCCCACGAAGAGGGCCGCGCCGCAGGGAGGCAAAGAGGATGAGGACGCTCACAACGGTATTCGCCCCCGTGGCGGCGATGTTGGTAGCGACCGCTGTGACGGCAAAGGCCGATCCGGTCCCGATCCGCGCGGCATGGCTTATCGTGCCGAACATGTTCTTTCCCCTGATGACGATGGAGCCCGCCGCATTGCAACGGGCGGGCGTAGGCCCCGGCGTGCTGAGAAATTACGGCAAGAGCTACACGCTCGACCTCATCCACTTCACCGGCACGACACCGCAGATTACGGCGCTCGCCGCGGGCGATCTCGATCTGTCGCCGCTGAGTTTCTCTGCCTTCGCGTTCGCTGTGACGAACGCGCATCTCGACGACCTCAGGATCATCGCCGACGGGCTCCAAGACGGCGTGCCGGGCTGGTATAGCGTCGCCTATCTCGCCCTCAAGGACAGCCCGATACGAAAGGTCGAGGATTTGAGGGGCCAGGTCCTCGCGGTCAACGCTTTCGGCGGCGCGACCGACCTCACGCTCAGGGTGATGCTGGCGAAGCACCATCTTGAGGACAAGCGCGACCTCAGCATCATCGAAGTCGCGGTGCCGAACATGAAATCGTCGCTGATCGAACATAAGGTCGCGATGGTGGCGCCGCTCGGCACCTTCGCCTTCGACCCCGGGCTCGAAGCGGTGTCGCGCACGCTCTTTACCGGCGGCGAGGCCGTTGGGATTAACGAGACGATCTTCCTGACGATGCCCAAGAGCTTCATCGACCAGCACCGCGCCGCCGTGGTCGATTTCCTCGCCGACGAGCTGCGCTTCCTTCACTGGCTGACAACGCCCGCGAACCACGACGCCGCGGTGGGGCTGGTCGCGAAATTCGCCAAGGTGCCCGCCCAGAGAATCGGATATTCCTTTACCCACGACGATTCCTACCGCGATCCGAAGGGCATCCCCAATATGAAAGCGTTGCAGACGACGCTCGACCATATGCAGGAGTTGGGCTTCTTGAAGGACAAGGTCGTGGTCGCGAAATACGCCGATCTCAGCCTCGTGAAAGAGGCGGGAGCGCGAAGGCCATAAACCGCCGATGGGCGACCGGCTTCGTCATCGCGCTCGCGGTTGCCGCGCTCGCCCCGGTCCGGGCCGCGGCGGAGAACGAGCACGCCTCGCTCGCCCTGCCCGCGATCAATCTCGGATTTTTGAGCCGCTGGGTGGCGGACGACGAGGGCTTCTGGAAGAGCGACGGCCTCGACGTGAGCGTCCTGACAATTCAGGGCGTCGGCGCCACCAATGCTGTCATCGCTGGCTCGATCGATTTCGCCTACGCGTCCGGGCCCACGATCACGCGTGCCACGGCGCGCGGCCAGCACCTGACCGCGCTCGCCACGCAGTCCGACCAGTCGGCCGAGTACGTCCTCATCCGCAAGTCGATCGCCGAGGCGGCGCATTTCGATCCGACAGCGCCGCTCGCCGAACGCGGCAAGATTCTCGCCGGCCACAGCTTTGCGGTCGGCGGCACCGGCGCGATCCCCGACGTTGTGCTGAAGGCAGTGGCGCGAGACGCGGGCGCGCCCGCTGCCGACGTGACGACGGTGCCGCTCACGCCCGACGCCGGGCTCGCGGCGTTCGAGCGCAACGCGATTGACGGGATTGTCTCGGGACCGCCCTTCTCGCAGATCCTCCTCGTCGAAGGCTCGGGCGTCGCGGTTTCCAATCCGACCAAGGGCGAGCCCAAAGAATTTTCGCCGGTCTCGTCTGGACTCGTTCTGGCGCGCGCGGATTTCTGCCCGACGCACCGCTCGATCTGCACGAAATTCGTCCATGGCATCGTGCGGGCGCTCGCCTTCATGCGCACCCATCGCACCGAAACCCTCGCCATCATGAAGAAGCATTTCAGCGCCTTCGACGACAAGGTGCTCGAAGCCTCTTACGACGCGCTGATGGCGATGCAGCCGCCCATGCCGATCACTACGCCCAAAGAGCTCGAGAACGGCGACCGCCTTGACGTCGCGGCGGGATTCCTGAAGGAATCGGACCTGCTGCCCGATTACGCCGCGATCATTGACAACGAATACGTGAAGTAGCTGCGTGCCTTTGGCGCCGGCGCGATGAAGCCGACAACCTTTGACGCGCACGAGCGGCGGGGCCGAGGCAAAAATGCCCGGTCCTCAGAGGATGATGCGAGAGTGTCGGTGGTTGCGGGGGCTCTCCGCCACGAGCTGTACCTGTTGTCGGACGACAACTCGAGCCACACCTCGGAAGATCCAGCCAAATGGCCGGGCAAGCAGGACATGAAGCACGTCCGTGGCGCGCCCGATACCGGAATCAACATCATTGATCTCGGCAGCATCAGCGCCGAAGTCGCAGCCCTCCGAAGCAAGAACGTCGATGGCGCGACCCAGGACGTGGCCACAGCGCTGCGCCTCGAAGATTTGGGGATCGCACATACCATCGTGAATTTCGGCCAAGTCGTGCCGCATTTCATTGTCCACGTCACATTTGCGACCGATAAGATCATTAAGGCGCATCCAGACCAAGTGCGTGCCTTCAACGAGGGTTGGTTCGAATCAGTAGCCTGGATACGGACGCACAAAGCCGAGACGGTGCAGATCGTCGGCCCGGTGATGCATCAAACGCCAGAAATCACGGGAAAGACCTATGATGCCGTAATGCCAGAATTCACCGACACCAGAAAATTCGATCGAGAAGCTCTGGCGGTGCTGCGGCGCTCCTTCGTCGAGATGAGGACGCTTTCGGCAGAACCAGACATGAGCAAACTCTATACCGAGGAGTTTCTACCCGGCCACACGCCATGATAAGGATAGGGCGTACCTCCGTCCGCAGGGCAACTGAGGGCCTCTTACATGCTGCAATCGCCGGCAGCGTCTTCCGCGTTGATAAGCCTCGGTCTGCTGGGGAATATCCGAATCAGTAGGTGATGCCCTTCCATGTATGCTCGGGCTCGGAAATATCGAATATCACGCCGTGCGGATCGCTGTACTTGGTTTCCAGCGCCTGTCCCGCCTGGGCCTTGGAGTGGAACGTGCCGCCATTGTCCTTGATCCGCCGATCCATGTCGGCAAATTCCTTGGGATCGTCCACGATGAATCCAATATGGTCGATGCCGATGACGGCGTTGCCCTTCTCCTTGCCGGCATAGCGGTCGGCGCTGTAACGCAAGAGCGTGACATTCATTACCCCATCGGAGAGCGCGACAGAGTTCTCGCTCTCGCTTTGCTTCTTGAAGCCGAAGACCTTCTCGTAGAATTCGGCTTCACGCTTCAAGTCGGTGACCGTGAGAGCGATATGTCTGAGCTTGGCCATTTCCCACCCCAATAGGATTATGTAATTTGGTCATTCTCCCATCCTGGGCAAGGGGCTCGCATTTCAAATGTCTCTCGATGTCGCAACGGAGAAAGCAGAGCCGGGTTTCTCAGCCTTCAACGTGACCGCCTGTCCGTTTGGGGGTGCCAAGTTTCTGAAGTGTCACGCTATCTAGCCGTTTGTATTCACGAGCGTAGCGCGATTTTCGGCGCACCACGATTCTTTTGAAGTGTGACAAGGCTGATCCATCGCGTTCGTTACGACGCTGATCGGGATTTTATTGGGTCGAGGGCTGGAGGTTGCGGGAAGGGTTCGGCGGGGCACATCGCCCCGTGGGTCATGGTCCCGCAGCGGCGAAGCGGCCGGCGAGCAGCCGGAAGATCGCTGCGTCCGGGCAAGCTGTCGGCAGCCAGAGGCGAATTCGAGCGGCGCCCTCGACGACGCGGGCGGCGATCTTGATCAGCCGCAATCGCAGCGTCGTGAACTCGGCCGTTCTCCAAGAGGAACGCTTGGGCGCGGCAGCGCGCAGAGTGAGAAGCAGCCAATAAGCCGCCGTGTGCAGGATGAGGCGCATCTGATTGGCCCGCGGGTCACGGCACGACGTACGATCCGAGGCGAGCTGGGCCTTGTGTAGCTTGATGAAGTTCTCCGCTTGGCCGCGGCCACAGTAGACTGTCTCATAGAGATGCTTGGCGCTGCCCTTGAGCGAGGTGACGACGTAACGGACATCGAGGCCGAGCTTCGTCGCCTCGATCCGGGCGACGACACGGCGCTGTCTTTGCCAACTCTTGGCGCCGTAACGCAGCGTGCTCCAGCGGCGCAGCTTCTCGGTTCCGGTCACCGCGCGCTCGACGCACACCGCGTCGGCAACCGACCGGATCATGCCGGCGAGCGACCGGGTTGCCGCCGAAGCCGAAGATGTAGCCAATCCCATTGGCTTCGCACCAATCCATCGCCTTGACTTCGACCGTAGTGGCTGTCACCGCGCACCAGGATGTCAACCTTCGGCCAGTGCCGGCGAATGCGGGCAATGACATGCTTCAGGATCGTGCGCACTTCGATCCCGCCCGGCGTCTTGCCGCTGCGCAGGATGACGGCAACGGGCTTGCCGCTCGTCCCCTCGTAGATATGGATCGGCAGGAAGCAGCGTTCGTCGTAATGCGCGTTGAACAGCGATAACTGCTGCCGGCCATGCACCGCGTCGAAGGTGTCGTCGATGTCGAGAATAATCGAAGCCGGCGCCCGCGCGTAACTGGCACAGAACTGATCCACCAGCGCCAGCATCAGTCGCGCGATCTCGATCCGCGACGGCGCATTCTCCAACCGCGACATGGTCGGTTGCGAGCACAGCGCCTCGCCGCTTCCCGGTGCTCGGCCCACCGCCATCTTGAATACCGGGTCGTCCCGCAGTTTGTTGCAGTCGTTGGCGTCCTCGTACCCCGCCGCGATCGCAAACATCCGAAGCCGCAGCATCTCCTCGACCGTGTGATCGATGCGATCGGAATCACGGCGATCCTTCAGGCAGGTCGCGAGGCGCGCTGCAACGCCCAGATGCCGCTCGACCCCGCGCAGCAGCAGCACGCCCGCATCCGACGACAGCATCCCGCCGTCGAAAGCTACGCTCACTTTCTTGCGGCAAATCGCTGGCAGGGAAAACGGCAGGAGGTTATCTTTGTTCATGGCGGATGTGGCGCTCCGTGATCGCGGCTTCAACTCTGTCCTGACAACAGAATCATGCTCGCAATCAGCGGCTTACGCTACATCCGCCAGCCTACAATCGCTCCCGTCGTGAATAAGGCGGGCTAGCTCGCCTTGGAAGTATTTCCGCAAGGCATCCTTGAACACGCCGTTATCTGACGTCATACACGCGAACAGTGTCACCGACGAGTGAAACTTCAGATCGTCCGGTGACCCGAAAATCTCACGCGCTGATAGACCCTCTTGGAGATTTACTAGCCGAGTGCACTCCCGTAGGCGGGAGCCAAGAACCGGGTGGATCAGATATGCCTCGGCTTCCTCTCGCGAGGCTATGGCGAATCTCCGCGCCGTTTCGCTACGTCCGAGTCCCGCGATCTGGGGAAAGATAAACCACATCCAGTGGCTTTCTTTGCGGCCTTGTTGAAGTTCGGTCAGGACTTGTTGAAAGACCGGATTCTGAGCGTCAACAAAACGTTGGAGATTGTGAGGGTCGTGCATGTCGATTCCCATACCATCGGTTCAAATGGAACGCCCCTTTCGGCTTCTGGACACTACCGAGAAAATGCTATCTTCTCTCTCGATCCCCCGCGAGAGGGGAATGAGGGGGCTGGAGTCGGCGCCGTGAAGGGAGAGGGCGATGCTATCGCGGGAAGAAAATGAAAAATTGACGCGGGTTGGGCCGGGTACTCCGATGGGAAACCTGATGCGGCGCTATTGGGTCCCGGTGCTTTATTCGAAGGAGTTGCCCGAACCGGATTGCGCGCCAGTTCGCGTCAAAATCCTGTGCGAGAGGTTGGTCGCCTTCCGCGACAGTGAGGGCCGCGTCGGGCTCCTCGACGAGCGCTGCCCTCACCGCACCGCCTCGCTATTTTTCGGCCGCAACGAGGAGTGCGGGCTGCGCTGCGTCTATCACGGCTGGAAGTTCGATGTCGAAGGCAATTGCGTCGATATGCCGAGCGAGCCGCCCGGCAGCAGCTTCGTGCACAAGATTCGCACCACTGCTTACCCGTGTATCGAGCGCGGCGAACTCGTCTGGGCCTATATGGGGCCGCCTGCCTTGAAGCCCGAATTCCCTGACCTCGAATGGACAATGGTCCCGAATTCGCATCGTTTCCTTTCGCGGCACGTACAGGAGTGCAACTGGCTGCAAGCGGTCGAAGGGGGTTTCGATTCGAGTCACCTATCTTTCCTGCATCAAGGCACGGTTCCGCCCCTGAAAGTCCCCCGGCAATACGAGGCGATCCCGACCGATTTCGGTTTTATCGCCGCCAGCGCTCGCGAGCCCGAGGGCGGCAAGGAAGGGTGGTCGGTCGAAGTCTTCTTGATGCCGTTCCACAAGCTCATCTCGTATGTGCCCTTGAGCGGGCACGTGTGGGCCCCGATCGATGACGAGACCACGATGAACTGGAGCATGGATTACAGCCTTGAGCGCCCGCTCAACGACGCGGATTTGGACCGCTCGCGGAAACACCTCTACATCCACACCCAGAATATTCCCGGCACCGACCGTTGCGTGCAGAACAAGGATAACGACTACCTGATCGACCGCGCGCTGCAAAAGAGCGGGAAGTCCTACACCGGCATCAAAGGCGTCGGGATGCAGGATTGCTCGATCCAGGAATCGATGGGTCCGATCGCCGACCGAACGATCGAGCATCTCGGCGCGAGTGACGCGTTGCTCATCAAGGTCCGCCGCATCCTTTTGCAGACTTTGAAAGACATCGAGAACGGGGGCACTCCGCCTGGCCTCAACCCGCGCTCGTGGCGGGTTCGGGGTGGACGTTTCGCGATACCCGAGGGCTACGACTACCGAGAGGCCGTGAACGAATTCGTGCACGGGCGCGAGCCGGTTTTCGCGCGATAGAGCATCGGCGATCGGTCCAGGCCAACCGTGCGGAACACGGTTGGCAGTGAAGAGGGGAAGAGATGGAACGGGCTCGGGTCTTCGCGCTTGTCTTTGTCGCCACGATCTTCGCGAGCAGCGGAACGCGGGCCAACACCGAGATAACCTTCCTCTATCCTCCGATCGCGGCGTTCACCGGCAGTTATGTGGCTCAGGATCAGAGATTTTTTGCTCGTCATGGGCTCGATGTCGATTTTTCGCTCGCCCAGAATGGGTCGGTGCTGCCCGCGGCCCTCATGGCCGGCTCCGGGCAGATCGCCGGCCTCACGCCAACCGTCCTTTTGGAGGCTGACGAGCAAGGTCTCGATCTTGTCGCCGTGGCCGGCACCAACGTCTCCACGGGCAAGCCTACCGGCCTGCAGGGTATCTTGGCGCGCGACGGCAGCGGGATTCACGGGCCGCACGATCTCGCCGGGAGGAAGGTCGGGGTGCCCGGCTTTGGCGGCTATCTCGACCTAGTTACGCGCAAATGGGTCCAAGTGAACGGTGTTGACCCTCGTAAGGTCGATTGGATCGAAATTCCGTTTCCGCGCATGGCGGATTCCCTCGCCTCGGGACTCGTCGATGCGGTCGTAGCCACCGTTCCCTATTATCGCCGAATCCTTGACGCCAACGGCGGATACGACATCGGGGATGTGGATTCGGTCGTACCACCCGGCGCGATCACGCTGGTCTACGCTTCAACGAGGTCCTGGGCAAAGCAGAATGCCGGCGCGGTCAAATCATTTCGAGCGGCACTTGGCGAGGCAACATCATTCATTTATGACCCGGCGCATGCCGACGCAGTCCACGCAACGATGGCCAAGTACACGAAGCTTCCGCCGGCAGCGGCCGCGACGCTCGCGATTCCGGATGGTCTTGATGTGCGAGTGAAGCCCGCAGGTTTCAACTTTTGGATCGAAATCTTGCACGAGCAAGGCCTCCTCAAGGGCAATCCCGATCCGGCGAGCCTGATCATGCCTTAGACGTTATCATGCCTGTCGATTCCCTGACCGCGTCGCCTGCATAAAGCCGGGAATTGGCACAGAGCTGACTTGCGGCAATTTCGGCCGTTTGGTCGCTACCGGGGGTAAACCGGACCTATCGCCGCCGGCACGAAATCGGCGCTGATGACCCCAAGCGTTCTATTTGCGGACGCACAGGCGGCATAACGCCACATCATCCATGCCGCCCGCAAATACGATTCGCACCTGCTGATCGCGACCGTGCCGCCGGGCGCGGCCCAGATGAGAATATTTTGACGGTGGAACTGGGGTGTTAGACCGGCAGATGCCGCTTCAGGAAATCGAGCACGATGCCGGCTAGCTCCCCGCTGCCGGCGCTGAAATGCGCATGCCCTTCGATGATGCGGAGCTCGGCATTCGTCCCCGCCGCCTTCGCCAGCGCTTCGGATTCGCCGACCGACACCACGCCGTCGCCGTGCGAATGAACCAGCAGCAGCGGCCGCGGCGCGAGCTTGCCGACGAGCGCTTCGGGTTTCGAGGCCAAGAGGCTTAGCGCCGTCTCGGCGGTAAAATCCATGATCGCGCCGGGTGGCAGGCCGGCGCGGTCGCGTTCCGGAATATGGACCACCTCGAAGCGATTGAGCTTGGTCTGATTGCGCTTGGCGTCTTCGAGCTTGGCGAGGAAGGCCTGCCACGATGCATCGTCACGATATTGCGCACGGAAGCGCCGCTCGCCATCGCCGACCGCGCCATTGGCGACGCAGACCTTCACCCGCGCATCGGCAGCCGCCACCTCGATCGCGACCGAGCCTCCAAGGCTCGCGCCTAGCACGCCGATCCGCGCAGCGTCAACACCAGGCAGGCCGCTCACGAAATCGAGGGCATGGCGCAGATCGGTGATCTCCTCGGCGACGATCACGTTGCCGCGTGTCCCCTCGCTCTGGCCGCAGCCGCGGAAATCGAAACGCAACGAGACATATCCCGCCTGCGCCAGCGCCTTTGCCAGTTCGGGATGGCCCGCGCCACGGCACGAGCCGCCGAACCCGTGGCACAGCACAATCGCCGGCCGCCGCTCGACAACGCCCTCCGGCCGATGCAACACGCCGCGCAGCGTCAGCCCATCAGAGGCGAATTCGATCGCTTGTTCCATGCTGGTAGGATCCCCCGTACGACTCTCGATCCTCTATGAATACTCTCGCTTTTCCAACCTTCCTGCAAGTCAGGCAGGCGGGGCAGATGGCGACCAGCGACACGTCGCTTATGGCACGTTTGAGAACCATCGAGCTCGAAGAGCCCAAGTCAGTTTTCGGCCGGATAGCTGACCTCCTGCCGAGAGCAGATTTCGGGTGCTGTTCACCCAGACGAGACCTTTGGCGCGCCGATTAAGCTGCTCGGCTCGAGGGTAGAGGCACTCGCCCGAGCGTTCGGAAGGTCATGCTTAGGACAGTGAAGCGCGAAGCGGAAACGGGTATTCTTTTCGGCGGGCGGCTCGGCAAGAGAGGAGTTACGATATGGCGAGCGGTAGACCGGTCATCTCTCATGTGGTCATCAGCTGCTTCGATTTTTCAAGTATGGTCGACTATTACACGAAGACGCTGGGCTTCTATCTTTCCGATATTGGCAAGATCAACGAAACCCAGCTCTGCTTCCTGACGTTCGATCCCGAAGCCGAGCATCACCAGATCGCGCTGACGGGTGGGCGCAAAGGCCAACTGGGCGACGGAGCGCTGAGCCATGTGTGCTTTCGCCTGCCGACCTATAAGGCGCTGCAGGTGCGCCACAAGCGCCATATCGAGCGCGGCGTCGCGGACATCACAACGGTCACGCACGGTTCTTGGCTCTCGCTTTATTCTTCCGACCCCGAAGGCAACAAGATCGAGTTCCGCTGGGTATCTGCCGTGGTATGTCGGCCAGCCTTTCGCCAAGCCGGTGGATTTGTCTCTTAGCGAAGACGAGATTCGGCGCGCGACGATTGCCGAGAACCGCGACAACCCGCGGTTTCAGCCGATGGAAGAATGGCGCGCAAAGGCCGTGGCGAAACTGCCGGCCGATTAGAGTCTGATCCTGTTAATTTGAAGCGTGGCCTGCGTTTGGAAGATAGTTTTCGCACGCGTGCAGTGAGAATGCGCGCAGGAGGGTTCCGATCTGGCGCCATTTGGCCTCGATGGTGCGCCGAGCGGCTTTTCGCAGGAGTGCTTTAAGTTTGGCAAACGCCTGCTCGATGGGATTGGGATCGGGGCTGTAGGACGGCAGCAAGAAGAGCCGAGGGCGAACGGCAGGAAGAACAGGAGGAGCAACTGCGTCAGACCGGTTTCCCTTGCCACAACGTGTCACAGCTGTTGTCTGTAACCGTGACGAGCGCCGATGCATAAGCCGTTTGGCCGCCCTCCGTGGCGCGGGTGGCCACGGCATAAACCGCGCCGACTTCAAGGAAGTCAGCCGGCCCCTCGTCGAGCGAGAGGCCGATCGCGTTCGTGGCAACCCCGTCCGGCAGATGCGCGCCGGCCCGCGCGAGGGCGAGGGCGGCGGTGAGCGCTTCCTGCGCGCGCGCCGCGCCGGCCCGGCACCCGATGGTCACATACCCCGACGCCCAATAGCCGTGATTCTGCACGGCGATGCCGGCATTGGCAGGATCGAACACGCGCTCATCGCTCGCCGCATCGAGCGGCAGCGGTACGCCGCCGGGCGAGAGGCTTGCCATGGCGCGCGCATCCTGCGCGCCCGCTGCGATGGCGGCGCGCTCCGCTGCCAGTGCGGCGCTGCGCACACCGGCACCGGCGTGCACTCTCGCGACAAACTCGTCCGTTGCCGTCGCAAGAAGGCGCGCCGCGCCACGCATCAGCTCAAGTTCGCTGGGCGACTTGCGACGCCGCACCGCATCGAGCGCTTGATCAAGTGAAAGCAGCGCGCGCGGCGCCACCGCGCCGGCGATGCCGGTATAGAGTAGCTGCGGCAGAGTGCCGAACGCCCAGGTCGCAAGCGCATTGCCATCGCCGACATACTCGGCGATGAGCTTCGCCGCGTTGCCGATCGGCCGCACATCCTGGACCCAGGTCAAACGCTTCGCCACATCCATCATCTTGGGCGTTCCGGGTGCAAAGATATGCAGCGGCCCCTCGTGCAGCACGAGTGCCAACGTCGCCCCGAGCTTGGGCGTAAAGCCCGTGAGATAGGCCAGTGCGCCGTAATCCCCCGGATGGCCGTGGATGACGAGCGCCGCGGCGCCCGCGCGCGACATCGCCGTGCGCACGCGCGAGAGCCGGCCCTCATACTCGCTGCGCGGCAGCGCGCGCTCGTCCCAGTCATAGGGGCCGGTGAGCAGCGTTGTTTCGAGAATACGCATGGCTCACACCTCGACCGCGCCCAGCTCGGCCCATCTCTTGCTCAGCGAACTCGAAGCCGGTCGCGGTCACGCGCACTGGCTCGCCGCACAGCAGATAGCCTGTCTCGGGTAGGTACTGGTTGGGATGGACGACGAACACCATGTCCGCCTCGAGGATCGTCTGGTTCTCGATGGCGATGTCGCCCGGCGCCATCGAGCCTACGCCCATGCCATGGCCGCGCCGGTTCATGTGGGGCGGCCGGCAATACTTTCCATAGCCGGCCTCGGTCATCACCGCGTCGATCGCGCCGGCGACGTCCGAGACCTTGACGCCGGGACGGATCACCTCAATGCCCGCGCTCATCGCCCGCACCAGCAGCGCGTATTTCGCCGCCAGTACATTCGACGGCGGGCCGACCGAGACGCTGCGGCAGATTTGCGCGAACTGCCCGTCATATGCGGGCGTCGATTTGGCGATAATGACGTCGCCATGCTCAAGCGGCCGGTTGCTCGAAGCGCCGACGCCATATTGGTGCGGCCCACCGCTCAGCATTAGGAAATTATCATTAGCGCCGAGCGATTTCGCATAGAGGTTCACCTCGACCGCGAGGTCGCATTCGCGCATCCCCGCGCGGGCGGTGGCGAGCATGTGCTCGTGCGCCCGTTCGGCTATCGCTGCGGCCTTGCGCGCGTTCGCGATTTCCTCGTCGGTCTTGGGGGCCGTGACCTCGTTCACGGCATCGTCGAACGGCAGCGCGTGCATTCCGACGATGTCGAGAAGCCGCACGGCGAGGTCGTGCGGAATGGAGCCAAGACCGGTGGTCGCGATGCGGCCGGGCGCGCGCTGGCGCAGCAGCTCGGCGAGCGCAGCGGCGAGATCGTCGCTGGCAGTCAGCGGCAGCGAGGGGCGCCTGAGCGCCGCGCGCTCGGCATCGTAGGCTGGCGAGATGATCAGACGCTCGGTGCCGTCGGCGCGTAGCACGAGCGCACTCTCGCCGAGTGCTCGATACCCCATAAGGTGCGCCGCCAGGTTGATCCGCGCCAAATGATGCTTGGCGTTCGAAAATGCGATGAGGGTGTCGATCCGCTCCGCCGCCATGCGGCGGAGGCACGCGCTCGATCCGGTCGGCCCGATTCATGCGAAACTCCTGGCGATGCGAGCGCAAGTTTAGCGTGTTTGCCGCTTGGTGTGTAGGCAGCGAGGAACGACCCAACACTATGCCGGCGATCGCTGTTCTCGCGTTTCCGGCTTTATGAGCACGCGCTCGGACCGATCCTTAGTGCCCCCACGTGTTGTCGTAGTCACGCTTGTCGTCGTCGGTCAGATATTTTTCCTCGATCTCGCGCCCGCGCCGTGTTGGTCAGCGCCGCCTGGTTGACCGGTCCCCACCCCCGCGTTGCGCTGGGCAACCACTCGGCTGCTTCGGCCGTCGCCCTGCGCCTCAAGGCCGAAGATCGTAACGACCCGCATATCGCGGCACCGATGCCCCGGCGTCGTGACAACAGTTGCGGTGAAGACCGGCCAGGCGGTCGAGGCGGGTGATGTCCTTCTCTCGATCGAGGCCATGAAAATGGAAACCGCGTCGCATCCGTCGCGTGACGGGATCGTCGAAAACATCCATGTCGCACCCGGCAGCCAGATCGATGCGAAGGACCTCCCGCTCGTGCTCGGCTAACGGGCGGCGCTGCACCACCCATTTCAAATGTAAGCGTCGCGTGATTGCACGTCGGGTCAGCGATTGCCGCTCGCGGGACGCCAGTTCCATGGCAATAATTCGTCGAGCTGGCTTGCTGGATGGCCCTCTACCATGCGCTGGAGGCACGTCCTTGAGATAGGCGTAGGGCTCGACGCCATTGAGCTTTGCCGAGGTGATCAGGGAGCAGACCATCGCCCAGCGGTGACCACCCCCGTCGGAACCGGCGAACAGGTGATTCTTTCTTCCGAGGGCCATCACCCGTTCATTCTGCCCATGTCGGGCAGGAGTTGGAAGTCCGTTACCGTAGTCACCCGTATTTCGGCCGGAAGGTTCTGGTGCGTCGCGTCGAACAGCGAGCGACTGGTCAGTTCCTTAAGGTGCAGGGGCCATTTGGCATCGTCGTATCGATCGCGGGTTGGATGCTCGATCCCGTGATTTGTGCGGAGATGACGATCGGCGTGCCGCGCGTTGCTCTGGCGGCGCTTATCGAGCTCAGGCGCCTGTTGATGGGCGTAGCCGATCTCACAAACTCCCACGATTTTGGAATCATTCGGGAGGAAGGCAATGGCGTCTTTCAAGTTGCTGACAGCGGTGCCGGGTCGGCAGATGAACCTGTTATTCGAAGACAGCAGGCTGGAGGAGTTGGGCAGCCTCGATCGGAACAAGGTCATATCGGCGCTGGCTCAGATACTCATGCAGGCGGCAGACGTCGAGGAGCTTGACGATGACAAGCGCTGAACTGATTCCGGCCGTCATCCTCCAGCGGAAGGCCGTCGTGTATGTGCGCCAGTCGACGCAATCCCAGGTCATGACCAATCTGGAAGGCAAGCGGCGGCAATATGATCTGGTCGATGTCGCTCGCCAACGTGGGTTCGTCAACGTTGAAATCATCGATGACGATCTTGGCAGATCAGCAAGCGGAACGGTGGCGCGCCCCGGCTTCGACCGTCTGGTCGCATGGCTGTGCGCCGGCAAGGTCGGCGCCGTTCTGTGCTTCGATGCATCGAGGCTCGCCCGTAACGGGCGAGATTGGCATCACCTGCTCGAGCTATGCGGGCTTGTCGAAGCTCGCATTATCGATCTCGACGGCATCTACAATCCTTGTCGACCGAATGATCGCCTGCTGCTGGGCATGAAAGGCAGCATCAGCGAGTTCGAGCTTGGCGTGCTGCGGGCGAGGATGCTGGATGCCGCCCGGTCGAAGGCCAGCCGGGGGGAGCTGCGGATATCGGTTCCTTTCGGGTACATCTGGCACCGTGAAGCTGGGCTTGGCCTCGATCCCGATCTGCGTCTTCAGGATGTAATCCGACTTATCTTCACCCGCTTCCGCGAGCTTGGCAGCGCGCGTCAGGTACTGCTCTCGATGAAAGTCGATCAGATCCACTTCCCACGGCCCTCTGACGAAGGACGTATGACCAGCTTCGAGTGGCTGCCGATCCGCTACCGCAACGTAATCGCCGTTCTCAAGAACCCCTTTTATGCGGGGGTCTATGTCTACGGAAAAAGCGAGAAGCGCACCTCGATCGTCGAAGGGAGGGCGCGGCGGAGCTACGGCCATGGTAAGCCGATCGGGACATGGGAGGTGATGATCAAGGATCATCACGAAGGCTATATCGGTTGGGCGGAATATGAGCGTAACCAGCAGCAGCTCGCTCTCAACAATTACGCCAGCACCGGCGGCGTGAAGTCCGGCCGTGGTGGCAAAGCGCTGCTGTCGGGGATGATGATCTGTGGACGATGCGGGCGGCGATTAAGCGTGTCCTACACCGGCAATCCGCAGACCCGGCCAGTATATCGCTGCGACAAGCCAAACCTTATGATGGGCCTGCCGCGCTGTATGACCTTCGGCGGCCCGCGGGTCGATGCCGCGATCGGCCGGGAGTTGTTGCTGGCGGTGGCACCCGTGGCGATCGAAGCCGCGTTCGAGGCGGAGCGGATGCACCGGGAACAACAGGAAGACCAGCAGCGTATCCGGGACCTCGAAATGCAGCAGGCTCGATACGAGGCAAGCCTGGCCGAGCGCCGCTACGCGGCCTGCGATCCGGACAATCGCCTCATTGCCGCGCAGCTGGAGAAGAACTGGGAGGCCGCGCTCCGGCGAGTCCGAGAGCTGGAGATGCGCCAGCCCGCTGAAAAGCGACCAGATATCACGGTCGACCCAAACGCCTTCACCAGCTTGGCCGACAATCTCTCGGCAGCCTGGAATGCGCCCGGCGTCACCATGCGCGCCCGCCAGCAACTGCTGCGGACGTTGATCACCGACATCATCGTTGATGTCGATGATGATGCGCGCGATGTCGTCCTCACGATCCACTGGCGAGGAGGCCAGCACTCCGAGCTGCGGGTGCGTAAGCCTCGGACGGGGGAGCATGGCTGTGCGACGACAGAGGACGCGCTGGCGGTGATGAGGAGTATGGCCGGCCGCTGGTCCGACGAACATATCGCTGCGTCCCTCAACCGAATGGGCTTGCCCACTGGCCAAGGCAAAAGCTGGACAGCGCACCGCGTCGCTTCGGTTCGACGCGTGCGTGGAATCCACGCTTATCGATCCGCGGAAAAAGACGGCGAGTGGCTCACCATGACCGAGGCGGCAAAGGCATTAGGCGTCACAAACCACGCGATTCGGCGCCTTATTAAATCTGGCATCCTTCCTGCTGTGCAGGTTGTTCCCGGCGCACCGCATCAAATCCGTATTGAAGACCTGGCTTTGGAGTTGGTCAAAGCGGCGGTGGCCCGAAAAGGTCGCCCGTGTCGCGACACCGACGCGAACACGCTTCCAATGTTTACAGACACTTGACCAAGGAGTGCACAATGACTCATGCATCGCCACGGGCCTGATGGCCCTTTCGACCGAGTTGTTATCAAGCTCTATGCAGCCGTCGTCGAGGAATTGGCTGAGTGCTGGCCAGCGCGCGAGGGCGTAGCGGATCGCCTCGGCCAGGGTGCCATTTGGCGGGATACGGCCAAGCTCGTGATCGAGCCAGACCTTCATGGCCGCGACGAGTGGTCGAGACTCGATTTGACGCACCCGTCAGCGATCCTTCGCGGATCGCCCGCGAACGCGCTTCTCGACGGCGTAGATCTCGGCGATCCGGCGTACCGCCTCGGCGGCGATCGGTGAGCCGCTCTCCTGCAGATCGTAGAACTTGCGTCTCGCATGCGCCCAACAGGCCGCGAGCACCACGGCGCCGCCCTCGGTCAGCTGCTCGAACCCGGCATAGCCGTTGACCTGCAGGACGCCGCGGAAGCTCTCCAGATGGGACGCCGGTCTCTCCGCCTTGCGATCGGGGCTGTAGAAGTAGACCGCCGCCGGCGGATCGGGGCCGGCCCAGGGCCGATCGTCCCGCGTGTAGACCCACAATCGCCCGGTCTTGGTCCGGCCGCGACCAGGGTCGAGCACGGGAAGCGGCGTATCATCGGCAAAGAGCTTGGCGGACGCGAAGACGTTGGCGGCGAGCCGCACATGCAGCGGTTCCAGCCACCAGCAGGCGCCCCCGACCCAGTTCGCCAATGTCGAGCGGTCAAGCTCGATCCCATGGCGGGCGAAGATCTGGGCTTGGCGATAGAGCGGCGTGTGGTCGCAGTACTTGCTGACCAGGACCTGGGCGACGAGGCCCGGCGTCGCCATGCCCTTGGCGATGAGGCGCTCGGGCGCAGCGGCCTGATGGATCGTCCCGCAAGCGCGGCAACCGTACTTCGGGCGACAAATGCGGATAACGCGCAGCGACGCCGGAACCCAGTCCAGCATCTCGCTCGTTGACACTCCGATCGGATGGAGGGCACCGCCGCAGCTCGGGCAGGCACTCTGCTCGACCTCGAGCGTCACCTCCTCGCGCGGCAGATGCTCGGGGAAGGCCGGCTGCCGCGGCGGCTCATCGTGACCCGTCTCGTTGACCGGTGGGTTTGGTTGCTTCTCCTCGGCGCGTGCGATATCGGCGTCGAGCTTCCTCGAGCCCGAACTGCAGCTGATCCGGATCGAGTTGCTCCGAGCGGCGGCCGAACTGGCCCCGCTGCAGCTGTCGGATGATGAGGCGGAGCTTCTCGATCTCGCCATCGCGTTGCTCCATGCTCGTTGCCAGGTCGCGTACGAGCTGGTGGAGGAGCGTCGTATCGTTCGGCAGATTCTCGAGGTCGAGATGCATGAGCGATTCTACGTTCAGCGCGAGTCCCGACCAAGCGTTTGTTGCGGTTCTACGCGGGTTTTTTGATCATCCGGCGACCGCGGGCCGCCACACGCGCTCGGGTTTCTGCCAGTCGAGACCTTCGAGCAGCATCGACAGCTGCGCTGCCGTCATCGTGACCGTGAGACCATACTCATCCGCCACCGGCCACGCGAAGCGGCCCTCTTCCAGCCGCTTCGTCAGAAGGCAGAGCCCGCTCCCGTCCCAAAATAGAACCTTGATCATGTCGGCACGCTTTCCGCGGAACGCGAACATGTGGCCAGAGAAGGGGTCCTTCTCCAGCACTTGCTCGACCAGCACCGCCAAGCTATCCAGCCCCTTCCGCAGATCGGTGTAGCCAACCGCCATGTGGACCTTGATCCCCGCCGGAACGAGCATCATGGCGCGCCTCCTTCCAGCGCCGAGACCACCCGCTTCATGATCTCGGGATCGACGTCGCGATCGAAGCGCACGCGTCGGCCACCGATCAGCTCGATCTCAACCCCAGCCGCCGCGCGTTCGATGATTATGGACGGCGTTGCAGGCTGACCGCTTTCCTCGCGAGGCTCTCTGACAGGCCCCGCGTCGTCCGCTATCTGAACTGGCAAGAAGGTCGCGCCCTCCGGCACCGGTCCGACGCCGAGAGCTTGCCGCCACCGAAACAGCAAGGCTGCGGCGATGCCGTACCGTCTCGCCACGCTCGATACCGATGTGCCAGGCTGACGGGTTTCCTCGACGATCCGCTTCTTGGCGTCCTCGCTGAACCGACGGCGCCCGCGAGGTTCGGTGACGACTGCTGGCGCCGGCTTCTCAATCCTCGGTCTCTCGATTTTAGGTCCCTTAGTCATAGGTCTGGCCATAGGACTGGTCATAGGTCTAAGCCGCGGATACCGTCCCCACCGCGCGTCGGGCCCTGCCGCATCTTCGCGCTTCAACTGCGCCCGCCAATTGCCGAAGCTCTTCAGCGAGAGCCCATACCGCTCGCAATACTCTCGTTGCGTCAGGCCGCTAAGCTCCCACACCTCGAAATGGCTCCGCCAAAACGCTCGCGTTCGCGGCCTCTCTTCCAGTCGAAGCGGCAATGGGCTTCTCCTCGTCACGCGATGAAACGCAATCTGCTAAGATCGCATCGCCGCGCGCGAGAACAAACCGTGCAACGAATGGACGCTTACTTTCAAATCCCTGTTCGCTCTGAAGTTATCCCTGTTACGCCGATTAAATTCCCTGTTTCTACGCGTAGGGAATTGTCCGAAATCTCCTTCCAGAACGGGCACTTTATGATGAAAATTTGGCCGGAGACGCTCAAAATCAGCAAATTTCCCTGTTAATTCCCTGTTTAACAGCGAATTTGGGCCAGAGACGGGTTCGCTGCAGACTGCATCCACAGCCAACCAGTCTCGGCATTATGGCGCACTTGCCACCGCGTTTCCGGCGGCTCCTCGCAATCCCTCTCGCATGGTGCGTATTTAACGCATCGCCGCTTCGTCTCAGCGCCGGGCGAGTGCCGCTCTCATCCCATCAGCCCTCCGGCACGCTGGAGGAAGGCCGCGATCTCGTCCGTGCCTAGCGTCCGTGCGCTGGCGGAACGCGCGCACCGCGGAACGATGCGAGGGCCTCGTAACCGTATAGATTTTCGCCGGTGCCGAATCGCACGGTTTGGGGCGCCTGCCAAAACAGCGCGTTGAGCAACGCCACGTCGTTGGCGGCAAGCGCCGCTTCGTAGCGATCGAATTCAGCTTTCACCTCCGCGACGATTTCGAGGCGATTGGTTTCGGAGATCTTTGCCATCCGTTCATAGGAGCGTAAATTCTTCGCGCGAGAATTGGACCGCGCAGCAATCGGCACGCTTCGCAGACGATGCCTGACAGGCTGGATTACGTGCGGTGGACGCGCACAGTCCGTTTCGGGATACTGCCGGGCAACGAAATCACCATTAAGACCGATAACCCAACCGTCACCGTGAGCCTTGACTATTATCGCAGCTTCGGGACGAGGCTCACATGGCGGGCAACTGCTAAAATCGTCCCGCAATTCACCGCCCCACTTGGAAAGATCGCAAGATACCTAACTGGAATCCCGCACGGCCCGCCGCCGAGCGCGAATGACGCGCCGAGATAGTGCTGCGCTATCGAGAACAAGGCGGAGTCGGTTAATCACAACCGCATCGGTATGAGAAGCGCCAGCTAGCACTGCGTCGAAATCGTGGTGCACGTTTAGGTGGGTTCGGCTTTCATGAAACTCCGTGCCCAACCAGCCCAGAATCACCGCCGTCGTGAATAAGGGCGGCTAAGCATCCCGTCGCCGATGGGTCTCGAACCGCGCGCGGCTCTCCTGCCGATGCCGATCGCGATATTGTGACATCTTTTGTCATTCAGCCCGTACTCGCCGTCCCTCCCTCTGCGTTCTCCCACCGCTCATCCAGCGACGCGGCTTCTTCGGGCGCGAAGCGATGTCGGCAAGATGGGCAGAACAGCTTGACGGCCGAATGCCGCATCTCGTCGTAATGACAGACGAAAATTTGGTGGCAGGAAGGGCATTCGGCCATGAACAAACGCTCCATGGCTATTTCGCTCCGACCGGGGTTCTGGACTGGCCGGCCGCCGCCCTCCGCCCCGGCAAGAAATCATCGAGCCGCACGCGCGCGGTGACTTCGGGTGGAACCTCCGAGCGCGGCGGGAACGGCGCATTGCGCGGCCTCGTCGCATCGACGACGACTCGCCCGCTCCATTTCGTCGCAGCGAAACTGAGCTTCGTGCCCTGGTTGGATACGACCTGCTGGCCCGCTCCCATCACCGACAGACCGTGCGCCACATCGGCATAGGTATAGACCGCCCACAAAACCTCGGGCTCGTGGAACACGTTGATGTCGGAATCGACTACCACGGCGCATTCCGTGATCGGCATGGCCTCGAGTGCCGCCTTTCCGATCGCATCGGCCTGGCCCGGCTGGAGGTCGCGGACCGAAATGTAGAGCGCGTGAATGCCGCAAGAGGAATCCGGCGAATGGACGGCATGGAGGTTCGGGAAACGAGCGCGCAAGGCGCTTTCCATCGCCGCCTCCTTCGGGATGGCGCCCAAGGCGAAGCAGTCGCGGAAACCCGAGAAAATATCCTGTACGACCGCGCCGTTGCGGAAAGTGATCGCCTTGACGTTGAAAAGCGGGCGAAGGCATTGCGCCTGGTAAAGCCGTCCGACCTCGCCAAAGGGATCGCACACGTCGCGTTGACCGGGTGGAATCTCGGCTTCGATGATGAGGTCGGCGTCGGCCGGAACCATGAATTTGTCGCCCCAGGTCACGGACGGCACGAGGCGCAGAGGCTCGCCGAGGAAAGAGCCGATCGTCTCGTAATCCTCCGCCCCCCAAGGATTGCGCGCGAGCGAAGCGAGGTGGAAGGCAGGATGGTGGCCGATCACATTGACGATCGGCGCCGGCTCGTCGTGAATCTCGTATTCCTTGACGATGCGGCTCAAGTCGCGCGTGTGAATGCTCACCACCATCTGGCGAGGATCCCATTTATAGAAGGTCTTGGCGAAGGAAGCGTTGTAATGCCCCTGCTTCGACCGCATCACGTGAGTCATGGTGAGCACGGGCCCCATGTCCTGAGCGAAATGCTTCACGATCGGCAGGCGCCCGACATCCGCGTCCTTGCCCTGCCAAACGTTCTCGCGCACGGGCGCCGCGTCGGTCGAAATGGTTTGTGGCTTGATCTTGCCCGCGGCTTTTTGCTTGAAGGCCAAGCTCACATCGTAATTGGGCGTCGTCGGATCGACGTCGAGCATCACGGCGCAGCGCTCGCGCGTCGCATACATGTTGGAGAGCAGCGGGAACGCGCAAGGCTTGCCGTTGAGATCGATCGGATTGTTGAAGAGTACCGCGGGATATTGCCTGCGGTCCTCGAGCTGTTTCAGAAGGGCGGTGACCTCGAAATCATCGGGCCGTACCGGCCGGTCAATCTCGATCAGGTCGCCGGTCTGGACGCGAACCTCTTTGAGAAAGCTCTGCAGATCTTTCGGCAATATTTCCTCCCGCAGCATCGCTGCACGCACGAGCGCCCTGACCTCGTGTCACGAAAAAACCCTACAACCGAGCCAATTTTCGGTCAACGTTTGTGTCAGATATGCGCAGTTTCAACCTTATGGAGAAGCGTCGTCAGTAGGTCGCTCGTCCACCGGACAGATCGAAGACGGCGCCCGTGCTGAAACTGCACTCCTCCGACGAGAGCCACGCGACCAGCGCCGCGATTTCGGCGGTCTCGATGAAGCGGTTCATCGGGTATCTTCGATAGCATGTAATCGATGTGCTGCTGCGTCATCTGTTGAAAGAGATCGGTTTTTGCCGCCGCCGGTGTCACGCAATTGACCAAGACGCCATGGGTCGCGAGCTCCTTGCCGGCCGACTTGGTCAGGCCGATCAGACCGGCCTTGGCCGCGCTGTAGGCGGGCGCGTTGGGATTGCCTTCCTTGCCCGCGACCGAGGCGATATTCACCACCCGGCCGTATCGGCGTTCGATCATGCCTGGCAGAAGTGCGTGGAGGCACAAGAAAGCGCCGGTGAGATCGACGTCGATCACTTGGCGCCATTCGCTGGGTGCGTATTCCCAGGTTGTCTTGTTCGGACCGGTGATGCCGGCGTTGTTGATGAGAATATCCGCCTTGCCCATCGCGGCGCGAGCCGACCGCGCGGCCACTTCAATCGAGGCCTCGCTGGTGACGTCAACCACCGCGCCATAGACCGCACCCCTTGAGCGCAGCGCGGCAATCGCCATCTCGAGCGCGGCCCCATCCTTATCCCATAACGTGACGCTGGCGCCCGATTGCAACAACCGCTCGGCGCAGGCAAAGCCGATGCCGCGTGCGCCGCCTGTAACGACCGCGCCGCGGCCGCCGAGATCGATCTTGTTCACGGCGCGAACCTCACGACGACGCTTCCGAACGAGCCGAACTCGGCCGCGAACCCATCCCCGGGCGCGGCCGCGAGCATCTTCGACAGCGCGCCGCTCATGACGAGGTCGCCGGCGTGTAAGCCCTCGCCGAAACCGGTGAGCGTCTCCGCGAGCCATGCCACCGCGATGGCGGGATTACCGAGGCACGCCGCGCCGTTCCCTGATCCGGCCAAGGCGCCATTCTGCTTGATCGACATCGGCGCCGCCGCCAGCTCGGCGAGGTTCGGCTTCGAATGCTCGCTGCCGAGGACGACCAGGCCCGACGAAGCGTTATCGGCGATCGTGTCCTCGATGCGGATGTCCCAGCGCGCGATCCTGCTCCCACAGATTTCGAGCGCTGGACAGACGTAATCGGTCGCTGCCATGACTTGCTCTGGCGTGATGTCGGCACCACACAGGTCGGATTTGAGCACGAACGCGATCTCGGCTTCGACGCGCGGCTGCAAGACCGCCCCGCGAGGCACGACAGCGCCGTTCTCGAGGATCATGTCGGCGAAGAGCGTTCCGAAATCGGGCTCGTTGACGCCGAGCTGATCCTGCACTGCCTTCGAGGTCAGCCCGATCTTCTCGCCGGCGACGCGCCGGCCGCGACCGCGCCAGATTTCGAGCGCCGCCTTTTGGACTTCATACGCCGCTGTTACTCCTGTTATCTCACCGCGCAACGGCTCGATCGGCGTTCCGGTGCGATAGGCGTCGATCAGACGCTGCGCGATCTCGATGGCGGTAAGCATGGCGATCCCTCCTCGACTTCGGTTCTTCAGCGCAACTGCATGCGGATGCGGACGAAATCGCCGCGATGGAAGCCCTCGAACTCGTAGATCAGCACTTCGTCGCAGTCGAAGACCGAACGGCGTAAGATGACGATCGGTGAATTCAACGGTACGTCGAGCAACCGCGCCGTCTCCATATCGGCAGTCCCGACATTGATCGTCTGCATCGCGCGCCCGATCTGGCTCTTGAAATGATGCTGTAGCGAGCGCAAAGGGGCCGTATCGCCGAAGCCTTTCTTGCCGATTGCCTTGAAGGCCTGCTGCTCGATGTAACTGGCGCCGATGAAATACGGCACGCCATGGCGATAGTGAACCCGCCGCATATATTGATAAGCGGTCGCCAGAGTGCCTCCGGAATGCGACGGTGTCGGCGGGGTCGCCGCCGGCTTGCACGCCATCCAGTCGACCTTAATCGTCCGGTCGCGGCCTGGCTGAGTCAGCGAATCCCAATCGGTTGGGATTTCGTGCCAGACCTCGCTCTCGGGCTTTGCCAGCACGAAGGTACCGCGTCCGCGATAGCGGCCGATCAATCCTTCCCGCTCGAGAAATCCGATCGCGTGGCGGATCGTGGCGCGGGCAACACCGAGCTCTTCCACCAGACTCTCTAGCGTCGGCATTTGCTGGTGGACCAGCCACTCTCCGGATTCGATGCGGCGCCGGAAAAGCGTGATGAGCTGAGCGTAGATCGGGACGGGAACGCCGTTGAAAGAGGCTACTCCCGACCGCGCCGAGCCGTACCCGTTGCGCGACCTGCTGGCGATATCTTCTCGTAGCACCATCGGCCTCAGCACTCCTTTTTCGATGCTTGCTCGCGGCGCGCCAGCCCTGACACCACAGGCCGACCTCCGCTTACCGGCCCCGGGCCGGCACGCCGTCGTTGCAATTGACCCTTGTGGCGCGGAAGCCAAAAAGGGATAATTGACGAAACTTTTATACCATTTGTCGCCAGCGACGGTAGAGGGGGGTTGGAACGATGCCGATCGGATTGGGACTTGCGTGGCTCGCATGCGCCGAACGTCTTCGTCCCGCCCGATAAGTGGGACACGCGCTACAAGATGGCGATCGCCGACGTGCCCCAGCCGCCGGCCGCGGAGCGCGAGACGCCCGACGTGCGTCGCGCTTATGGACAGCGGATTGAGGCCGGGTTCAGCGCTCTCAAATCCCGGCTCGACGCTTACAAGCCCGATGCGCTGATCATGGTGTCCGACGATCACGGCGAGCTGTTCGACAAGGATGGCTGCATGCCGACGATCGGCATTTTCACCGGCGAATGGGCGGAGGGTAACTACCGCCTCAAGCTTCCGGGCGGAGACGCTGCCGAAGAGATCGTCCGGCTGAAGACCCATCGCGAGCTCGCCGACACGATCGCCAAGGGGCTTGTCAACATGGATTTCGACCTTGCGGTCTCGCGCGAGTTCAAGCCGCTGGGGAGTCCCGGCGGCCTCGGTCACGGCTTTACCCGGCCCGCGCCCAAGGTGATGCCGCACCTCGATATTCCGGTCGTGATGATCATGCTCAATTGTTATTTCGACCCGTTGCCGACGGCGCGACGTTGCATCGCGCTCGGGCGTGCGCTCGCCGAGCTGTTGGGGGAAAGAAAGGAGCGCATCGCGATCTTCGGCACCGGCGGTCTGTCGCACGATCCGCGCGGACCGCGCGCAGGCTGGATCGACGAGCCGCTCGACCGCGCGGTACTCGCCGCGCTCGCCGCGGGCACGCCCGATAAGCTCGCGAGCCTCTATCAGATCAATTCCGATACCTACCATGGCGGCACCGGCGAGATCCGTTGCTGGCTGGTGCCCGCGGGGGCGATGGGCGACACCAAGGCCGAGATCATCGACTACATGCCGATCCATCACGTGATCACCGGCGTCGGCTTCGCCGCCTGGACCCGATAGGCCACTTCTGGGCCGCGGCATCATCGCCCGACGCCTGTTCGCTCGCCCTCACGGAGCGAGCGCGATGACATCGAGAGCGTAGTGCGCCTTTCCTCCCGGCGACGCATTGGCATCCGCGACTCCAACTGCGATCCGCGCCGGTGGATCCTTGGGAAAGAACTCCACCCAGGCCTGATGGAATTCCTTGCGCCGCTCGAGGTCGTGAAGGTAGAGCGTTACCTTCACGACGTGCGCGAGCGTGGCCCCCGAGCCGGCCAGCACGGCTTCGAGATTCTTGAGTGCGCGGCGCGCCTGGCCAAGCGGGTCCTCGACCATCTTGCCGGTTTTCGGATCGCGGCCGCGAATGGCGGACAGAAACAAGAAACCGCCGGCACGCACGCCCGGCACCATGCCTTCCATCCGGTCGGGCGCGTCGTCCGATTGCGGCATCGACGCGCGGTTGAGCTTAGCCATGATTTCTCGCCTTATTGCTGGTAAGGCCCGAGCTGCTTCAGCGCGGCCTGCCGGAAGCGATCATCGACGATGGCATGCACGTCGCCGGCGTTGGGGCCGCCATGGCTCGCGTAATAATTCGCCATGTCCTGCAGCCCGGCCATATCGATGACCCCGTCGGGCGGGGCATAGGCGAAGGTCAGTCGGTCATAGAGCGACCGGTCCTTAACCGGCGTGTATTTCATCAGAATCTGCGCGATCTCGTTCCGGCCCTCGGGCGTCTTCAGCGCGTCGTCGTAATACCGAGCGCCGCGGAGATAGGCCGCGGCGAGGCGGTCGCCGGTATCGGGCGACTTCTCGAGCAGGGACGGACCGAACTGCAGGATGGCAACCGTTAATCCTTTCGGCGCGTATGCGCTCACCGGACGCCACTTCACCGCCGCGCCGGAATCGACTGCGATCGTCGTTTGCGGCTCCGAGGTATGCGCCACATCGACCCCGCCCGTTTTCAACGCCGAGATCATCTGATCGAAGGGCACGTTGACTGTTTGCACGTCCGCGAGGGTCAAGCCGCCCAGCGCCAGATATTTCGCGGCAAAGTAACTGGTCAGATTGGGCTGAGGCTCGCTGACCGCGATCTTGAGGCCTTTCAAATCGGCCCAATCCTTGACGCGACCGCTGTCGATCAGTGCCTTGCGCACGGTCAGATAGCCCGCGTCCCAGCCAGGAATGTAGCTGTTCATGCCGATGACCAGCTTGACGCCCACGCCGCGTTGCACGGCGTTGACGACTTCGGGCCCAAAGGCGCCGCCGACGGCGTCGAGCTGGCCGGTCGCCAGGGCGGGAAAGGCATCGGGACCGAACATGCCTCTTAAGAAATCCACGTTCAATCCGGCTTGCGTGAAATAGCCGTGTTCCTGTGCGGTATAGAGGCCCGCCTCCGCCATGATTCCGATGACGCCAATATGCACCGGAGTCAGCGGGCCGCTGTCGGCCGCTTGGGCCGATCCCGCGGGCACTAGCCCGCCGGCAAATGAGGCGAATGCCGTCAGGGCAAAAATTCCGGCCCGATATAGGATTGCTCGCAGCATCGCATCCGCTCCTTCTATTCCTTGTAGGGTCCAAGTTGCTTCAGCGCGGCTTGGCGGAAGCGGTCATCCACCAGGGCATGGACGTCGCCGGCATTGGGGCCGCCATGGCTGCCGAAATAATCCGCCATGTCCTGCAGCCCAGCGAGATCTATCACGCCGTCGGGCGGGGCATAGGCGAAGGTCAGACGATCGTAAACCGCGCGGTCCTTGACCGGCGTGTATTTCATCAGAATCTCGGCCATTTGGTTGCGGCCCTCCGGCGTCTTGAGCGCGTCGTCGTAATAGCGCGCGCCACGCAGATAGGCGGTGATGAGGCGATTGCCGGTTTCCGGCGACTTTTCCAGCATGTTCGGCCCGAAGCGCAAGATCGCGACCGTCAATCCGTGCGGCGCGTAGTCGGTGACCGGGCGCCACTTGACCGCTGCGCCGGAATTGACGGCAAAGGTCGTCTGAGGTTCCGAAGTGTGGGCGACGTCGACTCCTCCGGTCTTCAATGCCGTGATCATCTGGTCGAAGGGCACGTTCACGAGCTGGACGTCGTCGAGCGTTAAACCGCCCAGCGCCAAGTAATGCGACGCGAAGTAATCGGTCATGTTCGGCCGCGGCGCGGTGACCGCGATCCTGAGGCCTTTCAGATCAGCCCAGTCCTTGACCCGGCCGCTGTCGATGAGCGCCTTGCGAACCGTCAGATAGCCGGCGTCCCAGCCGGCGATGTAGCTGTTCAGCCCGACGACCAGCTTGACATCGAGGCCACGTTGGACGGCGTTGACGACCTCGGGCCCAAATGCGCCGCCGACGGCGTCGAACTCGCCTGTCGCCAAGGCAGGAAATGCGTTGGGACCGGACATGCCGGGCGTAAAATCGACGGCCAAGCCCTCGGCCGCGAAAAAGCCTTGTTCCTGCGCGGTATAAAGGCCCGCCTCGGCGAGGATTCCGATCACCCCGATATGAACTGGCGTGAGCTTGCCGGCATCGTCCGCCCGAGCCGGGGCGATCCAACCGGCCATCGCGAGAAGAGCACACAGGACAAAAACTCGAGCCACGATGCGAGACTCCGCGCGGCATGGCATCCACTCCCCTCATCTTCTTCCCAACCCACACGGGCCCCGAGGCGCAGCCAATCAATGATGAACCGGCTTCCAGGGGATCAAAATTCTCTCGAGCCAATCGAGCAGCGCCGTTAGGAACACGCCCAAAACCGCCGCCATGAAGAGGCCGACATACATCTTTTCGACCTCGAAGACCTGCCAGGTAGTCCAGATCAGATAGCCGATCCCGCTTTTTGCCGCGAGCAATTCCGCCGCGACGATGAGAATCAGCGACACGCCCATGCTGATTTTCATGCCCGCCAGGATCATCGGCAGCGCACCCGGCAGCGCCACGTCGGTGAACATCATCATCCGGCTGGCATGGTAATTCCGCCCGACATCGAGATAGATCCGCTCGATCTGACGCACGCCCGCAAGGGTGTTGATGAGGCACGAGATAAACCACGCCGATCGCGATGATCGCGTATTTCGAGCCCTCGCCCAATCCGAACACGATGATCATCAATGGCAGCAACCCGACCTTCGGGATCGGGAAGGTCGCATCGACAATCGGCTTCATGATCGCATTGACGACGGGGAACAACCCCATGCCAAGCCCCAGTGCCAATCCCGATATTGTGCCGATGGAGAATCCGATGAAAATGCGCTTGACGCTGATCAGCGTGTTGTCGAAGAGCTCGCCGGATTGACTCATCACCGCGAATTCCCTGGCAATGGCGAGGGGCGACGAGAAGAACCGCGTGTCGATCGCGCCGGTGAGCGCCGCGACCTCCCACGCACCGATAAGGAAGATCGGGGTCAGGATCGAAAGCATCCGATTGAGCGCCCGTTTGCTCATGCCGTCGCAACTCCGGCGACGACCTCGTCGCGCAGCTGACCCCAGATCGCTCCGAAGACCTCCCCGTATTTTGGGCTCGACTTGACCGCGGCGACATCGCGTGGCCGCGGAAAGATGCGGGCAATGTTAATGAGCTCTTTCACGCGGCCCGGCCGCGCGCTCATGACGAGAATCCGGTCGGAAAGCGTGATCGCCTCGTCGATCGAATGAGTGACATAGAGTACGGTCTTTCCCGATCTTTCCCAGATCCGCAGCAACTCGCCCTGGAGGACCAGTTTGGTTTGCTCGTCGAGCGCGGCGAAGGGCTCGTCCATCAGCAAGATTTCGGGATCGTTCGCAAAGGCGCGGGCCAACGCGACTCGCTGCTTCATGCCGCCCGAGAGCTGATAGGGCAGCGCGTGGCTCGAACCCCTGGAGGCCGGCGAGCTCTAAGATCGGCTGGACCATCGCATAGCGCTCGCGCCTGCCGAAGCCCCGCGCCTTGAGAACCGAAGGCGGCGTTGTCGCGCACGTTCTTCCAGGGGAAGACCGATTCCTGCTGAAACACCATGGCGTTGAGCGGTCCGGTCGCGCCCGGCTCGCGCGCGATCTCGACGGTGCCCGAGGTCGGAGTTTCGAGCTCCGCGACGATCCGCAGCAGCGTCGTCTTGCCGCATCCTGACGGGCCGACGATGGCGAGAAACTCGCCCGGCGCCACGTCGAGACTCACCCCGGCGAGCGCCTCGAACTCACGGTCGCGCACCGCGAACCGCCTGCGCAAATCGCGCAGGCGCAATTTCGGCGCGGATGAAGCAGGAGCGGCCATCGCACGAATCCTCGCGTCCGCCACAGGCCGCATTGGCTTCACGAGCGCAGAAAGTCGCGGATGATCTTGGTCGCCGCGTCAGGCTGGTCGGTTTGAACCTGATGGCCCGCGCCCGGCACCCAATGAAACTTCGCGTCCGGAATGAGCTTTTCGATCTGCCGGCCGGTTTCCGGCAGCGCGAAAGTGTCGGCTTCGCCCCAGAGGACAATGGTTGGAATAAGCTTGGTCAGCGCGGGCAGGGTCTTGGTCATGTCGTTCTGGAGCGAGAGCAGCGGATTGTCGCGGACCGCAGCAATGGCCTTGCCGAGCGCGCGGAAAGATTCGAGCGCGCCGGGCCGGGTCGCCGCAGCCTGGCGATCGTCGATCAGCTTGTCGGTGATGCGCTTCGGATCGATGATGAGCGCCTGCAGGAGCCGCTTCATGCCCTCGCGCGTCCCGTCATAATCGTTCAGGGCCTTCATGGCGGCCGTCGGCGCCTGCCGAATGCCGAGCGAGCCGGCGATGGTCAGCGATGACACCAGGATAACTTTCTCGATGCGATCGGGATGGAGGATGGCGTATTGCGCCGCTGCCCAGGCGCCTTGCGAATTGCCGAGGATCGTGAACTTGTCGATGCACAGGGCGTCAACGAAGTCGGCGGTATGCGTGACCCTGGCATGAAGGCCGTAAGGCGTGGGCGCCGAGGGATCGGTCAGGCCGAAGCCGCCGACGGAATCCGGCGCCAGCGTCCAGAATTCTTCGGCCAGGCGCTCCATCACCGGCGCCATCCCGGCCGCACCGGACGAGCCGGCCCCGCCGCCATGCAGGGCGACCAGCACCTTTCCCTCATTGCCCGATTCGGAATAATGCGTCTTGACGCCGTTCGCCATGACCCAGCGCGAGCGGATGACGGAATTAGCCATTGTTCGATCCTCCTCGTTTATATGGAGTGATGCTCAAGTTGCGTTGCCGCCCGGTCAGTCTCCCGCGGCGGCATGGGCAAGTTTCGCGCCCGAGAGGTGATGCGCGAAAAACGCCAGCGTGCGTTCCCAACTCGCGCGCGAAGCCGCCTCGTGATAGGCCGGGTGGGTGTCGTCGTGATAAGCGTGCTCGGCGCCCGGATAGGTATAGAACTCGACCCGGTGCGCCGTGCGCTTGAGCGCCTCCGCCATCTTGCGCGCGCTCTCTAAGAGGCGATCCGCCTCGCCTTGATGGATTTCTATGGGGCATTGCAGCTTCGGCGCCGATGGAATTCGATCGAGATCCTTGCCGTCGGGCCGCGATTCCCCGCGCAAGCCGGTCGAGCCGTAGAACACCACGGCGCATTTGATGTTCGTGCTGTTGCCCAGCACCCAGCCATAAAGCAGGCCGCCGCCCGAGCAATAGCCGATGGCACCCAATCGGCTGCCGTTGACCTCGGGCAGCGATTCGAGATAACGGCATCCGGCCTCGAGGTCGGGAATGACCTGCTCGTCCGGCATCGCGAGGAACGCCTTTATGCGGCGCTCTTCGGGAGTTTTGAAGTCGCGCGGTGACTGGCCGCCGATGCGGCTATAAAGATCGACCGTCAGCGTGGCGTAGCCTGCCTTCGCTAGGCGGCGCGTCACGTCCTGGCGGTGCTCGATAACGCCCAAGTTTTCGTGGACCATCACAATCCCCGGCAGGTCGCGCCGCCCTTTCGGCTTGGCAAAATAGCCGCGGATGTCGTCCTTGCCGCTCTTGAACTCGACCCAGCCGCAATCGAGGTCGCGTTCCCAACGCGGCGGCAGCGGAATGATATAGGCCTCGGGCATCGCAGTCCCTCTCAGAGCTTAAATTCGCAATCGAACAGCGCTGGATCGTTCTTGAGCTTTATTTCGATGGCGTGCAGCCGGCCGCAGCCGGGGCAGGCATAGCGCTTGGCTTCGAGCTCGGCATGAAGCGCGATGCGCGGGCCAAGCTCTGCTGCCGTGGTATTCGCCTGTAGCGCATAGTTTTTCCAATTCTCTTCCGCCGGCGCAATGCAGGTACCGCAAGCGCAGCGGTAATACGCGCGCCCGCCGATCTTCTGCACCGAGGCGCGATCGCCGGCCAGCGCCAGTTCCTCGCCCTGAGCGTCCTTGGCCGGTGCGTCCTTGAGCCTTCGCTCGGCCTTCCAGCATAAACGCTCGGCGCGCATATCCGCGCGCCGCGCCTCGGTCGCCTTTGCGTCGGCGTCGCCCTGGGGTGCCAGAACGACGCCATAGATGTCCCGCGCGGCCGCGATCGACACCATGCCGAAGCGGACGTCGTGGGCGACCTCGGCCGGGTCGCGTTCGATCGGATCGCCCCATCCGGCGCCGGCGCTCGGCCCATTCTCAAAGACGTCGTTCTTGGTGAACAGGTCGGGCTTGGTCATCTTTGCCGGAAAGGTCGGCAGCTCACCGCCAAGCGTCAACATGTCGCGCGGCATGTGACCGGCCGCGATCTGGGCGCGGATATTCGAGTTGCGGCTGAAACGCCGGGTGTTGCAGGCGCTGGGATAGCCGCCATAGAGACCGAGAGAGCAGGGCGATTCGTAGCAATGGCATGAGAACCGCACATCCATCTGCTCGACGTCGTGCAGGATGTAGCCATGGCCGACGCTGACGCCGCCGCGCTGACGCCCTGGCCCAGCGGTGTCGCACAGGAATTTGCGGAAGAGATAGAGGAGCGGCGTATTGTTTTCGGCGCGCTCGATATTCTGCAGCCGGATCGCCGGGATATGACGATGCCCTTGCGGGCTCAGCCCGTCGCGGTGAGCGTAGGCGCCGCCGCCGACATAGACCTGGTCGAGGCTGGCGCCGCGATTGGGCTCGCCATACTGGTTGCGGCCTTGAAGGTTAAAGGTATCCGGGCCGCCATTGGGCGCGGCCTGCGCCTCGCCGATATACTTGGCGCTCGAGGCGACAAGCTTCGAGAGCACTTCCGTGACCGTCGTTTCCACGAGCCACATCGCGCCAATGGGTCCCTGCCCCACAGGCGCCGGAAATTTCGCCGAGACGATCGAGCCCGGACGCGCGATGACCTCCATTGGACGGAACACGCCTTCGTTCCAAGGTAGATCGTAAGCGAGGATCGGCAGCATCCCGGCACGGATACCGGCCAAAAGTCCCAACTCCGTGCAATTCATGAAACGCGGCGCCTGATCCGCGGATTTCGAGAAATCGAGCGTCAGGTGATCGTCCGTCTTCGTCATCTCGACATGGATGCGGTAGAGCTTGTTCTGTACGCCGTCGTGATCGAGGAAGACCTGGGCGCGGTAGATACCGTCGGGCAGTTCGCGCAGCCGCGCGCGCACCGCCTTCTCGGAAATATCGATTGCGCTGTCCATGACCGAGAGCACGGTGTCGATCCCATATTGATCCACGGTTTCCTCGAGCCGGCGCAGCGCCACGCGATTGGCCGCCATCATGCCGCGGAAATCGAGGCTCATATTAACCGGGAGACGCGACATACCGAGCACCAGCGCCAACATGTCGGAACGGAACTCGTCGTTCTCCACGACGCGTAGGGGCGGGACCAGAATCCCTTCCTGATAGACCTCGGTCGCTTCCGTACCGAACAACCCGCCGACATCGATCTGATGCGAGCATACGCCGACCCAGCCGATCAGCTGGTTGCCGTGGAAGGCCGGAGCGACGAGGCCGAAATCCGGCGGGTGAAGCGCGCCCTTGTACGGGTGATTGACCAGGAACATGTCGCCTGGACGGATGCCGGGGGTGACGCTGCAATCGGCTATGATGTGCTTGACCATCTCGGCGACCGAGGCCGCGTGAAAGAGCACGGTCTTGCCAATCGTCACGATCTCGCCGTGGGCGCGGAAGATGCCGGTGTTGAAATCGGTCGCGTCATTGACGAGGGGCGAGCCCGAAATGGCCGACAGCGTCGCAGCCTGCTCCTCGCTAATCGAAATGAGACGGTGATGGATCACCTCGAAGGTGATCGGATCGACCGCGACTCGCTCATAGGTGTAAATCCCCGAACCGGGCGACCTGACGTCGTCCATGTCAGTGTCGCTCCCCTCGAAGCGAGGCGGATGATCATGTTGCCGTACCGCTCGATCTCGAGGCTTTGGCCGATCCCAACGACGACGGTGGTATCCGGCCGCTCGACGATGGCCGGTCCTGCGATCGTATGGCCCGCTCCAAGATCGTTCGAGCGATAGACCGTGGCTTCGTGGAAGCCGGCGCGATAGAAATAGACAGGGCGCGTAGCTATTGGCTCGGGCTTCGCGCTTTTCGGCTCAAGCGCCGTGGGACGCGGCTTCGGCACCGGTAAGGTGACTTCAGTCCTCAGCGTCGTGAATTCGACGCCAGAGCCGCGCAGCGCCGAACCCTTGCCGTAGAGCCGCTCGTATTTCTCCTGAAACCGGTCGGCCAGCGCGTCGACATCGGCGGGTTCCAAGACCTTGCTCGGCACTTCGACGAAAACTTCGTGGACCTGCTGCCGGAACAGCATGCCGATGAAGCGATCGATCCTCGCCTCCGGCCCGAGCGCGTCGCGGCAGCGGACTTCAAGCTTCTCGAAGCCCTCGTTCAGCGCCGGGATGTCCACATGATCGGAGGCACGCTTGAAGCTGGGCGGCGTGTGATGGCCGAAGGCGAGCGAGAAAGAGCGGTGCCGATCGGCCGTCACCGCGCCGAAGGCCGAATGGCCCGAGGCCGTGGTCGGGATCAGCGCCGTCGTAATTCCTGCGATCGAGGCGAATTGGTGGGCGTGCGTCGGGCCCGCCCCGCCATAGGCGCAAATAACGAAATTCCGCGGGTCATGGCCAGCCCGCGTGGTGACCCGGCGTAAAAGGTCGGCCATCTTGTTGTTGGCGACTTCGCGAATCCCGGCCGCGGCCTCGTGCAGATCGAGGCCAAGCGGCTTGGCGATGTGTTCGTCGATCGCGGCCTTGGCCTTCTCGATGTCGATGCTCATGTTGCCGCCGAGGAAATAGGCGGGATCGATGATGCCAAGCACGACATCCGCGTCCGTGATGGTCGGCTCGGTTCCGCCGCGACCATAGCAGGCAGGTCCGGGAATCGAGCCGGCGCTTTCCGGACCGACGGTCAGATGGCCGGCATGGATGCGCGCGAGCGAGCCGCCTCCGGCGCCGATCGCCGTGACCTTGATGGAGGGCAGCGCCACATGAAAGCGGCCGACCTCGCGCAGTGTCTGCAATTCCGGCTCGCCATTGACGATCAAGCCGACATCGAAGCTCGTCCCACCCATGTCGGCGGTAATGATGTTCTTGAAGCCCAGTTGCTCGCCGAGCTTTTGCGAGGCCAGCACGCCGCCGGCCGGGCCCGAGGTCAGGAGATTAGCGGCCTGGAGCGCCGCCTCCGAGGCCGGCAGGACGCCGCCGCCCGATTCCATGATCGAGACCGGCCCCTTGTAGCCATAGCGGCGCATCGACTGCTCGAGCCCATTGATGTAGCGATAAATCACCGGGCCGAGATAGGAATTGATCGCAGTGGTCGAGACGCGCTCGTATTCCCCGAGCACGGGAATGAGGGAAGAGCTGATGGTGACGAAGACGTTCGGTGCTTGTTCCTTGACAATTTGCTCAAGCCGCTGCTCGTGCGCGGGATTCCGGAACGACCACAGCAGCATGATTGCAATCGCCTCGACGCCCGCGGCGACGAGGCGGCGAATGCTGGCGCGTGCGGTGGTTTCATCGAGCGGGACGATGACCCGGCCGCGGTAGTCAACACGCTCATCGATCTCCTCGATCAGCGCGCGCGCGATGATCGGCGGCGGGATCGAGCGCGTGGAATAATGCGCGATCTCGTGATCCGCGAGTCCGGCCCAGCTCGCCATACATCGCTGGATGGCAAGAACGTCGGCGAAACCGAGCGTCGTCAGGAGCCCGGTCTTGACACCCTTGCGCTCGATGAAGGCATTGGTTGCGGCGGTCGTGCCGTGGGCGAAATAGGCCAGGTCATCGACCAGAGCCTTGGGATCGAGGCCCTCGCCTTTGGCCGCGAGATCGAGGGCGTCGAGAACGCCGCGCGTGCGATCATCGGGCGTCGTCGGCGCCTTCACGATCGTGACTTCACCCTTGTCGGAGAGCATGACGAGATCGGTGAAGGTTCCGCCGATATCGGTGCCGATGTAGTAGCTCATGCCTCCCCAATTTTCTATTTTGCGCGCCGCGCCGACTGTTGCTCCAGATTAATCACGGGAGATTAGTCGGTCAATCCAAAAGGCCATATACTTATACTTTTGCTTCTTTGAGGAGCCTGACTTGCATCCGCGCCATTTTCCGGCGCGCCCGTCGGGAAAAGGACGAGAAAAGCCACAGATCTTTGCCGCAACGGCATTGAGCTATCTCGCCCTCGCCGGGTATGATCTCTTCCGATTGCGCTATGCGCGCGCAGGCGCCGTTGAAGACAGTTTTGCTTACCTCTTTCTGCGGTTTCGCCATCGGCAACTCGGTCGGCCTGGGCGCTTTCTCGGGCGGAGCCGTTCGTTATTCGCTTTATACGGCCGCGGGGCTCTCGCCCGGCCGGATCCCGCGCGTGATCGTGTTCATTTCGATCGCCTTCGGCGTCGGCCTCGCCGCCATCGCCATCGGCCAGAACGCCGGGACGCTCGTTAGCGAAGGTTCGGACGATTTGACGGAAAGCTTCTCCGGCATGACTGTCCCTTTCAAACATACACGGCCAATGGTCGGGATCGCGCCGTGGCCGCCGGGCACAGAGGCGATGGTGACGAGGACCGCCGGTCGGTCGTTTCGGGCGCTCTTTCTTGAGAACGCCCGGCAATAAAACGATCGGCGATCCCGGATCAGGGGACGACGGCAACCGGCAGGGGCGCGATACTCACAAGCTTTTGCGCGACGCTGCCGAGCAGCAGCCCAGCGATAATCCCGGTGCCGCGCTTGCCGACGACGATAAGATCCGCCTCTTTTTCTTGCGCGATTTCGATGATCGTCTGCGCCACGTCGCCCTTGCGCGATTCCAGCCGGATCATCGTGACACCGGCGCTCCGCGCACGGTCTCGCGCCTTTGTCAGGGTTTCCGCCGATAAAGATGCGAGCAGCTCGGTCAGCCAGACTTGCTGCCCTTGCGTGAAGCTCAGTAACACTTTGTCCGGCAGTCCGTAGCCGCCGATGACATTCACGATCAAGAGGTCGGCACCATGGGTCTTCGCCAAACGCGCGGCATAATCGACGGCGCGACCCGCGCTATCAGATCCATCCGTAGCCACCAGGATATGTTTCATCCTCCACTCCATTTATCGCAGTATTGGAAAAGGCGACGCGCTTGCCGCCACCGCCGGTCAGGCTCCCGCCCCGACGTGCTTTTCGACGCGGTGGAGATGACGCGCTTGGCTGGGAGCGCGGTGTTCCAAGAGTTCGATAGGCGCCGATCTTGACCGCGCTACCGAGAATGAAAAATACCAATGCGTAGCCCCAGACCATGAGCGCGAGCGGCCACCCGGTGGGCGCCATGAACCAGCCATAGACCACGCCAAGCGTGCCGACGAGCTGGGTCGTCTCGCATGGAACGACGAGCTTCCAGCTCGGCCATGGCCGCTCCCAAATTGGCCCCTTGTTCCGAGTGAGATAGATCGTCATGTGTCCCGCAACGAGCAGCTTCAGGAAAACCAGCGACTGGACTAGCGGAGGCGCCAGATCCGAGATAGTCCGCTAGCGATCCAGAAAACCCCGAAGCTGCTGAAAACGCCGAAGATGCCGAGTGCGGATGCGACCGTGAGAACGCGATGCATGTCCCAGCGGACTGGCAATTTCGCCACCGGCGCGTTGTCGTAGGCGATCATCATGATCGGAAGGTCGTTGAGCAGCGCCAGCAACACGATCATGATCGCGGTAACCGGATAGAAATTGAAGACCAGGATGCTAGCCGTCATGAACAACAGAACGCGCGTCGTCTCCGCGATCCGATAGATCGCGTAGCCGGTCATCCGCTCGAAGATGCGGCGGGCCTCCTCGATCGCCGTGGTGATCACCGAGAGGCCAGGCGCCGTCAAGACGAGGTCGGCGGCGGCACGCGCCGCATCCGTCGCCCCGCTGACCGCGATACCGACATCGGCCTGCTTCAAGGCCGGCGCGTCGTTCACGCCGTCGCCGGTCATGCCGACGATGTGGCCGGCGCTCTGCAGCGCCTTGACGATCTTGAACTTGTGCTCGGGAAAGACGCGCGCGAAGCCATCGGCGGCGAGGATGCGCGCGAGCTCCGGGCCCGCGCCATCATGCCCGAAGACGCTATCCGCGACGACGATGTTCTGCCCGAGCTTGAGCTGGCCGGCGATCTCTCTGGCGATCGCCTCGTGATCGCCAGTCACCATCTTGACGTCAACGCCCATCGAGCGGGTCTTCGCGATGGTCTCCGCGCAATCGTCGCGTGGCGGATCGAACAGCGGCAGGAGCCCGAGGAATCGCCACTTGCCGGCTGGATCGGTCCGCGCGACGCCCAGGGTGCGGAATCCCTTGGCCCGCATCGCGATCGACGGCGGTGTCAATCGCTCGCCGCTCCTCGCTGCTCGGCTCGCAGAGATCGACGATCACTTGCGGGGCACCCTTGGCGACCTTGAAGCGACTTGCCATCATGCTCGATGTCCGCCTCGGCCCGCTTCGCGACGGGATCGAAGGGTCGGAAGGCTTTCACTGCGTAAGGAGCGAGGGCTTCGCTGGAGGGAGCGCCGGCGAGGATCGCGGCATCGATCGCGTCAGGCGCGTCGCGCCGCGACGCCAGCGCCGCCGCCAGAACGAGATCGTCGCGCGTGACGCCCGCCGCCGGCTCCGGAGCGCCCAGCGTAAGCTCGTTCTTGGTCAGCGTGCCGGTCTTGTCGCTGCACAGCATGTCCATGCCCGCCATTTCTTCGATCGAGACGAGGCGCGAGACGATCGCCTTGAATTGGGCCAGACGCTCGGCGCCGATCGCCATGGTGACGGAAAGCACGGCCGGCAGCGCGACCGGGATAGATGCGACCGTGAGGATCAGGGCGAATTGCACAGTCTCGAGTACCGGATCGCGCCGGAACAAGGCCGCGAGCGCGATGACGAGAACGAGACCGATGGTAATCAGGATGAGGAAGTTGCCGATGCGCAGCACGGCGCGCTGAAAGTGCGAGACGGTTTTCGCCATGCTCGACGAGATGGGCGGTCTTGCCGAAATAGGTCTTCATCCCGGTGGCGGTGACGACGCCTTCCATCTCGCCCTGCTTGGCGATCGAACCCGAATAGGCGTCGTCGCCGACCTTCTTGTCGACCGGCAGCGATTCGCCGGTCAGCGCCGACTGATCGACGCTGAGATAGGCGCCGTCGATCAACTTCAGATCGGCGGGAATGATATTGCCCAGCTTTACGAGCACGACGTCGCCGGGGACGAGAAGCCTTGCCTCGATATCCTTCCAGATGCCGTCACGCTTGACGCGCGCCTTCAGCGCCAGGCGCTGCTTCAAAAGAGCGATCGCATTGTCCGCCTTGAATTCCTGCCAGAAGCCGACACCCGCATTGATGAAGAGCATCGCGAGGATGATGGCGAGATCGGCCCAGTGTTCGAGCACGCCCGACAGGATGGCTGCCGTCTCGATCATCCAAGGAATCGGACCCCAGAGGTAGTGGACGAGACGTTCGATGACACTGACGTAGTGTTCGGCGAGAGCGTTCTCGCCATATTGGGCGAGCCGCCGCCCTGCCTCGATCTCCGTCAGGCCGGCGGCGTCTGCCGTGGCTTGGAGTGGGGCCTCCTTGGGCGGAGCTTCCTTTGTCGCCGGTTCCTGCGTCATATCGCCCTCTTAGCCGTTCGATCTGCTTGCACTTGCGCGGTATGCGATCCGCCAGCCCGCGCGCGGCGAAATCAAGGAAGACGCGAAGAGCGTCGTCAGGCTCTATATCTTCCGCTTGGGACGCCGATCGGGCTGGTAGCCAGAATCAACCCACGTCATGAAATCCGCGACCGTGCCCGTGAGATCGTCGGCCACCTTTTCAGCCTCCGCCTTCATGTCCTGGCGAAAGCCCGGACCCTCCCTGTTGAGTTTGCTCAATTGATCCTCGAGCGCCTTGTAGCGCTGCTCCAATTCCTCGATCTCGCCGAATTCCTCGATTTTTTCGAGACGCTTCGCACGGTTCATTTTCTGACGGAGCTCGGCAATACGCGATGCCAAGGCCGTCAATCGCATTTCCAGTCCTCGATGCAAGCCTGTCTCTTCCATGTCACTTCTCCGCGATTGTCTACGCTGCGTCCCTCAGGTCGCGACCGGCTCTTGCTTCAAGAGATTCCAAGCGTGGCGCGCGATCATCAGATCTTCATCCGTGGGAATCGCCCAGGCCGATGCCTGGCTGCCCACGCGGGTGATCCGCGGGCCGCCCGCCGCATTTGCGCTCTCGTCGAGCTCCACGCCGAGCCAGCCGGCGTCCGCGCACACCCGACGCCGAATCTCGTCTGCATGCTCGCCGATTCCCGCCGTGAATACCAGAGCGTCGATTCCCCCAAGCGCGGCGGCCAAAGAGCCCAATTCGCGCCCGATGCGGTAGACGAAGAGAGCGACAGCCTGCTTTGCCGAGAGCCGGTCGCTCGCCAGCAATGTGCGCATGTCGTCGCTGATGCCGGAGACCCCGTAAAGCCCGGACTCCTGATAGAGGAGATCGCTGACTTGGCCGCACCGTCATGCCTTTTTCGTCGCATGAGGTAGAGAATGACGCCCGGATCGAGACTGCCGCAGCGGCGGCTCATCGGCAGGCCATCGAGCGCGGTAAAGCCCATGGTGGTTGCCACGCTCTCGCGCCCGCGCATCGCGCACATGCTTGCGCCGCTGCCGAGATGGGCGACGACCACGCGGCCATCGGCGGCCGCTGGGCCAATCACGTCGGGAAGGGTACTCGCGATATATTCGTAGGAAAGGCCATGAAACCCGTAGCGCCGAATGCCTTCGGCGGCGAGCCGGCTCGGCAGAGCGAACGCGGTAGCTACTCCAGGCTCGGTATGATGAAAGGCGGTGTCGAAGCACGCGATCTGCGGCAAAGCCGGGTGAAGCTTCGAGATCGCCGCGATAGCGGCAAGGTGATGCGGCTGGTGAAGCGGCGCCAGCGGAATGAGGCGGCGCAGTTCGGCGATCACGGACGCATCGATGCGAACCGGCTTGTTATAGAGCGATCCGCCATGGACGACGCGATGTCCCACCCCAACCAATCGCTGGTCCTCGAAATGGCTTTCGAACCAGTGCAAAAGCGCGGCAAGCGCAGCCTCGTGGCTCGTCCCCTCCGCGAGATGCTGGTCGACCAGCGACGCGCCGGCGCGGTCTTTTGCCGTGAAATGAACGCCGTGGCCGATGCCCTCGCACTCGCCCTCGCACAGTAGGTCCTGCCGGCTCGGTCGCACATGGCCCGGGAAGACCGAGAACTTGATGCTCGACGAACCGGCATTCAGGACGAGGATGGCGTCGCTCATGGCTTCGCCTCCGTCCGGTGGCGCGCCAGCAGCAGCGCGATCGCACAAGAGCCGAGCCGCGCCAGTGTCTTGTCGGCGCGGCTCGTCAGAATGATCGGCACCCGCGCGCCGAGCACGATCCCGGCGATTTCGCGCCTCGGCCAGATATTCGAGCTGTTTCGCCAGCATGTTCCCGGCCTCGAGGTCGGGCACCACGAAAATATCGGCTTTGCCGGCGACCGGCGAGACGATGCCCTTGGTTTTGGCCGCCTCCTCCGAGACCGCATTGTCGAACGCCAGCGGACCGTCGAGGACACCGCCGGTAATCTGGCGGCGGTCGGCCATCTTGCAGAGCGCGGCAGCGTCGAGCGTGGACTTGATCGTTTCCGTGACGGTCTCGACGGCCGATAGGATCGCGACCCTCGGCGCCGCGATTCCCAGCGCGTGCGCCAGATCGATCGCATTCTGCACGATGTCGCGCTTGTCCTCGAGCGTGGGATAGACGTTGATCGCGGCGTCGGTGATGAACAGCGGCCGCGGATAGGCGGGCGCGTCCATCGCGAAGACATGGCTGATCCGCCGATACGTGCGGAGGCCGTGCGCGCTGTCAACCACGGCGCTCATGAACTCGTCGGTATGGAGTGCCCCTTTCATCAGGGCCTCGACCTTGCCGGCCCGCGCCATCGCCACGGCTTGAGCGGCGGCCGCTTCACTGTGCTCCGTCGGCACCAACTCGTAAGCGCCAAGATCGAGCTTGGCCGCCTCGGCAGCCGCGCGGATCTCGCTGTTCGGGCCCGACCAGCACCGGTATGATCAGATTCTCGCGCGCCGCCTCGATGGCTCCGGCGAGCGAATCCGTGTCAACGGGGTGCACGACCGCGGTGCAGATGGGGTCGAGACCGCGCGTCATCGCCTTCAGCTGATGGTAACGCCGGCCTTTCTCGTGCAATACGACTTCGGGAAGAACGACGCGAGGTCGGGAAATCTTCTCGGTCGGCGCGATCACCTCGGTGCTGCCGGTGATCACGGTCTGTCCCTGCTGATTCGTCGCCTGGCAGTCGAGCGTGACGCGATGCTTATCCGCGACCTTCTCCATAACCCTAACGGTTACAGTGATCGTATCGCCGACACCGATGGGACCGCGGAAGCGGAGCGATTGCCCAAGGTAGATGGTGCCGGGACCCGGCAGCTCGGTGCCGAGCACGGTCGAGATCAAGGCGCCGCCCCACATGCCATGCGCGACAACCCTGTGGAACATGTCGGCCTTGGCGAAGGCCGGATCGACATGCGCCGGGTTGACATCGCCCGACATCACCGCGAAGAGCTCGATGTCCTTCGACGTCAGCCTGTGCACGAGGCTCGCGGTGTCGCCGACCTTGAGTTCGTCGAACGTCCGGTTTTCGATGTGGTCCATCGCCTTTTCTCCGCCATGTCGAACGCGGCCAGGTTCAGCCCAGGATGTGAAAACCCGCGTCGATGTATTCGATGTTCCTCGTGAGTGCAGCCGCGCCGTCGCTCGCGAGGAACGCCGCCGCGTTCCCGACGTCGTCGATGCCGACGAGCTGGCGTTCGGGCGTCTGTGCGCGTGTCCGCTCCAAGAGTTCGTCGAAGCGCTCGATCCCCGAGGCCGCGCGTGTCTTGAGCGGTCCAGGAGAAAGCGCATGGATGCGGATGCGCTTCGGCCCGAGCTCGGCCGCCATGTAACGAACAGAGCTCTCGAGCGCGGCCTTCACCGGTCCCATTAGATTGTACTCTTCCACGACTTTCTCCGAGCCGTAGAAAGTAACAGTAAGAAGGCAGCCACCCTCTGTCATCAGAGGCTCGGCCATCCGCGCCATGCGGATGAAGGAATGGCACGAAACATCCATTGCCATGTTGAAACCGGCCTGCCTCGCGCACATCGCAAGGCACGATGATCGGACATCCGAGCTGTTCGGCGATCGGGCGGCCGTATGGCTCCGCCTTCGCATTCAGATAGGTGACCGCCAGTTCCGCGCCCTCCCTGCGGAAAGCCTCGGCGCAGCCATGGGCGATACTATGCTCGTTGGCGATGCCGATGATCAAACCCTTCTTGCCTTGAAGCATCAGATGGCCCGCCGTGCCTGGGCGGTTTGATGCACAATGCTCGTGACCACCAGAATGCGCGTTGATGCCGGATATCGGGCGAGCGGCCCACACCCGTTACCTCCGCGCGCGTAGCTGCTGCCGGCGCCGTGCCGACGACAGCGCGTCATGGAGCCACCCGAACGGACGTCGCGCGCTGACGTTACCGCAGAAGCACCGGCCCAATCTCGGTGCGTTCCCATCTCGCTCAGCTCAGCCCGGTTTACGGTCGCGATCCAGAAGGGGATCGAACTGGGTGTCATGCAACGGCCTGTCCCGCGGGCCCCATTTGCGCTCAACCGTATGGACATGGATGCGGCTTGCGCCGCATCTTTGCAGAACGGCGAGCGCGCGCTTTTCCGCCGCGTCGTCCGGTGTGCTTACCCACAGCACCAGTCCGCCTCGCGCCAGTTGTTCGCGAACGGCTTCGGCATGATTGCGTGCGACGGCGAGTGCGAGAAGCCCGCCGAGCCCGCCCCCGACGGCACCACCCAAGATCGTAGCAGCGATCGCCGCTGCGAGCGTGCCGCCCGCTGCGACGACGGCAGCGGCTCCAGCGAAGCCGCCAATCTGAAATGGGATGCCGACGGCCGCCGCCTCTCCCTCGATGCGCGAGGCAGGGGAGACGAAGGCAGATGCAGGCGCCTCAGGGTCGTCAGTCGTATCGGCGACCGAGCGGTAGAGGTGGCCGACCCGCTCTTTGACCTTCGCGTCACTCGCGAGCACCGAGATGGCGGCGCGGTCGAAGCCGGCGATCTCCAATTCGTTGACCGCGACCTCGAGTGCATCGGGGCCGGGGAAGACACCGACGGCTTCCCTCGCGCGATATTTCCACGTTCCATCGTCCGTTTTTGCGTCAGTCATCGCTGCTTCCCTCGCTCAAGTTGGCGGCAACGGCCGTAAATCCGACCGCGCCTCTGCCGTACATGCTTTCGGCCTTTGGTCATGCCCCTCATCCCATTGAAAATGGATTCATGGAGCGCTTTCCAGTGCAAGCGCGATGGCCTGCCCTCGCCCTATGCACATGGTGACAAGGCCACGCCGAATGCCATCGCGACGCATCGCATGGATCAGCCGGGTGGTCGGCACCGCTCTTATCGCGCCGATGGGATGACCGTGGGCCATCGCGCGCGATCGACGTTCACGATGTCCTCGGAGAGTCCCTCTTGGACCAAGGCCAAAGCAACAGCGGCGAAAGCCTCGTTGATTTCGACACGATCGAGATCGCCGATCTTCGAGCCAGCCCGTCCCAGTCCCTGGCGGACGGCCGGCACGGGTCCCAAGCCGAACATGCCGGGCTCGACGGCGCCGCGACTTGGCGTCCGGCTTTCTTGAGAGCTCGGCATGGGGCCGCGCCAATCCCGGTGACGGCACCGGTGACGATCGCTACGTGCGGTATGATTTACTCCTTCTTCGGTTTCACTCGCGCCCGATCGGTGCTCCCGGAACATTACGCCCGGGCTGGTTTCTGCGGGGCGCACGACTCCAGCCGGCGACCGATCAGGCGAGAGGCCGGCCCCACGAATACCGTGCAGGTAACTGCCGCCGGCGGCCCGCTGCCGCTGTCGAGAGCGTCAGCCGACGTCCAGCCCGACATAGAGGTTGGTGCCTTTCCGATTGAGCAGAACCAACGCGCCTTTCTTGGCTGACTGCGCGCCTTGCAGTTTCGCGGCCGCATCCTCGGGGCTCGTGACCGGTTGCTGGTTGACCGCGACGATCACGTCTCCAGGCTCGATCTGATCGGCGGCGGGGCTGTCCGGCGCGACATTGGTGACAACCACGCCTTTGACGCTACCTGGAATCTGCAGTTGGCGGCGTAGATTGTCGGTCAATGGGGCGAATTGCAGGCCGAGCGCGTTCGACGGCTGGGACGGAGGCGGTTGAGCGGGTGACCCGCCCGCGGCCGTTTCGAGATCATGCGGCATCTGGGCGATCATCGGCTGGAGGGTAATTTCCTTGCCGTCGCGCCAAACGCTCATCGTCGCTGGCTTGCCGATTGGCGCTTTGGCAACCGCTATCGACAGATCGCGTGGAAGAACGATCTCATCGTTGTCGAAGGTCAGCACGACGTCGCCTTGCTTCACGCCCGCCTTCGCTGCCGGGCTGTCGGCGGTGACCGTGGAAACCAGCGCGCCATGCTGGTTGTCGCGCCCGAGGCTCTTGGCGATCTCCGGCGAGATCTGCTGGACCTCCACGCCGAGCCAGCCGCGCTCGACCTTGCCGGTCGCCCGCAATTGATCGATCACCGGCTTTGCAATGCTCGCCGGGATGGCGAAGCCGATCCCAACGGAGCCGCCGCTCGGCGAGAAAATGGCGGTGTTGATCCCGATCACATTTCCGTCCATGTCGAAGGTCGGGCCGCCGGAATTGCCGCGGTTGATCGGCGCGTCGATCTGGAGGAAATCATCGTATGGCCCCGATTCGATATCGCGCCCGCGCGCCGAGATTATCCCCGCCGTCACCGTGCCGCCGAGGCCGAACGGATTGCCGACGGCCATCACCCAATCGCCGATTTGCGCCGTGTCGCTGTCGCCCCATTGGAGGTAGGGCAGACTCTTGTCGGTGTCGATCTTCAGGAGCGCGAGGTCCGTTCGCGGATCGCGGCCGATGATCTTGGCCGGGTGCCGCGAATTGTCCTGGAAGACCACCGTCACGCTTTTTGCATTTTCGACGACGTGGTTGTTCGTGACGATGTAGCCCTGGGGGTCCATGATGAAGCCCGAGCCCAGCGCCATCTCGACGCCTTCATTCGGCACTTGAGGCGTTTCCTGATCCTGCGGCAAGCCTTGATCGCCGAAGAAACGCCGCAGGAACTGGTCGAACGGCGTCTCCGGAAGCTCGGGAATGCCTTGGCCCAAGCCCGGCGCCGAAGATTGCTCCTCCTGCGCCGCCGGTACGCTTTGCAGGACGACTGCGACATTGACCACGGCGGGCATCACTTCATCGACGATCGGATGAAGGCTTTGCAGACCGACGTGGGCGTGGAGCGCCGCCGGCTGCGCCTCCGCCGTCGGAAAGGAAGTGAGAGACAGCGCGGCGAGGCCGGCCGCAAAGATTGCCGCCCGTGCCGCGCGCCCAAGCGCTCGGAAGTGATCGGATTCTCCATCCGCTCGGATCGCTGTCACGCATGCTGCGACGATGGCGCAAAGCCGCGTCATCTGGCCCCGGCAGATATGCATCGTCGACGCTTGCCGTGGTTGGGCAGGGAATTTTGCGGATGAACAGTGTTTCAGCATAAACGCCTCCTTCTCCGCTTACCGCGGCGTGCTGCGCGGCGATTCGGAGCGCGTCGCGTTCTCATTTCTTTTACGCTGGATAGATGCTGGCTGCCAGTTCCTCCTGGCATGTCTCTTCGGGCCAAAGCGCGGAGCGCGCAGCTGGTCGGATCGGCTGGGGAAATTGGGACGATTCAACGCGCCCATTCAGGGCCTCGATAACGGCGACAACGTCCATGACCATGACGCCATCGGCCTGCATGAGAGCCTGCGCAATCGGGTCTGCCAGCAAATCCGCAACCGGTGGTTCAATGCCGGCAGTGGCCTACGGACCTCGATTTCTCATTTGACCTGCTCTGCAATCTCGGAGGGGGATCGCGGCGCCGGCGATACAGCGCATCGGCTCAGGTTTCGGACTTTGTCGGCCGATCCCGCACGAAGACTTTCGGCGGCGGCCGACGGACTCGGTACGCCGGGTACCGCATCGCTCGTGCCAAAGAAGTCGCAACGGTAGTCAGCCATGGCGGCGATTGACCCTTCTCCCGCCAGCGCCTTAAACTCAAGCTTAACCCGGCGCTCGACGCGGTCGGGAGACTAGGAAAATACCTAGCCGTTTGTATTCACGAGCGTAGCGCGATTTTCGGCGCACCACGATTCTTTTGAAGTGTGACAAGGCTGATCCATCGCGTTCGTTACGACGCTGATCGGGATTTTATTGGGTCGAGGGCTGGAGGTTGCGGGAAGGGTTCGGCGGGGCACATCGCCCCGTGGGTCATGGTCCCGCAGCGGCGAAGCGGCCGGCGAGCAGCCGGAAGATCGCTGCGTCCGGGCAAGCTGTCGGCAGCCAGAGGCGAATTCGAGCGGCGCCCTCGACGACGCGGGCGGCGATCTTGATCAGCCGCAATCGCAGCGTCGTGAACTCGGCCGTTCTCCAAGAGGAACGCTTGGGCGCGGCAGCGCGCAGAGTGAGAAGCAGCCAATAAGCCGCCGTGTGCAGGATGAGGCGCATCTGATTGGCCCGCGGGTCACGGCACGACGTACGATCCGAGGCGAGCTGGGCCTTGTGTAGCTTGATGAAGTTCTCCGCTTGGCCGCGGCCACAGTAGACTGTCTCATAGAGATGCTTGGCGCTGCCCTTGAGCGAGGTGACGACGTAACGGACATCGAGGCCGAGCTTCGTCGCCTCGATCCGGGCGACGACACGGCGCTGTCTTTGCCAACTCTTGGCGCCGTAACGCAGCGTGCCTCCAGCGGCGCAGCTTCTCGGTTCCGGTCACCGCGCGCTCGACGCACACCGCGTCGGCAACCGACCGGATCATGCCGGCGAGCACCGGGTTGCCGCCGAAGCCGAAGATGTAGCCAATCCCATTGGCTTCGCACCAATCCATCGCCTTGACTTCGACCGTAGTGGCTGTCACCGCGCACCAGGATGTTCGACCTTCGGCCAGTGCCGGCGAATGCGGGCAATGACATGCTTCAGGATCGTGCGCACTTCGATCCCGCCCGGCGTCTTGCCGCTGCGCAGGATGACGGCAACGGGCTTGCCGCTCGTCCCCTCGTAGATATGGATCGGCAGGAAGCAGCGTTCGTCGTAATGCGCGTTGAACAGCGATAACTGCTGCCGGCCATGCACCGCGTCGAAGGTGTCGTCGATGTCGAGAATAATCGAAGCCGGCGCCCGCGCGTAACTGGCACAGAACTGATCCACCAGCGCCAGCATCAGTCGCGCGATCTCGATCCGCGACGGCGCATTCTCCAACCGCGACATGGTCGGTTGCGAGCACAGCGCCTCGCCGCTTCCCGGTGCTCGGCCCACCGCCATCTTGAATACCGGGTCGTCCCGCAGTTTGTTGCAGTCGTTGGCGTCCTCGTACCCCGCCGCGATCGCAAACATCCGAAGCCGCAGCATCTCCTCGACCGTGTGATCGATGCGATCGGAATCACGGCGATCCTTCAGGCAGGTCGCGAGGCGCGCTGCAACGCCCAGATGCCGCTCGACCCCGCGCAGCAGCAGCACGCCCGCATCCGACGACAGCATCCCGCCGTCGAAAGCTACGCTCACTTTCTTGCGGCAAATCGCTGGCAGGGAAAACGGCAGGAGGTTATCTTTGTTCATGGCGGATGTGGCGCTCCGTGATCGCGGCTTCGACTCTGTCCTGACAACAGAATCATGCTCGCAATCAGCGGCTTACGCTACATCCGCCAGCCTACAATCGCTCCCGTCGTGAATAAGGCGGGCTAGAAGCGGCGCTTTAGCTTTTTCCGGCGCCGGACGGGGTTTATCGTCCCGCTTGCTGGGAGAACCGGCGAAGAACCGATGGTTTCCTCAGCCTCCCGTTCTCACGTGCTCGGCGTATATAATCCCGAAGAGCAACGCGAGAAGGCCAACCCAAAGTGCCATGCTCCATGCCAGCGATTGATGGGCTTCCTTCTTCTGCCACCACGTTCTTGGCTGCACGCCTCGACCGAAGAGAACGAGCTGAGCGGCCAGATTGACGCAGACAAGATTTCCGCCGAGAAGGGTGGCAGCACCGGCCGCATGATCTAGCCCGCCTTATTCACGACGGGAGCGATTGTAGGCTGGCGGATGTAGCGTAAGCCGCTGATTGCGAGCATGATTTTGTTGTCAGGACAGAGTTGAAGCCGCGATCACGGAGCGCCACATCCGCCATGAACAAAGATAACCTCCTGCCGTTTTCCCTGCCAGCGATTTGCCGCAAGAAAGTGAGCGTAGCTTTCGACGGCGGGATGCTGTCGTCGGATGCGGGCGTGCTGCTGCTGCGCGGGGTCGAGCGGCATCTGGGCGTTGCAGCGCGCCTCGCGACCTGCCTGAAGGATCGCCGTGATTCCGATCGCATCGATCACACGGTCGAGGAGATGCTGCGGCTTCGGATGTTTGCGATCGCGGCGGGGTACGAGGACGCCAACGACTGCAACAAACTGCGGGACGACCCGGTATTCAAGATGGCGGTGGGCCGAGCACCGGGAAGCGGCGAGGCGCTGTGCTCGCAACCGACCATGTCGCGGTTGGAGAATGCGCCGTCGCGGATCGAGATCGCGCGACTGATGCTGGCGCTGGTGGATCAGTTCTGTGCCAGTTACGCGCGGGCGCCGGCTTCGATTATTCTCGACATCGACGACACCTTCGACGCGGTGCATGGCCGGCAGCAGTTATCGCTGTTCAACGCGCATTACGACGAACGCTGCTTCCTGCCGATCCATATCTACGAGGGGACGAGCGGCAAGCCCGTTGCCGTCATCCTGCGCAGCGGCAAGACGCCGGGCGGGATCGAAGTGCGCACGATCCTGAAGCATGTCATTGCCCGCATTCGCCGGCACTGGCCGAAGGTTGACATCCTGGTGCGCGGTGACAGCCACTACGGTCGAGTGAAGGCGATGGATTGGTGCGAAGCCAATGGGATTGGCTACATCTTCGGCTTCGGCGGCAACCCGGTGCTCGCCGGCATGATCCGGTCGGTTGCCGACGCGGTGTGCGTCGAGCGCGCGGTGACCGGAACCGAGAAGCTGCGCCGCTGGATGCACGCTGCGTTACGGCGCCAAGAGTTGGCAAAGACAGCGCCGTGTCGTCGCCCGGATCGAGGCGACGAAGCTCGGCCTCGATGTCCGTTACGTCGTCACCTCGCTCAAGGGCAGCGCCAAGCATCTCTATGAGACAGTCTACTGTGGCCGCGGCCAAGCGGAGAACTTCATCAAGCTACACAAGGCCCAGCTCGCCTCGGATCGTACGTCGTGCCGTGACCCGCGGGCCAATCAGATGCGCCTCATCCTGCACACGGCGGCTTATTGGCTGCTTCTCACTCTGCGCGCTGCCGCGCCCAAGCGTTCCTCTTGGAGAACGGCCGAGTTCACGACGCTGCGATTGCGGCTGATCAAGATCGCCGCCCGCGTCGTCGAGGGCGCCGCTCGAATTCGCCTCTGGCTGCCGACAGCTTGCCCGGACGCAGCGATCTTCCGGCTGCTCGCCGGCCGCTTCGCCGCTGCGGGACCATGACCCACGGGGCGATGTGCCCCGCCGAACCCTTCCCGCAACCTCCAGCCCTCGACCCAATAAAATCCCGATCAGCGTCGTAACGAACGCGATGGATCAGCCTTGTCACACTTCAAAAGAATTGTGGTGCGCCGAAAATCGCGCTACGCTCGTGAATACAAACGGCTAGTGCCCCGGCGCCCAACATCAGGCCGAGTGTCGCGGCCGGCGGCAGCAGCGCCACGGCCACCATCACGCCCACTAAGGCACTGGAAAGCCCCGATACCAAGGACACGGCGGCGGCGCCCGAGGCAAGCGCAAGGATAATGCCTTACAGCGGCGCGATCACCATTGCCCCGACGATCACTGCCACGTTGTCGTCGATCAGCCCTATTCCGGCGACGACGGTTGAGAGAAAAACGAGGGGCAGGAACCTACTGTCGATCCGGGCGCCCCGTACGACCTGATCGTACAATTCCTCGCGCGTGGTCGATTCCGCTTTCTTTGTCTCCGAGTCCTTCGCCTCGTCGAATTCGAGCAATGTCGCCAGTGCAGCTAGTAGAAGGATCCGGTGTCCCTCGTCGCCGCCGAGCGCTCGCTGCAGAGTATCCATGAGCGGCTGCGCCTGATGCGAGGCGACCAGGATGTGCAACGGCACGTCCGCAAGAACTCCCTGGCACCGCCGCCGAACGCACTTACCGAACAGCGCGCATCGCGCTCAATACCACGACTGGAATCGCACAGGCTAGAATATCGTCGCTCCGGCTCGCTCGTCATTCATGCCGCCATGCGATCTTCGAGCGTGCCCGTCGCAGGCCTCCTACTTTCTCAGGTTTGCAACACGTAGGTACCCGGCGCATCGACGATAGGGGAATAGCCCTTCTCCGCGGCGCCCATGGCAGGCGGCGCCGCTTTCCCAACCGAGTGGCGATCGAGCCATTCCAGCCACCCCGGCCACCATGACCGTTCGTGTTGAACCGCGGTCTTCTGCCAGGCGTCGGGATCGACATAAATCTCGTTCTCCTTGTGCGTCGCGATCTGATGCCGGCTGTGCGGTTGGCTCGGCGGATTGACGATGCCGGCGTTATGACCGCCATTCGCCAGAACGAAAGTCACATCGGCGTCCGTCAGCATCTGAATCTTATAGACGGAGCGCCATGGCGCGACGTGGTCCCTGATGGTGCTGACGGCAAAAAGCGGCACATGGATATCGCGCAAGGAGACAGGCTTGCCCTCGACCTCGTAGCGTCCTTCGGCCAAATCGTTATTGAGGAACAGGCGCCTCAGATACTCGCTATGCATGCGGGCGGGCATGCGCGTGGCGTCGGCGTTCCACGCCATGAGGTCGATCATCGGCCTGCGTTCGCCCATCAGGTATTCATGCACCATCATCGACCAAATGAGGTCGTTTGAACGCAACAGCTGGAATGCGCCGGCCATCTGCTTGGCGTCGAGGTAGCCGTGCTCGTCCATCATGTCCTCGAGGAACCGGACCTGATCCTCGTCGATGAAAAGCGTAAGCTCCCCCGCCTCGGTGAAGTCGGTCTGGGCCGCAAACAGCGTGACGCTCTTTAGCCTGCCGTCGCCGTCGCGCGCCATCGCGGCCGCTGCAATGGCAAGAAGCGTACCACCCAGGCAGTAGCCGACCGCATGAACCTGCTGAATTGGAACGATCGCCGAGACGGCATCGAGCGCGGCCATGACCCCGAGTCGGCGATAGTCCTCCATGCCGAGGTCGCGCTCTTTTTCGGTGGGATTCTTCCAGGAAACCACAAAAACGGTGTAGCCCCGCTCGACGAGGTAGCGAACGAGCGAATTCTCCGGCGACAGATCGAGGATGTAATACTTCATGATCCAGGCCGGCACGATCAGGATCGGCTCGGCATGAACTTCCCGCGTCATCGGCGCATATTGGATAAGCTCGATCAGACGGTTGCGAAAGACGACCTTGCCCGGCGTTGCGGCGACCTCGTGACCGACGCGGAAAGCCTCCGCCCCAACCGGCCGATCCTTGCTGGCCATCCGCCGCCAGTCTTCCAAAAGGTTCTGAGCCCCCCTGAGAAAGTTGTTGCCGCCTTGCTGGACGGTCTGACCGAGCACCACCGGATTGGTCAGAGGGGAAACGGACGGCGAGGCCATATCGAGGAATTGGCGGGCGACGAACGACACCACGTCCTCGCAATGCTTGGAGACGCCGGCAACCTCCGTCGTTGCGTCGTCCCACCATTGCTGAGTCAGCAGGAAGCCTTGATAGAGCGCATTGAAGGGCCAATGCTGCCATGCGGGATCGGCAAAGCGCCGATCCTGAGGCAAGGGTTCGATGCAGGCAGGACATTCGCTGTCGATGCATGCGCGAGCGCAATATGACAGGTAGCGCTCCCATTTTTCCGCGGCCTTTTGCACGAGCTCGAATTGCTTGTCCGGCGATAGCACGAGGTGCTGCGCCCAGTCCGTGCCGGCGCGGCCCAGGGCGAGTGGCGATAGACCTCCGCTGAGGCGCGCGATCGCTGCGTGAAACGGCTGGTCGAAGCCGAACGGCCGCTTTCCAGACGCGTATCCGCTCTCGCGCCGCGTTTCAGCCGATCCCCGTTGCGCGCCAGGCCTCAGCGTGACACCGCTGGCGGCCTCGGTCTTCGGCGGCTCGACGCGTCGTTCGGGAGCCTTCAACCACCATTCGTTGCTTCTATCAGCGGTCATGTTCGCCGTCCTTTCGGTGTGATCCTCCTTCTTCCCGCCCGATCGGAAGAATACGGCACAGAATTACCCGTAGGTCTCCTTGACCTCGGCTTACCGCATCAGCTGCGGCGCGCGACTCCCGAAATCCGTGCCCCGCAACTCAAACCCTACCAAAAAAAAGTGCGGCCTCTTGCTCCGATTTATTCGGCGGCGAGCGGCTTTCCGCTGTAATCGCGCATCTCGTCTAAGCTTTCCGTCACCCGCTTCGCAAGAACGTCGAAGGCCTCGGTGTTCGCCTTCGATGCGATCTCCGCGAGTTCGCGAGCATTGGCGAGCCCATGTTCAAAAACCCGTTTCGCGACTTCCGCGTTCTTGGCCAGTCGATCTTCCGGGGCGCCCGGCTGAAGCAGCTCTCGCCACAGGCTCGAACCGTCGCTGACCACTTCGTTGACCAGCTCCATTTGGCGCTGCGCCACCGCCTGCGCGCTCTCGAAGGCGATGCGGTTGGCCTGCGCTATAGCCTCGATATTCTTGCGTTGGCATTCCGTCAACGCCTCGACATCGACGCCGGGCAAGCGAAACTCAGCGGCGAGTTTGGTGAAATCGAACAGGCTATTGTGGGGGCTTGCTTTCTGGTCGCCACGATGCCTCTCCATTTTGCTGCATTTCCAATTAAACCCTATTTGTCGCTGGTTGAGCGATCAATACGGGAAATTACTGACGGCCCGCACCGGTGCGGTTAAAAAAGACAGTTCCGCGATATGACGCGGCGGGGCGGTCCTATCGTGTGGCGATTCTGCGCAAGTCCTCGAGGCGGCCGAACATGCGCTCGATGGCGTTGCGGATGCGGTAGAGGTAAAGGGAAAAACAGTTCTTCCAGCGGCGATTGGCCTTGGGCGGAATGTTCGGCGCGGCACCCTTGCTCTCATTCTTGCGACGGACGGCATCGCTGTCATATCCCTTGTCGCCATGCAGGATTTCGGCGGTGGAGATCTGGTCGAGCAGCGTGTCGGCGGCGGTGCAATCCGCGATCTGGCCGCCGGTCAGCAGGAACTCGACCGGGCGGCAGAAGCGATCGGTCAGCGCGTGGATTTTCGTCGTCCGCCTGCCGCGAGAACGGCCGATCGCCTGCGTGAGTCCCCCCTTTACCGCCCGAGGCACAGCGATGAGCCTTGACCGCCGAAGAGTCAATCAGCACCTCCGCCGGGGGTCCGTCGGTCGATGCCAAGGCACGAAAGATGTCGGTCCAGATGCCTTTTTTGATAACGCAATTCTTCGGCTTGTATTTTTGAGTGCGGCACATTCTGCAAGTCGCGTGTGAGGCGCTTAAATCTGTCCATCGCTCTTGCCGCTTCCGCTTTTGTTAGTGGTTTTTCTGCGCTTGCCTCGGTGCTATCGTTTCGGTCACGCGCTAGGCGCAGCTAGTACAGAGCGTAACGCCGTGGTCCGATTATGGTTTCGCAGGATCGGAACCGGACCAAGGCCCTGGCGGCGCGTCGGGCGGGCGGGCGCCGGCGCGCTCTTGGATCGTTTCCTTAGCCAGCGCGGTCAAGCCGGCGATGCTACCAAGCTGCATGGTTTCGACGGCCGTGCTCGGAACGATAACGATCGATGCGTTCGCCTTCAGGCCCTCATACAGCATGTTCATTGCCCGCAGGTGGAACGCGGTCAAATTATTGGCATAGATATCCGCCGCCGCCACAAATTTCTCGGCCACTTGGCGCTCCGAGTCGCCGAGGATGACGCGCGCCTGGCGTTCACGCTCGGCCTGGGCCTGCATCGACATCGCGTCCTCCAGGGCCGAAGGAATCAGAACATCCTTGACCTCCACCGCAATGACATCGATGCCCCATGGCTCGGTCCGTACATCGATGATCTTCTGCAGCTCGGTGCTGATCTTGTCGCGGCCTTCCAGCATGTCCGACAGCATGGTCTTGCCGATGACGTCGCGAAGCGCGGTCTGGGCGGCCCAGTTGATGGCGCTGCCGTAGTCGGCGACGTCGAGCGCCGCCTTCTTCGGGTCAACCACCTTCCAGAACAGCACGGCATCGACATCCACCGGCACGGTATCCTTGGTGAGGGTCTTCTCGGCCTTGAACGCGGTCGTGATCACGCGGATGTCGATCCAATAAGCGACGGTCTCGATGATCGGGATGATGAAAAACAAGCCTGGGCCCTCAAGCGAGCGGAAGCGGCCGAGCCGCAGGACCACGACGCGCTCCCACTGATCGGCGACCTTGACGGCGTAAGAGACAATAAACGCAACAATCGCGGCGGCGACGGCGATCGCCAAGCTTTCGCCGTAGTCGGAAAGGGCAAATGTCGTATAGGCGAAGGCCAAGCCGATCCCGAGAATGACGACGAAGATCAATCCTGGCAGAGAGCTGGGCTTCCTCATCTCGATTTCCCCTTTTCACTTTCGCTTCGGCTTCAATGGATCTCGAACACCGGCCTCTCCGGATCGTCCGTAGCGGCCCTTACTCCGAAAACGACGCCAACGCGGATAGGCTATCCGAAGACGCAGATCGGAGACTCGAAAAGTACTGAGCGTCCATCATCGATCCGTGCTGGTGGGCCGTCAACGCAGGACCGGTTTTGCCGCTGTCGCAGTCGTCGCCGGCTGGCGGGCGATCCGAGGGCGGTTTTGGTAGGATCGAAGACATAGCACGAACCGGAGGCAAAACGGCGCATCTCTCCCGCCTCTCGGCCGGCTGCGGGTTTTCCGTTAGGTGAGCGCTCTCCAGCCACCTATGCTCGTGACATGGAGCTAAATCTTTCCCATATCGTGGGTTTGCTCGTGGTGGCGATATTCGTCGCGATCGTCACGCGCCGGCTTCGCCTCCCCTACACGGTAGGACTTGTCGTCACAGGCATAGGCTTGGCACTGGCGCGGGTCGAACCGGCGGCGACGCTTACCCACGACTTTATTTTCGACGTAATTCTTCCGCCGCTGCTCTTCGAAGCTGCGCTGGCAATTCACTGGAACGAGCTCCGCCGCGACGCCCTTCCGGTGTTGACGCTCGCGACCGTCGGCGTTCTGATCTCGGCCGCGGTCGTGGCTGCGGGGATGGTGACCATCTTGGGCTGGCCAATGTCTTCCGCGTTGGTCTTCGGTATCTTAATCGCGGCGACCGATCCGGTTGCCGTCATCGCCATGTTCAAGGACATCGGCGTCAAGGGCCGTCTGCGTCTCTTGGTAGAAAGCGAAAGCCTTCTTAACGACGGTGTGGCGGCGGTGCTGTTCGCGGTTGTTCTTGCGTGGGCGCAGACGACGGGTGGAGAGATCACATCGCTGGGGCAGGTTTCTCGATCGCTGGGCGCCACCGTGGGTGGCGGCATCATGGTAGGGCTTGTCTTCGGCGGAGGGGCCATCGTCGTTGCCGGCCGGACCTCGGATCATTTGGTCGAAACCGCCCTGACGGCGATTGCCGCATATGGCTCGTTCCTGGCCGCCGAGACGTTTCATCTATCCGGTGTACTAGCGACGGTAGCGGCTGGGTTGTTGATGGGAAATCTCGGCGTTATAGGTGAGTCCGAAAGGAGCCTATTGTCGTCACGAGGACGCGAATTCGTCATCGCGTTTTGGGAATTTGCCGCCTTTATTGCCAATTCGCTGATCTTCCTTCTGATCGGTACGACCGTCGCCGGCATCCCCTTTGGCGGGCTTGGGTTAACGGTACTCGTAATCATCATTGCGTTGGTGTTGATCGGGCGGGCCCTGAGCGTCTACCCGCTTTGCCTGATCTTCAAATGGTCGCGATGGGCGATTCCGGCGCGCGATCAGCACATATTGTGGTGGGGAGGGCTGCGAGGAGCGCTCGCCCTTGCCTTGGCGTTGGCGCTGCCGCCGTCGCTGGCGCGGCGCAATGAAATTCTCGTTGCTGCCTTCGGCGTCGTCGCTTTCTCGGTGATGGTGCAGGGGCTGACGATGCCGCTGCTTCTCCGAATGTCGGCCTCCTTCCGGGACGGTCCTGAAGCGAGCTGACGCCGAGTCCGGCTGGAGCGCAGGACAGAACGGTTCCATTGATGGCCGAAAGAGATCGGGTGCTCAGGTCGACGGGCCAAACTGAACATCAAGGCCGCCATTGCCGTCGCCGATCTCAATGACAAATTCGAGGAGCTGAAAGTGGAGACAACGGCAGAGCCCGACAAATTCGCGCGCGTTCGCCTCATGATCGAGGATGCGAGCGCACAACTGACACCGCGCTCGTGATCCAGTCGAAGAACGGGAAGGGCGTTCTCCGCATCGCCAAAACCGGACCGCTGTTCTACGCCAAATCACCGGCGGGCGACTACATGATTCGTGCGACGAACTACGGGCCCACCAACCTTCGCCAATTCGTCCAAGTGACCAGCAGGACGACGCCCTCACAACCACGGATTATCGGCGGTGATCGACTGGACCGCGAGCTTATCAACTCGGGCCGACGCCTGCCCGCGAACTGCCGATTTCGGTCCAAAAGCGGCCATCGATTTCCTCTCAAGGAATGTCGCAAAAGTGCTGGAACCGGACGGCTGACTTGACCCGAAACCTCGTGCGCGACGGCTTCTCCGGAAAATCCGCGATCGCGTCAGATGGACTTGTCGCGATCCGCAATCGCGATGCACGCCGCAGCGCGACGTTAATTATTCGGAACCGCGACGACCGCCGGAGCCTGTGCCGGTTCGCCGGCCGCGGCCGCTTCGGTCGGCGGCGCGAGTAAGCCGCTATAACGGCGAAGCATCCATACAATGAGCTCGAACAGGCTCGTGATCGAGTAGAGATGTCGGTGGTCGGAGGCACTAAGTCCTTGGTCTGCGTCGATCGCCCCACGGCGCATGCGTTCGACGATACTGTCGCGATCGCCGGTGAGTTGCCGCATCAGTGCGATGTCGCCGGGATCCTGAGTGCGGACCGCGTCCGTCGCCGTCAACAGCAGCGCGCCGAGCCCCTCGCGCAAATTGTCACCGAGCGCGCGCAACGCCGGGGAATTGAAAGGCTGCGCCAATTGCTCGGCCAGCGCGGCGACCGATTCATGGACCGAAAGCAACAAGCTGTTGCGAGCCTGGCGGTCGCTGACGCCTTGGAGCACGCTGCGCTCGGCGCCAGTATCGCCGAGATCCGCGAGAAATCCGCCGACATAATGCACCAGCCCTTGGGCAACCGCGAAGATCGCGCCGCGATCGAGATTTCGCGCCTCGTCCTCGAGCCATTCGTTGATCCCGAAATAAAGCGGGAGAAGCGCGAAAATCCGAGCCTGCTCGCGGTTGACCAGCGTCAGTGCCGTATCGGGCGCGTCAAGCGCCTGGTCGTAGAGATAGCGCGGCCGCGACAGGCTCTCTTGCAACACCGGCGGCGACATCCGATCGAGCAACGGCTGCAGCCGCGGGCCGATCGCGGCTTGGGCCAGCACAGCGGCGACCTGACAGGCGAGGTAGACGAGCGCGATCTGTTGCCCGATATCGTGGGTGAGAGCCTTGATCCCCGCCGCCATCAGCGGCACGCCGGCATAGCGTTCGACAACATAGAGCGGGATGAGAATCCCGACGCCGAGCGTCTTGATAACCACCTGAAAGACCGCGAGCTGGCGCGATGAGCCGCGAATTTTCGAGGTCGCGACATAAGTGCCGAAGCCCGAGCCGATGCTCGCTCCGTAGACCGTCAGCATCGCTTGCTCGAAGGTGAGAAGCTGGCTCGAGGCTAGCGCGATGGCGAGCACCGAGACCGTCGCCGAGGATTGCGCCAGTAGCGCGAGCAGCGCGCCCACCAAGAGCGCGGATGCCATCGATTGCGCCGACTCACGGAAGAGTTCACGCAACCACTCGAAATCTCGGAACTCATACGAGCTGCGCCGCATGAGCTCGAGCCCAAGGAGAAGAAGTCCTAAGGCAAGAATGGCGGAGACCACGGGGCGCCATCGCGGCGAACGATCGAGATTGAGATAGAAGCAAAAGCCGGTAACGCCGACCAGGGTATAGACCAAAAGATGTATGTCGGCGGCGGCGAGCACGACCAGCGCGGACGTGCCTATATTGGCCCAAGCCAGGATCGGCATCGCCTGCTGCAACGTCATAAGATCGGCGGCGGCGAGGCTCATAAGGATGATCGTGATCGCGTTGGTGCTTTGAGTGAGCGCGCCCGACACGGTGCCGACAAGCGCGCTCCGGGCGTAGCTGCCGGTTGAGCGCGACACCCATTGGCGGAGATTGCGGCCCGCGAGCTGACTCATATTGCTGCCGAGGCCTTTGACGCCGATGAAGAACAGGCCAAGACCGGCAAGCATCAAAATCGTGGCGTCCAGGATCAATGGCGTTCCTGCGCAAATGCATCCGCGGCGGAAGGCATCGTATTGAGGTTAAATTTCAATTTTGTGTCACCGGCCGTCTCGCAACCAGCGCAGCCGCGTGTCGCTCCATCGCGGACGGAACAAGCGCTTGATTAGCTCGGCAACACGACGGCGAGCGCCGCCGCGCGCGCCGTGCAGATCGGGATCACGCCGTCGAGCCGCGCGGTGCGCAATACTGCCTCGACTTCGGTGGTCGGCGCAAGCAACGCCATCTTGCCGCCCTTCGCGGCAATGATGCGTCCGGCGATCAGCAGCAAGCGCATGCCCATCGAGGCCATGAAGCTGACGCCGGAGAGATCGACGATCAGGGCCCTGCGGGCGCCCGCCGTGGCATTGAACTTCAGATCGATCTCGGCCGTTCCCGCCATGTCCAGCCGGCCAAGCAAGGTCGCTAGCGTGACACCGCCTTCGAGTTCCTCGAGAATCATCTCCATCGCTTCGTCTCCGTGCTTCGAGAAGAAATCAGGCGATCCGCAACAATGTTTCGATCTTGCCCAGCAGTCTCGGAAAATCGACCGGCTTCGTATCGTAATCGTCGCATCCAGCGGCGAGCGCCCGGTCGCGATCGCCAACCATCGCGTGAGCGGTCAGCGCGATGACCGGAATGGCGCCGGTGGCGCCGCCCGCCTTGACCCGGCGCGTGGCTTCCCAGCCGTCGATGATCGGCAGATCCATGTCCATGAGGATGAGATCGGGCGCCTCGCTGGTCGCGAGCGCGACGCCTTGCTGTCCATCGAGGGCCATCACCACCTCGTAGCCTTTGCGCGCGAGGCGCCGCGACAGCATGTCGCGATTCATCTCATTGTCCTCGACCAGCAGAATTTTCGCCATCGCCCTGTCCGCTCGCTCTTGACTAACCCGATGCCACCTGCCGCAGCGGGGCGCGCGGCCGCAGCACCTCGCGGATGGCCGCACGGAGATCGACGCCGGTGGTCGCGCCCTTGGCGATCACCTTTCGGGTCAGGCCCTGCAACAGCTCGAGGTCCTCAGCAGCCAAATCCATCGCCGTCACCACCACCACCGGGACATCCATCCACCGGTTATCCGCGCGCACCCGCTCGAGGAATTCGAACCCGTCCATCACGGGCATCATGAGATCAAGAAGAACAACCGCGGGCGAGACATTGGCGGCGAGCCAAGCCAACCCTTCCTCGCCATTCCCCGCCTCGGCGACGCTCATGCCCATCCGCTCGAGCATCAGGCGCGCCATGCGGCGCATCTCGGGATCGTCATCGACGACGAGAATGGGAGCCGCGGTGCGCATGGGATTGTGCTGCCGCAACGTGGCGCTGAGCCGGCCCCAATCGATCGGCTTGGTGAGGAATCCGCTGGCGCCGAGCGACAAGGCGATGGCGCGGTCGTTGAGCATGGTCACGATCGTGACGGGAATATCGGCGAGTTCCGAATCGGCCTTGAGCGCCGTCAAAACCGACCAGCCGTCCATTTGCGGCATCATCACGTCGAGAGTGATGGCGTCGGGATGAGCGGCGCGCGCGATCGTCAGCGCCTCGCGGCCGCTGCGCGCGTGCATGACGCGATAGCCTTCGCGGCCCAGCATCGCGCCGACCGTCTCATGCACCGCCTCGTCGTCATCGACGACCAGGACCGTGAATTCTCCCTCCGCATCGCCCGAGACCGCCGGTTTGGGCGCGGTCGCCTCGATCGCCGCCACAGCGGCGGCACGCACCGGGAGGGTCAGGGTGAAGACCGAACCCTTGCCAAGCTCGCTCGTCACGCTCACATCGCCACCGAGCAGACGGGCGAAATGGCGGGTAATGACGAGGCCAAGACCCGTGCCGCCGAATTTGCGCGTGGTCGAGGAATTGGCCTGGCCGAAGGGTTGAAACAACCGCGCAAGCTGTTCGGGCGCCATGCCGATGCCGGTATCGGTCACGCGGAACGAAGCCATGTCGCGCTCGCCTCCGGGCACGAGGGCGATCATTAGGTTGACGGTTCCGTTCTTGGTGAACTTGCTGGCGTTGCTGAGCAGATTGAGAAGGCTCTGCTTGAGCTTGGTCGCGTCGGAATTGATCGTCGCGATCTCGGCTGGACAGTCGATGCGCAGTTGATTGCCGTTCTTGGCCGCGAGCGGCTCGATGATCGCGCGCACCTCGCCGATCATCGCGGCAACGCCGACCGGCTCGATGAAGGTCGTCATGCGGCCGGCCTCGATCTTCGAGAGATCGAGGATGTCGTTGATGAGGTTCAAAAGATGTTTGCCCGCATTCTCGATCTTGGTGAGATCGGGCAGATAATCCTCCTGGCCGTCATCTCCCGCCTCTTCCTGCAGCATCTGGCTGTAGCCGATTATTGCGTTGAGCGGCGTGCGCAATTCGTGGCTCATATTGGCGAGGAAGTCGGATTTGGTGCGATTGGCCGCCTCGGCGGCTTGTTTGGCGTTGGTCAGCTCGATCTCGGCCTTTTTGCGCACCGAGATGTCGGTATAGATCGCGATGAAGCCGCCGGAGGGAATCGGATTTCGCGTAATCTCGACCACCGATCCGTCGGTTCGAACGCGCTCGTAATTGGCCTTTCGCCCGAGCGTGGCGAGCCGCCTTTGAACTTCCTCCTCGACATCGACATCTCCGAACTCGCCGCGCGCGCCGACATAGCGCAGATAATCGGCAAAGCTATGCTCGTGGTCGAAGAACTCATCGGGCAGGTCCAGGAGCTCGCGCATTCGGCTGTTCCAAGTGACCATCTTGTAATCGGCGTCGTACATCGCGACGCCCTGGTCCATGTTTTCGAGCGTGGCGCGGAGCTCGATCTCCGCTTGCTTGCGCTTCGTAATGTCGGTGAAAATCGCGATGAAGCCACCCGAGGGGATCGGATTGCGCGCGATTTCCAACACCGTGCCATCGGGCCGAGTGCGTTCGTAGCTGTGCTTCTGGCCGAGCGTGGCCAGGCGCTTCTGGATTTCCTCCTCGATATCGGCGCCCCCGAACTCGCCGCGCGCGCCGACATAGCGGAGATAATCGGCGAAAGTATGCTCGTGGTCGAAGAACTCATCGGGAAGACCAAGCAGTTCGCGCATCCGACTATTCCAGCTGACCAACTTCAAATCGGCATCCCACAAAGCGACACCTTGATCCATGGCTTCGAGGGTCACGCGAAGCTCTGTCTCGCGGCGTGAGAGGTCGGCCATCTGGTGCGTGATGAGCTTCTCGTGACGCTCGCGCCCGCGGGCGATGGTGCGCGCGAGCCCGCCGATCTCGTCTTGGCGGCCGACCGGCATGCGGCCAGCGCCTTCGGGATTACGGATCGCCTCGCGGATCACGAGAAGAGGCGCGATGATCAGCCGATTGGCAACCAATGCAATGGCCAGAGCGGCGACGAGCGCGACGAGCCCGGCCGGCAGCGCGATTTGCGTCACAAAATTGTCACGTTCAGAAGGGATGGCGACCAAGACCGCGGCTTCCGCTGCCACGATGATTACGAAGGCAATCAGCGCGATACGCCGGGATAACGGACTGCGCAGTGGAGACAGCATCAGCTTGACCCCTTCGGTAAATTAGTAGTCGCCAACCTCGGGATTGGCAAGAAGAGCGGCGGATGGGCGGCGCTCGACCACGGGCCCGGGATGTGGTACCGACGCGGCGTTGCGCCAGCGGCAGGATCTGAACGGTATGAACGGCATGAACAGTAACCGGCTGGTATTGCGCATCGTCAATGACGTCGGGGAGCTTTCCCGAATTGCGCAAGCCGTTGACCGGTTTTGCGCCGCCTGCGAGGTCCCTGCCCCGTGCACGTTCAAGATCAACGTCGCGCTCGAAGAACTGCTCATGAACACGATCTCCTACGGTTTCACCGATTTGCGACCGCACGAGATCATGGTGACGATCGTCAAGGAAGACGAGGCCGTCGTCATCGAAATTAGCGACGACGGTCGCCCCTTCGATCCGCTGCAGGCGCCTCCGCCCGCCATCGACGCACCGATCGAGACGCGGCAAATCGGCGGGCTCGGAATTCATTTCGTCCGCACCATGATGGACACGGTCGAATACCGGCGCGTGGACGACCGCAATCTCGTGACCTTGAGCAAGCGTATCGCGTCAGACGGCGGCTAGACGTCGAATCACCAAGCTCGTGATGTCGTCGGCCTGCGGACAGCCCTCCGCGAAACTTCGCACCGCCCGTCCGACCTCATCGAGCAAGCGATCGAGCGGTGCCTCGGTCAGAGCGCTCAGCGTTGCTTCGAGGCGATCCTTGGCGAAGAGCGCGTTCGCCGAGTCCATCGCCTCTGTGATCCCATCGGTGAAGAAATAGAGTGCCTCGCCCGGCAAGAGCTGGAGAGCGGCGGTTTCGTACCGCCAAGAAGGATCGATTCCGAGCGCCATACCCTGCGGTGTCTCGACCGTCGCCACCCCCGAGCGGCTCAGGCGGTAGGGCGGATCGTGGCCGGCATTGCAGAGCTGTACCTCGCCGCTCTTCGGCTCGATCACGCCGAAGATCAGGGTCACGAACATCATCGTGTCGTTATTGTCGCAAAGCTCCTGATTGACGCGGGCGACGATCGCTGCCGGCGAGGGCATGTCGCCGCCCGCTGGCTGCATGAGCCCGCTAACCACCCGCAGCAGATTTTTCGTCCGTGCCATATGCATGGCGGCAGCAACGCCCTTGCCCGATACGTCGCCAATGGCGAAAGCGAGGCGGCCATCCTCGGTCGGGAAGAAATCGTAGAGATCGCCGCCGACCTCGCGCGCCGGCTCCATGGTCGCGAAAATCTCGATCGGCCGCTCCGGTGTCGCGGCCGGGAAGATGCCGGGCACCATGCTCATTTGGAGCTTGCGTGCGGCATCGAGCTCGGATTCGAGGCGGCTGAGGTGGGCTCGCATCGCGTCGCGCAATGCCTTCTGCTCGAGACACGCGCTGACGCGCGCGCGCAGCAGGGTAGCGTTGAACGGCTTCGGCAGGTAATCAACGGCGCCGAGCTGGATGCAGCGAACGACGCTGTCGATCTCGTCGAGCGCGGAAATGACGATAACGGGCAGCTCGGGCAGCCGGCCATCGGCCCGCAAACGCTCGAGCACCTGATAGCCGTCGCATTTCGGCATCATGACGTCGAGCAGCACGAGATCGAAGGCGCGGTCGCCGATCAGCGCGAGCGCCTCCTCCCCATCCGCCGCGACGGCGATCTCGCGATAGCCTTCGCGGCGTAGCCGCCGCGTCAGGAGGTCCCGGTTGTCCTCCATGTCATCGACCACGAGGATACGTGCGCCAGGCGACGCTGTCTCCCCACTCGCGGCCGCCACCATTGCATCAGCCCCCAAATGTCGCTGACCGGCACTACCGGTGCGTGCTATTATGAAAACGGTCTCGCGCAGGCGCAAGCGCGGCGGCGCTCGGCTTCGTCGCGCTCGATGACCGGCTTATACAACGGCTATTGCACTCGGCAGCCCGACGAAGCCATGATGGCGCCAAATTCGCCGTACGTTCAAACCAGGCTATAGGGGGCGTCATGGACATCACCGAGCTGCAAGAGCAGCAAGCGACGATTTTGCAGCTTACTGGGAGGCTCGACGCCAGCAGCTCCGCTTCGGCCGACGTCACCCTCGCGGCTGTCATCGGCCGAAGCCCTACCGTGATCCTCGATCTCGCCGGGCTCGACTACGTCAGCAGCGCTGGGCTGCGCGTTCTCCTCAAGGCGGGGAAGCAAGCCCAGACGGCCAAGCAGAAATTGCTGCTAGCTGGACTGCGGCCTTCGGTACAGCAGGTCTTCGAGATCAGCGGCTTCAGCGCTCTTTTCACGACTTTTGCGAGCTGCGGCGACGCTCTCGCGAGCGTAAGGTGATCGGCCATGTTGACCTTCGCCGAAGAGCTCCTGCTCCTGTCGCACGACGAAAAGAGCGGCACGTTCGGCCGCTCGCCGGAACTCCTCCTCAATATGGCGCTCGCCGGGGCGGTCCTCATGGATCTGGCGCTGCTCAATCGCGTCGACACCGATCTTCACAAGCTCGTGATCCACGATCGCACGCCGACCGGCGAGCCCGTCGCTCGACGGCGCGCTCGCCTCGCTTGCCGCTCTCCCGGCCGTCACGTCGATCGGCGATGCGCTCGATGTGTTGCGTGCGGAAGGCGCCGCGATCGAGCGCGGCGCATTCGCGCGGCTCCTCGAGCGCGGCATTCTGCGCGAGGAGGGGGGCCGCGTGCTTTGGGTGTTCGAGACGAAGCGCTATCCGCTCATCGACGGCAAGGAGCTCCTCGACGTGAAGCGCCGCATCGCCGCGGTGCTGTTGAGCGACACCATTCCCGATCCGCGCGATATCGTCATTATCGCGCTCGCCCAGGAGTGCGGGCTGTTGCCACGCGTGTTCTCGGAAGCCGAGGTGAAGCGCCTGGAGCCGCGCATCGAACAGATCGCCAAGCTCGATCTAATCGGCCAGACGATGCGTTCGACCATGCAAGAGCTGAACAGCGCGCTCATCGGGATGCTGGCGATTGGGCAAGCCGGCTTGTAGGCGAGAGCTAGGGTGGCCGAGTCGAGCCGATCGGGCTAGCGGTTACCGGAAATGCGCATTCGAAGTTGACGGCGTCAGCGTTAGGCCCGGTCATGCGGTGGATGCCGGTTAAAACGGTCTAAAGGTTTCGCCCTGACCCGGCGGCGTTCTTGGCGGCGGTCGAGCGCTTCTTGGTGGCGTGGCGATGACGTTCGCTAGCCCGGTCCTTGCTGGGAAAACCGGTCGCCGGCATTGCCGGCCAAGCCTCGCCGATGACGTGGCCCTTCAGCGCCGCCATGAGCAAGAGTTTTCCCGCCAAGCGCGGCATCGAGTTCGACATTATCTATGCGACGAGGGTCTCGACCATGGGATCATTGCTCGCCGGCATCCTGTTCGACCTCGAGATGCCGCTGCGCGATAGCTTCCCGCTCTACGCCCGAGCGCCGCCAATCCGACCCGTTCCAACCGTTGCGCGTTCACGCGTTCGCGCCCTGGATAAGACCACAGTGATCCAATAATATCCGCGTCCCGATATCATGAGAAAACCGGTCCGGCCCAAAAATGCCAAATGCCTACGATGTCGTCGTGATCGGCTCAGGCCATAATGGTTTGGTGGCCGCCGCGTATCTTGCCAAGGCAGGACAAAAAGTTCTCGTTCTCGAGAAGAACGATTGGTTCGGCGGCGGAGTCGTAACATCGGAAAGCGTCGCCCCCGGGTTCCGCCACGATTGGCATTCAGCGACGCACATCATCATTCAGGCAAATCCGTTGCTTCTTCGCGACGAACTCGGGCTGCTATCCAAGTATGGACTTCGCTACGTTCATCCCGACGGGATATTCTCGACCATCTTCGACGATGATAGCGCGATCATTAGCTACGCCGATCTCGATCGCACCTGCACGTCGATCGCCGCGTTCTCGCCCCGCGACGGCGAGGCATATCGGAAGTTTGCCCTTAAAAGCAAAGCAATTCTTCCATTGCTCACTGCCGGCATGTTTGTGCCGCCCGCGCCGCAGGGTGCCTTCTGGGCGTTGTTGGATCAGAGCCCGGAAGGGCGCGAGATCATGCATGCCGCGCAGAAAAGCCTGCTCGATGTCGTCAGCGAATGGTTCGAAAACGAAAAGGTGAAGATTCACCTTTTGAAATTCGCCAACGAGCTTCTGATCGCGCCGGAGGAAAAAGGCACCGGACTGGCGCTCTATACAATGCCGGGATTCGTCCACACCTATCCCTCCGGCGTGCCCATCGGCGGCAGCGGCGCGCTGGTGGAAGCGCTCATGCTCTGCCTAAAAGCGCACGGCGCGGAATTTCGTAGAAATTCCGAGGTTGAGAAGGTGCTCATGAGCGGCGCGCGCGCCTCCGGCGTGCGTCTCAAGGGTGGTGAGACGATTACCGCACGGAACGTGATAATCGGTCAGATTCATCCCTGGTTGATCGATCAATACGTCGATGGCCTCGACACCCAGCTCGCCGCGAATGCGAAAGCGACGATGACCGCGAGCTTTTCAATCATGGCAGGGCATTTGGCTCTCAATGCCGCGCCGCGCTATCGCGTCGGCGAAGAGGCGGGACGTGTCGCGCTTGTCAATTTTGCACCCGCAAAATTGGAGGATTACCGTCGCATTTTCGATGATTTCCGCTACGGCGACTTGGGTGCGCACGCGATCATGGCGGCGCACGTCAATTCACAGTTTGATCCATCGCGCGCGCCAGCGGGGAAAGCGACATTGAGCATTTTCGGATTCGGGCCATGGGAGTTGCGCGAAGGCGGGTCGAGCGCGTGGCAGACGCGCAAAAGCCAACATGCCGATTGGCTTCTCGGCAACTATCGGCGCTATTGCGACAACATGGCGGACGCGAACATCGTCGCGTACCGATACGATTCGCCGCTCGACGTTTTGTCTCATACACCCACCTTCCAGCGCGCCGATGTCGGCGGAGTGGGGAAATATCTGCATCAATTCGGCGGCCATCGGCCAACCGCCGAACTTGCTCAATATGCGGTTCCCGGCGTCGAACGCTTGTATCTCGCCGGCACTTTCATGCATCCGCCCGGCGGCGTGACCGGCGGAGGGCGGGCGACCGCCATCAAAATTTGCGGTGATCTCGGCATCGATTTCGAACGGCTCACAAGCTAGCGACGATGAAGCTTTTCACGCCCGAGAAGACCGAACTCATCGACGTGACGGCCGTCAAAACCCATCCCGACGGCATTCTGATCGAGGGCAAGATCATGGGTGCGTTGCCGATGCGCGCGGTGCTGACCCCGGCCGAGTTGCGCCGCGGCTTTTCGCTGCTCACTTGGGGTCTCGCCAAGAAATTGGTCGCAATGTCGTTCCGTCGCGGACAATAGCTCCACTCTAATGCCCAGAACCCAAAAACCCGCAACCGCGCTCCTTCGGCGCTTCGGAGGTTCTCGCTTTGGAACCGCACATCCCTCGAGAAGAAAATCTGTTGCTTATCGCGCGGCGCGCGCGGCATCACGTCAGATCGGAAAATACGTTGGTATGAAGGTCAGGACGGTCGGCGCGCTGGTTCTTCGGAGAAGTGTCCTCGGTATGGGCAACGAGCTTTGGACCACCGGCCGAGCTCGCCGATCAATTGGGATTGCCCTCGCACCATGCCGTTTCGACTGGGGACGGGACGGCCTATTTCGAAGCGCTTGCTCGCCTTGGCCCGCAAGCTATTCGCGGCCTAGAGCACGGTCCATTCAAAGTTGAATCGGACCGCTGCTCTAGATTATTGATTTGGTCGCATTTTCGACGGCGAACCGGCATCCACTTCGCCGGAAAATGCTCTAGGCCAAGGAATACGCTCGACCGCAGGCAAGGTCGGGCTCGGCGTTATTAGGCGAGCCGGCGATGAAGGATTGCGTAGCGCTCCGCTGGCTGGGGCCGGCGCCTTGATTCAGCATGTTCGACGCGGCGGCAGATCGTCGATTTCGCGGAACGCGGAGACGAGCGGCTTGAAACCCTTGAGGTCCCAGCCAAGCGCGGCCCTAAATTGCGCCAGGGAAGCCGCTCTCGTCCTCGACGGCGCGTCAACCTATGGCGAGGGCATTACCCGAACATAGGCGACGCGCCGCGGAGCGGCTATTTCCCAGCGGGGTCTAACGCTGCGCGCCGGGCACTGCGGTTGGCGGCACGACCGGCACTTGTTGCCATGGCCCTTTGCAAGATTGGACATAAGGGTAATAGCCCTTCGGATCGGCACAATAGTACCAGGATGGGGGCGCCGCGGGCGCCGTTGGGGCCTGCTGGATGACCGTGCTCGGCGCTGGGTAAGCTGCTGGTGGGTACCCGTATCCGTAGTAAGGCCAATCCCAATAGTAGGGCCAGCCCCAATAAAACGGCCAGCCCCACCCGAGCCCAACGCCACCATACCAGCCGCCGCGGCCATACCAGCCACCGCGGCCATACGAACCGCCGCCACCGCGGCCATACGGACCGCCGCCACCGCGCCCGCCACCTTGTGCTCCAGGGCCGCCAACGTGACCTCCACCGCCGACGTGACCTCCACCGCCACCGTGGCCCTGCGCCATAGCTACAGGAACAAGGAACTGCGGCGCGCACGCGAGTAACAGGGCTACGGCAAGCGATCCGAAAATCTTCATGGAGCGCGATACGGTAGGCTTACGCATGAGACACCTCCAGAGAACGAACGATCGTCGATGGGCGATCCGCTCGAGCAAACATCGCAAAATTAAATCTAGTCACGATCCCGCCTTCGAACCTTGATACAAATCAATACTCGCTTCGGTCGCCAAACGGTCCTAATCGAGGCGCGGCAGCATCCGATCCGCGATCCGCGCCTGGTCGTCGTCGAGGCTGGCGTAAAGCGGCTTGAACGCAGCAAGATAACGCTGGGTTTGCCGCACGCGAAGCTGCTCCGGCTTGAGCAGCGCGATCAGCCAGGGAGCCGATCGAACCTCCATTGTCGGCACCGATCTGTAAGTTTTGCGTAAGATGCAGTAACTGCCCTCGAATTTCGCCCATTCGCTTGACCTTGGCTCACCGTGGATTATTGATTCTCGACGGATCGAGATGCGCTTTTACCCATGACTCCGCAATACCACCCCGAGCTTACGGATGCCGTGGCTCGTCGCTCCATCTCGGCGTCATTCTCTTCAATGCTTTCGGCCTCATCGCGATCCCCTTGGGCGGATGGCGCGGCTGGCGCTTCGTGCACATCTTCTGGTGGCGCGCGTTGCACCTCGCGATTCTCGCCGTGGTGGCACTTCAGGCCATACTTGAACGAGTCTGCTTCCTCACAATTTGGCAGGCTGATCTTCTCCAAGCCGGGGGCGGGACCGCCTTGCCTGCGCCGCTCATCGCAGGCTGGGTCAATCGGCTCATATATTGGCCGCTGCCGCTTTGGGCCTTCGCCGTGCTTTACGTCGCGATCTGTCTTTATGCGCTGCTGCTGTGGTGGCTCGTGCCGCCGCGCTTGCCACGACGATGAAGTGCTCTAGGCGCAACTCGTGATCTTTTCCCTTCGCCCAAAGAGTCTCCCATCGGTGCGCCGATGCTCGCCGATGGTTGCGGATCATCCGAATTGCGGGATCTGTCGGATGCGGCGCTGGCGGATGTCGGTAGCGTGAAAATTTCCGCCTTATGCGGCGCATCATTCGTCCGCATCTATGGTTGGTCAGTCCATGGGGTTGGCCTTCTCGTTCAATCGCCGGTCGTGCTATTATGGCTTTCTGCGTAGACCTCGCTGCACCACAGCACCGTTCAAGTCGAAAGGCGTCCTCTTCAAGATAGTCTAGTCCAGCATCGCACTGAATGTGAGATTCGATCCATTGGCGTGCAAGGAGGCATCTCGTCGGTAACAGAAGCGCATCTCGCGGGCAGCGGGCAGGATGCACGGAAATGGGAAGGTGCGACGCTGCCTAAGCGGCCAACACGCTAGAACCGGAGGAAAAGACGATGAAGCTACGCTTTTTAGGGATGTTGCTAATGACCGGGCTAGCGGCATGTGCAAACAATACGAACGGAAGTGCCGCAGCCGGATCAGGTCCGGGTTCATCGGCCCTCGGTGTTGTCGAGACGCCTCTCTTCGTTGCCTTCAAGATACCGACCTGCCTCGGCGGTATTCCAATCCTACTTCCCGGCGCATTTGCATCGGAAATAGTCCCGTTCAAAGATTCGCCCGCAGGAAGCGGGTCGCGGTATTTCATGAACGAAGTACGAGACGCGTGTGGGCCACCCTACGTGGCGACACCGAAATGAAGCCGGATTCGTATAACTCTTCGGATGGGTTGTCGCTATGCATCGGCAGTAACCGGCGACAAACGCTCAAGAACCTGCGCCCGTGTCTCGATCGCATAGAAGAGCGCGACGACGGCACCCATGAGAGCGAACAGCCCGAACATGATGTAAACTGCATTGATGCCCCAATGCGGCAGGATGAATCCGACAACGGTAGTGCCGACCATCGAAGCGCCACGCTGCCACGCGCTGGCAACGCCTCCACCCAGCGCACGCAGATGCGTCGGATAGATTTCTGCCGTGTAAGTGGCAAGCCCTAGGAGAGAGAAACCGAGGAAGAAGAAAGCCGCCGTGATCATGCACAGCGTGCCGACCGCCGTCAGTTGCGGGAGGAACACGAAGGAGAGCAACGGGAGGCAGCACAAGCCTAGGCTCATGATGAGCATCCGCCGCCTTCCGATTGCTTCAATCAGATAGATCGTGAGAAACGAACTACAGAGGCCGCATGCGGCCATAATCAGGCCGTAGAGCAGCGATTGCTGTACGCTGAGATGGTAGACGGTCTGAAATAACGATGGCGCCCACGCACTAAGCCCGTACGACACGAAATACGCGCCGATCCAGATGAACCATACCGAGATCGTGCGCCTCAAATAAATGCCCTTGAACAGATCGGCAATGCGCGGTCGCGCCTCGATGATCGCGGGAAGATCGGCTGGCAACGCGCCGGGAGTCTTTCCTTCTCGCGCGGCGATGTCCTCGATGTTACCCAAAGCCTGATCCGCCTCCTCGTAACGACCCCGGCTCGCAAGCCAACGCGGCGATTCCGGCAGCAGCGTTCGCAGAGGAAGCGCAAGGAGCGCGGGGACTGCGCCGATCACAAACATCCATTGCCAACCCCAACGCGGCACGACATAGAACCCGACGAGCGCCACCACCGGCAAGCCGATCGAGAAGGGGACTTGAACGTTCACGGAGAAACGACCGCGATTCTTCGCCTTGGCGAATTCGCTGATGTAGGCGGCCATCAACGGCACTTCTCCGCCCAGGCCGACCCCTTGAACGAAGCGGAGCGACAGCAGCATTCCGTAGCTAGTGGCAAAGGCGCAGGCAAGCGAGCCCAATGTGAATAGCAGCAGCGTAATCAACATCGAATTGCGCCGCCCCCAGCGCTCGCCGATCCAGCCGAACCCGATCGCCCCTATCAATTGTCCCGCGAAGCCAATGCCGATCAGGGTGCCGATCTGCGATGCAGGCAGGTGCCACTGGACGATCAGCGGCGGAAGCACGTAAGCGATGGCGACCGAGTCGAATGCGTCGAAGAACCAAGCGGTGCAGATGATGAGCCTCATATTCCGATGCCACGAACAGTATGGAAGCCGTTCCAGTCGCGCCACGATGTGACGCATGTCGCCGCGCTCGGCTGAAGCCGTGGTGGTTGTCATGGTCCTCCCCGTCGTTTGCCCGCGTCTTTGACGCCGCTCTCTCGCTGCGAGCGAACCGTAGCATTTCTTCACAGGCAGCGGGAAGCCACATGGCGGCACGGGCGCGGTCGTTGACCCATCCGCCTGATGCGGCGATCCGCTCGCCAGCGGCGCTCGCAAAGCGCAGCAATTTCTCGGCGACCCGGTAATCGAACGCCGCTATGGGCCGATAACGTGGTTTGATGTCTTGAGGCGCGTCGCACCGCTCAACCCAAATCTCGTGAGCTTTTCGAGCACTCACAGACTACGCTCGCTTCAATCGAGTGTCAGGCCATCTCGCCTTTGCCACCCGCAAACATCACCAGCCCCTCGTCGCCTAAGCCCCGCGCACCCGCTCGATGACGGCGCGCGCGTTTGCGGGCGGCGCATCGCCGCGCCATGCAACATGGCCGTCCGGGCGCACGAGCACCAGCTCTCTCTCGTAAAGCGCGGCAACGGCGGCATCTTCGAGATCGACAATCGTAAGCGGCACGTGAGCCGAGCGCGCGGCGTCGGCGAGGCCCCTTGGATCCGCTTTCGATTCGCCAAAGCGAAGCAAGGTGAAGCCGCGCCCGTAGAGATCGAGCGTCGATCTTCCCGGTCCGATCCAGGCATGAGGCGCGCGGTGGCCCGGCCGCGTTGTCGGCGTGTAGCTCGCGCTCTCCAGGGGCGGCGGCTCGCTGCCGTCGGGCACGATCAGGGCGGAGTTCTCGTAGCGATAGCCGAGATGCACGCCGATCGGCGCGAAATGCTTGATCTTGGGCGGGAGAAGCGCCGCGATCGCCGCGCGCGCCAAATCGCCCCGCGAGCCTTCTTCCTCGATGCTCTCGGGCACGGCAAAGATTGCGCTGCTTTTGTCGTAATTGTCGGCGGCTTCGAGCGTATTGAAGAGCCCGATCGGGCGGCGCTCGGCTTCATAGCTCGCGAGCAGATTTCTGCCGCCCCACCCCGCTAGCCGCGCGTCGAGCTTCCAGGCAAGATCGACCGCATCGCCGATGCCGGTATTCATGCCAAAGCCGCCGGTCGGCACGAAGAGGTGACAGGCGTCCCCGGCAAGAAAGCAACGCTGCGTGCCGTAGCTCTCGGCGACGAGCTGGCGCGGAAGCCAGCTCTGAACCGACAACACGTCGATCGCAATATCCGCGCCGATGGCGCGGCGAATGAGCGCAGCCGGATCGTCCGAAAAAGCTTCTCCCTTTGCCAAATAACGGTTGAAGACCCATTCATCCCCACCATCGATGGTATAGATGACGCCGCTACTGCCCGGCGCGAGGATCCAATACATCACACCGGGCCGCCGCCCGAGACGCGCGCCGAGTTCTGGCGCGCGAAAGTAGAGCCCCGATGCATTGCCGAGCGTGCCCCGTCCCGACAGCCGAATGCCGAGGCGGTCGCGCACGGCGCTGTTGGCGCCATCGCAGCCGACGAGATAGGCTGCGGCCAGGTTCTCGCGGCGACCCGTCGCGTTCTCGACAATCTCTGCCACGACGCCGTTTTCGCTCTCGGTGAAAGAGTTTAGGCGCCAGCCGTAGCGTGTCTCAATCCGCGGCAGGGCCGCGACATGAGCGCGCAACATCCGTTCAAGCGGCGCTTGGGCGGTCCAGGTTTTGTAATAGGGCGAGGCGGCGATTTCGGGCGTGGCGGCGGCCAGTGCAGCAGCGTGTTGGGCAAGCTCGCTAATTGATGGGATGGAAAAGCGGAAGATCTCACGCCCAAGCATGCAAGTCGTGTAAATCACATCGAGCGCCCGATCGCGCGGTACGCCGGCGTCGATTGTTTTCTGATCGAGCCCCAGGCGGCGAAAATGCTCCATCGTCCGAACCCCGATCGAGATCGCGCGCGGATGCGGATGCACTTCGACCAGCGGCTCGATCAGCAGGCTGGAAACCCCTCGCCAGGCAAGATCGATAGCGAGAGTGAGCCCAACCGGTCCGGCACCAGCGATCAGGACGGGGACTTCTGTCATGCAGCCAAGACTATCACGCCGTAGGCAAGTGCGGGTGCTTCGCCAGGATTTCTCTCCCGGTGGTAGAATGTTTTCCAATTATAGTACGGAACAACATCAAAGGATTGACCATGGATCTGCTATTGAAGGGAAAACGCGCCATTGTCACCGGCGGCAGCCGCGGCATCGGCAAGGCGATAGCGCGGCAATTGGCCGAAGAAGGGGTCGACGTCGCGATCGCCGCGCGCGGCAAGGAGCAGCTCGAAGCCACCGCGAAGGAAATCGCGGCGGCCACCGGCCGCCGCATCGTGCCGATTGTCGCCGATATGGGTGATGATGCCGCGGTTGAGACCCTCGTTGCGACGGCGATACGCGAGCTCGGAGGGATCGAAATTCTTGTCAACGACGCGGCGGCTCCTGGCGGCACGGTGCCATCGGCGAAGATCGATCAGGTCACCGGCGAGAACCTGCTTTTCGACGTCAACGTCAAGGTTGCCGGCTATCTCCGTGCCGCGCGGGCTGTTGCACCGCACCTCATCGGGAACGGTTGGGGACGCATCATTAATATCGGCGGGGGCGCCGCGCGGCGTTCGGGCAACTACATCGCCTCGATCCGCAACGCGGCGGTCTCGTCGCTCACCAAGAATCTGGCAGATGAGCTGGGGGCCAAAGGCATCAACGTCAATGCGATCCATCCCGGGACGACGCGCGCGGGGCAGAAGATCGAGCAGGCGGCCGAGGCGAGGCTGACCGCATCTGTTAGCATCGGGCGGCTGGTCGAAGCGGCGGAGATCGCCTTTCTCGTTGCATTCCTGGCTTCACCAAAGAGCGTCGCAATCAACGGCGAAACGATCGCCGCCGGCGGCGGCGTGCTCGGCCCAATCAATTATTGAGCCCGCTCGCCGCTTAAGACCAGAGCTTTCGCGCTAGCGTTGCCGTCGAAACTATCGGCTTAGGCGGGGCCGATGTTTCTTTCCGGTCGAACATAACGAACGAACGGCGTGTCGGATAACGGCATGGCGCTTCTAAGCGCGGCGCTTGGCGTAAACCTGGGCCTACGCTCGGGATAACGGGTCGTCAGTTCGGGCGATTGCCGAAGATCAGACAAACATTGATCCCGGTCACCCCGCACTGCCCGCTCACGATGGCAGTCTCGGCGCCGGCTACTTGGCGGCCGCCCGCGGCGCCGCGCATCTGCATCGCCGCTTCCGTAACTAGTAGAAAGCCGCTGGCATGCGCCTGCGACAGCAAGCCGCCGCCCGTATTGACCGGCAACGCGCCGCCGAGTTCGATGCGCCCGCCCTCAACGAACCCGCCGCCCTCGCCCTTCTTGCAGAAGCCGTAATCCTCAAGGGTCACGAGCACGACGTAAGTAAAGCAATCGTAGAGCTCCGCAACGTCGATGTCCTTGGGACCCAGCTTCGCCATGGCATAGGCTCGCTGCGACGCGCTCCGCATCGCGACCGTCGTCATCGATGGTGCATAGGGCACGTCCGAGTGCGTGAAGCCTTGGCCGAGACCCAAAAGGTAGACGGGTGGCTGCGCAAGGTCTCGCGCGCGCTCGGCGGAGGTGACGATGACGGCGCCCGCACCGTCCGTCACCGGACAGCAGTCCAGCAAACGAAATGGCTCGGCGACGAAGCGCGACGCCTGGTGATCTTCGAGCGTCATCGGCGTGCGGAAAGCGGCATTCGGGTTGAGGCAGGCATGCTTGCGGCAAGCTACCGCGATCGCGCCGAACTGCTCGCTGGTGGTGCCGTATTCGTACATATGGCGGCGCGCCGGGAGCCCATAGCTCTCCGGTGCGCCGATCATTCCGAAGGGACATTCGAAGTCTTCGATCCAATTCGTGAGCCCTGCCCGCCGATTTGCCGAACGCTCGGTCTCAGCATCGCCATTCACGCAGAGCACGGTCGTGCAGAGCCCGGCCTCCAGCGCCGCCACGGCGTCGAGGATCATGGATGCAGACGACGCCCCGCCGAGCGCGACATCGGAAAAATAGGTCGGCTCGATGCCAAGCCGTCCCGCGAGCACCGCCGAGTAGTTGAACTGCGGGTCGCTCCGGCTGGGCCGCGTCAGCAGCCCGTTGAACGGCGGTCTTGTCCAGGCCTGCATCCTTGAGGGAGCGCGCGGTAGCCTCGAGATGGAGCGCCATCCCGGAGCGCCCGAGGCGCCGGCCGACGGCGGATTCCCCGACGCCGACGATGGCATAACGTCCACTGATGCGTGTCATGGCGGCGCTCCTCCAGCTATCGCGGCTGGAACAGGGGCAGCTTGGTCGTGCCATCGAGCTCCACAAATGTGACCTCGACCGGCATCTCAATCGTCACCGCTTCCGGCGCAATATTCGTGAGGTTGGTTAAGATCCGAGGCCCTTCCTCGAGCTCGATCACGGCCAGGACGTAGGGGACCATTTTGTCCCACCCCCGGGCGCGCGTCTCTCGCACGACGACGAAGGTGTAGACCGTGCCGCGACCGCTCGCGCGGACCCATGTGTGCTGGTCGCTCAGGCAGCGAGGGCAGATCGGACTGGGCGGATGGCGATGCGCCTGGCACGCGGTACAGCGTTGGAGCAACAGCTCGGCGCGCGCGCACCCGTCCCAGAAGGGCTTGGTATCGGAGTTGGCAACGGGGATGACAGGTCGCGGCGCGGGCATCATGCGCTCCCGTCCGTCACCGGCCCGCTTTCTCCTCGGCGGCTTTGTACTCGGGCGAGACCTCCGACTGCGTCATCTCCGAGGCGACGTAGTCCCGGGTCGGGCCGTGAATGAAAGCCATCCAAAGAGCGGGCTTCTTGGGATTCACGTTGAAATGTTGGTGCTCGACCCCTTTTTCCCTGAGGGGAAGGAGGAGCAGATCGCCCTTCTCCCAATCGACGCGCTGGCCGTTCAACGACCGAATATCCGGCCCCGTCGATCACGTAGATGATCAGCCCGCCTTGATGACGGTGCTTTCCGGAGGCCGTGCGAACTTCGTGCGTGAAGACGATCCAATCCTGCAGCGGCGTATCCTTGACGGTCAGGCCGAGATAGTTACGAAGCCGACCTTGCCGTGTCAGGGTTTGCGGACAATCGGCGAATTTGACGACGATACGGCCCATCATCTGCCGTTCGGCAAATTCTCTGTCTTGCCTTATCGCAAGCTCATAGGAACTGAGCGCCGGCGCTTCCTTTTCCCGAATCCGCGTTCGCTCCATTTCAGCCATGTGCTTCTTCCCGTGAACGATGCCCGACGAGGCGCGCCTCGGCGGCTTGGAGACGCGGCTAACGCCAAGGATATCACCGTCATCCGTATAGTTCCAACCGCAGATTCGTGTAGAATACCGCTCCGCGATACGAGTAGCCTGCCACGATGAAGGTCGGAGAACCCGGGCGAGAATTCCCTCTCGGCAAAGGAGCGAATGGCATGTCGGACGAGCGGACGAAGCGATTGGCGGCGGTCAATTTTTGGGACGAGCTCCTGGCGATGCGCGATCGCCAGCGCGAGTCTCCGCAAGAATGGGCTGATGGTGATCAAAGGCTCTCAACTGCCGCAGGAAACGAATCGCCAGGGCCTGATGCGCTGGTACCTGCATCCCGCGATTACCGATACGATACTGACCACCCACATGTTCTTCGAGCAGGAGATCCCGCCCGGAAGCCGCTCCGGCCGACTCAAGTTCCAGGGCGAACAGGTGATCTATATCCTTGAAGGCAAGGGCTACACGCTGATCGACGGCGTGAAGCATCACTGGGCGGCGGGGGATGTCGCTCAATCTTCCGTTGCGCAAGCTGGGCATCATCGTCCAGCACGTGAACGAGGACCCCAATTTGCCGGCACGGTTCGTGGCGGCGGAGCCGAATTTATTCGCCTGCACCGGCGTCGATCGCGGCTCGGGTTTCGAACAGATCGAGGACGCGCCCGAATATCACCGCTCGTAGGTTCACGACCGACTGCCCCGCCCAAGTAATCGCGCACGAAGTCATCACTCGAAACTTGTCAAAGAGACGATAGGCCATATGCCCCACGACGATCACAGCCAGGACCACGAACTCAACCACGTTCATGCGCATCCGCGTCGTCGCTTCAAGGCCACGGTCGATCACCTTGCGAACGAGTACGCGACAGCGAGCCGGCTGCTCATCGCCATCGATGGAACGCTGATGCACCGCCACGGCCTCGCACCCGACGAAATCGTTCGGGTTGCAACCGAACGCGGCCGCAGCGTCTTGGCTCGGCTCGACACGCCCATACCTGCCGACGCCGGTCGCGGCGTCGTCCGGATGGATCGTTTTTTGCGTCAGGCGCTGAAGGCGCATCTCAACGAAACCGTCGAGATCGAGCCGGTGGACGCCAAGCCGGCGCCGCGGGTGGATCTCACTCCGGCGATCGACGTATCGACCGCGCACGACCTCGTGCCACATTTGAAGAAGGTGATGGTCAAAAACCGGACCCCCGTGAGCGTCGGCGCGGTACTATATATTTCGTTCGCCGGAACCCAAGCCGGCACCACCTACGAGGTCCATCGGATTCCCGACGGCGGCAGCGTCGTCACGGAAGAGACCGAGATCAAGCTGCACTATCATGACGAGCACGTTCCCGAGGGAGCTTTCGAGGTGACCTTCGAGGACGTCGGCGGATTGGGTCGCGAGATCAAGCTGGTTCGCGAGCTCGTCCAGCTTCCGCTCAAATTTCCGCACGTCTATCGACAGCTCGGAATCAACGCGCCGCGCGGAATCATTCTTTACGGGCCGCCCGGATCGGGCAAGACGCACCTCGCGCGCGCCGTCGCGAACGAGGTCGAGGCCCGCTTCTATTATATCAACGGACCCGAGATTATCGGTACCTATGCCGGCGAGACCGAGGGCAATCTGCGGCGCATCTTCGGCGAGGCGGCCCACCACGCACCCTCGATCGTCTTCATCGATGAGCTCGACGCGCTGGCGCCCAAGCGAGGCGAGACCGGCGCACACTCCGACATTCGGGCGGTGACTCAGCTCCTCTCGCTGATGGACGGACTAACACGGGTCGACTCCGTGATCGTGATCGGAACAACGAATCGCATCGACGCAGTCGATGCGGCCTTCCGCCGGCCAGGCCGGTTCGACCGTGAAATCTTTATCGGCCCCCCGGATGTCCAGGGACGCCGCGAAATTCTCGAGATCCAGACGCGCGAGATGCCGCTTACCGACGACGGTCAGGTTTGTCTCGACGAGGTGGCGCGCCGTACTCATGGTTTCGTCGGCGCCGATCTGATGGAGCTATGCCGCAACGCGGGTCTCAGCGCATTGCGCCGCAGCACGCTCAATCTCGAAGATCCGAAGGCCGCGTTCCGCGTCGATATGACAAATCTGCGCGTTGATCGTCAGGATTTTGCGGCCGCAGTCGGTCAGGTCCGGCCATCGGCCATGCGGGAAACGCTTATCAGCGTGCCAGAGGTGAGCTGGGGAGACGTCGGTGGCCTGGCATCCGTCAAGGAGAGGTTGAAGGAGTTGCTGGAGCAACCGTTGCGCAATCCGGAGCTTCTGGCGGAGATGGGTCTCGCGCCGCATGTCGGGGCGCTGCTCTACGGGCCACCCGGCACCGGCAAAACATTACTCGCCAAGGCGCTTGCCAACGAATGCGAGGTTAATTTCGTCGCCGTGGACGGGCCGGAAATTTTCTCCAAATGGCTCGGCGAATCCGAGGAGGGCGTGCGCCAAATCTTTCGCATCGCCCGTCAGGTCGCGCCAACCGTCATCTTTTTCGATCAACTCGACTCGATCACGCCGGTGCGCGGCGCGCACGAGGGCTCGATGACGACCGAACGCGTGGTGAACCAGCTGCTTGCCGAGCTGGATGGCGTCGAGCAACTATCGCGCGTGATTGTCATCGGCGCGACCAATCGAATCGATCTCGTCGATCCTTCGATTTTAAGGCCGGGACGGTTCGGCGAGCATATTCATGTGCCGCTGCCCGACGAAGCGGACAGGCGCGCGATTCTTCGTATCCATCTCGGCGGCAAGAGCCGAGAAGACTCGGCCGCACTCGATCGCATCGTCGACACGCTGGCATCCCGCACGGAGGGTTTTTCGGGTGCGCGTCTACGCCAAGTATGCCAGGCGGCGAAGCGTCTCGCGGCACGTTCGACCGGGTTCTCGCGAGCCACCCTGCCCACCCCCGACCATGTCCTCAAGGCGCTCGAGGCGGAGCTGCGGGAGCGCGAAGATTACGACCCGCTCAAAGCGACCTGATCGTGTTCCTATTCATCGAAACGAGGCGCCAACCAATCCATAGGCCAGCGAAACCGCGATGGCGATAGTGCGCCCGCAAAGCGCCGACGCCGGCCCCGAATACCACTCGCCCTCGTCGCGCGCGGACAAATGGCGCATCACGGACGCGCTAGGCGCTCGGTATTGTCGCCTTGCCGGTGATTCTGCTAGGCTTTACGCTCGCTGGGCAGGGCGCAAGCCCTATGACCGCGGCCGGCTCGCCGCCGATCCGGCCGCGCGCGGAGATGCCGATTGGCCGGCAAGAAGCCCGGCGGCAGTTCCAGCTTGGTCTTGACGGGAATAGCGAAGGGAGAACGTCACCGTGAAAACGATCCAAGACGACGAGGTAAAGCTCTACGCTGATTTCGACAATCGTCGGCGCGTCGAGTTGATCGTTCAACAGCCTCGCTCGACGAGAACGCTGCCGGTGATCGATTTCTCAAATTACGGCGACGAAGCCAGCCTCGAGGCGCGCAAGCGCGTTGCCCGTGCGCTGCGCGATGCCTGTACCGATACCGGCTTCTTCTATCTCGTCAATCATGGCATCTCGGCGGCCGAGATCGACCTCGCCCATGATTGGGGCCGTGTGTTCTTCGATCTGCCGCGCGAGGAGAAGGCTAAATGCAATTTCACTCCGGTCGGCGGCAAGAATCCCGGCGCCAATCCCGACAAGGAAGCCGATCAGAAGGAGACTTACAGCTTGCCGCGCCCGCTTCTCCCCGGCGAGACCGAAGACGCTCCGGTAAGGACGGCGGGCCGGGGCCGTTGGCCCGACCCCGCGCTGATGCCGGGCTTCCGCGAGTTCCTCGAGCCGCACATCGTCAAGCGCATCCGGGTCGCGCAGCGGCTTTGCCGCGCCTTCGCCTTGAGTCTCGGTCTGCCCGAGGATTATCTCGACGCCGCGCACCGCTTTCCCTCGGGCTCGATCACGTATAATTATTATCCGCCCCTTGACCCCGCGACCGTCGGGCGCACGCAATGGGGGATATCGCCGCACACCGATTACGGCACCTTCAGCCTTCTGTCGCAGGACGAACTGGGCGGGCTCGAGGTGCGCGATTCCGAAGGCGCATGGATCGACATGCCGCCGATCGCGGGCGCCTTTGTCGTCAACGTCGCCGATCTGTTGGCGCGCTGGACCAACGGCGTCTATGTTTCGAGCCTGCACCGCGCCTCGAACTTCAACACGCACGGGCGCGCGCGAATCTCGCTGCCGCTCTTCTTCAACCCGTATTACAAGACGGTCATCGAATGCCTGCCGACCTGCCAGGGCCCGGGCAATCCGCCAAAATACGAGCCGGTCGAGGCCGGGCCTTACGTCCAGGCCCTGATCCAGCAATCCAACCGCATTGGCCGGCCGGGCGTCATGCAACGGATGGCCGAAGAGCGGTTGAAGAGCTTGTAAGGCTGGATCGGCGCCGCAGCCTCAGCCCCACATTTGGGCGGCCACCTCGACGATGCGCGCGAGCTTGGCCTCGACGACATCCATCGGCAACCGGCCCGCGCGCGCCGCGCTCGAAAAGCCGCATTGCGGCGAGAGGCAGAGCTGGTCGAGCGGAACCACCTTGCTCGCCTCGTCGATACGGCGCTTCAGTTGGTCTGCGGATTCGATCTCGGGCAGCTTCGTCGTGACCAGGCCGAGCACTGCTTTCTTGCCCTTGGGCAGAAAGCGCAGCGGCTGGAAATCGCCGGCGCGCTTGGTGTCGTATTCGAGGAAGAAGCCGTCGAACATCGAGCAGGTTGAACATGCGCTCGGCCACCGGCTCGTAGCCGCCATCGGCCATGCCGTGGCCGACGTTGCCGCGGCACATATGGACGCACACGGTCATGCCCGCCGGCCGGCCGCGGATGGAATCGTTGATGGCGTCGATATAGGTGTCGATGAGCCCGTCGGGATTCTCGCCCCGCTGCCGGACGATCTCGCGATTGTGGGGATCGCACAAGACCGCGAGCGGCACCTCGTCCATCTGCAGATAGGTGCAGCCGCGCGAAGCCAGATCCGCGATCTCCTCGCGCATGATGAGGGCGAGGTCGGCGAAGAACTCCTGGCGCGTCGGATAGACCGCGCGGTCGAAGGCGGCGTCGCCGCGGAAATGCGCGATCGACGGGGTCGGCAGATTGGCCTTTACCGGCCGCCGGGTCATCGGCCTCAGCAAGGCGAAATCGTCGGCCGAGAGCGGCTCGCGCCGCTTCAGCTTGGCGACGCATTTGGGCTCGCCCTGGGCGTCCCATCGCGTGCCGTCGAACAGCGTGAACGGAAAAGCAGGCTCGCCCGGCTCGTGCGCAAAGCCGTCGCATTTCTCGAACAGGAATTCGCGCCAGCCGGTCTTGCGGAACTCGCCGTCGGTGATGGCGCCGATGCCGACGCGTTCTTGCATCGCGACGATGTCGCGGATGCAATCGGTCTCGATGCGCTGCAATTCCGCCTTCGCGACCTTGCCGGCGGCGAAATCCGCGCGCGCCCGCATCAGGCGCTCGGGGCGCGGCAGGCTGCCGACATGCTCGGCGCGGTAGGGCGGCGACCCGGTCGACGATGCCATGGCGTGTCTCCTTCGATGGGGCTCGTTCAGAGGAAGCCGGCGACGAGGCGTCCCTAGCTCGCCGCCGTCACGGCGGCGCGGCAATCGCGAATCGCCGCGCGTCTTCGGCCGAAATCTTGAAGCTCGAACTTTGATCGTAGTTCTGCTCCTGGGCGAGCTGCGCGACCCGGTTCGAGACATAAAAGCCCAAATCGATGTTGTCGATGGGGCGAGTCGGATCCTGGCGAGCCTTGCCGTCCAGCCCCTCGAGCACCGCATAGGCGAAAACGCCGTGACTCCCGTCATAGCTGTCGAGCGCGGACCGGTCGCTTTGCGCCGCCACCAGAATGTAGCGACCGCTTTCCTGATTGATCCGCGCCGGGCCGGTATCGAGCCGGATCGCCGCCGAGTGGCAGGTATCGAGAAACAAAAAGCCGTTCTCCGCGGCGATCTTGCCGAGATGGGCGACCAGATCGCCGCCGCTTATCCCGCCCTTGACGATGGCCTGGTCGATGGCCGCGTCATCGTCCGTGTCGGGCATCGCGAGATCCTGGGTGACGAAGTAATACTCGTTGTTGACCTGCTCGCCATGGCCCGCCAGATAGACCAGCAGCATGTCGTTCGCGGTGGCCTCGCTTGCGATGTCGTCGAGCGCCTTGTCGATCCCAGCGACCGTCGCGTTTTCGTCATAAAGCTCGTGGGCATCGACTTCGCGGAACAGCCGTTTGGCGCCTTTGCGCACCGTCGCAACAAAAGCCGACGCGTCGGGGACCGCAAGCTTCAACGCGGGCGCCGGCGGGCGATAGCGGTTGACTGCGGCGGCCAGGATGAAGAGGCGCGGCAGCTCCGGGGTCTTGGCCCCGGCGCCGGCGGGCTTCGTCGGCGCGAGAAACGAGACCGGGTCGGTGACCGCATAAGCCTGCTCCGCCTCGTTGTAAACCCGAAGCTGGATGCGGTTCACCCCGTCATCGAGCTTGAACGTCCGCTCGCCTTGCCAGGTCTTCCCGCTGGCGGCGTCGGTCACGGCGCGCAGGCTTCGCGACACTTCGGTGGCCGATTGGCGCCCGAAATTGCGGTCGTTGAGAAAGAGATCGATCGGCCCGATGCCGCCGCCGCGGTCGGTCACGCGGTAACGCACCGAGATTTCTCCTTCTCCCGGGGGAAAGACGACGTTGACATAGGCAGGCGCGGTGCCACCCGAACCGGCCGCGGGCACCTTCATCATGGTGCCGAGATTGACCGCCGTGCAGGTCTCGGGCCCGGCCGCGCTCACGATGCAATAAGATTCCAGCTCGACTTGCGGGAGCCCGCCGGTGCGAAGCCAGGTTCTGACGTCGCCGATCGTGCCGAGGCGTTGGCCGATGGCTGCCGCGCCCTTGCCCGTCACACTGGCCAGAACCAAATCCGGCGCGTAGAACGCGCGGTAAAGCTGCGCGAAGCCGATCCATTCCGGCGCGTCGGCCTTGCCGCGGTTGAGCTGGTAGCCGACCAGTTCCTTGCCGCCGATATCGGCGTGGTCGAAGAAGCCTTCGGGCGTCCACATCACCCATCGCCGTCCGTCGGCGTGGCTGAACATCGTCGCGATCTCGACGGGCGGCGCGGTGCCCGCCAGCCGGTACCACCGGAGAGTGCCGTCGCCCAGCGCCGCCACCGCGATATGCCCGTCTTCGGTCGCGGTAAGCGCCCAGGCCGCACCCGGCAGCGCCACGGGCGGCCCGAGCTCATGCCCGGCGCGATCGTAGGAACGCAAATTGTAGTCGGTCCCGAGCAGGATGCGATCCGGCAGCACCAAGGCGCTGCGCGCCAGCTCCAACGGCGGCAGCGGGATCTTCTGTCCTGCGATCACTGGGGTCGAGCTATTCAGGCCCTCGATCCGGGCGGGCGGGATTTTCGGTGGGGCCGGCCGCGCCGCCGCCTCGGCGGCGGTGAGACGCTTGAGGCTGCGGTCGCGCAGGTTGAAACGACATACCGGGTTGCCCGGGCCGGCCGGCGAGAATTCGACGGTCAAGCCATCCGGCGAGACGTCGAACCGGCGCTCGTTCATCACGCGGAAATCGTTGGTGACGCGGTCGTGGCGATAGGCGATCTGGCCGGCTGCGTCGATGGCGCCCCAGGCCGGGTCCGCAGTCGCATATGCGACGCCGCCTTGCGGCAGAGCAACGAGTTGAGTGACGAGGTCGCGGCCGACCGCGACATCCCCGGCAGCGCCTGCTTCTTCGCCGGTCCAGCGCCGAACCACCACCGCGCGATCCTTGTTGCGCGCGCTCCCTGCCGCGAACAACGTGCCGTCCTTGGCCCAGCCCACCGCGCTCAGCGCGCCGCCACCGAGATCCTTGGGGTTGCGCGAAAGATGCAAGGCAAGCGTGCCCGCTATCAGCACGTCGACACGCGGAGCGTCATCGTATCCGACCGCGAGAAATTTTCCGTCGGGCGAGAACGCGATCGAAGAAGGTCGCGCGCCGCCCGGTGCGCGCGCGGCGGCGAGCCGCTTTCCCGCCGCGTCATAGAGACGGACCTGACCATCATAGGATACGGTGGCGAAACGGTTCGCCGCATCGAACGCGATGCCGCTCACGCGGTCGCCGTAGGAATTATCTTCGGCGAGCAGCTTGCCGTTTGAATCATAGAGTCGGATGCCAGCCGTCTTGGCGAAACCGACCGCGAAGGCGCCGCCGCCCGGCGCATAGGCCAGATCCATGATCGCCGCCGGCAAGCCAGCAAGCCGGCCGATCATGGTCTGGCGCGCGGTGTCGAAGAGATAGACGGCGAAACCGGGGCCCCAGCTAAAACCGGTGGCCCCCCCGGCGATGACGTGCTTGCCGTCGGGCGCGATGGCGACGGCGTTGAGCTCGCCTTCCGCGCCTTCGGCGATCGGCACGCGCAACGTCGCGATCAGCGCGCCATCTGCGGCATGCCACAGCCGTACCGTCTTGTCGTCGGACGCCGTAGCCACCAGCTCGCCGCTCGCATCCACCGCGAGGCTGTTGATATCCGCCGTGTGCATGCCGACATCGAGGCGCAAGGCCGGCGCGGCGGGGGGCTCGGTGTCGGCCAGGGCGGGCGAAGCCAGGGCGACCAGCAGGGAGCCGACGAGAATTCTGATTCCTGGCCCGAAACAAGACATCGGATGAGTGTCAGCCTCCGGACAGCTCGAACCCCGAAGTGTCGGATGACGCGACTTGCACGGAGTCGTCGAAATCCGCCTGTTTGGAGAGGTTGGTGAACACGCCCTCGGCGACTGGATCGCCCTTGGCCGAGGGCGGCGGCGTAGCCCGCGTTTTCTTGTTCTGGACCCTTCGCGCTGCCTCAAGCACGACGTCGGTCGCCTGGACATAGCCGGTGCGCTTGCCCGAGAGCGCGACCTTGATCCATTTGTCGTCGACCGCGGCGCCGGAAACGATGGCTTCCGCTTTAAGGGTCGTCACCTTGGCCGAGTCTGCGCTCTGATCGGCGAAAACTGTCGCCGAGCGAACCGTGACATAGGGCTGAGGCTTGAACTGTTCGTTGGCGTATTCGAGATTCGCGGAGTGGGTCGCGATATTCGTGTTAACCTTGCGCGCGATCGCGATGTCGTCGTCGAAGCGCGCCTTGATCGTGGCCATGGCCTTGGCGCCGTCGGCGCTTGTGACGCGACCGGCGGCAACATCCGCACGGAGCGTCGCCGCCTGCCCGCGGCGGCAATCCACCAGTGTGTTGAAAGCCTGCTGGGCACCGTTGACCTTGGCGTTCTCCGCCGTCACGTCGGTCTGCACCTGGCGCTGGCGCGCGGCCATCGTGGCGTCCTTTTGCTGCACCGATTCCCAGTAGCCGACCGCGGCCCCGATCGTAAAGCCAGCGAACGCATCAGCGAGGGTCGCTTGCAGAGACTGATGGGTCACGACGCCGACGAGGCCGCCGGCTGCCGCGCCGATGGCGCCCCCGACCAGCATGTTGTTTGCGAAGTAATCGCCGTAGGATTGCAGCGCGGCGCGCTGGTCGCGGCAGGAATCGTTCGCTTCGTTGTCGAAAAAGCTGTGAATGGTCGGCGACGAGCTGCAGCCCGCCGTCATCGCCACTGCGAAAAACGCGATGCCGATTCGGAAGCGCGCGATATGGCGAAACCGGATCACATCCGCACCGACCTTGGCGAGGGGTCCAAGCCTCCCGGATGCCGCAGCCGTGCCCTGCGCTCGCTGGGTAATTGAACCGACATTTTTCCGATGACCTGCTTCGCGGGGGCAAGAATGCACCTTTTCGGCCGCTGCAGCAAGGCGGCAATGGTTCTCTGCGATCGGTGCGGCAACGCTCGTCGCGTGTCGCGGTAACTGGTTTGTGATAGCGATGGGGCGACCGCCCTCGCCATCATGCTCTTTAGGGATCCTTTCGCCGTCAAAACTCGGCGTGGATGCGATAGCCGATAATATCCACCGGGCCGCGCGCGGCATCGTATCCCGGATCGACGACATACTGATCGTCGAGGGTAAAACTGATGCCCTCGATCACGGCGAGACTGTAATAGACCTCCAGGATCTTCTCGTAGCCGAAGCGAGGCAATTGCCCATCGCCGACGAGAATTCCGAGCCCGCCGGCGGCGAAATAGTTGCGGGCATCCTTGGATATATCATTGACCACGCCGGCAAGACCGAACGTGTCATTGGCACGATGCCAAAGATCGCCGTTCAACGACAGGCCAAGGGAGAGCGATTGGTTGACGTCGGTGAATTCATAGGCTTCCTTGTCGCCCTCGTTGAGGCTCGCCCGGGCGAAGACCCCGACATCGGGGGCGATCTGCTGCTCGAGATTGAGGGCCGCGCCGGGGCGCGTGTTGTAACGCCGGACCAGGCTTACATTGGGCGTCGTTCCGGTCTCCTCGCCGAGGCGCACGGCGTCATTATAATCGCCCATGCGGCCGCGATTGGCGAAGACGAGTAGCTTCAGCTTGCCGGGCTCGCCGAAAACGGCGTGCCGCTCTTCCGCTTCGGCAACCGCTTCGAATTCGCCAAAGCCTCTGACCAGCGCCTTCTGATTCGGCACCCGCGATAGATCGAACAGGCCGGCCCGAAGCGTCCACCAGGACTGCGTCCATTCCGCAGCACCCCCATAGGTATAGCCCCAGGCATTCGCGGCATAGTCGAAGGCGGCGGAATCGATGACGGCCCAATTCAGAAAATCCGCCCGCGGATCGTGGGCGTAGGCGTTGGCGTCGAAAATATCGACGACGCTGAATTTGCCGAAGGTGAAGGTCAAATTATTCACATCGCGCGTGCCGCCAAGCTGGTTGGCGTCGGGCTCGACGGTTTCCTTCTCGCCGCCGAGGCCCAGGCTCGAGCGAAAGAAAGCGCGGGGAAGCTCGATATGGGGCTCGGCCGCGCCGACCTTCGAGCCTTCGCCGTTGGGGTATCCGGCGATGCCCAGCGTGTCGCTGAGGCCGAAACCCTGATCGATTTCGGGATTTGCATAGAACTCCAATCCGTTCCACACGCGGATGCCGGCGAAGAGCGTGGCGTCCCAGGTCTCGTCGCCGCGATTGCCCGGATCGAGGCTGTTCGGGCCGCGAAAGGGCGAGGTGAGGCTCGGGTGATACTGATTGACGAATGTCGATTGCGCATGGAGGCTGAACCATTCGGGCGCGCCGGCTTCGGATGTCGCGACCGCCTCTCCCGTCGTCGATTCCGAAAGGGGTGAAGGCACCGCTGCCGGCGGATCATTCCCATCGACCTGCGCAAGCGCCGGCAGGACAAGAGCGACACTCGAAAGCGCCGTCGCCAGCGCAAGGCGGCACAGCGACGGATTCGAGCGACGGCCAAGGCGTATCGTCTGCATCATCAAGAACGGCCCCGATGGTTTATGGCTCGGATCGACCGCAGGATCACGTCTTGCCGGCGGCCAGGGACTTCCTTATCTTCGATCACCTTTGCTGCCCCACGAAGGCGGGCGATAGCGGCGGCACCTTTACCTTTAAGGTGCGGCCATCGTCTTCTCTCGGATTGCCAACGGCGCGGGTCTAGCACATATCCCCTCCTGGAGGATAGGTTTTTCTGATGAAGGCCCACACAACGCATCCCGAGGTCGTGAACCGTCTTCGCCGCGCCGAGGGGCATTTGAGGAAGATCATCGGGATGATCGGCGAGGGCCGGAGCTGCTTGGAGCTTGCCCAGCAGCTTCATGCCGTCGAAAAGGCGATCGACGGCGCCAAGAAGACGCTCATCCACGATCACATCGATAATTGCCTGGAAGAAGCGACCGGCTCGATTCCGGCCAAGGCGCGCGGGCCCCTCGATGAATTCAAGGAACTCACCAAGTACCTCTGAGCTTTCGAACGGCCGGAGTGGTGGGCCCGCGCCGCGGCACGCCCCCTAAATCGAAATCTGTCGGCCGATCTCGACGACCTGATCGCTCGGCAGGCTGAAGAAATCGGTGACGTGAGCGGCGTTGCGCTCCATCATGGCGAAGAGCGCCTCTTGCCAGGCGGGCAAGCCGCGTCCGTCCTCGCGGTGCACCACGGTCTCGTGACCGACATAGTAGGTCACATCGGCGAGACTGACCGGGCATCCGAGCGAGTGGCTGGCCAGCAAGAGCTGCGGAATATTCGGCCGCTCCATGAAACCGTACCGAGCCTCCGCGCGCCAGAAATTCGGCGCCATTTCCGTGATAGTCAATCGATCGGCGGCCGCAACCCATGGAATCGGCAAAATCTCGACTCGCAAAACGAACAGTTGCTGATGCAGGGCGCGGTTGTGCTTGACATGCCACAGCATCACCGGGGGCGTATCCTTCGTCGTGCGGGTGAGGAACACGGCGGTCCCGGGCACGCGCGGAATGTTGTCTGTTTCAACCTTGGCGACGAAATCGGGAATGGGAATGAGGGATTCCTGCAGCCGGGCCGACACGGCCGCCGCCCCGCGATGCCAAATCCACATCACGCCGTAGACGGCGATCGCGAGAAGAAGCGGGACATATCCTCCCTCGGCGACTTTGGCGAGATTGGCGAGGAAGAAGGCGCCGTCGATCACGAGAAAAAATCCCGCGACGCTTCCCGCGACGATCAAGCTCCAACCCCAAATCTCGCGCATCGCGATGAAGAGAAGGGCCGACGTCATCAGCATGGTGAGCGACACGGCGACGCCATACGCGGCGGCCAGATTCTCGGATTTGCCGAAGCCGACCGTCAGTCCGATCGTCACGACCATGAGCGCGAAGTTGACGGTGCCGACATAAATCTGACCATAGCCCTGCGACGAGGTCTGCTTGATCCGTAACCGCGGCATCCAGCCCAGCAGAATCGCCTGCCGAGTCATGGAAAACGCCCCGGTGATGATGGATTGGCTGGCGATGATCGTCGCCACGGTCGCGAGACCGACGAGCGGTATCAGCAATGGCGGCGGGCACAGCCGATAAAAGATGTTGCCGGAGGTCGGCGCGCCGTGAAGAACCAGGGCGGCCTGCCCGGCGTAATTCAGGATCAAGCTGGGAAATACGATCGCAAACCACGAGAGCCGGATCGGTCCTCTGCCGAAATGGCCCATATCCGCATAAAGGGCTTCCGCCCCGGTGACGCACAGAAAAACGCCGCCGAGCACGAGAAAGCCGGAAATTCCGTTGGTGAAGAGATAAGCCAGCCCATAATGCGGATCGAGCGCAGCCATCACGGCCGGATATTGCGCGATTCCCCAAATTCCCATCACGGCCATGACGGCGAACCACACGAACATCACGGGGCCGAATGCCTGCCCGATCCGGCTGGTGCCTTGGGATTGGATCGCGAACAGCGCAAGCAGGATCGTCACCGCCATCGTAACGATGTAGGGCCGGAAGGCGGACGTCGCCATGTCCAAGCCTTCGAGCGCCGACAGAACCGAGATCGCCGGAGTGATGGCGCCGTCGCCGTAGATGAGCGCCGCGCCGAAGAGCCCAATGGCCACGATGGCTGGCCGCTGATGCTTTTTCACACCCAACAAGGACATGAGCGCGAGGATGCCGCCTTCGCCGTCGTTGTTGACGCGCATCGCAAAGGAGACGTATTTCACCGTGGTAACGATGAAGAGCGTCCAGAGCACGAGCGAAAGCGCGCCGAGAATGGTGCTCGCGTCGGGCGTCCTTCCAGTCATGTCGAGAATGGTCTTGAAGGTATAGAGCGGGCTGGTGCCGATATCCCCGAACACGATCCCGAGCGCCGCCAGACTCAAGATTTGCAGGCGGGTCTTCGGCACTCCGCCCGTTGTCCGCTCAATCGACGTCATCGCTCGCCGCGGATTGGGGCCGATCGTGCGGCGCGAGAAGGATCAGGCGTGGCCGAGCTTTTCCTTGATATGTTCGCGCTCCAAACTCAGGCCCCTCGTTGACAAATCAACTTTGTTGCCATCGACGTCGATCATGAAGTCCTCGACATAGGGGCGGTCGGGATTAGCGAGGTGCGGCTCGACGCCGTGCATGCGAATTTTGTCGTAGACTTCCGCTTTTTCCGCCGGCTCCAAGGTGAAACCGAAATGGTTGATACCCTTCTCTCCGTTGCGCTTATGGATGAGCGCCACTTCGATGTAGCCGTCGGTGATGAAGATGGCGCGCGCCGTGCCCGGCACTTCGGGGTAATGCTGCCGGATCCGCATGCCGAAGCAATCGCAATAGAATTTAGCCATCTTGTCGGGATCGCTCGTGTAGAAGGCAATGTGACGAATCTTGGCCATGTCGCGTTCCCTCGCCCGTGCAGGATTGCCGCACAATAACGGCGTCATTCGCCTCCGGCAATGGCGATCCGGGTCGCGGCGGTTGACACCACGACCGGGGCGCTGCAGCCTCAACCAAACTTTGGCTCGAAATTAGGGGTCGCCGTGCACAACATCTTACGCCTTGGCGTCGTCACGGGCGCGGTCCTGGCCCTGCTTGCCGCTTCGGCTCCGCCCTCGGCGGCGGAAAAATTGCGTGTCGGGAATCCGGCGGCGAAAAATTTCCTGTTCGTTCCCTTCTATGTCGCGATGCAAAAGGGCTTTTTCGCGAAATATGGAATTGAGGCCGAACCCGTTGACTTCCAAGGCGGCGCGAAAGTCCAGCAGGCAATGGTGGCCGGCGCGATCGATCTATCGGTTCTCGGGCGCCACCGATATGGCCTTCATCGCCAAGGGCGCGCCCGAGCTCGCGGTGGCGGAGGAAGTCGGGGCGCCGCTCAATTTCGGGTTCATCACGCCCTATGATTCGCCGATTAAAAGCGCCAACGACCTGAAGGGGCGCAAGATCGGCGTCACCTCGGTCGGATCGCTGACGCAATGGCTGGTGCTTCGCCTCATCCAGCAAAAGCGCTGGGCGCCCGAGGACATCACCTTTGTCACGACCGGCGGCGATCCCGCCTCGCAGACCGCTGCGCTGGTGACCGGCCAGGTCGATGGCATCATGACGAGCTCGGCGCTCGGCTTGCAGCTCGAGCTGAGCAAGCGAGGCCGTTTGGTGTTCCCGGCCTCGGCAATCGTTCCCGACTTCGTTAGCGCCGCGATTTTTGCCTCGAGCCAGATTTTGCGAGACAATCCCGATGCCGTGCGCCGTTTCCTCAAGGCCTGGTTCGAGACGATCGCGTTCATGCGCGCGAACAAGGCGGAAGCGGTCGAGATTGCCATGTCGCTGACGAAGTTCTCTCGCGAGGTCGAGACCAAGGAATATGATCTGGTGATGCCCACCTTCTCGACCAACGGAAAATTCGATCGGGCCGCGCTTAAAATTCTCCAGGAATTTTTCCTTGAGATGAAATTGCTCGATACCACGCCCGATATGTCGAAGCTCTATACCGAGGCTTATTTACCGGGCTCGTAACGCCCGAGGGATATCTAGCATGCTAGCGAACGCGAAGTGGATATCAGACCGATGACGACACGCTGGTCCTGGCCGGCCGAAGGCGCGACACGGTTGCCGTATTGGATTTATTCCGACCCCGAGATTTACGCCCGGGAACAGACGCGAATCTTCTGCGGCCCGACCTGGAACTATGTCGCGCTTGAAGCCGAGATACCCGGCCCGGGAGACTTCAAGCGCAGCTTCATCGGCGACCGGTCGATCGTTGTCCTCCGCGCCGATGATGGCGGCGTGACCGTCATAGAGAATCGCTGCGCGCATCGCGGCGCGCAATTCTGCCAGCATCATCTCGGCAACATGCGCGAGATCATGTGTCCTTACCATCAATGGACCTATGATCTCGGTGGCCGCTTGATCGGGGTACCGTTCCGGCGCGGCGTCAAGGGCCAGGGCGGGATGCCTTCCGGCTTCAGGCTCGAAGATCACGGACTGCGGCGCCTCGCTGTCGCGCGCCGAAACGGCGTCATCTTCGCTTCTTTCGCCGAAGAATTGGAGCCGCTCGAAGACTATCTCGGCGTGGAAATCCTCAAGCTGTTCGATCGCGTCTTCGACGGCCGCGCGCTCAAAGTGCTGGGCTATTCGCGCCAGCTAACCCCGGCCAATTGGAAACTCGTTATCGAGAACATCAAGGACCCCTATCATGCAAGTCTTTTGCATGTATTTCTCTTGTCCTTCGGGCTCAATCGCGCGGATCAGCCCAACCGGCTCGTGATCGATCCCAGCGGCCGGCACGCCGCCGGCATGACGTGGCGCGGCGAGCAGAAGCGCACGGCCGACAATGCGGAGATGCGTTCGTTGATAGTCGATCTAAAACTCAACGACCCATCGCTGCTCGATCCGGTAAAGGAGTACGAGCAGTACACGATCGTGCTCATGACGATTTGGCCCAATCTCATCATTCAGCAGCAATCGAATACCCTCGCCATGCGCCAGCTCATCACCAAGGGTCCCGGCGCCTTCGAGCTCGCCTGGACCTTTTTCGGCTATGCCGAGGATGACGAGGCGATGACGCGGCGCCGATTGCGCCAGGCGAACCTCATGGGACCCTCGGGCTTCGTCTCGGTCGATGACGGCGAGGTCATGGCCTTCGTCCAACAAGGCGCTCGTCAAGCGCCGGAGGCGAGCGCCGTGATCGAGATGGACGGTGCAGGTTGGGAGGAGGAAGTTCCGCATGCGGTCACGGAAGGCGAGATTCGCGCCATGTACGAGCATTACCGGAGAGTGATGGAGCTGTGATGACCGACGAGAGGCGCTCGAACGATCAGGGCCCGGCCGAGCTTCGCCTCGAAGTCGAAACGCTCTATGCCGACTATCTCGGCTGCCTCAACGAAGAGCGGTTCGAGGAATGGCCCGATTTTTTCGTGGAGAGTTGCCTCTACCGGATCGTCCCGCGCGAGAATTTCGAGCGCGGCTTGCCGCTCGCCACCTGGCTCTGCGAAAGCAAGGGCTATCTCAAGGACCGTGTCGTCGCCATCCGCAAGACCTCGGTCTATGCGCCCCGCCACATCCGCCGGGTCGTCTCGGGCATTCGCATTCGCGGCTGGCGCGACGATCTGCTCGAGGTCCGCGCCGATTACGCGGCGTTCGAGACGTTGCTCGACGAGCTCACGCGCGTTTTCAACGTCGGCGCCTACCACGATCGGATCGCGCGCGAGGACGGGCGTTTGAAATTCAAAGAGAAGGTCTGCGTCTTCGACAGCGTGGTGGTGCCGAACAGCTTGATTTATCCGTTATGAGAGCCGCCCGGCGGTCCATCAGAGAGGCTTAAACCGCTCCTCGGCCGTGTTCTGCGCCACGCCCGGCCGTCCGGTGCGGTAGGACTGCTCGAGCAGCATCTTCACGTAAGGCCCCGCCTCGACCGGCTCGTATTTTGCCGGATTGCCCGGGCCTTGGCAGGTCGGCAGGCATTCGATGCGCGTCTTTGCGTGCGGGATGACGAAGAGCGGCAGCGAAATGCGCGCGCGGCCGCTGGTGTTGAAATTGGACGCGCGATGCAGGCTCGAAACGTAGAGCCCATTGCTCCAGCGCGCGAAGAGATCGGCGATATTGACGACGAAAGTGCCGGGGATCGGCGGAACGTCGATCCACGCCCCCGACAAATCGCGCACTTCGAGCCCGCCGAGCGCGTCCTGCGACAAAAGCGTGAAGCTGCCGTAATCGGTATGCGGCGAGATGCCCCACTGGGTGCGCCCCACCGTGTCCGGATCGAGCGAGGGATAGTAGTTGTAGAGGTAGGAGCAGACGAGATACCGGTGCGATTCGTCGAAGTACTCCTCGGGCAGATCGAGGCTCAAGGCGAGTGCGCGGCAGAGCCGCTGCGCGATAACGATGCGTTTCAGCATGTGTGCCTCGCTGAACGCCTTGAAACCCGGCATCAGCGCCTCGTCGGGCCAACGGCCGCCCAGCGCCACGCCTGCGCGATCGGGCGGCGGCTCGCCGGGCAGAAGCGGGCGCGGCAGAGCGAAGGTTTCCTTCTGGTCGGCCTCCTTGTCCGGATTGGCGCCCGGATTCTTGCCGCCGACCGCCGTCCAGCCGCAATTGGCTTTCGCCGCGCGCGGCAATTCGAAGAAGACACGGCCCCAATCATGGGCGACCTTGAGCTCGGCCTCCGAGATGCCGTGATTGGCGAGATAGGAAAAGCCGGTGTCGGTGCAGGCGTCGCGCAAGCTCCGGGCGACGCGTTTGCGCGCCTCGAGGCCGCTCTCCGCGCAATACGCGGCGAAGTCGATCACCGGCAGCGCCGAGGCCGAGCGCCGCTTTTCCCTGAGCGACTGGCGGCGCTGGCGATTGTCGAAATCGGCATAGAGCCCGACCTCGTCGTCCTTGATCGTTTCGACCATGGAAATCTCCTTCACGGTTGGGCCGGAACCGCCAGCGGGCGCGGCTCGAGCCAATCGAGATCGACCTTCGCCGACGGATCGACGGCAAGCCGCGCGCGGTCATAAGGCTTGCGCGCATACCACGAACAGACAAGGCCGATCACGATCACTGGCAGAGATACGAGGCCCAGCGCGGAGCGCAGGCCGGAATCGCCGTGAAAGACGTAATCGGTCGACAAGCCGAACATCAGCGGGCCGACGCCATAGGAGAAGACGGCGCTGCAGATACCCCAGGCGGCGATCGAGCGCGCCCGCAGATGGTTGGGAAACATCTCCTGCATGATATTGCCATACTGCATGAAGCCGATGCCATCGGCGAAGGTGAAGACGAAGACCCAAACGAGCGATAGCGCCGGACTGTCGGACAGCCAGATGCCCAGGGCGCACGGGATCCAGGCGAGGAACATGATGACGAGGTTTGGAACCTTGCCGCCCCTCACGCCGCGCCGCATGAACCAGTCGGCGATGTAGCCGCCGGCGACCGCGCCGAGCACCCCGCTGATCGTCGTCACCCAGCCGACCTCGATGCCTGCCGCGATCGGCGACATCTTGAATTCGCGGATGAAGTAAGTCGGCAGCCAGGCGAACCAGCCGATCGCCAGAATTCCGAGGCAGGTATATCCGCCGATGACGAGCCAGAAGGCGGGCCAATGCCCCCGGAGATGGCGGAAGAACGTGACGCCGCTCGCGGCCGCATGCGTGACGCTGCCGAGCCGCGGCGGCTCACGCACCGTTGCCATGAGGAGCGCCAGCAGCAGGGTGACGAAGCCGACGACCATGAACGCGGCATGCCAGAGCGAGGTCGCGCCGACGACCGGCAAGCTCACGGTCTCGACGCCGCGGAACGTGGCCAAGACCGCGCCGCCGATGAGATAAGAGAGGCCGATGCCGCCGAACCCGCCGATGCCGTAGATGCCCACGGCGGCGCCGCGGCGCGCCTTCGGGAAATAGTCCGAGATCATCGAGAACGCCGCCGGCGAGAGCGCCGCCTCGCCGATGCCGAGTCCCATGCGAGTGAACATCAACTGCGTGAAGGTCGTGGTGAATCCGGAAGCGATCGTGCAGCAGCCCCACAAGCCGATGCCGAAGATGAGGACGTTGCGCCGGCTCCGGCGGTCCGCGTACCAGCCGAAGGGAATGGCCATGAGGCCGTTGAGAAGCGAGAACGAGTAGCCGTTCAAGATGCCGATCTGGGAATCGTTGATGCCGAGGTCGCGGCGCACGGGCGCGACCAGAAGCGTCAGAATGTTGCGATCGACGAAGAACATGAAATAGCAGAGCAACAGGCAGAAAAGCGCGTAACACGCGATGCCCGCCGACGGATATCGCTCGGCGTCGTCTCTGCTCACTCGATCGGCCATGTTGACCCCCTGTTTCGATTGCCTTGGGTTACCGCGATGCGCGGTCGCGTCGGGCCTCTCGATCCCCTACTCCGCGGCCCGCGCCCTGCCTTCTTCCTCCAGAATCCGCTCGACGATGCGCCGCGCTTGCATGCTTCCGGCGTCGCCCATTACATCGACCTGCGGCGCCGCCGGATTGAGGTCGATGATCCGCTGCTGCACCTCGAGCATGCGCTGGTCCTCATGGAAGGCGGCGCTGGTCGCGCGCAGGCCGATCTCGGACGTCTTCTTGTCGTCGACGGCATAATCGCGCGCGATCGCCCAGAAATAGTGACAGCTCGAATCGGTTTCCGGCGTGATCGAATCATAGATGACGATGCGGCGATTCATGCGGTCGCCCAGGTCACCGTATTCCTTGCCGTACTCGTTCGACAGGATGTCGATCGTCACCTGCGAGGGCGGCTCGAACAGCATGATTTGCGTGCGGTCGAAGCGGAAATCGAGCCCTTCCTGCAGGTTGCGCGCCGAAGGCGACAAGCCGCGCGCGATGCGCACGCCCTTTACCCAATCGGGGCCGCGCTCCCAGGTCAGCTTGGGGTTGACATCCTCGGGACTGCCGATGGTCGCGGCATGAAGGAACGGCAGATGCGACAAGTCGAGCAGATTGTCCACGACCAGGAAATAATTCGACTTGATCGGGATGAACTCGTCATAAGACGCCCATTTGGGGTCGTCGTATTTGTCGTAGGCGGGAGCGGTCTCGGCATTGGCGAGAGCGGGCTCGCCCATCCAGATCCAAATCCAGCGATGCTTCTCGATGATTGGGTATGCGCGCACCCGCGCGCCTTGCGGCAAGCGATCCTGACCGGGCGCCCACACCGCCGCGCCGCTTGGGTCGTAGAGGAAGCCGTGATAGCCGCAGCGCAGATTGTCGCCCTCGATCTTGCCCTCGGAGAGCGCCGCGCGGCGATGACAGCAACGGTCCTCGAAGGCCACCGGCGCGCCGTCCATCTTGCGGTACATCACCACGGGCTCATTCAGGAACATGCGCCCCAACGGCTTGTCCCGCAGCTCGTGGCCAAAAGCGGCGCAGTACCACTGGTTTCTCGGCGCTTGCATGATTCGCCTCCCTAAAGCGTCTTGAATCGTTCCTCGATCGTCCTTTGCGCGACACCCGGCCTGCCGGTGCGATAGGACTGCTCGAGCAGCGATCTCACATAGGGTCCCGCCTCGACCGGCTCGTACTTCGCCGGATTGCCCGGACCCTGACACGTTGGCAGGCACTCGATCCGCGCCTTCGGGTGGGGATTGAAGAAGAGCGGCAATGAAATGCGCGCGCGGCCGCTGGTGTTGAAATTCGAGGCCCGGTGCAGGCTCGATCGATAGACCCCGTTGGTCCAACGTACGAAGAGATCCGCGATATTGACGACGAAGGTGCCGGGGACCGGCGGAACGTCGATCCACTCATCCGAGGCCGTGCGCACTTCGAGCCCGCCGAGCGCGTCTTGCGACAGCAGCGTGAAGCTGCCGTAATCGGTATGCGGCGAGATGCCCCATTGGGTGCGCCCTACCGTATCCGGGTCGAGCGGCGGATAGTAGTTGTAGGTGAGTTGGCAATTCGGATAGCGGTGTGCCGCGTCGAGATAATCCTCCGGCAAATCGAGGCTCAGCGCGAGCGCCCGGCACAAACGCTGGCCGATCGCGATCCGCTTCGCGATGTGCGCCTCGATGAATTCCCTGAAGCCCGGCATAAGCCGCGGCTCGGGCCAGTTGCCGTTGCCGACGGTTGGATTTTCGCCCCTCGCCTCGCCCGGAAGGTAATCGCGCGGCAGAACGAAGGTCTCCTTCTGATCGGCATCCTTGTCCGGATTGGCCTCCGGATTCATGCCGCCAACCGGCATCCAGCCTTGCCGGGCGGGATGCGTGCTCTTGTCGAGCTTCGCCTTCTCCGCGCGCGGCAGCTCGAAGAACACCCGGCCCCAGGCATGGGCGACATCGAATTCCGCCTGGGATATGCCGTGATTGGCCAGATAGAAAAAGCCCGTATCGAGACACGCCGCGCGCAATGCCAGCGCGACGCGCTTCCTGTCGTCGAAGCCGCCATCTTTCGTATAGGCCGTGAAATCGATGGTCGGCACCGTTTGCGGCGAGCGGCGCTTTGCCAACACGGCGGCGCGGCGCGCGCGATTGTCGAAATCCGCGTAGAGCCCGACCTCGTCGTCTTTGATCGTTTCCACCATGGAACTCTCCTTCAAGACGCCAGGATCTTGTCCGACATTTTCTCGGCGATCATCAACGTCGTCAGATTGGTGTTGCAGCGCGGCAGGCTGGGCATGATGGAAGCATCGACCACGCGCAAGCCGCCGATGCCCTTGACCGTTCCGTCGATAAGCGTGACCGCCTTGGGATCGGCCTCGCCGCCCATGCGGCAGGTGCAAGAGAGATGCTTGATCCCCATCGCCGTTGACCGCACAAAATCCTCGAGCAGCGTGTCATCGCCGAGCATGGTCGGAAGATCGGGGCCTTCGGTGATCTTGTTGCGGATGATCGCATCGCGCAAGGGTCCCGGGCCATCGAGCAGCATTCCCGCCGCGCCCATCGTGACGTAATTCTTGAAATTCACGGCGTTGGCCGCGCGCGAGCGCTGCGACAGCCGCGCGCCGAAGGGCGTGCGCGTGACCTGGCGGAGCGGCGCCTCGTCGAACAGCGAAGCGATGAAGCGCATGCCGCTCTTGAGCCGCGTCAGATCGCGCTGGTCGTCGAAAAAATTCAACTCCACCTTGGGCTCGTCGTGCGCGTTGGTGCTTTGCAAGCCGACGCGGCCGGCCGAGAAGGATTTGTTGACCCAGGTGACGACCATGCCGAGCCGCCGCCCGACGCCATGCCACCCGCCGCGGCAGAAGGCCGCGGTGAACATGTCGGTGGGCGGGCAGTTCTCGAGCTGCGAGGAATAGCGGAACGATATCTGCAAGGGCCGGGTCGCCATGTTCGACGCGCGCGCCGCTCGTCACATAGGCCATGATGCCGACGCCGGGATGATCGCGCAGATTCTCGCCGACGCCGGGTAGATCCTGCAGAACCTTGATGCCGAGCGCCGAGAGCTGTACCGCCGGGCCGATGCCGGACCGCATCAGCATCGCGGGGGAATGCACCGCGCCGGCCGCGAGGATGATTTCCTTGGCGCGAACGCTCTCGACGCCGTGCGGCGTCTCGACCGTCGCGCCCACCACCTTGCGGCCCTCGAAGACCAATCCCTGGACATGGCTTTGCGACAGGATGCGCAGATTGGGCCGGCGGCGGACCTCGTCGCTCAGATAGGCGATGGCGGCCGACACGCGTTGCCCGCGCTGGTTGTTTTGCGTCGCCGAAAAATAGCCGTCGATGAACGGGCCGTTCTGGTCCGGGAGGTAACGGAGCTGCGCCGTCTCGCGCGCGCGCGCGATCGCCTCGGAATAGCCACTCCATTCCTCGCGTCGCATGCGCTGGATCGGCAGCGGCCCGCCCTTGCCGTGTAGCTCCCCATCGAAATCGGCGTCGTCCTCGAGCTTCCGGAAATAGGGCAGGACGTCGCTCCAGCCCCAGCCGGTCGCGCCGAGCTCCGCCCATTCGTCGTAATCGGCGGGTGCGCCGCGGTTGGCGGCTTGGAAGTTGATGCTCGATCCGCCGCCCATCACCTTGCCCTGGTCGTAGAGGACGGGCATCAGAGGGTGGAGGTAATTCCGCCGCAGCGATTGGGTATAGGCGAGCAACTTCATCCATTTGTACGCGGGATTGAGCGCCGCTTTCGGAAACGTCTCGAGGATGTCGGCTGGCACCTTGCCTGGCGGCGTGTCCATGCCCGCCTCGACTAGCAGCACCTGGTTGGCGCCGCGCGCCGAGAGGCGGTTGGCGAGAACGCTGCCGGCGGAGCCGCCGCCGACGATGAGGTAATCGAGTTCCATGGCGCGTCCGCTCACGGCTTGCCGGATTGATAGACCAGCCCGCCGACGCCGATCCAAGCGCGATCGATATCGAGCGTCGGATCGACCGCGAGCCGGCTGCGGTCATAAGGCTTGCGACCCCACCACGAGAAAGCGAGACCCAATGCGATCACCGGCAAGGAGACGATGCCCAGCGCATAGCGCAAGCCGCTGTCGCCGGGGAAGACGTAATCGGTCGCGAGGCCGTAAACCAGCGGGCCAGTGCCATAGGCGAGGAAATTGATGCACACGATCCACGCCGCGATCGAGCGCGCGCGTAAATGGCTCGGGAACATCTCCTGCACGACATTCCCGTATTGCTGGAGGCCGATGCCGTCGGCGAAGGTGAACACGAACATCGCGACGAGCGAGACGGTCGGATTATCGAACAGCCAAATCGCGAGTGCGCACGGAACCCAGGCGAGGAACAGGATGAGCAAGACCGGCATCTTGCCGCCCTTCACCCCGCGTCGCATGAACCAGTCCGCGAGGTAGCCCCCGGTCACCGCGCCGAGCACCCCGCTGATGGTCGTGACCCAGCCGACCTGCAGACCCACGACCGCCGGCGCCATCTTGAACTCGCGGATGAAATAGCTCGGAATCCAGGCGAACCAGCCGATCGCGACGATGCCGACGCAGCAATAGGCGCCGACGACGCAGATGAAGCTGACCCAATTCTCTCTGAGATGGAGCCAGAACGATTCCTGGGCCGCCGCGCCGGCAGCGACGGCCGCGGCCACAGAGGCGTGGCGCGGTGCCTCGCGGACGGTCGAGATAAGAATCGCGAGGATGACCGTGGCGCTGCCGACGACGATGAAAGCAGCGTGCCAGAGGGAGGTCTCGCCGATCACTGGCAGCGCCACCGTATCGACGCCGCGAAAAGAGGCCAGCACCGCGCCGCCGATGATGTAGGAAAGGCCGATGCCGGCGAAGCCGCCGATGCCGAAGGCGCCGACCGCGCGTCCGCGCACCGCCTTGGGGAAATAGTCCGAGATGAGCGAAAAGGCCGCGGGCAGCAGCGAGGCTTCGCCGAGCCCGAGCCCCATCCGGGTGATGATAAGCTGGGTGAAAGTCGTCGTGAAACCCGAGGCGATGGTGGCTCAAGCCCCAGATCGCGATGCCGAAGACCAGCAGATTGCGCCGGCTCAGCCGGTCGGCCGCCCAGCCGAAGGGGAGTCCCATGACGCCATAGAAGAGCGAGAAGGAAATCCCCTGCAAAATACCCATCTGCGTGTCATTGATGCCGAGATCGCGGCGCACCGGGGCGACCAGAAGCGTCAGAATATTGCGGTCGACATAGAATACGAAATAGCACAACAGCAAGCAGATGAGCCCGTACCAAGCCGTGCCGAGCGACGGATAGGTCTCGGCATCCGCCGCGGTGGCGCGATAGGACATTTCATTCTCCCTAAGCGGCCCGGATGCTTTCGGCCCGGATCCGGTGATCAACTCGCTGGCTTTTCGCCCGCCATCATACCTTCCTTCGCGAATGGGGGTAAATAGCGGCGGCGCGGCCGCCTAATTCCGCTTGGGCCTCCCGACGGGCCGAGCGGTCTTTAGCGGCACGACTCACCCCCGTCACTCGAGATGCCGCGCGGAACGGCAGATATTCGCTGAGCATTTATGCTCCGTTAATGGTCCCGGCGCTTAGCTAGCGCATGGCGTCCCGCGACTCTCGCGACCCCGAGGTAGGATTGCGCCTAGAACAGAGTCAGCTCCAGTCCGTGCTGCTGCTTCACGAGCAGTTTCTCACCCGCCGTCCGAACGGACAAAAAGCCAACCTTGCCAATTATGATCTATCCGAGCGCGATTTTAGTCGCTGGGACCTGTCGCAGGGCAACTTGACCGAAGCCCGGCTGCAGCGGGCGAACTTCAAAGAGACCAGACTGAGATTGGCGACCCTCGTCGGCGCCGATCTGACCTTAGCGAACCTCAACGGCGCCAATCTGTCGGCGGCCGATTTGCGCGGCGCCAGCTTTCGCGGCGCACAGCTCAATAGGGCGGTGCTTGCCGAGGCCAATTTGAGCGAAATTATCTTGCCACCCAAGTCGGCCAACGCCGCGCCAGAGATGAACAGGCGTTATCGGCGCACCGATCTCACCGCGGTCGAAGCGCGCGGCATCGACCTCTCGGGCGCGAAAATGGTCGAGAGCACGGTCTTGCGCGCCGAGTTCACGGATGCGGTCTTGCGGCGCGCGGATTTGCAGGGCGCAGATTTGCGCAACGCTAACTTCACCGGGGCCATGCTTGAGACCGCGAACCTCTCTTATGCCAAGCTGAGCGGCGTGGACCTGCACGGAGCGGTCCTCACGGGAGCCATACTTCGCGGCGCGGATTTCCAGGGCGCCGATATTCGGGGCGCCATTTTCGATGATGGCGCACTGCACTCCGCGGAGCTGAAAGACGTGCTCCGGGCTGCCTACATGACGCCGTCGGACGCGGAAATCGCCGATGTGCTCGACCGCCACGCCGCCTGGGTCGACAGCCACGGCAAAAAAGGCGAGCGCGCCGATTTGAGCAACGTCGATCTGAGCGGGAAGCGGCTCGACGGTGCGACGCTTGATTTGGCCGTCCTCACCGGCGGCAAGTTGGCGCGAGCCAATTTCGCCGGGGCAACGATGGCGATGATCGATCTAGCGTCAGCCGATCTCAGAGGAGCGGTGCTGGCACATGCGGATTTGCGCGGCGCCAAGCTGCCTCGCGCCCATCTCAATGGGGCCGATCTGACCGGGGCCAATCTCACACCAGTGCGGTCGGTGCGCGGCGCCAAGATCGACGTCCGATCCAATCTCGCACGCGCAAGATTTGCCCGGGCCAACCTTACCGGCGTCGATTTTCAGCATGCCTGCCTCGACGGCGCCGATTTCTCGGGCGCCAATTTGACCAACGCCGATCTCCGCAACGCCAGCCTCCAGGCCGCGATCTTTACCGACGGAAGACTGGAAGGCGCGCGCATGGACGGAGCGAATCTTCTGGGCGCCCAGGGATTGCGCTAAAGCGCCGCGCCGCCGCGGACCGGATGGTTACCAGATCGTAGTGCCGAAGAACAGCGCGTGCCCACCCCAATAGACCGCGATGACCGCGGCCAGCGCCGCGCCATAGAGCGGCGGCGCCAGCGCCGGCTGGCGGGGCGCCGGCGCGTTGTTGACGGCGATGGTGACGAGCGTGACGATGATCATCATGTGGCCGATCGCGTCGATGATCCCGAAAGTGTAGATGGCGCTGGTGAACATCGCGGCGAGGACGATCGCCGAGAGGCGGCGCACGAGCGGGCTCCACAGCAAGCCGAAGCCCAGGCTGAATTCGACGACCCCGGCCGCGTTCATGTAGTAGGGCACGGAAAATCCCATGCACAGCGAGGGATGCTGGACGAGCAAGGGGACGGTCCATTGCGGATAGGCGAATTTCTCGCACGACGCCCAGATCAGCGTGATCGCCACCGCCCAGCGCGCGATATCGATCGGCCGCAGATTGAACACGGTTTTGACGCCGGCGCCGGTGAGCCCGAGATAGGCGGCGAGACCGAGGAAGATCGGGTAATCCATCAGGTGGAAGACGCCGTACATGTAGGTCGCGTAGGCATAGAGCGCGACGATCCCGGCGGCGGAGACGATCATGGTCGGGCGCCAAAACATGCCGGCGGCGATCGCGAATTGAAGCCAGCGTATGTCCGGCAAGCTGGTTTTGAGCTCGGGCGTCAGAATGATGTTGCCGAGTACCCAAAGAGAGACGAAGAACGCGGCGGTGCCGGCGCGGTAAAGATCACCGCTGCGCGGCCGCAACACGGAGCCGAAGCGCTCGATCGATGCCAGGGACAACACGCCGATCCGGCTGCGCTCGACCATACAGACCAGCATGAAGACGAGAACCGCGACCGAGACTGGTTGCCAAAACATGACCGAGAGCGTCACGGAAAGCGGCCGCGGCTGCTCGGCGACATCGTAGGGCGCGAACCATTTCACATGGGCGCTCGCCTCCCAGGGGAAGAGGAGGACAACCCAGGCGAGCCACCAGCGGTAAAATGGCTATCGGGTGAAACCGAGCCATCAGCTTTCGCATGACGCGCTCCGCGATATGAGGCGGTATAGGAACTTTCGCCTCATTAACGATCAACAACTTTAACTATATCATCTAAGCATCTTTGGCAACAGTTAAAATCGCCCTTGGCGCTTAATCAAAAAGCGAGTCCCGAAGGCCTTTGCCAACCGATTCTTTACCGGTCTCGTGCATACAATAATGCCTTTGCGACAAATGGTGATCGGGGTGCTTTCCGTATTCGTATTCGGCAGCATTCTTTCCGGCCTCGGTGCGACGGCTGGCGCGCGCACATTTCCCGCGCGCGCGGCGCTGATCGAGCGATGGGCCTGCGGCTTGCCGGTCGGGGGATGCGCGCTGTTCGGTTTCTCCTGGCCGATGATTTAGCGCCGATCCACGATGGCCGTGCGCATCACCAACGCTCTTTTGCCCAGCCGGCTCCCGCGCTATGCGCGCGATATCGTGGCGGGCTCGGCCCGGCGGCTGGGCGATGTCGCCAATACGATCCGCGGCAAGATCCTGCTCGCGTTTTGTGCGTTCGCGGCCTTGACCGGACTGCTCGGCGCCTATGCCGTCACCAACGTCATGGGCTCGGGCCAGCTCGTCGTCGAAACCTATGACAAGCCGCTCATGGCGATCAGCTATGCGCGCCTCGCCCTGACCAACTTCGGAGCGATGGAACTGGCGCAAGCCCAACGCCAGCTGACGCAAGACGCCGCGAGCCGCCTGGAATTCGACGCGCAGATCGACACGCTCGCGGCGGCGCTCGACGAAAACATTTCCGTCGCGCAACGCCGCTCGCTTTCGCAGCGCGCCACGGACGCCGCCAAGGCCACCGCCGCGGAAGTCGCGAAATGGGAGACGCTGCGTCGTCGATTGCTCTCGGTCGGGCGCGAGGGGGCAGAAGAGACGGCCGCGCTCGACCAACAAGCGAAGAGCGTAATTGGCGATTTCGACAATCTGGTCGAGCTGCACGGCCGAGGACGGATTCAAATTCCGCGAGAGCGCCTTGCGATCGATCGCGACCTATCGCGAGCTCAGCCTGGCAGCCACGATCGCGGCATTGCTGCTCGGCGCCCTCGTCGCCTTCGAGCTTACCCATCGGATGGTGCGACCGATCGCCGCCGCGTCGCGCGCAGCGCGCCGCATCGCGGAAGGCGAGCTCGATGTCGAGATCGCCGCCACCGGCGGCGACGAGCTGGGTCAGCTCCTGAAATCGATGGCAATCATGCGCGACAACATCAGAGCCATGATGGAGCGCGAGATCGCCGCTCGGCGTTCGGCACAGGGACGTCTCGTCGCCGCCATCGAGAGCTCCGATGAAGGCGTCGTTCTCGTCGATGCCGACGGGCGCATCCTGATCGCGAATTCGCAGTTGACGCGGTTCTTCCCCGGCGCGCGCGAGCTGGCTCAGGGCTCGCCCCTTCCGGCGCCGCTCGAAGAAGCGCTGGTCGAACCCAAGGGCGAAATGCGTCTCGCGGATGGGCGCTGGTTGCGGCTCTCGCGCAGCGCGTCCAACGATGGCGGCTTCGTCGTCATCGCCAGCGACATCACCGAGTTGAAGGAGCGCGAGACTGCCCTTCAACAGGCCAAGGACGAGGCCGAGGCGGCCAGCCGCGCCAAGACCCAGTTTCTCGCGAATATGAGCCATGAGCTGCGAACCCCGCTTAATGCTGTGATCGGATTCTCCGAAATCATCGCGGGCGAAATGATCGGCCCGATCGGCGTGCCGAAATACAAGGAATATGCGTCGGACATCGTCGCGAGCGGCCGGCATTTGCTCGACGTCATCAACGACATCCTCGACAGCGTCAAGCTGCAGTCCGGCAAGTTGACCTTGCGGCTCGAGCCGGTCTCGATCGCCGAAGTGGTCGAGACCGCGATCCGGATGATGCGCGAACAGGCCGAGTCCGCCGGCATCAAGCTGAACAGCAGCGTCGAGAGGGTTATCATGCACATCGACGCCGATCTCATCCGCCTGCGCCAGGTGATGCTGAATCTGCTCTCCAATGCGATAAAGTTCACCTCTCGCGGCGGTCTTGTGGCGGTAACCGCGCAGCGCGTGGCCGCGGGCATCCGCGTCGCCGTTAGCGACACCGGGATCGGCATTGCGCCCGACGACATCCCGAAGGCGCTCGAGCCCTTCAACCAGGTTGACAATAGTTTGAGCCGAAAATATGGCGGCACGGGATTGGGCTTGTACCTGAGCAAGCTTTACGTCGAAGGACATGGCGGCGCGCTGACGATCGAAAGCGCGCCCGGGGTCGGCACCACCGTCGCCTTCACCGTGCCGGCCAGTGCGGCGCCCGAAGTGCTGGCTGCGGCGGCGCACGCGGCGCCCTTGGCGCTGGCGGGTTGAGGCCATGATCCGAGGCATCTTCGCAATCGCCGCCGCCCTCGCGTGCCTGCTGACGCTGACGCTGACGTTGTCGCTGGCTCTGGGCTCGGGCGCCAACCCGTCCGACCGCGAAATCAAAAAGGACCAGTACCGCCGGCCGCACGCAATACCCTTTCCGGACGACGATCCTTACACCGAGGCCAAGGCCGATCTCGGCCGCAAGCTCTTCTTCGATCCGATCCTCTCCGGCTCGGGCGCTCGGTCTTGCGCCAGCTGCCACAACCCGGGGCTTTCCTGGGGCGACGGTCTGCCGCGGGCGATCGGCGAGGACCAGCAGCCCCTGCCGGTACGCACGCCAACCCTCCTCAATATCGCCTGGATTCCGGTGCTGGGATGGGATGGCAAGTATCACACCCTCGAAAGCGTGGCGTTTGGGCCGATCACCAGCCCTGCCAACATGAATCGCAAGGAAGACGATCTGCTGAAGGCGCTCGCCGCGATCCCCGGTTATCGCGCCGCCTTCGCCAAGGCGTTTTCCGACGGCGCGATCTCGCGCCCCAATATCGAGCAGGCGCTGGCCACGTTCGAGCGCACGATCGTCTCGGGGCCGACGCCGTTCGACCGCTGGATCGCGGGCGACGAGCGCGCGATCGACGCCTCCGCGAAGCGCGGCTTCGATCTCTTCACCGGCACGGCGCAGTGCTCGCAATGCCATAGCGGCTGGAACTTCACCGAGGGCGCGTTCTACGATATCGGCGAGGCCAGCGCCGACGATATCGGCCGCGGCCGAATCTTCCCGAACTCGCCGAAGCTCCAGCACGCGTTCAAGGTGCCGAGCTTGCGCGATGTCGCGCGTCGCGCTCCTTACCTGCATGACGGCTCGGTTGCGACGCTCGAAGCGGTGATCGATCTCTATGATCGCGGCGGGATCGAGCGACCGAGCCGGTCCGAGCTGATCGCGCCGCTTCACCTCTCGGAAGCCGACAAGGCGGACCTCATCGCCTTCTTGAAAACGCTCAGCGCGCCGCCCGTACCCTTCGCGGTGCCGGCCCTGCCGCGCTGATCCTCACTCCACGGTCACGACCAGCCGCATCGTCGGGTGGATCGCGCACAAGACGTTGAAGGTCCCGGATTTGTCGAAGGTCAGGTTGACGGTGTGGCCGATCGGCTGCTCGCCCGAATCGAATTCCATGTCCGGCTGATCGACGTAAACATGGTGTGTGACGTTGTCGTCGTTGACGATATGCACCGTGGTGCCGCGCGCGACGTGAAGCTCGGCGGGCGAGAACTGGCGGTTGAACTGGCTCACGGTCGGCGATTGCGCGGCGGCGACGATCGCGGCGCCGCCCAGCCCGAAAAGCGGCAGGCAGGCCAGGAAAGCCGCGATGCGCAGGCGTTCGCTCATGGCGCCGACATTATAGGCGAAATCTTGCTCTACCCTTACGAAAACCTCGCCGCGATGGCCGCCTAAATCCGATCGGCGCCGGAACGGCGCGCCCAATATTCCCAGGCGCGCGAGTTTCGGTGCTGCCGGTGCGTCGTCATTTTGGCGATCTCGCCTTCGCTCAGATAGGTGATCTCGCCCAATCGCATCGCCTCGGCTTGGAGCTTGGCGTTGTCCTGCAGGAACACGGCGGTGTGCACCGCGTCGTAGACCGAGGTGCCGGCAACGGCGCAGCCATGGCCGCGCATCAGCGCGACGCTGCCTTGCCCCATCGCCTTCGCCAGATCATGGCCCTGATCCATCGTGTTCACGAGCATGTTGGTATCGCCGAATTTGTCGCGAATGTCCCAGATCGGAATTTCCGCGCCCATCGGCGCCGCCGTGTGAAAGACCGGATGCAGTTTCACCTTCTTGGCGACGCTGAACGGGATGACAGCATGGGAATGATTGTGGATGACCGAGTGGACATCCGCCCGCGCCTGATAGATGCCGCCATGGATCGGGCGCTCGATATAGATCGCTCGGCCGCGTTGATCGATCGGCCGGCAGTCGAGATCGAATTCGATGATGTCCTCAAGCGTGACCAGTTCGGGGCTGCGCGACGCGGCGAGAAAGAAGCGCTCGGGACGGTCGGGATGGCGGACGCTGACGTGACCGTAAGCGTTCAACCACCGCTTGATGGGCGAGAATCCGGTTCGCGACCACCAAATCCTTAAGCAAGGTATTCAAGTCAGCCATGATGCTTCCTCTTCTGCTGCTTTCTCGTCACACCGGGACAAAGAGGTCTTCGATCGGCATCGGCGCCGCGATCATCGCCTGCTCCGCCAGATAGGTTACAAAGGCCGACAGCGTCTTGCGGTTCGCCTCGATGCCATAGGGCCAGAGATTGCCGCCGAACAACTCGACCATCCGCTCGGTGTCCGATTTCAGCCAAGGCAGCATCGCGACCGTGGCGCCCCGGCCGAGCAAGCGTTGGAGGGCGAGTTCCCGCGATCGGCAGAACGCCCGGTAGAGGCTCGCCGCGATGAAGGGGTGCCGTTCGTAGAGATCGCGGCGGATCGCGACCAGATGCATGATCGGGAAAATGCCGGTCCGCTTGTAATAGTTGACCTCGACTTCGCGGTAATCGGGAAAGAGCCGCACGACATCGGGATTGCGGCCGAAGGAGGAAGGCAGGAACGCGGCCATGATCGCGTTGATCTCGTTCTCTTCCAGCAGCCGGTTGAGCGATTTGCCGCTGGCATTATGTTCGATCGCGACCGGCTTCAGAAGCGGCATGACATGCGGATTGCCATGAACGCTCCTCGGCGTCTCCATATCGCCCTGGACCCAGCGGATCTTCGCAAGATCGACCCCGTGATCGTGTTGGAGCATGCCGCGAATGTAGACGGCCGCGCTGACCGTGTAGATCGGCACGCCGACGAGCTTGCCCTCCAGATCCTTCGGGTGCTTGATTCCGGCGTTGCGGTTGATGACGATATAGCCGTGGCGGAAGATGCGCGACGGGAACACCGGAATGGCGACGAAGGGACATTGCCCCGCGGCCAGGCGGGTAACGAACTCCGAGCTCGACATCTCGCATGCATCGAAGGCGAGATCGCCGGTCATCTTGTCGAAGATGTCGCGCGGCGATTCCTCGACAATGAAGCGCAGGTCGATGCCTTCCGGCTTCACCTCGCCGGTATAAAGCGCCAGCATCCGGTCATAGAGCCCGCAGGCAAAGCTGATCGGTAGATTCGCCATGGCGGAATTTCCTCCGTTACGGCAATAGTGTAGCCTATCCTCAGAGCGAAAGGGGCGGCGGCCAATGAAAAATCAGTCGGGGAGGCGCATCGCCATTGTCGCCTTATCGCTGGGCGTGCTGACCGGGACCGTCGCCGGGGCCGCCGGCGCCGTAGACTGGCAAGCCGCATGGAGCCGAACCGTCGCCGCAGCGAACCAGGAGGGCACGGTCGTCGTTTGCATGTCGCCCTCGCCCGCGCGACGAGACTACCTCTTGAAGCAATGGAAGGCCGATTTCCCCGACATCGAATTGTCGCTCTCGATCGTCAGCGGCAGCAGCTTTGTTCCAAGCATCGTAACCGAGCGCGCGGCGGGCCGCTACCTCTGGGATGTATTCGAGAGCGGTCCGACCTCCGGCTTTTCCGCGATCAAGGCCGGACTTCTCGATCCGCTCTTGCCGGAGCTGATCCTGCCCGAGGTCAAGGACGAGCGGGTTTGGGGCGGCTGGCAGGATGCGTTTTACGATGACGAGAAGCAATACATCCTCGGGCTCCAGAGCGACGTCGTCGGGCCGTTCTACAATGCCGATCTGATCCCGCCCAAGAAGGCGGACGCGCAGGGCCTCAAGCTGCTGCTCGATCCGGCCTATAAGGGCAAGATCATGTGGTTCGATCCGCGCATCGAGGGGCCGGGCTCGCAATATCTGCCGTTGATCTACCGGGTTCTCGGCGAGGATTCGCTGCGCAAGATCATCGTCGATCAGGATCCGGTCTTCTCATCGAACATCAACGATGTGACGCTCGCCGTCATCCGCGGCAAGGCCGTGATCGCACTGTCCGGCAAAGTAAACGAGAGCGTGCGCCCCTATGTCGAGGCCGGAATGAAGCTCGATATCCGTCAGCTCGGCAATACGCCCGACAAGGCCTATCGCGGGACGGACGGCACCACCGTCGGCGCATTCAACCACCCGCCGCACCCCAATGCCGCCCGCGTGTTCATCAATTGGCTCATGACGAAGCGCATCGAGGCCGGCATCTCCGAGGCGCAACAGCAGGATTCGCGCCGCCTCGATGTGCCGCGGCTCGATCCCGCCTCGGCGGCGATTCCAGGCGCGCCCTATATCGACGCGCAACGGCCCGATAACGACAGGATCCAGCGCGTATGGATGGCGGAAATCAAGCAGCTGCGTCCGCAGTAAGCGCCGCGCCAGCGAATGGGGAAACGATCACGAAGCCGATGATGAATCTTGCGCTTTCCATCCGCCGCCTAACCAAGCGCTTTGGGAAGTTCATCGCCGTGGATGCGATCGAGCTCGATCTCCACCCTGGCGAGTTGATGGCGCTGTTGGGGCCGAGCGGCTGCGGCAAGACGACGACGCTCCGGATGGTCGCGGGGCTCGAGCGTCCGAGCGAAGGCGAGATCAGTTTCGGCGACCGCATTCTCGTCTCGATCGCGCGCGCCATCGAGCTGCCTCCCGAGAAGCGCAATGTCGGCATGGTGTTCCAATCCTACGCGCTGTGGCCGCATATGACGGTGTTCGAGAACATCGCCTATCCCTTGCAGCTCCGCGGCGTCGCGAAGGCGGAGATTGGGCTCAAGGTCGCCGCCGTTCTCGATCTCGTGAACCTCGCCGGCTCGATCGGCAAGACCATTCCGCAATTGAGCGGCGGCCAGCAGCAGCGCGTGGCGCTGGCGCGCGCGCTCGTCTATCAGCCGGCGCTGATGCTGTTCGACGAGCCCTTCAGCAATCTCGACGCGCAACTGCGCACCCAGATGCGAATGGAGCTGAAGATGCTGCGGCGCAAGGTCGAGATGACCGGCCTGTTCGTGACGCATGACCAGGTCGAAGCGCTTTCGATGGCCGATCGCATCGCGATCATGAATGCCGGACGAATCGAGCAGGTCGGCGCGCCGCGCGAGGTCTACAAGCAGCCGCGTACGCGCTTCGTCCGCGACTTCCTCGGCCGGGTGGTGAATTTGCGCGGCACCGTCGCCGCGCGCGGCGGCGCGCCCGCGTTTCTCCTCGGCGAGGATGGCGGCGCGCTCGCGCTCGGGGCGGATTTGCCCGCGAGCCTCAAAGCGGGCGACGCGGCCGAGTTGTCGATCCGGCCGGAATTCATTGGCCTTCTCGTCAACGGCGAGGAGGGCCGGCCCAACACCGTGAGCGCATCGATCGAGGAGCTGCTCTTTACCGGCGAAAACTTCGAGGCGCGGATGCGTATCGGCGCCGACAGCGTGCTGCTCGATTTGCCGGCGGACCGGCCGTGGCGCGAGGGCGGTCGGGTAAGCCTTCACCTGCCGTCCGAAGCGCTCTCGCTCTGGCCCATCGAGAGGAGCGGCCGATGACCCTGTCGCTCGGCGAAGCGCGGGCCTCGGGCCTCGCCTGGCTCCTGCGTCGGTTGCGAATGGACCGGGCCGAGATCGCGACCGGCATCGTCTTTGCCGCCGTTGCGTTCCTCGTGCTTTATCCGATCGGCAGCGTCGTCTACCTGACCTTCCTGCCGAACAGCATGGCGGCGGTGTTCGGAACCATCCCCTGGTACCGCGCCTACGCGGAACCCGGAATGCTGCAATCGGTCATCAACACGATCGAAGTCGTCGTCGCGGTGCAGGCAATCTCGATGCCGATCGCCATCGTGGTTTCCTGGTTCCTCGCGCGGACCGACGTGCCGTTCAGCCGCACGATCGAGTTCTGCTATTGGATCATGTTCTTCCTGCCCTCGATGGGCGTGATGACTGGCTGGCTGCTGCTGTTCGATCCCGATTTCGGCCTCGTCAATCAAGGCCTGATGAGCCTGGGAATCGCGAAGGGCGCGGTATTCAATCTCTATTCCTTCTGGGGCATCGTGTTCGTGCATCTGACCACCTATGGCATCTCGGTCAAGGTGATGCTGCTCACCCCCGCCTTCCGCAATCTCGACGCTTCGATCGAGGAGGCCTCGTATCTGTGCGGCGCGAATCGCTGGCGGACGCTGCTGCGCATCGTTCTGCCGATCATGACGCCCGCGATCCTCGTCGTGCTGCTGATGTCGATCATCCGCGGCCTCGAGACCTTCGAGATCGAGCTGATCCTCGGCACCCCGATCAAGTTCCAGGTCTACAGCACCAAGCTCTATCTGCTCATGGCCAATAGCCCGCCGGAATTCCGCGCCGCCGGCACGCTCGGCACCTCGGTGCTGGCGATGGTGCTTCCCCTGATCGTGTTGCAGCGTTGGGCGTCAACCCGGCGCTCCTACGCCGTCGTCACGGGTCGCGCCTCGACCGCCCGCATCCGACTGCGGCGCTGGCGCTGGCCGGCCTTCCTTTTAATGGCGGGGGGCGTCGCTTTCATGAGCCTTCTGCCCTTCCTCCTGCTCGTCGCCGGCAGCTTCATGAAGCTGTTCGGGTTTTTCAACCTCAAGCAGGTCTGGACCATCGAGCATTGGGTGACGGCACTCGCCGACAGCACCTTCACCAGCAGCCTGCGCAACATGCTCTATCTCGGCGTCGGCACCAGCGTGCTCGCGATCGTTGTCTATGCGCTCGTCGCCTATTGCGCGGTTCGCGCCAAGAGCCGGCTGCGCGGGCCGCTCGACATGATCACATGGCTGCCCTACACGGTCCCGGGCATCGTGCTCAGTTTCGGCTACCTCAATATGGCGCTGCAGGTGCCGCTCTTTGCCCTGCTCTACGGTACCGTCGGCGCGCTCATTCTGGTGAGTTTCCTGGCGGCCATGCCGCTCGGCGTGCAGGTGATCAAGGTGAACATGCTGCAGATGGGAACCGAGATCGAGGAAGCGGGTCGCATCGTCGGCGGCGGATGGATCAGCACCTTTCGCCGCATCATCCTGCCGATCGGCTCGCCGACGCTGGCCGTGGTCGGCATCATGGTGTTCGCGAGCACGATCCGCAACGTATCGAGCATCATGCTGTTGAGCACCGGTGCCAACCGCGTGCTCTCGGTGTTGCAGCTGGAATTTTTGTCCGACGGCAGCCTTGGGCCGGCGGCGGTGGTCGGCACGGTGATCGTACTCATCAGCCTCGCCGCGGCGATCGTCGTGCGTCTCGTGAGCCTGCGTTTCGGCATTCAGGCGCGGGAGGGATAGGCCATGGTCGTTCCATTCACCCGGTTTGGGCGCGTGGCCTTCGGCGCCGCCCTGCTCGTGACGATGGCGGGCGCCGCCGCGGCGCAAGATGAATGGCAAGCCGAATGGGCCAAGACCGTCGCCGCCGCCAAAGCGGAGGGCCAAGTCGTCGTGAACCTATCGCCGAGCCCGGCGCGCCGCGACTTCCTCCTGAAGCAATGGAAAGAGGATTATCCGGAGATCGAGCTGTCCCTATCGATCGTCAGCGGTTCCGGCTTCGTGCCGGCCGTGGTCACCGAACGAATGGCGGGAAAATATTTGTGGGACGTTTGGCATGCCGGCCCGAATTACGAAGCCATCCGAGCCGGACTGCTCGACCCCCTGCTGCCGGAGCTGATTTTCCCCGAGGTCAAGGACCCCGATGTCTGGGGTGGCTGGGACGATGCCTTCTACGATGACGACAAGACATTCGAGATCGGCTTGCTCAACGAATTGGAGACGCCCTACTACAATGCCGGTGCGATCGCCCCGGAAACGGTGAAGGCGCGTGGCCTCGGACTGCTTCTGGATCCCGACTACAAGGGCAAGATCGTATGGTTCGATCCGCGGGTCCCTGGGCCGGGCGCAACTTATCTTTTGCTCTTCGATCGAGTCCTGGGCGCCGACGGCTTGCGCAAGCTCATCGTCGATCAGGATCCAGTCTTCATCAGCAACATGAACGACGCGGCCCAAGCGATCGTGCGCGGCAAGGCCGTGATCGCCATCGCCGGAAGGCCGCAATCCAATCTCGCCGCCTACACCGAGGCGGGCTTGAAGATCGACGTCCGGCCCTTCGGCAATACGCCGCAAACCGCCTGGCACGGGACCGACGGTGCCGCGCTCGGCGTCTTCAACAAGCGCCCGCACCCAAATGCCGCGCGGCTCTTCGTCAATTGGATCATGTCGAAGCGTATCGCGGCCCTGATGTCGGCGGCGGTGCAATATGATTCCCGGCGCCGCGACGTGGCGCCGCTCGATCCGGATTTCGCGCTAATTCCCGGCGCCGACTATATCGACGCCCAGCGTCCGGAGGCCGAGGCGCGGGAAGAGAAATGGATGGCCGAAATCAAGCAGCTAAGACCGCAATAGGGAGCGAAACGATGGAGACCGGAATGGACACCTTTCACAGCGAGATGCAGCGTTTGAAAGTCCGTGCCCTATGGGAGATGGATTCGCACGGCAATCGCCGGGGCGAGGTCGAGCAGTCCATGATCTGGCGGTGGAAGGAATTGCAGCCGCTGATCGATCAGGCGGTCGCCGCAGCCAACATGGAAGACACCGAGCGCCGAGTCCTCGCCTTCTACAATCCGGATCTCGAGGGCGCGTCCAACGCGATATCGAGCCTCAACGGCGCGCTTCAGATTCTTCTCCCGGGCGAGCACGCGCGTCCCCATCGGCATTCCATGAATGCCCTGCGCTTCGTCATGGAAGGCAGCGGAGCCACGACCATTGTAGAGGGCAAGCGGTGCCCGATGGCGGAGGGCGATCTCATCCTGACGCCAAGCTGGACATGGCATGAGCATGTCCACGAAGGCACGGAGCGGATCGTGTGGTTCGATTCGCTCGACGTGCCGCTGCACCAATTCTTCAAGACTTCGGCTTTCGAGGCCGGGCCGCCGAAGAACGTCCTGGCGATCCGCGACGACGAGGAGTTCAGCACCGCCGGCATGGTGCCAGCGAATGCGGCGGCCAGCTCAAATCCGACTTTCTCGCCGATGTTCCGGTATTCCTGGGCCGATGCCTGCGCCGCAGTCGCGAAAATTCCAGCCGACGAGGATGGCTCGCGGATGCTGCGCTACATCAATCCGCTCACCGGCGGCGCGGTGATGTCGATGATCGATTGCTACCTTCAGGAGCTCGCCCGTGGACAGGAAACGGTTCCGCGCCGTTCCTCGAGCAGCACGATCTATCTGGTTGCCGAGGGCGAAGGCGAATCGACGGTCGGCGACAGCAAGATCAAGTGGTCGAGGAACGATGTCTTCACCGTGCCGCGCAAGAACTGGCACACTCATCGCGCGACGAGCCGTAGCGCCAAGCTGTTTCTCGCGAGCGACCGCGAGGTCCTGCAGAAGCTCGGTCTCCTGCAGGAAGAAGTCGGCAGATAAACAGCGAGCGAGGCTCGATCGATGACCCATTTTCGCTCCGTGGCAGGGTGGCTCTTTGTGCTCGTCATCTTCTCGCCCGCCGCTGCGCCGGCGGCGGAAGACTGGCAAGCCCTCTGGGACAAGACGGTCGCCGCCGCCAAACAGGAGGGGCAGGTCGTCGTCTGCATCTCGCCGGGCGTCGCGCGCCGCGAATTCCTGTTGAAGCAATGGAAGGCGGATTATCCCGAGATCGAGCTCTCGGTGCAGAACGTCAGCGGCACTTCCTTCGTCCCGGGCGTCGCCATCGAGCGCTCCGCTGGGCGATACCTTTGGGATGTCTTCGATAGCGGGCCGAATACGGGCTACAGCGCCATCAAGGCCGGGCTGCTCGATCCGCTGCTTCCGGAGCTGATCCTGCCCGAGGTGAACGATCCGGCGGTCTGGGGCGGGTGGGACGACGCCTTCTACGACGACGAGAAGAAATACGTGCCTCGGCCTCGTCACGGATTTGGAAACGCCCTACTACAACGCCGCCCTCCTCGCGCCCGAGAAAGTCGCGGCGGAGGGGCTCAAGGCTCTGCTCGACCCCGAATTGAAGGGCAAGATCGTGTGGTACGATCCGCGCCGCGAAGGGCCCGGCTCGCCCTATCTTGCGCTCTTCGACCACGTCTTGGGCGCCGACAATTTGCGTAAGCTGCTGACGGACCAGGACCCGACCTTCGTCACCGCCATGAACGATGCCGGCGAGGCGATCGCGCGCGGCAAGGCCATCGTCGCCATCTCCGGCAGCCCGCGATTGGATCTTGCCCCGTATCTGGCGGCGGGTGTCGCAATCGACGCGAGGAATTTCGGCAATACGCCCGAAACCGTCTATCGCGGCACCGACGGGACGACTCTCGGCGTGTTCAACCAGGCGCCGCATCCGAACGCGGCGCGCCTCTTCATCAACTGGATCATGACGAAGCGGGTCTCCGAGCTGATGGAGCAGTCCCAGGGCTGGAGCTCGCGCCGAAGCGACGTGCCGCCGGTCGATCCCAACGAGGCGCCGATACCGGGTGCTACCTATTTCTACGCCCAGCGTCCGGAGAACGACGCCGTGATGCGCCGATGGATGGCCGAGCTGAAGCAATTGCGCCCGCAATGAAGCGGCGCCCCGCGATTTCGGGAGGAAAAGACATGACCGATCTCGCCAGCCTCACGGGGCCGGTCGATGCGCGACAGATCGCGGCGCGCATCGAGCGCATGCCGTTCTCATCTTGGCATTGGAAGGCCGGCACGATCATCTCGAGCGCCTGGTTCTTCGACGCGGCCGACGCTTTGGCCATCGCCTATGTCGTGCCGGTGCTGATCGGGTTGTGGCACTTGACGCCGGGGCAGATCGGCATGCTGCTGGCCGCGGGCTTCATCGGTCAGGCCGTCGGATCGGTGGCGGCCGGCTGGCTCGGCGAGAGATGGGGACGGATCCCCACCGCGCTGCTGACCCTGCTCATTTTCAGCGTGATGAGCATCGTCTGCGCCTTCGCCTGGAACTACACATCGATGTTCTGGTTCCGGTTCGTCCAGGGCCTCGGCTTGGGCGGCGAGGTTCCCATCATGATCACCTATATCAACGAGTTCTCGAAGGCGCGGGGGCGCGGGCGCTACACGCTTGGCGTCCAGCTCCTATTCGCCTTTGGCCTCGTCGGGAGCGCGCTGGCGGGGGTGTGGATCGTGCCGAATTTGGGCTGGCAATGGATGTTCTACCTGGGAGCGGTGCCCGCGCTCATTGCCATTCCGATGCGCTTCATCCTGCCCGAATCCGCGCGCTGGCTGGCGAGCAAGGGCCGATTCGACGAGGCCGACCGCGTGGTAAGGCGGATCGAAACCATCATCACCGAGCATGACGGCAAGACCTTGCCGCCCCTGCCCGCCGACCTGCCGCGGGTGCCTCCCGCCGAGTGCCGCTTCGGCGATCTTTTCCGGGGCATCTATCTGAAGCGCACCTTGACCGTTTGGTGCCTCTGGATGGTGTGCTATTTCGCCTCCTACGGCATCGGCACGTGGCTGCCCTCGCTTTATCGCTCGGTCTTCCATCTGACGCTCCAGCAATCGCTGAATTACGGTTTCACCCAGACGGCCGCGGCGCTCGCTTCGGGCATTTTCTGCACTTTCGTGATCGATTTCACCGGCCGCAGACCGTTGTTCATCGTCGGCCTCTGCGGCGCCTCGCTCGCGTTGCTGTCTTTCCTCGTGTTGGATGCCACCGCCTTCAACGTCATGATCCGTGTCGTCATCCTGTTCTTTTTTCTCGGCTTCTTGTTGCTGGCCTTGGGCATGTACACCGCCGAGATCTATCCCAACAACATGCGCGCGCTGGGGAGCGGCGTCGCGGCCGCGTGGCAGCGCGTCGCGGCGGCGGTCGGGCCGTTGCTCGTAGGCTCCCTCCTGCCGGGCTTCGGGATCGACGTCGTGTTCATTTTCTTCGGCTGCGTCATGACCTTCGGCTTCGTCGTCTGCGTCCTGTACTCGATCGAGACGCGCAACAAAGTCCTCGAGCGGCTCTCTCCCTCCCTGCCGCGGAAGGAGCCGCGGACGGCCTGACATCAGACTTTCTCGATCACCTTGGCCCAATCCTCGAGCATCGCCATTTCGTGGCCGATACGGAGATGGACGCCGAACTGGCTGTAGCCGGCGGCCTCGATGGCGCGGAGACTCTCGATCAGCTTCGGCGGCGTGCCGGTCAGGGTGACCGCCTCGATCGAGCTCGGCGGTGACGAGCTTTTCTTCCTCGGGCCGGAGAAACATCAGATGGCCGCGGTGATTCGTAAGATAGCGGGCATCCTCGGGCTGGTAGCCCCGGTAGATTTCGCGATAGGCGTCGTATTGCGCCTGGAATTGCGGCAGCGCCGGGATGCCGAGCGAGCCGAGGGTCTCGTGCTCGACCATATCGTGAAATATCATCGTCGCCCCGGGGCCGGCCTGGGCCTTGGCGCGTGGACTGTCCGAAGCCTCGCCCTCGGCGAGGACGCAGCCGGCGCCGAAGGTCGTCGAATAGAGGTCCTTCGTGTCGCGGCCGGCATCGGTCCACGCCTTTCGCATGCCCGTGAGCGCGCCCGTCGCCGCCTTGGGGTTGCTGGTGCCGACGATCCAGCCCGCGCCGAGCTTAGCGGTCAGCGCCCGCCCCTTCGGGCCGAAGGCGGAAAGATGGAACGGGATCGGATCGTCGAGATTGATGAGCCCCAGCTCGGGATTGAGAAAACGAATCTTGTGCGTGCCGCCTTCCTCGGCCCATTCGACGGTCTCCTTGTTCAAGAGCCCGCGAAGGACGCGGACATATTCCTCGAGCCGGGCCAGCGTGATCGCCGGCAGCCCCAGGGTGCGGCGCGCGGTGAAACCGGTCGAGAGGCCGCACACGATCCGCCCCGGCGCCAGCGCGTTGAGCGAGGCCAAGGCGCTCGCCGCCACCGGCGCGATCCGGTTCGACGGGATCAGCACGCCGGTGCAGAGCTTGATCTTGGTGGTGTTCATCGCCGCCGCCGCCATCGCCACGAAGACATCGGCGTTCAGCAGCTCCGTGTCGTAGAACCACGCATGGGTAAAGCCCATTTCCTCGGCGCGTTTGACCACCTTCCAGTGGTGGGCCGAGGTCGCAAGCTGAATCCCGTATTCCAATTGCGTCCCTCCCGGTCTTCTCGGTTGAGCGCGACTATGCCATCCCGTATGACGCGGCGCCATGGCGTATCGGCTCGGACAGGTTTAGTATTTCCGCACCAGTAATGGAGGAAGCCCAATGGCAAAACTTCGGCACGTGGCGATCGTGGTCAAGGATATCGAGGCCTCGACCCGCTTCTACGAGAAGATCTTCGACATGAAGCGGGCCCACGAGGTGAAGGGCGTCGCCGTCTATCTCACCGACGGCACGATGAATCTCGCGGTTCTCAGCTACGCCGCGGTCAACCGGCCGGGCTCGGAGACGGCGGATGGCCGCCTCGGCATCCATCATTCCGGCTTCCGGGTCGCGGATTTCAAAGGCTCGGAAGCCCGGATCGCGGCCGAGGGCGGAACCTATGCTTACGATCTCGGCAATCCCGACGGCATGAATTACGAGCGCAAGTTCAAGGACCTCGAAGGAAACATCTTCGACATTTCCGAAAAGGGCTGGTACGGCGCGCTGGACGAGCCGCTTCAAGAGAAAGAGCCGGCCCTCTCGTAGCGCCGCGCGGGCGTATCGGTCGGCGGCGATAAAGGCGGCGCGGCGAAGGACGCCGCGCGCCGTTCGGCCGGTGCTTCGCGATAGAGCGTCGTCCTTTGCCAGGGCGCGCGCCCGATAGAGCGGATGAGTGCTTCCATCGCCTCTGGATTCATTTCCTGGCCGTGAACCGCGCCGGCCGCGCGGGTGATGCTCTCGTTCATCAGCGTGCCGCCGAGATCGTTGGCGCCGGCCCTGAGGCACGCGGCAGCGCCCGCCGGCCCCATCTTGACCCACGAGGTCTGGATGTTGGCGATGACCGGATACAGCGCGAGCCGCGCCACCGCGTGCATCAACACCGCCTCGCGGAAACTGGGCCCCAGCCGGCATAAGCCGCGCAGGTGAATCGGCGTCTCCATCGGCACGAAGGGCAAGGGCACGAATTCGGTGAAGCCGCCAGTGCCCGACTGGAGCGCGCGGATGCGCAGGAGATGCCGCGCCCAATGAAGCGGCGCCTCGACATGGCCGTACATAATCGTCGCCGTGGTGCGAAGCCCCGCGCGGTGCGCCGCCTCGATCACCTCGAGCCATTGCGCGGTCGTGACCTTGTCGGGACAAAGGATGGCGCGAACCTCGTCGTCGAGGATTTCGGCGGCCGTTCCCGGCAGCGAGCCGAGGCCGGCCTCTTTCAACGCGGCGAGGAATTCCGGCGCCGCGACCCCGAGAGTTGCCGCACCCTGCCAGATTTCCAAGGGCGAGAAGGCATGAACGTGCATCTCGGGTACGGCCGCCTTGATCGCGCGGCAGATGGCGAGATAGGTCGCGCCCGTGTAATCGGGATGGATGCCGCCTTGCAGGCAAACCTCCGTCGCGCCGCGATCCCATGCCTCGCGCACTCGGCGCAGTATCTCGTCCGTGCTCAGATCGTAAGGCCGCCCGCGCAGATTCTCGCTGAGCTTGCCCTTGGAGAAGGCGCAGAACCTGCATCGGAAGTAGCAGATGTTGGTGTAATTGATGTTGCGGGTCACGACGTAGCTGACCCGGTCGCCGCAAACCGATTGGCGCAATTCATCGGCGGCGTGGCACACCGCTTCGAAATCGGCCCCGCGCGCGCCGAACAACGCGACGATCTCCGACTCGCTGAGCGTCTGCCCCTTGAGCGCGCGGGTCAGAATCGGCGTCAGCGCCGTGCCGCGCGTGGCGGAGGGCGCGGGCACCGGCAACGCGACATCCGCTCCCGGCATCCAGCCATCGCTCCTGGCGAAGCCCTCGGCATCCGCGGCGCGCAGCACCGGCGTCCGCAGCTCGGGCGCGAGCCAGCGCTTGGCGTCGAGCGCGAAAGCGGGATAGATCGCCAGCCTTTCGACCAGGGTCTTGCCGGCCTTGGCAGTTTCCTCCGCCAGCGCGTCGAGGCTGGGCCAAGGCCGCTCGGGATTGACATGATCCGGCGTCACCGGCGAGACGCCGCCCCAATCGTTGATCCCGGCCGCGATCAGTTGCGGCAGCGCCCCGGCGCTTAAATTCGGCGGCGCCTGAATGTTCATCGCCGGCCCGAAGAGGATCCGTGCCACCGCGATGGTCCAGAGATGCTCGGCCAGGTCCGGCTCGGGGAAATCCGCCATCCGCGTGCCCGGCTTGGCGCGAAAATTCTGGATGATGATTTCCTGGAGATGCCCGTCGCGGTCATTGAGCGCGCGCAGCTCCAACAGCGCATCGATCCGCTCGGCCCTGGTTTCGCCGATACCGATCAGCAACCCCGAGGTGAACGGCACCGACGCGGCGCCGGCGGCCGCGATGGTGGCGAGGCGGAGCGCGGGCGCCTTATCGGGCGAGCCGAAATGGGGCATGCCGCGCCGCATCAGACGCGGGCTCGCGGATTCGAGCATGATGCCTTGCGACACCGATGAGGCGCGCAGGCGCGCGATATCGGCGGCGCTCATCACGCCGGCGTTGAGATGCGGCAGGAGCCCGGTCTCGTTCAGCACCAACCTTGCCATCGCGGCCAAATAGGACAGCGTGCTGTCATGGCCGAGAAGCGCCAGCTCGCTTTGCGCCGCGCGATAGCGCAGCTCGGGCTTGTCGCCCAAGGTGAATAAGGCCTCGCGGCAGCCTGTCTCGGCGCCGGAGCGCGCGATCGCCAGAACTTCCTCGGGGCCAAGATAGGCGCGGGTGCCGCGACGGGGGGCACGCGCGAACGTGCAATAGTGGCAGCTATCGCGGCACAGTTGGGTGAGCGGAATGAAGACCTTGCGCGAATAGGAAAGAAGCGCGCCATGGCCCGCGTCGCGGATCGCCGCGGCTTCGGCCATCAGCGCGGCAAGGTCGCGGCAATCGACGAGCGAGCGGGCAGCGGCGGCGGAGGGTACGTCGCTCATGGGACCGCGCCGATGGCGAGGGATGAAGCCGAGACGCCATCGCGCTCAAGCGCCGCGCGGGCGCGGCATCGATCTGGGTATTTCAGGAATTCGACCAGATCCACGGGGCGGTCGATGTCGATCGCGATGCGGGGAATGGCGAGGCTCACCGGCTCGATCCCGCGCGCGCGCGCCGCCGCGAGATGCGCGACATAGCTGTCCTCGCCGAAGCGCAGCGTCACCGCATCCGCCGGCGCGCAGAGAATGGCATTGGAGCCGCGCTGATCGCGCGAGGGCACGATGGTGAAGCTGGGACGCCCGTGCCTCGCGTCAATCACGCGCCGGATATCGTCCGGCCGCACCAAGGGCACGTCGCCGGGAAGGGTCAGCATCGCTGCGCCGCGGGCGGCAAGGGAGCGCGCCGCGCCGGCAATCGCGCCGCTGTGCCCATCGCGCGCGCATTCACTCGAAACCGTCGCGCCATGGCGTTCTGCGATCCGCGCCGCGCCTCTATCGACCGTCACGACCAGAATTCCCGCGAGATCGCGAGTGGCGGCGAGCGCGGCCACCACGTCTTCGAGCATCGCGAGCGCCAGCGCTTGGCGAATGGCGCCAGGAAGCACGGCCGCCAGGCGCTGCTTGGCCGAAGCCGTCTCCTTCACGGGCACGACCGCCCAGACGGCCGAGCTCGCGGTCATGACGCCTCCTCGGCCAATTGATCGGCGGTGGCCAGCACGAGGCGCGCCAAAGCCTCGCGATCGCCAAGCGTGATCATCCGCGTCTGCGCCTCGACAACGCGAAGCCCCGGCGCGGCACAAAAGCTGGCATCGCCACGATCGACGATAAATCCGTCGAGCCAGTGGCCATAGCGTTCAGCCACCGCGGCGGCGCTCGCCGCTATGCCGAGCTCGTGCATGATCTTGGCCGTCGGCCCCTTCACCGCGCGCCCCCCGATAATCGGCGACACCGCGATGACCGGCGCCGCCGAGGCCGAGAGCAGGTCTCTTACTCCGCTGAGCGCCAGGATCGGCTCGATGCTGATGAAGGGATTGGACGGGCAGATCACCACCGCGCGCAGCCTGGGGTCGGCAAGCCCGGCGAGGAACGCCGGATCGGGGGACGCGGTAGCGGCGCCGGCGAAGGCGATTTCCAGCACTTCGGGCTGGCATTGGCGGCGCACGAAATAGTCTTGAAAGTCGAGCCAACCCGCGGTCGTCCGCAGCCTTGTGCGCACCGGATCGCCGCTCATCGGCACGATGCGGATTGACACCGCGAGACGCCGGCAGAAATCGGCGGTGATCGCCGCCAGGGTCTCGCCCGATTTGAGCCGCCTCGTGCGCTCGACATGCATGGCGAGATCGGCATCGCCCAGCCGGAACCAGGTCTCGCCGCCGAGCGCTTCGAGGACGCCCATGAAATTCCAGGTCTCGCCGCGCCGTCCCCAACCGGTCTCGGGATTATCGAGACCGGCCAGGGTATAGACGAGGGTATCGAGATCGGGCGAGATCGCGAGACCGAGATGCTCGAAATCGTCGCCGGTATTGGCCACGACCATGAGCTTCTCAGGCGGCATCACGCGGGCGAGGCCCAGGGCGAGCTTGGCGCCGCCGACCCCGCCGGAGAGCGCGATGACGAGATCCTTCTTCATCAGCGAAAGAGATCCTCTTCGGCGGGCCGGATTAATCTCGCGGCCGGCAGCTCGGGCGCCGACCAGGCTAGCCCGCTGACGAGGACGACGGGGCGGGCTCCATCGGCTTGGCCCATCAACAGCGAGGCCGCTGCCGCGATTTCATCGGCGAAGCCGGTCTCGGTCGCACTCAGCGCGCGGCCGAAGAGATCGGGCCTGCCGCGCCAATCCATGACCGAAGGCAACCCAGCCGCGCCCAGCGCGATCCCGACCGTGCCGTTGCGCCAGGCGCGGCCGAAACTGTCGCTCACGATCACGGCCGGCGCTGCGCCGAAAGCCCGTTCCATGCGCTCGCGCAAGGACGCGGCCGAGCGGTCGGGGTCGGCCGGCAGTAGGAGAACCGGCTCGGCGCCCGCCTCGGGGTCGATATTAGAGCGGTCGATGCCCGCATTCGCCATGACGAAGCCGAGGCGATGCTCGACGATCAGCACGCCGCGGCGATGGCGCACGACGCGGCGCGATTCGCGTAGGATCACTTCGACGAGGCGCGGATCCTTTTCGACCTCGGCGGCGAGACCGAGCGCGCGCGGCGACGCCTCGACGGTCGCGAGATCGACATATCGGCCCTCGGCCTTCGATACGATTTTCTGGGCGACGACCAGCACGTCCGAGCGGGCGGGGGGGCGGGCGCGAGCCGCGAGCGCCGCGATCACGAGGGCGGCGAGATCGTCGCCGGGCCGAACCAGGGGAAAATCCCGAAGCGCCGAGAGCGTTAGGGTGTCGAGCATGGATCACGTCGCGGTTTAGCGCCGGGAAGAGCCGCGAGAGCTTCGACACAATCGCCATTGCCGTCAATCCCATTGGCCGGGAATAATGGCGAAGCGGTCGAGGAGAGAATCGTGGCGGGCGGGTTGGAGAAGATCGCGATCATCGGAGGGACCGGGGCGCTCGGCACGGGATTGGCGCTGCGGCTCGCGCGGGCCGGGCATGACGTGATCCTCGGCTCGCGCGATGCGGCGAAGGCGGGCGCAGCGGCGGCGGCGCTCAACCGGATTCTCGGAGGCGATGCGGTCGCGGCCGGCGACAACCGAGGCGCGGCGGTGAGCGCGAGCATCGTCGTGCTCGCCGTCCCTTTCGCGGCCGAGAAGGCTGGCGTCGAGGAAATCCGCGACCTGCTCGACGGCAAGATTCTGGTGGACGCGACGGCGCCGCTGATGCCGCCGCGGGTGAACCGCGTGCAGCTTCCGCCCGGCGGCTCGGCGGTCGCGGCAATTCAGGCGCTCCTCGGCGAGCGCGTCCGCGTGGTCTCCGCTTTCCAGAACGTGTCCGCCGAGAAGCTCGGCAAGCTCGATCGGCCCATCGAGGGCGACGTGCTGGTCTGCGCCGACGATGCCGAGGCGCGAGCCCGCGTGATCGCGCTCCTCGATGCGATCGGGCTGCGCGGCATCGACGCCGGGCCGATTTGCAACTCCGCGGCGGCCGAAGCCCTGACCTCGGTCCTCATCTGGATCAATCGCAAATACAAGGTGCCGGGCGCCGGCATTCGCATCGCCGGCCTGACGCCGGATTCCTGATCGCTCTATTGCCGCGCTTGCCGGATGGCGCGCCACAGGCGCTCGGACGTCGCAGGCATCTCGATGCCGTGGATGCCGAGCCGGGAGAGCGCGTCGATGACGGCGTTCGCCACCGCCGGCAAGGCGCCGACGCTGCCCGCTTCGCCTGCGCCCTTGACGCCCAAGGGATTGGTCTTCGTCGGCAGCGGATTGCTCTTGAGCTCGATGGCGGAGAGATCGCCGGCGCGCGGCATCGCGTAATCCATGAACGAGCCGGTGAGAAGCTGGCCCGTTCGCGCGTCGAACCTGATATCCTCCATCAGCGCCTGACCCAGGCCCTGCGCGATCCCGCCGCTGATCTGTCCTTCTAGAAGAAGCGGATTCATCACCGTGCCGACGTCGTCGACGACGCTGTACCGGAGTATCTCGACCTGGCCGGTCTCGTCGTCGATTTCGAGCTCGCAGACATGGCAGCCATTGGGATAATTCGCGACCTTGCCGCTATAAATGGCGCCGGCCACGAGGCCCGGCTCCATCCCATCGGCCAGGTTTTTCGGGTTCACCGACTCCTTTGCGATCTCGCCGATGGTTATGGTGCGATTGGTGCGGGTCGCGGAAAAGATGCCGTCGGCGAATTTGATTTCCCCGCTCTCGACGCCGAGGACGCGCGCGGCGATGAGGCTCGCCTTCGCGATGATCTTGTCGGACGCGAGGAGGACCGCCGAGCCGCCCAGGGTCGCCGAGCGCGAGCCGCCCGTGCCCTCGCCGATGGCGACCTTGTCGGTATCGCCCTGGACGTATTGGACCCGATCCGGGTGGATGCCGAGACGGTCGCACAGCACTTGCTTATAGATCGTCTCGTGGCCCTGCCCTTGATTGATCGAGCCCGAGAGCAGCGTCAGCGTGCCGCTGCGGTCGAAGCGGATTTCCGCGCTCTCGAAGCCGGGCGCCGCGGCGCGCTCGATGGTGTTCGACAAGCCCAGACCGCGCAGCTTGCCGCGTCGGCGCGCAAGCTCGCGCCTCCTCTCGAAGCCGGCGAAATCCGCAAGCTTCAGGGCCAGGTCGAGATTCTTCGCGAACTCGCCGCAATCATAGGTGAAAGTGAGGCCCGATTTGAACGGCATGGCCTCGGGCGGGATCATGTTGCGCCGCCGCAGCTCGATCGCGTCGATCCCGAGCTCGTCGGCCGCGGCATCCACCATCCGCTCGATGACATAGGCCGCTTCGGGCCGGCCATTGCCGCGATACGGGCGGACCGGATTGGTATGGGTAAAGACCGCGGTCACGTCGGCATGAATCGCGGGCGTGCGGTAGACGCCGGCCAGCGTCCCCAGATTGCCGACGAAGACCTGCGAATTGGCCTGCAGATAGGCGCCCAGATTGGCGATCGCCTTGACCCGGAGGCCGAGGAACCGGCCGTCGCGGTCGAGCGCAAGCTCGGCCTCGGTTACGTTGTCGCGCGCCTGGGCGTCGCTCAGGAACGCTTCCGAGCGGGTGCTCGTCCATTTCACCGGCCGCCCCGTGAGCTTCGAGCCCAGCAGCACCAGCGCCACCTCGTTATAGACGGCGGACTTCATGCCGAAGCTGCCGCCGATATCGCCGGCGACGACGCGCACCTTGCTTTCGGGAACATGAAGCACGAATTGCGCGAGTTCCGCGCGATAGGTATGGGTGCGCTGCAAGGTGGTGTAGATCGTGTAATGGTCGGCGGCGGCGTTGTAGTCGCCTATCGACGCGCGCGGCTCCATCGTGGCGGCGGTCACCCGGTTGATGACGAAGCGGCGCTTGACGATCGAGGCAGCGCCGGCGAACGCCGCGTCGGTCGCGGCCTTGTCGCCTTCCAAGTGCACGAAGCAGATATTGCCGGGGCAATCCTCCCACACCAGCGGCGCGCCCGCCTCCGGCGCGTCGGCGGTCGAGACGATTGCGGGCAGCGGCTCGTACTCGACGGCGATGCGCTCGGCCGCGTCGGCTGCCTCATGCGCGGACTCTGCGACGACGAAGGCGACGTAATCGCCGACCCAGCGCACGCGGTCCTTGACCAGGGCCGGATAGCGCGGCTTGTAGGAAGGCGAGCCGTCGCGCCGCTTCATGCCCGTAGGCACCGGCAGATCGCCCCAGCCCGATTGCTCCCAATCGGCGCCGGTGAGGACCGCCAGCACGCCCGGCGCGGCCTTGGCTTTCGCCGCGTCGATCGAGCGGATCCGCGCATGCGCGTGGGGCGAACGCAAGACATGGCCGAACGCCATGCGCGGCAACACCATGTCGTCGATATAGCGGCCGCCGCCGCGCAGCAATCGCGGATCCTCGAACCGCGACACTGGCTGACCGATTGCGAACTCGCCCATGCTGCCCTCTTGACGACCGTTGACGACGGCGCAATAATAGGATTCAGCCCAGGGTCGGATCGAGAATGATCTTGCCGGTCGCTGGCGAGGCTTCGACGATGCGGTGCGCCTCGGCCGCCTCGCCCAGCGGCATGACGCGCTCGATGACGCACGCGCAGCTTGCCTTGAGCCGCCTGCTCGAGCGCCGGGATGGCGTCGGCGTGGCGGCTCACCGGGCTGCCCATGATCGTGATGCGATGGTCGTAGAGGTGAAAGAAATTGACCGGCACGATCGGCCCGCCATGCGCGCCGGCGGTGACCAGCCTGCCATCGAAGCCGAGCGCCTCGATCGCCGCCGAGACCGTCGCCGGATTGGCGATGTTGTCGTAGACGACATCGACGCCTTTTCCGCCGGTGAGCGCCATGATCTCGGCCTTGAGATCGGCGGTCTTGTAGTTGATCGCCGCATCGGCGCCGAGCTCCAGCCCCACGCCTGCACGCTCGTCCGAGCCGGCGCAGGCGATGACGCGGGCGCCGAGATTCTTGGCGATCTGAATGCCAATGGAGCCAAGATTGCCAGCGGCGCCCAAGGCTAGAACCCATTCGCCTGGCTTGAGCTTCGCGCGATGCACGAGGAGATTCCAAGCCACCGGCGCGTGGCGCGCGATCACGCAGGCGTCGGCGAAGGACACGGCCTCCGGCACGAGGCAAGTCGCCGAGGCGGGCGCCTTGGTGTATTGCGCGTTACCGCCCCAGCAATGGATGCCGAACATCTTGCGGTCGCCGAGGCCCTGGAAGACGGCGACGCGATCGCCGGGCCTGCGGTCGGTCACGCCCGCACCGATTTCGGTCACGATGCCCACCGGATCGACGCCGCCGACATGGGGAAGCCGCACCTGGCGCTGCGGCTGCTTGCCGGCGCGCACGGCGACATCGAGCACCCGGTTCACCGAACAGGCGTGAACCTCGATCTTGATCTCGCCCGGTCCGGGAACGGGCTCGGGCACATCCTCGTAATGCAGCACTTCGGGCGGACCGAATTCCCGATAGATCATCGCCTTCATGATGCCCGCACCTCAAACCAATGACGCTCGCCAACCCTTATCTTCCGTCGATCCGGCGCTTTGCTTCCTCGGCGAGCGACAGATCGATGTAATGGGGCGCGATGGTGAGACCCTTCGGCACGACGCCCAGCTCGACATCGTGATCGATCGCCGTTTGCGTCGCGGTCACGTCCGGGAGGGCATCGGGCGAGCGGTAGGAATTGTCATGGGTGAAGACATAGGCCACGTCTTCGCGATGCGCCTTAGTGACGGATTGCGCGATCGTGACGGCTTCCTCGTGATGGGCCGGATCGAGGAACCAGCGCAAGGCGCGAATGTGATCCTCGAAGAAATCGACGAGCGCCGGGCGATGAGCCGCAATGAAATCGGCCCGCATCGCCCAAATCTGGGCCTGCGAGACGCCTTGCGCGTCGCGCGCAGTAAACAGAATGCGGAACTTGCCGCTGGTCAGATAGTTGCTGTATTGCGGCAGGAGGTTGATGAGGTTGACGTTGTTCGCCGCCAGCATCGCCGGCATGTTAGCGAAATTCATCTGGATCGTCGTCACGTCCTTGTCGCCTAGCCCGTGCTTGCGCAGCATCACGCGCATGGTCGAATTGCCGAACGAGCCGATCGCATTCGAGGCGATGCGGCGACCCTTCAGATCCTCGACCGTCTTGACGGGGCCGTCGGCGAGGACGGCGTAGCGCACCGTGATATAGCCGGGCTTGCCGTCCTGGAACACGTCGGCGACGATCCGCATGTCGAGATGGGCGTTGTTCACCGCAAGGGCCACGGCCGAGGGCCCGAAGGCCGCGATCTCGAGCTCGTTGGTGGCGAGGGCCTCGATCTGCGGGGTGCTGCCGTCGAAGCGCAGGCCCTCGGCGACATAGCTTTGGCCGAAATGATGGAACACTTCGGGGTGGAGCTTTTGCAGTGCATCGACCAAGGGCTGAACATGCGTCGGGGTCGTTGCCCAGCCGACGCGAATCTGCAGCGGATCGGCGCTGGCCGCCGAGCCGGCGGCGAGCGTCGCTACGAAAAGAAGCGCCAAAGTCACTCTCGCGATGCGTGCCATGGTTCCTCCCTGTGGCGTGTGAGCCGAATTACTGCGGCGCTATTGGTTGCGCCTTGCGGCCAGGGATCGCGCGCGGCGGGCGAGGCGTTTCCGCTCTTTTTCTTTTTCCGCCGCGACTTCCTCGGATTCCTTCTTGTGCAGCGCGGGGATCGAAAGCTGTGCGAAGCGCGCGAATTCGAAGACGGTCTTGTCGTCCTGATCCCAGCACACATATTGCCGGCAATTGGTGGGGCGCGCATCATAGACCGTGCAGGAACGGTCCTTCCCGAGAAACTGACAGCTGATATCGGCTTCCTTGATGCGTTTCTTGCCGGCCCGCGTCACCTGCACGAGGTGCTTTGCCTCGAATTCCGGCACGGTAAGCCCGAAATGCCGCGCCAGCCGGCGGATGTCGTAATTGCTGACCTCGACATACCCGGCCATCTTGCAGCATAGGGCGCAGCCCTGACAGTCGAGCGGCGGCGGTTCCTTCATTCGGCGAACCTTCATGCTAAACGAGCGGACATGAGTGTAGACCAAATCGCGCAACCGTACCCGCCGTTTGCAGCCGGCCGATTCGAGCTGACGATGGGCCTCGCGCCGATCGAGGATCAGGCCTGGCTCGAACCGGGGCCGGAGCTTGCCGGCGATTTGGCCGCCAAACGCGCGCTCCTCGCGACCCGCCATGCCGAGGTGTTTCGCGCCCTGCCCGAGGCCGCCGCCGCCGCGGCCGAGCTGCTCGGGACACTGGCCCGGCATCTGCCGCGGCATCATCCGGATTGCTATGGGCGCGCGGGCGACCGGCTGATCAATCGGGCCAATGGCGAGGAATGGGACCTCGCCCGCCCGACGCTCCATCCGCTCGACCTCGCCGGACGCCTCGTGGCCGAGGATCTTTGCCTTGTCGAAGCTGTCGGCGGCCGCACCATCCTGACGGCTGCATCGCTGTGCGCCCCCAACCGGTGGCTGCTCGCCGAGAAGCTCGGCCAGTCCCTGGCCGCGATCCACGCGCCGGTGCCGGGCTATGAGGCGGTGCTGGGCAGCCGGGTCGATCGCTTCTTCGCCGCCCTGAAACCGGAGCGCCCGGTCCGCCGCTTCAATTGGGGCATCGGGCATGACGAGGCGCGGTTCCAGCCGCAGGCACTCCCGCTATCCGTCGCCGTGACATCGGAGAGCGCCGGCGAGCGCCTGTGGTTGCGCGTCGAGCGCCAGACGCTGCGCCGCCTCGCCGCTACCGGCGCCGTGGTCTTCACGATCGGGACCACGATCAGCCGCCTCGATGGCGTTGTCGTGTCGCCCGATACGGCGCGCGCGCTGGCCTCGGCGCTTCGCGACATGTCGCCCGAGATGCAGAGCTACAAGCAGATCGCGCCCTTCGCCGCGCCGCTACTCGCCTGGCTCGACCGCCGCGCCGGCCTTCCTGCGGCAAGCCAACCGAGTTAGAGTTGCGCGGCCATGTCGGAGGAAGCTTAATGCCGGCGAACGCCCTTATTCCGGTGCTGATCGTCGGTGGCGGCCCTGTGGGCTTGTCGCTGGCCATCGAGTTGGCGCGGCTCGGCGTCGCCTCGACCCTGATCGAAGCCCGCGACGGCACGATCAACACCCCGAAGATGAATTTCGTCAATGTGCGGTCGATGGAATTCTGTCGCCGCTGGGGATTGACCGAAGCGATCCGGCGCGCCGGCCACCCCGAGGATTTCCATCCCAATGTGCTGTGGGCTACCGCGGTCACCGGGTTCGAGATTGCGCGGATCGATCTCCCGCCCTTCCTCGAGGAGAAAACGCGCTTCTTCTCGCCCGAGGCCGACTGTCTGGTTTCGCAGCTTTGGTTTGACCCGATCCTGCTTGCCCATGCGCGGCGCCAGGCGCCGATCACGCTGCGGCACCTCACGCGGCTCGACTCGTTTGCCGAAACGGGCGGCCGGATCGAGGCGCGGGTGACCGATCTTAGATCGGGCAAGGCCGAGACCCTCGCCGCCGCCTATATCGTCGGCTGCGACGGCGCCAATTCGACCGTGCGCGAGGTGCTCGGCATCGCGCTGCGCGGGCTCGACGCGATCCAGAACAATTTCAGCATCTTCTTCGAATCGCGCGAATTGCTGGAAATTTACGCACACACGCTGGGCCAGGCGCGGTTTTGCAGCATCGTCGGGCCGCAGGGCGCGTGGGGGCATCTCACCTCTATCAACTGGCGCGGGCTTTGGCGCTTCGGGATTCAGCCGCCGCCCGCCGACCCGGCGCTCATTCCCCAGCTGTTGCGCCAGGCCGTCGGCCAGGATTTCGAATTCAAGCTGCTCAATTCCTCGAATTGGGTCAGCCGCAAGCTGGTTGCGGACGCATTCCGCAAGGGCCGTGCGTTCCTGGCGGGCGATGCCGCGCACCAGCTCAACCCGACCGGCGGATTCGGCATGAACACGGGCGTCGGCGATGCCATGGATCTGGCCTGGAAGCTCGCGGGCCAGCTCGGCAGCTGGGCCGGGCCCGCCCTCATCGAGAGCTACGAGATCGAGCGCCGCCCGATCGCCGTGCGAAACGTCGAGGAAGCGACCCGGAACCTCCAGCGCCTGCGCGGCTTCACTCCCGGCCCCGCCATCGATCGGGACGATGAAGACGGGCGGCGCGAGCGCGCAGCGTTCAAGCAATCGCTGTTCGATGCCGACATCATGCGGCATCACGACACCGACGGCATCGCGCTCGGCTACCGCTATGATCCCTCGCCGATCATCTGTCCCGACGAGACCGAAGCGCCCGCGGATGCGGTGCGCGATTATGTGCCGACCTCGCGCCCCGGCCATCGCGCGCCCCATGCCTGGCTCGATGGTGGGCCACCGCCCGACGCCGGCATCCGCCTCGCCCATGGCCGCTCGACGCTCGATCTCTTCGGCGATGGCTTCGTGCTGCTGAGCTTTCGCGGGGCGGGCGCGGAGGCCGAGGCCTTGATCGCCTCGGCGCGGCGGCGCGGCGTCCCGCTCGCCTCGGTCGCGATCGAGGAGCCCGAGATCGCGGCGCTCTATGAGCGCCGTCTCGTCCTCGTCAGGCCGGACGGACATGTGGCGTGGCGCGGTAACGCCGCACCGGCCGATGCCGACCGCGTGATCGATTGGATTCGCGGAGCGACTATCATGAGCCCGCATGGCCGGACGCTCACGCTCGCGGCCTCGCTCCTCTTTGCCGCCGGCGCAGCGCGAGCCGACGAGATCACTCTGCTCTTCGGCACCAGCACGCCGCCCAACACCCATATCAGCCTGCGGGTGTTCCATCCCTGGGCCGATCGCATCAACGAGCAGGGCAAGGGCCTGGTCAAGATCGACGTCCGCGACGGCATGACCATCGCCAGCCCCGCGAATTTTTATAGCCGGGTGCTCGACGACGTGATCCAGATCGGCTGGGGCAGCCAGAGCAACGTGCCTGGCACTTTCCCGCTGTCGGAATTTTCCACCATGCCGTTTCAGGCCGAGCGTTCCGAGGATGCCTCGGTCGCGTTCTGGCGGCTCTACAAGTCCGGCCTGTTCGACGCGGAGTTCAAGGATGTCGTGCCCCTCGTCCTGATGGTCTACCCGCAAGCGCAGATTCATTTGGCCAAGACGCCCCCGTCGATCGCCAACCTCGACGGGCTGCGCATGATGGTGGTCGCCAAGGTCGCGGCCGATGTCGTGACGAAGCTCGGCGGCTCGCCAAGCTCGCTGCCGCTGACCGATCTCTACGAGGGGCTGCAACGCGCGACGGTGGACGGCACCGTGATCGCATGGACCGCGTTCCAGCCCTTCCGGCTCGCGGAAGTGACGAGCTATCATTATCAAAGCCAGCTCGGTGCCGCGCCCGCCATGGTGTTCATGGCGAAGAAGCGTTACGAGACGCTGTCGCCCGCGGTGCGCAAGATTCTCGACGACAATTCCGGCGAGGCCGAGAGCCGAACCTTGGGGCACGCCTGGGACGAAGTCGCCGAAGAGGCGCTCGACGCCGCGAAGGCCGATCCGAAGCAAACCGTCCGATACCCGACCGCCGCGGAGACGGTGAAATGGGAAAAACTCGTCGCCCCGGTGACCGCCGCTTGGGCGCAGAACACCCCCGGCGGCGGCAAGGTGCTGGCGGCGTTTCGTGCCGCGCTTGCCGCGGTGAAAGCCGGCAAATAGCCGAGGAATAGCGAAATCAACGCTTCGGAAACGGCTCCTGGAATTCCCAGGTGTGGCCTTCGGGATCGACGACGAAGAGCTGCGCGCTGCCGCTGCCGAGGAGGTTCTTGGCCTCGCCGTAAGGAATATTGAGCGCGGTCATGCGGGTGCGGAAGGCTTCGATGTCCTTTACCAGCCACGCCGTGTGCCGCCCGGTCGCCGAGTATTTCGTGCCCGGCCCCGGCTTGTAGTCGCGATCGGTGCAGATCAGGTGGAACTGAACCTTGTCATCGGCATCGCCGAGCCAGGCGCCCCGGCCGAGATCGTCGAGCGCCTTCGGCCGCTTCAAGAGCTTCAGCCCAAGCACCTCGGTGTAGAATTTGATGCAGGCATCGAGGTTCTCGAGACTGATCGGGATGCCCTCATGCATCGAGCCGAGAAACGCGAAAGTCGGAACCTGGGTTTGCGTCGACGCATCTGCCATGGCGAAACTCCTCGTGAGGATTGCCGGTTTCCACCCGAGCTTACGGTACCGAAAGCCCCGATCAGGGTCAAATCCACCGTCCCTCTCTACTCGCCGGAGAGTGTAGCCGCGACAGGCGCCATGCGATATGGTTGCGGCAAGTGCGGGGCGGGCGAACCGCGCGGATGACTTGGGGGAAACGGCATGGCGGACATTGCGGTTACCGGCGACAGGCGAAACATCGCGGCTCGGCTCGAGCGGCTGCCTTACTGCTCGTGGCACCGCACATGCGGCTCATCATCTGCAGCGCCTGGTTTTTCGACGCTTTCGATTCGATCACGATCGCTTACGTGCTGCCGCCGCTCATCGGCCTATGGCACATCACGCCGCCGCAGATCGGCTCGCTGATCGGCGTCGGCTTCATCGGACAGCTCATCGGAGCGATCGGCTTCGGCTGGCTCGGCGAGCGCTGGGGCCGGTTGAACATGATGATCCTGACGCTGCTGATCTTCAGCCTAGGCGGATTGGCCTGCGCCTTCGCCTCGGGTTACGATATCATGTGGTGGCTGCGCTTCATCCAGGGCATCGGCCTGGGCGGCGAGGTGCCGCTGATGGCCGCCTATGTCAACGAGTACGCTAAGGCGAAGGGCCGCGGCCGGTTCTCGCTGTCGGTGCAAGTCCTGTTCTCGATCGGCTTGCCGGTCTGCGCCCTCGTCGGCGTCTTTGCCGTGCCTAATTGGGGCTGGCAGTCGATGTTCATCATCGGGGCGATTCCGGCGCTGATCGTCATTCCGTTGCGGACCATGCTGCCGGAATCGGCGCGCTGGCTCGCCAGCCGCGGCCGCTTCGACGCGGCCGACCACGCCCTGAAGCGGATCGAGGACATCGCCGAGGCCGAAGGCAAGGTGCTGCCCGCGCTGCCGCGCGACCTGCCCTTGGTCAGCGAGGTCAAGCCGCGCTTCGCCGATCTGTTCAAGGGCATCTATCGCCGGCGCACGATCGCGGTGTGGCTCATGTGGATCGGCACTTATTTCGTGACTTATGGGCTCACCGCCTGGGCGCCCTCCCTCTTCAACATCGTCTACCACCTGCCGGTCCAGGTCTCGCTGCTCTATGGCTTCATCCTCGCCGGCGTCGGGCTGGGCGGCGCCCTGCTCACGCTCTATCTGATCGAGGCGATCGGGCGGCGGCCAATGTTCATCCTCGGGCTCGGCGTGTGCTGCGTGCCGCTCTTGTCCTTCGCGTTCCTGGGGCCGCTCAGCGCGCCCGTCGTGCTCGCCATCGTCTCGGGCGCGTTCTTCTTTTGCAGCTTCCTCGCTTTGGGCCTCGCCACCTACACGGCGGAAATCTATCCGACCCAATTGCGCGCGTTGGGCGGCGGCGTGGCGAGCGCCTTCCAGCGCGCCGCCTCCTACGCCGGGCCGGTGGTCGTGGGCTTCGTGTTGCCGGCCTATGGCATCAACGCGGTCTTTGTGGTGTTCGGGCTGTTCGCGCTGATGGGCGCCCTCGTCGCGTATTTCTATGCGATCGAGACCCGCAGCCAGGTGCTCGAGGTGCTGTCGCCGGCGGAATAGCTCAGCGACGCGTCCAGCGCAGCAGATAGGATTCGGCGGCCTGCAAGCCGAGATTGCTGACCAGGCCAATGGCGCCCAGCAGAATCACGCCGCCGAAGAGGTTGGCCGAGTGGAAGGCGCGGCCCTCGAGCAGAATGTAAAAGCCGAGCCCGTTCTCGCTCGTCAGCATCTCGCCGATGACAGTTAGGATGAGCGCCACGGTCAGGCCGAGCCGCGCGCCCGCCAGTATGTCGGGCAGTGCATTGGGCAGCGCGACCTTCCATAGCATCGCGAGCCGGCCGAGCTTCAAGACGCGGCCGACATCGACGAGGCGCGGCTCGACCGCCGAAACCCCGTGCACGGTGGCGAGCAGCACCGGCCATATGGCGCCGATCGCGATCACCACCAGCACCATGTCGCCAGTAAGGCCGAGGAAGGCGATCACGATCGGCATGAAGGCCGAGACCGGCACCGGCCGGATGATCTCGAGCGTCGGGCCGATATAGTCGCGCGCCGCCCGCGAGCTGGCGATGAGCGCGCCCAACACGACGCCAAAACCCGAGGCGAGCATCCAGCCATAGATCATCCGCCGCACCGTCGCCGCGGCGACGGATGCGAGCGCGCCACCGGCGAAACCATGGGTGAGCGCGTCCCAGGCCCGGTCGGGCCCGGGCAGGAACACGGGCGGGATGCCGCCATGATCGGCGGCAAGCTGCCACAGCACGACGAGGAGCGCGGTGACCGCGATACTGCCGAGATACCAGGCGACGCGCGCGAAGCCGCTCATCGGGCGACCGCCGCCATCGCGGCGGCGCCGAAGAGGCGCCGCTGCGCGAGCAGCAGACCCCAATTGAGGGTCCAGCCGACGAACCCGATCCACAGCAGCATGGCGAACATGCGGTCGGGGTGAAGCGATTGCGACGCCTTCATCAGCTCGAACCCCAGCCCCAAGGGATTGATCGCGATCTCGACCGTGACCGCGATGATAAGCGCCACGGCGGCCGAGAGACGAAACGCCACGAAATAGCGCGGCAGCGCAGCGGGCAGCACGATCTTAATGACGCGGCCCACGGGCGAAAGCCGCAACACGCGGCTCAGATCCAAGAGCTGCGGCTCGATATTGGCAATCGCGGCCTGGCCATAGATCGCCACCGGCCAGAAGCAGGCGAAGGCGCACAGCGTGATCTCCATCGGAAAGCCGAACCCGAAAATCAGCATCGCGATCGGAATCAGCGCGACCGGGGGGATCGGCCGCAGCACCTCCACCGAGAACCGCATCAGCCGCGCGCAAGCGGGCACCAGGCCGAGCACGATGCCGAAGAGGAGTGCTGAGCCGCCGCCGATGGCAAGCCCCATCAGCGCCGCGAGCAAGGTCTCGGCCGTCCGGTGGGCGATCGTCCCATCGCGGACCGCGTCATAAAACGCCACCGCGATCTGCGAGGGCGGCGCCAGGGAATCGCTTTCGACATGGAAAGCGCGCATGCCGATTTCCCAGAAGGCGAGAAAGCCGAGCGGAAAGACCAGCCCCTTGAGGAACTTCACGTCGCGCCCTCGCTGACGAAATCGAACAGCGCCCGGCGCAAGCGCAGGAATTCGGGATGCTCGCGAGTGGCGAGCTGGTTGCGCGGGTGCGGCAGGTTGACCTCGAAGATCTGCGCGATCCGGCCCGGGTTGGGGCGCAGCGCCACCACTCGGTTGCCGAGATAGATCGCCTCGTCGAGATCGTGGGTGACGAAGAGCGCCGTCGTCTTGCTGGCCTCGATGATCCGCAGTAGCTCGTCCTGTAACGCCTGACGCGTCATTGCATCGAGGGCGCCGAACGGCTCGTCCATCAGCAGCACCGAGGGCTCCTGCCCGAGGCAGCGGGCGATCTGCAAGCGCTGCTGCATGCCGCCGGAAAGCTGGATCGGAAACTGCTCGGCATGCCCGGCGAGCCCGACCTTGGCCAGCAACTCCACGATGCGCTCGGTGCGCGCGGCGCGCGCAACTCCGCTCGCCTCGAGCGCCAGCGAGACATTGCCGGCGGCGCTGCGCCAAGGCAGCAGCGCCTTGCTGTAATCCTGGAACATGAAGGCGATCGCGTGGGCGGGCTCGGTGACGATCCGGCCGGCGTGGATCACGGCGCCCTCGGTCGGCATCTGCAGCCCCGCGACCATGCGCAGCATCGTGGTCTTGCCGCAGCCCGAAGGGCCAACCATGCACACGAATTCCGACTGGCGCACCGCGAGGTTTATGTCCTGAAGGATGGGCTGCCGACCGAAGGAATGAGACACCTTGCGGAATTCGATCAGCGTTTCGGTGCCGGAAGTTGCCGTCGTGGTTTCTGCCATGGGGCGGCAAGATTGCCTTCCCCCGCGAGGAATGTCGAGCCGGCAAGCCCGCTATAATCCGCTGGCTTTCTGTGATAGTTTGCCGCAACGGCGAGTGGGAGGATCGGGCGATGCGCTTACATATATCGGTCATTGCGGCGGCTGCGGCAGCTTTTGGCCTCTTGGGGCCACTGCCGGCCGGCGCCCAGCAGAAATTGAAGATGAGCTACACCGCCGTCAGCGGCTTCGCCCTGGGCTACGTCGCCGAGCAGCAGGGCTTTTTCCAAAAGCGCGGCGTCGATGTCGACTTCATCCAGACGGCGATCTCGGGGAATATCCCGGGCGCGGTGGTCAGCGGCTCGGTGGACATCGGCGGGCCCACCATGCCCTCGGTGCTGCAGGCGAACGACGCCGGTCTCGACCTCGTCGTCATCGCGGGCGGCGCCGTTTATCCGCTGCCCGGCGACGTTCTGGTGGCCCGGCCCGGCTCGGGCATCGAGAAGCCGACCGACTTGAAGGGCAAGACCGTGGGCGTGCCCGGGCTGGGTGCGCTTCTCCACATCATGCTACGACGGACCTTGAAGGCGAACGGCGTCGATCCCGACAGCGTCAAATATATCGAGGTCGGATTTCCGCAGGCGGGCGACGCTTTGAAAAGCGGCCAGATCGACGCCTATCCGATGCAGGCGCCGTTCACGGCGCGGGTCGTCCAGTCCGGCGTCGCGAAGGCGGTCTCCGACTGGCTCCAGGACACGCCGGACGGGACGCTTACCGTCGTCTACGTGACGACGCGCAAATGGGCGGCCGACCACAAAGACGCGGTCGAGGCGCTTCGCGACGGCATGAAAGAAGCGCAGGGCTTCATCAAGACCCATCCGGACGAGACCAACCAGGCGATCGCCAAATATACCGGCCTGCCGATTCAGGTGGTTGCGTCGATCCCGGTGCCGCCGCTTACCGTCAACGTCACCCCGAAGCAGATCCAATTCTGGATCGACATCGCGAAAGAGCAGCAGCTCATCAAGGGCAATCCGGACGCGAAAAGCCTCATCGTCGAGTAGGGGCCAAGGCTAATCGAACAGCGCGAGGTCGATCGAATCGCCCATGCGGCGATAGCCATTGTCGCTGGGATGCAGGTGGTCGCCGCAATCATAGGCGGCGAGCATGGCCGTCGGATGGGCGGGATCGCGCACCGCCGCGTCGAAATCGATGACGGCGTCGAACGCGCCGCCCTGCCTGATCCATTGGTTGATCGCCTGGCGCTTCGCCTCGCCCGCCGGAGTCCACGCGCCGGGATGATAGGTTTCGTTCTCGTACGGGATCATCGTGGCGCCATAGATTTTGAGCCCCTTGGCCCGCGCGCGCAGGGCGATCTGCTTCAACCCCGCGATCATCTGCTCCGACGTCACGATCTCGTCCCGGTTGCCGCGCTGATTGCGCAGATCGTTGGTGCCGATATAGGCGATGACATGGCTGACGCCGGTCTGGGCCAGCACGTCGCGGTCGAAGCGCCGCAGCGCGCTTTCGCCGCGCAGGTCGTGGAGGATGCGGTTGCCGCCGATGCCCTGGTTGATCACGGCGCACAGGCGGCCACCGCGCGCGTTGAGGCGCCGGGCGAGCTGATCGGGCCAACGATTATTGCTATCGAGACTCGACAGATTGCCTTCGGTGAGCGAATCGCCGAAGCACAGTATGCCGAGCGTATCCTTGGGCGCCACCACCTCGATCGCGCTGAGGAAGTACCAGTTCTCGGTGGTTTCCTTGACCGGCATCGCGAGCGCCGCGGTGAAGTCGCCCGGAGGCGAGAGATAATTGGTCTGGTGGCAATTGCCGTGGCCGGTGATGGGAAAGCTTTCGCGCACCGCGCCCAGCACGTGGACGCTCACGGCGAGATCGGCGAGCGCCGGGAAATCGAGCTCGACGGCATCGCTCACGGCGAGCGTGCCCGGCGCGATGGCGACGGAATCATCGCCGCCGAAGGTGAGCTTCCGATCCGAGCCCGGCACCACGCCAGCGGTGGCACCGCTACGCAATCCCACCCGCACCGCGCCCAGGGCGAGCTTCTCGGCGCCATAGAGGTTCGAGAGGCGCACGCGCAGCCGCGCGCCCCCGATGGTGACCCGTGCGACCATCCGCAGCGTCTGATTGTCGAACGCGGCCTTGTCAACGGTGACGAGACCGTTGGTCCAGGCCGCGACCCAATGCGCTTCATTGGCCATGTTTCTCCCCCGATATTTAACGCGGCGCATCATAAGCCGCTGGCAAGCGCCTTGTCGAAGCCCGCGATTGGGGCTTAGTCTCCTGACGATGCGCACCCAAATCGGCATCATCGGCGCCGGGCCCGCCGGTCTTTTCCTATCGCACTTCCTGCATCGCGCGGGCATCGACTCCGTCATCATCGAGAATCGCAGCCGCGCCGAAATCGAAAGCACGATCCGCGCCGGGGTCCTCGAGCAATGGGTCGTCAACCTGATGAACGGGATGGGGCTCGGTGCCAGGATGATGCGCGAGGGCAGCTTCGATACCGGAATAACCTTTCAGTTCGACGGGCGCCGCCATCACATCGATTTCGTCGAGCTGACCGGCGGCAAGAGGGTTGTCGTCTACGCGCAGCACGAAGTGATCAAGGATCTGGTTGCCGCGCGCTTGGCCTCGGGCGGCGCGATCGTCTTTTCGGTCGGGGAGGTGGCGCTGCACGGGATCGACGGCGAGCACCCTTGGATCGCGTTTCGCAACGGCGACGGCGCGGCCGAGGAGCTGCATTGCGATTTTCTGGTCGGCTGCGACGGGTTCCACGGGCCGAGCCGGCAGGCGATCCCGGCGGCGGCGAGGACCGAGCATCAGATCGTCTATCCCTGGGGCTGGCTCGGCATCCTGGCCGAGGCGCCGCGCTCCTATCACGAGCTGCATTTATTCCCGCCACGAGCGCGGATTTGCACTTCTCAGCACGCGCACGCCGCAGATCCAGCGCCTTTATGTCCAGTGCGATCCGGACGACCCGATCGAGGCCTGGCCCGACGCCCGCATCTGGGCCGAGATGCAGGCGCGCTTTCAATGTCCGGGCTGGACTTTGGTCGAGGGCCCGATTTTCCAGAAGGGCATTGTCGGCATGCGCAGTTTCGTATGCGAGACCATGCAATATGGCCGCCTCTACATCGCCGGCGACGCCGCGCATATCGTTCCGCCCACCGGCGCAAAGGGCCTCAATCTCGCCGTGGCCGACGTGCTGGTGCTCTCGCGCGCGCTCGAGGCCTGGTACAAAAGAGGCAGCAGGGAGGCCTTGCACGGCTATAGCGCCGCGGTTCTGCCGCGGATTTGGAAATACGAGCGCTTCTCCTGGTACATGACGACGATGCTTCACCGCAACGATGCCGAGACCTCGTTCGAACGGCGCATCCATCTTGCCGATCTCGCTTACGTCGTCGGCTCGCGCGCCGCGGCGACGGCGCTGGCCGAGAATTACGTCGGCTTGCCGATGGATTAGGGCAGCGCGATCACGGTGCTCGGGTCGAGCATATCCGCGATCTTCGCGTCGCGCTTCAACAGGTTCTGCGACCGGAACCAATCGATCTGGCGCTGCAGGTCCCTAAGATCGACGCGGCCTTGCGGGTCGATATAGGCGATCGCTTGGCGGAGCCGCTCGGCCGGCTGACCCGTGTACTTGGCCATGACGGCGAGCACCTCGGGCGCGTTGGGGCCGTCCCGGCGCTTCTCGCCCGGGCCGGTGAAGGCGTCGTGATATTCCTGCGCTCCCTTGCGGAAGGCGCGCAGGAAGCGCTCGATCATGTCGTGCCGTTCGGTGTTGACCTTGGTCGAGACGAAGATCGCGCCGATCTGCCACGGCGCCTCGTCGCCGACCCAGCCGAGGAGGCGCACGTCGCCGCGCTCGATCGCTGGCAGCACCGGCGTCCCGGCGACGACCGCGGCATCGGCCTGGCCGCCGGTGACCGCCGAGAGCTGATTGGGAATCGACTGCAACGGCAAGATCCGGATGGTTTTGAGGTCGATCCCGTATTTCGCCGCGATCAGCGTCACGCTGTAATGCGAGCCCGAACCGATCTGGGCGACCGCGACCGAATGCCCGCCGAGATCCTTGAACGTCTTGAGCCCGGCCTCGTAGGCGCGGTTGGAGACGAGAAACGCCAAGGTCTGAAAGCCGGGGAATTCGCGCGACTGACCGCCGATCAGCTTGAGGACCCCCTGCGCGCCGAGGCTGAACATCCCGGCCGAGGTGCCGACCGAGCCGATATCGATCGCGCCGGCAACCGCCGCCACGGCGATCGGCTCAGCGGCATCGAAGAACATGAAGTGGGCGTTGAGCCCCTCGGCCGCGAAATAGCCCTTGTCCTGGGCGAGATAGACGGCGGTCGACCCGGCCGATTTAAGGAGGCCGATCGTGATGTCCTCGGCGCCGGCGCGCGAGGGCAACGCCGCGGCGAGGCCGGCGAGAAGAACGATGGCGGCATAATTCCGGGTCAGCCCGTCTGGCATGGTTCCTTCTCCCGCGACAGCGTCGCCGCTATCGGGTCTATAGCCAAATCGCCCGGAAATAGGCAAACTGGGCGCGCGATGGGGCGTGGTCGCCGGCGCCTGGCCCCGCAGGAGGAAGCGAGATGATCAATCTGCGCGATATCCGCTATCTGAGGATCGGCACCGCGAACCTCGAGAGTTCGATTCAATACGCGACCGAGATCATCGGCTTGCAGCTGGTGGCGCGCGAGGGCAAGGCCGCGTATTTCCGCAGCCACAGGACCGCGATGCGGGGCGACACGCGGGATCACTCGCTGGTGCTGTTCGAGGGCGATCCGGCGGACCAGACGATCGGCCTCGAGCTCCGGAACCATGGCGATCTCGACGCCGTCGCCGCGATCTTGGAGAACGCCGGTCATGAGGTCCATCTCGGCACGCGCGAGGAGTGCGACAGCCGGCGCGCGAAGGCGGTCATCGCCACCAAGGACCCGAGCGGCAACAAGATCGAGATCGTGGCGCGGCCCTATCATTCGGGGGAGCGCTATTTCCCGGCGCGCGACGCCGGCATCACTCATTTCAGCCATATCGGGCTCTACACCACCGATCCGGTGCGCGACACCAAGTTCTGGACCGAGCTGTGCAATGCGCGCGTCTCGGACTGGCTAGGCGAATCGCCGTTTCTCAGGATCGACACTACGCATCATTCGATCGTGCTCTTCCCCTCGAACCGGATCGGCATCCATCACGTCAACCATCAGGTCGAGGACATCGACGACGTGATGCGGAGCTATTACTTCCTCAAGGAGAAGAACGTGCGGATCGTGCACGGACCCGGCCGCCACCCGATCTCGACCGCGGTCATGGTCTATTTCGAAGGCCCCGACCAGCTGACCTACGAATATTCCTGCGGCGTGAAGCACGTCATGCCCGACGAGGAAGCCTCCTACCGGCCGCGCCAATTCTCGCTCGATTCGTACAATGCCTGCATGTGGGGATCGCGCGCCGCCGAGCTGGCAGCGGCCGCGGCGCATCCGGGCGAGTGGCCGATGCGGGTGGTGGTCTAGAGCAAAAGGGTACCGAGCGCCCGCGCCGGGCAACGCCGTAACGGCGCGAAGCGAAAAAAGAACGGCGATAGAGGGGAAGATCATGGCGAGCACGAGCGTAGCGCCACAAGCGGGCCTTTTGCACAATCGGTGGTGGATCGTCTGGGCATCGCTCGTCGGTATGATCGTCGGTCCCGGCACGGCGGTGATCTTCGTCACCAACGTCTTCATGGTTCCGGTCACCACCGAGCTCGGCTGGACGCGCGGAATGTTCTCGTCGGCGCTCATTGCCAGCGCCATCGCCTCGCCGGTCATGACGCCGCTCTTCGGCCGGTTGATGGACCGCTATGGCATCCACTGGATCGCCCTGCCGGCGGCCACCCTCTATGGCCTCTCGCTGGCCAGTTTCTCTCTCATGCGTTCCGACGCGTTCTGGCAGGTCTTCGTGATGTTCGCCTGCTCCTCGGGCTTCGGGGCCTGCGTCGGGCCGGTCGTCTATTCGAAGGCGATCACGGCCTGGTTCGACAAGGAGCGGGGGCTGGCGCTGGGCATCGCGACCTCGGGCGTGGGGCTCGGCACCTTCCTGCTGCCGCAGATGGCACAGCTTTTCCTCGGCGCCTTCGGCTGGCGCGTCGCTTATGTCGCCGTCGGCGCGACGACCTGGCTACTCTCTTTTGGCACGATCGCCATTTTCATTCGCGAGCCGCCCGGCTATGTCGCCCGTATGCGGGCGGCGCACGCCGCCGCCGCCGCGGGCGGCCCGCAGCCCTTCGGAATATCGGCTCGAGACGCGATCACGGGCACGCGGCAATTCTGGCTCTTGGCGATCATTTTCCTGACCGAGGGCATCGCCAATAACGGCATCTTGAGCGGCAATTTCATACCCTTGCTGCGCGATCGCGGCTACTCGGCCGAAGCCGCGGTGGCCTTGCTCGGCGCATCGGGCATCGCGGCGCTCGTCGCGCGCATCATCGTCGGCTTCTGCCTCGATTGGGTGAACGGCCCGATTTTCTCGGCGCTCGTCATGCTGCTGCCCCCGCTCGGCGTCGGGCTCCTCCTCAGCCATGCCGGCAGCCCCGCGCCCTTCTTTGCCGCCATCTGCATCGGCCTCGCCATCGGCTCCGAGATCGACATGCTGGGATTCTTCGTCAGCCGCTATTTCGGGCGGCGCTCCTTCGGCGCGCTTTACGGAATAATCTTCGGCGGCTTCGCGGCCGGTGTCGGCATCGGACCCGTCATCCTCGGGATCGGCTACGACCGCTTCCACCACAGCTACGACCCCGTATTGTGGGGTTACTTCATCGCGCTCATCATCGCCGCCGCGCTGTTCCTGCCGCTCGGCAAGTACCCTTACCCGAAGGGCGCGCAATAAGCCGGCCGGCGCCGCGGCGCCGCCGAAACGAGGGAAGCGGAGGGGGACGATGGCGCTGCCGCGATTCTCTGCGGAACCGCTGGTGGGTGGTGTTCGGCGCGACCATCGGGCTGACGGTCGGGACCGGGGCGATCCTCGCCATCCCTTTCGCCGTGTTCGTGCGGCCCGTCACCGAAGAACTCGGATGGAGCCGGGGCGCCTTCTCGGCGGCCCTCCTCGTCATGGGCCTCGTCACGGTCGTCATGCAGCCGATCTTCGGCACCATGATCGACCGATACGGGGTCAAATGGGCCTCGCTGCCGATGATCGCGATCTTGTCGGTCGCGGTCGCCAGCATGTCGCTGATGGGGCCGTCTCTCGTCATCATGTACTTGATCTACACGCTGGCCGCCGTGGGCGGCGTGGCGCAGGCGCCGCCGATGTATTCGAAGGCGGTCTCGATGTGGTTCGACCGGGACCGCGGCATCGCGCTCGGCATCGCCACTTCGGGTTCCGCTCTCGGCACGGCAGTCATCCCGATCGTGGCGCAGCACTTGATCGATCATTTCGGCTGGCGTGGCGCTTATCTCGGTCTCGGCATTATCAATTTCGCGGTCGCCTTTACCGTGGTCGCGTTGTTCATCCGCGAGCCGCCGGGCTATCGCCTTAGTCGGCCCAGCGCCCAGGACGTGCCCGGCACGCAACCGCCGCCCGGCGTGACAATCGGCGCCGCGTTGAAATCCTGGCGGTTCTGGGCGCTGACGCTGGCCTTCACGCTCGGTGCGGTCGCCATCAACGGAACGCTGGCGCATCTCGTCGCGCTTCTGGTCGATCGCGGCTATACCCCCGATAACGCCGTCTATGTGTTGGCATCCTCGGGGCTGGCCGTCATCGCCGGCAGGATCATCGGTGGCTGGATGCTCGATCGATCCACGCGGCCCTTGGTCCCGAGCTTCTTGTTTTTGCTGCCGGCCGCCGGCTGCGCCCTCCTTGCCAGCCGTCTCGCGGGGTCGGCACCGGTCTTTGGCGTCATGCTGCTCGGCTTCGGCATCGGCGCCGAGATCGACATGATGGGCTTCTTCATGAGCCGCTATTTCGGTCTGCGTTCCTTCGGGGTGATCTCGGGCGCGAGTTTTTCGGGCTTTGCGCTTGGCGTGGGTGTCGGGCCCGTCCTCATGGGCATTTCCTACGATGCGACCCATTCCTATTTCACCGCGCTGATGGCCAATATCGCCATCATGGTCGTGGCGACCCTGCTGTTAGCCACGCTCGGCACCTACGTTTACGCTAAGGGCCGATTAGCCCCTAGCGAAGCCGATTAGCGCGGGCGCTCCGGCAGCGTCACGCGCGAGGGGTGCGCCGCGTCGTGATGATAGCTATCCGTGCCGACCTTCTGGCCATACCAATGCGTCATGGGCTGATCCACGAGTTGGGAGTCGTTGTTGCTGATCTCGAGCCGCAGCCTTTCGCCCTTCTTCACCAGGAACGACATCGGAAGGAGCTCGAGCCGCAGCTCATAGGTCTTCCCCGGCTCGACCGGATCGCGCTTCTGGTGAAGATGGAACGGCCGCAGCTCTTGGGTGAGCGCCTTGTCCTCGGCGCGGTGCGAGGCGCGGAGCCAGCCCTGCGTGACTTTGCGCGCGCGAAGCCCGTGCGGGCCGGGCGACAGGATTTGCAGCTTCGCGAACACGTCGAAATCGGTCTCGCTCGATGAGGCGTGCAAGGTCACGGCGCCGTGCCCGGTGAATTCGCGATCGCGCTCGAAGGGCGCCGTCGTATAGGTGTTCACCCGAGCGACATGATCGGGGATGCCGGCCTGGTCGAAGGTGGTGACGCCCGCGATCCAGCCCGGGTCGGGATAGGACCAGGAAGTCGATTCCTGCGCGACGCTCGGCTTCGCCTCCACGAGCGATCCGTCGTTGAGCGATTTCACCGCGCCGGACTTGGCGCCGGCGAGGTAGAATGCGGCGGCGCGGACATCCGCCGGCGGCCACGAATCGGCGGCGCGGTATTGATCTTCGCCATTCACGAAGAACCGCACCTTGGGCCGCTGCATCACGTCGTTGGCGACCCCTTTCAGATGATGCTCGTACCAGGGCAGGATCTCGCGCTCGTGGAAGGCCGCGTCGGCGAAAAGGGCCTGGGCGCCGTGCCAGGTCTGAGGGTGGGTGATGAGGAGCTGCTTTGGCCCGCGCACCCGCTCAAAGCCCAGCACGTTGCCGCGCAGATGGAGCGTGGCCTTCCCCCACACGCCGATCGAGAACACCGGAATATCGACTTGATCGAGTTCCCAGAACGGCGCGCGCCGGCGCTGCCATTCGTCGTCGAAGGGGTGATCGAGAATGTCGGGGATCGCGAGATGGCGGTCGCCGCCGCGAAGGGGGTGACCCTCGGCCTGATGCTGCAGCATCACCGAGCTGATCAGCCAGGCGCCAAGAAAGCCGACCACGGGTATGCCGCCCTGATACATCCAGTCGCGATACATGTCGGCGGCGCCGTCATAGGCGACGATGGTGGTCAGATGCGCCGGCCGCGTGCGCGCGGCGTTCCACTGGCTCCAGCACAGATAGGACTGGCCGATCATGCCGATTTTTCCGGTCGACCAGGATTGGGCGGCGACGAACTCGATGGCGTCGTGGATCGCCTCGCCTTCCTCGCGCGACACCAGATCGAACTTGCCCTCGGAGCGCCCGCTGCCCGGCGTGTCGAGGATGACATAGGCATAGCCGCGGTCGAGATAGAACTGCATCGGCCCGTACTCGACGAAGGCGAAGCTCCACACCGCGGGCAACCGGCGCAGGGATTTCTGATAGGGCGCCGCAGCGAGGAGAACCGGGAACGGCCCCTTGCCTCCTGCCGGAAGGTACACATCCGCGCGCAGCTTCTCGCCGCGCCGCGAGGTCAGCTCGATCTCGAAGGGCTGGACATTGACCTCGACCATGCGTGCCTCCCCGTTCTAGAATTTTTCGCGGCGGAATTCGCGACGGAGTATAGGCATGGCCAAGGATACCGGCAAATTGGCGCGGAGCTTCTCGCTCCATTGGGGCAAGGGGATCGTCGAGGAAGAGGTGCGGACCCAATCGACCTATCACCGGCCGGCGATCCAGCTCTTGAAGTTCACCGAAGGCGCGGCGGCGGGCTCGCGCGAGATCAGGTTCTGCTACTACGACCAGCGCGGACGATTCCAGCGCTCGCCGCTCATCATCGGCGCCGACGACATTCCGGCGCTGCGCGCAGGGCTCAATTCGGCGCCGCGGTTGAAGAAGATGCTCAAAGGCCTGGTCGGGCCGTGAGCGGGTCGCGCGTTTATCGCCGGTGCCGCCCGTTCGTCGCTGGCGCGTTCGCGGCGGCGCTGATCGTGGCCATTTCGCATCCAGCGCCAGCGGCGGAGTTTCCCATGTCGCCCGCGCTGCAACAAATCATCGACGGCGCCAAGAAGGAAGGGGCGCTGACTCTCTCATACGGGGCAAACATATTGGGCGGAGCCGAGGGTGCCCGAGTGGGTGCCGCCGGGGTCAAGGAAACGTTCGGCGTGGACCTCGACGTGACCTACTACCCGGGCCCATCTTTCGCGCCGATGGCGAGCCGGCTTTATACCGAGATGCAGGCCGGCCAGAAGGCCTCGACCGACGTCTATGACGGCACCGCCGTCGAGATCTCTCCCTATCTGGCGCGCGGTCTCTTCCGCAAGATTCCCTGGACCGAGCTCTACCCCGGGCGGATCACGCCCGAGATCGCGGAAGCCGACGGCCGCGCGCTGCGCATCGTCACCAAGCTTCCGGGCGTGCTTTACAACAAGCGCGCCGCGCCGCAGTTCGGCAAGGCCACGATGATGCGCGACCTGCTCAATCTCGAATACAAAGGCAAGTTGTACAGCGAGCCTTACCTGGCAGGCTTCGACGTGCTGGTAGCGAAGGACGTGTGGGGCTACGACAAGACCGCCGAGTTCGTGCGGAACCTGTCGCAGATCATCGGCGGTCTCGTGGATTGCGGCGCGGCGGGGCGGATCGCGTCGGGCGAGGTTCCTGCGCTCGCCCTTTCCTGCTCCGGCTCGGAGGCATACACGGCAAATTATCGCGACGTTCTCGGGGAAGTCGTCCTGCACGACGCCGCCATGCGCCGTTTCGATTACCTCTGCATCCCCGAGCACGCGGCCCACCCGAACGCAGCCATCCTATTCGCGCTTTACGCCTCTTCCCCCGAAGGTCAGCGGAGAATCCTCGACGATCTGTTCGGCGGCGATCTCGACACCTATCCCGGCACGCAAACGCACCAGGAAATCGCCGCGCTCGAGAAAGAGGGCGTGAAATTCACCGACGTGACAATAGCGTGGTGGGGATCGCATGAGGGCATCGAAAACGATCTCGGAAAGCTGACCAAGATCGTCACGCGGAACTGAGCGGACTCACAGTCCCAAATAGGCCTCTCTGATCCGGGTTTGGCCGAGCAGGACTCGCGGCAGGCCCGAGGCGACGATGCGGCCCTCCTCCAAGACATAGGCCCGGTCGGCGATCTCCATGGCCTGGACCACGTTCTGCTCCACGAGCAGGATCGCCGTCCCCTCGGATTGGATCGTGCGGATGACCCGGAACATCTCGTCCACGATCGAGGGCGCGAGGCCGAGCGAGGGCTCGTCGAGCAGCAACAGGCGCGGCTGCGCCATCAGCGCCCGGCCGATCGCGACCATCTGCTGCTGGCCGCCCGAGAGCGTGCCGGAAAGCTGCTCCCGCCTCTCGCGCAGCACCGGAAAAAGCGCATAGACGCGGTCGAGGCTCCTCTGCCGGTCCTTGCGAGCGGCCGGCCGATAGCAGCCGATATCGAGATTCTCCTCGACCGACATGCCGGGAAAGAGCCGCCTGCCCTCGGGCACCAGCGCGATGCCTTGGCCGCAGACTTGGTGGGGGGCGACGCGGCCTAGATCGACGCTGCCAAAGCCGATTCTGCCCTGCTGCCAGCGGATCAGCCCGGCGATGGCATTGATGAGCGTGCTCTTGCCCGCGCCATTGGGTCCGATGACCGCGACGATCTCGCCCTCGCCGACATCGAGCGTCACATCCGAAATGGCCGGCGCGCCGCCGTAGCCGACCGAGAGATCTCTCGCTTCAAGAAGCATGGGCCTTGCCGAGATAGACGTTGACGACCTCGGGGTTGCGCATGGTCTCGGCGGGGCTCCCGATCGCGATGAGCGTGCCTTCGTTCAAGACCGCGACGCGGTCGGACAAGGCCACCACCGCGCGCATCAGATGCTCGACGAAGACGATCGCCGTGCCGCGGGTTCGAATATCCTGGATGAGGCTCAAGGCCTCGTCGATCTCGGTGTTGTTGAGCCCCGAGAGAACCTCGTCGAGCAGCAGGATCCGCGGCCGCGCGGCCAGAGCGCGCGCCAGCTCGAGAAACTTGCGCTCGTGGAGGTTGAGTTGCCTGGGCAGATCGAAAGCCTTCTTCGCAAGACCGGTATAGCCAAGCCAATGCGCGGCCAGACGCTCGGCCTCGCCCTCGGCGACGCCGCCGCCGAAGCTCGCGGCGAGCGCGACATTGCCGAGCACGGTGAGGCGGTTGAAGGGACGCGGAATCTGATACGTGCGCGCGATCCCGAGCCGCGCGATGCGGTGCGCCGGAACGCCTTCAAGAGAAGTGCCGTCGAAGATCACCGCGCCGCGGTCGAGCATGAAATGCCCGGCGATCACGTTGATCAAGGTCGACTTGCCCGAGCCGTTGGGTCCGACGAGGCCCAGAATCTCGCCGTCGCGCACCTCGAGCGAGACGCCGCGCAGCGCCTGGACGCCGCCGAATCCCTTCCACACCTCGCGGCATTCCAGCACCGGCCGCAGCGCCACCACCCCGCCTTGCGCCTCGGATCGCGGCGCCGGTATGAGCGGCTCAGGCAGCGTCTTGGGCAAGGCGAGGCCCGGCAGCACGGCGCGGCTCAAGCGTTGCAGGCTGGGCATGACGCCGTCCGGCAAGATGAGGACGACGACGATGAGCCCGAGCGCCACGCCGGCGCGCACCAGCTCGGCCTGCGGGCCCGCGGCAAAGCCATAGAGCGCGATCGTGACGATGATCGCGCCCAAGGCCGGCCCGAGCCAATGCCGCGAGCCGCCGAAGATGCTCATCACCACCGGATACATGATCACGGTGATCTCGAAGGTCTCGCCGACGGTTACGTAGCTGACATAGATCGAATAGACGCCGCCGACCGCGCCGGCTATCCCCGAGGACAGCGCGAAGGCCGCGATCTTATAGCGGAACGTCGGCACGCCCTTGACCTCGGCCACGTCCTCGTCGTCATGGATGGCGAAGAGCCCCAGCCCCATCTTCGAGCGGTATACCCAAAAGGCGATCGCCAGCGCGGCGGCCGCCAGGATGAGTCCGAGGTAATAGATCGTCGCATTTTGCGAGCCGAGGATCTCGGGCAGCGGCACGCTGATGAGATAGACCCCCACCCCGCCATCGATCGGGGTATTGGAGATGATCGTCGCGACCACGAAGGTCACGGAAATCGTGATCAGCGCGAACAGCTCGCCGCGCAGGCGCTGCAGCCGGAAGACGACGAAGCCGACGGCGGTGCCGAGCAGGGCGGCGACGGCGGCAGCCGCCGGCAGCGTCAACAGGAACGGAATCTGGAATTGCGTCGCCAGCGTCGCCGTGGTGTACACCCCGACGCCGAAGAACGCGGCGTGGCCGAAGCTCCAATAGCCGGCGAAGCCGGAGAGGATGGTCCAGCTCGTCGCCATCGAAATCCAGAAGAAGACGAGATAGAGGAAGGCCAGATAATAGGGCGGGATGTCGAGGACCGGCACGGCGACGAGGCATAAGGCCAGCACCGCGAAGGACGCGACGGGAAGGCGCCCCCGGATCATATCCATCGCGGCTTGAACAGCAGCAGCGCGATCAGCACGGAAAACGACACCAGCGATGCCCAGGACGGATTGACGACCGCCATGGTCAGGGCTTCGCACGCCCCGATGAGAACTCCGCCGGCGAGCGCGCCCAGCGGATTGCCCAGCCTGCCGATGATGACGACGGCGAACACCACCCCGACCCAGGTCCAGATTTCCGAAGGCGCCAGCGTCGCCACCAACGCGATGAACACGCCCGCGACCCCGGCATAGGCCGCGCACAGGCCCGACAGGAGGAAAGACAGCCGGCGGTGATTGATGCCGAAGGCGGTCGCGATCGGCGCATCCTCGGCGCAGGCGCGCAGCGCGCGGCCGACATAGGTATAGCGCAGCCAGGCCCAGGTCGCGGTGGCGACCATTCCGGCGACGACGAATGCGATGAAATTGAGCTTCGGCACGTAAAGCGTCCCGACGATCCAGGATTGGCTGCCCCAGAGCGTCTCGTAACGGCGGAAATCGGCGGTCCAGATGAATTGCAGCATCGACTCGACGATCACCGCCAAGGCGAAGGTGATGAGCATCGACGCCATCTCGGTGACGTGAAAGCGCATGAACACCCAGTGCAGCGCCACGCCGTAGACGAAGAACGCCGCGACGATCATCAACCCCGACCACCACGGCGCGATGCCCAACGCCGTGCCCAGGTACCAGGTGAGATAAGCGCCAAGCAGCGCGATCGCGAAATGGCTGATATTCACCAGCCGCAGCAGCCCCCAGCTCAGGCTCAGCCCCTGGGCAAGCAAGCCGTAAAGGCCGCCGGCGAAAACCCCGGTGAGCAGCGATTGCTCGAGCAGCGAGAGCGATGGCAAGCGGTTATCTCCGAGCGGCCGGTGCGCGCGCGCCGCTCACGGCGCGATCAGCGCAGCACCCGGGGTGCGCCTGTCGAGAGGCCACACCGCCACCCATTTGCCGCCCTGAACCTGCTTGAGCTGCTGCATGTCGGTCGCGCTGGTGTGGGAGCGGCCTGAAAAATCGCGCCGGCCCTCGATGGTATCGACGGCGTTCTTGTCGAGCCATGCGGCGATCTTGCCGTCGTCGAGGCTCTGCGTGGCCTTGACCCCCGCGACCAGTATCTGCCAGCCGGCATATTCGTTCCCGGCCTGGCTGTCGACATGCGGATAGGGCAATCCGGCTTTTGCCGCGCGGGCGTCGAACTCGCGCGCGAATTCGCCGCCTTCCGGGCTCGAGGTATAGGGCGCGACATCCTCGAACGCCGAATAGGAGGTCGCGTTCGTAGCCAGCGGATCGCCCGCCAGCAGCCCCGAGGGATAGAGATAGAAATGCCGCGCCGGCTTGTAGCCGACGGCGTTCAGCGCCTCGAGCAACTGATCGCCTTCGACGCCGAGGCAGCTCACGAACAGAAAATCGGGATTGGCGTCCTTGACGCGCGCCGCGATCGCGCCGAAATCCCGCGTGCCCATGTCGTATTCGAGAAAGCCCAGCTCGTTCATGCCGCGCGCCTTGGCGGTCTTATCCATGCCATGCGCCATGTCCTCGGCCGAGGGAAACTTGCTCGATACGATCAGGATCGATTTCGGCGGATGCGGCGTGCTGCCATAGGCATCGAGGACTTTCACCGGCAGCGTCGCGGTCGAGTCCGGGCCGCCGATGGTCGCCGAGAAATGCCACTCATAGGTGGCGAGCTGCGGCTGGCCCAGCGTGTTCTCGATGAATACCTTGTGATAGCGCTGCGCGACCGTCATCGCAGCTAAGATCGCGGCCGTGCCGTAGGGGCCGAGAATGAGATCGACTTTGTCGGCGGTGACCAGGCGCTCGTAGAGGGTGCGGGATACATCGGGCTTGGATTGGTCGTCGAGGACGACGTATTCCACCGGCCGGCCCAGCAACCCGCCGCTCGCATTGAGCCGGTCGACGAAAATCTCGCTCGCGATCCGATGCGCCAGTCCGGTCTGGGCGAAAGGACCGGTCAGCGACAGGGTCTGGCCGATGCGAATGGGCGCGCCCGTTGCCGGCTGCGCGTGCGCCCATCCGGCCGCCGCAAGCGAGAGACCGAGGACAAGAATTGGGCGCAACCCTAAGCGCATCTTTTCCGGCACTGTGCTCTCCCTCCGCGACCGCGCTGAACTTCCTTGTGGCAACCTCGATACCCGGCTTCAGGGCGCGATCAGCTTGACGCCCGGCGTCGCGTCCGCGATCGGGTAGACGCAGACCCAACGGCCGTTCTGCACCTGCCTGATCTGCTGCTGGTCGGTTTCGCTGGTGTGGAATTTGCCCTTGAAGTTGCGCCGTCCTTCGATCGTGTTGACCGAGTTGTTCTCGAGCCAATCGGCGAGCGTCTTGTCGTCGAGGCTGTTCGTGGCCTTTACCGCGGCGGCCAGGATCTGCCAGCCGCAATATTCGTTGCCGGCCTGGGAATCGACATACGGGTATGGCAGCCCCTGCGCCTTGGCCGCGGCATCGAAGGCCTTGGCGAAGGCCGCGGCCTCGGGCGGCGTGATATAGGGCGCCACGTCCTCGAAGCTCGTCAGCGAAGTCGCGCGCTCGGCCGGCGGGTCCGACGCCAGCACGCCGGCCGGATAGAGATAGAAATGCCGCTTGGGCGAGTAATTCACCGCGCTCAGCGCCTCGAGCAACTGATTGCCCTCGACGCCGAGACAGCCGACGAACATCAAATCGGGATCGGCCTCCTTGACGCGTGCCCCGATCGCGCCGTAATCGCGCGTGCCGACGTCGTATTCGAGGAACGCCACCTCGGTCAAGCCGCGCTCCTTGGCGATGTTCCGCATTCCCTTGGCCATGTCCTCGGTCGAGGGAAACTTGCTGGTGACGATGGCGATGGTCTTGGGCGGGTTGCCCGTGATCGCATAGCAGTCGAGGATCTTCGCCGGCAGCGTGCGCTGCGGCTCGTCGCCATTGGTCAACGCCGAGAAATGCCATTGATAGGTCGCGAGCGAAGGCACGCCCATCGTGTTCTGGATGTATACCTTGTTGTAGCGCTGGGCGACGCCCATCGCCGCGAGGATCGAGGCGGTGCCATAGGGCGCGAGGATGAGGTTGACCTTGTCGGACGTGATCAGCTTCTCGTAAAGCGTGCGCGAGACGTCGGGCTTCGATTGGTCGTCGTAAAGCGTGTAGGCCACCGGGCGGCCAAGCAATCCGCCGGTCTTGTTGAGCATGTTGACGTAATACTCGCTGACGATCTTGTGGACGAGTCCGGTTTGCGCGAAAGGCCCGGTGAGGGCCAGCGCCTGGCCGATCTTGATGGGCGTGCCCGAAGGCGCCTGGGCGCGGGCGGGCCGCGAAGCGGCGTAAATGGCGAGGCCGCCCAATCCGGCGACAATCTGCCGGCGCGACCATTTGGACGTGTTCGTCGTCATCGTTTCCTCCCGCGCTCCGCCGGCACGCGATTTTTCCTGCCGCGCCGGTCGATCCAATCGCCGCCGGGGCGCTTCACCCGGCGGAGTGCGCCATCTTAGACCGAACCCGGCCTCCAAGGACAACAGGATTCGCGGCGCGGTGGCCGATGGATATTTTGGGGTTGCCTAAAGAAGGTGCCCGCGAAACCGATAACGGCCCATGAGGCGGGCGACCCGGCTCGGCTGGCACCGAGCGCCGGGCGGCGTAACGAAGGTAAAAGCAGTCTTATCCGAACGCCCCGGTAGTTTGGATTCCGGCCGCCCGGAGGCGGCGGGCGCGCGCCTCAAGGCGGCCGGAATTCACCGCGTGGTCGATTAAAGTGCGGTCGCAACCGCTTGGAACGTAGTGCTGAGATTGGTGCCGACGAGCGTGACGCCGGTTATGATCACCACCGCGATGAGCGAGGCAATCAAGCCGTATTCGATCGCCGTCGCGCCGCTTTCGTCGCCGGCGAGCCGTCTTGCAATGTCGCGAATGATCGAGGTCATGGGCAGCTCCTTGTCTGGACCGCGACCAGGATGGAACGACGATGGACAACAGCGCGTTAAAAATTCCTCGCTGTTTAATAGATCGAAGACGAGCAAAATAGCGCCTCGACACGCCGAAACTTCGGCGCGCAACGCGACAAAGGGCGGTCGCCCGCGCCATCGCCGCGGGCAACGCGGCGATGGCCAGGGCGAAAACGCGATCCTGCTATTTCTTGGCGACGACGCGCGTGCGCAGGGTTCCGATCGCCGGCGACTTCATCTCGACGACATCGCCAGCCTTCAAGAACCGCTCGGGCGCCGAGGTCTTGTCGGGCAGCAATTCGCTCGAAATCGGCCGCCGTCCCGGCCGCGGTTCCGCCGCTGATGATGTCGCCGGGATGGAGCGTGAAATCGCGCGACAAGTATTCGAGATACTCGCCGAAGCTGAACGCCATGGCGCTTGTGTTGTAGCGCTGGCGGCGCTCGCCATTGACGAGGGTTTCGATGTCGGTGCTGATGGGATCGCATTCCCCGACCGCGATGCACGGGCCGAGCGAGCACGAGCTGTCGAAGTTCTTGGCGAAGGCGAAGCTGAGGCCGCCGGACGCGGGCTCGCGCGGCGCGCGAATGCTCCAATCCGCCAGCATCGTGACGCCCCAGACATAGTCCTTGAGCTGCGACGGCTTCAGATCGACACCACGCTTGCCGAGGACGACCGCGATCTCGCCCTCGTAATCGAGGCGGTTGCAGCGCGCGGGATAAACCAGCTCGCCGTCGGGGGCGACGAATTCGCGCGCCAGTTTCCAGAAGCCCCAGAAACCGCCCTTGCGGATCTCCTCGCGCGGATCGCCCTCGAAGGGCTTGCCGCGCATCTTCAACGACATCGCCGCCGCGTGATCGCCGAAATTGCCGCCGGCGCAGGCGGTGCGCGCGTTGGCCGGGCGCGGCGCATGCAGCCGCACCTCGCCGGCCTGGTGGACCACGCGCTCGCCGCGCGGGCCGAGCTTCGAGGACGCTACGCTGAGATGATCGAGCGCCTTTTGCGCGTTATCGAGGGCGCGCGGGCCGCCCTCGATCAGGCGGGCGAGATCCGAGGGCACCAGCGCCTCGGCCATTTCCAAGGGGCTCGGTTCGCTCGTCTTCTCGTGCAGATATTTGGCGCAGGCGTAATTGAGATCGACGACAGTGCCGTCGGCGAGCGCGCCCGTACGCTTGTAGGGGCCGAATACGACGATCTTCATGGTTCCTCCCGGTGTGAAGACTGACTTGCCGCAGAGTCCCGCCTTGGCCGGCGAGAGTCAAGCGGGGGCAAAGGACGGGCGGCGAACGGGGCGCCATTATCGTCGTCACTGGCTCAAGAGCGGATCGGACCCTCGTCCCGCGAGACCATCGACGGCTACCAACGGCGAAGTTGCATGGCGCTTCTCACCCGCCGCTCGGCGAGCGCAGCAGCGGCGGCCCGGGGAAGCGCCCGGTCGCGCGCCGCTTCGTCGAGCACGGCCTTCATGTTGGCGCGGATCTTCTCGTCGATTGCCGCAAAGGCGGATGCCTCGGTACCGCCGTGGTATTCGATGGCCGCGCAAATCACGCCGCCGGCATTTGCGATAAAGTCCGGGAGCACGAGAATGCCGCGTTCGGCGAGCATTTTCTCGGCCTCTTGCGTACAGGGAATATTGGCGCCTTCGGCGACGAGCTTTGCGCGCAGCCGCGAGACATTGCCCGCATGGAGCACATCGGGCCGCGCGGCGGGTATCCAGATGTCGCAATCGACGTCGATAATGGCGTCGATCGGAAGCTTCCTTCCCTTCGGGCTCGACGCCAGCCTTTCGCCGCTATTCTTCAGAGCGATGAGTTCCGCAACGTCCAGACCGTCGGCGTTCTGGAGCGTCGCGCTCGTGTCGCTGGCGGCGACGAGCACGGCGCCGCTCCGCGCGAGAAAGCGTGCCGCGTGCTTGCCGACCGAGCCGAATCCCTGCACCGCGACGCGCGCGCCCTTCAAGTCGATCCCGACATAGCCACGGGCCACGTCGATCGCCGCGGCAACGCCAAATCCCGTCGCGCCGATCTCGTCCAGAGGGATGCCGCCGAATTCGCGGGGCAATCCGACCGACCGGCCGATCTCGTCGTTGATCCAGGCCATCGCCCGCTCGTCCGTTCCCATGTCCGGGCCCGGTATGTATTCCACGAGCTCGGCGATCGATCTCGCGAAGGCGCGAATGACCTGCTCCTTCTGGGCGGGCGGCATCGCCGGATTGCCGTAGATCACGGCTTTGCCTCCGCCATGGGCAAGTCCAGCAGCGGCGTTCTTCAAGGTCATCGCACGAGCCAGCCGGAACGCCTCTTTGGCGCTGACGTCCGGAGCCATGCGGACGCCCCCGATCGACGGACCGCAGGCAACGTTGTCCACGGCCACGACGGCCTTGAGCCCCGCCTTCGGTCGGTGAATATGGACGATCTTCAATGGTCCCAGATCGTCGGCAAAGTCGAAGACATCCTCCATCGCGCGAATCCTCTATTCTGGCCGTTCGAGATCTTCGATCATCGCCTTGACGAATCGCGCCGATTCAGCACCGGTTACAACGCGATGATCGAAAGTGACCGAGAGCGGCAACCACGCGCCGGCGCCCGATTCCCGCGACCGCGGCATCGCCGCCGTCAAAACTTTGCCCGCACCGACGATCGCTACCTGGGGCGGCACGACGACGAGGCACGCGTAACGCCCGCCGATCACGCCAAAATTCGACAGCGTGATCGTGGCGCCCTTGAGCTCGGCCGGCTGAACGGTTCTCGCACGCACCGAAGACTTGAGAGTGTCGAGCGATCGGTGCAGCGCGGCGGCGTCCCGGCCGCCGACATCGCGCAGAACCGGAACGATAAGCCCCGCTGCGGTATCGATGGCAATTCCTAGGTCGATGCGGGCCTTCGGCTCGCGCTCCAGGCGCGTTCCATCGAACCAGCAATTAAGGCCCGGCTCCGCGGCGCAGCCCGCGGCGATGCCTCGAATGAGGCGCATGGTCACGTCGGCGGTTTCCGTCCACCAACGGGTCACGTCGGCGTCATCGAATAGCGTGGCCGGGACGACCGACTGGTGCGCCAACGCCATGTTGCGGGCCATGCTGAGCCTGACGCCGCGAAGCGCCTCGCGCGCCGCGGCGGGCCTCTCCGCCATCGCGGCGGAGACGTCTTCGCGGGTAACGGCGCCGCCCGGTCCGCTGGCTTCGATAGAGGCGAGATCGATCCCGTGCTCGGCGGCAAAAGCACGCACGGCGGGGGCCGCCTTGACGATCGATCCGTGACGAGGCGCCGCGCTCGGCCCTGCCGACGCTCGATGATGCTCGCCAGGGATCGCGAGACTGCCGACCACGGTCCCGGCATCCTCATGGGCGCCTTCCTCGAACTCGACGAGAGGCGCGCCGATCTTGATGCGATCCCCGAGTTTCGCCAAAACATGCAGAATTCGCCCGGCGCGAGGCGAGGGAATTTCCACGACGGCCTTATCGGTCTCGACCGAGAGCAAGGGTTGATCGGCAACGACGTGGTCGCCCTCGGCGACATGCCAATCGACGATCTCGGCGTCTTGGAGGCCTTCGCCGAGATCGGGAAGAGCGAAGATCGTCATTTGTAGGCCAGCGCGCGTTCGGCGGCGGCAAGAACGCGAGCCGCATTCGGCAGATAGACCCGCTCTAAACGCGGGAGCGGCATCACGGTATCGAAGCCGGCGACGCGCTCGATCGGCGCTAGCAAGGACGTCAGGCCCGATTGCGCGATCTGCGCCGCGATCTCGCCGCCAAAGCCGCCCGTTATCGGCGCCTCGTGGACGATCACGCAGCGGCCCGTCTTGGCGACGGAGCGCAGGATCGTTTCGGCGTCGAGCGGTTTTAACGTCGCCACGTCGATGACCTCGGCGCCGATGCCGCGTTCGTCGAGAGCCGCGGCCGCCTCGAGCGAATCGGGAACCGTTCCGCCCCACGTGACGATCGTGAGATCCTGGCCTTCCCTCAGAACGAAGCACCGATCGAGCGGCAACGCCTTGCCGTCATCGGCCACGTTCTCTTTCGCCGCGCGATAGAGCCTTGTCGGCTCCAGGAACACGACGGGATCGGGATCGTAAATGGCCGCGAGAAGTAGCCCGTAGGCACGGCGCGGCGAAGACGGCAGCACCGTTCTCAAGCCCGGTATGCCGGCGAACATCGCCTCGGGGCTCTCGGAATGGTGCTCGACCGCGTGGATTCCGCCGCCGCAGGGCGAGCGAACCACCAGGGGACAGGTCAATCGGCCGCGCGTCCGGGTGCGCAAGCGCGAGGCGTGGTTGGCGAGCTGGTCGATAGCCGGATAAATGAAGCCGGTAAATTGAATCTCCGCGACCGGACGGAACCCCTGCGCGGCGAGCCCCACGGAAAGACCAACGATGCCGGCTTCGGCCAGCGGCGTATCCAGCACCCGCTCGGGACCGAATCTCTTGAGGAGCCCGTCGGTTGCCCGGAACACGCCGCCATCGAGACCGACATCCTCGCCGAGAATCAGCACCTGCGGGTCGTTTGTCATGGCGCGCGCCAAGGCCAGATCGATCGCTTGAACCATCGTGATCTCGGTCATTCGTCGTGCCCGGCCAGAGCCGCTGCGCGTTGCTTGGCAAGATCGGCGGGCAGCTTCGCGAAGGTGTAGTCGAAAACGCTCGTCGTATCTTGGACAGGCGTGGAAAGATAAGCTTCCGCCGCCACGTCGATCTCGGATTGCGTCTCGGCGAGGAGACGCTCTTCATCCGTCTTGCTCCACCTGCCCAGGGCAACGAGATAATTACGCAGCCTTATTGCGGGCTCATCGCCCCAATGCGGCGTCACCAGCGCATCGTCGCGATAGCGCGAAGCATCGTCCGACGTCGTATGGTCGCCCAATCGATAAGTAATTGCCTCGATCAGCGAGGCGCCGCCGCCCGATCGGGCGCGCTCGATCGCTTGGGCCACGGCGGCATGTACCGCTAACGCGTCGTTGCCATCGACCTGCCGACCGGGAATCCCGGCAGCGATCGCTTTCTGCGCCAATGTCTCTGCGGCGGTCTGTCGATGCAGCGGAACCGATATCGCCCATTGATTATTGCAGACGACAAATACCAGCGGCAGCCGCCAAACCCCCGCGAAGTTGAGCGCCTCGGCCACGTCGCCCTTCGAGGTCGCGCCGTCGCCGAAGATGCACAGCGCCACGCGAGCCTCGCGTCGCAGCTTGAAAGCGAGCGCCACGCCCACCGCGTGTGGCGCATGGGTGCCGACGGGCACCGCGATCGGAAAGTCGCCGCGCGGACCCTTGAAATCGCTGCCGCGCTCGTCGCCGCCCCAATAGAGGAACAATTCCAGCAAGCTGACGCCCCGCCAAAGCTGACCGGCGTGCTCGCGAAAGCTTGGCACGAACACGTCTTCGGGCCGCATCGCGCTGGCGGCACCGAGCGACACCGCCTCCTGGCCCAGTGCCGACGCAAAGGTTCCAAGGCGCCCGGTGCGCTGCAGCGCAATCGCCTTGGCATCGAAGCTGCGCGCCCGGATCAAGGCACGGTAGAGTCTCTTCGTGAATTCCGGATCCTCGGCCGCGTTCGGGAGTGCGCCGACGACGGCGCCGTTGCGGTCGAGACACCGAAGATAGTCGATCTCGAACTTGACGCTCATCACCGATCCGATCCCCGCAACCGGTGATAAGTTTATTGCCTCGAAATGCGGCCGGCCTTGAGCCAGATCAAGGACGCCCGAGGCACGGAGGACGGCGGCCCGATCAGATCGGATCGCGCTCTACAAAACCAGCCTGCCGCCGACGATGACGAGCCACCGTGGCCAGCATCAGGCGCAGCACCGGCTCGGGCACCCGCACCGCCGAATAGCTGCCGAGGACGATTCCGGGGATCGAGCCGATCAGCAGCGAGCTCAGGATCACAGTATCGATCGAGCCGGCGAACCAATGGCCGATGCCCGCGACCAGCGTCAGGGGCACGGCGTGGACGATGTCGGAGCCGACGATGCGCGCGATCGGCAGCTTCGGATAAAGCAGGATCAGCGCGGTCACGCCGAGCGCGCCGGCGCCGACCGAGGTGATCGACACCAGCACGCCGAGCACAGCCCCCGTCGCGACGGTCAAGGCCGCCGTGCGGCGCGGGCTTAACTCGCCGACGCGCGCGCCGTAATAGGCCACCAGCCGGGCGCGAAACACGAGGGCGAGCGCGGTTGCGAGCAGCGCCAAGCCGAGGACGAAGGTGATCGCCTGCCCCGCCGCGACGCCATTGGTGTCGAAGTGCGACAAAACGACGAGGGTCAGGATCGTCATCGGCACGCTGCCCGCGGCCAGCCGCGCGACCACGCGCCAGTCGACAGTGCCGCCGAAGCCGTGAACCAACGTGCCGGCGGTTTTCGTCGCCGCGGCATAGAGCAGATCGGTGCCGACCGCGGTCGCCGGGTGAATGCCGAAGAGCAGGATCAGCAACGGCGTCATCAGAGAGCCGCCGCCGACGCCCGTCATCCCCACGAGAGCGCCGACGGCAAATCCGGAGCCCGCGTAGAGCCAGTCGATCGCGTGGATCACGTTTGTCACTCCACAATTATACGGGGGTCGGCGCCGCCTGCGGCGTGAAATCGGCGCAGAACGCATTGGCCGAGAGGTAGCGGTCGTGGCGCCGGCACAATCCGTCCTCCGCCCGCACCGACCCCCAGGCCGAGCTCATCGCGCTCAATCCCTTGAACGTTGCCTCGAGAAATTCCGGATCGTTGTGGAACCACTGGCAGTCCCGGCAGGCTGCTTGGGGCGTTGGCGGTTTCATTGTGCCAGAGCCGTCCAGTGCGAGGCGAACACCCAGGCCGACAGCACGAGGCCCAGCGCCACGTTGACGACGACGCCCGAGCTGAAGGCGAGGAACGGCTTCCTGCCCGCGGCGGCCAGCTCGCGGAAGCGGGTGGTAAGGCCGATACTGAAGAAGCAGAAGATGAAGGCCCAGGTCCGAAGATCCTTGATCGGCGCGACGAGACCGGGATTCACAACCTTGTTGTAATCGGCGAGGCTATACCCGCTCGTCGCCCAGGTGACGAGGATCGAGGCCAAGAGGAAGCCGATGACGAATTTCGGGAAGCGCCACCAGATTTCGGCGGCGTCGGCCTTGCGACCGAGCCCGGTGCTTTCCCAGCGCGTGGTGGCGACGATTGCCAGCACGAAAGCCCAGATTCCGATCCACACGTCGCGCCCCACCACTTTCATCAGCGTGAAGGCGAAGATCGCCTGATCGCTGCTGCCAGCGATGCCATCATGCCCGGCCAGTCCGCCATAGGTCTGCGCGGCGGCGACGCCGGCGGCGTCGGCGAACTCGGAGGTGCCGATCCAGGCGCCGCCCACGCCCGCCGGCAAATGCAGTGCCCGAGCCGCGAAGGGGAGAAAGAAGATCATCACGATGGCCCAGAGGATCACGACCGTGATCGTGATGGGCGCGTCGTCTTTCTTGCCGCCAACCGCGGCCGCGATGGCGATGGCGGCGGAAACGCCGCACACCGCGCCGCCCGCGCCGAGCGTCGCAGCCAAGCGCCGGTCGATCCCCATCCGCGTTGCGACCCAGAAGATCACGCCGAAGGTGACGATCGAGACGATCGAGGCCTGGAGGATCGCGACCGGCCCGGCCCAGAGGATGAGCGTAAAGGGCAAGGTCGCGCCGAGGAGCACGATGCTGGTCTTGACGTAGAACTCGACCCGGAATCCGGCATCGAGCCAGCGCGGAAGGCCGATGAGGTTCGAGATCGCGAGGCCCAGCACCAACGCCACGAGCGGCGGCTCGAGATCGTAGTAATTGGCGCTGTCCCACTGGCCGATCGCGAACACGATCACCGCGAAGACATAGACGAAGGCGAAGGCTGGCAGAAATTCGCGAGGGCGCTGCCCGAGCGCCGTCACCGCGAGCGAGAACGCGGCGGCCCACAACAGGAACTGCACGACATAGCGTAGCCAGTTATCGGCGAAATGCGTGCCTAGTTGCGCGAAGCTGGTCCATTTCGGCGGCGTCACCGCGACCCAGTGCCAGCTTCCGCCCGCGGCGAACAGGATCAATCCCACGACGACGATGCCGAGACCGAGCCAGACCGCCCACCAATCCTCCTTGAGCCACAACTCGCTCCAGCCGGGGGCGAGCGGCGCGGCGCGGCCGCCGCCGAAATCCGTTTCGACCTTGCTCATGGGCTTCCCCTCTTCGACTCTTGGCCATCACGCGGCAGAGCGACAAAGACAAACCCCGAGCACCGCTTGCGCCCGCACGCGCACGCCGCGCAGTTCGGCGAGGCTGACGCCGTCGCGACGCATGACGAGATGCACCAGCGGATCGGCCAAGACATCGGCGAGGGCCGGCTCGATGCCGGCGTGCTGCCACTTGCGATTGATCGAAGGATTGATCGGAATGATTCGCGCCATCGCTTCTACGCTCCCATAAAGTGATTGATTATAGAATTTCCAAAAATCCAATGTCAATTGAGCAATTACAACAGATTTTATTTGTATAATATGCCCGGCACCAATCCCAGATCATCCCTATGTCTTTAGATCGTAAATTACGGCAGCGATCAGACTCTGGAGAGGTCCCCACTCGTGGCAGCTCCGGCCCGATGTGCGACGCGCACTATCCGCCCCACTTTCTCATCGCGCATGAACTCTTCCCGCTGACGGCATGCGCGCGTAGCCTCGAGGAAGCGGCGAGCTTGAAGGTTTTGGGGCGGCCTTCTCAGCGAAACGAGTTTATGTAGGCGGCAAGCCTGGCACGCTCTTCATCCGGCAAACTGATCGGCAGCATGTCGTGGCTGTGGGCCAGCGCGCCGCCGACGCTGCTCGCATCCCACTTCCTCTGCCTTGCCAGCTTGGCGAAGGGGGGTGCCATCCCGCTGCCGAACAGGTGGCATTGATTGCAGCTGCGGTCCGCGATTTGCTTGCCGGGCTCGACCGTCCTGTCCCGGGCCGGCGGGCAGGCTTCGCCGCTGTGCTCGGGTGCCCAGGCGTCGCATTCCCGCGTGTAAGCCTGATAGAGCTCGCTCCTCACGGCGTCATCCCGGCGCGTCGGGTCGTTTCTCAGGCCGGAAATGAGGTCATGAAGCCTGGTTCGCTCGACGGGCGTCATGGTCGTGAGAACATCGCTGTCACGGGCAAGGCCATAAGCCGAATTAAGATAGTGGTAATCGGCCGGCGTCAGCTCGGCGGCCAGGGCAAGGCCTGTCGATGCGAGAAGCAGGGCGATGGCAAATCTCAGTGTTTTTCGCCCAGTAAGAGCTCCTGCAATCCGGCCGACAGCCTCCCGCATAATGCCCCTTCTGTCAGCCGACATTTCGGAGATAATTCGAGTTCCAACAATCACTATAGCGTTCCTCGGCTCGCGCGGGCAACACGAAGCCCCGCAGAGCACAGCTAATCATCCTTCCGGTCGCCAGCGCGCGCATCGGCATTATCCGCGTTCCACCAGCCGCCGCCGAGAGCCGTGAACAGGGCGACGGTATCCTGGTAGCGCGCGGCAATGGTTTCCAGGTCGTTGATTTTGGCCTGGTGGTACTGGGTATCCGCGGTCAGCACCTCGAGATAGGTGGCCAGACCCGCCTCGTAATTGGCCTGCACCAGATGCAGCGCCTCTTCGGCATCGCTCAGCGCCTCGTCCTGCGCCTCCAAAACCATAGCGTCATGGTCGAGTGCCCGAAGCGTATCGGCCACTTGAGCAAAGGCGCCGAGGACCGCTTGACGATAAAGGGCCATCGCCTGCTGGTAGGTATCGATCGCCGCCTTTCGCCTGAACCACAACGTGCCGCCCTCGAAGATCGGCGCCGTGGCATTGGCCCCGATGCTCCAAAAATTCCCGCTTGCCGATAACAAATCGCTCGTCGCGGTGTTTTCTGTCCCGTAGCTGCCGGTGAGCGTGATGCTCGGCAGCATCGCGGCCGTGGCCACGCCAATGTCGGCGCTTGCGGCATGAGCGGTGGCTTCGGCCACGAGAATGTCGGGCCGTTGCCGCACCAGGTCGGCGGGCAGGCTGATGGGTAGATCGCTTGGCAAGGCGAGCTCGGCCAAGCCGATGTCCGGCGGAGTCCATTCGGCCGGCGTGTGGCCCGCTAATGTGGCGAGCAGGTCATCGGCCTGCGTCAGCTTCTGTTGAAGCTGCGGAATTGTTGCCTCGTAGGTGGCGAGCTGGGTGCGGAGGGCCAGGACGGCGGAAAAGGGAACGATCTCGGCTTGCGCTTGAACCTCGCCCAACGCGACCTGCTGTTTTTGCAGCTCGATGAGCTGCTGCGTCGCTTCGATCTCGGCGCCATAGGCCGCCTTGGCGATCACGGTGTTGACGATGTTGGCCGAGAGCGCGAGATAGGTCGCCCGCTCGGTGGCGCGCTGAACGTCCAACTGTGCGGCAAGCCCCTCGACCGTGCGCCGTTCGCCCCCCCACAGGTCGAGCGCATAATCGATCGTTCCCGACAGCGTGAACAGATTGAAAATGCTTGCCGGCGCAAGCTTGCCTTCCTGTAGCGCCGAGTACCGCTCCCGCGTGGCGCCGGCCTCGGCGTCGACCGCCGGGTAGAAAATGCCGTAGCCGGCGCGCAGGCTGTCCTGACTTTCGCGGAGGCTGGCTTGCGCCGCCTCCAGCCCCGGATTATCGGCGATCGCTTCCTTGACGATGGCGCCGAGCTTTGCCGAGTTGAAAAGCCGCCACCAATCCGCCGCAACCGCCGCGCCGGGCTCGAAGCGCTGTGCCGTGCCGGCGGCAGAGGCCGTCACGGTGGGATCGGAACCGCTGGAATAGTGCGACACGGAAGGCGCGCTCGGGCGCAGGAAGTCCGGGCCGACCGTGCAACCGCAAAGCAGGGCGAGCAGCGCGACCGCCGCGCAGACTTGGCTCCGGCGATGGGCTCGGGCGTTCACGGCCGGGAGCTATTTCTGGCCAATATAGACATCGACCAATTGCCCCGAATAGAGATTCAGATCTTTCGGTCTTTCGAAGCTGAAGATGACGGGAAGCACCCGAACATCGACCCGCTCTTGGCGCTCGTCGGAGAGCTCGATCTTCGGCGAGACGTAGGGCTGGATGCGGACGAAACTCAGAGGCACATGAATGTCGGTGCCCTGGATGAACATTTGCGCGTCGATTTTAGCCAGATCGGGCATTCGGTGGACCAGAATCTCGTCGACATAGGCGCGAACCTCGAGACGGTCCTGCGGCGTTCCCATGACGATCAGCGGGTCGAACCCCTGAGTGTAGGAATCATAGGCGCCCTGCGGCGAAACGTAGCTGCCGACCGTGGCCTGGACCGAGAGGACGACGCCGTCGATCGGCGCGCGGATCGTGTATTTGGCGAGCAACGCCTCCGAGGCCGCATAGGCCTTCGACAAGGCGTCATACTGTTTCTGCTGATTCTGAATGTCGTAGATCCATGCCCCGGCCTTGGTCAGAGCGTATTGTTTCTCGACCACTTGAAGGTTCGTCTCGGCGATCTTCTCGGCATTTCGCGCGTTATCGAGGGCGTCGCGGCTGATGGATTTCGGGTCGATGTCGTAGGAACGCTGTTGCTTGGCAAGCTCGTCTTGTGCGTTCTTGAGGGTGGCCTGGGCGCTTTCGACTTGGGCCGCCGCCACGTCGAGCGTTTCCGGTCGAGGCTCCGCCTTGAGTTCATCGAGCGCCGCCGAGGCGGCCTGTGACTGGGAGAGTTGCTGTTCGGCGGTCGCGCGCTGCACCGAGTCGTCGATCGTCAGAAGCGGATCGCCTTGGCGGACGGTCTGGCCTTCCGCAACCAGTATCCGCGTGATCGGCCCTGAGATCTCGGGATAGATGTTGATATTCTCGCCTTGCGTCTGGTCGCTCTCGATGATGCCGTTGGCGTAAATCCCCTTGGAATAAGGATTGGCGGCCGGATTGAACGCCGGCGGCTGCGCCGGAATCTCCTGGCTATAGACATAGGCGTTGACGAGACCGATCAGGATACCGATCGCGGCCAGCGCGAAGATCACCTTATCCACCGCGTGTTTTTGCCCGGTCTCGTCGCCGGCGGGCCGCTGACGAAATTGCCGTAGACGGCGCCAAAGGGCGGCCAAGAAGGAACGCAGCCGATCCATCACGCGTTTTCTCCTTGCACGAAAGAAGCGAGTCTCCCGTCCTCCATTCTGATGATGCGATCCGCGAACGGGAGAATGCGGTCGTCATGCGTGACGACGACGATGCACCGCTTTTCGCTGAGGATGTTGGTCTTGACGAATTGAAGGATGGCGTGCCCCGTGTCGCCGTCGAGCGACGCGGTGGGTTCGTCGAAGATCAAAATATCGGGACGCCCCACGATGGCGCGCGCGATCGCCACGCGCTGTTGCTCGCCGGTCGCTCAGTTTCACCGGCAACAGGCCCGCCCGATTCTTGAGCCCGACGATCTCGAGATTCTGCAATGCGTCTTGGATCGCGGCATTCCAGTCCCGCTTGCGCAAGATGAGCGGGATCGCGACGTTCTCGGCCGTGCTAAGACGCGGGAAGAGGTGATAATCCTGAAATACGAAACCGATCCTGTTCAGACGGAAATCGGCGAGCTCGTCGTTCGGCAGGGTCCAAATATCCTTCCCTTCGACCGTGACGGTGCCCGAGCTGGGTCGGAGGATGCCCGAGATCATGCTGAGGAGCGTCGTCTTGCCGCTGCCCGATGGACCGACGATGTAGAGCAATTCGCCGAAATTCGCCTGGAGATTGCAATCCTTCACCGCGTGGGTTCCCGTCTCGCCCTCGCCGAACCACTTGTTGAGAGAAATCGCCTGGATCGCCACCGCGGCCATGATCAGCCCCGGAAAATGTCGAACGGTTCGATCGTCAGCACCTTGCGGATGCCGGCATAGCCCGAGGCCGCCGCGATGATCACGACCATGAAGAAGGCAAGGCCGATATCGGGAAAGGTGATCTTGGCGGCGTAGCTCGGCAGATAGAGCTGGGCGAGCCATATGGAGCCGGCGCATAGACCGATTCCGAGCCCGAGGCCGGTCAAGGCGGTGAAGGCCGCCTGGAACAGGATCATGTAGACGAGCTCGCGGCCCTTGGCGCCGATCGCCTTCAAGGCGCCGAACTTCTCGAGATTCTCGAGGATGAAGGTGTAGTAGGTCTGGCCCGAGATCGACAGCCCGACGATGAAGCTGATCGCAGTCATCAGGAGAATGTTGATGCCGAACCCGGTTTGATAGGTATAGAAGGTGGCAATTCTCTGCATGAACTCGTCCTTAGTGAGGGCGAGATATCCCATCGCCGCGACCTGGCGCTCGATCGAGGCGACATCGTCGGCGGTCTTCGGTTCGACGAGAACATAGGAAGTCGTGTACCGCGCGGTGGGGATGTATTCGCGCGCTCGATTGAAGGTAGTGTAAAGGGTGGGCACGCCGAACAACCCGCTCGTGGCCACCTGCGCAATGCCGACGATCTTGCCGCGATGGTCGTTGAGCTCGAACTCGGTGCCGATCGTCGGATTTTCCATCTTGGAGAATTCGGCGTCCTTGACCACGAAGAACCCGCTTTCGGCGAAAATGTCGTTGATTTTTCCTTCGATCAGCGTGGGCCGGCCATAGAGGCTGGTATCGTCGAGCCCCACGATGTTGACCGATTGATAGGTCCCGTCTCCCAGCTTGACGAGCGTGCCGCCGGAATAGAGCGGCACGGCAAATTTCACGCCCGGGATGCTGCGCACCTCGTCGAGGACGAAATCCGGCAGCGGGATCGTGTTGGCGACGGTCTGGACCGCCGGGTCCATCACCCAGATCTTGGCGCCGATATTGATGACGGTAGCCGAGGCGCGGAACATCGCCCCGGAAAAGAGCGACGTCATCTCGATCATGAGGAAGACGGCGAAGGTAATGCCGACGATGAGCGCGAAAAATTTCGGCCGGTCGTTGACCAAGAGCTTATAGCCGAGTTTCAGAATTCCCGGCGTCGGACCCTCTAGGCTCAGTCGCGGCATAAACAAGTTCCTGCCCGGCATCCGACGGTGGAGCAACGTCCGGAGTGCTCGCCGGCGTCAGCGAAAAGCAAAAGCGCCGTGCATTCCGCATCATTGGCCGCGCCCACGGCATGTTTTTATGAACCTTTGTTGCAGTGCGGGCATTGACGCAGATCAAGATCGCTGACCGCCACGCTTCCTGTCGCCCGGTTTGACGGGTCGCGGGCCGCGTCGCGCCGCCCCCTCAGAGCCCGGGATCGAATGCGGCTTCGCCGCTTGCCAAATCGCCGTCGTCGCGCCGGATCATCCCCGCGGCGACGGTCGCATTGCTATCGGCGTCGATGACGATGAAGGCGCCGGTCGCGCGGTTGTCGTCATAGCAATCGAAGGCGAGCGGCGCGGCCAGCTCGACCGCGACCAGCGCGATGTCGTTGCGCTTCAAGGTTTCGGGTAGAGGCTCGGTCGCGAGGGTCGCGATGTCGAGCCGGTGGCGGATTTGCGCGATGCGGGCCGCAACGAGACGCGTGCCGCACTTGATCAAATAGCGCCCAGCGCCGGTGAAGGCCTCGTCGGAAAACCAGCACAGCATCGCGTCAACCCGCATGGCTACGCGCGGGGCCAGAAGCGCGGGCGCGAGCAAATCGCCGCGCGCGATGTCGAGATCGTGATCGACCTCGATCGCGATGGATTTGGGCGCTTCGGCCACGGTCAAGGGACCGTCGAACGTCGAAATCGCGCGCACGCGCGTGATGCTTCCCGATGGCATCACCTCGATTTCGTCGCCCACCCGCACGCGGCCGGATTCGACGCGGCCGAGATAGCGGCGGCTGAGGCCGCCCGCTTGCGTCGCGATCCGGCTGACATATTGCACCGGGAAGCGGAACGGCGCCCGATGCGCGCGGATGGCCACCGGCAAGGTCTCGAGGAGGGCCAAGAGCGGCTTGCCGGTGTACCAGGCCATGCGCTTGCTGGCTTCAACGACATTGTCGCCGTATTTCGCCGAGATCGGCACGAGATGGAGAGGGCTCGCGCCAATGCGCGCGGCCAAGTCCTGGAGCGACGAGGCGATCGCCGCGTAGGCGCGCTCGTCGAACCCGACCAGGTCCATCTTGTTCGCGGCGACAATGAGATGCGGCACGCCGAGGAGATGGCTGAGATAGAGGTGGCGCCTCGTTTGCTCGGTCGGCCCGCGACGCGCATCGACCAGGATCACGGCGGCGTCGGCGGTGCTGGCGCCCGTCACCATGTTGCGTGTGTATTGCTCGTGGCCGGGCGTGTCGGCGATGATGAATTTACGCCGCGGCGTCGAAAAATAATTGTAAGCCACGTCGATGGTGATGCCCTGCTCGCGTTCGGCGGTGAGGCCATCCATCAGCAGCGACAGATCGATCTCGCTCTCGCCCTTGCGCCGGGCGATGCGCTCGAGCGCCGCGATCCGGTCGCTCGGCACCGCCTTGGCGTCGTAGAGGAGCCGCCCGATCAGCGAGCTCTTGCCGTCATCGACGCTGCCCGCGGTGGTGAAGCGCAAGAGGCCGGAATCTGTTTCGCAGCCGTTGCGCGCCATCAGAAATACCCGGCGCGCTTGCGCTCTTCCATCGAGGCGTCCGAGGTCTGGTCGTCGAGCCTTGTTGCGCCGCGCTCGCTCAACTGCGCCATGAGCGTCTCGGCGATGATGTCCTCGACCGTGGCGGCGTCCGATTCGACCGGAAGGGTGCAGGAGATATCGCCCACGGTGCGGAAGCGCACGCTGCGCATCTCGACGGAATCGTCGTCGCGCAGGGGAACCGTGTCCGCGACTGGCAGCAGGATGTCGCCGCGCACCGCCACGGCGCGCAGATGCGCGTAATAGAGGGCGGGCAGCTCGAGGCGCTCCCGCGCGATGTAGCGCCAGACATCGAGCTCGGTCCAATTGCTCAAGGGAAAGACGCGCATCTGCTCGCCGCGGTCGAATCGCCCGTTATAGAGGCTCCACAATTCCGGCCGCTGATGGCGCGGGTCCCACTGGCCGAAGGAATTGCGGAACGAGAAGACGCGCTCTTTCGCGCGCGACTTCTCTTCGTCGCGCCGGGCGCCGCCGATCAAGGCATCGAACTCGAACTCGGCGATGGCGTCGAGCAGCGTCACGGTTTGCAGCGCGTTGCGGCTCTGATCGGCGCTCTTCAAACGCACGCGCCCGCGGTCGATCGAATCTTGGACATGGCGCACGATCAAGCGTTCGCCCAAAAGGGCCACGATGCAGTCGCGGAACGCGATCACCTCGGGAAAATTATGGCCGGTATCGATGTGGAGGAGCGGAAACGGCAGCTTGGCCGGCCGAAACGCCTTCTCGGCGAGGCGCAGCAGCACCGTCGAATCCTTGCCGCCCGAGAACAGCAGCGCCGGATTGGCGAACTCCGCCGCCGCCTCGCGCAGGATGAAGATCGCCTCGCTCTCGAGATCGTCGAGATAGCGCGCGGCGTCAAGCGCCGGCGGGGCCGGCGGAAAGTCCGAGCTATCCACGCGATGCCTGCCGCGGATGCAATCCGCATTCGTTGAATTCGGGGCTTTCCCACCACCACCGCCCGGCACGGGCGTCCTCGCCGATTGCTACCGCGCGGGTGCAGGGCGCGCAGCCGATGCTTGGGTAGCCCTTGGCGTGGAGCGCGTTCACCGGCACCTCGTGGCGCTTGATGTAGGACCAGATTTCGGCCTCGGGCCATTCCGCCAGCGGATTGAACTTATGGAGCTGGTGTTCGGCATCCCATTCCTTGGCCGGGGTGGCGGCTCGGCTCTTCGATTGGTCGCGGCGCAAGCCGGTGATCCAGGCGCGCTTGCCGCTGAGCGCGCGTTTGAGCGGCTTCACCTTGCGGATGGCGCAGCATTCCTGGCGAAGTGCTACGCTATCGTAAAATCCGTTGGGGCCGTGCGCCGCGACATAGGCCTCGACGCCTTCGCCATCGGGCAAGAACACCGCTATGGCCGTGCGGTAGCGCTGGCGCGCGAGTTGCAGCAGATCGTAGGTCTCGCCCGGCAACCGGCCGGTATCCAAGGTGAAGACCCCGATCGGCAGCGCGTTGCGGTCGATAAGATCGAGCAGCACCATATCCTCGGGCCCGAGGCTCGAGGCCAGAACCGCGGGCGAGTAGTCCGCCGCGGCCTCGCGCAGCAGCGCCAACGTTGGTTGCACCCTTGCGTCCATGAATCGCCTGAATAACAGCCCTGTATCGTGCTACAGCATAGCTCACGAGACTTTAATGTAAATAGCACAATAACAACAAAAAATATCTGTTGTTTGTTGTTTGCGCTAGGATGCGCGGCATGACAAGCGCCATCGCCATCGAAAAGGTCGATCATATCGGCATCCGCGTGCGCGATCTCGATCGCGCGCTCGGCTTCTATCGGGTTCTCGGATTCGAATTGCGCCACACCGTCGATTTCGACGCTGTCGCGATCATCACCAATGGCCGCGGCATCGAGATCAACCTGATCTTCAATGCCAAAGAGGACGAGCCCAACATCCTGATGGACGTGCCGGTGAAGCACGCGGGCTACACCCATGTCGCGCTGCGTGTGGCATCGGTGGCGCGCACCATCGAAGTGCTGAAGGCGAACGCCATCGCCATCACCCAAGGCCCGGTTTCGTTCGGACCGCTAGGCGAGGTTTCGGTGTTCGTGCGCGATCCCGACCGCAATGTCGTGGAATTGCGCGGCGCGAACGAGAATCTTCCCGGCGTCACGCAATACGTGCCGTAGGAACCGTTACCGCTCGTAGCCCGGCGGAATCTGGCGATGGAACATCGCGTAGACGGCCCCGCAGTCGCGCAAGGTCGCCTGCTTGTCGTAAACGTCGCGGTCGGGCAAGGCGTAGCCGTGCTGGATTTGCCGGTGGATCGCGCAGCGATAGCGGAAGGCTCGGCCGTCCACGCTCTTCGCCACGGTTTCGACCACCGGGGGCTGGGCGAATTGGTCGAGCTCGCCGAAGCCGAGATAGAGCTCGCCCGCGGCGCTCCGCGCGCGATGTTATAGAGCTCCCCGCGTACGCCCTAGACATCCACGTATAGGATCACGGCCGGAAACGGCCCGCCTTCGCCGGCACGGGCGATGAAGGTCTCCATCGCCCCGGCCTGGATCGCAATCTCGATGAGACTTTCCATCGTGGCGCGTGCTCCCTTGCCCTTCGCGAAGCCGCGGCCACCTATCAGGTTTGCCGCCGCCGCGGACCTTCTGCCGAAACAGATGACGCCGCGCCCGCCTGCTCATAAGATCGGGCGCAAAGCTCGGGAAAGCTCGAGGAGGTTCCATGTTCCGCATCATCGCCGCGCCCCTTCTCGCCGCGAGCGCGCTCGCGCTGCTGCTCGAGGCGGCGGCGCCCGCGGCGCGCGCGCAGGATTCCGATGCCGTCACCGCCGCGCGCCTGCGCGACGCCGCGCTCAAAGATGACTGGGGCTATCGCTTCGATGAGAACTCTCACCACCACCATCGGCCAGCGCTTGGCCGGCACCGAGCCCGAGGCTCGCGCCGCCGCTTGGGCCGTGGACGCGCTCAAGGCAGCGGGGTTCGACACTGTGGAGCGCGAAAGCTTTCCGATCGTGGCCTGGCTGCGCGGGCGCGAGGAAGCCGAGGTAACCGCGCCCGCGCCGCAGCGGCTCGTCGTCACCGCGCTGGGCGGATCGGTGGCGACGCCGCCCGACGGCATCGACGCCGAGATCGTGCTGTTCCGGACCTATTCCGAATTGCTGGCGGCGCCGCCGGGGTCGCTCGCGGGCAAGATCGCGGTCGTCACCGAGCGCATGACGCGCGTGATGGACGGCGCGGGCTATGGCGCCGCCAATCCAATTCGCCGCGCGGGACCCTCGGAGGCGGCAAAGCGCGGCGCCATAGGCTACCTGCTCCGCTCGCTCGGTACCGACACCCACCGCCTCGCCCATACCGGCGCGACCAATTATACCGCGGACGCGCCGCGGATTCCGGCCGCGGCATTGAGCAATCCTGACGCCGACCAGCTCGAGCGCCTCGCCGCCCTCGGCCCAGTGAAGCTCCATCTGGTCCTGACGCCGAGCGTCGATCCCAACGCGCAATCCTGGACGGTGCAGGCCGAGGTCAAGGGCAGCGAGCGGCCCGACCAGATCGTCCTCATCGGCGCACATCTCGATTCCTGGGATCTCGGCACCGGGGCCACCGACGACGGCGCGGGCGACGCGATCGTCACCGAGGCGGGCAAGCTCATCGCCGCGCTGAAGCCGCACCCCAAGCGCACCCTCCGGGTGGTGCTGTTCGGCAGCGAGGAGATGAATTACAGCGGCCCGGCCTATGCCAAGATGCATGCCGGCGAAATCCCGCATATCGCGCTCGCCGGTGAAGCCGATTTCGGCGCGCGCAAGGTTTATTCCTTCCTCGCGCCGCCGGGCGCGGCCGATAGCGGCTTTATCCGCACCCTGGCCGACACGCTGACGCCGCTCGGCATTTTCCTGGCGCACGAGCCCGCGCTCAATTCCGGCGACGACATCGTGCCCCTCCACGCGGCTGGCGTGCCGGTGATCGCGCTGCGCCAGAACGGTCTCGATTATTTCGACTTTCACCATACCGCCGACGACACCTTCGACAAGATCAACCCGCAGGAGCTGGCCCAGGCCAGCGCCGCCTGGGTCGCGATGGCCTATCTCGCCGCGCAATCCGATCTCGATCTGCGCAAGCTCGCCGCCGATGCCCAACGCTGAGATCGGGCGCAACCCGCCCTTCCGCGCCGACCACATCGGCAGCCTCGTTCGTCCGCCGGCGCTCCTCGCCGCGCGCGCCGAGCACGCCGCCGGCCGGATCGACGCCGCCCGGCTGCGCGACGCCGAGGATAGGGCGATACGCGCGATGGTGGCCAAGCAGGAGGAAGCGGGGCTCGGCGTCGTCACCGACGGCGAGTTCCGGCGCCTCACCTATTCGGACTCCTTCACCGAATCGGGAATCACCGGCATCAAGGTCGAGGTGACCGAGGCCGAGGGCTGGCGGAAATCCGACACGCACGGCCACCGCACCGCGCGCCGCATCCCGGCCGTGATCGGCCGCATCGCCTGGCGCGGACCGCGCAACGCCGAGGATTTCGCGCTGCTGAAATCGGTGGCCAAGGCGACACCCAAGATCACCCTGCCCGGCCCCGCCTACATCCATTACCGCGCCGGGCGCGACCACATCGACGCCCGAGTCTATCCGAGCCTCGACGAATTCTGGTCGGACCTCGTCGCCGCTTATCACGATGAGCTGCGCTCGCTCTACGAGGCGGGATGCCGCTACGTCCAGATCGACGAGACCTCGCTGGTGAAGCTAGGCGATGCGCGCGCGCGCCAGCTCCTCAAGGATCGCGGCGACGATTGGAGCGATCTCCTCGGCGTCTATCTCGACGCGATCAACGCCGTCGTTGCCGGCGCGCCAGAGGACATGCGGATCGCCCTCCATATCTGCCGCAGCCAGGATCCGAGCTGGCAGGCCAATGTCGGCTACGATCCGATCGCCGACGCGATCTTCAACCGGCTCGATATCGCGACCTATCTGTTGGAATACGACACGCCGCGCGCGGGAAGCTTCGAGCCGCTGCGGCTCTTGCCCCAGGGCAAGGCGGTCGTCCTCGGCCTCGTTTCCTCGCGCGCGCCGCGCCTCGAGACCGTGGACGAGCTGCAAGCGTAGAATCGACGACGCCGCCCGCTATGTCCCGCTCGAGCGGCTCGCCCTCGGCCCGCATTGCGGCTTCGCGACCAGCGCTTCGCGCAGCAGCGAGGACGCCGCCGCTTTGCAATGGCTGAAGCTCGCGCGCATCGTAGAGGCCGCGCGCGACGTCTGGGGAGGCGATTGATGGCCGCGCGTGGCCGGGTTATCACCGTCAACGTAACAATTCCATAAGCGAGGGAGGAAGAAACCATGCCGATCGCCCATTTACGCGGCGTCAACATCAACTACGAGGTCATCGGCGATGAAGGCCCATGGGTCGCGCTCTCGCCCGGCGGGCGGCGCGGCTACGACGCGGTCGAGCCGCTTGCGCGCCGCATCGCCCCCGCCGGCTTTCGCGTGCCTCATCCACGACCGGCGCAATTGCGGCCTTTCCGACATCGTTATCGAAGGCGAACAATCGGAATACGAGATCTGGGCCGACGACCTCTATGAGCTGCTCAAGCGGCAGAACGCCGCCCCGGCCTATATCGGCGGCTCGTCCTCGGGCTGCCGGCTGTCGGTGCTGTTCGCGCTGCGCCACCCGCAAGCCGTGCGCGGCCTGCTGCTGTGGCGCGTCACCGGCGGACGCTTCGCCTGCGAGCGGCTCGCCAACAACTACTACACGCAGTACATCGAGGCCGCGAAGCAGGGCGGCATGAAGGCGGTGTGCGCGCTCGAGCATTTCAAGGAGCGCTGCGAGGCCAATCCCTCCAACCGCGCGACCCTCATGGCCATGGACCCCGAGCGCTTCATCGCGGTGATGTCGCGGTGGCGCGAAGCCTTCGACCGCAGCGCCGATTTGCCGATCATCGGCGCGAGCGAGGCCGATCTCAAATCGCTCAAATTCCCGACCCTCGTCATACCCGGCAACGACCGCACCCACGGCACCGAGACCGGCAGGAACGCGGCGCGCCTCATCCCCGGCGCCGAATTGCGCATCATCTGGGAGAAGGACCTCGACATCGATCTCTCGCCGATCGAGGACTGGGCGGCCAAGGACGACGAGATCGCCGGGCTGTTCATCGATTTCCTGAAGCGCACCGAAGCGCGGGCGAAGTCATGACGCGCGTCTCGATGCGGCGGTGGACCGGGGTCGCGGCGCTCGCGCTCGTCGCCGCCATCGCCGGCGTACCGGCCCAAGCGCAGGACAAGCTGCGCGTCGGCCAGGCCATCCAGAACTCCTTCACCTTCGCGCTGCCCAATGTCGGGATCGCGAGCGGCACCTTCGCGAAGGCCGGGATGGCGGTCACGCCGACCGTGTTTCCGGGCGCGATGCGGTTGCAGCAGGCCCTCACCTCGGACGACATCGATTTCGGGCTTAGCACCGGCCAGGACATGGGTCTCATCGCCAAGGGCGAGCCGGTGATGACGGTGGCCGCGATCTCGAACGCGCCTTATGAAAGCGTGATGCTGGCCGGGGCCGGCGGCGGGATCAAGACCATCGCCGACATGAAGGGCAAGACGGTCGCGGTATCGAACATCCGCGGCTATCCGTCCTGGCTCACGATCGAGCTCGCCAAATACGAGGGCTGGGGACCCGACGGGATGAAGCTGGTGACGACCGGCTCGCAACCCGCCTCGCTAGCCGCGCTCAAGACCGGCCAGGTCGATGCCTGGGTCGCCGATATCGGCACCGCGATCGAGATGGAGGAGGCGCATCAAGGCCGCATCCTGATTTCCTTCGGCAAGGTCGTTCCGCCCTTCATGAACACCGCGATCTATGCGACCGATACGATGATCAAGAACCGGCCGGATCTGGTCCGCGGCTTCGTCAAGGCCTGGTTCGACACCGTCGCCTGGGCCGCGGCCAACCGGAAAGGCACCGTTAACATCCTGGCGCCGGTGCTCAATCTGAAGCCGAGCACCGTCGATCAGATTTACACCAGGCTGATGCCGACCTTGTCGCGCGACGGGAAATTCGACCCCAAGGCGATGGACACGATGCGCCGCGCGGTAGTCGAGCTCGGCATCCTCGATACCGAGCCCGATATCGCCAAGCTCTACACCGCGGAATTTCTGCCCAACCCGTAGCAAAGCCGAGCGCCGAATTGCGAAGGCGCTCGGCGTCTTGCGAAGGGAAATAAAGACCCGTAGCAAAGCCGAGCGCCCAAAGCTCTGAAAGGAGAACGAAATGAAGCTGATCCTTTACTACGCGCCCGTCGCTTGTTCCCTCGTCCCCTATGTCACGCTGACCGAGGCCGGTGCGGCATTCGAGGTGCGGCCGGTCAATCTCCACAAGGGGCAGGCCCAGACTGCCGATTACCTCAAGCTCAATCCCAAGCACCAGGTGCCGGTGCTCGTGATCGACGATCAGCCCCTCACCGAGAACGTCGCCATTCAGATCTGGATCGCGCGGAATTTTCCCGCGGCGAAGCTCTTGCCTTCGGAGCCCATGCAGGAATTGAGGGCGATCTCGTTGCTGTCTTGGTGCGCCTCGGGCATTCACCCGTTCCTCTCGCGGATGAACTCCCCGATTCGGGTGTGCGACGTTCCCGGCACGGAAGACTTGGTTCGCCGGCTCGCCCAGGGGCGACTTTTCGAACACTTCCAGATCGCCGACGACCTGCTTGCCGGCCGCGAGTTCTTCTTCGACCACTTCACCGCCGCGGACGCCCATTTCTTCTGGTGTTTCCGGCGCGGCACGCTGTTCGGGCTCGACCAGTCCCGATTCAAGCATTGCATGGCGCATTTCGAGCGCATGAAGCAGCGGCCGAGCGTGCAGAAATTGCTCGCCTATGAGAAGGAAGTGCAGAGCCAATTCGCCAAGGCGGCTTGAGCCGAAACGCGCGCGATGGAATGATGACGCATGGCTCAGCGCGAGATTGACCGCGAGCGCGAGCGTGCGGAAGACGATCGCCGCTTTACCGCCAGCCTCGCCGGGCTGGCGGTGGCGCTGTTTCTCGTGTGCATCGGGCTATACGTCGTCGAAGGGCTGGCCGCGCAGTCGAAGCTCGAAGACTGCGTGCTGCAAGGCCGCACCGACTGCGTCCGCGTCGATCTGACCAGCCTGCGCTGACCAGCCGGCTACTTATGCCCAACCGCCACGGGCCTTCTTAGATTTGGCTTCGCACGTCCATGTGCTACGGGCCTTCTTAGATTTGGCTTCGCACGTCCATGTGCTACGGGCCTTCTTAGATTTGCCTTCGCACGTCCCGATGCTACGGCTACGCCATTGTCCACGCCATGCTGTCATGGCCGGGATGGTAATCCGTGTTGGTTTGCGCCGGGTTGCGGTTGAGGAGCGCGCGGCCGAACAGCGGATGGCGCATGCTGCGCACCTCGTGCTCGACCTGGAACAATCGCTTGCGCGTATCGAGATCGACGATGTCGGTGAAGCGGTATTCGTGCTCGAGCGTATCGACCGACAGGAGGCCGAGCGCGCCGAGCTTCCGATACGGCCCCGAGAAATCGGCGATGTAGATCTGGATGTGGTGCTGGTCGTAGGGCGGCAGCTCCTCGGCGGTCTCGCGGAATATGAGATACTGCTTCGGGCCGACGAGGACTCGGGCGTGATGCCCTTCGCCATCGTCGCCGACGCTCGCCTCGGTGTCGAAAACCTCGCGGTAGAAGCGCGCGATCCCGGTGGCCGTGCCCGTGGGCACGTCGAAGGCGATATAGGGAAGACCCAGGACGATCGAGCCGAAGCGCGCCTCGTTGGGCTCATGCACCCGAAAGCGGTTGCCCCAGGGACAACTCGCCTCGACGAAATCGTTGCGCTCGGCATAGGAAAATTTGGTGCCGGCGAGCTCGCCCTTGACCCGCGCGAACCGGTCGAGCAGCGCCGCGCGATCGGGCACCACGACGCCGCTGACGCCGCGCAGCACGTCGGGGCCGCCCGTGGGCAGATGGAACTGGCTCGTGCCCAGGTTGATCCACATGTTGTTGGTGCCGACCATGATGTAGGGATCGCGCGTGAAGCCGAGCCCCGCGACATAGAACAGCGTCGAGAGGCGCTGATCCGTGATCCGGACATTGACGTGCTCGAGCTTGACGATGTTGCCGAGATTCTCGGCGGCGCGGTCGAAGCGGCGTTCCATGGGTCACCCTCTCATCCGGAGCTTGATTGCCGCATCCTGACCCCGCCGCCGCCCGGCCGTCAACCGGGGCGCTGTGCCTGTAGTTTCGGTTTTACAGCCACAGCCACATCGTCCCGATTGCAAGGGTGACGAGGGTTACTGGCGCGCCGACCCTGAAATAGTCCCAGAAGCTGATCGCGACACCGGAAGCGGCCGCCTTCTGCACGACGATCAGATTGGCGATCGAGCCCAGCACGGTGAAGTTACCCGCGAGAGTCGATGCCATGGCAATGACCAGCCAAGCCTTGTCGGGATTCGCCAGCGCCCCGACAAACAGCTTCAGCATCAGCACGGCCGGGACGTTGCTCACAAGGTTCGAGAGCACGGCCGTCATCGCAGCAAGCACCGGAACCTGATCGAGGTGAAGCCGGCCGACGCCAGCTGCGACGTCCGGCGTGAGCAGCGCGTCGCTCCGCGCCGGCCACGATAATGAACAGGCCGGCGAACATCAGCAGCAGCGACCAGTCGATCTCCGCGTAGATTCGCCGGCTTTTCATCCGGCGCGTCAGCAGCAGCAGCCCGCCCATGACGATCGCGGCCTTGGCGGGTGCTATTCCGGCAAAGAACAACGCGATCATGATCGCAGTCGCCAGCACCGCGCGGATCATCAGCGCGCGGTGGACCGCGACTTTCGGTCGCGGCGCCTCGATGCGCCCGCCGCTGGCGAACTCGTCGCGATGAAAGAGCGCGACGATGGCTCCCGTGATAACGAGGCCGATGAGAGCGACCGGCCCCAAGGTCAAAGCGAAGGTGGCATAGGGAATATGGGAGAAGCTGCCGATCATGATGTTCTGCGGGTTGCCGGTGATCGTGGCGGTCGATCCGACATTCGACGCCATCGCCACGGCCAACAGGTAGGGCATTGGCCGGCGTCCCATTGCGCGCGTCAATTCCAGCACGAGCGGCGCCAGCACCAGGCAAATGGCGTCATTCACCAGGAAGGCCGAAAAGACGCCGGAGGTCCCGACTACCGCGCCGAGCAGGATCGAGGGGCCGGTGGCGCGCTCCATGACCCAGGAAGTGACGACCGCGAAGAAGCCCGAGAGCCGCAGACTGGCGACCACGATCATCATGCCGAGCAGCAGCGTGATCGTATCGAGATCGATGGCGTTGTAGGCATCTTCAAGCGATAGCGTGCCGGAGGCCACCGTGAGCCCGGCGCCAACGAGGGCGATGCCGGCCCGGTCGATGCGCAGGCCGGGAACCCGGCCGACCGCGAGCGCGATATAACTGCCGGCGAAAATGACGACGGCGGCGAGGTGTCGCGCCTCTCCAGCCAGTCGATTGCCCTCGGGCAACAGCGTTGGGACGAGGGCGGCGAGCATGGCAATGAGCACCACGAGCGCGACGACCGCGATGCTCACCCAGCCCGGCCAATTGTTCCTCGGCTTCTTCGACATCGGCGTCGCGGTCCTTGAACGGCGCACGATATCGCCCGCCACGGCCAAGCTCAACTAGGCGCCGATGCTTGCCGCGCCTTACTGTCCGCGCGCGGCCAGCCGCGCTATACTTGTTCTATGGAATTCGTCCTGCCGATCCTCGTCGTCCTCGCCATGCTGGCGACGCTGGGCATGCTGCTCTTCGGCATCATCACGATGGCGAAGGGCGGCGATCCGGAGCGCTCGAACAAGCTGATGCGGTCGCGCGTGCTGTTGCAGGGGCTGGCGCTGCTGCTCTTCGTGATCTTCATGATGCTGTACCGGCGCTGAACGCGAGGCGGATGGTCCGGCTGACCCGCATCTACACGCGCGGCGGAGATGAGGGCGAGACCTCGCTCGGCGACGGCGCGCGGGTGCCCAAGCAGTCGTTGCGCGTCGAGGCCATTGGCACGGTCGATGAAGCCAATGCCGCGCTGGGCCTCGCCCGGCGCCACGCCAAGGCCGAGGCGCTGGCGATGCTGGCGCGCATCCAGCAGGATTTGTTCGATCTCGGCGCCGATCTCGCTACCCCCGAAACCGGACGGCGAGCCAAGGGCGCGCTGCGCATCCTGCCCGCCCAGACCTTGCGCCTCGAGCGCGAGATCGACACCATGAACCGCGGCTTGAAGCCGCTCGATTCCTTCATCCTGCCCGGCGGCACGGCCTTGGCCGCGGCCCTTCATCTGGCGCGCACCGTAACGAGGCGCGCGGAACGCCGCGTCGCCGCGCTCGCCGCGGCGGAGATGCTCAACCCCGAGGCGCTCAAATACCTGAACCGGCTGTCGGATCACCTCTTCGTCCTTGGCCGGGTGGCGAACTGCAACAGCGGCGATATTCTGTGGCGGCCGGGCGCTAATCGCTGATGGTGCGGCGCGGCGTCGGGAAACACCCGGCGCCACGAAGTCCTTGCCTTCTCATTGTGCAGATGCAACATTCCCGCCCCATTGCAAGGATTTGCCGCCGCACATGAAAGTGCTCGTCGCCGTCAAGCGCGTCATCGATTTCAACGTCAAAATCCGCGTCAAGGCGGATAAGACCGGCGTCGAGACCGCCAACGTCAAGATGTCGATGAATCCGTTCGACGAGATCGCCGTCGAAGAGGCCATCCGCCTCAAGGAAGCCGGGGCCGCGACCGAGATCGTCGCCGTCTCGCTGGGTCCGCAGAGCTGCCAAGAGACCATCCGCACCGCCTTGGCGATGGGCGCCGACCGCGGCATCCATGTCTTGACCGATCAACCGCTCGAGCCGCTGGCCGTCGCGAAGCTGCTCAAGGCGATCGTGGTCAAGGAAGCGCCCAAGCTCGCGATTCTCGGCAAGCAAGCGATCGACGACGATTGCAACCAGACCGGCCAAATGCTGGCCGCGTTGCTGGGCTGGCCGCAGGCGACCTTCGCCTCGAAGCTCAAGATCGCGGGCGACCGCGCCACGGTGACGCGCGAGGTCGATGGCGGGCTCGAGACGGTCGAGATCGCGCTGCCCGCGGTGGTGACGACCGACCTTCGGCTCAACGAGCCGCGCTATGCCTCGCTGCCCAACATCATGAAGGCGCGAAAAAAGCCGATCGAGGCGATCGCGCCCGAGGCATTGGGCGTCGATATCGCCCCGCGTCTCGTCACCCTCGCAGTGTCCGAGCCGGGCAAGCGCCAGGGCGGCTTCAAGCTCGGCTCGGTCGAGGAGCTGGTCGACAAGCTGATGCACGAGGCGCAGGTCATTTGATGACCAGCCTCGTCGTCGCCGAGCACGACAATCGCGCCTTGAAGGGCGCCGCCGGCCACGCGGTCTCGGCCGCCCTTGCCGTCGGCGGCGGGGTCCATGTCCTCGTTGCCGGCAGCGGCTGCCGCGCTGTCGCCGACGAAGCGGCGGCGCTCGCCGGCGTCGATCGGGTGTTGCTCGCCGATTCCGCCGTCCTCGAGCACCCTTCGGCCGAAGATCTCGCGGCGCTCGTCCTCGGCCTCGCCAAAAGCTACAGCCACGTGCTCGCCCCGGCCACCACCTTCGGCAAGAATTTCATGCCGCGCGTCGCGGCGCTCCTCGACGTGGCGCAGCTCTCCGACATCTCGGCCGTGATCGCGCCCGATATTTTCGAGCGTCCGGTCTATGCCGGCAACGCGATCGCGCGCGTGCAGTCGCGCGATCCCATCAAGATCATCACCGTGCGCGGCACCGCCTTTCCGCAAGCGAAGGCCGGCGGCAACGCCGCCGTCGAGACGATCGCGGCGCCGGCCGCGTCGAATCTCACGCGCTTCCTCGGCGCCGAGCTCGCGCGCTCGGAGCGGCCCGAGCTGACCGCCGCCCGGGTCGTCGTCTCGGGCGGCCGCGGCATGCAATCGGGGGCGAATTTCAAGCTCCTCGAAAGTCTCGCCGACCGGCTCGGCGCGGCCGTCGGCGCATCGCGCGCGGCGGTCGATTCGGGTTTCGTGCCCAATGATTATCAGGTCGGGCAGACCGGCAAGATCGTGGCGCCCGAGCTCTATATCGCGGTCGGCATCTCCGGCGCCATTCAGCATCTCGCCGGGATGAAGGATTCGAAGGTGATCGTCGCCATCAACAAGGACGGGGATGCGCCCATCTTTCAGATCGCCGATTACGGAATCGTCGGCGATCTGTTCGAGATCGTGCCCGCCTTGGAGGCGGAACTGACGAAAAAGCTCGCCAACCGCTGATTCGAGCCCAACCGAGGTAAGAAAGACCATGACAACCCCGTCACTCGTTTCAATTCAATCCGTCGGCGTCATCGGCGCCGGACAGATGGGCAGCGGTATCGCCCATGTCTGCGCGCTCGCCGGCTATGACGTGGGGCTCGCGGACATCGACGACCAAGTGCTGGAGCACGCGATCAGCACGATCGACGGCAACATGACCCGCCAGGTCGCGCGCGGGCGGGTCAAGGAAGCCGACAAGGCGGCGGCGCTGCACCGCATTCGCACCGCCACCGGCTATGACATTTTCAACGACTGCGACTTCGTGATCGAGGCGGCGACCGAGCGCGAGGAAGTGAAGCGCGACATCTTCAAGAAGCTGGTGCCGCACCTCAAGCCCGCGGCGATCGTCGCAACCAATACCTCGTCGCTGTCGATCACCCGGCTCGCGACCGCGACCGACCGGCCCGAGCATTTCATCGGCATGCATTTCATGAATCCGGTGCCGGTGATGGCCCTGGTCGAGGTCATCAAGGGCATCGCCACCGACGAGCCGACCTTCGAAGTCGTGCGCGATCTTTCGCTAAAGCTCGGCAAGACGCCGGTCTTGGCCGAGGATTTTCCGGCCTTCATCGTCAACCGCATCCTGCTGCCGATGATCAACGAGGCGGTCTACACGCTCCACGAGGGCGTCGGCTCGGTCGAGGCCATCGACACCGCGATGCACCTGGGCGCCAACCACCCGATGGGACCCTTGGCGCTGGCCGATTTCATCGGGCTCGATACCTGCCTCTCGGTGATGCAGGTGCTCTACGAGGGCCTCGCGGATTCGAAGTACCGCCCGTGTCCGTTGCTGGTCAAATATGTCGAGGCCGGTTGGCTCGGGCGCAAGGCCCAGCGCGGTTTCTACGATTATCGCGGCGAAAAGCCGGTGCCGACGAGGTAGTCGCCGCAGGGCTATCCCGCGGCCTTCGACATGGCCGCGCAAAAAATCTTTCATGGCATCGAGAACTGCTCCTCGGCCCGGGAAGCGAACCGGGGGCTCGCGTCTCGAAGGCCGCGCGGCGCACGACGCAGTATCTTAGTCCCCTCTGGCGTCGGCCTTGCGCGCATGCTAGGAGGAGCAGCCTCGAAGAGGATCGCGTTATGAGGTGCAGGTTTGTCGCTCGCTCTCGATAACTGCCCGGCGCTCGTGCTCAACGCCGATTTCCGGCCATTGAGCTATTTTCCCCTTTCGGTCTGGTCGTGGCAGGAAACGGTCAAGGCGGTCTGCCTCAACCGGGTGCGGATCGTCTCCCATTACGACCGCGTGGTGCGCAGCCCTTCTTTCGAGATGCGGCTGCCCAGCGTCATCTCTCTGAAATCCTATATCGCGATGGCGCGCCGGCCGGCCTTCACCCGGTTCAACGTGTTCCTGCGCGATCGCTTCCTGTGCCAGTATTGCGGCGGCGACTTTCCCTCGCACGAGCTCACTTTCGATCACTTGGTGCCGCGCTCGCGCGGCGGCTGGACGACCTGGGAGAACGTCGTCACGGCCTGCACGACCTGCAATCTCTTGAAAGGCAGCCAGCTGCCCGAGGAAGCCAAGATGTTTCCGCGCCACCGGCCGACGCAGCCGACGACGCAGATGCTGCGCGACAATGGCCGCGCCTTCCCGCCCAATTACCTGCACCATAGCTGGCGCGACTTTCTCTACTGGGATACCGAACTCGAGGCGCGCTGAAGCGCCATGGGCCTGTTGCGTCACCTTCGCGACTGCAATCGCTATGACCCGGACGGGTTCGTGCCCCTCCGGCACGACGGCGCGCGCCTCGGCTTCGTGCGCCGCGACAACGCCGAGGCGCTGCGGCGGTTCCCGTCGATCTTCGCGGTCGCGCCCGATGCCGTGGCCCTCGTCGCCGCGGGCGAATTCGACCGCTTGAGCGCGATTATCGACGAGGTGACCGAGAGCCTCGTTTCCGAGGGGCTGGTCGCAAAATGGCGCAACGAGTATTTCGCGGTGGCGCCCGCTTGGGGCGCCGCGCCGCATTTCAAGCTTGACCGCGGCGCGGTTCCGTTCTTCGGGGTTCGTGCCTACGGCGTGCATTTGAACGGCTATGTGCGCGAGGACGGCGCGCTCAAGCTGTGGGTCGGGCGGCGCTCGCCGACGAAAGCGGTCGCGCCCGACAAGCTCGACAACCTCGTCGCCGGCGGCATCGATTACGCCCACGGCCTTGTCGAGACCCTGGTCAAGGAAAGCGCCGAGGAGGCGAGCCTGCCGGAGGCGCTCGCCGGCCAGGCGGTTCCGGTAGGCGCCGTGTCCTACCGCATGGCGGTCAAGCACGGCCTGCGCGACGACGTGCTCTTCTGCTACGACCTCGAGGTGCCGCGTGACTTCGTGCCCCGGAATAACGACGGCGAGTTGGTCGCCTTCACCCTCGAGGACGCCGGCACCGTCCTGGCCAAGCGTGCGCGACAGCGACGATTTCAAGTTCAACGTCAATCTGGTGCTGATCGATTTCGCGCTGCGCCACGGCCTGGTGCCGGTGGACGACCCGGAATATCTCGATCTCATCCTCGGGCTGCGGCGGAATCCGGATTAGCGATCCGGCGCGGCGTCACAGCATCGCGCAAGATTTCCCCTGGGCTCCGCCCGGCTTCGCGTAAGCCTCCGAGGGTGAGCGCCCCGTCCCGCTTGGCAAGACGCCTGCCCTTCGCATCGGTCATCAGCGGATGATGGCGGTAGCGCGGCTCGGGCAAGCCGAGCAACGCTTGCAGCAGGCGATGGATCGCGGTCGCGGCGAAAAGATCCTCGCCGCGCGTCACCAGCGTCACGCCCTGCGAGGCATCGTCCACCGTGACGGCCAAATGATAGCTCGTCGGCACATCCTTGCGCGCCAGCACGACATCGCCCTGGCTGCGCGGATCGGCCGCGACGCGGCCCTTGCCGTCTTCGTGCCAACCGAGTGCGCCGGCGAGAAGCGACGCAAGCGCGACATCGAGCCGGAGCGCGTAGCCTTCGCCCCCGGCGATCCGCGCCGCGCGCTCGGCCTCGCCTAAATGCCGACAGGTGCCGGGATAGACCCGCCCCGTGTCGCCCTGCGGCGCGGAGGCGGCGCGCGCGATCTCGGCGCGGCTGCAAAAGCAGGGATAGAGCACACCAAGCGCGCGCAGCGCCTCAAGCACCGCCCGGTAGTCGTCGAAATGCTCGGACTGCCGGCGCACCGCGCCGTCCCAATCGAGCCCGAGCCAGCTCAGGTCGTCGCGGATCGCCGCAACGAATTCCTCGCGGCAACGGCCGGCGTCGATATCCTCGATGCGCAACAGGAACCGACCCCCCGTCTCGTGCGCGGCGCGCCAACCGGTGAGCGCCGAAAAGGCATGGCCGAGATGCAGGAGCCCGGTCGGGCTCGGCGCGAAGCGCGTGACGATCATGGCGAACGAGCCTAGCAAGAGCGGCGCCCCCGTGACAAAGCGCGGCGCTTCGTCTATCCCTGGGCGATGATGCCGAATGTTCTCGACGGACCGAGCCGGCCTCCCCGCGCCGGCGGCGCACCCAGGCAATTGGTCGTGGCGCTGCACGGCTACGGCGCCGACGGTACCGACCTTATCGGCCTCGCCGAGCAATGGGCTACGCTCTTGCCCGAGGCGGAGTTCGTCGCGCCCGACGCGCCCTTTCCCTGCGAGGGCGCGCCCTTCGGGCGGCAATGGTTCAGCTTTCAGGGGCGGTCGCGCGAGCAAGTGCTGGAAGACGTCGGCACGGCCGCCGCGATCCTCGAGCGCTACCTCACCGAGGCGCTGGCCGAGCGCGGGCTCGACGAATCGCGGCTCGCGCTCGTCGGCTTCTCGCAAGGCGCGATGATGTCGCTTTATGTCGGATTGCGGCGCGCCAAGAAGCTGGCCGCGGTGGTCGCCTATTCGGGCCGGCTATTCGCGCCCGAGCGGCTTGCCACCGAGCTGCGCTCGCGCCCCAAAGTCCTGCTCGTCCATGGCGACCGCGACCAAGTCGTGCTGCCCGAATCCTTGCTGCAAGCCTATGCCGCGCTGGTCCAGGTCGGGGTTCCGGTCGAGGAGATGCTGCGGCCGGGCCTCGGGCATGGCATCGACGCCGAGGGGCTTGCCGCCGGCGGCGAGTTCCTGCGCGCGGCGCTGACCACCGCGTGATTCTTCACCGCGCGGCGATCATGCGCCGCAGCGTCGCTATCATCTCGGGATCGTCCCACGCTGCCGCGCCTTCGAGCTTGGCGAGAATTTTGCCGTCGCCGCCGATGAGGACGCTCGTGGGCAAGCCTTCGAGGCCCAAGGCGGTGGTGGCCGCGTCTTTGGGATCGAGATAGACGCCGAGCGCCGTGATCCCGGTGCGCTGAAGAAACGGATCGACCACGGCCGCGCCGGTCCGGTCCTCGGAGATGGCAAGGATGGTCAGCTCCGAGCCGAGCTTGGCCTGGAGCCGGTCGAGCGCCGGCATCTCGGCCACGCAAGGCACGCACCACGTCGCCCAGACATTGACCAGCACGGGACGCCCGCGGAAATCGGCCAGCGACGCGGGCGCGCCCGCACGGGTCGTGAAAGCCAGCGCGGGCGCTGGAAGCGGCGTCGCGAGCGCGGTAAGCTGCCCGAGGATTGGGGGCGCGGCAGCGGTGCTGGCTTCGGGAGGCGGCACGAGCGGCGTGGGCCTGCCGGGCCGCAAGACGATCACCGCGAGCCCGGCCCCGCACAGGACGAGAAGCACCGTGAGCGCGCCTATCAACCGTTTTGTCATCGCTCATCCACCCGTTGGCCTCGAGCCATGACCGGCGCAAGGCGCACGGCGCCGCCTTTGGCGCAGGCGCCGGTCAATGCCGCGTGGGGCGGGCGCTTCGCCGCCGGCCCGGCTGCGATCATGCAGCGCATCAATGCCTCGCTCGATATCGACAAACGGCTCTATGCCCAGGACATCGCCGCCTCCCTCGCGCACTGCGCGATGCTGGTCAAGCGGCGGATCATATCAAGGAAAGACGGCGACGCCATTGCCCGGGGTCTCGGCGCCATCCGCCGCTCGATCGAGCGCGGCACCTTTCCGTTCCGCATCGAACACGAGGACATCCATCTCAACATCGAAGCGCGGCTCGCCGAGCTGATCGGTCCGGCCGCCGGGCGCCTCCATACCGCGCGCTCGCGCAACGACCAGGTGGCGACCGATTTCCGGCTCTACGTGCGCGAGGCGATCGACGGGCTCGACCGCGATATCGCGCTGCTCCAGGCCGCGCTGATCGCGCAGGCCGAGCGCCACGCCGCGACCATCATGCCGGGCTTCACCCATCTCCAGGTCGGCGCAGCCCGTGACCTTTGGGCACCACCTCTTGGCCTATGTCGAGATGCTCGGGCGCGACCGCGGTCGCTTCCGCGATTGCCGCGGCGCGGCTCAACGAGTTGCCGCTCGGCGCCGGCGCGCTCGCCGGGACCGCCTTCCCGATCGACCGCGTCGCCACCGCCAAGGCATTGGGCTTCGACCGCCCGGCCGCGAATTCGCTCGACGCGGTATCGGACCGCGATTTCGCGCTCGAGTTCCTGGCGGCGGCGGCGATCGCCGCGACCCATCTCTCGCGCTTCGCCGAGGAGATCGTGCTATGGCCGAGCGAGCCGTTCCGCTTCATTCGCCTCAGCGATGCCTTCACCACCGGCAGTTCGATCATGCCGCAAAAGCGCAACCCCGATGCCGCCGAGCTGGTGCGCGCCAAGGCTGGGCGCGTCGCCGGCGCGCTCGTCGGGCTGCTCGCGGTGATGAAGGGCCTGCCGCTCGCCTACGCAAGGACATGCAGGAGGACAAGGCGCCGGTGTTCGACGCCGCCGACACGCTCGACCTTGTGTCTCGCCGCGACCGCCGGCATGGTCGCGCGACCTGAGCCAGACCCGGCAGGCCATGCGCCGCGTCGCCGCCAGCGGCTTCAGCACCGCGACCGATCTCGCCGATTGGCTGGTGCTGGGCTCGGCCTGCCGTTCCGCGAGGCCCATCATGTCACCGGCGCGCATCGTCGCGCGCGCCGAGGCGCAGGACTGCGATCCTCGCCGCGCTGCCGCTCGGCGAGATGCAGAGGATCGAGCCGCGCATCACCGCCGCCGTGTTCCGAGGTGCTCGACGTCGAGCAGCTCGGTCGCGAGCCGCACCAGCTTCGGCGGCACCGCGCCCGCCAATGTCGCCGCCGCCGCCGCCGCGGGCGCGCAAAGCGCTCTTCCTGCGCGCCGGGGATGGCCGCTTCGCGCGCTGTCCACCCGCCGCTGTCGTGCCGGCTCTCGCGCTCGCGCGCTGCTGGCGCTTGCCTCCGCTGCCGGCCTGCGGCAAGAAGGCCGAGCGCCGGCTCCGCCGCCCGGCGAGCCCAAGACCTATCCGAGAGCCTATCCGCGCAACTAGCGACCCGCATGACTGATCACCCCCAAGGCCGCGCCCGGCGCGCCGGAGATTCGCCTATCGCGCGCGGCGTGCTCTGCGCCGAGGAGGTCGCCGCTGGCGCGCATCGCCGCCGCGGTCGGCACGCCGTTCTACTGTCTATTCGAGCGCGCAGATCGAGCGCCGCTACCGCGCTTCGCCGCCGCCTTCGCCGGCGCCGAGGCGCGCTCTGCTATTCGATGAAGGCCAACTCCAACCTCGCCGTGTCGCGACGCTGGCGCGGCTCGGCGCGGGCGCCGACGTCGTCTCGGAAGGCGAGTTCCGCCGCGCGCTCGCGGCCGGCATCCCGGCGCAGCCGCATCGTCTTCTCCGGCGTCGGCAAGACCGAGGCCGAGATCGCCTTCGCGCTGGCGCACGAGCGTGCAGCAGATCAACGTCGAATCCGCTGCCCGAGCTCGCGGCGCTGAGCGAGGTCGCGGCCCGCATCGGCAAGACCGTGCCGATCGCCATCCGGGTCAATCCCGGACGTCGATGCGCGCACCCACGCCAAGATCACCACCGGCAAGAAGGAAAATAAATTCGGCATCGACCTCGCCCATGTGCCGCGCCGCCTTGCCCGCGCCGCCGCGCTGCCCGGCAGTGACGCCGGTCGGCATCGCCGTCCATATCGGCTCGCAACTGACCGACTCTGCAGCCGTTCGAGCGCGCGTTCCGGCGCGTCGTCGAGCTGTACCGCGCGCTGCGCGCCGACGGCATCGCGCTCGACCGGCTCGATCTCGGCGGCGGGCTCGGCATTCGCTATCGCGACGAGAACCCGCCGGCGATCGCCGATTACGCCGCGATGGTCAAGCGCCTCACCCATAATCTCGGCGCGCTTTTGTCCTTCGAGCCGGGGCGCTATCTTGTCGGCAATGCCGGCGTGCTGGTCGCGCGCGTCGTCTATGTCAAAAACGGCGTCACGAGCCGCTTCATCATCCTCGACGCGGCGATGAACGATCTGGTGCGTCCCGCCCTCTACGATGCCTTCCACGCGATCCTGCCCCTCGACGGGCCGCCGCCGCGCCGCGGGCTGAAGCCGGCCGACGTGGTCGGTCCGATATGCGAGACCGGCGATACCTTCGCGCAGCGGCGCCTGCTGCCGCCGCTCGAAGCCGGCGACCGGGTCGCGCTGATGTCCGACGGGAGCCTATGGCGCGGCGATGGGTTCGGGGTACAATACCCGCCTGCCGGCGCCGGAAGTGCTGGTGCGCGGCGCGGAGTTCGCCGTGGTCCGGCCGCGGCCGAGCTTCGAGGCGGTGCTGGCGCAGGACCAGATGCCGCCCTGGCTTATCGGCAACTGACCGGCAAGAGGCCGCACATGCTCGACCCCGCCACCCCGGCCGCGCCGCCGCCGCTCCGGCACCGCTTGGGGTTGGCCGCGCTCGCCCTCTTGTGGGAGCGGCTGTGGCCGGCGCTGTGGCCGGTGACCGGGGTGCTCGGCGTGTTCGTGGCGCTGGCGTTGTTCGATGTCCCGGCGCGCCTCCCGAATTCGCTGCATTGGCTCTTGCTCGCCGTGTTCGTGGTGGCGCTGACGGCCGCCGCGTTCGATGCCGCGCACCGCTTCCGCCTGCCCGGGCGCGACGAATCGCGCCGCCGCATCGAGACCGCGAGCGGCCTCGCCCATCGCCCGCTGACCGCGCTCGAGGACAGCCTCGCGAGCGACGCCGACGATGCCGCATCGGCGGCGCTGTGGCAGGCGCACCTTGCGCGCATGGCGGAGGCGGCGCGGCGCCTGAGGATCGGCGCGCCCGCGGCCGGGCTCGCGCGGCGCGATCCTTACGCGCTGCGGGCCGCGCTCGGCCTCGTCCTCGTGCTCGGCGCGATCGATGCCGGCCCCGACTGGTCGCAGCGCCTGCTCGGCGCGCTGAGCCCCGGCCTCGCCCCGATCGGCGCGGCGGCGCAGGCGAGCCTCGACATCTGGGTGACGCCGCCAGACTACACCGGGCTGCCGCCGCTGTTTTTGTCGGAGAGCCCCCGCGGCGCGGCGGTGCCGGTGCCCGTCGGCAGCACGGTGCTGGCGCAAGTGCATGGCGGGCGCGACGCGCCGCGCCTCGAGCTCGACGGCCATGCCACCGATTTCACCCGAATCGACGAGCATAATTTCAAGAGCGGCGCGACCATCGCCGCCGGCAAGCGGCTCGCGGTCGAGCAGGACGGCCGCACCCTCGGCGAGTGGGCGATCGCGGTCATACCGGACCAGCCGCCGACCATCGCCTTCACCCGGCCGCCCTCGCATACCGACAGCATGGCGCTGCGGCTCGATTACAAGGCGAGCGACGATTACGGCGTCGAGGGCGCCAAGGCGATCATCCATCGCGCCGGCGATCCGGCGGGCGAGGCCTTGACCCTCGATCTGCCGCTGCCGGGCCAGCATCTCAAGGACGCTGAAAGCACCAGCTATTTCGATCTCACCGCCAATCTCTGGGCCGGGCTGCCGGTCGAGATCGAATTGCAGGCGACCGACGCGCTAGGCCAGACCGGGACGAGCGATATCGTCGACACCGTGCTGCCCGAGCGCGTGTTCCACAACCCCGTGGCCAAGGCGCTCGTCGAGCAGCGCAAGGAGCTGATGCTGCGTCCCGACGACAAGGATGTCGTGGCCGAGACGCTCTCCGATCTGTCGCAGCGGCCCGACCGTTTCGCCGACGACATCGTGGTCTTCCTGGCGCTGCGCACGGCCCAGGCGCGGCTCGTCTTCGACCGCGACAATTCCTCGATCGCTCCGGTGCAAAGCCTGCTGTGGGACACGGCGCTCCGGATCGAGGATGGCGGCACGCCGGCCGAGCAGCAGAATTTGCGGAACGCGATGCAGTCGCTGCAGGACGCGCTCGCGCGCAACGCGCCCGATCCCGAGATCGAAAAGCTCATCCAGCAGGTGCAGGAGGCGATGAACCGCTATATGCAGGCCCTGGCCCAGCAATTGGCGCGGCAGAATCCGCAGGATCTTCCGCCGGCCGACCCGTCGCACATGCTGTCGATGCAGGACCTTCAGAGCATGCTCGATCGCGCGCGCGACCTCGCGGCCGCCGGCGCGAAGGACGAGGCGCGCCAACTCCTCGCGCAATTGCAGCAGATGATGGAAAATCTGCGCCTCGCCCGGCCCGCGCCGGGACAGAACGGCCAGAACCCGATGATGAGCCAGATGCAGCAGATGATGCAGCGCCAGCAGCAGCTTCTCGACCGCTCGTTCAGCCAGTCGCGCGCGGGCCAGGGCGGCCAGAGCATGCAGGGCGATGCCCAGGAGCAGGAAGCGCTGCGCCAGGCGCTCAATCAGATGATGCAGCAGCTCGCGCAGCAGGACGGCCAGGTGCCGCAATCCTTGAGCCGCGCCGAGCGCGCCATGCGCGGCGCCATCGGGGCGCTGCAGCAAAACCAGCCCGGCCAGGCGGTCGGCCCCGAGAGCGAAGCGCTCGACGCGCTGCAACAGGCCGCGCGCGCAATGGCCAACCAGATGATGGGCGACAATTACGGCAATGGGCCGAGCGGCGAGCCGCTGGACAATCCCGGCCTCCATCAGGCGGCGCGCGATCCGCTCGGCCGGCTGCTCGACACCGCGCCGGGCAATGGCGGCTATGACGATGGCGGCCAGCTCCGCATGGGCAAGGCCGCCAATGACTACGCGCTCGACAAGGCGAAGCAGATTCTCGACGAGCTGCGGCGCCGCGCCGGCGAGCGCCAGCGCCCCGAGCTCGAGCGCGACTACATCGACCGGCTGCTCAAGGAGTTTTAGCCGGCGCTAAGCGCGTCATCGACGGCGGCGCAGATCTCGTCGAGGGTGAAGGGCTTCGCGATAACCCGGTGCGCCAGCGCCGCGAGATTATGGGCGCGCTGGCGCTCGGCGGAGTAGCCGGTCATCAGCAGGATCCTCAGCGCCGGATAGTCCTTGCCGGCCTTCAGGGCGAGCCCGATCCCATCGAGGCCGGGCATGACGATGTCGCAGAGCAGCAGATCGAAGGATTGAGCGGCGAGCGCGGCGAGCGCCGCGAACCCGTCGGGCACCGCCTTGACCGCGTGACCCTTGTGGCCGAGCGCGCGGACGACGAATTCGCGGACCGCCGCCTCGTCCTCCGCCAGCAGAATCCTGGCCACGGCGGCGGCCCTTAACTATCGGGGCCGGCGAAGCTGACGACGACGCCGGTCGCGGCCTCGGGCGGTTGGGCGACGTCGGTATGAAAGGGCACGCTCGCCCCCGGCAGCAGCCGCTGATCGGTCACGACGACCGTCCAGGTCTGAAGCACATGGTCATTGGCGTCGCGCAGCGCGACCCGGAGTTTCGGCACGTCGCGCGTCACCGCCGAGACATTCGCCACCTCGCCGTCGATCGTCAGCGTCGGCACGCCGTTCTCGACCGCGCGCCCGGGCGCCACCTTGCGAAGCTCGAGGCCGGCACCGGGATCGCTCGTCCCGAGGCCGACCATCGCATAAAGGCGCGTCGAGGGCGGCCACAGGCTCATCACCTTCGCACGCTCGTACACAAGTCCGCCCGCCGCCGCCGCGATCACGATCGCGACCGCGGCCCAGCCGAGGAACCGGCCGCGCGACCGCCGCCGCGACAACGCCGGCAACTGGACGCGGTGGCTCGCCGCTAGTGCGGATCGTCGGCGTCGCCTCGGGGAGCGGCGGCAGATCGATCGTCGCCAAGCTTTCCTTGGGAGTTGCCTGGAACCAGGTATGGCCGCAGCTCGCGCACCGCACCCGCCGTCCCGGCGCGCCCAGCGCGCGGGGATCGACCAGATAGCGTTTCGAGCAATTGCTGCAAGTGACGATCATCGCGCGGGCGAGCCTCGGCGTTGCCCTCAATCAATTATACGTATAGGGCGCGGGCCGGGTGCGAGGCAAGGCAAGCGCCGGTGGTCGAGCCGCGAAGCGGATCGAGGCTGCTAGCAAAGTCGAGGCCGGCTTTACCGGCCGGCCCGCGCGTGCCATGTTGCCCGAGGCAGCCCCACGATTCAGGAGAGTGCTTCCCGACATGGTGCGGCTCGAGAATGTCGGCATGCGCTACGGCACCGGACCCGAGGTGCTGCGCGACGTCAGCCTCAACCTGCCGCCGGGGTCGTTCCGCTTCTTGACCGGTGCGAGCGGCGCCGGCAAGACCACGCTGCTGCGCCTTATCTATCTCGCCGAGCGGCCGACGCGCGGCCTCATTTCGGTGTTCGGCGAGGATATCTCGCGCCTCGGCCGGCGCGACCTGGCCCCGTTGCGGCGCAAGATCGGCGTCGTGTTCCAGGATTTCCGGCTGCTCGGCCATCTCTCGGCCTTCGACAACGTGGCGCTGCCGCTGCGCGTCGCGGGCGCGCCCGAGACCGAGGTGCGCCAGCACGTCACCGAGCTGATGGCATGGGTCGGCCTGGCCGACAAGCTCGACGCCCGGCCCGCGACGCTGTCGGGCGGCCAGCAGCAGCGGGTCGCGATCGCGCGCGCGGTGATCGGCCGGCCGCAACTTCTGCTCGCCGACGAGCCCACCGGCAATGTCGACGACGCCATGGCGCTGCGGCTGCTGCACCTGTTCGAGGAGCTGAACCGGCTCGGCACCAGCGTGGTGCTCGCCACCCACGACGACGCGCTGGCGGCGGAGTTGGGCCATGGCCGGCTTCATCTCGAGAATGGCGAGCTGGTCGCGGCATGATCGGGCGGCGCAGCAACGACATCCCGCTGCGCCGCGACGGCACCGCGCGGCTGCTGCCCTGGCTGATCGCGCCGATGGTCTATCTCGCGGCCTTGGCGCTGGCCGGGATGCTGGCGCTCTTTGGCACGGTGCAGGACTGGGACCGCGGCCTCGCCGGCACGATGACCGTGGAGCTGCCGCCGGGCGTCGGCAACGGCGGCGCGTCGCTCGCCGCCGCCTTGGCCGTCCTGCGCGCGACGCCCGGCATCGCCAGCGCCACGGCGCTCGACCGTGCCGCCGAGGGCAAGCTGCTCGAGCCTTGGCTCGGCACCTCGGTCACGCCCGATGAGCTGCAGCTTCCGCTTCTCATCGACCTGCGCAGCTCGGACGGCGCCGCGCTCGATCTCGCCGGCTTGAAGACGCGGCTCGCCGCCGCCGTGCCGGGCGCCCAGCTCGACGATCACCGGCTCTGGCTCGACCGGCTCCATGCGCTGGCGCTTTCGGTCGAGGGCACCGGCCTTGCGATCCTGGCGATGGTCGGCGCGACCTCGGTGCTCACCGTGATCTTCGCCAGCCGCGCCGGGCTCGCGGTTCATCGCGACGTCATCGAGCTGCTGCATGCGATCGGCGCGCATGACCGCTATATCTCGCGGCAATTCGAGCGCGAGGCGCTGCGTCTCGGCTTCGGCGGCGGCATGGCCGGGCTGATCCTCGCCGCCATCACGCTGTGGGGCTTGGGCTACGCCGCGGCGGCCACCGGGGCCCTGGGCGAGGAAACGAAGCTCTTGCCCGAGCTGCATTTCGCGTTGTGGCAATGGGCTTCGCTGGCGCTGCTGCCGGCGGCGGCGGCGCTGACGGCGATGGCGACGGCGCGGATCACGGTGATGCGCGCGCTCGCCCGCCTGCCATGACGCGCTGGCCGAGGCGGCGCTGGGCGGCCGGCGCCGCGGCGCTGCTCGCGTTGCTGGCCGCGCTGTTTCTCGTCGGGCTGTGGCGCTTCGCGTCCACGATCCCGACCGAGGTGGACGACCCCGCGCGGCAAACCGACGCCATCGTGGTGTTGACCGGCGGCAGCCAGCGCGTCGCGAGCGGGCTGCACCTTCTGGCGGCGGGCAAGGCGAAGAAGCTCTTCGTCTCGGGCGTCTATCGCGGCGTCGACGTAGCCGAGCTGTTGCGCGTGTCGCGCCAAGCGCCCGACCGCGTCGCCTGCTGCGTCGTGCTCGGCCACGAAGCCGACAACACCGCGGGCAACGCGCGCGAGACCGCGCAGTGGATGACCGAGCAAGGCTTTCACTCGCTCCGCCTCGTCACCGCGAGCTATCACATGAAGCGCAGCCTCCTCGAATTCACCCGCGCCATGCCCGAGATCGAGATCGTGCCCAATCCGGTATTCCCGGAAATCCTCGGCGAGCGGCCGTGGTGGTCGTCGCGCGCGGGATTGAGCCTCGTTGTGGGCGAGTATGCCAAATATCTCGTCGCGCTGGTGCGGCCGAGGCTCGCGGCGCCGGTGGCGACGCCAGGAGCGCCTGAGTGATCGTGCTGCGCTCGCTGGTCTTTCAGGTCGCCTTTTATCTCTGGACGGCGGCGCTCGCCTTGCCCGGCCTGCCGCTGCTGCTGGCGCCGCCCTCTTGGATGATGCGCTATGGCAGCTTCTGGTCGCGCGGCATCCTATGGCTGCTCGCCGTCATCGTCGGGCTCGATCACGAGGTCCGCGGCGCCGAGCATCTGCCGCCCGGCCCGATGCTCATCGCGATGAAGCATCAATCGGCCTGGGATACTTTCGCGGCGCCCGTCGTGTTCCGCAACCCGGCCATGGTGATGAAGCGCGATCTGGGCTGGATTCCGTTCTATGGCTGGTACTCGGTCAAGGCCGGGATGATCCCGATCGACCGCTCGGGCGGCGCCCGCGCCCTGAAAGCCATGGTCACTGCCGGCCGGCGCGCGCTGGCCCAGGGAAGGCCGGTCCTGATTTTTCCCGAGGGCACGCGCACCGCGCCCGGCGTTCATCTGCCCTACCACCCCGGCGTCGCCGCGCTCTATCGCCAGCTCGGCGTCGCGCTAGTGCCGGTCGCGGTCAATTCCGGCCGGTTCTGGGGCAGGCGGCATTTCCTGAAGCGCCCGGGCCGGATCGTGGTCGAGATTCTGCCTGCGATCCCGGCGGGCGGCGAAAGGCGCGCGGTCATGGCCGAGCTCGAAGCCAGGATCGAGGCCGCGACCGCGCGGTTGTGAGGGAATCCCTGAGGATAAGCTTGTGGAAAACGGCGCCTTCGCAAGCCGGGGATAACGGGAATGGAAACGAATAGTTCATGCAATGCCGCGAGGTTGAGGCTCGCCGTTGCTGTGGGAAACAAACGCGGAACGAACCCTTGACCGGCCTCCGAGAAAGGCATAAATTATTGATCGATCAATGAGTTCCCTATGGATCGGCCGCCGTGCCGGGTGTCGGCGCGGCCTCCGATCCGCCGGAGCGTTTCCGTCATGGTCAGCGTCGCCTCGATCTCGCAGCAGATCTGGGACATGAAATACCGGCTCAAAGGGCCGGACGGCGCCGCTGTGGACAAGACCATCGAGGACACCTGGCGCCGGGTCGCGGCGGCGCTGGCCGCGCCCGAGCGCGATCCGGCCGAATGGGCGCCCCGCTTCTGCCGCGGCGCTGGCCGATTTCAAGTTCCTGCCGGCGGGCCGGATCGTCGCCGGCGCCGGCACCGGCCGCAACGTCACGCTGTTCAACTGCTTCGTCATGGGCGACGATCCCCGACGACATGGCCGGCATCTTCAGCCATCTGCGCGAGGCCGCGCTGACCATGCAGCAGGGCGGCGGCATCGGCTACGACTTCTCGACGCCTGCGCCCCAAGGGCGCGCCGGTGAAGGGCGTCGGCGCGGACGCCTCGGGGCCGCTCTCGTTCATGGATGTGTGGGACGCGATGTGCCGCACCATCATGAGCGCGGGCTATCGCCGCGGCGCGATGATGGCGACGCTGCGCTGCGATCATCCCGACATCGAGGCCTTCATCGACGCCAAGCGCGAGCCCGGGCGGCTTGCGCATGTTCAACCTCTCGGTCCTCGTCACCGACGCCTTCATGGCGGCGGTGAAGGAGGACGCGCCCTGGGAGCTGACCTTCGACGGCACGACGCTGCAAGGTGCTGCCCGCGCGCGAGCTGTGGGACCAGATCATGCGCGCGACCTACGCCTATGCCGAGCCGGGCGTCATCTTCATCGACCGCATCAACCGGCGCAACAATCTCGATTACTGCGAGACCATCGCGCGCGACCAATCCGTGCGGCGAGCAGCCCTTGCCGCCCTATGGCGCGTGCCTGCTCGGCTCGATCAATCTCGCCGCGCTGGTGCGCGCGCCGTTCACGCCGGAGGCGCGATCTCGACCTCGCCGAGCTGCGAGCGCATCGTGCCGCTGGCGGTGCGCATGCTCGACAACGTCGATCGACATCTCGCGCTTTCCGCTGGCCGCAGCAGAGCGCACGAGGCCAAGGCCAAGCGGCGCATCGGCCTGGGCGTCACCGGCCTCGCCGACGCGCTCATCATGTGCCGGCGCTGCGCTATGGCTCGGCGGACGCGGTCGCCGCTGACCGAGGGCTGGCTGAAAGCGATCCAGCGCGCGGCCTATCTCGCCTCGGCGCAACTGGCGCGCCGAGAAAGGCGCCTTCCCGCTCTTCGACAAGGCGACCTATCTCGCCGGCGAGTCCATCGCGGCGCTCGATCCGGATGTCCGCGCCGCGATCGCCGAGCACGGCATCCGCAACGCGCTCCTCACCTCGATCGCGCCCACCGGCACGATCTCGATCTTCGCCGACAATGTCTCGTCCGGGCTCGAGCCGGTGTTCAGCTTCCGCTATCGGCCGCAACGTGCTGCTGCCGGACGGCAGCCATCGCGAAGAGGAAGTCTCCGACTACGCCTATCGCCTCTACCGCCGGATGAAGGGCGAGGCCGCCGCGCTGCCCGACTATTTCGTCAACGCCCAGTCGCTCGCGCCCTCCGATCACCTGGCCATGCAGGCGGCGGTGCAGAAATACGTCGACAGCTCGATCTCCAAGACGATCAACGTGCCGGCCGATTTCCCCTTCGAGGCGTTCAAGGACGTCTATCTCCAGGCCTATGAGCTCGGCTGCAAGGGCTGCACCACCTACCGGCCCGAACGAGGTCACCGGCGCGGTGCTCGAGGCCGAGCGCCCGGGCAAGGCCGAGGCCGGGGCGCAAACCGAGCTGCCGCTGCCGGCGCCGCGGCCCAAGGCGAGGGACGTCTACGAGGCCGGCGGCGTCGTCTACATGACGCAGCCGCTCGACCGGCCCGAGGCGCTGCCGGGCAGCACCTACAAGATCAACTGGCCGGAAAGCGAGCACGCGCTCTACATCACCATCAACGACATCGTGCGCGACGGCCGCCGCCGCCCCTTCGAGATCTTCATCAACTCGAAGAACATGGAGCATTACGCCTGGACCATCGCGCTGACGCGCATGATCAGCGCGGTGTTCCGCCGCGGCGGCGACGTCTCCTTCGTCGCCGAGGAATTGAAGGCCGTGTTCGACCCGCGCGGCGGCGCGTGGATGGAGGGGCATTACGTGCCCTCGCTGCTCGCGGCGATCGGCGAGGTGGTCGAGCGCCACATGATCGCGATCGGCTTCATGGCGCCCAAAGCCGAGCCCCGCCACGACGCCGCCATGCGCCAGGTGGTGAATCAGGCCGGCGCCGGCCCGGGCCTCGCGCAATGCCCGAAATGCGGCCAGGCCGCGCTCATCCGCATCGAAGACTGCGATCAGTGCACCAATTGCGACTACTCGAAGTGCGGGTGAGGCCCGCGCCGGGTCGACCGGGCGGGAAAATGTTCTAAGATCGCGCCATGCACCGCGCATCGGCCCTTCGTCGCACCGTCCTCGGCCTCACCGCCTTGGTGCTGGCCGCGCTCCTCGCCTATGCCGGCTATTGGTATTACATGGCGGCGCGGATTCGCGGCGAGCTCCTGCCCTGGGCCGAGGCGCAACAGGCCCGCGGCTATCGCCTGAGCTGGGACGGCGCGTCGGTCGACGGCTTTCCCGGTGCCTTCCGCCTCCATTTCACCAATGCCGCCTTCGCCGCGGCGCCTCCGCTGCCGGTCGCGGCGAGCGCGCCGCTTCTCGTCGTCTGGGCGGCGCCGTGGAACCTGCGCCATTGGGAGTTCAGCGCGCCTTCCGGCGCCACCGTCGCCGATGCGCAAAACCTCGCCGGCTTCGCGCTCGGCCATCTCGACGGCTCCGGCGAAGCGGGCGGCGATTTGGGATTGTCGCTCGACGTCACCGCGCTCGACCTCGCCGGCAGCGGCCTGGCCCTTGGCACGCAGGTGGGCGACGCCGAGCTCCACGCCGAGCTGCCACCCGCGCCGCCCGCGAGCCATCGCGACAGCGCGCTCGACCTGGCTTTGCAGGTCGACGACATCAAACTGCCGGTCACCCTGCCCGGCTTCGGCGGCACGCTCTCGGGCCTGTCCTTCGCCGCGCAATGGAAGGGCGCGCTGCCGCCAGGGCCGCTCGCGCAAGCGCTGGCGGCTTGGCGCGACGACGGCGGCACCATCGAGCTGCAGTATTTCCGCTTGCGCTGGGGCGCGCTCTTGCTCGATGCCTCGGGCACGATCGCGCTCGACGGCGAGCTCCAGCCCGAAGGCGCGCTCTCGGCCGTCATCACCGGACAGGACGCCGCCGTTGACGTCGCGGTGATGACCGGCGCGCTAAAGCCGCAAGACGCCGGCGCGGCCAAGGCCGTGCTCGGCTTCCTGGGCAAGCCGGACGCCGAGGGCGAGAAGGCGATCACCGTGCCGCTCACGCTGCAGCAGGGCCGGCTGTTCCTTGGCCCGGCGGCGATCGCCAAGAATTCCGCAGATTAGTTGGTAGGTCGCGTAGCAAAGCCATCGCACGAATCCAGGGCGATGGCGTCTTGCGAAGCAAAACGATGGCGAGCGGCGACGTTAATCCATCTTCTGCGGCGCCTGCCCGCGATCGTGCATGCCGTATTGGCGCTCGACCGCGGCGACGGTGATGCGGTAATCGGCGAAGATCTGATCGCGCCCCGATAGTTGCGCGAGGTGGTGCCGGGTATGCTCGCGCCAGCGCTTCACCGCCGCCTCGTCGCGCCAATAGGAGATCGAGACCAGCCGGCCCTTCGTGGCGATGCTGGCGAAGCGCTCGACCGAGATGAAGCCGTCGATTCGCTCGACCTCGGGCTTGAGGTCGGCCGCGATGTCGAGATAATCCTGCTCGCGGCCGGGCTTGGGCTGGACCTCGAAGATCACGGCGAACATCACACCCTCCCGGTTTAGGCCTGCTTCGCCTCGATGATCGAGCGGCGGACCGCCCGGGTGCGGGCGAACCGCTCCTCGAGCTTGTCGCCCTCGCCCCAGCGGATGGCGCGCTGCATCGCGGTCAGGTCCTCGTTGAATTGCTGCAGCACGGCCAGCACCGCCTCGCGATTGTTGAGGAAGATGTCGCGCCACATCACCGGGTCGGAGGCGGCGATGCGCGTGAAGTCGCGAAAGCCGCTGGCCGAGAACTTGATGACCTCGCCCTTGAGGCTGTCCTCGAGATCGGTCGCGGTGCCGACGATGGTGTAGGCGATGAGATGCGGCAGGTGCGAGGTGATGGCGAGCACCATGTCGTGATGCTCGGGATCCATGGTCACGACCTGCATCCCGGCCGATTGCCAGAGCCGCGTCACCTGGTCGAGCGCCGCCGGATCGCCGCCCTTGACCGGCGTCAGGATGCACCAGCGGTCGCGGAACACCTCGGCGAAGCCGGATTCGGGCCCGGAATTCTCGGTGCCGGCGACCGGATGCCCGGGAACGAGATGCACGCCATCGGGCAGCAGCGGCTGCAAGTCGCGGACCACCATGCCTTTGACCGAGCCGACATCGGTGACGATGGCGCCCGGCTTCAAGGCGGGCGCGATGGCCCGGCCGATCGCGGCATAGCTCGAAAGCGGAGTGGCGATCACGACGAGGTCGGCGCCCGCGACCGCGGCGGCCGGATCGGACGTCGCCCGATCGGCGAGGCCGAGACGGAGCGCGGCCTCGAGCGTCTCCGCGCGGCGGGCGCAGGCGACGATCGCGCCGGCGAGCCGGTCGCGGCGCATCACCCGCGCCAGGCTCGAGCCGATGTGGCCGATGCCGATGATGGCGACGCGCTCGAAGAAAAGGCCGCTCATGATTTCCCCAAAAAATCGCCGAGCGCCGCGACCACCGCGCGCATTTCGTCCTCGGTGCCGATGGTGATGCGCAGATGCTCGGGCAGATGGTAGCCCGCGACCTTGCGGACGAGGATGTTGCGCGAGCGCAGAAACGCCCAGGCGGCGTCGGCATGCGCGGCTCCGTTGGGAAACCGCGCCAGCACGAAATTCGCGGCGCCGTCCTGGACGCCGAGCCCGAGCCCCCTGAGCGCGCGCTCGAGCCAGGGCCGCCAGATGTCGTTGTGCTCGCGCGCGCGGTCGACCGCGGCCACGTCCTCGAGCGCGGCGACGCCGGCGGCCTGCGCCGCCGCGTTGATGTTGAACGGCAGGCGCACGCGGTTGAGGACATCGACCACCGCTTCGCCGGCGTAGCACCAGCCGAGGCGCAACCCGCCCAGCGCGTAGATTTTCGAGAAGGTGCGCGTCATCACCACATTGGGCTCGTCGGCGGCCAGCGCGAGGCCGGATTCGTAGTCGTTGCGGGTGACGAATTCGCTGTAGGCCGCGTCGATCACGAGGAGAACCGATTTCGGCAGCCCGCGATGCAGCCGGCGCAGCTCGTCGCGCGGGATGAAGGTGCCGGTCGGATTGTTGGGATTGGCGATGAAGACGAGGCGCGTGCGAGGATTGACGCGCGCCAGCGTCGCATCGACATCGAAGGTCAGGTTCTTTTCGGGCGCGGTGACGGGGGTCGCGCCGGCGACCCGCGCCGCGATCGGATAGACCGAGAAGCCGTGATGGCTGTAGAGCACCTCGTCGCCCGGCCCGGCATAGGCGGCGGCCAGCAGATGGATGAGATCGTCGCTGCCAGCGCCGCACACGATGCGCTCGGCCTCGATCCCGTGATGGCGCGCGAGCGCGCCGCGCAGCTCGACCGAATAGCCGTCGGGGTAGCGGAACATGTCGGCGGCCTGCGCATGATAGGCTGCGACCGCGCGCGGGCTAGGGCCGAGCGCGCTCTCGTTGGAGGCAAGGCGAATCGGCTTCGCCACTCCCGGAATCCGGGACTCGCCCCCGACATAGCGCGCGATGTCGAGGATGCCCGGGCGCGGCGCGGGCAGCGTGGCTGTCATCACGGGCCGCCGGGGCCGGCGAGATCGGCCGCCGAAAGCGGCCGCGCGTAACCGCCGAGCGACGCGACCCGAAGCACCTTGTTGCCGAGCGGGGCCAGCGCCTCCCAGAGCCGCGCCTCGTCCGCCGGCAGCCAGCAATCGAACTCGAAGAGCTGCGCGACCGCCCGGTTCTCGGCAGGCGCGCCGGCGAGAAGCGTCGTCGGCAAGCCGACCGCGCTGAGCGCGGCGAGGACGCCCGCGCGGCTGATCTCTTCTCCGGTCTCGACGACGTAGAGGCTGCGGTCCAGACCCGAGGGCTCGGGCTCGATCCGGGCGATCACCAGCGCGTCGCCGCCCTCGTTGCGGGCATTGCCGGCGGCGCCGAAAGGGAGGCGCGCGATGACGCGCGGCTTGGGCGCCTCGCCGGGCAGCAGGAGCCGCCACCACAGCTCGGTCTCGCCCCGCCCCGGCATCGGCACCGCGCCCAGCGTGGCGCGGCCGTCGCTGACCGCGCCGACCACCTCGCCCGCCGTGCGAAACGCCGTCATCGGAACGTGGCTGCCGTAATGGTCGCGCGCGAGGTCCCACAATCCCGCGGCGTTGGCGGGGGCATAGACCGCGACATCGAGCGCGGTTTGCATCGCGGCGGTGCCCGACATCATCTCGCGCCAGATCCGCACCAGCATCGCGCGCGGGAACGGGCCATGATGGCGCGCCACCAGCCGGCGTAGGATCCGGGCCTCGCGGCCCGGCCGCAGCGCCGGCGTGGCGTCGGATTGCTTGACCGAGGCGATTTCGGCGACAAGTGCTGCGCGCTCGATCAGCGCGTCCTGAAGCTCGTCGTCGAGCCGGTCGATGCGGCGGCGTAAATCGTCCAGCGAAGGCGGGGCCATGGGCTTATATAAGATACCGGAAACTCGGGGCGATACTGATAGTTCGGCGCAACCCTTAAAGCAAAGAAAACGTTGACAGGCTAGGCCCTTGATCCCTAGGTAAACGCCGCTTTCCATCTCCCTTGCGGCACCAGGCATGACCGTTTTCGCGCCCTCGCCCATGATTTCCGCGCCCGATATCGGCCGGCCCGGCTTTCGCCTGACCGTGACCGAGCCCTTGCCGCTCGATTCCGGGCAAAGCCTCGGTCCTTACGCCATCGCCTACCAAACCTATGGCACGCTCAACGCCGAGCGCTCCAACGCCATCCTCGTGTGCCACGCCCTGGCCGGCGATCAATATGTCGCCGACCCCCATCCGATCACGGGCAAGCCGGGCTGGTGGGACCTGATGGCGGGAGTGGGCAAGGTGCTCGACACCGAGCGCTATTTCCTGATCTGCGCCAATGTGCTCGGCGGCTGCATGGGATCGAGCGGACCGGCCGAGACCAACCCGGCGACCGGCCAGCCCTGGGACCTCGCCTTTCCGGTCATCACCATCGCCGACATGGTGCGGGCGCAGAGAAAGCTCATCGATCATCTCGGGATCGAGACGCTGTTCTGCGTCATCGGCGGCTCGATGGGCGGGATGCAGGTGCTGCAATGGGCCTCGGCCTATCCCGAGCGCGTCTTTGCCGCGGTGCCGATCGCCACCGCGCCGCGGCATTCGGCGCAGAACATCGCCTTCCACGAGGTTGGGCGCCAGGCGATCATGGCGGACGCGAATTGGTGCGACGGCCATTACCTCGCGCGCGGCGTGCGCCCCGAGCGCGGCCTGGCCGTGGCGCGGATGGCGGCGCACATCACCTATCTGTCGGAGCAGGCGCTGCACCGGAAATTCGGCCGCAATCTGCAGAACCGCGATGCCATCAGCTTCGGGTTCGACGCGGATTTCCAGGTCGAGAACTACCTGCGCCACCAGGGCATCAGCTTCGTCGAGCGGTTCGACGCCAATTCCTATCTCTACATCACCCGCGCCTGCGACTATTTCGATCTCGCCGCCGAGCATGGCGGCGTGCTCGCCAACGCCTTTACCGGCACGAAGGCGCGGTTCTGCTCGATCTCCTTCACCAGCGACTGGCTCTATCCGACCGCGGGCAATCGCGAGATCGTCCATGCCTTGAACGCCGCGGCGGCCAATGTCAGCTTCGTCGAGGTCGAGACCGACAAGGGGCACGACGCCTTCCTGCTCGACGAGCCCGAGTTCCACGCGACCCTCAAGGGCTTCCTCGCCGGCTGCGCCGAGCATCGTGGACTGAACCGGGGATGAGCGCGGCCGCGCTTACTTGGCGATGAGTCCCGACGCGCGGCCGGCCGCGCCGCCCGGCGACGCCCTGCGCGAGGATTTGCGCCTCGTCGCCAGCATGATCGAGCCGGGCTCGCGCGTCCTCGATATCGGCTGCAGCGATGGCGAGCTCTTGTCCTATCTCGCCCGCGCCAAGAATGTCGATGGCCGCGGCGTCGAGCTGAGCCAGAGCGGGGTCAATGCCTGCGTGCGCAACGGCCTCTCGGTGATCCAGGGCGACGCCGATCATGACCTCGACGATTACCCGAGCCGCGCCTTCGACTACGTCGTCCTGAGCCAGACGCTGCAGGCGACGCGCAACCCGCACGAGGTGCTGCGCCTCCTGGTGCGGATCGGGCGGCGCGCGATCGTGTCGATCCCGAATTTCGGCCAATGGCGCCTGCGCCTCCGGCTGCTGGTCGAGGGGCGGATGCCGCGCACCACGGCGCTGCCCTATCGCTGGTACGACACGCCGAACATCCATCTGTGCACGATCCTCGACTTCCTCGATCTGTGCGACGCGCTCGGCATCGCGGTCGAGCGCAGCGTCGCGCTCGACGAGCGCGGCCGCCCCTACCGGCTCAATCCGCGCGGCCGGCTCGCCAATCTCGTGGCGGCGCAGGGCCTCTTCCTGCTGACCGGCAAGGATTAGCCGGAAGCGGTAACGATGCGGCATTGCCGGAGGGGCCGGAGCGAGGCAACATGGCGCCGCGATCGGCGCCGTTGCGGCGACACGAGATAGGAAAGCATCCGCATCATGAGAATCATCGCGATCGAAGAGCATTTCACGACCGCGCTCTACCGGCGGCATGTCGGCGCGACCGAGTTCCGCAATTTCTTCATCTCGAGCCGCAGCGCGAAGCTGGGCCACGATATCCCGGCCCAGCTCTTCGATCTCGGCGACGAGCGGCTGCGCCACATGGACGCGGCGGGGGTTGACGTGCAGGTGCTGTCTTTCGGCTCGCCCGGCCCGCAGGCCTTCGCCCGGGACGTCGCGATCCCGATGGCGCGCGACGCCAATGAGCGGCTCGAGGCGGCGATTTCGGCGCATCCCGATCGCTTCGCGGGCTTCGCCGCCCTGCCGACCGCCGATCCCGAGGAGGCCGCGCGCGAGCTCGAGCGCACGGTCAAGCAATTGGGCTTCAAGGGCGCGATGATCCACGGCCATCAGCAGGGCTCGTTCCTCGACGATCGGAAATACTGGCCGATCTTCGAATGCGCCGAGGCGCTGGACGTGCCGATCTATCTTCATCCGACGGTGCCGCACCCCGACGTGGTGAACGCCTATTTCAGCGGCTACGAGGAGCTGCGCGGCTCGCCTTGGGGCTTCGCCATCGACACCAGTTGCCATTTCCTGCGGATCATGTTCGCGGGCGTCTTCGACGCCTATCCGCGGCTCAAGATCATCCTCGGCCATCTCGGCGAGGGCCTGCCCTTCGCCATGCACCGGCTCGACGATCACAGCGCTCCGGCGGCGGCGCGCCGCGGCCTCAAGAAAACGCCGCTGCAATACATCAAGGACAATCTGGTCGTGACGACGAGCGGGAACTGGTACGAGCCCGCCTTCGTCTGCACCCTGCTCGCGCTCGGCGCCGACGCGATCCTCTGGGCCGTCGATTGGCCTTACGAGGCGAACGGCGTCGGCATGGCCTTCTTCGACAAGCTCTCGCTCAACGACATCGACAAGGCGAAGATCGCGCATCGCAACGCCGAGAAGCTGTTGCGGCTCTGAGCGCGCTCTCGATTCCGCGGTCGCGGCTTCGCGCGCCTAGCGTCCGGCCGGGTGCAGGCCCGTCGGCACCGGCAGATAGACCGCGCGCCGCCGCGTCCGTTGCGCCGCCCATGGCTTGGCGTAGATTTCCTTGGCTGCCTCGACCATCGTGACGCCGGCGAAGGTGGTGAACCAGCGCTCGCCGATGGTCTCCCAAGCCACGGCCGAGCGCAGCACCGTGTTCGAGCGCGTCGGCGGCACATGGAGCGCGGCGCCGGTGCGCTCGGGCGTGAAGCTCTCGTCGCGGAGGAGACGCGACAATTGGCTTTGGGTGTAAGGGTGCCCCTGGCCGAACGGCGTGCCGTCGATGCGCGCCCAGATGCCGCGCCGGTTCGGCACCACGACGAGCACGCGGCCGCCCCCGGCGAGGACGCGCCAGACCTCTTTCAGCATCGGCCGGATCTGCTCGCTGAATTCGAGGCCATGGACGAGCAGCACGCGGTCGATCGAGAAATCCGGCAGCGGCAGCTCGCCCTCGTCGCCGAGGACGACGCGGTTCGGCCCCTCGCCCGGCCAATGCAGCACGCCTTGCGCGGCCGGCATCAGCGCGATCACCCGCTCGGCCTCGTCCAGGAAGGGCTGCAGATAAGGCGTGGCATAGCCGAGCCCGAGCAGCCTGAGGCCGGTCAGGTCCGGCCAGATCATCCGAATGCGCCGGCCGACCATGAGGCGCGCCACCTGGCCGAGCCTCGTATCGTAGAATTCCCGCAGATCGACGACGTCGGAGAACATGGTTCGACAGTGTAGCATGAGGCGGCGCCGCGAATTAGATTAGCCGAATCCCAGGGAGGGTAGGCGCCCATGTCCGAGCTCGTCATCCGCCAGGTCCCGGTGCTGCGAGACAACTACGTCTATCTTCTGCACGAGCCCGAGGCCAATGTCACCGCCGCGGTCGATCCGTCGGTGGCGCCGCCGGTGCTCGCGGCGCTGGCCGAGCAGGGCTGGCGCCTCACCCATGTCCTCAACACCCACCACCACAACGACCACACCGGCGGCAACAACGAGCTGAAGGCGGCGACCGGCTGCACCATCGTCGGCCCGCGCGCCGACCGCGACCGCATTCCCGGCATCGACGTGGCGGTGGGCGAGGGCGACAGCTACGCGCTGGGCAGCGAGGTCGCGCGCGTCTTCGACGTCCCCGGCCACACTCGCGGCCACATCGCTTATTGGTTCGCGACCTCGCGCGCGCTCTTCAGCGGCGACACGCTGTTCCTGATGGGATGCGGGCGGCTGTTCGAGGGCACGCCCGAGCAGATGTGGCGCTCCTTGTCGAAGCTCAAGGCTTTGCCCAAGGAAACCCGCGTCTATTGCGGGCACGAATACACCGCGGCCAATGCCCGCTTCGCTTTGACCGTCGAGCCCGGCAACCGCGATCTGATCGCGCGGGCGGCGCGGGTTGATGCCGCGCGCGCGGCGGGCCGGTCGACCATTCCCGGCACCATGGGCGAGGAGCTGCTCACCAATCCGTTCCTGCGCGCCGATCTGCCGGCGCTGCAGAGCGCGGCCGGCGCGCCCGGCGACGCCGTCGCCACCTTCGCCGCGATCCGCGAGCGCAAGGACAAGTTCTAACCAGGACGCCCAACGTGAAGCTGCGCTATTCGCCGACCTCGCCCTTCGTCCGCAAGGTCATGGTCGTGGCCTACGAGACCGGGCTCGAGGCGCAGATCGAGCGGATCCCCACCGTGGTCGCGCCGCCGACGCCCAATGACGAGATCGCGCGCGAGAACCCGCTGGCGAAGCTGCCCGCGCTGACGACGGATGACGGGCTGGTCCTCTATGACTTGCCGGTCATTTGCGAATATCTCGACACGCTCCACGCCGGCGCGAAGATTTTCCCGCCCTCGGGGCCGCCCCGCTTCCTTGCGCTGCGCCAGCAAGCCCTGGCCGACGGCATGCTCGACGCCGCGCTGCTCGGCCGCTACGAGACGCTTCGCCCCGCTCCGCTTCAATGGCCGGCTTGGCGCGAGGCGCAGCTCCGCAAGGTGCGCGGCGCGCTCGCCGCCCTCGAGCAGGAATGCGAGGATGCGACGCTCGCCGCATTGCCCGAGGGCGCGGCGCCGACCATCGGCCAGATCGCCATCGGCTGCGCCCAGGGCTATCTCGATTTCCGCTATCCGAGCGAGGTTTGGCGCGGCCGCCATCGCCGCCTGGCCGCGTGGTACGACGACTTCGCCCAGCGCCGCTCGATGCAGCTCACGGCGCCGAAGGCGGCGGGCTGAGCGCCTCTCGCGGCGCCCCTTCAATACATGTGCTGGCCGCCGTTGATGGAGAGCGTCGAGCCGGTGATGAAGCCGGCCTCGTCGGCGACGAGGAACAGCACGCCGCGCGCGATCTCGGAGGCCTGGCCGAGCCGGCCCACCGGCACCTTGGCCACGATCTTCTCGAGCACGTTGGGCGGGACGGCGCGCACCATCTCGGTGTCGATATAGCCCGGCGCGACCGCGTTGACGGTGATGCCCTTGCCTGCGCCTTCCTGCGCCAGCGCCTTGGTGAAGCCGTGGATGCCCGATTTCGCCGCCGCGTAATTCACCTGGCCGTATTGCCCGGCCTGGCCATTGATGGAGCCAATATTGACGATGCGCCCGAAGCCGCGCTCGCGCATGCCTTCGATCACGAGGCGGCACATGTTGAAGCACGAGGTCAGGTTGGTGGCGATGACGGCGCTCCATTGCTCGGGCGTCATGCGGTGCAGCACCGCGTCGCGGGTGATGCCGGCATTGTTGACCAGCACCTCGACCGGCCCCAATTCGCGCTCGATCGCTTTGACGCCGGCCGCGCAAGCGGCGTAGTCCGAGACGTCGAAGCGATAGCATTTGACGCCGGTCTCGCTCGCGCATTTCTTCGCCGCCGCCTCGTCGCTGGCATAGACCGCGGCGACCTTGTAGCCCGCCGCCGAGAGCGATTCGGCGATGGCGCGCCCGATGCCGCGCGTGCCGCCGGTGACGACGGCGACGCGGCTCACGGCTCGCGCTCCACGCACATCGCGATGCCCATGCCGCCGCCGATGCACAGCGTGGCTAGGCCCTTGCGGCTCGCTCGCTTTTGCATCTCGTAGAGCAGCGTCACGAGGATTCGCGCGCCCGACGCGCCGATCGGGTGGCCGAGCGCGATCGCCCCGCCATTGACGTTCAGCTTGGCGGAATCGAAGTCGAGTTCCTTGGCGACGGCGCAAGCCTGCGCGGCGAAGGCCTCGTTGGCCTCGATCAGATCGAGATCGCCGACGCTCCAGCCGGCGCGCTTCAAGGCGAGCCGCGTCGCCGGTATGGGGCCGGTTCCCATGATCGCCGGATCGACCCCGGCGGTCGCCCAGGACACGATCCGCGCCAAGGGCTTGACGCCGCGCTTCCGTGCCTCGGCGTCGCTCATCAGCACCACCGCCGCCGCGCCGTCGTTGATGCCCGAGGCATTACCCGCGGTGACGGTGCCGTTCTTGTCGAAAGCGGGGCGCAGCTTCGCCAACGTCTCTTGCGTGGTGCCGTGGCGCGGATATTCGTCGGCCTCGACCAGGGTGTCGCCCTTGCGGGTCGCGATCTTGACCGCGACGATCTCGTCCTTGAAGCGGCCCGATTTCTGCGCCGCCTCGGCGCGCGCCTGCGACCCCGCGGCGAAGGCGTCCTGCTGCTCGCGGGTGATCTGCCAGCGCTGCGCCACGTTCTCGGCGGTCATGCCCATGTGGTAGCCGTTGAAAATGTCCCAGAGGCCGTCGCGGATCATGGTATCGACGAGCTCGGCGTTGCCCATCTTGACGCCGTTCCTCAGATGGATGCAGTGCGGCGCCTGGCTCATGCTTTCCTGGCCGCCCGCGACCACGATCTGGCTGTCGCCGAGCTTCAGCGCCTGATAGCCGAGCGCGACCGCGCGCAGCCCGGAGCCGCACAGCTGGTTGATGCCGTATGCCGTGACCTCGTACGGGAATCCCGGCAGCGACCGCGGCCTGACGCGCCGGGTTCTGGCCCTCGCCCGCCGAGAGGATCTGCCCATGCACGACCTCGCCGACCTCGCCGGGCTCGACATGGGCCCGCTTCATGGCCTCGGCCAGCGCGACCTGCCCCAGCCCATGCGCAGGCAGCGAGCTCAACGCCCCGTTGAAGGAACCGACCGGCGTGCGAACGGCGCCGGCGATGACGATCTCGGCCATGGGCTGAACCTCCTCTTATATCGAGAGCGACTTGCTCCTTAGATAGCGCCTGGGCCCGGCTTTGCAAACGGAACCTAGGATCGCGATCGCCGCGCCTTCGCGGTGCCGCCGCGCTTGCCCTGCTCCACCAGCCAGGCGGCGAGCGGCGCCCAGACCGCGCCCGGCGCCTCGCGCGCGACGATCATGCCGATATGGCCGAAGGCGGGAGTCATCCGCGTAGCATTCGGCAGCTCGTCGGCCAGCGCCGCGGCGGTCGCCGGCGGCACGATGCGGTCGTGCGCCGGCACGACGACGAGGCTGGGCACGGCGATGCGCGCCGGCACGACCCGCTTGCCGGCGACGCGCCACGCCCCGCGGCCCGGCAGATCCTCGCCATACCAGCCGCCGAGGCATTCCCGCGCCACTTTCAGCGCCAGCGGCACGCCGTCGTTGAGCCAGTCCTCGAGCGCGACGAAGCCGAGCGCCGCCGCGCTGTCCTGCGCCAAGCCGGCGAAACGCGAGAATTTGCGCATTCCCAGCAACGGGTCTTGCGCGGCGAAGAGCGCCTGGAGGACATCGACCGGAACCTCGCCGAGGGCCTCACTGGCGCGCACGATGGGCTCGGCCAATTGCCCCAAGAGCCGCGCTTGGGCCGCGCGCTCGGCATGGAAGCGCCACGGCGTCGCCAACAGCGCCAGGGCGCGGACCAGCTCGGGCCGGCGCGCGGCAAGCGCCAAGGCCAGCAGGCCGCCCATGCAATAGCCGATGACCACGGGCGCGGCCCCGGCGGCCTCGGCCGCCGCTTCGGCCGCCGCCTCAAGCCGCCCGGCGATGTACCGATCGAGGCCGAATTGGCGCTCCGCCGCGCCGGGCGCGCCCCAATCGACCAGCAGCGGCCGGCAGCCTTGCGCGGAGAGATAGCGTAACAGGCTCTGGCCGGGCTTGAGATCGAGGATATAGGCGCGGTTGATGAGCGAGGGCACGACCAGGACGGGCACGCCGCGCTTGGGCCCGTAATCGAGCAGCCGCGTCGTTCCCTCTTGCCATAGCACGGGCGGCTCGGGCAGGTCGCGGGCATAGGGGTGGCGGCGATAAGCCTCGAGCCCGGCGAGGAAGGTCGCGGCGCGCCGGCTCAGCTCGGCATCGAGCGCGCGGGCGAAATCGTCAGGTGCGGCGGCGGCGCGGCTTAGGCTTAGGCTGAGCGCGGCGCCGTGAGCCGCGAATTCCGGCCTCCAGGGCAGCAAGCCGCTTCTCAACCACGGCAAGGCGGCGCGCGAGGATGCCCAGGCGCCCATCGCGCTCGCTAGAACCAGGGCGAGCGGCCGCGGCCCCTGCCGGCTCGGCCTCCCGCCCGGCGGCATCGTCATAAGGCCTTCCGGGTTGCGGCGGCCAGCCCGCCGGCACCAGCGCGGCGAGGAGGCGCGCGGTGCTTTCGGCAAGGGCGGGGTCGGCCGCCATGGCGATCAATTGATCCTGCCACAAATCCACATAGCGCTTGGCAAGGGAAGCGAGGTCCGGCGGCTCCGCCATGCCCGGCACTATACCGGCTCGCGCGACGACGAAGCTAGAGCCTTCGGCCGCGAAGGGCTATGCTGTTAGCGGACGCGTTGCCAGGGTCTCTAGAGGAAGTGCGGAATGAGCGATACGAGCGCCACCGAGACGGCGCCGGTGGTGATCAAGAAATACGCCAACCGGCGGCTCTACAACACCGCGACGAGCAGCTATGTGACGCTCGAGGATTTGTCGCGGATGGTCAAGGGCCGGACGGAATTCGTGGTGTTCGACGCCAAGACCGGCGAGGAGATCACCCGCGCGGTGCTGACTCAAATCATCGTCGAGGAAGAGCAGAAGGGCGGCCAGAACATGCTGCCCATCAGCTTCCTGCGCCAGCTCATCGGGCTTTATGGCGACAGCATGCAATGGCTGGTGCCGCGCTATCTCGAGCACGCCATGTCGTCCTTCGCGCTCAACCAGGAGCAGATCCGCAAGAGCCTGCAAGAGGCGTTCGGCGGCCTCTTTCCGTTCGGCCAGCTCGAGCAGATGGGCAAGCAGAACATGGCGCTGTTCGAGCAGACGATGAAGATGTTCTCGCCCTTCCCGGCGCCGCCGAGTTCGAGCAAGCAAGCGGCGCCCGAGCCCAACGCCGAGGCCTCGCTGGGCGAGCTGCGCCAGCGCATGAACGCGCTGGAGCGCCAGATCGACGCCTATGGCAAGAAGGAAAAACCGGAAAAGCCCGAGAAAAGCGAAGGCTGACGGTTCACATCGCCGCGGCCGGCCTTGAGAGGCACTTGCCAAGCCAGGCGCCGACCTTGGGCCAAGGCGCGAGGTCGTATTTGATGCGCGTCAAGGTCGAAACCACCGACGCGACGTTGAGATCGGCGACGGTAAAGGAATTGCCGATCAGATAGCCGCTCTTGGCGAGCGCGCCTTCGAGCACGCCCAGCGGCGCCCTCATCGCTTCCTTCGCGGTGGCGACGAGCGCGGGATTGCGCTTGTCCTCGGGCAGCATCAGCGTGTGCTGCAACAAGAGCCCGCCATGCGGCTCGACCTCGGTGAGCGCCCACATGCTCCACATGATGGCACGGCCCTCGTCCTCGAGCGATTTCGGCGCGAGCGGCCCGCCATGCTTCTTGACGAGGTAGAGGTTGATGGCGAGCGATTCCCACAGCACGAGATCGCCGTCCTTGATCGCCGGGATGTGGCCGTTGGGATTGATCTTCAGGAATTCGGGCGTGCGCGTCTCGCCGGTGCGCTGGTTGAGCGGCACGTTCTCGTAGGGGATGCCGAGTTCCTTGGCGAGCCACAGCACGCGGCTGGCGCGCGATGCCGGCTGCCCATAGATGATAAGAGCCATTTATCCCTCCCTGAGCCAGCCGCTGCTCCACCGCGCGGCTGGCAGAAAATAACTCGTCCGCGATGGACGATGCCGTCACGATCTTAGGGGAAACTGGGGGGCGAGCGTAAGAGGCCGCCGGCCAATTCCGTGCTTTAGCCCGTATTCCCCGAATGAGATGCAATTTCTCGCCAGCGGCATAACAGTTCTGATATAGGAATCAGCTTCACGCGCTCGCTTACAGTCCCGGCAGCTTCATGCGGACGCTGGCAATACCCGACGCGGCGCAGCCGTGGTCGCTGACCGGATTGCGAGAGAAACTCATCAAGATCGGCGCCAAGGTGGTGAGCCACGGTCGCTACGTGACGTTCCAGATGGTCGAGGTCGCAGTGCCTAAGAAGTTGTTCGAAGAGATTCTGCGGCTGATCGACGAACTGCGACCAAGACCGGTCCCAGCTTAGGAACCGGCGCGATGGGATGCGTCATCGCGACGGGAAAAGCGTGTCCAAATGACGAGGAAAATGGCCCGATCAGCCCCTCGACTAACCTGCGGGATGATCGAGATGCCAGTAGGCCTCGGCACCTCGCATCTGGCTTGCAGCGAGGCGAGAGACGTACGAAAATTTTCGCCGAGTTGCGAGCCATCCGGGGAATCCCGGTTAAGAAGGGAGTGCATCAACGAATCCGAGCAAAGCGCTCTGGGAAAAAGGCGACTTCACTCGCCTTGCCGCGAGCGTCCGCGAGGCTTGCGGCGCTCGCCAATTTGGCTAATTTCTCCGGACTTGGGCGGATGGGCCGTCCATCGGAGAAATCTCGGCTTAGGAGATCTCGGTTCAGAGCCCCGATCATCCGGGGAATCTCCGTTTAACTGGATCTGCGAGATCCGTCTGCGTTGGAGAATGTCGATGTACCGACTGGCTAAAGCCACGAACACCATGTTCGTCATCACTGCGACAGCGGTGACGTTTTTTGCCGCACACGTGGCGTCTGCACAAACCGCCCCGCTTGCCTCTTGGACGGGCATCTATGTCGGCGCGTATGCCGGCGGTGCATTTGGCGATACCAGCATGCATCTGGTTCCGGGACCGGGGGAGCTCGCCTTAGCTCCAGGAGCCACGACTAGTGCGAACATTTCGCCGCAAGGGTTCGTGGGCGGCGGGCTGATTGGCTACAATCTGCAACTTCCTTCATCGATCGTCCTAGGCGGTGAATTCGATGTCGGCGGAGACACCGCCAGCGACACGGGCACTACAGTGACCGCGCCTGGCTTCCCGGCGACAAATAAAGTGAGCGAACCCTGGGACCTGCGCGCGCGCGCTCGGGCGGGGTGGGCCGACGGGCAGTTCCTGCCATTCCTCGCAGCGGGACTGAGCGTCACGAGAGCTAATCTGGACCTTGTCTTTCCGTGCAGCGGGGTAACCTACACGGACTCCGTGTCAAAGACCCTCGTAGGCTTTAACGTCGGCGCCGGCGTGGATTATGCGATTTCGCAAAATGTGATCGCCCGCCTGGAATACATCTTCGACGATTTCGGCAGTCCCCAGTTTGCCACGGCCAAGCCGGATTGGAACGATCGCTCGTTCTCATCCTTTAATAACAACACCGTCAGGTTAGCGATCGCCTACCACTTCTGATAGACGGCGAAGACGCACCGCCGCTTCGCCATCAGGGCGAAGCGGCGGGATAGGGGTTTAGAAACGCTGGGTGCGAACTACCTTCGGCGGATACCCATTTAATAGGCTGATGGCGCGAACCGGCATCCTATTCGCCTTGCTTTCCGCCGCGCTGTTCGGCGCGAGCACGCCCTTCGCCAAGCTGTTCCTCGGCTCGGTCGATCCTTGGATGATGGCCGGGCTTCTCTATCTCGGCGCGGGGATCGGTTCTCGCTGCCATCCACTGCTCCCGCGGCGCCTTCAAACTCGCTGCCGTCGAGGCGCCGCTGCGGCGCGCGGATCTGCCATGGCTGGCCGCTGTCGTGGCGGCGGGCGGGGTCGCCGGGCCGGTGCTGCTGATGTTCGGCCTCGCCCGCACCGGCGCGGCCGGCGCGTCGCTGTTGCTCAACCTCGAAGGCTTGGCGACCATGGGCATCGCCTGGGTGCTGTTCCGCGAGAACGTGGATCGGCGCCTGCTTCTCGGCGCGTTCGCGATTCTCGGCGGGGCGGTGCTGCTGGCCTGGCAGGGCCATGCGTCGTTCCAATTGGGCGCGTTGCTCATCGCCGGAGCGTGCTTGTGCTGGGGCATCGACAATAATCTCACGCGCCGGCTTTCCTCGGCCGATCCGGTTGCGATCGCGATGCTGAAGGGACTCGTCGCCGGCGCCGTCAACCTGCTGCTCGCGCTGGCGAACGGGGCCAGCTTGCCGGCTCCGGCCGCGCTGCTTGGGATCGGGGCGATCGGCTTCCTCGGCTATGGCGTGAGCCTGGCCCTCTTCGTCCTCGCCTTGCGCAGCCTCGGCGCCGCGCGCACCAGCGCCTATTTCTCGCTCGCCCCGTTCATCGGCGCCGTGCTCGCCATCCCGATGCTCGGCGAGCCGCTCTCGGCGCGGCTGCTGCTCGCCGGCGCTTTGATGGCGCTCGGGCTTTGGCTGCATCTCGCCGAGCGGCACGAGCATGACCACGCTCACCCGGCGTTGGAGGCACGAGCATCGGCACGTGCACGACCACCATCACCGGCACGACGCGGGCGCGCCACCGGGCGAGCCGCACGCCCACTGGCACCGCCACCAGCCGCTCGTGCATCGGCACCCGCACTATCCCGACCTGCATCACCGTCATGGGCATGGTCGCGCCGGCTGAGGCGATGGCGAAGCAACAAGAGGAGCGAGCTACGCCAGCGAGCCGATCAGCGCCTTGCGCGGGGCCGGGACGCGCCACGGCTCGTCGAGGGTCGGCACGCCGAAATAATAGCCTTGCAGGAAGCCCACGCCCTCGTGGCGCAGGATCGCCGCTTCCTCGGCGGATCTCGACGCATTCCGCCACCGTCTGCAGGCCCAACCCGTTGGCGAGGCCGACGAGATGGCGCAGGAACACCTGGTTCTCGGGATTCTGCGTGAGGTTTCGCACGAACGAGCCGTCGATCTTGACGGTATCGACGCCCAGCGCCTGCAGATGCCGCAGCGAGGTGAAGCCGGCGCCGAAATCGTCGAGCGCGACGCGGCAGCCGAGATCGCGAAGCGTGCCGACGAAGCGCACGGATTCCTCGATGTCATAGAGCGCCGCGGTCTCGGTGATCTCGACCACAGAGCCGGGTGGCGAGCTCGGGCTTGCCCTTCAGCAGCGAGGTCACGGCCCTGAGCCAGGCGCTGTCGGTCGCGGTCAGCCCCGAGATGTTGACGCCGAGGCGGAAGCCCGGATGGTCGGCGACTTCCGCGACCGCGGCCTCGAGCACGAAGCGGTCGATGAGGCGGATGAAGCCCAGTTGCTCGATCGCGGCGACGAACTCGCCGGCGGCGATGACGCGCCCGTCCTCGGCGATCATGCGCAGCAGGCATTCGTGATAATCGACCGCGCCCGTGGCGCTCGACACCACCGGCTGATAGGCCAGCTTGAGGCGGCCTTCCTTGAGCGCGCGCTGCACCTGCTCGCCGAGCGCCATGCCGTCGCGGTGGCTGCGGCGCTGCTCTTCGGTCAGCTTGTACGGAACGATGCAGTCGCGCCCGGCGCGCTTGGCGGCGGCCAGCGCGGCTTCGGCGCGGGTCATCACCTCATAGGCGGTCTTCGCCTGATCGGGGAAGGTCGCGCTGCCGATCGACACGGTGGCGTAGATCGCGCCGGCCGGGGTGTCGATCGGGAGCCGGCTGACGGCGGCGAGTATCTTCTCGGCCGCGACGCCGACATGGGATTCGGCGCAACGCACCAGCACCACGCCGAAGCGGTCGCCGCCGACGCGGCCGACGATGTCGCTGATGCGAAGGCAGCGGTCGAGCCGGCGCCCGATCTCGATCAAGACCTGGTCGGCGGCGCTGACGCCGAAGGCGTCGTTGATGGTCGCGAGCTTGTCGACGCCGACCGCGAGATAGGCGCCCTCGCTGCCGGCGCGGAAGCTCGCCGCGACGAGATGGTCGAGCGCCTCGCGCAGCCGTCGCTTGTTGAAGTGCCCGGTGAGATCGTCGAAGTTGGTGAGCCGCTCGAGCTTCTGCTCCTGGGTCTTGCGGCCGGTGACGAGGCGAACGACGCCGAGGACGCGTTGCGGCCGGCCGAGGCCGTCGCGCTCGGCGGTGCCGCGGTCATGCAGCCAGGCGAAGCGGCCGCCATCGAGGCGAACGCGGTACTCGCAATCGAACGGCACGCCACGGGCATAGTGCGCGTGGAGGAGCTGCTGGCGCCGCAACAGATCGTCGGGATTGATGCGCTCGGCGAAGGCCTCGCCCGACGCCACCGCGACGCCTTCGGCAAGGCCCAGGGTCTCGAGCGAGCCATGCCACGCGATGGCGTCGCTGGCGACGTCCCAGACATAGGCGACATCGCCGGCCGCGGCGAGCGCGGCCAGAACCGCCGGCAAGGGGCCGTCCGGTTCCGCGCCCTGCGGCGCGACGGACGAAATCGGAGCAGCTTGGCTAATCTTGGTCATTCTGTAATGGCACGACGCCAACCAATCGGCACGAGATCGCTCGGCTCTTCTGTGCCCGCTCGTCGCGCCCTCGCGTATTTAGTCCGCGAAGGATTTCGGATTGATTAAGTAACAATGACTTAAGCCTGTTCGCCGGGCGCCTCTCGCCGCGATCCTCGGAGAAATTGGCGGGGCGGCGGCGGCGAGGTAAGGTAAAGAAAAAGTGGATCGGCCCGGAGATCGCTCTAACGGCGTCCGTCTCATTCCAAGCTCCCGCCTTCCATGGGCCAGCCCAGGTCGCTCGGATACGCGCGCGAGAATTTTTTCCAACCGGTTGGCGCGGCTCAGGCGACGCGGATATAGCCCATCATCCCGGACTCCTGATGTTCGATGATGTGGCAATGGAACATCCAGTTGCCGGGATTGTCGGCGACGAAAGCGAGCTCGATGCGCTCGTCGGGCAGCAGCAGCACCGTGTCGGCGAGGTGAACCGGCCGGCGGAACTTGCTGGCGCTGAGCACCGTGAACGCATAGCCGTGCAAATGAATGGGGTGGCTGAAGGGCGTGCCGTTCTTGAGCTCGAACAGGTAGGTGCGGCCGCGGTCGAGAACGGCGAGCGGCGCGATCGGCACGCCCGGGCCGCTTTGCGTCTGGCTGAACCCGCCGGGCCAGACCTTGCCGTTGATCGTCCAGAACAATGCCCGGCTCAGGCAGAGCGAACCCACGGCCACGCCGGGGAACGGCGGCGGAGCCGTCAGCGCCTGTTCGGCGCCCGTCACCTCGAAGTCGAAGGTGAGGCGCGTTGCGTTCTTGAGGTCGGGTGCGGGAACCGCCGCCGCGCGCAGCGGCGCGGGATCGAAGGCGGTCTTCCGCCGGGCGGCGCCGCGCCCGACGAAGCGGGCCAGCGCGACGCGGGGACGCTCCGAGCTGTCGAGGAGCCGGGCGATGCCGCCCGCCGGCGGCGCGCGGATGACGATATCGGCGCGCATCGCCGGCCCCATCGGCCAAGTCGACAGCGCAAAGGGCGGGACCGGGTGCCCGTCGATGGCGACGATCGCCGCTTCCGCGCCCTCGATGCCGATCTCCATGATGCGCGTCGCATCGGCATTGATGAGGCGGAGCCGGCAATCCCCCGACGCGGGAAGCGCGATCTCGGGATCGCTCGCGCCGTTGGCGCTGCGCAGCGGCCCATAGCTGCCCGCGCGTCCGGCGCCGGTCAGGGTGAAAAAAGGATCGAACTCGGTCGCGCCGGGCTCGACCAGCCAGTCTCGCAGTACGACGATCGTGTCGGAATCGTAAGGCTCGGTGGTGTCGCCGTCGATGATGAGGACGCCCTCGAGCCCGCGCCCGAGCTCCACGACCGTATCGCAATGCGGATGAAAGAAATAGGTGCCGGTGTCGGGCGGCGTGAAGCCGTAGCGGAAGGCGCCGCCGGGCTGCACCGGCGGCTGCGTCATGTAGGCGACGCCGTCCTGATCGTTGGGCAGGCGGATGCCGTGCCAATGGATGGTGGTGTATTCCCCGGCCCGCGTCAGGCGGTTCTCGAGCGTCGCCTCGAGACGGTCGCCGAGATTGAGGCGCACCACCGGCGGCCATGGGCCGTCGGCGAAGGTCCACATCGGGAGCTTGCGCCCGCCAAAGCACGGGAGCGCCGTCAGCCGCTCTTCGGTCACGAATTGGGCGGCCACCGTCCTTCCCTGGCGCAGGGCCGCTGGCGGCCCAAGCGAGCGGGCATAGGCGACGCGGCGCGTCGCCGACGTCAAGCCGAGGAGGGACGCACCGGCGGCGCTGCCCATCCCCGCCACAAACCGCCGTCGCGTCAGCATCGTGCGGCTTCCCGGCAGAGCGCCGCTTTTCGCGCGGGAATCAGAGCTTGGGGAGCGCCATCCCCAGCGCCTTAGGCGACGGATTCGGCTTCACCTCGTTCTTGACCGGCGGAATCGTGTGGAGAGCAATACGTAGGTTGAGTCGAGCGGCGGCAGGGGGACAT
>CAWDLZ010000009.1:0-10608 GCA_963803265.1 uncultured Alphaproteobacteria bacterium | reverse complement strand
TCTCGAAAACATTTCTCAGGAATCCGGCATTACGAAACCAACCATCAAGCGATACATCGAGTATCTCGAAAGTGCGTTTCTGATAATCAAAGTTTCAACCGTGGACGACAACTGCAAGACGATGAAACGAGAAAGAAACTTCAAGATTTATCTTAACAATCCCTCAATGCGAGCCGCATTATTCGCGCCCGTTAGAGCAGAAGATGGTGATCTGATAGGACATCTCACCGAGTCTGCAATTTTCGCGCAGTGGCAACATTCTCCTAGTTTTTCGCAACTAAAATACGCGCGTTGGCGCAATGAAGGAGAAGTCGATATCGTTTTTCTGCACGGGCCAAAAAATCAACCGCTCTGGATCGGAGAAATCAAATGGTCTGACCGCCTGAATGAATGGGCTTATTATGAAACTAAATCAATGTCGGTCCTACTCAGGGGACACCCGACGATCAAGGCTGCTTTCTTTGCGACAAAATCTGGCGGCGAAGATTTCGAGCTAGAGGGTCATGCCATAAAGGTTTTCTCTAGCGCCTTGTATTGCTACACAGTCGGCAGGAACATCACCGCACCACTCGATACGCTAGCGAGCGTGCCCGTTCCTAAAAAACCATGAGTAGAATCAGCCAATGAACGATGTTTCTGCCGACCAACTCAAAGCCGCCGTCGAATCCCAGCGCGGCGGGAAGGCTACCGATGTCCAATCCGTGCCTGCCAAAGAGGTGTACGAAAGCATGACGGTATGGGAGGGTGTGGTCACGGTTTTTGATTTGGCTGGTCATCCCAAAGGCACTCGCGCCTATGCTTGGTCCTATCCCGCCGTAGGTAGTTACAAGCGCCGGTACTTTGCCGTGCCGCATACCGGGCGGATCAATTCGCCGATTGAGGCGGTCAGGGCGGCTATCGTGGCGGAGCAAAAAGCTGCCAAAGGAGACAGGTTATGACGGATCGACACGAAGACGTTCTTATGGATTGCCCAAATGAACATTGTGACCAAGTTATACAGATATCGAAAAACTGGACAGCCGGGGGAATGAACGATCACGGCGGGTTTGTTCTTCGATGTGAGAAATGTAATACCGTTTTCCATTATCGACTGGGCCGCGATGTGAATGATTTGGCTGTGATCAGTGGGGCTAAGCTTCTGGACCGATATGACGATGATCTCAACGACAAGACTGAGATTTTGAAAAAACACGGCATTACCGAGGAGGTCTCGGGCGGCGATTCGGTCAACATTTCAATTTAGGACACTACCGCCTTGCCAGCCCTTGAGGCGATCCTTAAGCTTTCGCGCATGAAGCTCGTGAACCGCTTCGAGGTGAAGCTGCCTTTGCAAGAGGCTTGGGCCGTGCTGCTCGACGTGCCGCGCGTCGCGCGCTGCCTGCCGGGCGCCGAGCTGGTGGCGCCGGTGGACGCCGAGACCTATCGCGGCAAGATCGCCGTCCGGCTCGGCCCGGTCAATTTGAGCTTTTCCGGCACGGCGCGCTTCGCCGAAATCGACGAAACGCAGCGCCGCGTCACCATCAAGGCGAAGGGCAGCGAAGAGAAGGGCCGCGGCGGCGCCGAGGCGACGGCCGAAATGACGCTCGCCGAAGCATCGCCCGGCGCGAGCCTTGTCACCGTCATGACCGACCTCGCGCTTCACGGCGCGGTCGCGCAATACGGGCGCGGCGCCGCCATGATCGAGGGCGTCGCCCAAGAGCTCGTCGATCGCTTCGCCGCCAATCTGAAGGTCGAGATTCTCGGCAGCGAGGCCGAGCGCGAGGCCGCCCGCGAGCGCGCCCGGCGCGGCGTCTCGGTCTTCGGCCTATTCTTTGCCGCGCTGTGGCGCTGGGTAAGGCGGCACTTCGCGGCCGAGGCGAAAGGAGCGATCAGATGAGCGAGACCGCCGGGCTCCGCTTTGCCGCGCCGCAACTCATAGAGTTCGCCGACAAGCTGCTCTGGCTCAAGGGCGGCAAATGCGCGAGCTGCGGCAAGCTCAGCTTTCCCTACTCGGCCATTTGCTGGCACTGCCAGTCCGAGCGGATGGAAACGGCGCGCCTCGCGCGCAAGGGCAAGCTCTATTCCTACTCGGTCGTTCACGCCGCGGCCAAGGGCTGGCGCGTGCCCTATGTGCTGGGCTATGTCGATCTCGAAGACGGCATCCGCGTGCTCTCGCACATCGACGCCGAGCAAGGGCAACTTCGCTGCGATCTGCCAGTCAGGCTCGCGCTGGGCGTCATTCGCCACGATGCCGACGGCGTGGCCGTCCATTCCCATGTTTTTGAGCCCGACACGGGGGCCGCGTGATGGCACAGGTTTGCGTCGTCGGCACCGGCATCCTGCCCTTCGCCAAGATGCCCGAGAAGAGTCTTTCCGAGATCGGCTGGCCCGCCGTGAAGCAGGCGGTTGACGAGGCCGGCATCGCGCCGCGCCACTTGGAGGCCGTGTTTTGCGGCACGGCGCTGGGCGGCATGATGGCCGGGCAGCGGGTGATGAAGGCTTACGGCGCGACCGGCATGCCGATCGTGAATGTCGAGAACGCTTGCTCGTCGAGCTCTTCGGCGATGTGGCTCGCCGCGAAGTCGATCCTGAGCGGCGCTTACGATCTCGTCCTCGTCATCGGCGTCGAGAAGCTCACCAAGCTCGGCGGCGGGACGCTGCCCTTGGAGGAAGAGGATTGGGAGGCGATGCTGGGCCTCACCATGCCCGCGCTCTATGCCATGCGGGCGCAGCGCTACATGCACCAATACGGCCTCACCGCGCGCCAGCTCGCCGAGGTCGCGGTCAAGGCGCATGACCACGGCGCGCTCAACCCGAACGCGCAATTGCGCAAGCGCTACACGGTCGACGAGGTGATGAACGCGCGCATGGTGGCGACGCCCTTCACCCTCATCCATTGCTGCCCGGTGGGCGACGGCGCGGCGGCGATCGTCCTGGCCTCGGAGAAAAAGGCCCGCGAACTGACCCGGGACCCGGTGCGCATCCTCGCCTCCGACCTCGGCTCGGGCAAGGCGACCGACGGGTTTCGCGACATGACGACGCCCGAAATCACCGTGCGCGGCGCCAAGCACGCCTACGAGATGGCGGGGCTCGGGCCCTCGGACATCGACGTGGCCGAGGTGCACGACGCCTTCACCATCGCCGAGCTCCTCTATTACGAGGCCTTCGGCTTCTGCGAGAAGGGCGAGGCCTATGCGCTCCTCCACAGCGGCGCGACCTCGCTGGGCGGGCGCGTGCCCGTCAATCCGAGCGGAGGGCTCTTATCGCGCGGCCATCCGGTCGGGCCTACCGGCGTGGTGCAGGCGTGCGAGATCGTGCGCCAGCTGCAGGGGCGCTCGGGCGCGCACCAGGTCGAAGGCGCGAAAGTCGGCCTCTCCCACGCGACCGGCGGCGGCGTCTCGGGCATGGACCACGGCGCCTGCTCGATACATATTTTCGCGAAGTGAGAGGCCGACAACCCGGGAGCGATCATGGGCTGTTATCAAAACTGTTCGAATGCGTCCGACTTATTTTACCCCCTTCTCCCAATGTGAGCGGGTAAAGGGATCCCGGCTGGAGGTGACACTTTTGGCAACTCCTCCCACCAAGTGGGCTGGAGGAATAGGGATAATCGTCGCGCGTTAGGAATCAGTGATCCTCGAACTGGTTCAATAGTTCACTTGCGCGTTGGTGCAGCCCCGATACGTCATCCCCTTTACTTGCTAAGCGCTGCAACCGCGTTTTCGCTTTATCAGCGTCCAAAAACTGGGCTATGACCGGCTTACTCAGAGGATAATAGACACCCTTCTCAGAACTACTTACCCAACTACGCATGGCGCCAAGTGCGTCAAGGAAGCCTTCATCGTGTCCAGTCGCTTCCTCCATGAAGGCGAGGAACTCGTCTTGGTCGCCGAACATGCGCCAACACATCAAAATGACGAGGGGCTCGGGCTGCCGAAAAATCTCTTCAGGTCCCATGTCCCGAAAGCGAGAAATGATGGCGGAAACGGCACGGTCACGATTAGGCCCATTGATCCAAGCATCGCCAGTATCAAAACGCCCCTTAGGCAGAGCGTGACTCCGCAACACGCTCGCTAACCAGTTTATGCTCGGTCCAGACTCAATGAGATTCAACACGTCGATTACTGAACCTTTTGCAGTTAGCGCCGAGGCCTTTTTCCAGATTTCAATTCGGCCGCCAACCACATCCCTTTCAAGCTTTCGCGCGATGTCGTCCATCACTTCCGCAAAAGCCAAACCCATCCCCGCGATTTCTCCGGGAGAGAGCGAGTTATCCGAAAGACGATCCAGAAAAACGTCGAGGAAGTGGCCGGCATGGTCATGCGGTCTCGTAGCAAGTGTCATTAATGTTTTTGCGGCCTCGGGCGGGTTGCTAGATGCTACGCGACGAAACTCGGCAATCTCCGCGTCCCCGATTGCGTATGAGGGTTTATCAAACGCGAAATAGCGTCGCCAATGGCTCGGACTCCCTAGTCGCCGATCACGTTCAAATTCAGCTAACTCATCTCGGCTACATTCAAGAACGTTTGAACCTTCTCCTTTGATGATGAAACTCTTTAGCCCTGGCAAAAACTTATCGAGCCCCGAAATGAAATAGCGAGGACCCCATTTCATTTCGTCCATGATTGTCTTGAGCGCTTCGGCCTCATCGCGTGGCTCAGTGTCGCCGGGCCGTCCAGCATCTCGATAAGCGCCAACCCCAGCTAAATAGCGCTGTGTCCACGAATAAAGTTTCGACGATTTCAGCTTGACGAGCTGCAACCACACGAAGTCAAAGAAATCCGCTTCGTTGGAAATTGCAGGCCAACCAAATTTTACTGCATCGATCAAGCGGCTTACGTCGCGAGGCGTCGTGAGAAGCTTCCCGGCCCATCTATCAAAAAGGAAGACTTTGCGATATTCGATGTCGGCATCCATTACTGTACTCGCGCCCATCTCACTCGGGAAGCATTCGGTCAGACGCCGCTTGAGATGGCGCCGAAGCGCAAATGGCTCCTGCGGCGGCAATGTCACAATGTTCTGGAATATTTTTTCGAGGAAATCGTTCCCATCAACTGCAGCAAGCGCTCGTCTCACCTGTCTTGCTAGAATGTCCCGGTCGAAACACAAGAGATATGTAAGGCGAGGAAAATCTCCGACCTTCTTGACGAGCCGCAATATCTCTATCGCCTCGCTGTTCTCAAGCCGGTCCAGATCGTCGATAATCACGCAAAATCGAAGATTGGGCCACGACCGCGCAAACGTTTTGAGGTCACTTTCAATGTCCGATTTAAGGGCGTCAAGGGAGGGTACCCTCGATTTGGAAAGCTTGGACGATGCGCTGTACGCTTGCAGCGCAAGAGCAGCCGCGCTCATAAGAGGATGTCCGCTTCCCCAGGTTGCAAGATTCGCCGCCGGGATCGCTGCGATTCCAGCCCACTGTCCATAAAGTCGAAGTTTCTCGCCGAGCTTGAGGCCTTTGGTGCGGCGCAGGCGGGGCGATGAGGCCGTCATTAGGCCCCTGTCATCGATCGAATCTATTTTCGCGGCTAACAGCCCAAAAAAATGTGACAAAAGAGATTCCCTCGATCCTATCAACCACGGCTCAAATTGAATCACGTGATGATTGGGTGAGGTTCGGATTATTCGTTCCGAAACGAAATTTACGAACGTGGTTTTGCCGCTACCCCATTTTCCCTCGATACCGATAACGTAGCCGCTGTCGCTTAGTTGGGATACGAGAGCATTCGCAACGGCCTCGACCATGAGCGAGAGGCCAAATTCATCTTCACCTATGGACTGTTTGGCTTCGTCACCGTGCAGTATGAGTCGATTGTCATTAGTGGGGGGCGGCGATTTCGCCATTGACCTATTATCCCTATGGCTCGCGGCGCATCTTACTCCGCAACTCGGCGGCGCGCTCGCTCCTCACGATCCCGCCGATACGATTGGCGGGCACGCGTAGCTCCGTGGCAAGCCGATTGACCGTCAAGCCGAGCGGCTTCAGAAACTCCTCCCGCAAAATCTCGCCGGGGTCGTCGTAACGCGGTTCGGGGTCATCGTCCGGTCTCCCTTAGTGACAGTCTACGATCTCGTCGCTCTTGCCGCTCCCGCCGCCGCGACCGTCTTGAAGTTGCGATACGCGATAACATTGCCGCCGCGTGTCATATTACTGTCATTCCAAACTTAACTTCATGTTTAGACCGGCTTTGTATTACTGGCCTTATTGAAACGCGCCGCTGTTGCCCGCGACACTTCTCGGAAGGCCGACTGCATGGACACCCTCGAAACGCTCGAAGATGCCCACCATCTCACCGCCAAGGTGCTCGCGGCGCCGGTCGCGCCCGTCCATCCCGACATGCTCTCCGGCGAGGTCTATGCGCGCATGGCCGCCGACGAGGCGCTGTTTTCCGTTCCGGTCGTCGAGGACGGGCAGGTCCTCGGCCTCGCCGACCGGATCACGCTGATGAGTCAATTCGCGCGTCCCTACTGGCGGGAAGTCTATTCCAAGCGGCCGATCACCAAGCTCATGGATGCCGCGCCGATCGTCGCCGAGACGGCGGAGCCAGTCGAATTGGTGAGCCATCGCATCGCGGCCGAAAAGCCGATGGCGCTTTATGCCGGCTTCGTCATCGTGCAATCCGGCCGCTATTACGGCGTCGGCAGCAGCACCGATCTCTTGAAAAAGGTGGCCGACCACGCGCAAACACGGGCATTGGCGCTCGGCCGGGCGCATGGCGAAATTCGCGCGCTCAACGTCGATCTGGAGCGCCGGGTCGAGCTGCGCACCGCCGAGCTGCGCGCGGCCCAGGAGGAAATCCTGCGCAAGGAGCGGCTTTCGGCGCTCGGCCAGCTCACCGCGACGGTTGCGCACGAGTTGCGAAACCCGTTGAGCTCCATCCGCAACACTCTGTTCACGGTCAAGGATGCCGCCCTCCGCGCCGGGCTCGAGCTTGAGCGTCCCTTGGGCCGCATGGAACGCTCGATCCTTCGCTGCGATGGCATCATCGCCGATCTCCTCGAATACACGCGGTTCCAGGATTTGCACCGCCGCGCCATCTCCGCCGATACCTGGCTCGGCGAAACCTTGGCCGAGCAATCGATTCCCGCCGACATCGCGGTCACGCGCGATTTCGGCGCTCCCGGCCGCCAAGTCAGCCTCGACACCGAGCGGATGCGGCGCGTCGTCGTCAATCTGCTCGACAACGCGGTGCAGGCGATGGGCGAAGGCGGCGGGCCGCGCCGGATCGGCGTCTCGACCAGCATCCATGCGGATGTCTACGAATTGGCGATCGCCGATACCGGCCCGGGCATCCCGCCCGAAGTCCTGCCGCGCATCTTCGAGCCGCTCTTTAGCACCAAGTCCTTCGGCACCGGCCTCGGGCTCCCGACCGTGAAGCAGATCGTCGAGCAGCACGGCGGCACCATCGCGATCGAGAGCAAGCCGGGGAAAGGCACGCGCGTCATCGTCCGCTTGCCCGCCGTCGCGGCCGGCGAGATCGGCGAGGCTCGCGCCGCGAAGGAAAAAGCGGCGTAACCTCCGGCGTCCGTGGCATGATCCTCTCGCCTTCTAGGGAGAGGATGCGATTGCGATGGAAGGAGAAGCGACGAACCGCGCCGGCCGCCCGCTCGAGGGGCTCCGCGTCCTCGATCTGACGCAGTTCCTGGCCGGGCCCTTCGGCACCCAAATCCTCGCCGATCTCGGCGCCGAGGTGGTGAAGCTGGAATGGCCCGAGGGCGATCCGACGCGCGCCGTGGGCCCTTATTTCATCGGCGAGGACAGCGCCTACTTCTCGGCCTGCAACCGCAACAAGCGCAGCCTCCTCGTCGATTTCAAGTCGGACCCTGGCCGCGCGCTGGTGCGGCGGCTCGCCCTCGCCTGCGACGTGGTGGCCGAGAATTTCCGCCCCGGCGTGGTCCAGCGATTGGGCCTCGACTACGACGCGCTCGCCAAGGAAAAGCCCGGCCTCGTCTGGTGCTCGATCAGCGGCTTCGGCCAGGACGGGCCCTACCGCGACCGCCCGGCCTTCGACATGATCGTGCAGGCGCTGTCGGGCGGCATGAGCCTGACCGGCGAGCTGGGCGGGGCGCCGGTGCGCTCAGGGCTCCCGCTGGGCGATCTCTGCGCCGGCATGTATGGCGCGATCGGCGTCCTCGCCGCCCTCGAAGAGCGCCACCGCACGGGGCGGGGGCGCTTTATCGACATCGCCATGCTCGATTGCCAGATCGCGATGCTGAATTACCAGGCGTCCTATCATCTGAACGCGGGCGTGCTGCCCGGCCGCCAGGGCAGGGGCCACGATTCGATCCCGACCTATCGCGCCTTCACCGCGGGCGACGGGCGCGATGTCCTCATCACCGCCAACACCAACAAGAACTGGGTCGATCTATGCCGGCTCCTGGGATTATCCGAGCTGGCCGCCGATCCGCGCTTCCGCAGCAACGAAGACCGGCTCAAGAACCGCGCTTCGCTGTGGCCGCTGCTCGAAGCCGCCTTCCTCCGGGAATCGGCCGAGGAATGGGTCAAGCGCTTGCAGGAAGCCGAGATCCCCTGCGCCGTCGTCAACACCCTCGACCGCAGCCTCGGCGACGCCCAAGTGCTTCACCGCCATATGGTGCTCGATCTCGAAGGCCCGAACGGCTTGACGGCGCGGGTTCCGGGCGACCCGATAAAATTCCGCGGCGAGGACGAGCCGCGCTACACCTACCCGCCCTTGGCCGGCGCCGACAGCCGCGCGGTGCTGAAAGAGCTGCTCGGTCTGGGCGACGCGGAAATCGACGCGCTCGTCGCCGGCGAGGTGGTGTTCGAGCGCGCGCGCAAATCGCCCGGCAAGGGCTTTTGATCGCCGCGGCTAAATCCGGGTCGAGAGCCAGATCGCGATTCTTGTTCCGGCCTTGACGGCGGCGCCCAAGAGCGGCGGCCCGGCATCGCCGCCATGGGCGCGCGCGATGTCGCGATGCTCGATCTCGTGGCCGCGGAACTCCTCGAGGACATGGCGCAGCGCCGGCTCGGATCGGCCCAGCGCGTCGATCTGGCGTTGGTAATGCGCGTCGATCACTTCCTCGACCGCGACGGTGCAGGCCATCGCCGCGCGCGTGCCCAGCATCGCCGTGGCCGCGCCCAGCGCATAGCCCGCGGCATGCCACAGCGGCGACAGGGCGGTCGGCCGCACCCGGCGCTCGCGCACGAGCCGGTCGAAGGCGGCGAGGTGGCGCTCTTCCTCCGCGGCCATGCGGCGGATTTCCTTCCCCGCGCGCGAAGCCCCGAGCACCGCGAGCTGGCCTTCATAGATGCGCTTGGCGCCGTATTCGCCGGCGTGGTTGACGCGGATCATGCGGGCCACCTGCCGCGCCTCCGATGGGTCTCCGGGCAGGCGCCTCATGGCGGCTCAGATATAGCGCAGCATGACGAAGCCGCCGACCAGGAGGACGACGAAGGCGCTGGTGACGAGGCCGAGCCGGCGCTCGATGAAGAGGCGGACCGGCTCGCCGAACCACCACAACAGGCCCGCCAAGAGGAAGAAGCGCAGCGAGCGCGAGACCACCGAGGCGAAGCTGAAGGTGACGAGGTTGAAATCGAGCGCGCCGCTGGCGATGGTGATGAGCTTGTAAGGGATCGGCGTCATGCCCTTCAAGACGATGATCCACGCGCCCCATTGGTCGAAGGATGCTTTCAGCGCGTCGTATTGGGGCATGGCGTGATAGAAATCGAGCACCGGCCGGCCGATGGCGGCAAAGGCATAATAGCCGATGGCGTAGCCGAGATAGCCGCCCGCGACCGAGGCTAGGGTCGCGACCGCGGCCAGCCGCCAGGCGTCGCGCCGCGCCGCCAGCATCATCGGGATCAGCAGCACGTCGGGCGGGATCGGAAAGAACGAGCTCTCGATGAAGGCGACGGCGACGAGCGCCCAGAGCGCGTGGCGGCTCGCGGCAAGGCGCATCGTCCAATCGTAAAGTCGCTGCAACATCGGCGGGGCTGGTCTAGCCGTGTGATCGTTCCAGGTTGCTGTAGCGCGTCGGCCCTGGGCGGCGCAAGCGGCGTCGGGCGCTCCGGAATTGGCGTTGAGCGCTCCCTCGTAATCCCGTAAAACTCCGCCAGCGCCCCTCTGGCGGAACTGGTAGACGCACGGGACTCAAAATCCCGCGATCGCAAGATCATGTCGGTTCGATTCCGACGGGGGGCACCACTTTTTATACCTGATATAAATCAATGATTTAGATATAATGTGGGGACAAATACCCACTGGTTTTCCCCACATATCGCAAATTGAAGGTTTGCATTTCGCTTGTGGAAAATTTGTGGACGTAGTAGATTGGTAATCTACATCGGGGAGAAATCCGGTGCAGGCCCCGCGGCGACCGCAAGTCAGCTAGGGGCTATGACAGGTTGGACAGACAGCCCGAGCGCCAGTCACCTTGATCCGCGCTCCTATGCGATAAGGTCAGTCTTGCGGGGCCAGACGGCTTAGGTGTTCTACCCCCTCGCACCTGGCCCGAGCATGATAGCGGAAACTAAGCCGCAGTAGTGGGCATCCTCCCGTCTTGACGGAGATGCCACAATGTCTCTTTCCGCGACCGACAATCCCCCTTCCGACCGCCTCCGGGCTCTATTCAAAACCGTCGGCAACCAGCAACGCCGGATCAACGATC
>CAWDLZ010000008.1:0-6970 GCA_963803265.1 uncultured Alphaproteobacteria bacterium | reverse complement strand
AGCAAAATCTTTTCCGAATCCACTATAGCCGGGTTTGAGCTTTCCTTGTTCGACTTGATCGTTACAGAATTCATATGCATGCGCCCACTCGTCCACACAATCCGGCCGATCCGGATACGGATTGGTTGGCGGCGGGTTGAACGTATTGCCGCTCGGTATGTCGAGGTAAGGCGATATTTCGGTCGGGGGAAGAGGCAGGTCGAACGGAATTGGAAAGGGCAGCGGGATAGCCTGCGCGGGAATCAATAGCGGGTCGGCGTTCGTGTCCTCGGTGTCGCTATCGTCGTCTTCCGATTCCCACTCGCCGCCGGTGGGCTGCCCGGCAGGCACGCGGGGTTCGTTCGACACGTCGCGCTTGTCGAAACTCGACGCGCCCGAACCTCCCCGCGCCAAAATGGCTTGGGCCGATAGGATTTGCTCGACCGCGAAATCATCGGGCAAATCCGGCGCTCGCAGATGCAGGGCCGCGATTTTCGCCAGGACCCATTTGCCCTCGGTCATATAGCCGGCAATCAAATGAAGCTGGCTCGCGCGGTTGGAAAAATCCAAGCGCCGTCCGAGAGCGGCCGATAACAGGAAATTGATTTCGCCGAGGTCTCGAACGCGATAGGCGCGATCGCCCTTTCCGTCGCGAACGAGCGGCACGATGGGAACATCGCCGGCCAGGAACACGCCGTCTTCGTCGCAGGAGAGGCCGCGCGGCCGCTTGCCATCCCGCTCGCGGCGGTCGGAAAGTCGATAGATCGCAACTCCCGTCATCTGACATCTCCCCACATTCCAGTGACGCGATTAGGCGGCGCTTGGCGCGAGCGCCCGTTCCTGCGACAATGCCGGCTGATCTAGCGAGGATTCGAGCATGGCCACCGCGTCGGCCGCGCAGAGGAAGCCGGGACTGCACTATGCCTGGATCGTGGTCGGCATCGCCTTCGTCGCGTTGCTGATCTCGGCGGGCGTGCGCTCCTCGGTCACGGTGCTGATCGTGCCCTGGGAGGAAGAGTTCGGCTGGAGCCGCGCCACGATCTCGTTCGCGATCGCGATTCAGCTGATGCTCTGGGGCCTCGTCGGCCCGTTCTCGGCCGGGTTCATCGACCGTTTCGGGCTGCGCCGCACCATGCTCGGCGCGCTCGCCACGATGGCGGCGGGGATGGCGCTGCTGCCGCTCGTCACGCGATCCTGGGAGCTTCTGCCGATCCTCGGCATTTTCATCGGGCTCAGCACCGGCGCGCTCGCGATGGTGATGGCGGCGGTCATCGCCAATCGCTGGTTCGTCGAGCGGCGCGGCCTGGTCATGGGGTTGTTGTCGGGCAGCAGCGCCACCGGACAGCTCATCTTCATCCCGTCGCTCGCGCAGATCGTCGCGCATCTGGGATGGCGCGCGGCGGTGGCCGATTGGCGCCTCGCTCCTCGCCGTCGCCATTCCGGTGGTGTGGAAGTTCATGCGCGATCTGCCGCGCGACCTATGGCTGAAACCCTATGGCGCGAAGGCGGACGCGCCCGAGCCGCCCCCGGCGCCGCGCGTCAATCCCTTCTCCGCCGCCTTCGCCGCGCTCGGCATGTGCGCCCAGCACCGCGATTTTTGGCTGCTCGGCGGCAGCTTCTTCGTGTGCGGCGCCTCGACCATCGGCTTGATCGGCACGCATTTCATTCCGGCCTGCCTCGATCACGGCATTCCCGAGACCACCGCCGCGGGAATCCTGGGCGCGATGGGGATATTCAACGTCATCGGCACGACCAGCTCGGGCTGGCTGAGCGACCGCATCGATCCGCGCGTCCTGCTGTGCTGGTTCTATGCCTCGCGCGGCGTGGCGCTCTTGTTCCTGCCCTATGCCTTCGACCTGTCGGGTTGGGCGCTCGCCGCGTTCGGCCTGTTCTACGGGCTCGACTGGATCGCCACCGTGCCGCCGACCATGAAGCTCACCACCGCCGCCTTCGGCCCGCAGCAAGCGGCGATCGTCTATGGCTGGATCACCGTGATGCACCAGGTCGGCTCGGCCTTCGCCGCTTATGGGAGCGGCTTGTTGCGCACGCTCTCGGGCGATTACACCGACGCGTTCTGGGCCTCGGGCGCGCTGTGCCTTTGCGCGGCGGTCCTGGTCACGCGCGTCGGGCGCGCCAAGCCCACCGCGCCGCGCCTCGTGATCGCCGAGGCCTGAGCCTAGTCCGCGCTCGCTCGCGGCGCCTGGGCCGCCGTGGTGCGCAGCGGAATCTCCCTGAGAAAGCACGTCGCGGTAAACCCCAGCGCGGCGATCGCGGCGGCGAGCATAAACGCGACCGCGAACGCGTGGGTCAGCGCCGGCATCAGCAGCGCCTTCGTCTCGGCGGGCAAGGACGAGATCGCCGCGGGGCCGCCGCGCAGCACCTCGGGGCCGATGCCGAGATGGCCGGCCGCGAGCATTTGCCCGAAGGCGAGGACGAGCGCCGACCACAAGAGCGCCGCGCCGAACGAGCCGCCGAGCGAGCGGAAGAAGCCGCTCGAGCCAGTGAAGGCGCCGAGGTCGCGGAAATCGACGGCGTTCTGTCCGGCCACGGTCAGCGGCGACATGCACAATCCGACGGCGATGCCGTTCATCATGAAATAGCCCGCGATCAGCCAATAGGGCGTGGTCGGGCTCATGGTGGAGTAGAGCGAGAAGGAAACGACGATGGCGGCGAACCCGATTTGCGGCGAGAGCTTGTAGCGGCCGGTGCGTCGCATCCGATAGCCGGTCGCGATCGAGCCGATCATCTGCGAGCCGATCAGCGGGATCATGAACGCGCCCGACAGCGAAGCCGGCAGGCCGACGACGAGCTGCAGGAACACCGGCACCAGCATCGCGGTGCTGAGCAGCGTCGCGGCGATCAGGAACTGTATGAGGAGCACGATCCGCACGATCGGATCGCGCAGGAGGCGCGGCGGCAGGAGCGCCTCGCGCGCGCGCAATTCCTGGACCGCGAAACCCGCGAGGAACAGCAGCCCGACCGCGATCAGCCACAGGATCGTCGGCGAGGACCAGGCATACTCGGTCCCGCCCCAGGCCGCGACCAGCATCCAGGCGGTGACGCCCGGCATCATCAGCGCGGCGCCGAGGAAGTCGATCGAGCGGCGCTCGTAGTGGACCGGAATGCGCTTCAGCGCCCAGTCGCACAGGAAAAACGCGACGACCCCGATCGGCAGGTTGATCCAGAACGCCCAGCGCCAGGTCAGGTAATCGACGCAGATGCCGCCGACCAGGGGACCGGCGATGCTGGCGACGCCCCAGACGCCGGTGATGTAGCCCTGATAGCGCCCGCGCTCGCGCGCCGAGACCACGTCGGCGATGGCGGCCTGGCCGAGGCTAAAGAGACCGCCGCCGCCGATGCCTTGGCAAGCGCGCGCGGCGATCAGCATGCCCATGCTGTTCGAGAGGCCGGCGGCCGCCGAGGACAGGGTGAATACGACGATCGCGAATTGCAGCAGCCGCCGGCGGCCATAGATGTCGCTGAGCTTGCCATAGATCGGCGCCGCCGCGGTGCTGGTGAGCAGATAGGCGGTGACGACCCAGGAGAGACGCAGGAAGCCGTCGAGATCGGTCGCGATGCGCGGCAGCGCCGTGGTGATGATGGTGGAATCGAGTCCCGCCATCATCATGCCGAGCAGCACGCCGCTCAAGACGCTCAGTATTTCGCGATGCGTGAAAGCGGCTGGCGGCGTGCCCGAATCGGGCATGGCGGACTCTACCCTTCCCTGTTTCGGAGGGGGTCTATCGCCTGGCCGGCGATCTGTCACCCGCAAACCGCGCAATGCTGTCAGTCGGCGAGTTGGGCCTTGCCGGGATGGGTGGTGGTGCGGAGCGGAATTTCCTTGAGGAAAAAGGTCGCGGCGAAGCCCGCGGCCGAGATCGCGGCGGCCAACAGGAAGGCGATCCCGAAGGCGTGGGCGAAAGCGGGAAGGAGGATCGCGCGGACGCTCTCGGGCAGCGCCGCCAGCGCCGCGCGCCCGCCGCGCAGCAGATCGGTGCCGAAGCCGGGATGGCCTTCGGCGGTCACGGTGGCGTCGAGCACGGCCAGGAGAATCGACCACAGGAGCGCCGCGCCGAAGGCGCCGCCCAGCGCCCGAAAGAACGCGGTCGAGCCGGTGACCGCGCCGATATCCCGCATCTCGGCCGAATTCTGCACCGCCACCCAGAGCGGCGCCTGGCAGAATCCGATGCCGATGGCGTTCACCATCATGTAGAGCTCGATCAGCCAGATCGGCGCCGTCTCGGTCATCGTGGCGAAGAGCAGCGTCGCCACCACCAGGGCCGCGAATCCCATGCGCGGGCTCGGCACATAGCGGCCGGTGCGCTGCACCCGCCGGCCGGTGTAGATCGAGGCGGCGATCTGCGTGGCCAGCGGCAGGATCAGCATCGCGCCCGAGAATTGAGCGTTGACGCCGATGACGAGCTGCAGGAATACCGGCAGCAGCATGAAGGTGCCGACGGTGATCGCGCTGATGAAGAAGTTGAGGAGGGTCGCGACGCGGAACACCGAGCTGGCGAAGAGCCGCGGCGGCAGCAGCGCCTCGGGCGCGCGCAACTCGCGGCGCGCGAAGGCGGCGATGAAGAGGATGCCGAGGACGCCGAGCGCCAGGATCGCCGGCGAGGTCCAGGGCAGCTCGCTGCCGCCCCAGGCGGTAACCAGCATCAGCGCGGTGACGCCCGGCATGATCAGCGCCACGCCGAGGAAGTCGATCGGGCGGCGCTGGCGGCGCACGATCACGCGGGCGAGCGCGCGATGGCTCAGGCAAAAGCCGAGGATGCCGATCGGAATGTTGATCCAGAACGCCCAGCGCCACGTCAGGTATTGGACGCAGAACCCGCCGATCAAGGGCCCGGCGATGCTGGCCGCGCCGAAGGTGCTGGTGATATAGGCCTGGTAGCGGCCGCGCTCGCGCGCCGAGACCACGTCGGCGATGGTCGCTTGCGACATGCTGTAGAGGCCGCCGCCGCCGATCCCTTGGAGCGCGCGCGCGGCGATCAGCGAGCCCATGCTTTGCGACATCGCGCAGGCGAGCGAGGCAACGACAAAGACGCCGATCGAAATCTCGAGCAGAAGGCGCCGGCCGTAAAGATCGCTGAGCTTGCCGAAGACGAGGGTGGCGCCGGTGCTGAGCAGCAGATAGGCGGTGATGACCCAGGAGAGATGCGGCACGCCGTTGAAATCGGCGGCGATCGCGGGCAAGGCGGTGGCGAGCACGGTCTGGTCGAGCGCCGCCATCAGCATGCACAAGAGCACGCCGCTGAGGATGCGCAGGACCTCGCGATGGGTGAAGGCGACTTCAGGCGCGGCGGCGGTGGAGACCATTTTTCTCCGGGTTCCGGGGGAGTGGTCTATCGCCGGAACGCGCCCCTGTCACCCGCGAAAGCGCGCAGGGCTGCCCAGCACCGCCCTTAGACGCCCCACGGGCTCACGAGAAGAAGCAGGTCGCGCGGGGTGATCTCGTTGGCCGGATTGGCGAGCGGCTTCGGGAAAAAGCCGCAGCGCTCGAGCGCCGCAGCGATCAGCTCGGAGCAAAACCAGGCGTCGTTTTCCCGCCAGTCCCGCTCCGCCGGGAACGCGGCGATCGCGAGCTTGTCATAGGGCTTGCCGAGCTGATCGCTGAGAAAGGCATGAAACGCGTCATGCTCTTGCGGCGTCACCGCGAGCTCGATCCGCTCCACCCGGGCGAAAGCGGCATAGCCCGGCTGCCGGATGCGCACGCCGTCGAGCCGCGCGCCGAGCAGCGCGCCGTCGGGGAGGACCGCGTCCACATGCGACGGCCAGCCGCGCGAGAAGATGCGGATCGCCTCGGCGCCGAGATCGTCTTCCGTCGAGAACTGAACGGCGACCGTCTCGTCGCCCGGCGCGGCGGTCATTTCTTTTGCTCGCTCACGATCGCCGCGCCGAGCGTATTGACGCTCGCCGCGTAGCCGAGACCCGCTCCGGCCACCGCCCAGCCGACAGCGGGCGGCACGCCGGCGCAGCCGCTCAATAAGGCCACGCTCGCAGCCGCCACGCCAACCCTGCTCGCGTGGCCTAGGATGGCTAGGCGGTGGCCACGCGAGCGGGAAATTAGCTTTCTCACGAGCCCGCGGCCAAGGCGTCGAGCTCGCCCGTGAGCGTGCCGAGCCATTCGACGCTGGTCGGGTTCTCGGCGAGCGCCGCGATCGCGGTCGCCGTTGCGCAGCCGGCGTTGACATAGGACGTGATCGAGTCGACGGTCGAGAGCGCGCCGCCCTTGGCGAGGCTCTGCGCGGTCTGCTCGGCCTGCGTCGCGTCGGTGCAGGCCTGCTGGACGGCGGTCGCGGTTGCCGTCACCTGGGCGCTCGAGCAGCCGGCGAGAGCCAGCGCGGCCAGCGCCGCGATGGCGAGCTTCTTCGTCATGGTTTCATCCTTGGTTCGAGGTGGGGATTGGCGCCTGCCCGGCGCCGGGGTCAGCCTGCCTTGACGGGCGGATCGGAAGCCGGCTGCGCTGGTGGCGCAAGCGCTGGCCGCGTTCTGGTGTGCAGGAAATAGCCGCCGCCCGCCGTCATCAGCGAGCCGAACGCGGCCGCGACCTCGGGCGGCACGGCGACATGGACCATGGCGAGCGCCCAGCACAGGATCACGACGACGGCGCCGGCGACGCCGCTCGAGGTGGCGGCATTGGCGGCAGGGTTCATGACTTTTCCTTCCCGCGATGGAGCGAGGCGGCGAGCGCGGCCTTGACCGCGGCGGCGAGCGTCGCCGCGTCGTAAAGGCAGCGCCCGTTCTCGTGGACGATGATCGCGGCGGCGAGGCTCGCAAGCAGCGCGGGATCGCCGAGATCGAGCGTCGCGCCGGGATCGACGCCGAGCCGCGCGGCCACGTCGGCGACGTAGGCGCCGGTGTCGTTCTCGGCAGGCGGCGCCCAGCGATCGACGATCGCGCGGCAGGTGCCGCAATGATGGACACGGCTGTAGGTCAGGAGCTCGCGGGCGAGCGCGCGGATGCCGTTGATCAGCAATACGTCGAG
>CAWDLZ010000007.1:0-19683 GCA_963803265.1 uncultured Alphaproteobacteria bacterium | reverse complement strand
GTTGACGATGATCGCGGTGTCGCTCGCCGCAGCAGTCGCGGCGGGCATGCCATAGCTGATGCCGTGATAAATCTCGTCGGAGATCAGGCGAATCCCGGCCTCGTCGCAATAGCGCGAGATTTCGGCGTGCTCCCGCCGGCGCCACATGCCGCCAGTGGGATTGGCGGGACTTGCCCAGGATGAGACCGTCCAGCGGCTCGCCCGCGGCGCGCACGAGGTCGAGCGTCGCTTGATAGCGTTCCGCTGGTCCGGCTGGCAGCTCGACGGATGCGAGATTGAGGGCGGCGAGAATGTTGCGATAGGCGGGATAGGCCGGCGCGACCATTGCCTCACGGTCGCCCGGATCGAACGCGGCCAGGAAAGCCAGCGTGAAGCCGGCCGATGAGCCGGTGGTCACGACGATTTGCGCGGGATCGAGATCGCGCCCGTAACGCTGCCGATAAAGCGCCGCGATCGCCTCGCGCAACTCGATCAGGCCGCACGCATCGGTGTAGCCAAGCACCTCGCGCTGGAGCGCCGCGGCGGCGGCAGCGAGCACGCCCTTGGGCGCCGGGGTCGAGGGCTGGCCGAGCTCGAGATGGATTATTCCTTGGCCGGCGGCGGCGCGCCGGTTGGCCTCGCGCAGCACGTCCATGGCGATGAAGGGCGGGATGAGGCCGCGCCGCGATAGCTTGAGCGTCATCGCGCGACGCCAAGCCGGACGAGTTGACGGCGCCAGGGGGCCGGACCCATGTTAACAAGGCCGATGGTGGCGCCGTTCGTGGAGCGGGATCGCGTTGTTATGCGCATGGTCTTCGGAATTGTTTGCCTGATGTTGACCGCGATGCTCGGCTTTGTCGAGCGCGTAGCCGCCCAGGATTTGCTCGACATATTGCGGGATGCCGAGATCGAGAACACGTTGCGCGCCTTCGCGACGCCGGTCTGGAAGGCGGCCGGGCTCGATCCTCAAGCCGTCCACGTCTATCTCGTCAACGATCCGTCCCTCAACTCGTTCGTCGCCGGCGGCCAGAACATCTTCCTGAACAGCGGCACGATCCTGCGGGCGACCACGCCGAACCAGCTCATCGGCATCATGGCCCATGAAACCGGCCATATGGCTCATGGCGACCTGGCCCGCTCGACGCAGGTGATGCACAACGCGACGATCGAAAGCGTCATCGGCATGGTGCTGGGCGCGGCCGCGTCGGCGCTCGGGCACGGCAATGCCGGCGGCGCCGGCGTCCTTGCCGGCGCGAATGTCGGCGAGCAAGCCTACCGGCTGAATTCGATCGTCGTCGAAGCGTCCGCCGACCAGGCCGCGCTACGCTTTCTCGACATGACCCATCAATCCGCGCGCGGCCTCCTCGAATTCTTCCAGGTCCCTGGAGCAGGAGCTGTTCCTCACCGCGCAGCACCAGGACCCCTATCTGCAGAACCATCCGCTGACCGAGGACCGCATCAATTACGTCCAGAAGCATGTTGACCAGTCGCCTTATTCCAACGTCAAGGACCCGCCGGAGTGGATCGCACTCGACAATATCATGAAGGCGAAGCTCGGCGCCTTTCTGTCGAGCCCGTCGGATGTCTTGGCGCAATGGAAGGCGGACGACAATTCCGAGCCCGCGCGCTATGCCCGCGCCATCGCCTATTACCGCATCCCGGACCTGAAGAACGCGGTGCCGATCATCGACGGGCTGATCAAGGATTATCCGAACGATCCCTATTACGACGAGTTGAAAGGCCAGATGCTGTTCGAGAACGGCCGCGTCGCCGACGCCGTGGCGCCGTATGAGCGCGCCGTGCAGCTGGCGCCCAACGAGCCGCTCCTCAACATCGAGCTCGCCCAGGTGCAACTCGAGACCAACGACCCGACTCTCGTGCCGAAAGCGACGACCGAGCTTAACTCTGCCCTGCGCATCGAGGCTGACAACGCGGATGGCTGGCGCTTTCTCGCCGTCGCCTATGGCCGCAGCAACAATCTCGGCATGGCGGCGCTGGCGCTCGCCGAGGAGAACATGGCGAACGGCGATTTCGGGCAAGCCCGCGCCGAGGCGGAGCGCGCGCAGAAGCTGCTGCCCGCCGGGGCGCAGCGCCAACAGGCGCTGGACATCAGCGACGAAGCCCAGCGCCAACGCGACGCCGGCTCGCACAGTCCCTATTAGCCATGGGGGTTCGAGATCGAGGCAGGAATTTCCTCCATGTCTGGCGCCGAGCGACAGGGGCGGCATTCCTCTCTCTGCACTGGTCGCGCCGGCGGCGGCCGACGAGGCGCTGACCGCGCCACAGAAAGCCGCGGTCGAGCAGGCGATCCACGATTACTTAATGAATCACCCCGACGTCCTGCTCGATGCCCTGACCGCGGCACAGCAGAAGAGCGATGCGCAAGCGGCGGAGCAATCGCGCCGCTTGATCGCCGAGAAGAAGACCGAGTTGGTCTCCGACCCCGACGACCTCGTGCAAGGCAACCCGGATGCCGACGTCACCATCGTCGAGTTCTTCGACTATCGCTGCCCCTATTGCAAGCAGGTCCAGCCGTCGCTCGATGCGCTCTTGAAGGAGGATTTCGAAGCTGCGAATTGTGTACAAGGAATTCCCGATCCTCGGCGAAGCGTCGGTCTATGCCTCGCATGTCGCGCTGGCCGCCCGGAGGCAAGGAAAATACGCCGAGTTCCACCGCGCCATGATGGCGACGAAGGGCGATATCGACGACGACACGGTCCTCAGGGTCGCGGCGTCGGTGGGGATCGATCTCGACAAGGCGAAGGCCGATATGGACGGCGACGCGATCGACCGGATCATCAACGCCAATTACGACCTCGCCGAGGCGCTCGACATCCAGGGCACGCCCGCCCTCATCGTCGGCAACACCCTCATTCCCGGCGTCGCCGATATCGACGCGCTGCGCAAGGACATCGCGGCGCTGCGCAAGACCGATTAGGGAAATGAATTCCGATCTGCGCGACCTGCTCGATCTGGCGCGCCGCGCCGCCCGCGCGGCGAGCGCCGCGATCCTCGAAATCTACCAAACGCCATTCGACGTGCGAAAAAAGGCGGACGCCTCGCCCGTGACCGACGCGGACGAGCGCGCCGAGCGCATCATCCTCGCGGCGCTGGCCCAAGACGCACCGGAAATTCCCGCCATCGCCGAGGAAAGGCAAGCGGCATCGGGCGACGGCGTCGTGCCAGCGCCGCCGCGCTTCTGGCTGATCGACCCGCTCGATGGCACGAAGGAGTTCATCGCAAGAAACGGCGAGTTCAGCGTCAACATCGGCCTGATCGACGGCCTTCGGCCCGTGCTCGGCGTGATTTACGTGCCCGTGAGCAATGTCACTTATGCCGCTTGCGGGGCCGGAACCGCCATCCGGCAGCAGGGCGATAGCGCACCCGTGGCCATCGCCGCGCGCAAAGTGCCGGCGAGCGGCGCCATCGTCATCCATAGTCGCTCGCATGCCGACAGCCGGCGCCTCGCACCTTATCTCGCGACGCTTCCCGACGCGACCACCCGGATTTCAGGCAGCTCGATAAAATTCTGCCTCGTGGCGGAGGGCAGCGCCGATCTCTATCCGCGCTTCGGCACGACCATGGAGTGGGACACCGCGGCCGGCCAAGCGATCTTAGAGGCCGCCGGGGGCAGCGTCGCGTCCTTCGCCGGCGCGCCGCTCGTCTATGCCAAGCCCGGTTACCGCAACGGCGATTTTCTCGCGCGGGGAAGAAGTTGATCCGACCGGTTGATCCCTTCGACGCGGGCTCGGGAGCGGGGGCCGGAAGACTAATCGCCGATCCGGCGCAGCACCTCTTCGCAGAGCGCAGTGATCTCTGCCGCGGCGGCGCTCGATCGGTCGTATTCGAGGATGCCTTTGCCCTCGTTAAGCGCGGCGGCGAGCGCAACGCGGTTGCCGATTTGGGTAACGGCGACGGGCGCGTCCAGCGCGGCGACCGCGGCCAGAATTGTTGCGGTGAGCTTGGCGCGCGCGGGCACACGGTTGAGCACGAGCAAGGCAGCTACCCTCTCGGCACGGGCGAGATCGAGAGTTGGCTTAGTGGCCCAGAGATCCATCGGCGAGGGCTGCACCGGCACCAGCACGAGCTTGGCCGCGCGCACGGCGATGCGCGCCTCGGTCTCGGCATGGGGCGGGCTGTCGATGAGGATGATGTCGTGACTGCGCGCCTGGCGCTCGACCTCGGCGGTGACACGCCAGCCAGTGACCGCGACCGCTTCGATGGCCGCGTCCGCCGCGTCCGGCCGCTCATTGCGCAGCTCGAACCAGGTCGATAGACTTGCCTGCGGATCGATGTCGATGAGCGCGACGCGCCGGCCCGACGCCGCCCAAGCAAGCGCCAGATGAACCGCCAACGTGGTCTTGCCGGCGCCGCCCTTTTGCTGTGCGATCGTGATGACCATGGCCGCCATGTTTGCCTCCGCGCCGCTTCGGGTGACAGTATCCCGGTTTCACGCTGCAATACGAATGCCAAACGGAAATGACGATTCGCCTTTCGCCCGCCGAAATTGACCGCGCCGCCGCGTTGTTGGGCGCCGGGCGCCTGGTCGCGTTCCCGACCGAGACGGTCTATGGTTTGGGCGCGGACGCAAGCGATGACGAGGCCGTCGCCGCGATCTTCGAAGCCAAGGGAAGACCACAGTTCAACCCATTGATTATACATGTCTTGCGCGCCAGCGATGCCGAGCGAGTTGCGCGCGTCGATGATCGCGCGGCGCTGCTCATGCAGCGCTTCTGGCCGGGACCGCTAAGCCTCGTACTGCGGCGCGCGCCTGGCAGCGCCGTCTCGCTGCTGGCCAGCGCCGGGCTCGACACGCTGGCGCTTCGTGCCCCGGCGCATCCGGTGGCGCAGGAGCTGCTGCGCGCTTCGGGCGTGCCGATTGCCGCGCCAAGCGCCAATCGCTCGGGCCGGGTCAGCCCCACCACCGCCGATCACGTCGAGAGCGAGCTGGGCGGGCGAATCGCCGCGATTCTCGATGGCGGCCCGTGCCGGATTGGCATCGAATCGACCGTCCTCGACCTGACCGCGAAGCGCCCAGTGCTGCTGCGGCCGGGCGGTGTCGCGCTCGAGGAGCTCGCGGCGATCCTCGGTGAGATCGACATTGAGGCGGCAAGCGCCACGCCGCGAGGGCCGGGCATGCTCGCAAGCCATTACGCGCCGAGCCTGCCAGTGCGGCTCGACGCGACCAGCGTGGCAAGCGGCGAGGCGCTTCTCGCCTTCGGCCCCGATGCGCCGCGAGGCGGCGCCGAGACGCGCTGGTTGAGCAAGACCGGCGAAGTTACCGAAGCCGCCGCGAATTTCTTTGCCATGCTGCGCGCGCTCGACCGGCCGGAATTTTCGGCGATCGCCGTGATGCCGATCCCCAAGGCGGGGCTCGGCCGCGCGATCAACGACCGGCTGCGCCGCGCGGCGGCGCGCTAGCCAGCAGCGCCGGTGCAGCAGCTTCCGGCCAAAAGTAGCGCTTTCTCGGGGGCTTGCTCGGGGCGGCCTCGAGGACTAGAGGCAGGCCGATGACGTTCGAAGCGGCAAATCTCGGCGATACGCTCGACCAGCTGAAGCAAGTGGTCGGCGAAAAAGGCTACATCGCCGAGCCTGCCGCGATGGCGCCTTACCTGGTCGAGGAGCGCGGCATGTATCGCGGAGCGGCGCAGGCCGTGCTTCGCCCATCCTCGACCGACGAGGTCGCCGCGATCGTGAAGTTGTGCGCTGGCACAGGCCTGCCGATCTTTCCCCAAGGTGGCAATACCGGCCTCGCGGGCGGCGCGGTGCCGTGGGAGGACGGGCATGGCATCGTGCTCAGCCTCGGGCGGATGAACCGCGTTCGTGACCTCGATCCGATCGACTATTCGATCACGGTCGAGGCCGGCTGCATCCTCGCCGATGTGCAGCAGGCGGCCGCCTCCGTCGATCGGCTGTTTCCCCTGAGCCTGGGCGCCGAGGGCACATGTCAGATCGGCGGCAACATTTCGACCAATGCCGGCGGCATCGGCGTGCTGCGCTATGGCAACATGCGTGCGCTGGTGTTAGGAGTTCGAAGTCGTGCTGCCCGACGGCAGGGTGTGGCACGGCCTGCGCGCGCTGCGCAAGGACAACACCGGCTACGACCTCAAGCAGTTATTCATCGGCGGCGAGGGCACGCTCGGCATCGTCACGGCGGCAAGCCTGCGCCTTTTCCCACGGCCCAAGGAGGTCGAGACCGCCCTCCTCGGCCTCGCCCGGGTCGAGGATGCGATGGAGTTGTTTTCGCTCGCGCGCAAAGCGAGCGGCGATCAGCTTACCGCCTTCGAGTTGATGTCGCGGTTCGGCGTCGAGATGGCGCTGCGCCATGTTCCGGGCTTAAGCGACCCGTTGGCCGCCATATTTCCCTGGTATGTGCTGATGGAGATGTCGTCGAGCGAAGCGCAAAGCGGCATCAAGGAAACACTAGAGCGGTTTCTCGGCGACGCGATGGATTCCGGTCTGGTCGAGAACGGAGTTCTTGCGGCAAGCAACAGCCAGGCGCGCGATTTGTGGCGCATCCGCGAAGGCCTCGTCGAGGCGCAGAAACACGAGGGCGGCAGCTTCAAGCACGATATCTCGGTGCCGGTCAGCAAGGTCGCCGCGTTCATTCTCCAGGCCCACGAGGCGGTCGGCAAGCGCTTGCCGGGCATCCGGCCCAACGCCTTCGGCCATGTCGGCGACGGCAACATCCACTACAATATCCATCAGCCCGTCGCCGCCGACACCGCCATGTTCCTGAAGCGTCGGGAAGAATTCAACCGCATCGTCCACGACATCGCGGTTGGCCTCAACGGCTCGATCAGCGCCGAGCACGGCATCGGCAGGCTGAAGCGCGACGATCTGGTGCATTACAAAGCGCCTTTGGAGATCGAGCTGATGCGGCGGGTGAAGCACGCGCTCGATCCCGACGGCATCATGAATCCCGGTAAAATCCTGGCGCCGTGAGCGAATACGCGGCACCCCTCGCCGAGATGCGTTTCGCGCTCGACGAGATCGCCGGCCTCTCCGAATTGGCCGCCCTGCCCGGCCTCGAGACCGCATCGCCCGACCTCGTTGGCGCGATCCTCGACGCGGCGGCACAGCTCGCCGCCGGAGCGATCGCTCCCTTGAACCGGGTCGGCGACCGCAATCCCAGCCGGCTCCGGAACGGCGCGGTGCGCACCCCGCCCGGCTTCAAGGAGGCGTATCGCGCCTATGTCGCGGGCGGCTGGGGCGGGCTCGCCTTGCCGCGAGAGCATGGCGGGCAGGGCCTGCCCTTGGCGGTCGCCACCGCGGTGCTCGAGATGTGGACCAGCGCCAATCTCGCGCTCTCGCTGTGTCTGACCTTGACGACCGGCGCCGCGGAGCTGCTCGTGAAGCACGGCTCGCCCGAGCAGCGCCGGCGATATCTCGGCAAGCTCGTCAGCGGAGAATGGACCGGGACGATGAACCTCACCGAGCCGCACGCCGGCAGTGATCTCGGCGCGCTCGCCACGGCAGCGGTCAAGGAGGGCGATCACTACCGCATCCGGGGCCAGAAGATATTCGTCACCTGGGGCGACCACGATCTTGCGCCGAACATCGTGCATATGGTGCTGGCGCGGATTCCGGGAGCGCCGCTAGGCAGTCGCGGCCTTTCGCTGTTCGCGGTGCCGAAATTCCTGGTCGACGCGGCCGGGCAAATCGGCGAAGCCAATGACCTGCGCTGCGTCAAGCTCGAGGACAAGCTCGGCATCCATGCCAGCCCGACCTGCGTGCTGGTTTACGGCGATGCCGGCGGCGCAATCGGCACGCTTGTCGGCGAGGAAAATCGCGGCCTCGAAACCATGTTCCTGATGATGAACGGCGCGCGGCTCAATATCGGGCTAGAGGGCGTCGCCATCGCGGAGCGCGTCTACGGCCAAGCACGCGATTTCGCCCGCAACCGGGTGCAAGGCCGCCCGGTCGGCCAACCGGGCGCGCCGGCGCTGCCGATCCTCTATCACCCGGATGTGCGGCGCATGTTGCTGTCGATGCGCGCCCAGGCCGAGACGACGCGCGCGCTCCTCTATTACGTCGCAGGGACCATCGACCGCGCCCGACATCATCCTGACGCCGCGACGCGGCAAGCGCAGCAACGACGCGCCGATTTGCTCATCCCCGTGGCGAAAGCCTGGAGCACCGACCTCGGATTCGATGCTGCCTCGACCAACATCCAGATCCATGGCGGCATGGGCTTCATCGAGGAGACCGGCGCGGCGCAACACTTGCGCGACGCGCGCATCGCGCTCATCTATGAAGGCACCAACGGGATCCAGGCGAACGATCTCGTGATCCGCAAACTGGTGCGCGACGGCGGCGCAGCGGCGCGCGCCCTCATCGCCGAGATGCACGTCGCCGTGCGCGATCTCGCCCCAGCGAACGAGCCTGCGCTCATCGCCATCGGCCTGCATTTGAGTGCCGGCATCGCGGCGCTGGCGCAAGCGAGCGAGACGCTTCTATCGGGCTATGCAGCCGACCCGGCGCGCGCGCTCGGCGGCGCCGTGCCTTATCTGCGCCTCTTCGGGACGGTCACCGGCGGCTGGCTGATGGCGAGGGAAGCACTCGCCGCGCAGCGCTACTTGAGCGAAGGCAAGGGCGAGCGCGGTTTTTACCGGGCGAAGATCGCGACCGCGCGGTTCTTCGCCGAGCATTTTCTGAGTACCGCGCCTGGTCTTCTGGCGGCGGTGGATGGCGGTGCCACGGTGACGGAATTCGAGTTGGATCGACTTTAGGGTTGGCTTCGCCCGGCGGACGCCGCGCCGAAGGACGGCCCGGCGGGTTTTTCGTTCACGCACCGCAGCAGGCGCCAATAGCCGAACAGATTGCTCGGCTTGATCTCGCGCACGGCGAGCCCGCTGACCTTGAGAAAATTATCGAGCGAGAAATCGGCGTGAAAGCCGATGAAGGCCGCCAAAGGAGCCAACAGCTTTTCCACCGCGAGCATGATGCCGTTATCGCTGGCGAAATGATTGACGATGACGATGGTGCCGCCGGGCCGGCAGACGCGCCGCATCTCGGCGGCAAAGCGCGCCGGATCCGGCACGACCGAGGCAACGTAGAGCGCCAGCACAGCGTCGAAGCTGTTGTCGGGAAAATTGGTCTGCTCGGCGTCCATCTCGATGAGCGCTTTGACCTGCGAAAGCTTGCGGCGCGCGACGCGGCCGCGCGCCTTCGACAGCATCTCGGCCGAGACATCGATGCCGACGACCTCGGCGTCGGGCCTGAAATAGGGCAGCGACAGGCCGGTCCCGACGCCGACTTCCAGGATGCGCTGACCCGGCAGGGCATTGGCGATCCGAACCGCCGCCTTGCGGCCGGGATGAAAGACCGGCCCAAACACGAAATCGTAGGACCCGGAAAACAGCCGATAGGTCCTGATCGTATCTTGCAAATCCATGCTACCTACCCCCATCGACCCAACGTGGCTTAACCCTGCCCGATGCTAGACCGAAAATGAAGCGAAACATGCGCCCCGGCACGACTGCCGGAGCGCTGGGCGATCACCCGATTGAGCCCGCCGCTGCCCCACCGGCACGGCGGGCGACACGGCGCCTCAGCCTTAGATGAGGCTGATGCGGTCGGCTTCAAGGCCCTTGCGGCCTTCGACCACGTCAACGCGGACGCGTTGCCCCGGCGCAAGCGTTTGGACACCACTGCGGCGCAGGGCAGTCACATGCACGAAAATATCCTTGCCACCGCCATCCGGCGAGATGAAGCCATAGCCCTTGTCGGGCTCAAACCATTTCACGGCGCCATCGGTCGATTGCGCCGGACGACCCCCGCCGCTGCGATCCCCGCGATCCCCCCGATCGCCGCCACTCGGGCGACCGCCCGATCCGCCCGGCGCCGACGCCGTGCTGTTATCGACATTGCGTCGGCGCCGGGCGGATCGGGCGGTCGCCCGAGTGGCGGCGATCGGGGGGCTTAAGGGGATCGCAGCGGCGGGGGTGGTCCCAGCGCAATCGACCGATAGCAGCCTTGACCTGGCGTGAGCCCGACAAGGGCTATGGCTTCATCTCGCCGGAGGGCGGTGGCAAGGATATTTTCGTGCATGTGACTGCCCTGCGCCGCAGTGGTGTCCAAACGCTTGCGCCGGGGCAACGCGTCCGCGTTGACGTGGTCGAAGGCCGCAAGGGCCTTGAAGCCGACCGCATCAGCCTCATCTAAGGCTGAGGCGCCGTGTCGCCCGCCGTGCCGGGGGTCAGCGGCGGGCTCAATCGGGTGATCGCCCAGCGCTCCGGCAGTCGTGCCGGGCGCATGTTTGCTTCATTTTCGGTCTAGCATCGGGCAGGGTTAAGCCACGTTGGGTCGATGGGGGTAGGTAGCATGGATTTGCAAGATACGATCAGGACCTATCGGCTGTTTTCCGGATCCTACGATTTCGTGTTTGGGCCGGTTTTCATCCCGGCCGCAAGGCGGCGGTCGGATCGCCAACGCCCTGCCGGGACAGCGCATCCTCGAAGTCGGCGTCGGCACCGGCCTGTCGCTGCCGTATTTCCGGACGCCGAGGTCACCGGCATCGATGTCTCGGCCGAGATGCTGGCCAAGGCGCGCCAGCGCGTCGCGCGCCAGGCTGAAGCAGGTCAAGGCGCTCGTCGAGATGGACGCCGAGAGACCGATTTTCGCCGACAACAGCTTCGATGCGGTCCTGGCGCTTTACGTCGCCTCGGTCGTGCCGGATCCGGCGCGCTTTGCCGCCGAGATGCGGCGCGTCTGCCGGCCCGGCGGCACCATCGTCATCGTCAACCACTTCACGAGGGACACGGCGTGATGCGCGCGGTCGAGAAGTGGCTGGCACCGCTCGCCGGCCATATCGGCTTCCACGCCGATTTCTCGCTCGATAATTTCCTCGCGCGAGCAAGCTCTCCGTGCGCGAAATCCAGCCGAGCAATCTGTTCGGCTATTGGCGCCGCTGCGCTGCGTGAACGACAACCGCCGGGCCGTCTTTCGCGGCGTCCGCCGGGCGAAGCAACGCTAAAGTAGATCCAGCTCGAATCCGTCACCGTTTCGCCGCCATCACCGCCGGCAGGAGACCAGCCGCGGCGCCAGAAAATGCTCGGCGAAGAAACGCGCCGTCGCGATCTTGGCCCGGTAGGAACCGCGCTCGCCCTTGCGTTCGCTCAGTAGCGCTGCGCGGCGAGCGCCCCCTCGCCATCAGCCAGCCGCCGGCGACGATGCCCATCAGCTTGAGATAGGGCACCGCGCCGGCCGAGCGCGCGCGCCGGGTCGGCGCGTGCTCGACCATCACTTTCGCTCGCTCGCGCCAGCGCGTCGAGACCGGCGGCCAAGCGGGCGGCGCAGCGGCGATGTCGTCGGCGCTCCGCTCGGCGAGCGCGGCGGCTGAGGCGCGCATCTCGGCGATCAGCTCGCGCGCCGCCTGCGCCGCGGTCGCGCACCAGCTTGCGGCCGACGAGATCGTTCGCCTGGATGCCGTTGGTGCCTTCGTAGATCGGCGCGATGCGCGCATCGCGCAGATGCTGCGCCGCGCCGGTCTCCTCGATGAAGCCCATGCCGCCATGCACCTGCATGCCGATCGAGGCGATCTCGACGCCGAGATCGGTGCACCACGCCTTGACCACGGGGATCAGCAGGTCGACGCGCGCGCTGCGCGCGCCGCGTCGCGGCGTCGGGATGGTGGCGCGCGCGGTCGATGCGCCGGCGGCGTAATAGGCCAGCGCGCGCATCGCCTCGGTCTGCGCGCGCATCGACAGCAGCATGCGGCGCACGTCGGGATGGTGGATGATCGGCAGCGCCGGCGCGCCGGTCGGCCGACCGGCCGGCCCTGCACGCGCTCGCGCGCATAGTCGCGCGCCTGCTGATAGGCGCGCTCGGCGATGGCGACGCCCTGCAGCCCGACATTGAGCCGCGCATTGTTCATCATGGTGAACATGGATTCCAGGCCGCGATTTTCCTCGCCGACGAGCGAGCCGATGGCGCCGCCGCCATCGCCATAGGCCATGCACGCAGGTCGGGCTGGCATGGATGCCGAGCTTGTGCTCCAGCCTGACGCAGCGCACGTCGTTGCGCGCGCCGAGCCTGCCGTCGGCATCGACCAGGAATTTCGGCACCAGGAACAGCGAGATGCCCGACGCCCGGCGGCGCGTCGGGCAGCCGCGCCAGCACCAGGTGGACGATGTTCTCGGCGCAAGTCGTGCTCGCCATAGGTGATGAAGATCTTCTGGCCCGGTGATGCGGTAGTGGTCGCCCTCGGCGCACCGCGCGCGTGCGCAGCGCGCCGAGATCGGAGCCGGCCTGCGGCTCGGTCAGGTTCATCGTGCCGGTCCATTCGCCGGTGACCAGCTTGCGGCAGATAGAGCCGCTGCTGCTCGGCCGAGCCGTGCGCGACGAGCAGCTCCACGGCGCCGCGTGAGCAGCGGGCAGACACAGCGAAGCGCCATATTGGCGCCGTTCCACATCTCCGGCACCGCGGTCGCGAGCGCCAGCGGCAGGCCCTGGCCGCCATGCTCGGCGGGAAGGCGCAGCGCGTTCCAGCCGCCCTCGACATAAGCGCGATAGGCCTCCCTGAAGCCCTCGGCGTGCGCACGACGCCGTTCTCGAGCCGGCTGCCCTGCGGTCGCCGACGCGGTTCAACGGCGCCAGCACCTCGCGGCGGCGAGCCTGCCGCCGCCTCGAGCACCGCGTCGACCAGGTCGGGCGACGCGTGCTCGCAGCCCGGCAGGGCGGCGATCTCGCCGAGGCCGGCGATCTCGTCGAGCGCGAAGCGCATGTCGGCCATGGGCGCCGCGTAGTCGCTCATGGCGGCACAGGATCTTGCCGGGATTTATGATCCCGTCGGGATCGAGCGCGTGCTTGATCCTGCGCATCAGCTCGAGCTCGACCGGCGCTTTGTAGTGCGCCAGCTCGTCGCGCTTCAGCCGGCCGATGCCGTGCTCGGCGCTGATCGAGCCGCCGAGGTCGGCGACGATGTCGTGGACGATGCGGTTGAATTCGTCCCAGCGCGCCAGGAACATGCGCGGTGTCGGCGCCCACGGGCTGGATCAGATTGTAATGGATGTTGCCGTCGCCGACATGGCCGAAGGCGACGGGCCGGATGCCGGGCAAGCGCTCGCCGACCGCCGCGTGGCGCCTCGAGGATGAACTCGGCGACGCGTGCTGACCGGCACCGAGACGTCGTGCTTGATGCTGCCGCCCTCGTGCTTCTGCGCCTCGACCATCGCCTTCGCGCATGCGCCACAGCGCCGCGCCTGGCCGGTGCTTGCCGCGATGACGTGCCGTCGCTCGACCAGCCCGGCCTCGAGCGCTTCGCCGAGCAACCGCTCCAGCGTGTCGCGTCGATGCCGCTTCGCGCTGGCTCGACGACAGCTCCATCAGCACGTACCAGGGATGCGTGGCGGCCAACGGGTCGCTGCACGCCCGGGCATGGCGCAGCGCGATCTCGAGGCCGATGCGCGGCATCAGCTCGAAGGCGGTGAGCTGATCGCCGCTGCGCGGCGCGCGCGCGAAGAAGCCCATCGCGTCCTCGACGCCGGGCGAGGCCGACCAACGCGGTCACGACCTCGCTGCGGCCGCGGGAACAGGCGCAGCGCTGCGGCGGTGATGATGCCGAGCGTGCCCTCGGCGCCGATGAACAGCTGCTTCAGGTCGTAGCCGGTGTTGTCCTTGCGCAGGGCGCGCAGCCCGTCCCACACCCTGCCGTCGGGCAGCACGACTTCGAGCCCGAGCACGAGCGCGCGCATGTTGCCGTAGCGCAGCACGTCGATGCCGCCGGCATTGGTCGAGATGTTGCCGCCGATCTGGCAGTGCCCTCGGCGCCGAGGCTCAAGGGAAACAGCCGGTCGGCGGCGGCGGCCGCCTGCTGGACATCGGCGAGGATGCAGCCGGCCTCGACCGTGATCGAATAGTCGACCGGATCGAGGCCCGCACCCGGTTCATCCGGCCGAGGCTCAGGACGATGCCATACCCGTCCTCCCACGGCACGGCGCCGCCGCGAGGCCGGTATTGCCGCCTTGGGGAAAGATCGGCAGGCCTGCGCCAGCGCACAGCTGCACGATCGCGGCCACCTCGGCGGTCGAGGATGGGCGGGCGCACGGCCTGCGCGGCTCCGCGATACATGCCGCGCTCCTCGACCAGGTAAGGCGCCATCGCGGCAGGCTCGGCGATGTAGCCTTTTTCGCCGACCACTTGCTTCAGCTGGTCAAGCGTATCGCCGAGATTTGCCGCTTCGAACGTCATCGGCCTGCCTCTAGTCCTCGAGGCCGCCCCGAGCAAGCCCCCGAGAAACGCTACTTTTGGCCGGAAGCTGCTGCACCGGCGCTGCTGGCTGCGCGCCGCCGCGCGGCGCAGCCGGTCGTTGATCGCGCGGCCGAGCCCCGCCTTGGGGATCGGCATCACGGCGATCGCCGAAAATTCCGGCCGGTCGAGCGCGCGCAGCATGGCAAAGAGATTCGCCGCGGCCTCGGTGACTTCGCCGGTCTTGCTCAACCAGCGCGTCTCGGCGCCGCCTCGCGGCGCATCGGGGCCGAAGGCGAGAAGCGCCTCGCCGCTTGCCACGCTGGTCGCGTCGAGCCGCACCGGCAGGCTCGGCGCGTAATGGCTCGCGAGCATGCCCGGCCCTCGCGGCGTGGCGTTGCCGCCTCAATGTCGATCTCACCGAGGATCGCCGCGATCGCCTCGAGCGCGACACCGCCCGGCCGCAGCAGCACGGGCGCTTCGCGGTCAGGTCGAGGACGGTCGAATTCGATGCCAATGCGGCACGGGCCGCCATCGAGAATCGCGGCGATTCGCCCGCCCAGCTCGCTCTCGACGTGATCGGCGGTGGTGGGGCTGACCCGGCCCGAGCGATTGGCGCTTGGCGCGGCAATCGGCACGCCCGAAGCGCGCAGCAGCTCCTGCGCCACCGGATGCGCCGGGGCACGAAGCGCCAGCGTGTCGAGCCCGGCGCTGGCCAGCAGCGAGACGGCGCTGCCAGGCGCGCGCCGCAGTACGAGGCTTAGCGGTCCCGGCCAGAAGCGCTGCATGAGCAGCGCCGCGCGATCATCGACGCGCGCGACTCGCTCGGCATCGCTGGCGCGCAAGACATGTATAATCAATGGGTTGAACTGTGGTCTTCCCTTGGCTTCGAAGATCGCGGCGACGGCCTCGTCATCGCTTGCGTCCGCGCCCAAACCATAGACCGTCTCGGTCGGGAACGCGACCAGGCGCCCGGCGCCCAACAACGCGGCGGCGCGGTCAATTTCGGCGGGCGAAAGGCGAATCGTCATTTCCGTTTGGCATTCGTATTGCAGCGTGAAACCGGGATACTGTCACCCGAAGCGGCGCGGAGGCAAACATGGCGGCCATGGTCATCACGATCGCACAGCAAAAGGGCGGCGCCGGCAAGACCACGTTGGCGGTTCATCTGGCGCTTGCTTGGGCGGCGTCGGGCCGGCGCGTCGCGCTCATCGACATCGATCCGCAGGCAAGTCTATCGACCTGGTTCGAGCTGCGCAATGAGCGGCCGGACGCGGCGGACGCGGCCATCGAAGCGGTCGCGGTCACTGGCTGGCGTGTCACCGCCGAGGTCGAGCGCCAGGCGCGCAGTCACGACATCATCCTCATCGACAGCCCGCCCCATGCCGAGACCGAGGCGCGCATCGCCGTGCGCGCGGCCAAGCTCGTGCTGGTGCCGGTGCAGCCCTCGCCGATGGATCCTGGGCCACTAAGCCGACTCTCGATCTCGCCCGTGCCGAGAGGGTAGCTGCCTTGCTCGTGCTCAACCGTGTGCCCGCGCGCGCCAAGCTCACCGCAACGATTCTGGCCGCGGTCGCCGCGCTGGACGCGCCCGTCGCCGTTACCCAAATCGGCAACCGCGTTGCGCTCGCCGCCGCGCTTAACGAGGGCAAAGGCATCCTCGAATACGACCGATCGAGCGCCGCCGCGGCAGAGATCACTGCGCTCTGCGAAGAGGTGCTGCGCCGGATCGGCGATTAGTCTTCCGGCCCCCGCTCCCGAGCCCGCGTCGAAGGGATCAACCGGTCGGATCAACTTCTTCCCCGCGCGAGAAAATCGCCGTTGCGGTAACCGGGCTTGGCATAGACGAGCGGCGCGCCGGCGAAGGACGCGACGCTGCCCCCGGCGGCCTCTAAGATCGCTTGGCCGGCCGCGGTGTCCCACTCCATGGTCGTGCCGAAGCGCGGATAGAGATCGGCGCTGCCCTCCGCCACGAGGCAGAATTTTATCGAGCTGCCTGAAATCCGGGTGGTCGCGTCGGGAAGCGTCGCGAGATAAGGTGCGAGGCGCCGGCTGTCGGCATGCGAGCGACTATGGATGACGATGGCGCCGCTCGCCGGCACTTTGCGCGCGGCGATGGCCACGGGTGCGCTATCGCCCTGCTGCCGGATGGCGGTTCCGGCCCCGCAAGCGGCATAAGTGACATTGCTCACGGGCACGTGAATTACGCCGAGCACGGGCCGAAGGCCGTCGATCAGGCCGATGTTGACGCTGAACTCGCCGTTTCTTGCGATGAACTCCTTCGTGCCATCGAGCGGGTCGATCAGCCAGAAGCGCGGCGGCGCTGGCACGACGCCGTCGCCCGATGCCGCTTGCCTTTCCTCGGCGATGGCGGGAATTTCCGGTGCGTCTTGGGCCAGCGCCGCGAGGATGATGCGCTCGGCGCGCTCGTCCGCGTCGGTCACGGGCGAGGCGTCCGCCTTTTTTCGCACGTCGAATGGCGTTTGGTAGATTTCGAGGATCGCGGCGCTCGCCGCGCGGGCGGCGCGGCGCGCCAGATCGAGCAGGTCGCGCAGATCGGAATTCATTTCCCTAATCGGTCTTGCGCAGCGCCGCGATGTCCTTGCGCAGCGCGTCGATATCGGCGACGCCGGGAATGAGGGTGTTGCCGACGATGAGGGCGGGCGTGCCCTGGATGTCGAGCGCCTCGGCGAGGTCGTAATTGGCGTTGATGATCCGGTCGATCGCGTCGCCGTCCATATCGGCCTTCGCCTTGTCGAGATCGATCCCCACCGACGCCGCGACCCTGAGGACCGTGTCGTCGTCGATATCGCCCTTCGTCGCCATCATGGCGCGGTGGAACTCGGCGTATTTTCCTTGCCTCCGGGCGGCCAGCGCGACATGCGAGGCATAGACCGACGCTTCGCCGAGGATCGGGAATTCCTTGTACACGATTCGCAGCTTCGAATCCTCCTTCAAGAGCGCATCGAGCGACGGCTGGACCTGCTTGCAATAGGGGCAGCGATAGTCGAAGAACTCGACGATGGTGACGTCGGCATCCGGGTTGCCTTGCACGAGGTCGTCGGGGTCGGAGACCAACTCGGTCTTCTTCTCGGCGATCAAGCGGCGCGATTGCTCCGCCGCTTGCGCATCGCTCTTCTGCTGTGCCGCGGTCAGGGCATCGAGCAGGACGTCGGGGTGATTTATTAAGTAATCGTGGATCGCCTGCTCGACCGCGGCTTTCTGTGGCGCGGTCAGCGCCTCGTCGGCCGCCGCCGGCGCGACCAGTGCGAGAGAGAGGAATGCCGCCCCTGTCGCTCGGCGCCAGACATGGAGGAAATTCCTGCCTCGATCTCGAACCCCCATGGCTAATAGGGACTGTGCGAGCCGGCGTCGCGTTGGCGCTGGGCTTCGTCGCTGATGTCCAGCGCCTGTTGGCGCTGCGCCCCGGCGGGCAGCAGCTTCTGCGCGCGCTCCGCCTCGGCGCGGGCTTGCCCGAAATCGCCGTTCGCCATGTTCTCCTCGGCGAGCGCCAGCGCCGCCATGCCGAGATTGTTGCTGCGGCCATAGGCGACGGCGAGAAAGCGCCAGCCATCCGCGTTGTCAGCCTCGATGCGCAGGGCAGAGTTAAGCTCGGTCGTCGCTTTCGGCACGAGAGTCGGGTCGTTGGTCTCGAGTTGCACCTGGGCGAGCTCGATGTTGAGGAGCGGCTCGTTGGGCGCCAGCTGCACGGCGCGCTCATACGGCGCCACGGCGTCGGCGACGCGGCCGTTCTCGAACAGCATCTGGCCTTTCAACTCGTCGTAATAGGGATCGTTCGGATAATCCTTGATCAGCCCGTCGATGATCGGCACCGCGTTCTTCAGGTCCGGGATGCGGTAATAGGCGATGGCGCGGGCATAGCGCGCGGGCTCGGAATTGTCGTCCGCCTTCCATTGCGCCAAGACATCCGACGGGCTCGACAGAAAGGCGCCGAGCTTCGCCTTCATGATATTGTCGAGTGCGATCCACTCCGGCGGGTCCTTGACGTTGGAATAAGGCGACTGGTTGACATGCTTCTGGACGTAATTGATGCGGTCCTCGGTCAGCGGATGGTTCTGCAGATAGGGGTCCTGGTGCTGCGCGGTGAGGAACAGCTCCTGCTCCAGGATCTGGAAGAATTCGAGGAGGCCGCGCGCGGATTGATGGGTCATGTCGAGAAAGCGTAGCGCGGCCTGGTCGGCGGACGCTTCGACGACGATCGAATTCAGCCGGTAGGCTTGCTCGCCGACATTCGCGCCGGCAAGGACGCCGGCGCCGCCGGCATTGCCGTGCCCGAGCGCCGACGCGGCCGCGCCCAGCACCATGCCGATGACGCTTTCGATCGTCGCGTTGTGCATCACCTGCGTCGAGCGGGCCAGGTCGCCATGAGCCATATGGCCGGTTTCATGGGCCATGATGCCGATGAGCTGGTTCGGCGTGGTCGCCCGCAGGATCGTGCCGCTGTTCAGGAAGATGTTCTGGCCGCCGGCGACGAACGAGTTGAGGGACGGATCGTTGACGAGATAGACGTGGACGGCTTGAGGATCGAGCCCGGCCGCCTTCCAGACCGGCGTCGCGAAGGCGCGCAACGTGTTCTCGATCTCGGCATCCCGCAATATGTCGAGCGAATCCTGGGCGGCTACGCGCTCGACAAAGCCGAGCATCGCGGTCAACATCAGGCAAACGATTCCGAAGACCATGCGCATAACAACGCGATCCCGCTCCACGAACGGCGCCACCATCGGCCTTGTTAACATGGGTCCGGCCCCCTGGCGCCGTCAACTCGTCCGGCTTGGCGTCGCGCGATGACGCTCAAGCTATCGCGGCGCGGCCTCATCCCGCCCTTCATCGCCATGGACGTGCTGCGCGAGGCCAACCGGCGCGCCGCCGCCGGCCAAGGAATCATCCATCTCGAGCTCGGCCAGCCCTCGACCCCGGCGCCCAAGGGCGTCCTCGCTGCCGCCGCCGCGGCGCTCCAGCGCGAGGTGCTTGGCTACACCGATGCGTGCGGCCTGATCGAGTTGCGCGAGGCGATCGCGGCGCTTTATCGGCAGCGTTACGGGCGCGATCTCGATCCCGCGCGAATCGTCGTGACCACCGGCTCATCGGCCGGCTTCACGCTGGCTTTCCTGGCCGCGTTCGATCCGGGCGACCGTGAGGCAATGGTCGCGCCGGCCTATCCCGCCTATCGCAACATTCTCGCCGCCCTCAATCTCGCATCCGTCGAGCTGCCAGCCGGACCAGCGGAACGCTATCAAGCGACGCTCGACCTCGTGCGCGCCGCGGGCGAGCCGCTGGACGGTCTCATCCTGGCAAGTCCCGCCAATCCCACTGGCAGCATGCTGGCGCCGGCCGAGCTCGCCGAAATCTCGCGCTATTGCGACGAGGCCGGGATTCGCCTGATCTCCGACGAGATTTATCACGGCATCAGCTATGGCATGCCCGCCGCGACTGCTGCGGCGAGCGACACCGCGATCATCGTCAACAGCTTCTCGAAATACTACTCGATGACCG
>CAWDLZ010000006.1:0-55867 GCA_963803265.1 uncultured Alphaproteobacteria bacterium | reverse complement strand
CGAATGAATTTCGATCAAGGTTTCACGCGCGGATCGATGGTGCCGGCATATTCTGGAAGAGTCTAGCCGAAGAGCGCCTTCCGGCGACGCCGACGACGTGGCGCGTCTTTCGTAATCGCACCAAGAAGGCATCGGAACGAACCGGCGAGATCGCCATCCCGCTTCTTGAGGCGCTGCATCGCGCGATCGAATAGAAAACGGCACTGGCTGAACCTCGACGTTCTGGTCGCGACCGGCCGGCCCCGATGCCGCGCAAGATCGCGGATCGGGGGTCCTGCGCCATCGGCGTCGTTCTTCGCGATTCGCCCGAAATCTTCCAGGCCGCCATGATGGCGGCGCTGGCGAATCGAGAACCTATCGCGCCGCCCTGGGCACCGGCTCGGCGGCAATCGGGGACCATCTGCCAAAGCGCGCGCCTAGCGGCCTTGGCGGGGGCCTCGGCGCTAGGGAGATTAGCGTGTTAGATCAAGAAGGTGGCGGAGGGGATGAGATTCGAACTCACGATACGGTGTGACCCGTATAACGGTTTAGCAAACCGCCGCCTTCAGCCACTCGGCCACCCCTCCACCGATGAGTGGAGCACCACGGCGTATGCCCGACCCTTCTACTGGCGGCCCCCGAGAGTGTCAACGCGACCGCCCAATCGGTCGAAATGGCTAATTTCTTCACATCATTTTAATTAAATGCCGGCGATCATGAGCCCGAGACTGCGCATCGGAGGGGGTCATGAACCTGTCCAAACGGTCGCTCGAAATGTTGCTCGACCTGGTCGAGATCAAGCTCAGTTATATGGACATCTCGGATCGCGAGGATGCCCGCGACATGCAAATCCTGGAGCGGTGCCGCGAAGAGTTGCAGTCGCTCGAGCGCGAGCCCGAGACCATCGGGGCTTTCGCGCGCCCCATCCGCCGCCCCGGCCGCCCCCGCGCGGCTTGATCTATCGGGCCGCGCGGCCACAGACGCGGCCCAGCGGTGACATTGGCAAGCTCCGCCAACGCCGCCCTCTGCGTCTCGTGCCGGCAAACCCAGGGAGAGAAAGCTCGAACTCTTGTTTCCCCACGATGGCCTTGGGTTAATATGCCCTAAGGTGCCGCCCTCGTGGCAAGGAGATAAGGTGATGCCGAACCGGATTCATCCGGTGATCCTGTCCGGCGGCTCGGGCACGCGGCTGTGGCCGATGTCCCGGGCGCAATACCCGAAGCAGCTTCTCCCGCTGCTGTCGGCGCGGACGCTGGTGCAGGAAGCGGCGTTGCGCGTGGCGGACGAGACGCGCTTCGCCCCGCCGCTCGTCATCGCCAACGACGAGCACCGCTTCATCGTCGCCGAGCAATTGCGCCTTGCCCAAGTCGTCCCGCGCGCGATTGTGCTCGAGCCGATGGGCCGCAACACCGCGCCCGCCTGCTGCGTCGCCGCACTGATGCTGGCCGTAGCCGAGCCCGACGCACTCATGCTGGTGATGCCGTCCGATCACGCCATCGCGAACGAGCAGGCGTTCGCTGCGGCGGTGGCACGCGCGGCCGAGGCCGCCGCTATGGGCCGGCTCGTGACCTTCGGCATCGCCGCCGACAAGCCGGAGACCGGCTATGGCTATATCCGGCGCGGCGATAGGCTGCCGGGCATGGCCGACGCATTCGAGCTCGCGGGATTCGTCGAAAAGCCCGACCGCGCGCATGCCGAAGCCTATATCGCTTCCGGGGATTATTCCTGGAACAGCGGGATTTTCCTGCTTCCGGCCGCGTTGCTGATGACGGAGCTGGAGCGGCTTCAGCCCGCGATGGTGGCCGCATGCCAAGCGGCGCTCGCCAGCGCCAGACGCGACCTCGACTTCCTGCGCCTCGACCGCGAGGCCTTCGCCGCGGCGCCGAGCAATTCGATCGACTATGCGGTGATGGAGCACACGCCCCATGCCGCCATGGTGCCGGTCGAGATGGGCTGGAGCGATGTCGGCACCTGGGACGCCTTGTGGCGGCTGGGCGATAAGAACGGAGGCGGGAACGTTATGTCCGGCAACGTAATCGCCGAGGATACCGCCAACAGCTATCTGCGCGCGGAAGCGGGATTGCTGGCCGTGCTTGGCGTCGAGGATCTGGTTGTCGTCGCCACTTCGGATGCGGTCATGGTGGCGCATCGCGACCGCGCCCAGGACATCAAGCGGCTGGTCGCGCGGCTCGAGCGTGAAGGAAGGCCCGAGCTCACGACCCATCCGCTGGTGCACCGGCCGTGGGGCAGCTATCGCTCGATCCACCATGGCGACCGCGTGCAGGTGAAGCATATCGTGGTGAAGTGCGGCTGTGTCTTAAGCCTGCAAATGCACCATCACCGCGCCGAGCATTGGGTGATCGTCAGCGGCACCGCCAAAGTGACGAAGGGCAACGAGGAAATGGTGCTGCACGAGAACGAGTTGACCTACATTCCGCAAGGAGTCAAGCACCGGCTCGCGAATATCGGCAAAATTCCGCTCCACCTCATCGAGGTCCAGTCGGGCTCTTATCTCGGCGAGGACGACATCGTTCGCTTCGAGGACATTTACGGCAGGGCCTAGAGCATTTTCCGGCGAAGTGGATACCGGTTCGCCGTCGAAAATGCGACCAAATCAATAATCTAGAGCAGCGGTCCGATTCGACTTGAATGCACCGCGCTCTAGCTGTGGAGCCTCAATAGGTTGTTTCCGGTCAGGCCGAGTCTGCTGACGGGCGGCATCGATCCTATACTGCCATGAGGTCGATGCCAGTTGTAGCGGTGCATCCAGAAGGGCAGTTCGGCGGCGCGTTGTCGTGATGTGTCGTAGGCGCGGGCGTAAGCCCATTCGCGCAAGGCTGTCTGGATGAAGCGTTCGGCCTTGCCGTTAGTTTTTGGCGTGTATGGCTTGGTGCGGATGTGCCGAAGGCCAAGCCGCTTGCAGGCTTTGCGGAAGGCGAAGGATTTGTAGCAGGATCCGTTATCGGTCATGACGCGCTCGACCGTGACGCCGAGGCTGGCGTAATAGGCGACAGCGGCTTAGAGGAAGGTTACGGCGCAGCCTTTCCTTTCGTTCCTCATCACCGTGCTGAAGGCGATGCGCGAGGCGTCGTCGATGCAGACATGGACGAACTCCCAGCCGATGCTGCGGCTGTTGCTCTGGCCGGTGCGGTCGCCCGTGATGCGGTGACCTACGCGATTGAACTTGCCGAGTTTCTTGATGTCGATGTGGATGAGTTCGCCGGGATGCTCGCGCTCGTAGCGCCGCACCGGCTCGGCCGGCTGCAGGGCGCTGAGCTTGTTCAGGTCCAGACGCTTGAGGATGCGGCTCACCGTGGCCGGCGAGACGCCGACCTCGACCGCGATCGCCTGACCGGTCAGCCGCTGGCGGCGTAGCGCTTCGACCCGCGCGACGACCGGCTGCGGCGTCGGGCGGTAGAGCCGGCGCGGCCGCGAGCTGCGATCCTGCAAGCCCGCTGACCCTTCGGCCCGATAGCGCTTCAGCCATTTGCGGACCGTGCGCGGGCAGACGCCAACGGCTTCGCTGATGGCCCGCGGCGTCTGCCCGCCTTCGATAACCCGCCGCACCATCGCCTCTCGACCGCGCGCCGTCAGGCGGGCATTCTTATGGACGTTCATCCGGCTCCTCCTGGGAACTCTGAAGTCTCAGCAACCTCAGCTTCCCCGGTCCGAGCCGGATGGACAACCTATTGAAAGCTCACAGCTAGCCCCCGAGCTTCTTCCGGAGCAGCTCGTTGACGAGGCCGGGATTGGCCTTGCCCTCGCTCGCCTTCATCACCTGGCCGACGAAGAAGCCGAAGAGCTTGTCGCGACCGCCACGGTATTCCGCGACTTTCTCGGCTTCCCTCGCCAGCACCGCGTCGACCGCGCGCTCGATGGCGGCCGAATCCGTGACCTGGCGCAGGCCCTGCTCGGCGACGATCGAGGCGGCGCCCCTGCCCGTCTCGACCATCGTGGCGAACACATCCTTGGCGATGCGGCCCGAGATCGTGCCGTCGCGGATGAGGTCGATGCAGCTCGCCCAGCGCGCCGGCGCTCACCGGCGAGTGCGCGATCTCAAGGCCGCGCTTGTTGAGCGCGCCGAAGAGATCGCCCATCACCCAGTTGCAAGCGAGCTTGGCGTCGCGGCCCTTGGCCACGGCCTCGAAATAATCGGCGCTCGCTTGCTCATCCACGAGCACGCCGGAATCATAGGGCGAGAGCTTGTACTCCGCGACGAAGCGCGCCTTCTTGGCGTCGGGCAGCTCAGGGAGACTTGTCTTGATCGTCTCAACCCATCCGGCATCGAGCTCGAGCGGCAATAAATCCGGATCGGGGAAATAACGATAGTCATGCGCCTCTTCCTTGGAGCGCATCGGCCGTGTCACGCCGCGGCCCGAGTCGAACAGCCGCGTTTCCTGCTTTATCGTGCTCGCCGTCCTCGATCGCCGCGATCTGGCGCCGCGCCTCGTATTCGATCGCCGCGATCACGAACCGGATCGAGTTGACGTTCTTGATCTCGCAACGCGTGCCGAGCGCCGCCCCCAGCTTCCTCACCGAGACGTTGCAGTCGCAGCGCAGCGACCCTTCCTCCATGTTGCCGTCGCAGGTGCCGAGATAGCGCAGGATCGAGCGCAGCTTCTTGACGTAGGCGCCGGCCTCCTCGGCGCTGCGCAAATCCGGTTCCGAGACGATCTCCATCAGCGCGATGCCAGAACGATTGAGATCGACGTAAGTTTGCGTCGGATGCTGGTCGTGGAGGCTCTTGCCCGCGTCCTGCTCCAAATGCAGCCGCGTGATGCCGATCTCGCGCATCGCGCCGTCAGCCATGTCGAGGACGAGTCTTCCTTTGCCGACGACGGGCCGCGTGTATTGCGAGATCTGATAGCCCGCGGGCAGGTCGGCATAGAAATAGTTCTTGCGGTCGAACACCGAGACGAGGTTGATCTCGGCCTCCAGCCCAAGGCCGGTTTTCACCGCCTGCTCGACGCAATGACCGTTGATCACCGGCAGCATGCCGGGAAAGGCGGCATCGATAAGCGAGACCTGGGTGTTGGGCTCGGCGCCGAAAGCGGTCGAGGCGCCGGAGAACAGCTTCGCCCGCGACGTCACCTGGGCATGGACCTCGAGCCCGATCACGACCTCCCAGTCGCCGGTCTTACCCTTGACGAGCGACATCACGCACCTCCCGCGAGGAACGCAGGCAACGCCGTGAACCTTGCCGCGCGCTCGATCGCGCCGCCGACGCGCAGCATGGTCTCCTCGTCGAAGGCGCGGCCGATCACCTGGAGCCCGAGCGGCAGCCCGTCGCGCGTGAGGCCGGCCGGCACCGAGATCGCCGGGCAGGCCGGCAAGATTGACCGGCACGGTGAAGATGTCGTTCAGATACATCGTGACCGGATCGTCCATCTTCTCGCCGATGGCGAAAGCGCCCGAGGGCGTGGTCGGCGTCAGGATCGCGTCGCAGCGTTGGAACGCCTCGTCGAAATCGCGGGCGATGAGCGCGCGCACCTTCTGCGCCTTCAAGTAATACGCGTCGTAATAGCCGGCCGAGAGCACATAGGTGCCGATGAGGATGCGGCGCCGCACCTCGACGCCGAAGCCCTGCGCGCGCGTCGCCTCGTACATCTCGTCGAGGCTTTCACCTGCAACGCGCAAGCCGAAGCGCACGCCGTCATAACGCGCAAGATTGGAGGAGGCCTCGGCCGGCGCGATGATGTAATAGGTCGGCAGCGCGTATTTGGTGTGCGGAAGGCTGATGTCGACGCGCTCTGCGCCCGCGTCTTTCAGCCAGCGAAACCCTTCCTCCCAGCGCTCCTCGATCTCCATATCCATGCCGTCGGCGCGATACTCCTTCGGAATGCCGATTTTGAGGCCGCGCAGATCGCCGTTGAGCGCCTTCGCGAAATCGGGCACCGGCACCGGCGCCGAAGTCGAGTCCTTCGGATCGTACCCCGACATCGAGGTCAGCAGGATCGCCGCGTCCTCGCACGGTGCGCGTCATCGGCCCTGCCTGATCGAGCGAAGAGGCGAAGGCGACGATGCCCCAGCGCGAGCAGCGGCCATAGGTCGGCTTCACGCCGACGATGCCGCAAAAGCTCGCCGGCTGGCGTATCGAGCCGCCGGTATCGGTGCCGGTCGCGGCCAGGGCCGCTCGTGTCGCCACCGCTGCGGCCGAGCCGCCCGACGAGCCGCCGGGCACAAGCGGGCGATTGTCGCCGCGCCGGCGCCACGGGTTCTCGACATGGCCATAGGCGCTGGTAATGTTGGCCGAGCCCATCGCGAACTCGTCCATGTTGACCTTGCCGAGCATCACCGCGCCGTCGCGCCACAACTGCGATGTCACGGTCGATTCATAGGGCGGCCGGAAGCCCTCGAGGATGCGCGAGCCGGCAGTCGTGGGCACCCCCTCAGTACAAAAGAGATCCTTGATCGCCATAGGGCAACCTTCGAGCGGCCGCCCCTCGCCTCGGGCCAGACGCTCGTCGGAGCGCGCTGCCGCTTCGAGCGCCCGCTCCGGCGTCTCGCAGAGATAGGCGTTGAGCGGCCGCGCCGCCTCGACCGCCTTGATATGAGCCAGGGCCAGCTCGCGCGCCGAGAATTCGCGGGCGCGCAAGCCATCGCGCGCCTCGGCGAGGCTCAAATCGTTGAGCTGCGTCACTCGACGACCTTGGGCACGACGAAGAAGCCGCGCGCTTCCTGTGGCGCGTTCGCCAGAATCTTGTCGCGCATGCCGCCATCGGTGACGACATCCTCGCGCAGCGGCAGCTTCTGATGCGCGACGCTCGCCATCGGCTCGATCCGAGCGGTATCGACCTCGCGGAGCTGCTCGATCCAGGTCATGATTTGCGTGAGCTCGCCGGCGAGGCCTGCCTGCTCGGCCTCGGTCAGCTTGATGCGCGCGAGCGAGGCGATCCGCGCCACGGTGGCCTTGTCCAATGCCATGATATAGGTGTCTCCGCCGCGCCAAGCCGCGAGAATCGGTCTACCATCGCTCATGCCGATCTGCAACCCCAGAGACTTGAGAGCCACGGTACAGGCGGGCGGGCGCCTCTTGGGATTGGATGTCGGCACCAAGACCATCGGCATGGCGCTCTCCGACACGACGTGGCTGGTGGCGACGCCCCTCGACACCATTCGCCGCAAGAAGTTCCGCGACGCCGTAGCGCGACTGCTGGCGGAGACCCTGCGCCATGGCGTCGGCGGCATCGTCATCGGCCTGCCGCTCGCGCTCGATGGCAGCGACAGCCGGCGCACCCAGGGCGTCCGCCAATTCGCCAGGAACCTCGCGCGGGAAACCGATCTCCCGATCGCGTTCTGGGACGAGCGCCTGTCCACCGCGGCGGTGGAGCGCGGCATGATCGAGGCGGATCTGTCGCGCGCGCGGCGCGCGCAACTGATCGACAAAGCCGCCGCGGCCTATATCCTCCAAGGGCTTCTCGACCGGCTGGCGCGGGCGGCTAAATGATGGACGATTCGAGAATTGGCTTTGTTTCGGAATTTTTAGGTTTTGCCGCCCGCCGCTCCGGTGCCGTCTTTTGCGCCTTACCCGGCTGGGATATCGGCGCGCAGAGCCTCAGAATCAAGAACGGACGCTGCATCGATATCCTCCGCCCTTCGACAAGCTCAGGGTGAGGGGAGACCGAGAATGGCGTCGTTGGAGGATAGACCTAACCCGACCACAGTAAGGATGCCATTCTCGGACCAAGCCATCCATCCAGCGCCTTGCCCGGAGCGGCCCTCATCCCTATAGTTCCTTTTTTAATGACCGACGCCGCCGCGAGTTTCGCGTTCCCGCACCGCCATCTTCTTGGCATCGAAGGGCTTTCGCCCGACGACATCACTAGCCTCCTCGACCGCTCCGAGACCTACATCGAGCAGAATCGCCAGGCCGACAAGAAGCAGTCGCTCTTGCGCGGGCGCACCATCATCAACCTGTTCTTCGAAAGCTCGACGCGCACCCGCACCTCCTTCGAGCTGGCCGGCAAGCGCCTCGGCGGCGACGTCATCAACATGTCGGCGCAATGGCAGCTCCATCAAAAAGGGCGAGACGCTGATCGACACGGCGATGACCCTGAACGCCATGCACCCCGACGTGCTCGTGGTGCGCCACCCCGAATCGGGCGCGGTGCAGCTCTTGGCCGAGAAGGTCGACTGCGCGGTCATCAATGCCGGCGACGGCATGCACGAGCATCCGACCCAGGCGCTGCTCGACGCGCTGACGATCAGATGGCGAAAGGGAACGCTGCGGGGCCTGACGGTCGCCATCTGCGGCGACATCGCCCATAGCCGCGTCGCGCGCTCCAACATCCAGCTCTTGAACATCATGGGCGCGCGCGTGCGCGTCGTGGCGCCGCTGACGCTGCTGCCGGCCGAGATCGAGCGGCTCGGCGTCGAGGTGTTCCACGACATGGCGGCCGGCCTCGCAGGCGTCGACATCGTGATGATGCTGCGCCTGCAACTGGAGCGCATGCAGGGCAGTTACGTTCCGTCCTTGCGCGAGTATTTTCACTTCTTCGGGCTCGACTACCAAAAGCTCGCCGCCGCCAAGCCCGACGCCCTCATCATGCATCCGGGGCCGATGAATCGCGGCGTCGAAATCGATACCGAGCTCGCCGACGACATCGACCGCAGCCTCGTCCGCCAGCAAGTCGAGATGGGCGTCGCCGTGCGCATGGCGGTGCCTCGAGGCGCTGAGCCGGCTTCCGCGCAACATCGCGCCCGCCAAATGAGCCAGCGCACCCTCTTCACCCATGCGCGATTGCTCGACCCGGCGACCGGCCTTGATGCCAAGGGCGAGTTGCTTGCCGAAGACGGGTTAATCGCCGGCATCGGCGACGGGCTCCCGCGCGGCGACGCCCTCATCGTCGATTGCGGCGGACATTGCCTCGCCCCCGGATTCGTCGACATGCGCGCGCAATTGCGCGAGCCCGGCGCCGAGCATCAGGAGACCATGGCGACGGGCGGCAAGGCCGCTGCCGCGGGCGGCATCACCACGCTCATTGCGCTGCCCAACACCGATCCGGTGATCGACGAGCTGGCGCTCGTCGAGTTCGTGGCGCGGCGCTCGCGCGATGTCGGGCTCGCGCGCATCCGCACCTATGCGGCGGCCACCAAGGGCTTGCGCGGCCATGAGCTGACCGAGATGGGGCTCTTGGCCGAGCATGGCGCCATCGCCTTCACCGACGGCACCAGCGCCATCGCCGACGCCGTGGTGATGCGGCGCGCCCTCTCCTATGCGCGGAATTTCGATCTCCTCATCGTGCAGCATCCGGAAGAGCCGCGCCTCGCCGAGGGCGGCGCCATGACCGAGGGCGAGATCGCAACGAGGCTCGGCCTCGCCGGCATCCATCCGGCCGCCGAGGTCATGATGATCGAGCGCGATTTGCGGCTGGTCGAGATCGCCGGCGCGCGCTATCACGCCGCGCATGTCTCGACCGCGGCCGCGATCGCGGCGATCCGCCGGGGCAAGGCGAGAGGGCTCGACATCACCTGCGACACCGCGCCCCATTATTTCGCGCTCAACGAGACCGCCGTCGGCGAGTACCGCACTTTCGCCAAAGTCTCCCCTCCCCTGCGCGGCGAAGACGATCGCCGCGCCGTGGTCGAAGGCTTGCGCGACGGCACCATCGACGCGATCGCGAGCGACCACGCGCCGCAGGATCAGGAATCGAAGCGCCTGCCCTTCCCGTCGGCGGCGAGCGGCATCGTCGGGCTGGAAACCTTGCTGCCGCTGGCGCTCGAGCTTTATCACAACGGCCACGTGCCCTTGTTGAAGGTTCTCGCCGCGCTGTCGCAGCGCCCCGCCGAGATCCTGCGCCTGGCCGCAGGCAAGCTTGCCGTGGGGCTGCCGGCCGATCTCGTGATCTTCGATCTCGACACGCCCCGCCGGATCGCGGTCGACAGCTTCCATTCGAAGTGCCGCAACTCGCCTTTCGATGGACGCCCGGTGCAGGGCGCAGTGCGGCGCACCGTCGTCGCCGGCCGCACGATCTATTCCGCCGAGCCGATTTGAGCCAGTGGCTTGCGATCCTCGCTAGCGCGCTGCTCGCTTACCTCGCGGGCTCGATCCCGTTCGGCCTGATCCTCACCAAGGCGAAAGGCCATGGCGACATCCGCGCCATCGGCTCGGGCAACATCGGCGCCACCAACGTACTGCGCACCGGCGACAAGAAGCTCGCGGCGGCGACGCTCTTCTGCGACGTGGCGAAGGGATTTATCCCGGTGCTGATCGCGCGCGGCTTCGGCCCCGAGACGGCGACGGCCGCGATGATCGCGGCGCCGCTCGGCCATGTCTTTCCGGTGTGGCTTGGCTTCCGAGGGGGCAAGGGCGTCGCCACCGCGGGGGGCGCGCTCATCGCTTACGCCTGGCCGGTGGCGCTCGCCGCGGTCGCGACCTGGCTCCTCGTAGCACTCCTCTCGCGCTATTCCGCGCTCGCCGCCATCGTCGCGGCGGCGGCGGCGCCGCTCTATGCATCGCTCTTCGGCGAATCGAGCGGCAAGGCGCTCGTCGTGCTGCTGGTCGCGCTGGTCGTGATCTGGCGCCACGGCGAGAACATCCGGCGCTTGCTGCGCGGCGAAGAAGGCAAGATCGATCTCCGGCAAAAGCGTCCCGGTTGACGCGACCCCACCCCTCGCGCATCTTCTGCCGCCATGCCTGCGAGCCAGCGCAATTTGAACCCGGCCGAGCGGCTCGACTGGCTGCGCCTCATCCGCAGCGAGAATGTCGGGCCGATCACCTTTTATCAGTTGCTCGCGCGTTTCGGCTCGGCGGAAGCGGCCTTGGCCGCCCTGCCCGAGGTCGCGCGCCGCGGCGGCCGATCGAGGCCGCTCGCGATCGGCAGCCGCGCCGCGGCCGAGCGCGAGCTCGCCGCTCTGGCGCAGGCCGGTGGCCAACTCCTCGCCTGGGGCGAGCCCGAGTATCCGCAGGCGCTCGCCGCCGTGGACGATGCACCGCCGCTCATTTCGGTCAAGGGCTCGACGCATCTTCTCGCGCGCCGCGCCGTTGCCGTCGTAGGCGCGCGCAACGCCTCGGCGAATGGCCGCCGCTTTGCCCGCGACATCGCCCTGCAATTGGGTCAGAACGGGCTGCTCGTCGTCTCCGGCCTCGCGCGCGGCATCGACGCCGCGGCCCATGTCGGCGCGTTGCCGACCGGCACGGCGGCGGTGCTCGCGGGCGGCATCGACAAGGTCTACCCGGAGGAAAACCGCGCGCTCCACGACGAGATCGCCGAGCGCGGCGTGCTATTGGCCGAACTGCCGGTCGGGACCGAGCCGCAGGCGCGCCACTTCCCGCGCCGCAACCGCATCATCTCGGGCGCCAGCCTGGGCGTCCTCGTGGTCGAGGCGGCGACGCGCTCGGGCTCGCTCATCACCGCGCGCTTCGCGCTCGAGCAGGGGCGCGAGGTGTTCGCGGTGCCGGGTTCGCCGCTCGATCCGCGCTGCCATGGCACCAACGATCTCATTCGCAACGGCGCGACGCTGGTCGAGGGCGCAGGCGACATCCTGCGCGAGCTCGGGCCCCATCTTTCGGCGCCGCTCTCCGACCGGAAAGGCGATCTCTTCTCCGCGGGGCCGATGACGCAGCCGAGCGAATCCGAGGTCGCGCGGGCGCGCGAGAAGGTCGCGGTTCTGCTGTCGCCAAGCGCGGTGGCGGTCGACGAACTGATCCGCCAAAGCCAAGTGTCGCCCGCGCTTGTGGCCGTCGTCCTGCTCGAACTCGAGCTGGCCGGGCGCGTCGAACGCCACCCCGGAAACCAGGTGTCCTTGCTTTCGGCCCCCTAAAGCGCCATTTGATGCCCAACTGAGCGTGCAAGAAAGTCACTCATAATGGACGTTGTCGTCGTCGAATCGCCGGCCAAGGCGAAGACTATCAACAAATATCTCGGCAAGGGATACACCGTTCTTGCGAGCTACGGTCATGTCCGCGACCTGCCTCCCAAGGAAGGCTCGGTGCGCCCGGACGAGGATTTCGCGATGTCCTGGACGGTCGAGGACAAGGGGGCCAAGCGCCTCGGCGACATCGCCAGGGCTGTGAAGGGCGCGGAGCATCTTTATCTCGCGACCGACCCCGACCGCGAGGGCGAGGCGATCTCATGGCATGTCGAGGAAGTGCTGCGCGAGCGCAAGCTCCTCAAAGGCGTCGACGTCAAGCGCGTCGTCTTCAACGAAGTGACCAAATCGGCGGTGCAGGAAGCCTTCAAGCATCCGCGCGAGATCGATCGCGAATTGGTCGACGCCTATCTCGCGCGCCGCGCGCTCGATTATCTGGTCGGATTTACGCTATCGCCGGTGCTGTGGCGGAAGCTTCCTGGCAGCCGCTCGGCCGGCCGCGTGCAATCGGTGGCGTTGCGCCTCATTTGCGAGCGCGAGGCCGAAGTGGAAGCCTTCAAAGCGCGCGAATACTGGTCGGTCGAAGTGGAGTTCGCCGCGCCCTCGGGCGAGCGCTTCACCGCGCGGCTCACCTATCTCAATGGCAAGCGGCTCGAGCGCTTCGATCTCGCGAACGAGGCGGCGGCGCTTGAGGCCGCCGAGGCGATCCGCCGCGTGACCGGTTTCGCCGTCAAGGAGATCGAGCGCCGGCAGATCCGACGCAATCCGCCGCCGCCCTTCACGACCTCGACGCTGCAGCAGGAAGCCTCGCGCAAGCTTGGCATGCCGACGAGCCGCACCATGCGCGTCGCGCAGCGCCTCTATGAAGGCGTCGATATCGACGGCGACACGGTGGGCCTCATTACCTACATGCGCACCGACGGCGTGACCATGGCGGGCGAAGCGATCGCCGCCGCGCGGCGGCTCATCGAGCAGGATCATGGCAGGGAGTATCGCCCCGACGAGCCGCGCATCTATCGCAGCCAGGCGAAAAACGCCCAGGAGGCGCATGAGGCGATCCGCCCGACGGACATGTTCCGCCGCCCTGGCTCGGCCGCGCGCCAGCTCGACGAGGAGCAACGCCGGCTCTACGAACTGATTTGGAAGCGGGCGGTGGCTAGCCAGATGTCCACGGCGCTCATCGATCAGGTCGCGGTCGATATCGCCTCGCCCGATGGCGGCATCGTGCTGCGCGCCACCGGCTCGACCGTCGCGTTCCCCGGCTATCTCGCGCTCTACCACGAGGATTTCGACGACCCCGAGGACGACGAGGAAAACCGCCGCCTGCCGCCCCTCAAAGAGCGCGACGCGCTCGACCGCAGCGCGATCAAGCCTGAGCAGCACTTCACTCAGCCGCCGCCGCGCTATAGCGAGGCAAGCCTCGTCAAAAAGCTCGAGGAGCTCGGCATCGGCCGGCCCTCGACCTATGCCTCTATCATCCAGGTGCTGCAGGATCGCAATTACGTGCGGCTCGACAAGAAGCGGTTCCTCCCCGAGGATCGCGGCAGGCTGGTGACCGCCTTTCTCAGCAGCTTCTTCGAGCGCTATGTCGAGTACAATTTCACCGCCGATCTCGAAAACCAGCTCGACGACATCTCGGGGGGCCGCGTCGGCTGGAAGAAGGTGCTCGAGGATTTCTGGCGTGACTTTTCGGTCGCGGTCGGCGGCACCAAGGATCTGAAAATCAGCGACGTGATCGCCACCCTGGACGAGGTGCTGGGCAAGCACTTCTTTCCCGATGACGGCAGCGGCAGGGATGTCCGGCTCTGCCCGCTTTGCGGCAACGGGCGCCTGGGGCTCAAGCTGGGCAAGTTCGGCGCCTTCATCGGCTGCGCCAACTATCCCGAGTGCAAATACACGCGACCCTTGGGGCTGGAGAATCCCGAAGGCGCCGAAGGCACCAATCCGCGCGAATTGGGGCTCGATCCTACGACCAAGCTGCCGGTCTCGCTGAAAAAGGGTCCCTATGGACTCTATGTCCAGCTCGGCGAGCAGGTCGATGGCGAAAAGCCTAAGCGCTCGGCGCTGCCCAAGGGCCTCGCGCCCGCCGATCTCGACCTCGAGACCGCGCTGAAGCTGCTGGCGCTGCCGCGCGAAATCGGCCCGCACCCGCAAGACGGCGAGATGATCACCGCCGCGATCGGCCGCTTCGGGCCCTATCTCAAGCACGGCAAGACGTTCAGGTCGCTCGGCAAGGACGACGACATACTCACGATCGGACTAAACCGCGCGGTCAGCCTCCTGGCCGAGCCGCGTCAGCCGCGCCGCGGCATGCCGACGCCGTTGAAAGTGCTCGGCCCTCACCCTGCCGATGGCGCGCCGATCAATCTCTTCAGCGGCCGTTACGGCCCCTATGTCAGCCATGGCGGCGTCAACGCAACCCTGCCGCGCGATATTTCACCGGAAGAGGTCACGCTCGATCAGGCGGTCGAATTGATCGCGGCCCGGCCGCAGAAAGCCAAGGGCAAAGGCAAGGCGAGAGCGACCGGCGCCAACGGCAAAAAGAAAACCATGAAGAAAGGAACGGCCCCACTTGGCCAGAAAACCGAAAAGAAGCCTAACCGCAAGAAAGCATCTTCAGCCAAAACCAAGTCCAAGGCCGTCGCATCGGCCGAGTAAATCGCGTAACCGGTCCGCCAGCGGCGTGCTCGCCGAAATCGGCGTCATCGAGATCGCCGAGATCGATTCCGACGGCGACATGCGCGGCCGGCCCGTCACTGGCCCTGCCCGCTTGATCGACGTGGTGGCCGAGCGCGGCGCGCCGGCCCTTGGCCTCGGCGCGCGCGCGGTCGTGCGTTTCACCAGGACCGAGACGGGAACTACCGAAGCCCGCATCCTTCGCGCGCTCGGCGGCCAGCCCGACCGTGTCGTCGGCATTTACCGCCGCGCCGGCGACGGCGGCAGGATCGAGCCGACCGACCGCAAGCTGCGGAACGAGTTCCGCGTCGCCCGCGCCGACGCGGCCGGCGCCGAAGACGGCGAGATCGTGGTGGCGGAGCTGATCGACGGGACGCGCCTCGGCCTGCCCGAGGCGCGGGTGGTCGAGCGCCTGGGCGACAGCGCCAATCCGCGCGGCTTCAGCCTCATCGCGATCCACAGCCACGGCATCCCGACCGCGTTCGATAGGGAAGCGCTCGACCTCGCCGCCGCCGCCAAGCCGGTCTCGCTTGGCCGTAGGGAGGATTTGCGCGCGATCCCGCTCGTGACCATCGACGGCGCCGATGCACGCGATTTCGACGACGCGGTCTGGGCCGAACCCGATCCCGATCGCACCGGCGGCTGGCATGCCATCGTCGCCATCGCCGATGTCGCCTGGTATGTGCGGCCCGGCGATGCGCTCGACCGCGCCGCCGAGGAGCGCGGCAATTCGGTTTATTTTCCTGACCGGGTCGTGCCGATGCTGCCCGAGGCGCTCTCCAACGAGCTCTGCTCCCTGAAGCCCGGCGTCGAGCGCGCCTGTCTCGCCGTACATCTGTGGATCGACGGCGACGGCCAGGTGCATCGCCACCGCTTCTCGCGCGGGCTGATGCGCTCGGCGGCGCGCCTGACCTATGAATCGGCACAAGCGGCGATCGACGGCCGAACCGACGCCGCTTCGTCGCCGCTCCGCGACGAAGTGCTACGGCCGCTTTACGGCGCCTATGACGCCTTGGAGCGCGCGCGCAAGAAGCGCGGCACGCTCGACCTCGATCTGCCCGAGCGGCGCATCGTGCTGGCACCCGACGGACGCGTCGCCGGCATCGAGCCCCGCGCGCGGCTCGCCAGCCATAAGCTGATCGAAGAGCTGATGATCGCCGCCAATGTCGCCGCGGCGGAAACGCTTGAGCGCCTGCGCCTCCCATGCATGTACCGCGTCCACGATGCGCCGGACCCGGCGAAGCTCGCGGCGCTCCATGAATTTCTCGCCAGCCTCGACATCGCCGGGCTGACCCTCGCCAAGGGCCAAGTCGTCCGGCCGCGCCATTTCAACGTGATCCTGCACCACGCCGCCGGCACGCCCTACGAGACCCTGCTCAACCAGTTGGTGCTGCGCAGCCAGGCGCAAGCGGCCTACAGCCCAGGCAATCTCGGTCACTTTCGGCTTGGCGCTGCGGGCTTACGCGCATTTCACCTCGCCGATCCGGCGCTACGCCGATCTCCTCGTCCATCGCGCCTTGATCGCCGGTCTCGGCTTCGGCGAGGATGGCCGCGCCGAGAGCGCCGAGCGCTTTGCCGCTCTCGGCGTCCAAATCTCGATGACCGAGCGGCGCGCGGCGGCGGCCGAGCGCAGCGCCGCCGACCGCTATACTGCGGCCTTCCTCGACCGGCACGTCGGCGCGGAATTCGGCGCGCGCATCAACGGCGTCACCCGCGCCGGGTTGTTCGTCACCCTCAGCCAGACCGGCGCCGATGGGCTGGTGCCGATGCGAAGCCTGCTCGGCGACTATTACGACCATGACGAGGCGCGCCATCGACTGGTCGGGCGCCGCACCAGGCGCCGCTTCACCCTGGGCGATGCTATCACGGTGCGGCTCAGCGAGGCCGACACCGTGACCGGAAGCTTGCGTTTCGAGGTCCAGGACGCTGATGCAACCCGGCCCGGCAAAGACTTACGAAAGATGCTTAATAAGAGAGATTAACCCTAGCCGGTCATTCGCCTTTTCGCTTGCATGCGGCCTCGCAGGGGCGCAACTTGCCGCTCTCTGATGCAAGTTTTTCTAATGTTTCCCGGATGATGGCGTTAATCCTTAATATCGTCGCAGCGGGTCGCGAGTGCGCGATCGGCTCTGCCGCGGTGCCGCGGGCCTTCGCGGGAACGGCGCTACTGACGCTTGCGGCTTGCGCCGCCACGCCCCCACCACCCAGCGCCGCCCAATCCGACGAGCGGCGGCTCTTTGTCGAGGCCGACGAGAGCATCATCGAATATCACATCGACCAAGTGCTGCCGGATCAACTCGCCCTCGATGGGCTGGACCGCCTGGCCTCGCTCGACGGCCAACTGGCGATCAAGCGAACCGCAGATCAGGTCATCCTCAGCCGTGGCGACGAGGTTCGCCGGTTCGACGCGCCGGAATCCTCCGAGACCGTCGATTGGAGCGTGCTCACCGCCAGCGCCCTCGACGCCGCGCGCGAATTCTCCCCGGCCATCGCCGCCGTGCCACCCGATAAGCTCGACGAGCTCGTGATCGACGGCGCTCTGGCGAAGCTCGACCCCTATTCGCGTTACGCCCGACCCGAGGTGGCGCGCCAGCGGCGCGCCGCCCGCGACGGTTACGCGGGCATCGGCGTGACCCTCGCCATCGACACTGGCGCGGTGCGGATCGCGGAAGTGTTGCCCGACACCCCGGCCGCGAGCGCGGGGCTGCTCCCCGACGATCGCATCGTTTCCGTCGATGGCGTACCGGTCGCCGGGCTCGCGCCCGACGATGTTCGCGCCCATCTGCGCGGAGCGGCCCGGACCTTCGTCCACATCGGCTACATGCGAAGCGGTCTCGAGCGGCCGATCGGGGTCACGGTCGAGCGCGCGGTAATCCTTCCGCCCTCGGTCACGCTCACCGAGAAAGCAGGCATCGCCACCATCCGGCTGCGCGCCTTCAACAAGGACACGGCGCACGAGGTCGCCGACCGGCTCACAGAGGCGCATCGCGATCTGGGCCCGCGTCTCCACGGCATCGTGCTCGACTTGCGCGATAATCCCGGTGGCTTGCTCGACCAGTCGGTGGCCGTGGCGAGCCTGTTCCTCGCCAGCGGCGATGTGGTCTCGGCGGTCGGCCGCAACCCCCAGAGCAACCAGCATTTCACCGCCGATCCCGAGGCCGGCGTCGAGGCCTTGCCGATGGCGGTGCTGGTCAATGGCGGCTCGGCGTCGGCGTCGGAAATCGTCGCCGCCGCGCTCCAGGACTCCGGGCGCGCGGTGGTGATCGGGACATCGTCCTACGGCAAGGGCACGGTGCAGACCGTGGTGCGGACCTCGAACGATGGCGAGCTTACCGTGACCTGGGCCGAGCTGGTCACGCCCGACGGCTATCGTCCTCAACACGCATGGCGTCGTGCCAACGCTGTGCACCGCCGGCCTCGACGATACGCCAGCGAGCCTGGGCGCGTTGTTCTCAGGCCACCGCGATCCGGTGCCGGCGGCCCTCGCCGCAAAGCGCAGCACGCTCGACGATGCCGGCTGGCGTAGCCTGCGCGCGGCCTGCCCGGCCGAGCGCGTCAACCGTGGCATCGATATCCTGGCGGCGGATCGCTTGCTCGGCGACCCGGCGCTATATCACCGCGTCGTCGACGACATGGCGCCTTCTCGGGTCACGGCTTCGCGCTGAGCGAGCCGTCTGCGGCATCTGGCCGGCTAGTCGATGCCGACGCTGCAGAAGCGCCAAGCGCCGGCGCGATGGACATAGAGCAGCACGTAGCGCTGGTCGCCGCTGTGCTCGATCAGCACCGTGAGCTGGTCGCCGTTGCAGACCGGCTCGGTTGAAGCGGGCGGAGCGAGCCGCTTGGCCTTGGCGCAGATGGTAAGGCTCGTTGGCAACCGGCCGGCGATCGGCTTCAGCGGCTTGCCGTCGATCTCGACGAAGTAACGCTGCGCCACCCCGTCCGTGACGTTCGCCTTGACCTCGATCCGCCCGAACCGGGATTTATAGAGGCCGGCATCCTGCACGCCGTCGCCCGACCGCGACAGCATCGGCCGGAAGGCGATCGCCGCGCAGCTCGGCGGCTGGCTCGCCGGAGCCGCATGGCTGGAAGCCGGACCGAGCACACCAGCGGCGGCGAGAGCCGCGCCTAGAACCAGCTTCGCGATCATAGCTCCTCGATGGGTCGGCGTGAGCGGGCGTCGCCGGCCGTCCGGCGCACGAGTATTAGTCTCGGCATTCGCGGGCGGCAAGCCGGGTTGGCCTTCAATTCGCCCTAATTCAGGAGAAAGTGATCGGTCGAGGTCCAATGAGCAGCATTCGACGAGCGCTTTTCCTGGCCGTGCCCGGCCTGATTTTCTCCCTCCACCTCGCCCGGGCGGATGCGGTCGATGTCGCGCTTGTACTCGCGGTCGACGTCTCGGAAAGTGTCGATGCCGGCGAGTACGTCCTGCAGCACGAAGGCATCGCCCGCTCCTTCGAAAATCCGCAAGTGATCGACGCGATCAGCGGCGGCAAGCGGGGCGCCATCGACGTGCTGATGCTGGAATGGTCGGACCGCGACAAGCAGGCGGTGACGGTCGGATGGACAAAGGTTCGGGACAAGGCGTCGGCGGCGTCCTTCGCCGCCCAGGTTCGCCAAGGCCAGCGCAGCTCCAACGGACTTACCGCGATCGGCGACGCCATGATGGCGTCCGCCGCCGCCTTCGCGGCGCTGCCCGACCAGCCCGATCGGCGCATCATCGATATATCGGGCGACGGCATGGCCAATATCGGCCCCAAGCCCGCCGAGGTCCGCGATGCGCTGGTGGCCCAGGGGATCACCATCAACGGCCTCGCGATACTCGCGAGCGAGCCCTGGCTCGACGGCTATTACGATGCGAACGTGATCGGGGGAGACGGCGCCTTCGTGCTGAAGGTGCAGGACTTCCAGTCCTTCGCCACCGCCATAGAGCAAAAGCTCCTCGCCGAGATTTCGGCGAGGAGCCTTGTCAGATACAGTAAGTCTTGATCGGCGAAAAGCCGTTGAAGTTGACCGAGGCGTAGCTCGAGGTATAGGCCCCGGTGGCGAGGATCTCGACCTTATCGCCGACCTTGAGCTCGAGCGGCAGGCGATAGCGCGCCTTTTCGTAGAGGATGTCGGCGCTGTCGCAAGTCGGACCGGCGAGCACCACGGGACCATTGGCGCCGCCCTCGACCGGGGTCTTGATCCGGTACTTGATGGCCTCGTCCATGGTCTCGACCAGCCCGTTGAATTTGCCGACATCGAGGTAGACCCAGCGCTTGTCGTCGTTCGCGGCCTTCTTCGAGATCAGCACGACCTCGCTCTGGATCACGCCGGCGTCGCCGACGATCGAGCGGCCCGGCTCGACGATGATCTCGGGCAGGTCGTTGCCGAAATGGCGGGTGATCGCGCCCATCACCGCGTTGGCGTATTGCGCCACCGCCGGCACGTCGCCCCGGTACTTGGCCGGAAAGCCGCCGCCGACATTCACCATCCGCAGGTTGATATCGGTCTCGGCCAGCGCCCAGAACATCTTGGCGGCCCGCTCGATCGCGCCGTCCCACTGGTCGAGCTTGGTTTGCTGCGAGCCGACATGGAACGAGACGCCATAAGGATCGAGGCCGAGGCGCTTGGCGTCGCGCAGCAGATCGACCGCCATTTCCGGGCTGCACCCGAACTTGCGCGACAGCGGCCACTCGGCGCCGACGGACTCGACGAGGATGCGGCAGAAGACGCGCGAGCCCGGCGCCGCACGGGAGAGCTTTTCGAGCTCGGCGATGCTGTCGAAGGCATAGAGCCTCACCCCGCGCCCGTAGGCGTAGGCGATGTCGCGCTCTTTCTTGATGGTGTTGCCGAACGAGATGCGCTCGGCGCCGACGCCGCGCTCCATGCACAAATCGATCTCGTTGCGGCTGGCGACGTCGAAGCTCGAATTCGAGATCGCGCAACAGTGAGACCACTTCCGGCGCCGGATTGGCTTTCACCGCATAGAAAATCCGCGCCAGCGGCATGTAGCGACGCAGCAGCTTGTAGGCCTGCGCGACGATATCGAGATCGACGACGAGGCACGGGGTGTCGGGTTGGCGCTCCGCCAGAAACCTGGCGATTTTCTTGCTCATGACCACGGTGTCCTTAACAGGTTTGAGGCCACGCCGCTTCCCGCAAGGAAAGACGGCGCGTGAAAACGCGTCCGAGCTCGGGCGAAACGCCCTTGCTGCCGGACAATGGTTTAGATTTGCCTGCTAGAGACGGAGAAGGTGTCGCGAGCGATGCCGCGAGGGACCCTGATCCGCAAAAGTTTAACGCGGTGACAGGGCGTCGCGGCCCTGCGTCGGATAGCAACCATATCGAGCTCCCTCTCGGGACCGGCCCACGGTGACCGGCTCTTCCAAAAAGGACGCGTTACGTCGTTGCATAACCACGATGGGCCATAGGCACGTGCGAGTGCGTCGCGAAACGGATACATAAACGCAAATTCTTGCGATGCAAGAAAAAATTCACAGCGCAGCAAAAAAAATCGCGGCACGTGGCATTTTCACCCCCCGTGGCGTCGGGCGGCGGCGAGAAGAGCGTCGAGATCTCGCTCGCTGGTGTCGAACGCGGTGACGAACCGCAGCACCGGCTGCTCGCCCCAGCGATAGAAGCCGAAGCCGTCTGCCGCGAGGCCGGCGATCGTCGCCTCGGGCAGCGCGACGAAGACCTCGTTGCCTTCGACCGGATGAAGCAGCCGCGCACCGGGGAGCGCGTTGAAGCCGGCGGCGAGCTTCGCCGCCATTGCGTTGGCGCGGCGCGCGTTGCGCAGCCAAAGATCGTCCGTCAAATAGGCGTCGAGTTGCACCGATACGAAGCGCATTTTCGACACCAGATGCCCGGCCCACTTGCGACGGAAGCCGAGCTCGCCGGCCTTCGCCGGATCGAAGAACAGCACGGCTTCGGCGGCCATCGCGCCGTTCTTGGTCGCGCCGAAGGACAGCACGTCGACCCCGGCGCGCCAGGTGATGGCCGCCGCGCTGCAGCCGAGCCCCGCCACGGCGTTGGCAAAGCGCGCGCCATCCATGTGCAAGTGGAGCCCGTGACGCCGCGCCAGCTCGGCCAGGGCGGAAACCTCCTCGGGCCGATAGAGCGTGCCGGCTTCGGTTTCCTGGGTGAGGCTCAAGGCCGCCGGCTGGACCTGGTGAACGAAGCCCTTTCCATCGATCCGAGCCGCGACGGCTTTCGGGTCGAGCTTGCCGTCTCGCCCGGCACGGTGACCAGCTTGGCGCCGCCAGTGAAGAACTCGGGCGCGCCGCATTCGTCGGTCGCGATATGGGCGTCCTCGTGGCAATAGACCGCGCCCCAAGGCGGCGTCAGGCAGGCCAGCGCCAGCGCATTGGCGGCGGTGCCGGTCGCCACCGGAAAGACCGCGACCGCGTGCTCGAAGATTTCGGCGAAGCGCCGCTCGAGGCTTTGCGTGATCGCATCGGCGCCGTAAGGCATCGCCGGGCCGGCGCTGGCGGCGTTAAGCGCTGCCAAGATTTCGGGCGCGACGCCGGTCACGTTGTCGGAAGCGAAGTTCATGGTGGGCCCGGCTTAGGATTCAGGATAATCGTGGCGACGCGCGCGCCGCGCGAGGTTAAAGACAAGTAGCTCCTCGCCGCCCCCCGCGAGCGCGAGGTGGACCACCAGCCGATCCCCGCTCACGTCGGTTGCGCTCACCCTGGCGCCGGCCGGCAGCTCAATCTCGGTCGCCGCAGGCGACGCCGCTGGCGAAACGGGCCGATGCTCGATGCGGTTGGCGACGGCGACGATGAGCGCGATCGTGCCCGCCACTAGCAGCACGCCCATGACGACGACGAGGAGCTTCAAGGCGCGCATGCTAGCTTTGGGTCCAGTTTAGGGCGATGATCGGAACCATGGAATCCGTCACCGTAGAAGAGCGGGAAGCGGGCGAGCGACTTGACCGGCTGCTTGCCTCGCGTCTTGCGGCGCTGTCGCGCACGCGGCTGAAGCGTCTCGTAGAGGCCGGCCAGGTAAGCTTGAACGGCGCGACGATAACGGACCCCTCGATGCGGGTCAAACCGGGCCAGAGCTTCGTCGTCGCACTGCCTGCGCCGGTCTCCGACCAGCCGCAGCCGCAGGCGATGGACCTCGTCATCCGGTTCGAGGACGAGCATGTGATCGTGCTCGACAAGCCGGCTGGGCTGGTGGTTCATCCCGCGCCGGGCAATCCCGACCGCACGCTGGTCAACGCGCTGTTGGCCCATTGCGGCGATAGTCTTGCCGGCATCGGCGGCGTCAAGCGCCCAGGCATCGTCCATCGCCTCGACAAGGACACCACCGGGCTAATGGTCGTCGCCAAGAGCGACCTCGCCCATCACGCGTTGTCGGCCGCCTTTGCCGCCCATCAGCTGACGCGCTCCTACCTCGCCCTGGTGCGCGGGGTGCCGGGCGCCGGCGCCGGCAAGATCGAGAACCCTGATTGGGCGGAGCAGAACGAACCGCAAGAAGATGGCCGTGGTCGCGCGCGGCGGCAAAGCAGCCGTCACGCATTATCGGGTGCTGCGCGCGTTCGGGCACGAAGCGGCGCTAGTCGAGTGCCGGCTCGCCACCGGCCGCACCCACCAGATTCGTGTCCACCTGACCGAGCTCGGCCATCCGCTGATCGGCGATCAAGTCTATGGCAGGGCGCGGGCTGCTAGCCTCCCCGAGGCGGCACGCCGTTTTCCGCGCCAGGCGCTGCACGCGAATTTGATCGGATTTCGCCATCCCGCGAGCGCCCAATACCTCGAATTTTCGTCCCAGTTACCAAGAGATATGGCGGATTTGGTGAAAATCCTGGAAGCGGTCTAATTAGACAGAGGGCGCGCCTTTCCGCTAGCATCCGGAGCATGGCAACCAGCCCCGCCCTTCCGAGCATCGCCACCCAAGGCAGCCTCGCCCGCTATCTCCAAGAGATTCGGCAGTTTCCGATGCTCGAGGCCGGTGAGGAATACATGCTGGCCAAGCGCTGGCGCGAACATGCCGACCCCGAAGCCGCCCAAAGGCTGGTGACCAGCCATCTCCGCCTGGTCGCCAAGATCGCCATGGGGTATCGCGGTTACGGGCTGCCGCTGACCGAGCTCATCTCGGAGGGCAATGTCGGCATGATGCAGGCGGTGAAGCGCTTCGATCCCGACCGCGGCTTCCGGTTCGCCACCTATGCGATGTGGTGGATCCGCGCTTCGATCCAAGAATATATCCTGCATTCCTGGTCGCTGGTGAAGATCGGCACCACGGCGGCGCAGAAAAAGCTGTTCTTCAATCTGCGGCGCTTGAAGGGAGAGATCCAAGCGATCGAGGACGGCGACTTGACGCCCGAGCATGTCGCCCGGATCGCCAAGGAGCTCGACGTGCCGGAAGTCGACGTCGTCAGCATGAATCGTCGGATGCTGGGCCAGGACCACTCGCTCAACGCGCCGCTGAGGGTCGATGGCGAAGGCGAATGGCAGGATTGGCTGGTCGATGACGCCGCCAGCCAGGAAACCACCCTGTCAAACCGCCAGGAGTTGGGTCTGCGACGCGACCTATTGCAGGGCGCGCTGGCGCATCTGACCGAGCGCGAGCGCGACATCTTGAGCGAGCGCCGCCTCAAGGAAGTCCCGGCGACGCTCGAGGAGCTTTCGGCGAAATACAACGTCTCGCGCGAGCGGGTCCGCCAGATCGAGGTGCGCGCCTTCGAGAAGCTGCAAAAGGCGATCAAGTCGAAGGCGATGGAGCGGCCGCTCTTGCCGGGCTGACGAGGCTCAACCGCCGGCCCTGTACAGCTTGCCGCCGGTCACGGGCGCGGGCACGCCGGTGGTCGCGGGAAAGCTGAGCGGCAAGCCTTCAGCCGAGCGGACTGCGAGGTAGCCGAAAGCCTGGGCTTCGAGCGCGTCGCCCTCCCACCCCACTGCCTCGACCGGCGCGAGCGGCACGCGGAGGCGCGCGGCGAGCATCGCCATCAGCGTCGGATTGTGGCGGCCGCCACCGGTGACCAGCCAGCGCCGTGCCGGCGTCGGAAAGAACCGCGCGGCATTGGCCGCGCTCGCCGCGGTCATCGCGGACAGCGTCGCCGCGCCATCCGCCGCCGACAGCCCGCCCAGCCGAAAGAACGCGAACTCGTCGCGGTCGAGCGATTTGGGCGGACGACGCGCGAAAAAGGGCAGCGCCAGGAAACACGCGACCAGGCCCTCGTCGACTTCTCCCGCCGCCGCCAGCGCGCCGTCGTAATCGATAGGCTCGCCGGTATGCGCCAGCATCCAATCATCTATCAAGGCATTGCCAGGACCGGTATCGAAAGCGAGAAGCTCGTCCTCGCCCGGCCCGATCCAGGTCACGTTAGCGACGCCGCCGATATTGAGGATCGCGAGCGGACGTTCGAGCGCAGCCCCAAGCGCGGCGTGATAGACGGGCACAAGCGGCGCGCCTTCGCCGCCCGAGGCGACATCGGCCGCGCGAAAATCGCCAATCACGTCGATGCCAACGAGTTGCGCGAGCAGCGCGCCATCGCCGAGCTGCCAGCTGCGCCTCTCGCGCGGCCGATGCAGGATGGTATGGCCGTGACAGCCGATCAACTCGACCCCGACCAGCGCGTGGCGCTGGATCAGCGTCGTCACGGTCGCGGCATGGGCCTCGGTGAGGCGCCGCTCGACCGCTTTCGTCGGCCCGACGCCGCCGAGCACCGCGCGCAATGCCTCGCGCAGCTCGGGCTCGTAAGGCCGGGTCAGCCACGGGCCGGCCGCGACGCTTGCTCTGCCGTCGGTCTCGATGAAGGCGGCGTCGATGCCATCGAGCGAGGTGCCGCTCATCAGCCCGATGACGCGGCGCTTGCGCCCGCTCACGCCCCGCCCCGGAATTGTCGCTTGGGTCCGCTTATGCTAAATGATCCGAAGATGCCCAACGCTCGCCCGTCCTTTCTCGCCGCCGCCGCGGAGCGCGGCTTCATCCATCAATGCACCGACCGCGAGGCGCTCGAGGCGCACCTCGCCGCCGGCCCGGTCACGGCTTATATCGGCTTCGATTGTACCGCCGATAGCCTCCATGTCGGGAGTCTGCTGCAGATCATGCTGCTGCGGCTGTGGCAGAAGACCGGCAACCGGCCGATCGTGCTAATGGGCGGCGGCACCACCAAGGTCGGCGATCCGTCCGGCAAGGACGAATCGCGGAAATTGCTGAGCGACGACGAGATCGCGGGCAACATGGCTGGCGTCCGCCGCATCTTCGATCGCTTCCTCGCCTTCGGCGACGGGCCGTCGGACGCGGTGATGACCAACAACGCGCTGTGGCTCGACGGGTTGAGCTATATCCCCTTCCTGCGTGAATTCGGCCGCCACTTCTCGGTCAACCGGATGCTCGCCTTCGACAGCGTCAAGTTGCGGCTCGACCGCGAGCAGCCGCTTTCCTTCCTCGAATTCAACTACATGGTGCTCCAAGCCTACGACTTCCTCGAGCTGGCTCGGCGCCATAATTGCACGATGCAGATGGGCGGCTCGGATCAGTGGGGAAATATCATCAGCGGCGTCGAGCTCGGCCGCCGCGTGGAGGACCGCGCGCTCTACGGCCTGACCTCGCCGCTGATCACCACATCCTCGGGCGCGAAGATGGGCAAGACCGCGCAAGGCGCCGTTTGGCTCAATGCGGAACGCCTCAGCGCCTACGATTACTGGCAGTTCTGGCGCAACACCGAAGATGACGATGTCGGGCGGTTCTTGAAGCTCTTCACCGAGCTGCCATTGGCCGAGATCGACCGGCTGCTGAAGCTCGGAAATATCAACGACGCCAAGATCAAGCTCGCGACCGAAGCCACGGCGCTGTGCCACGGCAGGGACGCCGCCGCCGCCGCCGCCGAGACCGCGCGGCGCGTCTTCGCCGAGGGCGGCATCGGCGAGGACTTGCCCGTCACGGAGATTCCTCGCGCCCAGCTTGCGGCCGGCATGACGGCGATCGGCGCGTTCCACCAGGCCGGCTTGGCGCCGAGCGTGTCCGAGGCGCGGCGGCTCGTGCGCGGCGGCGGCGCGCGCATCAACGACCGGGTCGTCACCGACGAGAAGCGCATATTGACCCTTGCCGATCTCGATACCGAGGGCGTCATCAAGCTGTCGGCCGGGCGCAAGCGCCACGCCCTCATTCGGCCGAGCTAGCGAAAAGGAGGAACCGATGCCGATGGACACCATTAATTTCCGCGATCTCGCGGTTGAGGAATTCGACACCCGCACGCTCCTTGCCCATGCGACGGCGCAAGCAATTCACCGGCGTTACGAGGATTTCTTCATCGCCGATATCGACGGGCATCATTTCGAGACCCTGTCGTTCGCGCAGATCGTCGAATTCATCGAAGACCCGGTGCTGCGCCAGCAGGCCAAATATCAAGGCTATGGCATACCCGGCATCACCTCGCCGCAAGGCAGCTATCAGGAGATGGGCGGCCGCGTCACCCGGGAAAACGGCCGACGCAAGGAGCCGATACCGCCCAATATCCATCGCGACGTCACCCTGACGAAGCGCTGGATGGACGCCATTGGCATCGATGTCGTTTGCCTCTTTCCGACGCCGATGCTCGGCCTGCCTCTGACGCCGCGGCCCGAGGTCGAGGTGGCGATGGCACGCGCCTATAATCGCTGGCTAGTCGAGGTCGTGCTGGCGCAGGATCCGCGCATCAAGGCATCGCTTTATCTGCCGTTCAACGACCCCGACGCGAGCTACCGGATGGTGCGGGATTTCGGCGACAAGCCCGGAGTCGTCGGCTTCACCATCATCGCCGGGCGCTACCGGGCCGTTTACGACAACGCCTACATGAAAACCTATGCCGCGCTCGAGGAGCGCGGCCTGCCGCTCGTCTTTCATGCCGGCCTCTCCTGGGGCGCGGATCAGAGCATCGCGCTGTGCAACCGCTTCATGGCGGTGCACGCGCTGAGCTTCACCTGGTTCAACATCCTCCACATGACCAATTGGCTGTGCAACGGGATGCCCGAGCGCTTCCCGAAGCTCAAGACCGTGTGGGTCGAGAGCGGTCTCGCCTGGATTCCGTTCCTGATGCAGCGGCTCGACAACGAGTGGATGATGCGGAAGCTCGGAAGTGCCGTTGCTCAAGCGCAAGCCGTCGGATTACATGCGCGAGATGTATTACTCGACCCAGCCGATGGAGATGGTGAACAATCGCGAGGCGCTGGAGCTGACCTTCAAGATGATCAACGCGGAAACCCAGCTCTGCTATTCCTCGGATTATCCGCATTGGGACATGGACTTGCCGAGCACGATCTACGATCTGCCCTTCCTCTCCGAGACCGCCAAGCGCAACATCCTCGGCGGCAACGCCAAGCGGTTGTTCAAGCTCGACCCGGTCATATCCGAGGTCAAGCAGCACCGGCGCGCCGAAAGAGGGCCGGCGTCATAAGCGGCCCTGAAGCGATACCCGACCGACGGATCGCGCCCGTTGCCCGGATTTCGCGGTGAGAATATAATTTCTGGTACGCCGTTACGATTGGCGCGGAGGAAAGGATCGGGGCAATGGATACCATTAGTTTTCGCGATCTCTCGGTCGAGGAATTCGACACCCGCACGCTCCTCGCCCATGCCGACGCCCAGGCGGTGCAGCGTCGCTACGAGGACTTTCAGATCGTCGATGTCAACGGCCATCATCTCGAGCTCGCCTCCTACGCCCAGATCGTCGAATACATCGAGGATCCAGTGTTGCGCGCCCAAGCCAAATATCAGGGCTATGGCAGCGGCGGCATCACCGCGCCAACGGGGAGCTACCAGGATCTGACCGGGCGCGTCACCCGCCAGGACGGGCGGCGCAAGGAGCCGATGGTGCCGAACCAGCACCGCGACATCACGCTGACCAAGCGCTGGATGGACGCCATTGGCATCGACCTCGTGTGCCTGTTCCCGACGCCGATGCTGGGATTGGGATTCACGCCGCGTCCCGAGGTCGAGGTGGCATTGGCGCGGGCCTATAATCATTGGTTGTGCGACGTGGTGCTCGCCGCCGAGCCGCGCATCCGCTCGTCGCTTTATCTGCCGATGAACGACCCCGACGCGGCCTTGAAGATGGTCGAGGACTTCTCGGGGCGCAAAGGCGTGGTCGGGTTCACCTGCATCTCGGCGCGATTGAAGCCGCTTTACGACAACGTCTTCATTCCGACCTACAGGGCGCTCGAGGAGCGCGGGCTACCGCTGGTCTTCCACGCCGGCCTGTTCTGGGGGCGCGACCAGGGGATGAATTTGTGCAACCGCTTCATCGCGGCCCATGCGCTGGGCTTCAGCTGGTCGAGCATCCTTCACATGACCAACTGGCTCGTGAACGGCATGCCCGAGCGCTTCCCCAAGCTCAAGACCGTGTGGGTCGAAAGCGGCCTCGCCTGGATTCCGTTCCTAATGCAGCGGCTCGACAACGAATGGATGATGCGCAGCTCGGAGGTGCCGCTCCTGAAGCGCAAGCCCTCGGACTACATGCGGGAGATGTATTACTCGACCCAGCCGATGGAAATGGTGGACAACCGCGCGGCGCACGAGCTGACGCTCAAGATGATCAATGCCGAGACCCAGCTCCTATACTCGTCGGACTATCCGCATTGGGACATGGACCTGCCCAGCACGATCTACGACCTGCCGTTCCTCGCCGAGACCGCCAAGCGCAACATCCTCGGCGGCAACGCGCGGCGCGTCTTCAATCTCGACCCGGTGGTGTCCGAGGTGAAAACGCGGCGGCTCGCGGCGCGGGAGAACTAGAGCATTTTCCGGCGAAGTGGGTACCGGTTCGCCCTCGAAAATGCGACCAAATCAATAATCTAGAGCAGCGGTCCGATCAAACTTGAATGGACCGCGCTCTAGGTTTCAGGTCGCGCGAGCAGGACAGATCAAGGATTCCCCGGCTCGAACAGGAACAGCTTGCGCAGGATGCCGGGCGCGAGCGCGCTTAAGGGATTGACCGACACGCGCGGATCGTCGATTGGGCCAGCGAGCCGGAAGTTGGCCGCGAAGATGCCTTGGCCGGCGCCGCCGAGCAAGAGATTGCCGAGCACGGGAATGTTGCCGAGCACGTTGTTGAGCGTATAGGCCGGCACCAGCGTTCCAGAGACATCCATCTGCCCGGCGACACGATCGACCGTGCCGCTGAGGTTGATGCCGATGGCTCCGCCATAAGCGCGCAGGTCGTTGACGGCCATGCTGTCGGTGCCCAAGATCACGCCGGCTTCGAGACGCGTGAAGGGGATGCCCTCGCCGCTGAGCAGCGCCCCAATTCCGGAGAGCGACGCCAGCGACAACAGACGCGCGAGGGCTGGCGCCTCGACCAGGCGGTAATTCGCGCCGTCGGCTTGGCCCACCAGCACGCGCTTGCCGCCGCGATCCTCGGCCTGGCCGGTCAACTGGAAGGTGCCGCCGACGACGTGGCCAGTGACGCCGAGCAGCTTGAGCAACGCCCCGAAATCGTTGGTCGTCAACTTGAACCGCCGGCCGCCCGTCGCATCGCCGAAGGTCAAGTTGGCCTTGGTCCGGTCCGAAAGCTGGAGATCGACGGTGGCCTGCCGCCAATGTGCACCGTCGCTCGCCAGCGCCGCGGTGACGTCGCGCGCTTGCCGATCGGGGCCGAGAATGACGCGCCCGATCTTGGCTTCGAGCGAAAGCGCCCGCTCGCTCTCGTTTGCGGCCGGCGCCTGGTCGAGCGAGTCCATGACGCCCGAGAGGTCGAGGCTCGGCCCGGCGGCGCTGAGTCGCCAACCGCCTTGGGCATCGCGGGTCAAGCTGCCATGCACGTCGGTGTCGCCCGCGACCATGCGCCCAACGGTGATGCCGCTCAGCCCTTCGTGGTCGAAGCTCGCGGAGAATGCGGCATTCATGCCGCCGCCATTGACGAGCCCGGCGCGGATGCCGGCGACTTTATCGTCGTTCAGGTCGAGCTCGATGCTGGCCTGCGCCGGCACGCCCGCCGGCTTCCGCCAATCGAGCTTGGCCACGGCGAGCGCCGCGTCCGTCAGATCGAGAGCGACGCTCGCCGCTCCGCGCTTCTGCGCGGCGAGCGTATAGCTGGCGTCGAACCCCGACCGTGCCGGTGGCGGCGGCGATGCCGCTGACGAGCGCGTCGAGGCCGAGCCCGGCGCGCTGCGCGTCGTCGAGATGCGCTTTGACATCGTAGCGGGTTCTGGCCGCCGCGTGGGGATCGAACTTCTGCCGCCACGACATCGCGACCGGCACGCCGGCGATCTTGGCCGTGCCGTCCGCCTCGGCCGCCGTATGATCGATCTTAAGCTTGAGCTCGCCGTCGCTCAGATCGCGCCCGAACAAGATGCCGCCCAGCCCGACGCCGGTGAGCGTCGCGTCGGCGCTGTACTCGACGAGGCTCAGCGGCAAGTGGTGGATCAGCGGCAGCGCGACATCGACCCGCGCGGAAAACTCGCCGGTCGCGCGCGCCGCGTCGAGCCCGGCATCGCGCGCATAGTACAGCGGCGCGGTGTCGAGCACGGCGAGCGCGTCGGCGAGCGGCCCTTGGCCCAGAACCTCGATCTTGCCCTGCTCGTCATGGGTGTCGAGCTGATAGAACCGCGCCGTCCCACCGGTCGCCTTGATATTCCCGAGGGTGCCGCCCGTGGCCGCGAAATCGATCTCGGTGCGATTGAACTTGGCCGTGCCCACGATGTTGCGCGCCGGCGGCATGGGTCGGAAATATTCGACCGAGAGACCACTGAAACTCATCGTGCCGTCGAACTGAAGGATCTGCGCGAGCTTAGGCGCGTCGGGCGAGAAATCGAGATGCGCGGCGAACCGGGCCTGTGCGTCGTCCAACGTGCCATCGTGCAGATGTTGCACCACCCATTCGCGGGTGAAGACCGCGGATCCTTCGGGCCACAGGCGGGGCAGATCGTCCGTCTTGATGCCGCGGGTTTCGATGGCGAGGTTGAGATCGAGCGTTTGCGGCAGCACGCCGGACAGCACCTGCGCGCCGACCCCATCGATCGTGCCGGATACGGTCGCCTCTCCTTGGCCAGGATCGAGTTGCAGCAAGCCGAGGTTGATCCGGCCCTGAGCGGGGTCATAGCCGCCATCGAGCCGGGCATCGGCCAGCGCGAGCGCGCCCCCGGGGAGCAGCGGGCTTTTCAGGCTGCCCGCTCCGAAGCTGAGATCCCAGGTCGCGTCGCGCAGCGTGAGCTGGGCAGGATCGAGCTCGGCCGTCACCTCGCCCGAAACCGGAAGATCGAGCGCGCCGATCGCCGCGACCTCGGGCGCCGCCGCGGCCCACTGCGCCGGATTGACGTCGCTGAAGCTTAGACCCACGACCAACTGGCCGTCCGACGGCAGATAGGTATAGTCGCCCGCGAATGCCGCCGTGATGGGCCCCTGGCGGGCAGTGAGCCGGAAATTCCCGCTCGTGCGGTCGGCCGAGCGCAGCAGGGATGCCTCGGCGCCGTCGGCATGCCACTCCACGCCGAGCGAGCGATCATCGACGGTCAGGCTGGCATCCCTGACTGTCAGCTCGGTGAGATAGCCCACGGTCCCGCGGCCGTCGGGCGGCCGCACCAGGTCGCCGAGGATCTGCCTGCCCCAATCCTCGGCGGCGTCCGCGCTCAATTCGCCGATGCCGAGATGGAAAGCGCCTTCAGGGTCGCGGTCGAGCCGCAGCGCCGGGCCGGTCACAATGATGCGCGTCGGCGCGATCACCCGCGAGAGCGCCGCGCGCAGGCTGAATTCGAGCGATAGCTCGGCCAGGGTAAGCTGGGCACCGCCGGCTTGCCGGCTGAGATGGACGCCGCGCGCGAGGATCGCGATCCGGCCATCCTCGCCGAGGCTTACGAGGGTGTGGTTGACCGTGGCGGCGAGCCCGTTCTCGCGCGACAAGATCCGCGCGACATCGGGCGCGATGCTGTCGAGCGAGATCGGCCCGCGCGTGTATAGCCAGAGGCCGAAACCTGCCACGACCGCCACGCCGGCGGCGAGCGCCGCCAGCACCCGCTCCAGAATACGTAATAAACGCCAGATCACGCCCGATCGCTCCGTCGCACCCTTGACCCGCGGGAAGCTTGCGCGCAGGGTGATTCCGTTGCGCCGCGAGCGTCAGCCGATGTTGACCGCGTTATCGTCGCTCTCCTTTTACCAGGATTTACCGCCGCCCGCCGAGGCCGCGGCCGCCGAGATCGGCCTTGCCCGCTGGCGCGAGGCGGCGAATGATTCCGTCGACCCCGCGCTTGCCGCAACGATGCGCGATCTCGCGGCCGACCCAGCGGGAATTGGGGTGCTGACCTCGATCTTCGGCAACAGCCCCTACCTGACCCAATCTTGCCTCAAGGAGCCCGCTTTTCTGGTGCGGCTCTGCCAGCACGGACCCGAGGCTACTTTCGCCGAACTTCTCGCTCGGCTCAACCGGGAAGTTACGCCAGGCCTGGCGCGGTCCGCGCTGATGGCAACGCTGCGGGCGGAAAAGCGCCGCGCCGCGCTGCTGATCGCGCTGGCCGATCTCGCCGGAGCCTGGCCGCTCGCGCGGATAACCGGCGCCCTCAGCGAGTTCGCGGAAAGCGCCTTGCGGCTGGCGGTGCGCCATCTGCTCATCGCCGCCCAGGCCCAGGGCGAGATCGCGCCGGCCGACATCGACCACTCAGGCCTCATCGTGCTCGGCATGGGCAAGCTCGGCGCGCGCGAGCTCAACTATTCGAGCGACATCGATCTGATCCTGCTGTTCGACGCGGCGCGCAGCCACTATGTCGGCAAGCGCGACGTGCAAGCGTTCTTCAACGGCCTCGCCCACGAGCTGGTGCGGATCATGGCCGAGCGCACGGCCGAAGGCTATGTATTTCGCACCGATCTTCGGCTTCGCCCCGATCCCGGCTCGACGCCGCCGGTGGTCGCGCTGCCGGCGGCGCTCGCCTATTACGAAAGCGCCGGGCAGAACTGGGAGCGCGCCGCGCTGATCAAGGCGCGCCCGGTGGCCGGCGACATCGCGGCCGGCAACGGCTTTCTCGCCGAGCTGCGGCCGTTCCTGTGGCGCAAGAATCTCGACTTCGCCGCGATTCAGGACATTCATTCGATCAAGCGCCAGATCAACGCCCATCGCGGCGGCGCCCACATCGCCGTCGCCGGCCACGACATCAAGCTCGGCCGCGGCGGCATCCGCGAGATCGAGTTCTTTGCCCAGACGCAGCAACTCATCTGGGGCGGACGAATTCCAGCGCTGCGGATATCGGGCACCTTGGCGGCGCTGGCCGCGCTCGCCGCGCTCGGCCACATCACCGCCGAAGCCGAAGCGGCGATGAGCGAGGCCTATCATTTCCTGCGCCGGCTCGAGCATCGCCTGCAGATGATCGACGACGCGCAAACCCATACCATGCCGGCCGACGCCGCATCGCTCCATCGCGTCGCCATACTGATGGGCTTTCCAGAGGCCGATGCCCTCGCGCGGGAACTGACGCGCCAGCTTGGCGCGGTCGAAAATCATTACGCTCACCTTTTCGAGGAGGCGCCGAGTCTCGCTTCGCCCGGCAATCTCGTGTTCACCGGCAGCGAGGACGACCCCGAAACGTTGGAGACCCTGTCCCGGCTCGGCTTCGCCGATCCGTCGGCCGTAGCCGGGATCATCCGCGGCTGGCATCACGGGCGCTACCGTGCGACAAGAAGCCAGCGCGCCCGCGAGCTGTTGACCGAGCTGGTGCCGGCGCTTCTCGCCGCGTTTGGCGATTCGGGCAACCCGGATGCGGCGTTTCTGCGCTTCGATGAGTTCCTGGCGCGCTTGCCGGCCGGCGTGCAGTTCTTTTCTCTGTTCTATAACAATCGCGGCCTCCTCGACCTCGTCGCCGAGATCATGGGCGCGGGCACGCGTCTGGCCGACGCGATCGCGCGCCGGCCGATGCTGCTCGATGCCGTGCTCGATGCCGGCTTCTTCGAGCCGCCGCCGCCGCGCGTCGAGCTGATCGCCGAGCTCGAGGAGCTGCTCGACCGCGCCAACCATTACGAGGAGATGCTCGATCTCGCGCGTCGCTGGGTCGGCGACCGCAAGTTTCAGGTCGGCGTTCAACTGCTGCGCCACTGGCTCGATGGTGAGGAGGCCGGCGCCGCCTATGCCGACATCGCCGAGAGCGCGCTCGGCTGCCTGCTGCCGCGCGTCGCCGGCGAATTCGCGAAAAGTCACGGCCATGTCGCCGGCGGCGCGATGATCGCGCTCGGCCTCGGCAAGCTCGGCAGCCGGGAAATGACGCCGACTTCGGACCTCGATCTTATTCTCATCTATGACGCGCCGGATCGCGTCGAGGCGTCGGACGGGCCGCGGGCCTTGCCGGTCGCGAGCTATTACGCGCGATTGAGCCAGCGCTACATCAATGCGCTGACCGCACCGACCTCGGAAGGCGCGCTCTACGAGGTCGATATGCGCCTTAGGCCGTCGGGCAGCTCGGGGCCGCTCGCCGCCTCGCTCGCCGCGTTCCGGCGCTACCAGCGCGAGGCGGCTTGGGCCTGGGAGCACATGGCGCTGACGCGCGCGCGCGTCGTCGCGGGCCCGGCCGGACTCGCCGATGCCGTCCGCGCCGAGTTGCGCGCGGTTCTGTGCCGGGAGCGCGATCCCGACAAGCTGGTCGTCGAGGTCGACGACATGCGACGGCGCATGGCCGAGCAGCACCGCGAGCCGCCCTTCTGGCACGTCAAGCACCTCGGCGGCGGCATGGTCGATATCGAGTTTATCGCGCAATATCTGCAACTGCGCGAGGCGGCGCGAAATCCGGGAATTCTCGAGACCAACACGATCGCGGCGCTGCACCGGCTGGCGGACGCCGGAATCCTGCCTCGCGCGGACGCATCGGACCTCATCGAGGCGCTGACGCTGTGGCGCAACGTTCAGGGCATCCTCAAACTCACCACCGAGGAGCCGTTCGACGAGGCCGCCGCGCCGCCCGCGCTCCAGGCAATCCTCGCCGCCGGCGCCGGCGCGGTTGACTTCGCGAGCCTCAAAGAGAATATGGCGGCGGCGGCGGTACGCGCCCGCGCGCATTACCGCGCGCTGATCGCTTCGCCCGCGGCAAGGCTGAGAAAATCATCGGAGGCAAAGACGTCATGACTCTCGATATCGGCGACAAGGCCCCGGATTTCACCCTACCGACCGATGGCGGCGGCTCGGTCGCGCTGTCCAAGCTCAAGGGCAAGAAGGTCGTGCTCTATTTCTATCCCAAGGACGACACCTCGGGCTGCACCGCCGAGGCTTGCGCATTCCGCGACTTGTTTCCGCGCTTCAAGAAAATGGACGCGGCGATCATCGGGATTTCGCGGGATTCGGTCGCCGCGCACGATAAGTTCAAGAAGAAATACGAGCTGCCCTTCACCCTCGCCTCGGACGAAGCGGGCAAGGTGACCGAGAAATACGGCGTCTGGGTGGAGAAGAGCATGTATGGCCGCAAATACATGGGAATCGAGCGCACCACCTTCGTCATCGACGACAAGGGCAAGATCGCCCAGGTGTGGCACAAGGTGAAGGTGCCCGGCCACGCCGACGAGGTGATGAAGACCGTCGGCGCGGCGTGATACCAGCGACACTCACCGACGCCGCTTGCGCCGTTCTCTTGGCGCCCACGCCGGCGGCCAAGGTCGCGCTGAGTCATGAATTCGCGGCGGCGTGGCGCGAGGGCAGCTTGCCGTCGATCAGCGCCGCGAAACCGCCCGATCGCCCGGCCCGGCCAGAGCGGCCGCTCCTGATAGCGCCACGCGAGATGCCGCGCCGGCGCCGTGCCGGCTCGGCGGCGAGCCGCGTCGCGCTCCTGCACGCCGTCGCGCATATCGAACTCAACGCGATCGATCTCGCTTGGGACCTCGTCGCGCGCTTCGGCCGAGCGGATTTGCCGCGCGCCTTCTTCGACGACTGGGTCGAGGTCGCGGCGGAAGAAGCCAAGCACCACGCCCTCGTGGCGGCTCGTCTTGCCGAGCTGGGAGGCTTCTATGGCGAGCTTCCCGCGCATGACGGGCTATGGCAAGCGGCCGCTGCCGCCGCGCACGATCTCCTCGCCCGCCTCGCCGTCGTGCCGCTGGTGCTTGAGGCGCGGGGCCTCGACGTGACACCCGGCATGATCGCGCGGCTCGAGCGCGGCGGCGACAGGGCCAGCGCCGCGGTGCTGGAGGTTCTCTATCACGACGAGATCGGCCATGTTGCCGCCGGGCGGCGCTGGTTCGAATGGGAATGCGCCCGGCGCGGGATCGCACCCCTCGCCGCCTATCGCGATCTGGTGCGGCGCCATTACGGCGGCGCGCTGAAGCCGCCCTTCAATCGCGCGGCCCGCGACCAAGCGGGCCTCGATGCCAAGTTTTACGAGGCGCTCTGACGCCGCCGACGAAGACGCATCATGTCGCAGGCCGGCGACACATTTCCGCCATAATTGCGCTCCTAAAAATGGCCATCTCGCCCGCTGAGGGTGGGCAAGCGTCAGATTGTCGTACCGCCGCCGTCTAGCCGAGGATAGGCTGCCGGTCGCGTTGCTTCGTTGGAGGTCTGCGATGAGCCCGAGAATCCGTATCGTTTCCGCCCTCGGCGCGGCCGTGCTGGTGCTGGGCGGCGGCGCCTTGGTATTGCGCGGCGGCTCGCCCTTTGCGGGATGGACCCGGGCGCAAGAGGCCAGCGAGGCCGCCGCTACCGGCGGTCCGTCCATCGGCGGCCCCTTCACCCTGATGGCGGAAGACGGGCGGAGCGTGACCGACGAGGCCTATCGCGGCAAATGGATGCTGGTCTATTTCGGTTACACCTTCTGCCCGGATGTGTGCCCGACCACGCTCAACAACATCGCGCAGGCGCTCGCCCAATTGGGGCCCGACGCGGAAAGGCTCAACCCGCTCTTCATTACGGTCGACCCTAAGCGCGACACGCCGAAGGTCATGGGCGACTACGTCAAGTCCTTCGATCCGCGAATCATCGGGTTGAGCGGCACCCCAGGCCAGATCGCAGCCGTCGCCAAGGAATATCACGTCTATTACGCGGTGCAGCCCGGCGATGGCGATAATTATCTGGTCAACCACAGCTCTTTCGTCTATTTGATGACCCCGCAAGGCGCCTTCGCGAAAGTGATACCGGGAAGCACGGAGGGCAAAGCGATGGCCGAAGCCATCAAGCCGCTTGTCGATTCGACATCATGATCGCCGCGGTCCGTGCCATGCCCGCTGCAGGCCCTGCGTAGAATCTCATGCCGCCATCCCCGGCTCCACAGCCCGAGGCCGCCGCGCGAGCGACGGCGCGGCGCCGGCGCAACAATCTGAAAGTCCTCGCCTTGACGGGCGTCATTCTCGGCACGATGACGGTGCTCGTCTCTTATTCCGAGACCTTCTACCGGCTATTCTGCGCCGCCACCGGCTATAACGGCGCAACTCAGCGTGCCGCGAGCGACGATGCCAAGGTCTCGGCGCGCACGGTCACCGTGCGATTTACCACCAATGTCGCGCCCGGCTTGCCCTGGCGCTTCGTGCCGGCGCAGCGCGAGGTAACGCTCCATCTCGGCCAGGACACGCTTGCCTTCTTCGACGCGACCAATCTTTCCGATCAGGCTTACGTCGCTCACGCCACCTTCAACGTGACGCCGGACAAGACCGGTCTCTATTTCAAGAAAATTCAGTGCTTCTGCTTCACCGAGGAGCGTCTCGGCCCGCACCAGAGCGTCGAAATGCCGGTCGATTTCTTCGTCGATCCGGGGCTCGGCACCGATCCGAGCGACGCAGGACGTCGACACCATCACCTTATCCTACACCTTCTTCGTGTCGAAGCAGCCGGACGGCGCCCAGGATCTGGCGCGCTTCGCCGATAACAAGCCCGACGCCACCGACGGGCAAAAAATCTTCGCGACCCGCTGCGCCGAATGCCACGCGCTCGACAAGAACATTTTCGGCCCGGCGCTGGGCGGCATCGTCGGACGCACCGCAGGAACCGAGCCCGGCTATCCCTATTCCAAGGGGCTCAAGCAATCGGGCATCGTCTGGAACGCGGCGACGCTCGACCGATGGCTGTCCGGCCCGCAGCAGGATGTGCCGGGCGCGCTGATGCCGTTCCGCGTTTCCGATCCGAGGACCCGCCAGGACGTCATCGCCTATCTGGAATCCGAGAGCGCGTCCCGCGCGAAGAACGTGCCGGCGCCGGTCGCCTCGGCCCAGCATTAGGCCCGGCGATCGGGCCAGCGGCGGTTGCTCGGTTTCGCGATTGTATCCTTCCCGATAAGAGGGCTGCGGTCAAACCGCGTTCGTCTCGGCAACACCGATCAAAAGGGAGATGTCCGATGGCTCGGCTGGTCGTGAGGTACAAACCTCCGAAGGACACTGCGGCCTTCGACAAGCACTACTTTGAAACGCACGTTCCGATCGCCAAGAAAATCCCCGGCGTGAGAAAGTACGAGGTCAGCCAAGGTCCTATCGTGACGCCTGCCGGCCCCGCCGGCTTTCACTTGATGGCGACTTTGCACTTCGACGATCTCGCGGCGATTCAAAGAGCTTTCGCGAGCGCGGAAGGACAAGCCGCGGCGGCCGATGTGCAAAACTTCGCGACCGGCGGCGCCGACATGCTTATGTTTGACAACCGCGAAGTGTGACTAGGGCTAAATTGAGAGAACGAGATATGAGGGAATCCGAATCATGCCTTGGCGCTTACGGCGCCGTTTCGCCCCTTGCCTCGCGACGATCGCCTTCATTCACGCAGCTCTTCTCCTGTCGGTGTCGGCTTACGCCCAGCCGGCGAGGATCATCATCGTGCATCACTCGGAAAAGCTGGACGAGTATGCCTTGTGCGACATGGGAACGGCCCGCGCCAACGCGCTCTCTAAACAATATCTCAGTAGAGGCGCGTCGCAGTCGCTGTTTGGCGCCGAGGACAAGCCCTCAGCCCTGATCGTGATGACCGCGCACACCTTCGATACCATCACACCGACCGCGCTGAGCTGGAACATGCCGGTCACCGCCTACGCAGTCGTCCCTGCGAAGGGCGGGAAGAACGAGGAGGAGAACATCGAGGAAAATGCTCGAACCCAGGAGGCGGCGCACGACGTGCTGAACGACCCGCACTATGCCGGCAAGTCAGTGGTGATCACGTGGGAACACGAACGCATTGCCAACTCCAAACCGGAGGCAAAATACTCGGCAGTGCAAGTGACGTTCCGCCAGTTGCTGCATCTCGATCGGGTCGCCTGGGTGCCGGAGGTTTGGCCGGACGACACGTACGACTATTTCTGGATCGTCGATTACGCGCCAGGCAAACCGGTGCCGGTGTCGTTCCGGATGGTGCGCGAGGCCTTTACAGCGCCTTACGATACCCTGCCGGCCAATAACTGGGGCGAACCGGAACCCCGCCACGCGGCGGCGGGCTGCCTCAAGTAGATTTCAGTTATCCCGACGGCATAGAAGCCGCAACGGCGCGTCAACCAAGCGGTCGTGATCTGCCCGATTGTCAACGCTCGTCGAGCGGCGGTCAGAGCGAATAGGCGACGGCGAGTCCCGCGATGGCGAGAACGGAGAGACCGGCGACCGCCCTGAAACTGGCTTTGCGGCCCGCGAACGAGGCGGTATAGACCGCCTTGAGCAGGTTGTTAGACGAGGAAGCGACCAGGATGGCCTTGGTTGCGCCTATGATCGGGAGCGAAGCCGTGCCGCTTTCCGCCACGCTCAATACGAAGGGGTCTATGTCCGTGAAGCCGACGATGGCGGCGAGGGAGTAGGTCCCAGTCTCGCCGAACCGACTTTTTACCCATGTTGATGCGATCGAGACCACGATGAACAGGGTGGCGAAGAGCAGCGCGGCGGTGAGTTCCAGCGGATTTCTCAATGGCGTATGCGGCCGGCTGCTCTTCTGCGAAACCGGGTCCCTGATATAGCTCAGGGCCGCCAGCGCCACTCCAAACGCGCTCAGTCCGAGCAGCGCGGCCGCCAGCCCTTCGGCCAAGGGCAGATTGAATATTGCGACGACGACGAGAATGCGCACATACATGACTGCCGTTGCCAGAACGATGCCCGCCTGGCCCTCGCGGCGTGCGCCAGGATCGGCCGCCATACGCCGAGCGAGGGCTACCGTCGTCGCTGTCGAAGAATAGAGCCCGCCCAGCACCGCGATCCACAAGCCGCTTCGGGCGCGGGTGACATAGCGCTGGACCAGATAGCTCGCATAGGAAAGCGTGCAGACCGCGAGCACCGCGAGCCAAACCTGATGCGGCGTGATCGAAGTAAGATCGGTAACCGGCTGGTTGGGCAAGAGCGGTAGAATGATCCCGGTCAGGATGAGAAACTTGCCGGCGGTGATGATTTCTTCGACCGGGAGACGCCAAGCGAAACGATGCAACTGCTCACGCTCCACGAGGAGCAGCACCGCGGCCACGGTGACGCCGACGGGTATCCAGGGCGGCGAGACGAGCGACATCGGCCCGAGGATATAAGCGAGCACGTTGCAGAACGGCAGCGCGAGGGTGACGTTCGGCCGACCCTCCGCGTCCTTGTCGTCGATATGGCGGTGATAATAGACGACGAGACACGCTCCCAACACCAGAAGACCGACGGCAAACGGAATCTCGCGAACCGGGTCGAGCAAATGAAGCAATCCGCCACTCAAGGCGAGAAGCGGAAAGGTCCGGATGCCGCCCGGCCGCCACGGCCCGCCTCGGGAATTCAATTCCTCGAAGGCGAGGCCGAAGAAGAGGGCGAGCGCGAACAGAAGAATGAAGTTTGCGATAGACGGAACGTTGGTCATGGGAACGAAGTTGGGCATTTCATCCCCGCCGTCCTCTCAATGCCGATCCAGGAGCCGCCGCTCGCAACGCCACGAAACAAAAATCAATTCTCAGATGGGCAAGCCGACCATGTGCAGCCCAAGGTAAAGAACGATGTAACTCAGCAATCCACCAATAACGGGAGCGTCGAAAAACTCAAGCGCAACGAAGAAGACAACACTTAGCGCCACGCCGAGCAGCGTCCCCGTCCCATGAAGCGCGGCTGATTTCATCATATCGAAGAGAACCGCTCCGATCATCGCCATCGCGCCAACTTTCATTGCCGCCAATATTTTTTTTACGATTAGCCTGTCCATGTATTTCAGCACGCCAAGATACGTCCCGTAATTCCCGCGACACGGAAACCGATCATCCCCGAAAGCTTGCACGCCGTCAGTCCAGGGAACAGAAATGTCATACCCAAAAGCGAGCTGAACTCATCGTTTGTAAACCACTTTCTAATGCCGACGGATTCCTCGCTGATCATTTTTATCATGCCATTTCCGCCGCCGAGCGCGAACAGACCGACGCGGCCGAAACTAAGCGTGATATCGCACAAGTCCTTCATGAATTTGGAAGCAGCCGGCATCTCGAGTTATCCGTTGATAGGGTGAGCGGAATGGCAGCGGGCGCTCGGTCCGTCGCGGGTCGGCAAAAGCCGACCACGCGGATCACGCATGCTGCCCGCGCCAGTTCTTATAGGGGTTGGCGACGAGATTGTTATTGAAATACCGCGGGTCGTTCGACACTTCCTCCCCGGCCCAGGGCGGTAGCGTCACGCGCTCGGCCGCGTTTGCGATTTCGACCTCTGCCATCACCAGGCCGTCGTTATCGCCGTGGAATACGTCGATCTCCCAGGTTCTGCCGGCGAATTGCTCGCGATGGCGGGTCTTTTCGATGAGCGGGCGCTCGCAAAGGCTATCGAGCATGGCGGCTGCGTCGGCGAGCGGAATCGGATACTCGAACTCGGAACGGCTCACCCCGATGGTGAGCCCTTTGACGGTAAGAAAGCCGCGCTCGCCCGCGATGCGCACGCGCACGACGCGCTCCTTCACCGAAGACAAATAGCCTTGTCGATACAGCACTCCCGCATCGGCGGGCTTCCACAGCCGCGTGTTGACAAGGTACTTATGCTCGATTTCCTCGGCCACGAAATTCTCCTTTCCGTTACTTACGATATCCGACGTTCGAGCCCGAGGGCGCGTTTGAGGCCACGCGGATAATTCGTGTTTCCGTGGGCGTCGAGCCCGAGCTTGCGGAGCGCGGCTACGACAGTCTTGGGATCTTCGTGTTCGATCGAGAAGCTCTCGAGCGTCTGGGATTCGACCGTCAGTCGCGCCCACTCGGCGATGCAACCGGCGAAGGTAAAGCCGCGACGAGACTTGTGAACCCGCACGACGTGAAGATCGGATTCCAGCGGTACGACCTCGTCGATGAATTGCTGGATCGTATAGCTTGCACGGGGCAACGCTCTGGCCTGCCGTTGCCAGACGGCCGAGGCGGCGGCAATGTCGCTCGCGCTCAGCGGGAAACTCGCCTTGAAAATCGGTTCCCATAATTCGAGCCCGTCGGCATCGGTTCGGCGGAGAAGTTTAATGTCGAGGATACCGTCGCGGATCTTGGCGTTCTGCGTTCCCCTCAGATCGAGAAGATAGATCTCGTCGCTCTCGCGCGGTTTGAGGTCTGCCGGCATCGCCGCCGACTGCGCGACAGCCGCGAAGGAAGACGCAAGAGAGCGCCATTCCCACCGCGGCACGATTTGGTTCTCGGCCATGTCAGAATGTGATCCGCATGCTCAGGCGAGCGCACCGAAACGAGCGCCACCCGGCTTTTGCGCGCTTGGCGCGCGACGGCGTAGCTCAATAACATTTTTTTGCATGGCATTCGTTCCGTCTGAATCTCGCCCGCCGAAGGCGAACCATAGACGCGCGATTTTGTCCACGTCCTTGACCTGGATCAAAGCTGCACCGGGGACGGCCACGCGTCGAGGCGGCAAAGCACGATCGCGGTGGCGGTCGCCGCCCGCAGGCTATAAAATAACCTTCTTCGAAACGGCGCGAGAACACGATAACGACACGCCGTCGCACCGGCAGCAAGCCGCGAGCATCGGCCATCCGAGCGAGCAAGGGCAGCAGCACCATGTCAACGAAACTCAACCATATCGCGATCATATCCTCCAACTACCTGTTGGTCGGCAAGTTCTACGAGGTCATCTTCGGAATGAAATCCGCGACCGGCCGCCGCGGCATGGGCGCCGTGACGGTGCGCGACGGTTATGTGGGTCTCAACATCAATCGGCGCAGCCCGGCGCGGCCGGGCGGCCTCGATCATTTCGGCGTCGAGGTGGGCGATGTCGAAACCGTATTCGAACGGATGCGCGCGAAATATCCTCAGGTGAATTGGCTGAAGCGCCCATCCAACCGCCCTTACGCGGGCATCTCGACGCATGACCCCGACGGCAACGTGTTCGACCTCTCGCAAAAGGACATGGCAAATCGCGACGGCCTCTACCTCGAGAAGGACAGCCAGCAGGACCGCTACATCAACCACTACGCGATCCGGACGATACGCCCCGAATTATGCGCCGAGTTCTATCACGACGTTCTCGATTTCACGCCGACCAACCGGCGGCACGGCGATCCCAACCATTACCTCAGCGATGGCCGTGTAACGCTCGAGATCATGCCATGGGAGGTCAGGACTTACGACAAGACGGGCATCGTCCGTCCGGGCCCCGATCACATCGGGTTCAAGGTCGAGAACGTCGAAATGGTGAAGCGGGAGATCGAAGACCTCGCGCTGGCCAGCGGGCATTACGGTCCGTGGTCGCTCGTCAACCGCGACGAGGACCGCGCCCGCGCCGACATCTTCAAGCGGAGTTGCCCGATGGGCACCTATCAGTTCTGCGACAATGACGGGGTTTTGTTCGATATCGCGGAGTGACCGGAGGAATTGGCGATGGCGGGTGGCAAGAATACCCAGATCCTGTTGGCCGCGCGGCCGCAGGGCGAGCCGAAGGAAAGCGACTACCAATTTATCGAGACCGCGATCCCCGAGCCCGGCGCGGGCGAGATCCTGCTGCGCACGATCTATCTTGCCCTCGATCCGATCGTCCGGCTGCGCATGAACGCGAACTCCTATTGGCCGGCTTTCGAGCTCGGCAAGCCTTTGGGCGCGCGCGTCGTCTCGAGCGTCGTCGCCTCGAACAACCCCGAATTCCGGGCGGGTGATCTGGTGGTCTGCCAAGGGCTTTGGGCGGATTACATGGTCTCGACTGGCAAGGGCCTCGATGGCCGCGCGCTGCCGAAGCTCGATCCGGCGCGCGGCTCGATCACCGCGCCCTTGAGCGTTCTCGGCACTACCGGCCTCACCGCCTATTGCGGGCTCCTCGAGATCGGCCAGCCCAAGCCCGGCGAAACCGTGATGGTATCGGGCGCCTCGGGCGCGGTCGGCTCGGCCGCCGGTCAGATCGCCAAGTTGAAGGGCTGCCGCGTCGTCGGCAGCGCCGGCGGAGCCGACAAATGCGCCTATGTCGTGAAGGAGTTCGGGTTCGACGCCGCGATCGACTACAAGCGGCCCGACTTCGCCGCGGAACTGCGGGACGCCTGCCCGCAGGGGATCGATGTCTTTTTCGACAATGTCGGCGGCACGGTATTCGACGCCGTGGTGCCGCTGCTCAACCGTCACGCGCGCGTGGCCGTTTGCGGCTCGGTGTCGGAATACAATGTCACCGAGCGCGCGAACATTCCGGACAAGATTCCGGCGCTCCTTCTGGCGATCCTCGGCAAGCGGCTGACCTTGAAGGGCTTCGTCATCGGCGATCATTTGGCGAAGATGCCCGATTTTCAGCGCGATGCCGGCGCATGGCTGCGCGAGGGCAAGCTCAAATACAAGGAGGCGATCGTCGTCGGCCTCGAGAATGCGCCGCGCGCCTTCCTCGCGATGCTCCGGGCCGAGAGTTTCGGCAAGGTGCTCGTCCGCGTGTCGCCCGATCCGACCGGGCGGGGCTAACGGGCTCGTCGCGCTGCCGTGGCGCGGAGTCGCTGCGAGCCGGCACCCACGAACGAGCAGGACCGGTCCCGCGCCGCTTGATCTGGATCAAAACGTGGAAACCCGCCCCGGTCTAGATTTCTTCACAATGGTGCGATGATCGAAGGCCTAGCGGAGTTGATGATGGCGACGAGCAAGTCGGCGCGGGAAATACCGGGAACCCCGGTCTTCGACGGCCAAGCGGCGCGCAAGGGTTATGCCCTCAACAAGATGTGCTATTCGTTCAACAGTGCGGCGAACCGCGCCGCCTTTCTCAAGGACGAGGACGGCTATTGCGCGAAATACGGCTTGAACCGGCAGCAGCGTGAGGCAATCCGCCACCGCAACCTGCTCGAAATGATCGAAGCCGGCGGGAACGTCTATTACCTCGCGAAATTCGCCGGCATCTTCGGCATGAACATGCAGGACATCGGCGCGCAGCAGACCGGCATGACGGTCGAGGCGTTCAAGGCGAAGCTGCAAGCGGCGGGAAGGTGACGCATGGCGCGGATTCTCGGCGCGATCACGACATCCCACATCCCATCGATCGGCGCCGCGATCGCCAAAGGCTTGAAGAACGAGCCCTATTGGAAGCCGTTCTTCGGCGCCTTCGCGCCGGTCCATGAATGGCTCGCACGGGTGCGGCCCGACATTGCGGTTGTCATCTACAACGATCACGGCCTCAATTTCTTTCTCGACAAGCTGCCGACCTTCGCGGTCGGCGCGGCGGAAATCTACCGCCACGCGGATGAAGGCTGGGGAATTCCGGTCTCGCGCCCGTTCCTGGGCGACGCGGCGCTGTCGTGGCACATTATCGAATCCCTCGTGGCCGACGAATTCGACATCGTGACCTGCCAAGAGATGCTGGTCGATCACGCCTTTACCGTGCCGATGTCGCTGCTGTGGCCGGGAGAAGCGGCCTGGCCCGTGAGAACGATCCCGATTGAGATCAATACCATCCAGCATCCCTTGCCGACGCCGAAGCGCTGCCTTGCTCTGGGCCGAGCGATCGGCCGCGCGATCGAAGCCTACGAGGCGGATATGAAGGTGGTGATCCTTGGCACCGGTGGAATGTCCCATCAACTCGAGGGAGAGCGCGCGGGCTTCATCAACAAGGCCTTCGACCTCGCCTGCATCGACGATCTGGTCAACGATCCGGACGCGCTCGCCGGATATTCGGTGCTGGAGCTGGTGGAACTCGCCGGCTCGCAGGGCGTGGAACTGTTGAACCTCCTCACGGCGCGCGGGGCACTGAGCGGCGTCGTCTCCAAGGTTCACGGCAACTATCACGTGCCGATCTCGAACACCGCGACCAGCCTATTGCTGCTTGAAAATTACACGGCCACGCAAACCCGCGATCGCGCCAGCGCTGCGTGACCGCGACGCGTCTACCGGTCCTCGCCCCGCGTGCCGCCCATCCGACTGGTCGGCGCTGACCCGGTCGGCGCGTAACGCGGGCCGAACTGGGCGTGCTAGCTGTCTAACGATACTTTACGATCGTCACGGTGAGTCGCAGCTTCGGCAGTGAGGCCTCGCGCGATTTCTTTCTCGACGACAATCCGCGAGGCATCCGTGCCGATCTGGTCGAGCGTGTCTGCGGACGGCTCCATGCGTTGCATCGGGCAAAGTCGCTGGACGATTTGCGCGTGCCGGGCTGGCGAACGCATGCGCTGCACACGAAGCCGGTTGGGCATGCGATTGCGATCAATGGCGCGTGGCGGATCGCCTTCGAGTGGCAAGACGGCGACGCGCTACGCGTCGATCGGGAACAATATCACTGAGGATGACGGCCATGGCCCGTGAGTACAAACTTCGCTCAGCGGCCAAAATGCGCCCGCCCCATCCGAGGTCGATACTTAAGCTCGACGTCCTGCCGGCCCTGGGCGTATCGGTCGTGACGGCCGCGCGGGAGCTCGGCGTATCCCGCCAGCTTTTGCGTGGCATCCTGGCCGAGAAGCTTCCGGTCTCCGCGGAGACGGCCGTTCGGCTCGGAAAGTGGTGCGGAAACGGCGCCCACATCTCGATCGCGCTGCAGCAGGATAGGGATCTTTGGACGGCCGAACAGCGGCTTGCCGGCAAGATCAAAGGCATCCCGACGCGCCAAGCGGCCTAAGAACGCGCGGCGCGCCTTCCGCGCGATGCTGCGCGCCGAGATCGAAGCGACGCGGCGCATGTTTGACCCTTCCCCGTTGGATTTTATCCCAAGACCGCGCCTAGACGCCCTGGAACACCTCCCACCAATCCTCGATCATCGCGGGTTGGTTGTGGCGGATCTGGACCGAGATGTAGTGAAACCCGACATCGCGCATGGCGCGCAGCCTGTCCTGCAGTTCCGGCTTGGTGGCGGTCCAAGAGAAATTTTTGATCAGATCGCCGTCGCAGATGTCGCGCTCCTCGGGCTTCAAGAACATCAGATGCCCGCGATGATTGATCAGGTAGCGCGCATCCGCGGGCTCGAAGCGCTCGTAGACAGCGCGGTATTTCTCGAGCGCCGAGGCAAGCATCGGCGGCAGCGCGCCGCGCGCGCGATCTTGCAAATCCTGCTCCACGAGATCGTGCACCAGCATGATGGCGGAGGGGCCGGCCTGATCCTTGGCGCGCGGCGAATCATAGGCCTCGCCGTCCTTGAGCACGCAGCCGCCGATCTCGCCATGGACATGCAAATCCTCGAGGTCGCGCCCCGCCGCCTGCCATTTCTTTTTCATGTCGGCCATCGCCTCGATTACCGATGGCGCCCGGCCCAAGGGGCAGATCCAGCCGGCGCCGAGCTCGGCCACGAGCGCGCGCGAAGTCGGACCCGTCGCCGAGATAAAGAGCGGGATCTTGTCGGCGATGTTGATGGCGCCGATCTCGGGATTGAGGAAGCGAATTTTCTTGCGCTTGCCCTCGAACTCCCATTCCAAGGTCTCGCCGTTGAGCAGGCCTTGGACGAGCCGGATGTACTCTTTCATGTCGGCCAGCTTGACGCGCTTTAGTCCCATCGTCCGGCGCCCGGTGAAGCCGGTGGAAATGCCGAACTCGATGCGGCCCGGAGCGAGCTTGTTGAGCGATCCGAGCGCGCTCGCCGCGACCGGCGCGATGCGGTTGGACGGAATGAGAACGCCGGTGGCAAGCTTGATCCGCGAAGTCACCATCGCGGCGGCGGCCATGGCGACGAACGGGTCGGCGTTGAGCAATTGGGTGTCGAAGAACGACGCGCTCGTGTAGCCCAGCTCCTCGGCGCGCTTGACGTGCCGCCAGCTTTCCGCGTGGGTGGCGAGCGCGATGCCGTATTCCATGTCGTTCCTCCGCGATTTTTCCGCACAGTGGATCAACGCACCGTTCACGGCTGCTCCGCCACCGCGTCGGCGCCCTTAATGCGCTGGGCGAGCGAGGCCTCCAAGAAGCGGTCGAGATCGCCGTTGAGCACCTTGTCGGTCTGGCTGGTCTCGACGCCGGTGCGCAGGTCCTTCACCATCTGATAGGGCTGCAGCACATAAGACCGGATCTGATGGCCCCAGCCGATATCGGCCTTGGTCGCGTTCATGGCGTCGACCACGGCCTCGCGCTTTTGCAGCTCGACCTCGTAGAGCCGCGCCTTCAGCATCGTCATCGCCTTGGCGCGGTTCTGGTGCTGCGAGCGCTCGCTCTGCACCGCCGCCACCACCGGCTCGGCGCCGGGCAGCGTATAGGTCATGCGCACCGCGCTGTCGGTCTTGTTGACATGCTGGCCGCCCGCGCCGGACGAGCGATAGGTGTCGACGCGGAGATACTTGTCGTCGATCACGACCTCGATCTTCTCGTCGACCACCGGATAGACCCAGACCGAAGCAAAGCTGGTGTGGCGGCGCGCATTGGCGTCGAAGGGCGAGATGCGAACGAGACGATGGACACCGCTTTCGGTCTTGAGCCAGCCATAGGCGTTCTCCCCGATGATGCGCACGGTCGCCGATTTGATCCCGGCGCCCTCGCCCGCGCTTTCCTCGAGCCACTCGACCTTGTAGCCGTGCGCCTCGGCCCAATGAATGTACATGCGCAGCAGCATCTCGGCCCAATCCTGCGCCTCGGTGCCGCCCGAGCCGGCATGAACCTCGAGAAAGCAATCGTTGCCGTCGGCCTCGCCCGACAGCAGGCTTTCGAGCTCGCGCGCCTTGACTTCGTCCCTCATCCGATCGAGCGTCTTCTGGGCGTCGTCCAGCATCGCCTGGTCGCCCTCGGCCTCGGCCATTTCGGCCAGGCCAAGCGTTTCGTCAACCTCGCGCTCGATCTTGAGATAGCCGGCGATGCCGCGCTCGAGGCGCGTGCGCTCGCGCATCAGGGCTTGCGCGCGCGATGAATCCTCCCAGAACTTGGGATCCTCTACGATCGCATTCAGCTCGGCAAGACGCCGGCTTGCCTTATCCCAGTCAAAGATGCCTCCTCAGCAACGCCAACGAGCGCCTGATCTCGTCGACGACTGCTTGAATCTCGGCGCGCATGGGGAGCCTTTCCGCGAACAGGGGCACCTAGTATAGACCGCCCGTGCCGCTAGCGGGAGCGGTTTGCGCACCGGCGCCGTCTTCATCGGGCGCGGTGATCGTGATCGCGTCGGGCGGAAGGTTGCCGCTGACAACGAGCCCCGCACCCACCGAACTCGGCTCGGTACCGGGCTTGAACGCCTCGTAGATGACGTTCTTGTCGCCGGGGCGAGCGAGTTGGCCGGTCGCGGGATTGACCCGCACCAGCATGATCCCGGGCGGGATGCGGAACGGTATGGCGGGCTTGTCAGCCAGGGCCGCGGCCATGAAATCGCGGAACGCGGGCGCCGCCACAGACGCGCCGGTTTCGTGCTCGCCCAGGGTGTGAGGCTGATCGAATCCGATATAAACGCCGGCGACGAGGTCGGGCGAGAAGCCCACGAACCAGGTATCGTCGCTGTCGTTGGTGGTGCCGGTCTTGCCCGCCAGCGGCTTGCCGACCGACTGGATGCTGCGCCCGGTGCCGCGCTGGATCACGCCTTCGAGCATCGAGACGATCTGGTACGCGCTCCGCGGATCGGCGATCTGGGCGCGGTCGTCCGGCAGCCCGGGCGGCGCCTGGCCGTTCCATTCCACGTTGGTGCAGCCCTCGCAAATGCGGTTGTCGGCGCGATAGACCGTGGTGCCGTCGCGATCCTGCACCCGGTCGATGAAGCTGGGGCTAATGCGCTTGCCGCCGTTGACCAGCATCGCGTAAGCGGTCACGAGCCGGAGCGGCGTCGTCTCGCCGGCGCCGATGATGTAGGAATATTCGCGCGGCATGTGATCGAGGATGCCGAAACGCTCGACGTAGTCCGCCACCGTGTCGAGCCCGATCGCGGTGCCGACCCGTGCGGTCACCAGGTTGAGCGACTCCTCGATCCCGACCCGCAGCGGCACCGGCCCATAGAACTTGTGCTCGTAATTGGACGGATCCCATTTCGGCAAGCCCGGACCCTGGTCGACGACAAAGGGCGCGTCGAGCACGATGGTCGAGGGCGTATACCCGTGATCGAGCGCGGCGAGATAGATGAACGGCTTGATCGCCGATCCGGTCTGGCGTTTCGCCTGGGTCGCGCGGTCGAACTGGCTCATCTCATAGCTGAAGCCGCCATCCATCGCGAGGACGCGCCCGGTATGCGGGTCCATCGCGACGAACGCGCCCGAGACTTCGGGGATCTGGCGCAGGCCATAGGCGGCCGATCCCGTGGCGCGCGGCGCCGCAGGCGCGAGCGGCTGCACCAGAACCACGTCGCCGGCCGCCAGCACGTCGCTGGCTTGCCGGGGCGCGGGACCGACAATCGCATCGGGCAACTCCTTGCGCGCCCATTTGATCTCGTCGAACGGGAGACTCGCCGCGCGAGCCGTCGCCGAGTCCGAGCGCGGCGCCCGCCGCCGAATCGGCCATCACCACCGCAAGCCGCCAACCGACCTCGTCGGCGCCAGCGGGCAGGGGCACGGCTTTGAGCGCGGCCTGCCAATCGCCATTGATGTCGATATGAGCGACCGGCCCGCGATAGCCGTGACGGCGGTCATAAGCGATGAGCGCGTCGCGCAGGGCGTGGTCGGCAAAGGTTTGCAGATGCGGATCGAGGCTCGTGCGCACCGAGAGACCTGAGGCGTAAAGCCCCTTCTCGCCATAGCGCGCGAGCAATTCGCGCCGCACTTCCTCGCTGAAGTAATCCGCCTTGACGATCTCGGCGTCGTCGCGGTGAAGCAGCACGATCGGCTTGGCCTCGGCCGCCGCGCCTTCCGCCGGGCTGATGAAGCCGGCCTCGACCATGCGGTCGAGAACATAATCGCGGCGCTCCTTCGCCGCCTCGGGATAGCGCTGCGGATTGTAGTTGTTGGGCGCCTTGGGCAGGCCGGCCAGAAACGCCGCCTCATCGAGCGTCAACTCATCGAGCGACTTGTTGAAATAGTTGAGCGCCGCCGCCGCGACGCCGTAAACGCCGCCGCCGAGATAGATTTCGTTGAGGTAGAGCTCGAGGATGCGGTCCTTGCTCAGAACCTGCTCCATCCGCACCGCGACGAGCGCCTCCTTGATCTTTCGCTCGAGCGAAACCTCGTTGTTGAGGAAAAAGTTCTTGGCGACCTGCTGGGTGATGGTCGAGGCGCCGACCGGGCGCCGGCCGCTGCCGTAATGAAGGACATCGGTCGCGGCGGCGCGCAGCATCGACAGCGGATCGACGCCGGGATGGGTATAGAAATTCTTGTCCTCGGCCGCGAGGAAGGCGTGGATCACCAAGGGCGGCATCGCCTTGACCGGCACGAAGACGCGCTTCTCGGTCGCATACTCGGCCAAGAGTCGGCCATCGCCGGCATACACCCTCGTCACGATCGGCGGCTGGTAACTGGCGAGCTGCTGGTAATCGGGCAGGTCGCGATCGAAATACCAAACCGCCAGCCCGATCACGCCGGCACCCGCCAGCCCCGCCAAGATGACCAGAACGATCAGGAATTTAACGATTCTCATCGCCCTCGCCTGCATCACCGGGCCCGAGTCGCCGGAAACAGCCGTTCGAGCCGGCCGAATCGGTCCGAACGGGCGCCGAACCGGGATGTTAAATTGCACCCCTATTGCGGCGCATTCAAGGCAGCTAACCGGTAAAGCACGGTTAACGGCGGGGTCCCCCGCCATCCCGGGCGGGTCGGGGCAAACTGGCGGTTGTGGCGGAGCGCGATGACTTGTATTCTTAACATTGCGAAAAGCCGCGCGCCAAGCTGCCCGGTCGGGCGGATTGTGACGGCGCGGATCGAAATTTAACCCGAAGCCCTCCCGGCCCCCTGGCCGGGACGACGCGGCCTTTAAGAGTTCTGCCCGGGATTCACGCAGATGCTTCTTGCTCTCGCGCCCATCGACGGATTGATCGGAGGCGCTGCCGGCTTCGCCCTACTCAGGAGTGCGCCGCCCGTTTTTCGCGCGGGCGCGACGGCGCTCCTCGGAGTTCACCCGCATGACCAAGCGCATGCTCATCGACGCGGCGCACCCGGAAGAAACCCGGGTCGTCGTCTTGGATGGCCAACGCCTCGAGGAATTCGACTTCGAGACCTCCACTAAAAAACAGATCAAAGGTAACATCTATCTCGCCAAGGTGACGCGGGTGGAGCCCTCGCTCCAGGCCGCGTTTGTCGAATACGGCGGCAACCGCCACGGCTTCCTCGCTTTCGGCGAGATCCATCCCGACTATTACCGCATTCCGGTCGCCGACCGGCAGGCCGCGATCGCGGCCGAACGCGCGGACGAAGCCGCCGCCGATGAGCGGGAGGATCGCGGCGTCGCAGCCGAAGCCGACGACGAGGATCGCGGCGGCATCGCCGAAGCAGCGGATGCGGACGAGCCAGAGCGCAGGGCCGAGGACGCGCATCTGGAGACGACCCGAGCGGACGAGGATGCCGACAGCGGGGATTCCGACGGCGAGGAAGACTTTTCCGCGACGGCGAGAGTCGAGCCGGTCGGATCGGCCGAGCCGCCGTCCTTCGAGGCCGAGCCGCCGGAAGGCGATGCGTTCGCCGAGGACGACGCGATCGAGAGCGACGAGCCAGCGGCGGAGAGCGAGACCGCCCTGGGCGCCGATTCCATGCCCGCCGCCGACCGGACCCTGCAGATCGTCGAGCACCAAGACGTCGAGACCGTCGAGACCGTGGGCGGCGACGAGATCGAGGAAACCACACGGCCGCGAGCCCGCTACCACCGGCATTACAAAATTCAGGAAGTCATCAAGCGCCGCCAGATCATGCTGGTGCAGGTGACCAAGGAGGAGCGCGGCAACAAGGGCGCGGCGCTCACCACCTATATCTCGCTCGCCGGCCGCTATTGCGTGCTGATGCCGAACACGCCGCGCGGCGGCGGCGTGTCGCGCAAGATCACCAGCATCGCCGACCGCCGCCGCCTCAAGGACCTGATGGCCGATCTCGAAGTGCCCGAAGGCATGGGCGTGATCGTGCGCACCGCAGGCAGCGAGCGCTCCAAGGTCGAGATCAAGCGCGACTTCGAATATCTGTTGCGGCTATGGGACGAGATTCGAGATCTCACGCTCAAATCCACCGCGCCGGCCCTCATCTATGAAGAGGGCAATCTCATCAAGCGGTCGATCCGCGATCTCTATGCGAGCGATATCGACGAAGTTCTGGTCGACGGCAAGGAGGGCTACGAGACCGCCAAGGCCTTCATGCAGATGCTGATGCCGAACCATACCAAGCGCGTGCGGTTCTACAACGATCCGACGGTCCCCCTTCTCCATCGCTTCCAGGTCGAAGGCCAGCTCGACGCCATCCATTCGCCGGTGGTGCAGCTGCGCTCGGGCGGCTACATCGTCATCAATCCGACCGAGGCGCTGGTCGCGATCGACGTGAACTCGGGCCGTTCCACCCGCGAGCGCAACATCGAGGAAACCGCCCTCAAGACCAATTCCGAGGCCGCCGAGGAAATCGCCCGCCAGCTCCGCCTGCGCGATCTCGCGGGCCTCATTGTCATCGACTTCATCGACATGGAGGAGCGCCGCAACAATAGCGCGGTCGAGCGCCGCATCAAGGATGCGATGCGGTACGACCGCGCGCGCATCCAATTGGGACGGATCAGTCCGTTCGGGCTGCTCGAGCTGTCGCGCCAGCGCCTCCGGCCCTCGCTGCTCGAAGCTTCGACCGCGCCCTGCCCGCATTGCGGCGGCACCGGCCATATCCGCTCCACGGAATCGACGGCGCTCCACGTCCTGCGTGCGATCGAGGAAGAAGGCATGCGCCGGCGCTCGGCCGAGATCACCCTCGCCGTGCCGTCATCGGTCGCGCTCTACATCCTCAACCAGAAGCGCGCGGCTTTGCTGCATACCGAGGCGCGCTACGGCTTTCGCGTCACGATCACCGAGGACAACACGCTGATCCCCCCTGCCTTCCGGCTCGACCGCACGAAGCCCCTATCCCCGGCCGAGATCGCGGCGCTGCCGGTGTTCGAGGCCACGTCCGAGCCGATGTCCATGGCGGAGGAGGCAGAATCCGCCGCCGATGAGCTGCTCGCCACCGGCGTCGAATCCGGTGAGGCGCCCGAGCCGGCGGAGCTTTCGGCCGAGCCCGCAGCTTTCGCCGAAGGCGGAACCGAGGAGAGCGGGCTCTCGCGCGAGGAAACCGCCGGCGACTTGCACGGTCACGGCCAGAGCGAGGGACCGGGCCGGCACCGCCGTCGCCGCCGGCGCCGTGGCGGCGAGCGGAGCGGCGGAACCCGAGCTGCGCTGCAGCCGCTGCTCGAAGCCGCCCCCGGCGAGGCCGCGACGGCCTTTCCCGTGACGCCGGACGAAACCGGCGAAGCCGGCGAAGCGCAGCCGGCGGGGACTCATCCCGAGGGCGCCGAGCCCGGCGCGGGCGGCGAAAACGGCGACCGCAAGCGGCGACGCCGCGGTCGACGTGGCGGCCGGAGGCGGCGGCGCGACCATGGCACCGGCACGGACCACGGCATGGCGGGCTTGCCCGATGCGGCGAACGAGCCGGCAGGGACGGCCCTGCCAGACTTCGCAGGGCCCGAATTCGAGCCCCCCGGCTTCGAGCCCCCCGAGTTAGAGTCCCGCGAACTCGTATCGCCGCACCACACGGCGCCGCCTCCGATCCTTTCGGCGAGCGTTCAGGAGCAGGCGGCGCCGGAATCAAATCCGCCGCCGCCGATGGTCGAGCCGCAAAGCGGACCGCTGGCGGCGCCAAACCCAAATCCGCCGCCGGTCGAGCAGGTGGCGCGAAAAGACGAGCCGCCGCTGGTCCAGGAAGTGGTCGCGCCGCCGGCCCACCCGCGCCGCGGTTGGTGGCGGCGGGGTTAGGCCGAGACCCCCATCCAGCCTTTGATGCGGCGCGCGGCCTCGGCGATGTCGGCGGTCGCGCCGGCAAAGCACAAGCGCAGGGTCGTCGTCCCGCGCTCGCGATCGAAATCGACGCCCGGCGTGCTGGCGACGCCGATCTCGCGCAGCATCCGGCGGCAGAATTCCCGGCTGTCATTCGTGACATGCGCGACATCCGCATAGAGGTAGAACGCGCCGTCGGCGGGCGCAAAGCGATCGATGCCGGCCTTGGGCAGCTCGGCGAGCAAGAGCGCGCGATTTTCGGCATAGCGCGCGACATTGCCGTCGAGTTCATCGCCGCAGTCGAACGCGGCAAGCGCCGCGTATTGCGATAGCGCCGGCGGCGCGATGTAAAGATTCTGCGCGAGGCATTCGACCGCGCGCAGCATGTCGGCCGGCACCACCATCCAGCCGATGC